>CAWAPL010000025.1:0-129487 GCA_963783845.1 uncultured Phycisphaerales bacterium
TCAAAAACGTGTTTTTAAGCGCTAATAAGGCATGCGTTTTTAACATTTATCCATAGAAACCGGGTTATTATCTTGGCCGCTGCCTTTTAATGGGGGACCCCAAACTGAACCACCCGATCCCAAACCGCAAACCGACATTACGAATCATTTGTTTACCGAATCGCTGCAAACTGGACTCTTTGAAGTTGGCAAGCTATAAATGATAATCCAAGCTGAATCGCATCAGAATAAGTTCTCGGCGCCCGTATCACCGTAATTGCCGCTTGTGCAAGCAACGGACTTGAACGATACTGGAACGTATTTTCATATACACCACTCATTGACGAGATTTGATATCCGGAGGCTGCGAGAGATGGGTAGGGTGGATGCCGTCATTGTCGGTGCGGGACCCGGGGGCCTTGCTGCCGCCATCAGGGGCCGCGACCTGGGATTGAATGTTGTTGTTCTTGAAAAGGGAACACGGGTTTTTCAGGGTATCCTCGATACCTATCCCAAGGGCAAGAAGGTCTACCCCACCATACCCAAAGGTGAAGAGCAAGCCTTCGCGATCCCGGACCTCGAACCGGCAAACGAGCCGGTGGAGGAATATCTTTCCAGAGTTGAAAACTGCGTGCAGAAGCGCGGCATCGCAATCTGTTACGGGGAGGAATTCCAGACCCTCTCACGCGAAAAGGATTTATTCACCGTAGCCACAGGCAAAGGCCGCTACAGGGCTTCAGCCGTCATTCTGGCTTTCGGAAGTAATATCCCGATTGATCTTGGCATTTACGGAGAAGCCAAGATGGTTGCCCGCAGCCTGGGGAATCCAGAGGAGCACATCGGGGCGCCGACGCTGGTGCTGGGGGGTGGCAACACTGCCGCTGATGTGGTCTCCATGCTGTCCAAAACTAAGCGGGCCGCCAGTGACTCTACGCCCGTCTATTGGGGCCACCGCCGCGAACATTTCAAGGTAGACAAGGATGTCGCCCGTGATCTTGGTGAAGAGATCCTTCTCGGTGGCAACATCAAGATCCTGCAAGGGGCCGTGCCGCGGATCGGTGAGGTCGATGACGAGGGAGTCGAACGGCTCATTATCCAGACCCAAAATATCGCACTCCCGCACGGCATCGAGATGCAGCAGGGAATGAGCTTTCCCATGAAACATGTGATCGCCTGTATCGGGACACAGGGGCCTTCGAGCGTTTTTGAACGCCTCGGCTTACAGCAGATCACCTGTACAGAGGGTGTCTGCAAGTTCGGCAGGGAAGGCGCAAAGCTCATCATGCTTAATCATGGATTCCAGACAAGCGTGAGCGGAGTTTATGCCATCGGCGGGGCTATTAGCCCGGCCTACCTCCACGTCGAGGAAGAAGGCACTCTCCGCGAAAAGAAGCATTCCAATCTTATCTTCAAGGCAATACAAGACGGTGTTGGCGCAGTGGAAGACATCGCAATGCGACTTGGCGAATATGCACCACCTCAGCCGAGCCTTGCGAGCTGATTCATTCCCGTTTTAAGGCAGACCAAGCGCCGCCGGTGGCTGCCGAAGGCATCCCGTTTCTAGAGACATTCCGTTCTGCAACCAGAACTTCTGCTCGATTGAGGTCAAGAGCTGAGCGAAGAGCATTTCTTTCCGTGAGCCGGCGTATGATTTCATCTCTTGCTTCCGTTGAGACACTTGCGATCACCTCCAATACTTCAGCCTGAAATTGCTGGACCGCCTGCATATCGAAAAGCGCCTGGAAGATTTCGAGCTGCAGCCTTAGTTGTCCCCGGATTTCCTGCATGGCCTTTAGAGCGAGTTCGCGCGGGTCTTTGAATTTGAACTCGGTGATTTCCTCTTCATGCCCCCGGACCTTAATTTTGCGGACCTGAGATTCGAGTACCTGAAGCGCCGCGTCTTCGCCCCGGTTCCAGCGCATGAGCAGGTCGAGCATCTCGTTGGCGTCTCGGTTGATCTTCTGCAACTGGTCCAATGCATTGATTTCGCGGTCAACAATCTTGTGGGCCGCCCGGAGGGTTACATTCCGGTTTATGGCGACATTCAACGCCTTCAACCTTCTAGATACGGTGCCTTTGTCGATTCCTAACTTACGGGCGGCTTCGGTAACGGTATCGCCGTTCCTGATTAATTGAAGTAATTGGTTATCATCGATTCGGTTTCTCATGCGGCAAGGGTTCCTGAAATGGGTGAATGGGTGAATGGGTGAATGGGCAAAAACATGCAAATTCCTCAATTTCGAACCACGGATGAACGGGATAGAGGCGGATAAACACCTTAATCCCGGATGGCGGAAGACGGAGGAAATTATACTTCACTATTAGAAGTATTGTCAAACATAAAATGAAGTGGAAAGGGCAGTGAGCAGTAAAGAGTGAAGAGTGAATGGTGAATAGTGAGCAGTGAACGGTGAGGGAAAAAATTCCAAAAGAGACACGTAGAGACGAGCCGCAATCACAGGGTGAAAATTATCTCACGCGGGGGCGTTCGATAATTCCAAAAATCCGGTGGCCTGCTTCGAGGGGCTAGGGTCAATCTTTAGAGGGCGCGGAGAAAACGGAGAAAAACAACCAACCACGGATAAAACTCGAACCACGGATGAACACGGATATACACGGATGAGAAAAGCAGAGAGTAGATTATTGCTTCAGGTCTCGGGTAATGATTCATCTTATGAAGTACGACGACACCCAAAATTAAGTGATTGAATTTACAGTACTTTTATTTGGGCTGACAATCCCGACCTCCGTGTAAAACCGAAAAGGCATCCTACTACGCACAATCTGAACGTACCCGTGCGAACGCGGCCGATGCCGCTGCATCGCGGGTAGGTGTCCCTATATCAACTTATTTGTGCCGAGTGCCGGTCTTTGATGACTCTTGACAACTTCGCCGAACATTTTAATTTGAAATGATTGATGAGTTCGGCGCTCGGCGGGGCGAGTGGAAAGGAAGGCCGTTTCCACCGAAAGGCTTTGCACAGGTTTCCAAAGCAGGCCATCAACAGATCCGGCTCATTATCTCGACCTGGATTAAATTTCTGACAAACTTATTTATGGAATACGTATACCTTGCATGAACATCACCAAGTTCTCATCAGCGTTCTTGCGTGGCCCTGTCTCACCGGTTGACTGCCGCTGCCTGGGTGACATTTGTTATGTTCAACAATAAGAATCGACTTTAGAGATCTGACATGTGGAGCAGAAAATGATGAATTTGCGACTTTTCAAGACCATCGGTCCGAAGGCCCTTGTTTTTATTTCGCTATGGACGGCACTGGCCGGAGGGATCGTCCTGGACCGCCTGGTTTTCGCAAGAATTATAGCCGATACACCGGCGCCGCTCGATTTCAAGCTTATCGCCGAGGCATGGGACCTCATCGCAAAAGAATATGTCAGGCGTGACGCGGTTCAGTCTCAAAAGCTCACTTACGGGGCAATAGGCGGCATGGTCAACGCCCTGGGCGACACCGGACACAGCGCTTTTTTGAGTCCCGACATGGCGCATCTCGAGAAGCATTTTCTGGAAGGAAGTTTCACCGGCATAGGGGTGGAATTGCGCATTAAGGATGGCCACGCCGTTATATTGGCGCCAATTGAAGGCTCTCCGGCCCAAAGGGCCGGCCTCAAATCCGGCGACGTGATAATCAAGGTCGGTGAAAAGGATGTCGTAGGGCTCCCGTTGGAAGAGATTATAACCAATATAACCGGCAAGTCCGGCACTTCGGTTACGTTGACAGTCCTGAGCCCCAATACCGGACAGACCCGGACCGTGTACCTGGTGCGTGCTGAGATAGCCGTTCACAATGTTACCTGGACGCGCTTCCCGGGGGCCGGACCGGCAGACATACGAATCGCAGGATTCAGCCAGGGGGTCACCGACGAATTACGCAAGGCCCTGGCGGAAATCAAGAAAGCGGGAATCAAAAGCGCCGTTCTGGACTTGCGCGATAACCCGGGCGGAGTACTCAAGACAACCATCGCCGCAACCAGCCAGTTTCTTCGCAGCGGTAACGTGGCTTTGGTGAGAGACAACAGAGGCGTTATAGCGGATATGCCTGTCGAACGTGGAGGACTCGCGCCCGACATGAAACTTGTCGTCCTGGTTAACGGGGGAACGGCGAGCGCTGCTGAAATTATGGCAGGAGCATTACAGGATGCCCGCCGGGCCGAGCTGGTGGGAGAAAAAACCTTCGGCACCGGTACGGTATTGGAATCATTCAGGCTCTCGGATGGCTCCGCACTGCTTCTGGCCATAGCCGAATGGCTTACCCCCGATGGGCGGGTGATCTGGCACAAAGGCATAACGCCGGACGTGCAAGTCCCTTTGCCTGCAGAAGTCGATCCCCTCTTTCCCGCGAGAATAAAGGAGATGACCATGGCTCAAATACGAGCGAGCGAAGACAAACAGCTCCTGAGAGCGCTTGAATTGTTAAGCGCGCCCGGCGCCGGTTCGTGATGGTGAGACAATACATTTCCGCACTTGTCGCCTTGTTTGCAGCGAGCATGCTGGCTTCCTGCACTGCCCGGCAGGTTTGTCTTTCCCCCGAACAGATTGCGCCTTCGGTTTTAGCGCCTGCTGCCCAAGGTGGAATTATTGACGGCAGGGGGCGTTTTCGTGAAATATTTAAAGACGTGCTCTTTTCCCTTCGCGCAAAAGATGCGGCGGGGTCTCCATGGGATGACACGGAAACTCTGTGGAAACTTCAAGGTGAAGGGCCGCCAACGGGCAAACCCGTTCCCAGCGGGCAATCCAGGGGTTCTTTCCGCGTAGTCATGGTCCCCGGCTTACTGGCGGAGTGCGTGGCACACGAATCGACGGTCTTCGGAGACGCCCGCGCGCGGCTCGAAGCAATCGGCTATGAGACGGACTACATACAGACCGGAGGACGCAAGGGGAGCGGCCCTAACGCCGAGCTGATCCGGGATATGGTTATGGGTATGCCCGCCGGGCAGAGGCTGATATTTGTCACGCACTCAAAAGGCACCGTGGATACCCTCGAAGCGATCGTGAAATATCCAGGCGTCGCCGAGCGGATTTGCGCAGTCGTCAGCGTCGCGGGGGCTGTCAACGGCTCCCCGCTGGCGGACGTGTTTCCGCAGTTTCTCTCAAAACTTCTCCACAGGTTACCGCTTGCATCGTGCGCTTCGGGAGAAGGCGCCGAAGCCATCGAGAGCCTGCGCCGCAACGTGCGGATTTCGTGGTTGTCCACGCACCGGCTGCCCGCGAGCATACGCTACTATTCGCTGGCTGCGTTTACCTCGCGTGAGAATACTTCCCTGATTCTGCGTCCATTCTACGATATTCTTGCCGGAACCGAACCGATCAACGACGGCATGGTCATAGCCTCCGACGCGATTATTCCCGGCTCAGTGCTGCTTGGCTATCCTAACGCGGATCATTTCGCTGTAGCCATGCCCTTCAGCAGGCAGACATCGCCCCTGCTTGCCGCGCTCATCGACAAGAATGATTATCCGCGCACAGCTTTGCTCGAAGCCGCCGTGCGCTACGTTGAAGAAGACCTGGCGCAGTCCGGTTCTCTCTGAAACTTCCTCTGGAAAAGCGGCTTCCAACCCGCTAAAAAGGCGCGCCGCCCGACTCTTGACTACGGAAGATCGTTCATTATAATAAAGATGGGTAGGATGCATAGGGTGTCTTATCCACTTCAGTGACCATTCCAGGGGCAAGCGGCCGTTCTGCTTGCCCCTTTTTTTGGGTGGTGCGCCCGGCCAGGGCGCCTGCACAAGAAATCTCTTTTGCTTTTCAGCGCAGCCTCTTGCAAAATAGCCCTGTCTCGAAAAGACAGTCTTTCACGCGAAGACGCGAAGACGCGAAGAAAGGCTCGAACCACGGATGAACACAAATGCACACGGATAAATCAGAAGACACAGGTATGGGTTCACACATTCGCAGCGCCGGGTCTTTTCATGGTTTCAGGGTGTCCCGAGAGGGACATGAAAAGCTGTCTCGAAAAGACAGTCTTTCACGCGAAGACGCGAAGACGCGAAACGGACTGACAAAGTCCCAATGAAACATGAAAAACTCTTACGAAAAGTTTTCGGTGGACTGCGCTGCCGCTTGGCCCGCCCTACGGGCTCGAAGCGCGGTGGACATGGTGAACAGGGTGGACATGGTGGACAGGGGTAAATCAGAAGATACAGGCATGGGTTTGTACGTTCGCAGCGCCGGGCCTTTTCATGGTTTCAGGGTGTCCCGAAGGGACGTGCAAAGCTGTTACTGCAAGTCGCGAAGGACTTAAAACATTTTGAGGGGCTCTTAATGGATGAGAAAACAAAGAAGGTGCTCCAGGATATTTTTATGGCTGGAGTTCGAGCCGTTGACCCCGAAGAGGCCGTAAGACGCTACATCGAGCTGAGCGGCGACGAGCTGAGGGTTGGAGACCGTTCATATCAGCTCGATCGCTTCAAAAGAATTTTCGTGACCGGATTCGGAAAAGGAACCGCGCCGATGGCAAAGGCGCTCGAACAGGTCCTTGGCGAGAGGCTCACCGACGGCTGGATAACCGTCAAATACGATCACGGCCTCGCTTTGAACAAAGTGCGCGTGATGGAGGCCGGGCACCCGGTACCGGACCAGGCCGGATTGGAAGCCACACGGTTTATTCTGGAACGATTGAAGGCCTGCACGGAACAGGACCTGGTTGTGTGCGCGTTTTCTGGTGGAGGGAGCGCGCTTTCTCCAGCCCCGCGTCCCCCTCTTCAGTTGAGCGAAAAGCAGGAAACGACCCGGCTTCTGCTTGAATGCGGGGCCACCATATTCGAACTGAACGCACTGCGCAAGCACATGTCCCTCGCCAAAGGAGGGCAACTGGCAAAGATTGCCTACCCGGCCACAGTGGTCTCCCTGTTTATGTCAGACGTTGTCGGAGATCCACTGGATGTGATCGCATCGGGGCCAACGGTCCCCGACCCGAGCACCTTTGCCGATTGCATCCGGATTATCGACCGGTACGGGCTTTCTCAAAAACTTCCGGCTTCCGTGCTCAGGCTGTTGAGAGATGGCGCAAATGGGCTGGCAGAAGAATCGCCAAAGCAGGGAGACGCAGTATTCGAAGCGGTCCAGAACGTCGTTGTCGGAAGCAACCGGGAAGCCCTGCTGGCCGCGGCCGAGAAGGCAGAGGAACTCGGATACGCCACGCTGGCCCTCTCGTCATTTTTTCAGGGAGAAGCCCGCGAGATCGCCCAGGCTTTTACGGCAATAGGAAAAGAGGTCGTCTCCTCCGGACATCCCGTTGCTGCTCCTGCCTGCATTCTGGCCGGAGGCGAAACCACTGTTACGATCAGAGGCGAGGGGAAAGGGGGCCGGAACCAGGAATTTGCCCTGGCTGCGGCGCTCAGCCTGGAGGGATGGCCGAAGATCGCTGCGCTCAGCGCCGGAACCGACGGTTCAGATGGGCCAACCGATGCCGCCGGCGCCTTTGCCGATTGCGACACCTGCCTGAACGCCAGGCGCAAAGGCCTCGATCCGCTCGATCACCTTTCGAGAAACGATTCCTATAATTTTTTCAAAACCATAGGAGATCTTTTCATCACCGGCCCCACCCGAACGAACGTAATGGACGTGCTTTGCATGATAATCGATAAATAGACATATTCCGTTGCCTTTGAGCGCTTCAGGGGAGGGGGCTTCATACCAAGTTGCGTTCACAGTTTATCCGATGGGTCACGCTTCGCTCCCACCTACGGCCACGTTTTCCAATTGAGGCAGTTGGGAGGGCGTTCGCCCCGTAGCCCGGCCAGGAGGTTATCCGCGGCCATGACGGCCATTCGGGTGCGCGTTTCCACAGTTGCGCTTCCCGAGTGCGGAAGAAGCACTACGTTATCGAGTTCGGCCAGTCCGGGGGTTAAGGAGGGTTCGTTCTCATAGACGTCCAGGCCGGCCGCCCGGATACGGCCCTGCTTCAATGCGTCAACGAGGGCCCTTTCATCGACGATCGGGCCCCTGGCCGTGTTTATAAGGCAGGCCGAGCTTTTCATCGATGCCAGCTCCTTTTCGCCGACCATATGGTGCGTCTCCGCTCTGAGCGGCGCGTGCAGGGATACGAAGTCGGACTCTTTCAACAACTCATCGAGAGGGGCAAAGCGAACACCCAACCTGTTTTCTTCATCCTTTTCGAGCCGGGTCCTGCTGTAGTAGATCACCTTCATGTCGAATCCGCCGGCCCTCCTGGCAACCGCTCTTCCGATCCTGCCGAAGCCGACTATGCCAAGTGTTTTGCCGCCCACATCCTGACCGAGGAAATGAAGAGGCGCCCAGAATTTGAATTCTCCGTTCCTGGTCATCCTGTCGCCTTCCACGAGTCTGCGCGCTGTTGCCAGGATCAGAGCGAAAGCCAGGTCGGCGGTCGAAACGGTGAGCACTCCCGGGGTATTGGTTACCGGAATTGCCCTCCGGGTTGCTGCTTCAATATCGATATGGTCGAAGCCTACTCCGTTATTGGCAATAATTTTGAGCCCCGGGGCGCGTTCGAGGACCTCAAGATCGATGCAGTCGGTGATCGTGCAAAGAAGCCCGTCTATTCCTTCAACTCCTGCCAGCAGCTTTTCCCTGCCGATAGGCGTATCTTCATCGTGGGCCTCCAGGGAATGCTCCAGCGCGATTCGGGCCAGGACTTCCTGCGGCAGCCTGGCTGTGATAAAGACTCTCATGGGATGCATCCTCGGCCGCAAGTTACGGGAAGTATTCGGATTCAACAGTTGTCGAGACTCAGGAAAGTTCTATGATTCGCCTGTAAATAGAGGAAGTCAGCCTGCCCGGTTCCACTCCAATCTCCCTCTCCAGGGTCTTTCTGCAGTCTTCATACACCTTCAGAGCCTCGGCCCGCATGCCGCCGTTGGAGTAAATCAGCATCAGCTTCTGATAAGCTGCTTCGCATACGGGATCGGTCTTGATTACCATTTTGTAGTACTCGGAAGCTTTTTTTGACTTCCCCTGCGTCTCGTACGAAGCGGCCGTGCGGTACAAAAGGTCGATGTACATGGTACGCAACTGGTATCTTCTAAGTTCGGCCCAGGCTTCATAGAGATCTTCGGCCAGGAAGTCCCCATTGTACAGATCGATTGCCGACCTGTAGCAAAGGAGCGCATGATCGGTGTCTCCTGCTTCTTCTGCCTTTTTCCCCTGCTTTTGCAGCGACAGAAATTCTTCCAGGTCCGTGCGGCAGATATCTTTTCTGAGAGAGACAAGATTATCTTTCAAGATCACGTAGGACGAGCCGCGGGATTTGGCCATGGAGGGTTCCAGAGCGTAGCGCAACCGGTGCAGAGCCACTTTAAACTGGCTGTCACCGGACTCCGGGGGGGCTTCCGGCCAGAGGTCCTCGATAAGCAGGTCCTTCGGCACTCCCGAGCCTCCACGGGCGATGAGCGCCTTTAGCAATAATTTCGGGGGCCTTGCTTTCCAGTCCTGGTCCGGAACCCGGTTTTCACCCCGGAAAACCTGAAAATTCCCGAAAGTCCTGATCCGAATCGGAACAGTTTCAATCCCCGTCCCCGTTTTTACGATTTCTTCTTCGCCTGCATGTCGCGGTCTGAGATTTTCGGTCTCATCGGTCTCATATGGTTGGTCGAATTTAGTTTTCGTAAGTGCAAGGGCCAACTTGCGGTCCTTGTCGGCAATTGTGCGAAGAAGATTTATCTCGGTATCGAGCAGACGCTGGGTTATCCCGCATGCCAATTGATATTCGAACTCAGGCCGGCGGTTCAAAAGAGATTGAAAGTCGTCCGTCGATATTTCCAGCAACTGGACCCGGCTCAGGGACCTTACGCTTGCAGTCCTTAATCTTTGGGGGTTGAAAAGGTACATCTCCCCGATGTACTCGCCTCGGACCGCGAACCCCGAGGATGTACTCCTCGGCCGTGCCGAGCGATTTTAGAATCTCTAGTCTGCCTTCCACGATAACATACAGACAGTTTCCACGCTCGCCTTCGCGCAAAAGGGTGGTATTGGGAGGATACTCAACCACCCTGGCAATCTCAGCCAGAAATTTAAGTTCTTTCTTCTTGAGCGGAGAAAAAATGGGGAGCGAATGAAGGAGTTCGATCATTCCGGCTATCCTTAAAAGGTGTCCGATGGGGCTATTGCACGCTTTGTCTCATTCAATCATTTGCATCCGGGTGTTTGAACTTGTGAGCACAGGCAGGGCAAATACCGTGACTGAAGTCGGCTTCAGTATGGTCGCGAACATACGCTTCAATCTGCTGCCAATAACCCTGGTCATCACGTATTTTTTTGCACCATGCGCAAATAGGGAGCAATCCTTTCAGAGTCTTGACCTTGGCAAGCGCCTCCTGGAGTTCGATGATAAGCTTTTCCCGCTCCTTGCGCACTCGTTGCCTTTCGGTGATGTCCCGCGCAATAGTCGATGCGCCAATAATCGTACCGGCGCCATCTCTGACAGGGGATATAGATAAAGAAACAGCGATGTCATCACCACTCTTCCTGCGATGTACAGCCTCATGATGGAGAATACGTTCACCACGACCTATACTTTCAAGCAAGTCCGGCACTTCATCAACATGTTCGGCCGGCACATACAGGGATTTCGAATTGCGTCCGATCATTTCCGCCGCCGTATAGCCGTAGATGATCTCGGCAGCCTTATTCCAGCTCGTAATTATCCCATCCAATGCCGTTGATATTATTGCGTCTTCAGATCCCTCGACAATGGCCGCCAACTGCTTGCTTGCTTCCTCCGCTTTGCGGCGCACACCGATTGCGATCTGAAGATTTCTGTTTGCTTCTTCGAGTTCCCTGGTGCGTTCCAGTACAACGTCTTCCAAGTGGTCACGGTATTTTTTGAGTTCAACATCGGTGCGTTTTCGTGCTATCGAGTAGCGGATGGAGCGTTCCAGGAGATCGGCAGTGATTTGTCCCTTGACAAGGTAGTCGGCTGCTCCCGCCTCCAGGGCTTTGAGGTCCACATCGTATCCCCCCTGGCCGGTAAGCAGGATAATCGGCATTCGGCTCCCGGCTGCGGTTGCTTCGCGTAAAAGCTCCAGGCCGTCCCTTGCGCCCAGGCGATAGTCGAGGAGACAGACATCGTGTTCAGCGCTATGAATTCTCTGTGCACCCGCTTCATATGCATCCACCCAGTCCAGATGAAACGCTGCCGAACCGATGTCTGAGAGGAGCGCCCGCAAGGATACATAGTCATCCTCGTCATCTTCGACAAGAAGCACTTTGAGAAGAGGTCTTTCCATCATTTGCCCCCGGTGCATGTGGCGCCTCCAGCCGAACTCCCGTGTTGACAGCCGCAGTCCCGGCAGGCGCTTGCGTTAATCAGGACCCACACTATCGAACAATAATAATCTCGGAGGCAAAACACCAGCGCCGCTTCGTTACAGCCATCCCTCTTTCCCGCAGTTTTTGAAAGAGGTCCTTGATTTTCGCTCAGCGAGTGGAAAATATAATAGCGATAGAACGCTTTCTTGTACTCTTTTTAGCGGTCTTGTAAAAGCCTGAATTAATCTTGATTCATGCTGTCCGGCGTGGGTCTCGTGGTACGGGGCTTATGGAAAATCGAAAAAAATTCCTGTAAAATGTGAACCATATCCGGGCCCCATTCGTCATTTATTATGCTGAGGACAAAAGAGTAAAACAGCAGTAAAAAGAGCAGTCCGGGATCAAAGTGAAGGGAGGTATTGAGATGAGATTGACTCGAATCTTAGCGGTGACTCTGGCCGTGATGCTGATCCTGGGTACGCTTTTCATGGCGAACCCGGCTTATGCATGGAGAGGCGGCGGCGGGACACGGAGGCGGCGGGCACGGCAGGCGGCTGGCACGGAGGCGGCTGGCACGGAGGCTGGCGCGGCGGCTGGGGCGGCGGCTGGGGCTGGGGATGGGGCTGGGGCCCTTACTGGGGGGGATATTACTACCCTTATTACTCCGGGTATTACTCCCCTTATTATTACGGATATTACCCCAGTTACTATTATCCTTACCCATATCGGTACTATTACCCCTACTGATGGCTGCTTCCGGTAGACCGGGCTCCAAATCCATAACCGGAGGTCCGGACTCAAGAGCGAGGGGTTTGCCCTTAGAAATGGCAGGAGCTTGCATAGCCCTGCCATTTTTTTCACGCGGAGACGTTCGATAATTTCAAAAACCCGGTGGGCCGCTTCGAAGGGCCAGGGTCGATCTTTAGAGAAAGGCTCGAACCACGGATGAACACAGATGCACACGGATAAATCAGAAGACACAGGCATGAGTTTACACGTTCGCAGCGCCGGTTCCAAGGATAGTTAGATGTCCAGCGGCGTCTTCCGCATTCATCATAGCTCCTGTCACAACCTGGCGGGCTGTAAGTCAAGTGCGTTCTCCTAAAGCTTAAGATCCGAAGCGCCTCGCATGGCCGTATTTCAGATAATGATTTTCGGGACGGATTGCCTCCGGCGATACCGTCGGCGGCCTTTTGCGAGTTTTTTACGTGCAGAGTGCACAATGATAATATCCATTTATTATAAGCACTTACTTCATCTGCAAGGATTACCGGTTTGCGGTTGTGCATGATAAGGGTTCAAGATTTTTGGAAGGATTCCGATTAAGTCTGAGAGATCAAAGGTCTGTTATGTTGAGCGAATAATTCTGTCAGGAAAGAGAAAATGGCGCTTAACGCTTGCGTGCTTCTTGTCGAAGACAATGCAGTGAACCAGGAAGTCGGGTGTGCAATGATGGAGGCCTTTGGCTGTCGTGTCGATGTGGCCTCCAATGGCTATGAAGCGATAGACCGGATGAAATCCGGGGCATACGACGTTGTCTTTATGGACTGTGAGATGCCCCTGATGGATGGCTTTGAAGCGACGCGGATAATCAGGGAGCAGGAGAAGAACGGATGTGGCCGGACTACGATTGTGGCTTTGACGGCGCACGACTCGGACGCTGACCGTGTCCGGTGCTTCGAGGCCGGAATGGATGACCATCTGAGCAAGCCTTTCCTGATGCGAGAGCTTTCCTGCATGCTGGAGAAGTGGTCAAACAATAATCAGGCTCAGGATTCAACTGCGGGCACTGAAGCGCCCGGGCCGGAGCCGGGGCCACCTGAAACCGTCAATGAGGATTACCTGGATCAAAAGAGCCTGGATAAAATAAGGTCGCTTGGCCCAAACGGCCCTAGAATGCTTTCAGCGGTTATCAACATTTATTTGAATGACTCCCCGATCCTGATCGAAAGACTGGGCGAATCACTAAATGCGGGTGATGCGGAGGCTGTGGCGCAGGCGGCGCATGCGCTCAAATCGGCCAGCGCCAATCTGGGGGCGATGTCGCTCGCCGAAATGTGCAGGCAGTTGGAAGATATCGCCCGTACGAACTCAGTTCAAGGCTGCGATTCCCTTATTTCCCGGATTCGGCTGGAATACGGCAAGACAAGAGAGGCATTAAGTGGCGAGATCCAAAGGGGGCTTTATGGATGATTCGTTGGGCCAGAAAGAGAGCCCGGTTGCCCTGGTCGTAGATGATGACAGGGGGGCTCGGCTGCTGGCAGGCGCCTTGCTCGTGGAATCAGGTTTTGTGGTCGAGCAGGCTTCGGACGGAATCGAAGCCCTTGAGGCCTTTGAGCGCTGCAAACCCAGTATAGTGCTGCTCGATGTAGTCATGCCCGAGATGGACGGCTTTACGGCCTGCAGGGAGATAAGAAACCGGCCGGCCGGCCAGCACATTCCCGTGCTGATGATGACGGGTCTGGACGATATAGAATCGATTAACCGCGCCTACGATGCAGGCGCCACTGACTTTATCAGCAAACCGATCAACTGGGCTATCCTTCATCATCGCCTGCGCTACATGTGGCGTTCGAGCCTTGTGAGCGAGAATCTCAGAAAAAGCGAGATGAAGAACCGGGCGTTGATAGATGCCCTGCCGGACCTCTTGCTTCGGATCACCGGGGAGGGCCGTATCCTGGAGCTGCGAGAACCGGGCGGTTTCGACAAGGTTTTTTCCGGCGCGGGGTTGTTGTCTAAGAAAATCAGCGAAGTATTTTCTGAAGAGGTTTCCCGGCCGATTCTGCAAAACCTGGAAATGGCGCTCAATCAAGGTGGGATGCGGTTTTTCGAACATGAACTCCAGGTTGGCGAAGACGCCGGGTATTATGAATGGCGAATCGTGGGCAACGGAAAAGATGAGGCGCTGGCGATAGTGCGCGACATCACGGAACGAAAAAGGACCGAGGAGCGCATATTTCGCCTGGCCTATCACGATATCCTGACCGGACTGCTGAACCGAAATTCCTTCAAGGACCATCTGGGGCAGGCCGTTGCTCATGCGCAGCGCCACGGCCGCTATGTCGCCACGTTGTTTATTGACCTGGACAGATTCAAACGGATAAACGACACCTTCGGCTATAAAGTAGGAGACCTGCTGCTTCAGGCCGTCGCCGAGCGGATACACGAAGGCCTTCGCAAAAGCGATAAAGCGGCCCGTAATGTCGAAGCCCGGTATTCGCACGCCGTTTCGCGGCTTGGCGGAGACGAGTTTACGATTCTGTTGCCGGAGGTAAATCGAATACAGGACGCCGCCAAGGTCGCAAAACGAATCCTGGATACCATCTCGACACCATTGATTATAGCCGGCCACGAGATATTCATTACGGGGAGCATCGGGATCACGGTCTACCCGCTGGATGGGGAAGATCCCGATACACTGCTCAAAAATGCCGATGCCGCGATGTACAGCGCAAAAGAGCAGGGCAGGAATAATTACCAGTTTTACTCCGAGGCGATGAACGCTTCATCGTTCAAGAGACTCTCGCTCGAAAACGCGCTCAGGAAGGCGCTGGACCGCCAGGAGTTCCTCGTTTACTATCAGCCTCAGATAGATATCAGTTCGGGAAAGATCGTAGGATTGGAAGCACTGCTTCGCTGGAGGCACCCCGAAATCGGGCTTGTACCTCCGGGAGATTTCATCCCGCTGGCCGAAGAGACGGGCCTGATCGTCCCGATAGGTGACTGGGTGCTAAGCACCGCCTGCACTTTCAATGAGGCCCTGCAAAAGATGGGGACGCCTCCCATCCGTATGGCCGTCAACATATCAAGCCTTCAGTTCAGACCTTTTAGTCTTGTCGCTTCGATAACGCGCGCCCTGAAAGAATCGGGCCTCGATGCCAGTTTGCTGGAGATCGAACTAACCGAGAGCGCCATTATGAAGAATATGGAGGAATCCTCCAGTATCCTGCGCGAACTCAAGCAGATGGGGTTGCGGGTCGCCATCGACGATTTCGGGACCGGCTATTCGTCACTGGCCTATCTCAAACGTTTCCCACTGGATATCCTCAAAATCGACCGCTCCTTCATCCGTGACATTCCCGGGGACCGGGACAATGAGGCAATTGCGGCTGCAATTATTGCAATGGCTCACAGCCTTAACCTCGAGGTCATCGCGGAAGGGGTCGAGACCGAGAACCAGCTTGCATTTGTGCGCGAACATGGATGCGACGCGGTGCAAGGCTATATTTACAGCCCTGCCTTGCCCGATGAAGAGATCAAAGAGTTCATTAAAGCGAACCTGGGATTGATGGCCGGACCGGCGGAGTTCGCAAGTCCCAAGGACGAAGTCGTTTGCAGTAGATGAAGTGCGGGCGACCACGGATTTCACGAATCGGCTTTTGTGGTCATCCGCGCATTACACGCTTCCAGCGCGGATCTTTGCGCCTGACAGACCCGCTCAACTGCCCGCGAATCATTCGATCCGCGATCCGGGCCATCCCTGGTTTGAATCTTTAACGGCCGCGTGTGGAACTCATTGCGGCTTGAAATAGCCCTTGGGCACTACGACTATTCCTCGAGGAGTTACGGTAAACTTCTCCCGGTCGGACAGCGGGTTTATTCCGATTTCGGTATAAGGCGGGATAACGTTGTGCTTGTCTATAATAGCCTTTTTGATTTTGCAGTTACGGCCCACTTCCACATTGTCCATGATAACGGATTCGTCCACCTGCGCCCAGCTCCGGACCATGACTCCGCAGGAAAGCACCGAACTCCTCACGGTCCCTCCGCTTACTATGCAGCCGCTGGAAACCAGTGAATCAACGGCAGTGCCGACTCTGCTGTCGGGAGCGTTGAAAACGAACTTGGCAGGCGGGTACTGGCGCTGACGGGTCCTGATGGGCCAAATGGTGCCGTAGAGATTGAAGAAGGGGTCTACGCCCGTCAAATCCATGTTGGCGTTCCAGTAAGAGTCAAGGGTGCCGACATCCCTCCAGTATTGCGAGTCGCGGGTCGCATCGACCAGCTCAAGCTTCCTGACGCCGTCGGGATCGGTCTGGTGGATATAATCGCAAATCCGGTTCAGACGCCTGTAGGGGTATGCGTAGATTTTCAGTTTGTCTATGACTCTGGGGATTATATCCCCTCCGAAATCGTCATAGTCCGTATTGTGCAGAAGGTCGACCAGCAGGTCGGCCCTGAACAGATATATCCCCATAGAAGCGAGGCACCTCTCCGGGTCGTCCGGAATAGGCTTTGGGTCCTTGGGCTTTTCGGCCCATGCGCGGATTCTGAAGTCGTTGTCCACTTCAGCGATCCCGAAATCGGAGCCTTGTGACCGGTCCACTTCCAAAAGCCCCACGGTCACGTCGGCGTCTACTTTTTCGTGATAATCGCGAAATGCGGCATAGTCCATTTTATAGACATGATCCCCGGAGAGGATCAGAACGTAGCGCGGCATTTCGCGCTCGATTAAATACAGGTTCTGCCGCACGCAGTCGGCTGTCCCACGGTACCATACCTCTCCGGTCCTCTGTTGAGGGGCGACAATTCGCAAATAATGGCCAAGGTCGCCCGAAAATATGTTCCAGCCTTCTTCCAGGTGGTCCACCAGGGATTGCGATTTATACTGTGGAAAGATCAGGATCTTATAGAGCTGCGAATTGATGCAGTTGCTCAAGGGTATATCGATCAGCCGGTATATGCCCCCAAATGGGACGGCGGGTTTGGAGCGGTCCTCAGTCAGAGGCAGCAGCCGGGTACCCTTGCCTCCAGCCATGATTATGGTCAGCACATCCTTCATGGAGCCGTTCCTGTCTTCTGTTCCGTCTTCTACTTGAGAAGACTCATGGGATCTGAAGGCAGCCGATTGCCGCTGTATTTAACCGCCCCGGTTTTGTCCAGCAGGACAAAATGGGGGATTCCTTCGACCTTATAAGAACGCGTGACCTTTGAGTCGGGGTCGTAGAGAACTGTATAAGGCGCTGGATCGGCTTTCTCGTAACGTTGCACCTTATCAAGGGAGTCCCCGCTGCCCACATTGATCGCAAGGACTTCAATGCCATCGGGGTTGGCTTTTTGCATCTTGATTACTTCAGGCCGCGTAGCCTTGCAGTAGTGGCACCATGTGGCCCAGAAATAGAGAAGTACCGGCTTCTGTACCTTTAAACTGGCTCAGAGATACGTTTGTTCCCGTTATATTTTGAAGCTCGAAATCGGGCGCGGTAAAGTTCGTGGCTGCGCTGCTCTCCTCGGCCGCACCGGCCGGCAAGCAGATCATGACAGTTATGAACAAAATGGATGAAAGGAAAAGCGATGCGAACTTTTTGCAGGTTTTTAAACGGCTCATATGAAAAACTCTCCAGTCTTGATGAGGAAATATTCCGCCGCCAGGATCATAAGGACCCCGAAGATCCTCTGGACCCGAAGCATCCATTTCCCGGACCGTGGCAGCGATGTAAGCAATCCGGTGAAGGTACCCACTACGATTACCAGTGCTCCGAGGCCGAACGAAAATGAGAAAAGCATGCCCACCCCGAGGGCGATCTGGTGCTTGGCTGCCACCAGGGCCAGAAGGACGCCCAGAATCGGGAGTGGTGCAGGTACTTACGACCAGGGCCGATGCCCCGCCCAGTATCATACTGGTAAAAACATCGTGGCCTGAAAACTCTGCTACCTTCAAGTTATTGAGGAATCCCGGCGGCGCAAGGGGTACCGCTTCGAGCATCACCAGCCCGAAAAAAAGACAAATATTGCCAACGATCAGATAAACCCATGGGCTGGCGGTCAAAGCCCCGAAAAATTGTCCGGTAAGCGCGGCAAAGACGGCCAGGGCTGAATAAACAATAGACAGGCCCAGGACATAAAAAACCGAAAGCAGAAAGCCTCTGCGTTTGCTGCCGTTGGCCTTTCCGCCTATAAAGGCGACCGTTATCGGCATCATGGGATAGGTACACGGTGTAAAACTTGCCAGAACGCCCCCTGCAAAGGAAAGAATTATTGCAAGCCACGGGGAGCTGTGAGCGATTCCCTCAAAATGGCTGATCCAGTCCATAAAAGACCGCCTTTTCCCCTCTCCGGAAATATCAGATTCCCGGTGCGTCGGGTTCAGTAATCAGTTTTGGAAACTCTTTGCTGTGCCGATTTATTCTGTCGATCGGCCAGTTCCGGAAAATCCACAAGAGGGCAGGATTTGCTCGAGCACCTTAATGCTCTGGATTTGTTTTCCGGTATGATAGCCGAACCAATCGAGAAGGCCCCTCAAAAGGGGTGCTTTCATCTCCCGGCGCATCCGAAGCCGCCAAATCTTCTCGAGTGGAATTTTCCTCAAATATTGTATTAACGCCAATGTCCCCATATCCAGGACAATATACCTGGTATTCGAACAAAAGTGATCCTGCGCAGACCAGTTTTCCCTGAGCCGCCTGCCAAAACCATTGTTTGGAGGTCTTCAGCCTGCGCCTGCAAACCGCGCATTCATCCATGGCCGGCATATACCCCATCAAAAACTGAAACCGCAATAGCGCTAATAATAACACATTCTGCGGGTCTTTGTCCCACTCCAATCTGTCAAGGGTCTTTTTGTGAAGAAGAAAGGGACCGGGGTGCGGCTCTCCTGCAGGGACCATTTCCAGAATGATTTCGGAAAAAAGGGCTGCATATGCCCATTTCTCTATGTCTGTGCGCATGGGAAGATAGGGTTCCACCAGCTGCACAGGCTTCGATCCAAATATAAGAATTCTTCTCCCGACATTCCAGCCGCACAAGGCTGCAGGGCTCAAATACGTTTGCAAACCTTTTCCTGCTTCTCCTGGCGCCCTTGGCAATTCCACGCAATGTACCAAACCCGGCGGAGTGAAACGCCACCAGGCGATCCGATTCGCCATGGTCGCGTGTGCTAAGAACGATTGCATCGGTTTCGAATGTTTTCATCTTCCCTGGACCCTGGATAGAAGTCGCATCTAAATCAGCCTCGCATTCTAAACGTGTTCGGGGATTTGTTCAATAAAGGTTGAGCCGATTTAAATCGCGCTGCAAAAAAATAGAGATATTTATTATCCATTGGTCCGGGCATCGCGGGAAAAAGCGCATAGAAGGGTTACGCCAGGCTGGTTTGTTTTAAAAAGATATTGACTTATTGCACTCACTGATTATTCAGATTGAAGTCAGTGGGCTTCCACTCCCTGGAGCGTTTCGCGTTGAATAGTGTGCCCTGGAGCGGGCTTTCGCCAGTCCGTGTTCGAATATCCAAGAAAAAATGTGAATGCGGTTTTATATTAGTTCTGTCCTTTTTGATCAAAGTTGACCATGGCCACACGTAGTGTGGGTCCGTTTGTTCGCGGCACCTTCTATTTTCAATTCCGGTTCTTTTTTTGGTTTCCAGATTTACAGGAGGACTAAAATGAGCACGAGGAGCAAGGATGATGCAAGGGATTGGGTGAACAACGCGAAATCTTTTTACCGGGCCTCCGGCAAGAGGATCGCTCTTGCCGAATTTACAAACCCGAACGGAATGTTCAGCCAGGATGAAATGTACGTTTATGTCCTCAATTCGAAGGGAACTATGCTGGCCCATGGAATAAACGAGAAGTTCGTGGGAGAGGACTTTATCGACCTGATGGATTCAGACGGAAAGAAATTCATAAAGGAGATAGTAGATATCGCCAACTCAGAGGGTAAGGGCTGGGTGGAGTACAAGTGGTATCATCCGAAGACAAAGAAATGGCTTCCCAAAGTGGCTTATTGCGAAAAAGTGGACGATCTTATAATCGTCAGCGCAATCTACAGATCATAGGGTTTATATACCACAGGGGGCCTGGAGTCCGGGAACCGGCGACCGGTTTCCGGCTCCGCGCGCGCCTGCGCTTTTGCCCCGGACCCTTGAACAAGTCCAGGGCGGGTTCCTATCGCTGATTATCCGGAGCGGCCCTGCCCGCCGGTCAATCGGCGGAAGTCTTCTTGACCCCGGCAGGAGCGGCATCGGCAGCCAACTTCTGAAGCATTTCCGCACCGCCGTTTGCAAAATATCGATTATAGGCATTCAGATAGGCGCGGGCACTGGCTTCGATCACGTCCGGACTGGTCCCTATGCCCGAATAGATAGTCTCCCCGATCTGCACTCTCACCATAGCTTCACCAAGGGCGTCCCTGCCCATCGTAACCGCCTTCAAGTCATAATCGCGAAGCTTGCCCGAAACCCCGATAATTCGTTCTATCCCGTTGAAAGCAGCGTCTACCGGACCGTTTCCGGTCGCGGCGTCGGTAAAGAGTTGACCGTCTCTTTTAAGAGTTACGGAAGCGAGCGGGACCATTTTCGTTCCGCTCATGATCTGCAGGCTGTGCATCGTATAGGTCTCGGGCACCTTGGAAATCTCGATCTCGACAATCGATTGGAGATCCTGGCTGCCGATCTCTTTTTTCCGGTCGGCGACATCGATAAACCGATTATACACGCGTTCGAAGATTTCAGGTTGGAGCGAGAAACCGAGTTCGCCGAGGCGGTGTTTGAGGGCGGCCCTTCCGGAGCGGGCAGTGAGCACTATCGAGTGCTGTTTTATCCCGAGGTCCTCAGGGCACATGATCTCATATGTTGTCCTGTCTTTGAGAACGCCGTCCTGGTGAACTCCGGAGGAATGCGCAAAGGCGTTGCTTCCAACTATGGCTTTGTTCGGCTGGACGGGGATGTTCATGAGCCGGCTGACCATTCGGCTGGTACGGAATATCTCCGTGGTATCGACGTCTGTAGTGGCCTGGTAACTTGCAAACCTGGTCTTGAGCAGCATAACTATTTCTTCGAGGGATGCGTTTCCGGCCCGCTCGCCGATTCCGTTGATCGTGCACTCCACCTGGTCTGCTCCGTTGCGAATGGCGGCCATACTGTTTGCGACCCCTAATCCGAGGTCGTCATGGCAATGGACGCTCAGACGGACGCGGTCAATCGATGGAACGGTCTCACGGATTCTACGGATGAGGTCGCCGAACTCTTCGGGCACAGCGTACCCAACGGTGTCAGGAACGTTAATAACGTCAGCCCCGGCCCGAATGGCAGCCTCGATAATGCGGCACAGGAAGCCGAAATCCGTTCTCGACCCGTCTTCGGTCGAGAATTCGACTTCACGGCAGAGGCTCTTTGCATATTTAACAGCCTCCACAGCCATCTCGAGGGCGCTGTCGCGATCCCGCCGCAGCTTCTTTTTGATATGAATGTCGGATGACCCGAGAAAAACGTGAATCCTTGGCTGTTCCGCTTCCCGGACGGCCTCCCAGGCGAGATCGATGTCTTCTTTTACCGCCCGGGCAAGGGCCGCGATCACCGGTCCTTTCACCTGTTGCGAGATGGCCTTGACCGCCTGGAGGTCACCGGGGGAAGAGCAGGGGAACCCCCCTTCGATCACGTCGACGTTAAGTTTCGCAAGCTGCTGGGCGACCTCGATTTTTTGCTTCTTATTGAGCTTTGCGCCCGGAACCTGCTCCCCGTCCCTGAGCGTGGTGTCAAAAATATGGATCTTTCTGCTCATCTTTTTCTCCTTATGCAATGCAGGCTGTTAAAATAAAAAAAGTCCATAAAATGCAAAAAGGCCATGGGGAGAACCCATGGCCTTTAATCGTCTGTCAGTCTCAGTTTAAATCATAGGAAGAGAAAGGCGAAAGTTCCCCCGGTCCGGCTCAACGGACTAAGTAGTAGCACTAGTAGTAGGGACAGGGGAGCGAACATTTTCAGTTTCCGAAAAAATTGTTTATTACGTTCCGGCGAATATACCAATCTACAACGAATAAGTCCACCCTAAATAAAGTGAACGATCGCGAAACAGAGCGCGATCTCCGCGAGATACAGAACCGCATAGAATGCGTATTTCCCAATGGGGAAGTCTTCGATTATGCGATTTGCTTCCTGCATCCTGCCGTATGCTTGTTCCGTATCCATGCAAAAAACCTGCCTTTTAAAGTCCACGGTATAACGCCCACCTGGAAACACCCTACGAGACACTGGCAGTTTCCAAGTTTCTCTATTATATTGGCCATTGCGAAAAGATCAAGCCATTTTAGGGAATAGGGCTGAAGCTTGCCGGAAAAAATGTAAATGTGCCGTGGGCACAGTGCGCACAGATCGAAAAAGTACAAAAATTTTATAAACAGTGCAAATTTTTGACATCCTATCCGGATTCTCTCCCGATGCCAATGCCGTCTGACAGGCCAGGACTTTCTTTAGTCCCGCGCGATGTTCTCGCAGCCATGGAAATAATCCACAAGGCCGGATTTGACGTGTGGGTCGTCGGCGGGGCGTTGCGTGACTTCCTTCTCGGAGTAGAACCAAAGGATTGGGACCTTGCTTCAACCGCAAGCACCGGGAAAATCAGCTCTCTTTTTCCAAGGGTCATTCCGGTGGGAATCCGTCACGGCACAGTCCAGGTGCACACCAGGACACGTGATATTGAAGTGACCAGTTTCGAGCCTTCGGGACAGGCCGGAATATTGAAAGACCTCGGGCGACGCGATTTTACGATCAATTCGCTCGCTCTCTCATATCCGGATGGCGTCCTGGCCGACCCGAACGGGGGCCGCGAGGATTTGAGGGCCGGACTGATTCGCGCGGTCGGAAATCCACGGGACAGGTTTTCTGAAGACCCACTGAGAATCGTTCGGGCTGCCCGTATGCTCTCGATTTACGGCTTCGAGGTCGAAGCCGGCACTTTCGCCGCAATGCGGGAGTGGTCCTGGAAGCTGGAAAATGTTTCGGGCGAACGGATTCGGGACGAACTACTCAAGATACTGCTGGGCCGGGACATAATCGGGGCCTTTGGCCTGCTGAGAAAGAGCGGGGCCTTCGGGAAACTGCTTCCCGGCCTGGATGAGGGCTCGAATATCCCGGCCCACACTGGATCGGGCGTTGGCATCTACGAGCATACCCTTTCATGCATCGTTAACTCTCCGGAGAGAGTACGGGTCAGGCTCGCCGCTCTTTTTCACCAGATGGCCCTACCGGCTGCCGAGGCGGCGGCGGACGGACCCACGCCGGATTTTCGACGCGAGAGCTCCCGCAGTGCCAGGGAAACAATGAAGTGGTGGAACATGTCGAACAGGAGCATCGATGAAGTTTCCTCGCTCGTTTTGCATCAGCTTCCCCCGGAAGCCGAATCCTGGGGCGACACCCGGATCAGGCGATTCATGACCACTATAAATCCTGCGCTTCTGGAGGATTTTACCGCGCTTGCGGAAGCCGAGATCCTGTCTGAAGGATATCCGGGAACCGCGGAGCAAGCCCAAAGCGGAATCGAGGGCATAAGACGTCTTGGAGACAGGATGAGAGTTCAGCTCAAACGGCTCTCCGCCTCCAATGTACGTGAGCTTGCGCTCAGTGGGGATGACATCATCAAGATCCTGGATATTCCGCCGGGACCCGAGGTGGGGAAGGTCCTCAGGCGTTTGTTCGACCTGGTCCTGGAAAACCCCGACATCAATACGCGCGAGCGTCTTTCGCGAATAGTAGAGGCAGAAAAAAACCAGTAAATCAGCAGCCTGGAAATTGCAGAACGATGCTGGATTGTAACCAGCCTCTTGAGCTAACGTCTCCAGGAATTCGTAACCTAAGAGGCGATAGGGATCAGAGCCTTGAAAGTGCTCCCCTGGCCAGGGGAGCTTTCTACACTGATGGTTCCGCCGTGAGCAACAGCGATTGATTGAGCGATAGCCAGCCCCAGACCGGTTCCCCGTTCCACCTGGGAGCGGACTTCCGAAGCGCGATAAAAGGCTTGGAAAATTTGCTCTTGCTCTTCAATGGGAATCCCTATTCCAGTATCGGAAACGAGAATTGATGCCCATCGGCCCTCACGCTGCAGTTCGAGGGTCACACTGCCTCCCGCCCCGGTGTACTTTATTGCATTGTCAACGAGGTTAATTGTCATGCTCTGCAGACGCTCGCTATCTCCCTGAACGCAGAGCGGTTCTATGGAACCGAGCCGAAATTCTATGCTATGGGAGTCCGCCAGCGGCTTGAGCCGGAGGTAAACCTCTTCAAGCACCTGCACCAGGTCTACCTCCTTTCGGTCCATTCTCAGTATCCCCACTTCGGCGCGAGCCAGGAGCAGTAGACCCTCCACCAGGCGAGCGATTCTGTCGACCTCTTCCAAAGCACTCTCCAGGGTTACCCGGTATTCCTCCTGTGTTCTCGCTGAACGCAGAACAAGCTCAATTTCACCTTTCAAAATGGTGAGGGGAGTCTGAAGTTCATGCGAGGCATCGGCACTGAACCGGCGGATCTGGCTGAATGCGGCATCCAGACGGTTGAGCATCTGGTTCAAGGTCTTGGCCAGGTTGTCCAGTTCGTCGCCTGTCCCTGTCTCATGCACACGTTGGCTAAGGTCTTCAGCGTCTATCCGGCGGGCAGCGGCGGTCATCCGGCCCACAGGCTTCAATGCCCGATTGGCCACAAGCCATCCACCGGATGCAGCCAGTATCAGGCCGAGAGGGAGCACCCCCGCCATGATCAAAAGGAACCGAAGACGGGTTTCATCGATACTCTTAAGGGACATTCCGACCTGGATGATGTTGGTCACTCTGCTGGATTCCATCACGGGCATGGTCAGCACCCGCACCGGATGTTCTCCGAGACCCTCCACTGTCTCAAAGGAAGATAGACCTTGCAATGCGTTTGCGAGGGCCTGCCTGCTCAGAGGCAACTGCCTGGTGGAAGGCAAAGACCTGAGTTCGTCACGGTTGCCCGATGGGTCACGCATCTGAAAATATTGATCCCATGGAGAAAAACCGAAAAAACGACGGAAAGCCTGATCGATTTCAGAAGAGAGACGCGTCGCTGATCCGCCAAGGTCCCGTTCGATCAACGCGCTGGCAACGCTATGGAGCGCGTTGTCCGTCTCGTGGGAGAGGCTGTACGACAGAAGGCCGAATGCCGCCCCTCCCACAATGAGCAGAGTAACGGTTAAAAGGCTCGTATACCAAATGGTGATACGTGCCCTGATAGACCTGAAATACAAGGATCACCCCTCTTTTAATACATAGCCGACGCCTCGAACCGTGTGAATGAGTTTATGCTCCCGATCCGAGTCGATCTTCCTGCGAAGGTAGTTCACGTATACGTCGACGATGTTGGTCATCGAGTCGAAGTTGTAGTCCCAAACATGGTCGGAGATCATAGTCCTGGTTAGTACCAGCCCGGGATTTCGCATGAAATAATAAAGGAGAGCGTACTCCTTTGCGCTCAGGTCAATTTTCTTGACGCCTCGGAGGACGGCACGGCGAGCGGGGTCGAGGGTAAGATCGGCAAACTGAAGCACCGGAAGTTCTGCCTCGGATTTCCGTCTGAGCAGCGCCCGAATCCTGGCGACAAGTTCCTGAAATGCGAATGGTTTGGTCAGATAGTCGTCAGCGCCTGCATCCAGACCCAGGACCTTGTCTTCAATGTTTGCTCTTACCGTGAGCAGCAGCACCGGAGTTGAGACCTTTCTCTTGCGCAGCTCGTGAAGAACGCTCATGCCGTCCATCCCCGGCAGATGAATATCGAGAATGACCAGATCGTGTATCTTATCCATGGCCATTTGAAGGCCGGTCTTTCCGTCGAATGCCACATCGACTGCGTAGCCCTCTTCCTTCAGGCCCTTACTGATAAAGCTGGATACTTTTTTTTCATCTTCCACAACCAGGAGCCGCATCGTCATTCCACGCTCACCAAGTCTATAATCCAGGAAACCTCGATCATCCTATATCAGACATGAGTTTCAGGAATCTTGCCTGCCAAGGCCCTCAATATACATTAATTCAGGGTAGATAGCACCGAGAGAGTGTAACACCCCCATCCCGATTTATCTTAGCAGATTACTCTATAGTCACATAGCCTATTGATAAATATCGTCATAACCGGTTGATTTTACACAGCAGCAAGACTTTCTTGACTCTCTCAGCCTTATGGCCACACGCTTCGGCAGGGGTTTTTACCCCAGCCTTGCTCTGCCTTTTCAACTACATATGAAACTTCTAATCCCCGTTTAACTTTCTTTTAATCTTCCCTGTCTATATTTCCGCAAAGGATGAGATCTGCCGCTGCAGACGCAAATTGCGCAAAAATCTTTTCATGATAAGGAGAATACCAATGTTTGGGAGAATCGGGAATTCATTAACCAACAGACGCTTTGGGATGAGCACGATCGTGCTTACGGCCTTTCTGTTTCTTGTGGCAGGCTTTATCGTGTCGGCAAGGTTCAACACGACTGGTTCCGCCGCCGCCGACAGCCCCGCCCTTCAATCGCAGACTCCAGCGAAATCGTTCGTGGAAAGTCCTTTTACTCCGCTTGCGGAGAAATTGACCCCCTCGGTTGTCAACGTAAAAGTGACCAAGTTTGAAAAAGCTGAATTTCCATTTCAGGAGATGCCGGGAAACCCATTCGGACAATTTTTCAACAACCCGAGGTCTCAACAAAACCGGCCCGTTCAGGGCGCCGGATCTGGGGTGATCATATCTTCCGACGGATATATTCTCACCAATAACCATGTTGTCGAAGGAGCCAAAGAGGTTGAAGTGACACTAAACGACAGGAAAGAGTTCAAGGCTCAAATCGTCGGGCAGGACCCGAAAACAGATCTTGCAATCGTGAAGATTGACGCCGGAAAAAGCCTGCCTGCCGCAAATATTGGCGACTCAAACGCTCTGAGGGTAGGGGACTGGGTCCTTGCGATTGGAAATCCTTTCGGCCTGAACCAGACCGTAACTTCGGGGATCGTGAGCGCCAAGGGCCGGGTCATCGGTGCGGGCCCATACGATGACTTCATCCAGACCGATGCCTCGATTAACCCGGGCAATTCCGGCGGCCCTCTGTTCAACATGCGCGGAGAAGTGGTTGGGATCAATACAGCTATAATTGCCGAGGGGCAGGGCATAGGATTTGCCATTCCGATCAACACGGCAAAGCCTCTGATCCCGCAGTTGGAGGCAAAAGGCGAGGTAACCCGCGGTTATATGGGAGTCAACATTCAGACCGTAACCCCTGAGCTTGCCTCCGCGCTGCGGTTGGAAGACCCCAAAGGCGCACTGGTAGCTGACGTTGTGCCAGGAGGACCGGCAGACAAAGCGGGAATCAAACGCGGTGATCTGATAATTTCATACGACGGGAAGGCAATAAGTGACAGCCATGACTTACCGGCGCTGGTTGCTGCGACTTCAGTCGATAAGGAAGTTCCGATGACTGTCATGCGGGATGGCAAAGAGCATAAGATCTCAGTGCGAATAGCCATGCTCGAGTCCGGCGGGACTAAGCTCGCTGAGGCTAAACAATCCGTTCAGGGCAAATTGGGCCTTCAGGTCCAGGACCTGAATTCTCAAATGGCGCGACAACTTGGAATCGATGCCGATCACGGAGTTGTGGTTGCCAACGTCGAGCCTGGAAGTCCTGCGGACCGCGCCTCTCTCCGGCAGGGAGACGTAATAGTGGAAGTGAATCGCAAAGCGGTGAAATCGACGAGTGATCTCAAAGAAGAGATCGCAAAGGTCCCGAACGGCGATCCAGTGCTACTTTTTGTAAAAAATGAGCAGGGCAGCCGTTACGTGGTCGTAAAAGGCTAATCCTGAGGGAAACCGACATATTCAGGAGGGGGGCGGCCCGGGGCTGTCCTCCTCCTTTTTTGAGTAAATGCGAAATAACCCCGGAGCAGATCGAAGATTATAAAGGCGTCACCAAAGATTAAGCTGTCTGAAGTGCTAAAGAAGTCCTCCTTTAAACATCTTCATAATCTGCTCCGGTCCAGGAAGCCGGGTCCAACTCCACCCGGCATGTACCCTCGTCGGGCTCGAGGATGGTAAATCCCATCTTTTTTACCAGACCCAGCATGGGCCGGTTTTGAGCCAGCACCTCTCCGGACAGGGTCCGCACTCCATTTTCCTTTGCAATTTCTATGGTCCGCTCGATCAGCTTCGGACCAAGGCCTTCGCCCTGCCACGGATCGGCCACGATCACGGCAAATTCGGCTGAATCCCGCTCCGGGGTCATCACCAGCCTTCCAACCCCCATCATTACGGTTGGTCCCGGCGGCAGCCCAATGGCGACAATACCGATCTCCCGGTCGTAGTCGTTTTGGGTGAAGCGGACCAAAGCCTCATGGGGCCAGCTTTTGATCACGCTAAAATAGCGAAAGTAGATCGTCTGTTCGGAGCAATTGTCCAGCAGGTTCGCTGCCAGGGACTCATCCTCGGGCTTCATGGGACGGATCAGCACCGGGGTGCCGTCTTTGAGCATCCAGTCACTTTCATACTGGTTGGGATAAGGACTGATGATCAGGTGCCGTGGGGCAGCCACCTCGCTGTGCTCGACCACAATACGGGCATCGATGGCCACCGGGCATCCGTCGCTGATGACCACAGGGTTGAGGTCCAATTCGACGATTTCCGGAAAATCGGCCACCAGTTGCGAAATTCGAACGAGAAACTCCGCCATGAGATCCACGTTGGCTGCGGGAATATTACGGTAACCCTGCAGGAGGCGATAGACGCTGGTCCGCTCCATGAGACGGCGGGCCAGGAGCAGGTTGAGAGGAGGCAGGTCCACCGCCGAATCCTTGAGCACCTCGGTCAGTATTCCGCCCATACCGAAAAGGATGAGTGGACCGAACTGCGGGTCGCGCTTGCTTCCAACGATCAATTCGATTTCGGATTTTTTAACCTGGTTTTGTACCGTAACCCCCGAAATCCTCGCATCGGGCTTTAGCCTCCTTGCCCTGGAGGTGATCTCTTCGAAAGCCGCTGCAACCTCCTGCTCACTCCTCAAATGAAGCCGGACGCCGTCCACATCGGATTTATGGGTGATATCGGGCGAGAAGATCTTGACCGCAACTGGAAAGCCGATACCTTTGGCGGCCTCGGCTGCTGCAGACGGGCTCGATGCCACAACGGTGCGGTTGACCGGAATGCCATACGCCGACAAGATGGCCTTGGATTCAATTTCCGAAAGGATTCTCTCGCGCCGCTTGAGACACTGGTCGATGAAGGTCTTCGCCTGGCCCCTGTTGACCTGGATTTCGTGCGGCAGGCTCGGCGGCGTTTCCTGCAGGAGTTCCAGATTGCGCGAATACGAGTACATGTGCATGAAGGTATCCACTGCCTCTTCGGGAGTGGCGAAGGTGGGAATGCGTGCCTCATTGAGTATTCTTATGCCGGCTTCCACGTCCTGCGCCCCCATCCATACGGCCATGAAGGGCTTGTGCCGATTCTTGATCCCGGTAGCCATGGCATTGGCCACTCCCGTAGGGTCCGTCATGGCCTGCGGGGTTAGAATTACGATCAATCCCGAAAGCTCGGAAGCTTCCAGGCAGACATGCACCGCCTGCACATAGCGATCCGGCGGCGCATCTCCGAGAATATCGATGGGATTTCCCCGGCTCCAGAAGGGGGGGAGAAACGCATCCAGCTTTTGAAGCGTTTCAGTGCTTAGCGTTGCGGGCTCGATGCGCCATTTGCTCAAAGCATCGACCGCCATGACCCCGGGACCACCGGCATTGGTAATGAAGGCCAGCTTGCCTCCGGTGGGCCGCTGCATCTTGTCCAGAGCCTGCGCACAGGCGAAGAGCTGGCTGATAGTGTCCACCCGGATGATTCCAGCACGGCGAAACGCCGCATTGTAGGCATCATCCTGTCCGGCGAGGGCCCCGGTGTGTGAGGCCGCGGCTTTGGCGGCTGCGTCGCTGCGCCCCGATTTGACCACGATGATGGGCTTTACCCGGGAAACGGAGCGCGCCGCACTCATAAACTTGCGATGCCGGGTCATGTTCTCCATGTAGATGATGATGCTTCGCGCGTTCGGGTCGTTGCCAAGGTAGTCGATCATGTCGGCGAAGTCCAAATCGGCCATTGAACCGACGCTGACAAAATGCGAAAAGCCGATCTTTTCGCTTGCCGCCCAGTCCAGAATGGCGCTGCAGATGGCCCCGCTCTGTGAGAGCAGCGCGAGGCTCCCGGGTTCGGCAGAGTGGGCCGCAAAACTGGCGTTCAAGCCGTTGACGGGGGAGAGAATCCCCATGCAGTTGGGACCGAGGAAGCGTATTGCGCTGCGTTGCGCCTCGGACCTGATTTCCTCCTCTATGCGCACCCCTTCTTCTCCCACCTCTTTTCCACCGGCCGAAATGATGATGGCCGCCTTCACCCGGGCCTCACCGCATTCCTTCATGACTGCCGGCGCCCCCTGGATGGGCACGGAGATAACGGCCAAATCGATGGGCGCGCCCACTGCCGCTACGGAAGGGTAGGCTTTGAGGCCCAGGATCTCCTCGTGATTTGGATTGATGGGATAGATCGGACCGGGAAATCCGTCTTTTTTTAAATTAGTCAGCAGCGTGCAGCCAATGGAGGTCTCCCTTGGACTCGCCCCGATGACCGCAATGGCTCCCGGCTTGAAGAAATAATCGAGGACCGGTTTTTTCAGCATCAGTTTCCATCCATTCTTTTTCGTGGGACCGCCGGCATAGGCGGAAAACGACCCTTTGCGCATGGAAACCAGGCACGGAGCAGGGCCGGATCAAACGTCATGCGAGCAATCGGATATACAACGCCGGCGAGGGAATAATCCGCCTCCTGCGGCCCGATCCCATGGGCGGGCGGCAGGGTCTAGTCCTGGAACACATAGGCGCCGGGCGCATCGCTCAGCGGTGGAAGCCCTTTTTCAGGGGCCAAATTGGCGCCGTACTTCTCGCGGGTTATTTTCAATACCTCGGGATTTGTCAGAATGAAATTGGAGGGCGCAAGCACATCGAGCAACTGGCGCATTGTGAAGGAGACCACGTTTTCATGATGACATGCAAGGCCGTGTACGTTAGTGGTGGCGCTCCGCCAGCAGCTCTCCATCAAGAGAAACCCCTGAGAAATGATATTGTACGGCCATTTTTCCCACTCGGTGTTACTGAAACGCACGTCCTGATACAATGGCTCGAAGCAGGAAGGATATTGCGGCCCATCGTCGTGTGGGAAATATATTCGAAATACTTGGATATTTTGATTAAATATTCCGTAAAGAGTTCTGTCTTTTTTCCGGGTAAATTGGCAAGGTGTATTGCCCAGGAAAAGAAGGCGACCATTATGGATTCGGGGGAAATGCTAAGGGTAAAATTCGATTGCCAGGCATGGACGATACGGTCAATATCGACGAAATCGTTGATCTTGGCTCTTCTCATATCCCTCCCGGCCCATAGATGTGAGGTTAATCGGGCATATGGAAGCTTGTGCGTTTTCGCTTCAGGGTTGGAAGTTAATACTTAAATCCGATCCTGCAATCAGGAGCGTCAAGACGGGCACAGTTGCGCCGGGCTTGAATCAACCGACAGCGGGGCAGAGCCTGCTGAGCGTGGAGTGCGAGCAATGGGACGGTAGGAGAAGGAATGAAGAATACATGTTTAAACCTGGGACTTTATCCCGTAGTCCCGGTTCCATCCACGACCCGGCCTGTAAATTGCTCGACTCTATCGGGTAGTAGATTTCCAGCCCCAAACGAGCCTTTAAGGAGAGCCGACACTAATCTTGATGACTTAGATTAATACTCAGCTAGGGTTGTTCATGCAGAGGAGATCCTATGTTATTCAAGCAGACAGGAATTGTACGACCAAGTCTGGGCTGAGCCGATTGCACAATTGGCAAAGAAGTACGGAATCTCCGACGTTGGATTGGCTAAGATTTGTCGGAGAAGCAATATCCCCGTTCCGCCACGAGGCTATTGGGCGAGAAAGCAAGCCGGCCAGAAAGTCTCAAAGTGCCTTTGCCGCATGGTAAACCCGATAGCAAAATACACATAAGCCCGACAGTCGCTCATGAGCATCCTCAAGTGCTCGAAGAGGGTAATAATGCAAAAGAGAAATTTGCCGAGCCTGTGGTTGTGTCCGCTCAGCTCAGGAATCCTCATCCTTTGGTCCAAGAATCTCAGAAGGCTCTTGGGTCTCTTAAAGATGGTTATGACGGCCTCCTTACAGGCACAAACGTGGTACACCTCGATATCAATGTGTCAGCGAAGAGCCTCAGACGTTCGCTGCTCATCATGGATGCAATCATAAAAGCCTTAGAAAAGTCGGAATACAAAGTTTCCATAACGAGATCAGGAACGGCTGTCCATATTTCCGACGTTGCCGTCTTATTCGCTATCCAGGAGAAGCGTAGGCAAACTTTCGAAAAATCGGGCTCTTCTTCCTACGCCACCCGCGTGCTTTCCGCAACAGGCAATCTACGACTCGACCATTAAAGGTCCATATGCAGAGTACTGCCGAAAGAATTGGGAAGATACACCCAAGAGAAAAATCGAGGATGTGCCTGAATCAATTCCTGATCGGCCTTGTCAACTATGCTGCTCACGCGAAGAGCACATGATTTGAAGTTGCAGGAAGAAGAAGAGGAGACGGGAGGAGCAGAGGCAGATTAGGGCGGAAAAACTTGCCCGCCTCGAAGCTGAAAAAAGGAGAGTATCAGGTTTGTTAGCGTCAGCTGAGGACTGGAAAAAGAGTGTATGGATACGTGAATTTGTGGATGCCGTTGAGGAAAAGTGGAGATCAGACGACTTTCATTTTGAACCAGAAGGCGAGCATGAAGAATGGCTCACTTGGGCACGCCAGCAGGCAGACAGGCTTGATCCACTTAAAGAAAGTCCCCAATCCATTATCGACGAAGAAGAACAACTGAAACGATCCACTTGGGGTTGGTATTAAAATGGAGCGCTGGAAAGGGGGTGCTCTGATGAAAAAAATAAGGGTAATAGTGAGTTATGAGCTGGAAATTCCAAATCACTGGGATGTGTTGTCTCCCTTTGACGAAGAGCGCCATCCGAATCGGGAGAGTTGTTGGTACGATTTTGGTCGTTGACTACTTTGCTTGTTAACCCTTACACTACGTCCCCAAAAGGGGAGGGTCGCAGAATGCATCTTCGAGCACAAGAACCGCTCCAGCAGCACATTCCCTTTCGCAATGAGGAAGAGGATGTTTTTAACCTCCGAATGACGGGGAAACTGGATCAGTCATTACGACCCAAACTGATCGACTTGTTTTCCGGGGCCGGAGGCATGACCTTGGGTTTTTCGAACTTCATGGGCCATGCTTTCCATCTGGAATGGGCTAATGACTACAATGATTTTGCCGTCAAGACGTACAATTCAAATTTCGGTGAACACTGCCTGCCCGGTGATATAGCGGATATTCTTCGCAATCCCTCGGTCACAATTCCTGAAGCTGAAGTGGTAATAGGTGGTCCGCCTTGCCAAGGCTTCAGCTTGCTGAACAAGCAGCGGGAGGGAGATTCCCGGAAAGAGCTATGGCGGCCTTTCATGGAGGTTGTGGAGAGGTGCGGGGCCTCCATCTTTGTTATGGAGAACGTGCCCCAACTCATCGGCTCATACGAGCACGGCAGAATCGTGGAGTACGCTCAGCAACTTGGTTTCAAAGTGGAATCGGCCAGATTATGCGCTGCCGACTACGGAGTACCCCAGATGAGATGGCGCGCATTCATTATCGGTTGTAGTTTCACAGATCCCCGAGGCCTTTTCCCTCCCAAGAGGACCCATTACCAAATAAATAACTGTCAGCGGCGGATTTTTGCCGAAAGGAGTATCCCGTGCATCTCAACACCGAAGCCTTACTCAACTGTCCGCGACGCCATAGGCGATTTGGAACCTCCGGTGGGGACGGAAATCCGAAATGAACCTCCTCCTAACGACCTCCACTTCGGCAGAACCCCTACCCCGATAAGTCTAGAAAGGTACATGACCATTTCGGAGGAGGGAATGAACAGGTTCGATTTACAAAAGAGAGCGCCCCATCTTACCCCGAACTGCTGGGTTAAGAAGACCTCCGGTGGGACCGATCTGTTTGGCAGACTCTGGTGGGATCGACCTTCCGTTACCATCCGGACCGAGTTTTTCAAGCCTGAGAAGGGGCGATATCTTCATCCCGTTCAACACCGCCCAATCACACATAGGGAAGCTGCCCGCCTGCAGTCGTTCCCAGACGAATTCAGATTTTTGGGGTCCAAAATCGAAATTGCGAAACAAATTGGAAATGCGGTGCCACCTCTGCTTGCAGCGCGTTTGGCCGATTGTGTATATGCGTTGATGCTTTTGAAAAAGGGACTATCGTGTCGGACGTTTTCACCAAAGAGCAGCGCAGCCGGATAATGTCGAGAATCGCCGGGGCCGACACAAAGCCTGAGTTGCTCGTGCGAAAAGTTCTGCACGCGATGGGCTACCGTTTTCGACTTCACAATAAGAAACTTCCGGGCAAGCCCGATATAGTCCTATCCCGACACAAGAAGGTCATTTTCGTTCATGGTTGTTTTTGGCACGGACACGAGGGATGCCATCGATCCGCAAGGCCAGCGAGCAACCAAGCATTTTGGGAAAAAAAGCTGTCCGGTAACACCGAGCGTGATAAGAGGAACCTCTTGGAATTGAAAGGGCTTGGCTGGAAGGTGCTCATTGTTTGGGCTTGCGAGACGAAGGATCAGGATCGTCTGACCAGCCTGCTAGGTCGTTTCATGTTGGAGTAGTGGAGAAGATGAAGAAGACCCCGATCCTCTTGGCCAACCTCCGAAAAGAGTACCACAAAAAGTTATGCAGCAAGATTTTGGGACACCGTGCGGGCTCAAAAGCCTACACTGTTGCTGATGGCAGCAGCAAGACGAGTGTTGACCTAGCGGAAAGGATGGTGGGCAAAATAGGTCTTCCTATTTGCTCAAATCCAGAAACGGGCCAAACTGCCGGTACGCTCTTCACAATCTACACAAAGGAGTTCTTGGACACTGCTTTCGAGAGGCTTCGTCACTTAAGGCCGGGAAATTGGTACTTCTCAACGAGCCAACCTGGTCCTGGTATAGCCCGCTTCGAACAATACCAACACCTTGCCGATTTACAAAAAATTATAGCAATGAACAAGGAAGTGAAGGCGGCACTGGGAGGCGATTACCTCGTGACGCCGGACATAATCGTTGCAAGACGACCGGAACCGGATAAAACAATCAATGCCGCCGGGCTTCTGGTTGACAATCTCAACGAAGCAGGGAGATATACCCCTCTCCGAGCGGTGAACACCCCTCTCGATACTCTCCACGCCAGTATCTCGTGCAAATGGACAATGAGGAGCGACCGGGCGCAGAATACCAGGACGGAGGCTCTCAATCTCATACGAAATAGAAAAGGCAAGACACCCCATATCGTGGCAGTGACAATGGAGCCGATGCCAACGAGACTGGCTTCTATTGCTATGGGAACGGGGGATATGGACTGCATTTATCACGCCGCTCTCTACGAATTGGAAGAGGCTGCGGCAGAGAGTGGAAACGAAGACCAGGCAGATGTGTTGCAAACCCTTGTTGCCGGAAGAAGACTGAGGGACATCAGTGATCTGCCTTTTGATCTAACTATTTGATAACTGGATTCCTGAAGCTCCGAGTAGTGGAGCAGCGAGTCGGATTTTCAGACATGCCGCTGATATTCGCAAAAAATGAAATAACAGAGTCAGGCATCCACTGTGTTGTTTATAAAAAGCGGCGAAGTTTGTAGCTTGGGTTTTGATTTAACTGATGCCGTGCCGTAACATCATGTCCATAAACGACAAAAACTTTGTTGGACAAAGCTTCGCCCGCCCTCGGAGCGCATTCAACGGTCTTCCCAAGAGCAGGAAGTATTAACGACTTCATTTCTTCCTGGTGTTTGCCCTGGAACTGGACGGTTCCATTATCGAAGATATTAATAATTGCACCATCCGCGAGTCTGAGTTGAATTCCAGAATCGTTGCCGACACGAAATTCTTTCACGATCCCCAGAGAAGCTTGCTGCAATATCCGTTTGATTTCATCAATCGCCATGGGTACTCTCCAGTGGGTTAGCGCATATTGGAGTAAAAACTCTTTTTGCAGGAAATATTATATCAGGAAGTGCACACAATCCCACAATCCATCTTTCCCTAATCCCCCGTTCCCTCAATTTTTCGATTCCGAGTGGAATTCCTGAATAAGAATGCTTATCATGTTTTCGAGTCAATCAGCGCAGGTCTCTGGAGAAAAGCAATTTTACCAGGGGGAGGGTATGGCGATGGAAATTGGAGTTTGTCTTTTAGGAGATTTTAGATTCAAGAGCGGCGAGCGGGTATGCGAAGAACGCCGATGCTTTGTTTGCAAAGACGGGAGTTGGGAAGAAAGGTTTGACGGCAGGGCCTTCAATGCCGGCCCATGATTGATTCGGAATTTCCTTACATAAATTAATCTACTCATATCGGCCGGGAGAAAGTTCCCGGCTTTCTTATTTTTAGAAGGATCGGGCCATAAAAACAGCCGGAACAACAATAGAATGTTGAACCGGCTGCCGGTTTTCGAGTTAAATCAATTTATCCAATCCGGCGGAGATTATGCCGGCTTAGCCACCAGCGGTTTGCCCACCGGCAGGACATCCCTGCCGTAAACTTGCAGAAAAATTACATGCGCCATCATGTACCATGCAAGAAGAGCACAAATGACCAAATCCCACGCGGTGATGGTCAGAAGATTTTTCATGCCGGCCAAAAAGACCAGATCAAGGCCGATAAAGCCCAGCAACAGGGTGAGGAAGGTAAGAAACATGGCGGTGTGGACTGCCAAAGAGCCGATCAACATGATTGCCGTATAGAGTGTAAACCCTAAGAGAAACATTCCAAGATCGAACGCGGTAATCTTGAGATGATCACCTATAAAACTACCTTGTACGTGCTGCAGGTCTAAAACCAGGAACATAAGCGCCAATGCGATCCAGAAAGCTCCATAGGATACAAAGGCGCTGTAGCCGAAATTGTTCCCTGCCTTGAATTCCTGGAACCCGGCTATGAGCTGAGCACCCCCGCCAAACGCCAAAGCGGTACAAAAAACAATCCCGCTCCCGCACCAGCCCAGGTTATGAAACTGAAGCAAAAGCGTTGTCATGCCAAAACCTGCCAACCCAACGACTGCCGGATTTCCCGTTCCCTGTCCTGCCATGATAAAACCTCCCTGAAAATGAATGCGTTTGTGAAGCTAATATTAATCACGGGTTACAAAACTCAAATCAACTGGCGCGTCATCAAAACGGCAAGACTACCACCACCTCCTTTCCTCTGGGTACCAAAGTGAGGCCTTCAGCTCAAAACCAAAGCTCGCAGATGGATGTGGGACAGCAACTCGAAGATCAGCGAAAAGAGCAGGAATAGAGTTCGCACAGTGACAGCAACGCGAAAAAAAACACTTCTATAAAAATATGCCCCGATACAGATAGTTAATTTCTTCACTTAATACCGCGTTTCGAAACTCTATTGCACAGAACCGGGAGTGTGTCAAGCGAGTTGAAGAATGGAAAAACGTGGGATGCCGCTTCGAGCATGGTTATAGGGAATTTCCCCTCCTAAGGATTTCCCGTGGGAAAGTGCATCAATGCGTCACGGACGGAAAAATGGCGCAAAGGATGTGCCGGTTTCACCTTTTCGGCTTGACAGACGAAAGTAGGTGAGCCATTTTCCGAATGGTCACGATCCCTTGCAGGACCTGATTTTTATGCTTTGCGTTCTATCTTGGAGGGAAACAATTTGAAAAGAGTATCCGCGGCCCTGGTTTTGGTTTTAGGACTGACATGGGTTTGCTGCGGCGCACCCGCTGCGGCAGAAGAAGCAAAAGTCGGGTTTGCGCTCAGTATGACAGGCGCCGCCGCTGCCTATGGCGAGACCCAGAAGTACGGCGCGCTCCTGGCCGTCGATGAGATAAACTCACAGGCCGCGAAGGATGGGGTCAAGATCGCCGCGATTTTCGAAGACGATGCGAGTCAGCCTCAGCAGGGCGTAAATGTATTCAACAGGTTTATCTTCGCCGACAAGGTTGCAACGATCTTAGGCCCAACCCTGAGCAACACGGCCCAGGTGGCGGATCGAATCGCTCAGCAGGCCGGGGTCCCCGTTCTTGGCATAAGCAACACCGCGCAGGGCATCACTGAAATCGGCGACTTCATCTTTCGCGACTCTCTGACGGAAATGGTCGTCATTCCAAACACGATTCGCGTCGCAAAGGAAAAATTAGGCATCAAGAAAGTGGCCTTATTGTACGGGAACGATGACGCCTTCACAAAGGGCGGCTACGATGTTTTCAAGAAGACGCTCGTGGACTCCGGCATACAGATTCTGAGCGAGCAGACTTTCGCCAAGGGTGACCGTGATTTTTCAGCCCAGTTGACGCAGATCAAAAGCGTAAACCCGGATGCACTGATCGTGTCTGCGCTTGTGGAGGAAGCCTCCGGAATAGTGAGCCAGGCACGGCAGTTGGGGATTTCCACGGATGTGCCCATTATAGGCGGAAACGGATTCAATTCGCCCTCATTGATGAAAAATGCAGGCAAGGCCGCTGAGAATGTGATCGTTGGGGCCGCCTGGAATGCAGCCTCCTCAAACCCGCTGAATCGTCATTTTGTTGAAGCCTACACCGCCAGATACGGTTCCCCGCCCGATCAGTTCGCAGCCCAGGCCTACGCCGGAGTCTACATCGCGAGGGAAGCGCTGAGGCGCGCCGGTTCGACCGATAATCGAAAGGCAGTGCGCGATGCGCTTACGCAAATCAGGGACCTCGACACCGTGCTCGGCAAATTTTCCTTTGCCGCGAACCGCGATGCGGACCACACTCCGGTAGTTCAGATAGTGCGAGACGGCAAGTTCGCAATTTTTGGCGAATAATCAGGCTTTATCCGTGGACAGGCCCTAAATATTCAAAAGCCGCGATGCGGTCTTTTCGCGGTGAACCCTTCCTCACGCAAGAAACATTGCCGTATGGCCGTTCTGCTGCAGCAACTGATAAACGGGTTTTTCATCGGGAGCGTTTACGGGCTTTTTGCAGTCGGTTATACGCTGGTTTTCGGTGTCCTGGATATCCTCAATCTCGCCCACGCTGCCATTTTTACCCTTGGCGGGCTGACAGCGCTCTGGCTTACAACGGCTGCGGGTCTGTCAATCTGGATCGCCTTTCCCCTGGCAGCTCTATTTTCCGGAACGCTCGGACTCGTGCTCGACCGGGTGGCTTTCGTTCCTCTTCGCCGCCGCGCCGATTCAAACCTCTCCGGCCTTATTTCCAGCATCGCCATGGCAATCATTTTCGAGAGCGTTGCGCTGGGCATCTTCGGGGCGCGAACGGTGCGATTTCCGGAAGGGATTTTCCTGAATCGGGTCTGGCGCTTCGAGTCGGTTACGGTAACTTCGCTCCAGGTGGAAATCGTTCTGATCGCCCTGGGGCTGATGCTGGCTTTGACGGCGTTTGTCAGGTACACCCGCACGGGCAAAGCCATACGGGCAGTCGCCGAGAGCGAACGTACGGCGCGGCTGCTCGGCATAAATGTTGACGGCGTAATTGCCCTGACCTTCTTTGTATCCTCTGCCCTGGGCGGAGTCGCCGGTATTTTATACGGACTCTATTTCGATGCCCTGGCCCCGGATATGGGCCGCTCGATAGAACTCAAGGGGCTTGCCGTAATCATCCTGGGAGGGATGGGAAGTATTCCCGGGGCCATCCTCGGTGGAATCGCCTTCGGATTGAGCGAGGTGTTAACGGTCGCACTGACGGGCACATCCAATCTGCGCGATGCCGTGGCTTTCGCCGTTCTTTTTGTGATCCTGATCCTGAAGCCCTCCGGACTGCTCGGACGCGGGCGGGTGCGGGAGGCCTGATGGAATCCCTGTCTCAGTTTTATGCCGTCTACGGAAGCCTGATCAACTTCATCGGGATTAACGCCATTCTTGCCCTCAGCCTCTATGTCACGCTTTCGGCCGGGCAGCTTTCACTTGGCAATGCCGCTTTCGCCGGAATCGGCGCATACGCTTCGGGCATTCTGACCATGCGCTTCAATCTGCCTTACCCGGTCTCGATCGCCGCAGGAGCCGGCCTGTCCGCAATAGCTGCGCTTGTAATCGGTATGCCGGTTTTGCGCATGCGGGGCATTTTCCTGGCCATGGCCACCCTGGCATTCGGAGAGGTCGTGCGGATTGCGGCCGTAAACATGGATATCACCGGAGGCGCCCAGGGACTGGTTGGTATCCCGAATAAGACCACAACATTCATCATATACGGCGCTGCTCGCGGCCACAACTTATTTTCTGTCGGTCCTTCGCGGTTCGAAAATCGGCTGGAGCCTGGCCAGCATTCGCGAAGATGAAACCGCAGCAATGGTTATGGGCATCAACACCTCCTACTACAAGACCCTGGCGTTTGTTTTGGGCGCCTTCATCGCCGGAATCGCCGGGGCCCTCTATGCTCATCTGAACTTCATAATAACACCGGGTGAGTTTGGCTTTTACGCCGCCGTCCAACTGCTGATCTTTAACATTGTCGGAGGGACGCCAGTCGGTTTACGGCCCCATCTTAGGAGCATTTATACTCACGGCCCTCCCCGAAGTGCTCCGGGGAGTCGGGTGTGACGGCCGGGTCTTTGCGCCTCGGCGTAAACGGAGTCATTCTTCTGCTCGTGATCCTTTACCTCCCCAACGGGCTGGTCTTCTTTTTCAACAGGAAGGCCGGCGGGCGCCCCGGGAGGGCGGGCGGCGCAGTTCAAAGCGAGGTCTGAGCCGTGTTTCTCGAATTAGAAGAGATCAGCCGGTCTTTCGGAGGAGTCAACGCTCTTTCACGGGTCTCTTTTTGCGTTGAGGCCGGAACGATCCACGGACTTATAGGGCCGAACGGCTCGGGCAAGACGACCCTGATAAACGTGGTAAGCGGCCTTGCAGGGCCTGATTCCGGCCGCCTGCTGCTCGACGGCGCGCCGATCCATCGGCTTCCACCCTACCGGATTGCCGCCCTGGGAGTGGCCCGCACCTTTCAGAACATCCGCCTATTTTCGAACTTGACCTGCCTGGAGAACGTTATTGCGGGACAGCACCTGAGGGTGGGCCGCGCGCTTGTTCCCCGTTTGCTCAGACTGCCGTCGGCGCGGCTCGAGGAGCGACAGGGCATGCAGGACGCCATGGGCTGCCTGTCGAGAGTGGGGATCGAAAACCGGGCGCTGGTCCCGGCCGGCAGCCTCTCCTACGGTGAGCGCAGGAGGCTTGAGATCGCCAGGGCCCTTGCGCTTGCGCCCGCGTCTTTTGCTTCTCGACGAACCCATTGCCGGAATGCGGCAGCGGGAGATCGAGGAAATGGAAAGTCTTTTTCGTTCCCTGGTGCAGGCCGGTGTCACGATTCTTCTGATCGAGCACAATATGCCTTTCATAATGAGGCTTTGCTCAAGGATTACCGTGCTCCACTTCGGGCAGACGCTCACCACGGGAACGCCGGAAGAAGTGGCCGTTCATCCGGGGGTGATAGAAGCATACCTGGGGGTAGAAGGTTAGAGATTGAGTCCTATGCTGCAGGCAACCGGCATCAAAGTGGCCTATGGCCCTGTAGTGGCCGTAAAGGATGTCTCGTTTCGCATCGGCGAAGGGTCGATCGTTTCGCTGATCGGACCAAACGGGGCCGGAAAGAGCACGATCCTGAATGCGTTGAGCGGTCTGGCGCCGGTTCGGTCCGGAAGTATTGTGTTCGAGGGCGGGATATTACCGAATGGCGGCCCACAAAAGGGTTGCCCGGGGAATAGTGCAGGTGCCCGAAGGAAGGCAGGTGCTTGCGACAATGAGTGTGCGGGAGAACCTGGAACTCGGGGGCTACAGGCGGCACGCCAGGAGCCTGCCCGCCGAAATCGGGCGAATGGAGGAGTATTTTCCGATTTTGCGCCAGCGAAGCAGGTCCCCCGCCGGTTCCCTGTCCGGGAGGAGAGCAGCAGATGCTGGCGATTGCGCGGGGTCTTATGGCCTGCCCGAAGCTGCTTCTTCTGGACGAACCCTCGCTTGGCCTGGCTCCTTTGGTGGTGCGGTTTATCTTCGAATTTATCCGCAAGCTTCGCGATGAGGGGCAAACTATCCTGCTGGTTCGGCCGAAAACTCCGGGCGTGATACCGAAAATATGTTCGCTCATTTTATCCCTTTGTTAAGTGATTTGGGCAAAATCGTAAAACCGTTTAACGCAGAGACGCTGAGTCCGCAGAGTCTCGCACAGCTAAAATAGAGTATAATGGACGGTGGAAAAGAGAGCGCCGGGTGATGCCGGCGCTGCCAGAAACTATCGCTTGAATTTACTCAAAGCTGCATCAAACTTGTATCGCAAGTAAACGCAGTTGGGTCGTAGAGCCAGTTGGCTTTGGAAAACTTTCCCTCGTGAAGTGTCGTGTAGACAGTCCTGACTGAGTCAAAGGTCCTGAATGTATCATCAACGAAAAACTGTGTATCGTAGACGACTGAATCGATCGTGAACACAGGATCGTATTTCACCGTATCGACTGTGAACGAATCGGTCCACCACCCGGTGTATACCGGCCACTGAATCTTGACTCCCGTATTCGACATGTCGCAATTGCCTTCAATACCCGCATTGTACCATCCGGCATCGTCGAAAGCCAGCGTGTTCCAGCCCGGCACCAGCCGGTCATAATTTCACTTCCAGGTTGAATCTGAGACGATTGTATCGGCTCCCGACCTTGACATCACAGATAAACTGCGCCCCGTCACCACGACTACAGCAAGTTTCAACAGCGGTATTACGACGAGCTGAACGCCCTGTCGGACGGAAAGGTGATGGCCATCGCCGAGACGGGGAACCCGCCGCCGATCGCCGTTTACATGGATCAGCCGAAGTGGACGTATTACATGCTCTGGGCGGGCATGGCGGGGTTGAGGCGTCTGCGCCCGACGCCGGTCCGCGCGTTTCGCTGGCGGACATGGTGAAGGACCCCAGGATGTTCAGCCTGGAGGATCAGGCGTATTGGGATGCGATCGCTCCGGTGCGTGCGGCATCGGGTCTCCCGCCGGGCGGGCCGCCTCCGGCAACGCGACCGGCCGGGAAATGAGGCCGCTCGCCTGCTCCCCTTTTTCCCCTCGCCCCGGTAATCCGGGGAGAGGGATAGGGTGAGGGGCGGTTTTCGACGTTCAAAACTCGCCCCTCACCCTGACCCTCTCCCCATGGGTACATGGGGAGAGGGAAAAGTGCGAATAACGAGGATCAATCAAGTGAAGCACGGTAAATGCAAATCGTTTCTCCGTTTCGTCGCCTGTCTGCTTGCCTGGCTCGCGGCCGCTCGAATCGGCAACGCGCAGAAAATCGTCATCACGCCCGCCAAGGCAAGCTGCGTTTACGACATCGGCGAGCCGATCGCCTGGAAAGTGGAAGTGACCGGCGACAACGCCTCGTCGATCAAGCAAGTCAATTATGCCCTGAAAGAGTGCGGCTTGAAGATAATCAAGCATGGGGTGCTGGACCTGTCCTCAGGCAGCGCGTCGCTCGATACGTCGCTCAGCGAGCCGGGCACGGTTTTGCTTGTGATCACCACGACGATTGCCGACAAGCCGGTCCGCGTCCTGGCCGGAGCGGCGGTGGCTCCTTCCAAGGTCCAGCCCACCTCGCCTCGTCCCGATGACTTTGACCAGTTCTGGAGCGACAAGATCAAGGAGCTTGAAGCGATCCCGGCCAATCCGCAATTGGAGCAGATCGACATCGGCAATCCGGACGTGAAATACTTCAAGATTCGGATGGACAACATCCACGGCACGCACATCTACGGCCAACTGGCAATGCCGGCGGCCCCGGGAAAATATCCGGCCCTGCTCATCCCGCAATGGGCCGGCGTGTATGGTCTGCCCAAGTCGCGCGTGGTCGATCGGGCACGACAGGGCTGGATCGCGCTGAACGTCATGCCGCACGATCTGCCCTTCGATCAGCCCGCGGCATATTACAAGGGCAGCTTTTCAAAACGACGTATAAAAACTACTGGACGTTCGGAAGCGAAAGCCGAGACACGACGACATTCCTGCGCATGTATCTGTCGTGCTATCGGGCGATGGACTACCTGAGCCAGATGCCCGACTGGGACGGCAAGACGCTGGTGGTCATGGGCACGAGCCAGGGCGGCCAGCAGGCGATCATGATCGCGGGTCTTTATCCGGGAGTCACGGCGATGATGGCCATGGTCCCGTCAAGCTGCGACGTGACGGGACCGACGATCGGCCGGGCCATCGGTTATCCGAATTGGGCGGACCAGGCGAAGGAAAAGCATAACGACGCGATCCTTCAGACGGGGCGATATTTCGATCCGGTCAACTTTGCCTCGCGGATCAAATGCCCGGCCCTGATAGCGCCGGGGCTTCGGGACGAGACATCGCCGCCGACGGGCGTTTTCGCCGCGTTCAATCAGATTACGCCCCCAAGGAACTGCTGATTTTGGTGAATTCCAACCATTCCGGCGACGACAACGCCCAGGCTCCGTATAACAAGCGCGCCGAGGTGTGGCTGCGGGCGCTGGCGCAAGGGAAACCCGTGCCGCCGAACTAGATTAGACAGAGCCGGGCCGTGTCGGCCCGGTCCGGGCCGACACGGCCCGGCTCTGTAATTTCCCATTGCTTGACACCCCCGGCACGCCGCCCTACTTTCCGATGTCTGCTCGCGTTGGCCGCAATCGCTGGAAGGACTCGCTGCCGTGATTCCGCTGCAAGAGGAAAATACCTGCGTCATCGGACTGCAATGGGGCGATGAAGGAAAAGGGAAGATCGTCGATTTTCTGGCCGAGCGGGCCGACGTCGTCGTCCGGTACTGCGGCGGGGCGAATGCCGGCCACACCGTTCGCATCGGCGGGGAAAAATACTCCACCCATCTGCTCCCCGTCGGCGTGCTGCGGCCGGGGAAGATGAACATCATCGGCAACGGCGTGGTCCTGGACCCCGCGGTCCTGTTCCGCGAGATCGACGCCCTGGCGGCGCGCGGGATCGCCGTCACCCCGGCCAATCTGCGCATCAGCTACAAAACGCATCTGGTGATGCCGCATCACATGCAGGAGGATGCCTCGCGCGAGAAAAGTTCCGAGGGGACGGCCATCGGCACCACGCGGCGCGGGATCGGGCCGAGTTACGCCGACAAGATGCACCGCGCCACCGCCTTCCGCGTCGCCGATCTGGTGGATGAGCAAAAGCTCAAGCAGCGCATCGCAAAAGTCGTGGCCGAGAAGAACAAGGTGTTGCGCGCCCTGTACGATCTCCCGCCGATCGATTGGAAGCAGGTTTTCGAGCAGTACCGGGATTTCGGCCGGCGGATCGCGCCCTTCGTGGATGATACGACGTTTCTGCTTTTGCAATACGCCGAGCAAGGCAAGCGGGTCGTGTTCGAGGGCGCCCATGCCGTTTTGCTGGACGTCGATCACGGGACGTATCCGTACGTGACCAGCAGCAATTGTTCCGGGCTGGGCGTGTACACCGGCGCGGGCGTCCCGCCGCAGATGGTGCGGAATTTCCTGGGCGTGATCAAGGCGTACAGCACGCGTGTCGGCGGCGGGCCGTTCCCCACGGAGCAGGACAACGACATCGGCAACTATATCCGCGAGCGGGGCGACGAATATGGAACCACGACCCGGCGTCCCCGCCGCTGCGGATGGTTCGATGCCGTCGCCGCTCGATATTCCGTCGATCTGTGCGGAGTCGGGTCGATGGCGATGACGCTGCTGGACGTGCTGTCGGGCCTGGATCGGCTGAACATCTGCACGGGCTACAAATACCGCGGCTCGCGTTTGCCGTATTTCAGGGCGGACATGGATGTCCTGGCCCAAGTCGAGCCGGTGTACGAGGCATTGCCGGGTTGGCGCGGCAACATCAGCGGTTGCCGCAACATCGGTGAATTACCTCCCGAAGCGCAGCAATATGTTAAGAGAATTGAACAATTGCTGGGGGCTCCAATAAATATGGTCAGCGTCGGCCCCGATCGCTCGGCCATGCTGATGCGGTAAAGTCATTTGTCATTGGTCATTGGTTATTTATCGTTTGTCATGGGTCGTTCCCAGGTTTCGACAAATGACAAGTGACAAATGACAATTCCCCATTTCCACCCATTTTTTTCTTTCAAAATCGGCGAGTCAGGGGATACTGGCGCGGTCGCCGAGACGGGATCGCCGATTGGGTTTCAGGTCGTCGGCGGTTCCTCGAAGTGGGTGCTGTCCGCACGGATGCGACAATGTCTCTGCCATCGGTCCTGCGCAAACGGCTGGAACAAGTGCTTGGTACCGTGGACGACCATGGTTCGCTGGGCCCCAGACTCAAAGGCGATGCCGCGCGCCTTTGGGGACGCATCAACAAATTCATCTCGATGAATCTGATCGGCCCGCAGGTCGATGCCGATGGGTTGGAGTTGGCGTGTTATGCAATTCAGCTTCCGTCGCGGCTGGGACGGGGGGCCGTGGCCGGGCGATTGGGCCGGACCAACCTCCGCGACCGCTGCGAGCAGGCCGCTGAATTGCTCGTCAGCCTGTTGGGCTCGGAGATCGACGAATCCCTGCTGGATCGGACCACGCGCCTCCTGCACGAGGCCCCGCACCGATCGCCGGTCATCGACGAAGCCAAGCTCATGGCCGACGCCCTGAATCTCGACGATTTCGGCCTGATCGGCCTGATCATTCAGGCCGTTCAATTGGCCTTGCAGGGCGAAGGTGTAGCCGATCTGGCCATCGCGGCCGAGAAACGCGAGGAGTACGGCTATTGGGAAGCCCGCATCAAGGACGGATTCCATTTCGAGCCGGTCCGGGTCATCGCCATCAAGCGATTGGCAACGTCGCGCCGGGTGGCGAAGATGCTGGCGGATGAGCTGAAGGAAGATCGGCTGTAGTACTCCGCGGCAAAACTCCTATACCTCGGCACCATATCATGCCTCGTAATTTATCTATCAAGACGAAGCAAATCGCTGTCAAACTTCGGGTTCGTTGAAAACTCAGAGTCATTCCACTTATGCGTCCCGCAGTCACTTACGTTGACGGCTCGCGCGGAAGCCCTGACAAGCCTGCTTCCGGAACTCGCCAAACCCATTGGGGCACTGAGCGGAGATTTCGTCGAGTCGAGCGTTCGGTGTCCAGTGGTCGTCGGCAAACTGGCTCGCGAGTTCAGTGTTCCCGTCACCGTAACGGTATTCCAACTTCCGAGAGCGCTCAGTAATCTCGTCGAGGGTATTCTTGGGTTCTGGGCCCTTCTCGGCCGCATAGACCAGTCGCCCCTTGCTGTCGCGTAGTTTGTAGCGACATGCAGGCAGTGTCTCAGGGGTAAAACCGGACCATGCCAGCGTGTTGGTGCGGTCGCCCAGCCACCACGCTTCAATCTCCTCGATTGCGATTCCAAAGATGAATCCGGCGTTGCCAGCCACGAGCTTCCTTATTTCTTGCTGAACCTCTTTGGTGCGACGGTCAAGCACGATGACCACGAAGCTATACCCGAGCGAATCCTTCGTCAGGAACTCTACGAGCGTCTTGACGGTTTCCAAGACACCGCCGTGACCCCGCTTGCGAATATTAAACGGTTCAGTCACGTCGCCCGCCATGATCGGCCAGTTGTATCCTGCGTCTGTGCGAGCAATGTGGCTCAGCAAAGGTGGAAGGAGTACGTGATCAATCGGGCCTTCGGAAATAACACCGATCTTAGTGCTCATGAAGCCCTGACTCCCGCCCTGGCTCCAAGCACACCCGTTGTCCACGCCTCGCCGAGCGACTTCTTGAATGTGTCTCTTGCCAAGTCGAGCTGCTTATTGTCGCTCAGCCGGATAATCCGTGCTCCGGCCTGCGGCTGCGGCCGGTCCATACAGTAGACCTGTTCTGGATGGTCGAAGAATTCATCCAGCACGTAAGGACTATGAGTGGTAAAGAAGACCTGACAGCGATTGGGCGGTTTGCGGAGCGTAAGCTCACGCAGAATCTGAATCACTTCGCGGATGAGCTCCGGATGCACACCGTTCTCGGGCTCTTCCAGGGTGATGACTGACGGGGCAGTGTCGGCATAGAGAAAACTTGTGATGGCTAGGAGCCGCAACACCCCGTCGCTCATCTGCTGGCTATTGAAGACAATCTCCTTTCCGTTGCCTTCGTGGAGGCGGATCGTGCGCCAGCCCCAACCACGGCCGGCGACGGAGATGTTTGTGACCGTTGGAAACAAACGGCGAAGACGTTTGACCAGTTGTTCGAATTTCGCGGGGTGTTTGTCTTTCAACCGGCCAACGACTGAAGCAAGATGCTCGCCTGATGAGCCAAGCTGATCGTGCTTGCCGCGGTCGGGATAGCGAAGAATCTTTGGGTCCCAGATTAGGTAAGAGCGGAACTGCTCGATCCATCGCCGAAAATGTAACGCTTCTGGATATCGCCGGCGGTCAATCTGCGGATCCCAGCGGCTCATGAGACTAGCTGGCAACCTGATGATCGCACGGCTCTCTCGCTCACCGGAGTGTCGATTCATGTATGAACAATCGCGGCCCTTGCGCGATAGCAGGTTCTCGGGTACACCATTGGCGGGCGTGAAGTCCAACGTCTCCTCGCCGACGCCAAGATGCTTGCGAGGCTGGAGCGTGACAACGTATTCGTAGCGACCGCGTCCAACGCCATCCGCATCGGCATCTAGCTCGGCAGTGAGATGCCAACGAATGCTCTTGCTGGTCTGACGCAGATTTGGCAGATCGCGGTAGTCCCACCCGCGATCCCTAAGATAGACCTCGACGGAGGTCTCGAAGAAGGCTCTCAGGAAGTCGATGCCCTGCAGCAAGGACGACTTGCCGCAGCCGTTTGGGCCAATGAGCACATTCAGGGGACCGAATGGGAGGAGATTGCCGGTGGCCTCGGGTACGCGAGCGAGACTCTTGAAATTCTGAATGGCAAATCCGGTCAACATGGTTCACTCCTTCGCCATCGATATTCGGGTAAGCTAAACGGGACGGCCCAGAATTTCCAATGGAGGCGACGGAATGAAGGTCTACCTCGATGTTTGCTGTCTCAACCGTCCGTTCGACGACCTGTCGCAGGCTCGCGTTGCGATGGAAGCTGCGGCCATTACTTACCTGCTCGAATTGATCGACGCGTCAAGATTGACGGATTATTCGTCGGAAATGGCTTGGATCGAGGTGGAACGGATACCAGATGCCGACCGACGGCGGAAAGTCTCGCTACTCCTTCCGCCAAATGCTCGTATAATGCCTCTGAGCGACGATCTTCTCGACTTGGCCAAAACCATTGGGGAAATGGGTTTTGACCTGGCCGACGCGGTGCACTTGGCCGCCGCACAACGATTGGGCGTGGAAGCATTCGTGACGGTTGATGACAGCGTGCTGAGGCGGGCAAAGAGAAACGCGGGCCGCCTCGGTGTGCGGGTGATTGATCCGATGGCCCTTCTACGGGAGCTTAACGATGCCATTGACCGGTGAACAGATTCGCTTGCGCGGGCTGGCGGCGCTGCGGCGGGAGCTGGGACGCGCCGGGCTGGTGCGTTTTCTGCAGCATTTCAAACCCGGAGCGGGAAACTATACACGCGAGCGTCAGAAGTTTCTGGCAGGCTTGACGATGGATGAATTGCGCCGCCGCGCGGGTCGCAACCGCAAAAAGAAATCTCGATCGCGAGCTTGAGCGACCGTCAACGTGCCTGCCGCGGTGGTTTGGACGCCGGGTTTACGCCAGCCTATTATCCGCGTGCATCTGATTCAAATCCGTGGCTAAAACTCTTGCGAAAATCGACGAAATCCAGGCAAAAGGGCCGGCGCGGATTCTGCTTCGAGCGGCGTGGATCGCTCCGATGACCCGAATCCCGCTGCGCGACGGAGGCATCGTATTCTCCGGCGGGCGAATCGAGGCGGTTGGGCCCGCGAAGGACCTGCGTCTCGCCTTTCCCGATGCCGCCATCGAAGATGCCGGCGATTCGATTGTTCTTCCCGGGCTGGTCAACGCGCACACGCACCTGGAATTGAGCCACATTCGCCGCGGCGATCCGCCGATTCACCTGGCGGATTGGATTGAGAAAACGCTCCTGCCGCAAACGGCGCGGACTGGCGCTGCGACGCCCGAAGCGATTCAGGATGCCGTTCGTGCGGGAGGGCGGAAATGCATCGCCTTCGGCGTGACCAGCGTGGGCGACATCAGTAAGCAGTGCATGCACAGCCGGCCGGCGCTGCACGACGGGCCGCTGCGCGTGGTCAGTTACGGCGAGATTCAGGCGATGGCCCAGCGCCGAGGATTGTTTGAGGAGCGTTTCGCCGCCGCGGCGGATATTTCGTGCGAATCGGACTGGCTTCGGGTTGGCGTGACGCCGCATGCTCCGTACACCGTGGAGCCGGAGGGTTACGCGCGATGTCTTGCATTCGCCAAGGCAAATGACCGGCCGCTGGCAACGCACCTGGCCGAGACGGCCGAAGAGGCAATTTTTCTGGCCGCGCATTCCGGGCCATTCCGGCATCTTTGGGAAGCGGGCGTGAACGCGTGGGATGATGCGGTTCCGCGATTCGATGGCGGTCCCGTCCGATTTGCCTGCGAATTGGGCCTGCTCGATTACCCCACGCTGCTGGCGCACGTCAATTATTGCGATGATGATGAACTCTCGATCCTGGCCCGTGGGAAGGCGAGCGTTGTGTACTGTCCGCGCACGCATGAATTTTTCGGACATCCCCCCCACCGCTGGCGGGAGATGCTGGGGCGCGGAATCAATGTCGCGGTCGGCACCGACAGTTCGCCAGCTCGCCGGATTTGAACCTGGTGGACGATCTTCGCCTGTTGCATCGGCTGTCGCCGGAAACGTCGCCGTTGCATTTGTGGGAAATGGCGACGACGAGATCGGCCCGGGCTGTTGGCTTGCCGGACGTTGGCGTGATCCGAGCCGGATGCCGGGCCGACTTCTGTATCTTTGCTTGTGGAAGCGATGATCCGCTGCGGGAAATCCTGGAGAAAGCAATCTTGCCGTCGGGCGTGTGGGTTGGCGGATGCAAACTCCCTGATCTCAAAGTCTCATTTAACCGCGGAGTTCGCAGAGATCGCGGAGACAGACGGGGAGAAGAGGCACAAGAATGACTTCTGCTCTGTTTTTCTCGGCGATCTCTGCGTCCTCTGCGGTTAAAGATTGGATTGAAACTCGAGGGACCCCGCGTCACTGACACGGCGCCCCCGATTGCTTGGCGCGATTGATCGCGGATTGAAGGCGCTCGTGCACCTCGGCGGGCTTGGCGATCGTTTGCCAGATTCCCGCCGGCATCGCTTCGTCGCTGGGAATGATCTCGATCGATCCGACGCCCACGAGTTTCTCGCGCGAGGTCGAGACCAAGCGGGCCCGCACGACCTTGCGAAGCGGGCAATCGAAAACCTCCACGCCGAATACGCCGGTGATGCGAAGCACTCGCAGGTCCGTGAGGATGTAGAGCCGGCCCATCCACTGGAGCACGGCCCACATGAGCCGGCCGACGATGCAAAACGCCGCGGCCTCGAAATAAAAATGATCGTGCATGCGATGATCCACGATGGCCAGCACCACGGCGACGATGGCGACGGCGGCGGAAAACGCGATGGAGTTGAAAATGACGAACCAGAGGGAAGGTTTCAGGATCAGCAGCACCAATTCGCCGTCGCGCAGGACGTGGGAGCCAAGAAGGGTCCCGAGTGAGGTGGCGCGTGCGGCGGCGACGGACGCGCCGCCGACCACCCCCGCCTCGGCCGCCACGACGGCCTCGGCCGCGTGCGCCACGTTCGACGGCGGCAAGTTCATGGCAGTTGTTCCTTGAGCGTCACGATGTCCGGCAGGTTCCGATAGTAGTCATTATAATCCAAACCATAGCCGACGACGAACTTATCGGGAATCTCAAAACCAACGTAATCCACGTGAACGGCATGGGCCGTGGGCCGGTCCTTGCGGAGCAGAACGCAGCTCTTGACGCTGGCGGCGCCGCTTTCTCGCAGGATCGGCACCACCCGGTTGAGCGTGCCGCCGCTGTCGAGAATGTCATCGAGCACCAGCACGTGGCGGCCCTGGATCTTTCCCACCTGGCTGGCGAGCATCTGCGGTCCGCGGGACTCGGTGCTTTTGCCGGGATAGCTGCTGACGATCATCAACCCGATCTTCATGGCGATGGGAATCTGGCGGATCAGATCGCTGGCGAAGATCATCGCGCCGGTCATGATGGGGACGATGGTGATCTCGCCGCCGTCGAGGCTGGCGGGCGAATGATCGGCCGTGATTTGCGCCGCAAGCTGCCTGACGCGCTCGGCGATGCGCTCGTGCGGAATGAGAATGCGATCGATCTGGCCGTTCATGGCACTATTGTCCGCCAGCACTACGAAAATATGCAAATGCAACCGCAGAGACGCAGAGACGCCGAGGAAAACGCCGAGAAACATTGCCTGCTCTTCTCTGCGTCCGTCTCTGCGCCTCTGGGTCTCAGCGGTTGCATTTATTCCTCCCACACCGCGACGTCGGCCGGCGCCATCCGGGCCGAACCGATCAGGAATTTCGCCGAAGCCGGCGCCGGGGCTTTGACCGGCTGGTCCTGATAATTCAGGGCGATGCGATACGGCCCGCGGCGAAGGACCTGAACGCGACTCGGCAACGTCTTCGACCGCAAACGCTCCGATCCAATCGATTTTGCCAGGGATTCGACGAACGCATCAACCAGCGGCCCTTCGCTGCAAACGCCGAAGTAGCTCACCGTGCCCTGTCCGAGCCGGGATCGCGTGACGGCGGCGGCGCCGGCGTAAAACTGATCGGCGTAGGTCGCCAGCACTTCCGTGCCGGCCTTGGGCGCGATCTGATCGCCCCAGACGCCCCAGGGATAGGTTTTGCCTTCAAAGCGGATCTGCCCGAAGCGATCGTCGCGAAGTGAATCGTAGCCTTCGATGGAAGCGCCGATCAGGGGAAGGATCGGGGCCGCCCATGGCCCTTCCCACAGTTGGCCGGTGCGATCCATCAGGCCCGTGCGGCAAGTCAGCACCAGATTTCCGCCGGAGCGAGCATACGAATCCAGGCGGGAAACGAGTTTCGCGTCGATCATCTGCACGGCCGGAGCGACGATCAGCGGCAGATCATCGGGCCAATCCACCTCGGGACGCAGAATGCGAATCCGCGCCCCCAGCCGGCTCAGGGCGGCGTACCAAATCGCCAGCCATTTGCCTTGATTCCATCGCCGCGCCTGCGGCAGCGTCAGGTAATACCAGAGCTGCTCGAAATCGAGGACCAGGCCAACGGTCTCGGCGGATCGCGGCGTTTCGTCGGCGAATTTCGGGATGCGGGAGAGGTCCAATCGCCGCATCTCCTCGATGACTTGCGCGAATTGCTTTCCGCCGTCCGACGGCGTCACGCCATCGGGCCCGACCAATGCCTCGTGAAACAATTCGATGCCAAAGCGCGGCTGGCGAAACCGATAGGTGGTGACGAATTCGGCCCCGTGGGCGAAGGCGGTCCAAATCCAAAGTCGAATCGCACCGGGAAAAAGGCGCACGGGAACGCCGCTCCAGTTCACGTGGCCCGGCTGAAGTTCCATCAATGCAAAGCGATTCCGGAAACTGGCCATGTGATCGTGGCACAAGCCGATCTGGGCCGGATCGGCCAGGCGATAGGTCTGGTCGTCGCCCTCTTTTTCCCAGCCGGTGACGGGATAGCTGTCCCATGAGAAGAGGGTCAAATCCGCGGCCATGTCCTGGGGATCGGCATCGGGATACAGGGGCATGAAGTTGGTGGTGATGAAGCGATGGCCGATCCTGGGCCGGAGGATGTCGGATTGAATGCGGTTGTAAGCGGCGAAGGCCCAGCTCCCAGAAGCGCGAGGCGTCGAGGCATTGGTGCGGATTGGCATACTTCGGATCGCGCGACGGCGGGAGGAGAATCTGATCGAAATCGGTGTAATAGGTGGTCCAAAACTGATTGCCCCAGGCGCGGTTGAGGGATTGAATGTCGCCGTACTTGTCGCGCAGCCAACGCCGGAAAGCGGCATGGGTGGCGTCGGACTGATCGAACGGATTGCTGTATTCGTTGTCGATCTGCCAGCCGATGACCGCCGGATGATCTCCGAAACGATCGGCCATGGCCTGCACGATGCGCCGCGTGGCCTCGTGGAATTCGGGGCTGAGAGGGTTGTAATGCCTCCGTCCGCCGAAGCGCCCGATGATGCCGCCTTCATACAACGGCAGGGTTTGCGGAAGCGATTGGCTGAGCCAGATCGGCGGCGCGGCCGTCGGGGTGCAGAGGATCACCTCCAGCTTGCGCTGCTCGGCCAGGTCCAGACAATCTCGCAGCCAGTCAAAGCGAAATTCGCCGGGAGCGGGCTCGAGGTCGAACCACGCGAACTCGGCCACGTGAACGATCTGAAGCCCCATCGCGGCGATGTTGTCGAAATCCCGCTGCCACTGCTGGCGCGGCCATTGCTCGGGATAGTAATAGGTTCCGATTTTCATCCGGCGGATAATTCCTTCGCGTATGGTTCAGATACTAATGCAGACGGATTAAAGCGAAAAGGCCGCGGATGTTCCTTGCCTCCCCTTGCCCGGCCTGCCGCCGATGGGCATTGACGCCTCAACAGCTAATTTCACCCGGCTTTTGCGACGACAATGAGCGATGTCGGAGCATCTATGGAGATATACGCAATAGCCGCATCCGGGCTTCAGGCCGCCCAAGCGCGGATGAACGTTGCGGCCAATAATATCGCGAGCCTGGCTGCACCGGGCGATGGCCCCCAAACAGTGAATTCGTCTGCGAACCCAGCCGTGGCCGCGTTGGACGACACCGATCCGACCAATCAGTCCCAGGACCTGCCGAGCGAGATGATTGCCCAAAAGCGCGCCGGGGTCCTGTACGGCGCCAACGCGATTGTCATCAAGGCCGAGAACCAGATGTACGGAACGCTGCTGAACGTGCTGGACACCGACAACAATCACTACAACTCGGACGGCACTGCAAAGTTTTAGCTCGTCACCCAGGAAAATACGCACGTATCCCGCAATCCGTGACTTTGCACATCCTACGGGTGAGGAAACCGACTATCCGCCGTGGACACGTCCAAGCGAAGTCGAGTGCAGATTGCGCGAATCAGGCAATCTCCCATTTGTCGTGGCCCCCCGGCACGTAAAATTCGCCCTGCAAGGCGCCTCGACTCAATCCAATCCTGCGGCAAAATCCTTCCCTCATCAATGATTTCAAATTCATCCAAATAGGCCCTGGCATTCCTGACCTCCCGCTCATTTTGAGGCCCACATAAATACTCGATGTAGATCGGAGAAAGAATTGCACCCGTGCTCCGCTCACCAATGAGCCGCCGCGCGCATTGAATCGCTTGCCGCTCGGAAATCTGATTGGATGCGATTCCCTTGAAAGTCCGCCGCCAATGGTTGATCAGGATGCTTGTATCGAGCACGCGGCGAGCCATGTTTGCTCCTTATGCCGCCGCGAGACTGCCCACGTATTCGTCCCAGTGCTGGGCGATGTCCTCAAGAATATCCGTCAACTTTCGAGCTTCCAAACGCCGTACCGCCGAACAAGAAACTCGCATCTTGACACCGCGAATGGTGCTTTGCTGATGCACGGGCCAATCGCCGCTATCAACCCCCGCAACGACTTTCTTTGCCAGCAGATCCAGGAGCCGGCGGACGTTTTTCCCTTGAAGCGATAGCCAGCGCCGCGCATCCTCCGAGTCTTGGGGCAACCGCGGGCCCTCGCAGATAATATCCACGTACCACAGCAGCGCCGGATCGTTTGTACCGTCGCCCGATTCAAACGTGGACAACACCGTGTTGCCGCCGACCTCGACGCCGGTCCTTATTCCGCCATCGATTCGCTTCTGACGATAGAATGTAATCGTGCGCATCGGCTTGCCCTCAACTCCAACACATCATTTCGACGACAACGATTGTATCCTGCCGCTTCCCCGTGGCACAACGCAGCCAATCCGCGGCAATCAAGCGCTCGGGCTCGAGATTGAACTGTACACGCACGTATCCCGCAATCCGCCGGAAATTGCCGGCGAATCGCTGCGCAGCACGCCCTCCAACTGAAATCCCGCCAATTCGGCGACCCGCCGGCTCTTTTGATTCTTCGCGTCACATTTGATTTGCAGCCGCCGCATGGCCAGCGTGTCGCCAAGCATCTTCGCCAGAATGCCGACGGCTTCGGTCATGTACCCCCGGCCGGTGTGGGCGGAATGCAGCCAATAGCCGATCTCGCAACTAGGGACTTCCCATTTGAAATCAAAGGCCCCGAGGTTGCCCAGGTGACGGCCATCGGCCTGAGAAAGCACGAGAAACTGAAGCTGCTTGCGTGAGAGGAAATCGGCGGCTGATTTGCGGCACCACTCTTCGGACGATTGCTGGTCAGAGGCATCCGTCGCCCAGGGCATCCACTGTTTCAGCTCGGCGAGCGAATCGCGGACCGACGGATAGACGATCGCCCCATCCCCCGCGTGCGGAACGCGCAGCAACAACCGCTCGCTCGACAGGCTCGTGCGGAATATCCAGCAGAATCGGGTTTTTGATTGCGCTCACGTCGGCCCTATCTTGGTTTGGATTCCGAGCATTTCATTTCCGTCTCGCTGGAATTCGTAGTCCACCGTTTGAACGCGGACGACCAGGCCCATCTCGGCGCAGCTTTGCCCGCACCCGCGGCAGATGAACCGAGGTTTCCCCTTTCCTGTCCAGCAGCGGAAAGATTCGGACGTTTTTGGCCACCCGGCACATTTCCATGATCGCCGCGACGTGGAAATCGAGAGATAGCTCGTCGCTGTAGAGAAACAGAAAATGCGAGCAAAGCGCCATGTCAAAGGATTGGTCCGGAAAACCGAGGCGCGGCAAGGATCGATCGACATACCGTCCCGCGGCCCGGCCAACCGGATAGTCGCTCAGAAACTCCCGCATGGCCCCCATGCGTAACCGCAGCAACTCCGCCGGCGAGGCGATGCGGCTCCAGACAAACAAATGCGCATTTCGCCTCGCGTTATCGATGAGCAGGTCTCGCGTTTGCTCGATCCTGGAGTGAATCCGCTCGGCGCTGAATTGGTAGAGCGGATCGCAGGAAACCACGCGGCCGCCCCGGCGCGTCAGACTCGCAGTTGAACGACGCCGGCCCATCGGCACAGCCGATGATTTTGCCCGCCAGATCGTCCGGCGACAGGGCGAACATTCCCTGGTATTCGTCGAGCGATCGGCCCCACGGATACGCTTTGCCGATCGTCAGCTCATGGTGGCCCGGCATCGCAGGTTCCTCCGCTGCCTGGTAAGACTCCTACACCTCCCGATCCACCGCGGCGGCGATGCGCGAAATGGCCCGCATCATCTCCGAAAACTGTTTCGGCGTGATCGATTGCGCGCCGTCGGTCATCGCGTGCTCCGGATCGTTGTGCACCTCGATAATCAGCCCATCGGCCCCCGCCGCCACCGCCGCCCGGCACATCGAATCGACCAGATAACTCTTGCCCGTCCCCTGGCTCGGATCGACGACCACGGGCAGATGGCTGACGCGGCGAAGCTCCGGGACCGCCGCCAGCGCCAGCGTGTTTCGCACGTAATCCTCGTACGTCCGGATGCCGCGCTCGCACAGCATGACCTGGGTGTTGCCCCTGGACATGATGTACTCGGCGGCCAGCAAAAATTCCTCGAGCGTCGCGCTCATCCCGCGCTTGAGCAAGACGGGCTTGCTCTGGCCGCCCACGGCGCTGAGCAGATTGAAATTCTGCATGTTCCGCGCCCCGACCTGCAGCACGTCCGCGTACCGGCTCACCAAGTCCACCTGATCGATGGACATGACCTCCGTCACGACGGCCAAGCCGGTTTGCTCGCGGGCCAGGGCCAGCAGTTCCAGCCCCTTTTCCCCCAAACCCTGAAACGAATACGGATTGGTCCTGGGCTTGAACGCTCCGCCGCGCAATCCCACGGCCCCGGCTTCTCGCACGGCGTGGGCGACCTCGAGCAATTGCGCTTTGCTTTCGACGCTGCACGGCCCGGCGATCACGGCGATCTTTGTCCCGCCGATCTTCGCCCCAATTGCCGCTCCCAGCGGAACCACGGTGCGCTCTTTCTTCACCTCGATGGAAGCCATTTTGTAGGGGGCCAGAATCGGCACGACGCGATCGACTCCCGGAGCCGATTCCAGAACCGAACGGTCCTTGAAACGATCGTCGCCGATGACCGCCACGACGGTTCGTTCCTCGCCGACGATAACGTGATCCTTGAGTCCCATTTCCCGCACCAGTTGAACGACATGCTCCACCTGCTTTTGAGGCGAGAGCGGTTTCATCACCACGATCATGCGACCTCCGCGTCGAAGTAAATCCCGAGGACCGATTTCAGCCAAACAAAAAAGCCTCAGGACTTTTGTCCCGAGGCCGTCGATTTTCCGCTAAAGAATAGATCGAAGAAGCTCAGGACGCAGGATATTCGGAGGGATAAAAGTATCCCTTAAACCAACCAAAATATCGGGCGTTCGAACACTTCATCGTCGTCTGCACATATATACAATGTACTCGCCGGGTGTCAAATTTTATCCTGCGATTCGCTGGGCGATGCACAGGGCGACCGCATTCTATCTTGTTTTGGCGTGGAAATAGCCTGAGTTGGCGACTCGAAGCCGCGGCGGAATCGGCGAGGTCCCAAGCAAATGGAAGCAGAAGAGTATGATCGTTTACGCCGTTCGTGACGGCCGAAATCGTTGGCTCGAATATGCCAAGGCGTCGCCGCCGCGGATGCCGCCGGCTGGCCCGTCAATGTTCCAGCAGGCCGTTTCGAGGCCGACGGAGAGGGTCGCCGCCTTCGGCGGCCCACGCTGAGGAGTTTCGCGCTCAAGCTCGACCTCAACCGTCCGTCACGCCCGCTTGTCCGACCTCCCTTGGATATCCATGCGCGCGCTTAACGACATCGCCCAACTCCGTGTCAGGCTGGGTAATGGGCGAGCGGAGGCTTCCCGAGACAACAGCGGGAGGTTGGACAAGCGGGGCTGTGCAGGACGGTTGAGGTCGAGCCTGAGCTCGAAACGCCTCGGCGATTGCCGCCGAAGGCGGCGACTCCGGTTTTTCGGTTCCTCAAAGCCGTCCGGAACATTGACAGGCCAGCCAACGGCGTTCGTGGCGGCGACGTCTTCACCTATTCGAGCCGGCGCCCGCGGGCGTCACGAACACTGTAACCGATTATCTTCTTCTTCCATTTTCTCCACCGAGCTTATTACCCAACCGCACTATAAAACTTAAGGAAATGCCGTTGCTCCGCGACCTTTGTCAGTGCCAAAGAAGCGGCATATTGGAAGAATGCCGTTGCCTTAAGACGATGCAGGGGCTGAGCGGACGAATCCGATGATGAGCAGGGTCCAGGCCACGATCAATGCCAGTCCGGCGATGACGTGAGCCAATTTTACGACCAGCTCTTGCCAGGCCGTTCCGCCGGTCGCGCCCGCCTGATGGGCGGCAATGGGAAGGATCTGGGTTGTGCCCCACCAGGCGTTGCCCACTTCCGACAGGGCCATGGCCCACGTCAACCACACGGCCAGCAGCATCACCCAGATCGATTTGCTTCCGACACGATGCGGCAGCTTAAGAAGAAGAATGGCCACAACCATGAACAAAACCCCACTGCCCTCGAATTGGATGTGAGCGGTGAGCGCCAGTCTCGGATACGGCGTATGGGGCACCACCAGACCCCATACAAGTCCGACTAAAATGAAGACCATCCCATGAATCAGAATTTGTCTGCCTCCAATCGCGGCATTCATGCTTGCCTCCGGTTGTTTGCGGACCGAACCTCAACTTGGCCATCGAAAGCTGCGGCCCGTCCGTGCCCAATATATTGCCACGGCTCGGGGCGTCAAACGATACCTGTTTTGGCTGCCCCCCTTGCGGTTCCAATACGCTGATATAGCATCATTTCATCACAAACATAAAAACCACGAAAGGAGATTTGAATATGAAGCTGAACGTTAAGGCATTCGCGCTGACCTGCGGCATTGTCTGGGGGCTGGGGCTGTTTTTTCTCACCTGGTGGCTCATCGCATTTGGTGGCTCCACCGGAGCGCCCACGCTCATCGGCAAGCTGTATCGCGGCTACACGGTCTCTCCAATCGGCAGCGCAATAGGCTTGGTCTATGCGTTTTTCGATGCTTTGATTGGCGGTGCGATATTTGCGTGGCTCTACAATAAAATCGCGGGTTGTGCGGAAGCTAAGCAGACAGCGGTCAAAAGCGCCTTCTGAGAAACAAGACGCCAAAAAGACATTGCAAATTGCGTTGCCATCGGCGCGCTTCTGATTTTTCATCGGCGGCTGATTGGTGCTTGGGGGTTCATCTATGCTTTGGCGGAAATAATGGCGGACGCTGTTGAGGGTGCAGATGTACATCGAGCGCTCTGCGTGGTATTAAATGAATGTTCCGGGGCGTAGCTCAGCTTGGTAGAGCGTCTGGTTTGGGACCAGAAGGCCGCAGGTTCAAATCCTGTCGCCCCGATTCGCCCGCAGGGCGAATAGAGCAGGAGAGAGTAGTGAGTAGAAAGTAGAGAAGACAAAGACAGATTCGACGCGGAAGTTGCGCCGATTGGTCGAGTGGCCTCTCCTGCGATCTACTTTCTACTCTCCACTTTCTTCCGTTGTGATCCCACCATGGATGCCGCCAGTCGGGGGACGTGATATCTTTGGATCATGAAATTCAAACGGCCGCCGCTGCGCATTCAGCCTACCACGCTTTGGGATTATCCGTCGCAGGACTACGGCGACGAGCGGCAGGGCCAGCCCGGTTACAAGGGAGCGACGCCCAGCTACATCATCTGGAACCTGCTCGAGCGGTACACCAAGCCGAATGATCTGGTCATCGATCCGTGCGCCGGCAGCGGAACCACGCTGGACGTGGCCCGCGACCTGAAACGCCGGGCGCTGGGTTACGATCTTAGCCCGACGCGCAAGGATATTTTTCGCGTGGATGCCAGGAAGCTGCCGCTGGAGGATGCGAAGGCGGATTTTGTGTTCATCGATCCGCCTTATTCCAATCACCTCGATTATTCCGACGATCCGCGCTGCATCGGCAAGCTGGACGCCGCCGGAGGGGAGTATTACCAGGCGATGGACCAGGTGATCGCCGAGATTCATCGCGTGCTTCGGCCGGGCAGGTACATGGGGCTCTATGCCTGCGATTCGTTTGTGAAGGGGAAAGGATTTTTCCCGATCGGCTTTGAGTTGTTCACGCTGCTGCGCAAGCGTATGGAAACGGTGGACGTGATCGCGGTGGTTCGGCACAACAAGACGCTGAAAATGGGGAACTACCGTGCGGCGGCCGAGGAGGGGAATTTCTTCTTGCGGGGATTTAATTATCTGTTCATCATGCGGAAGGCTCGTTAAGAGCAACTATCGAACCAGTACGTTGCGTAGAAAATCGGTCGGGGAAAGAATCGTGATCGCCGGAAATTTCGCGCGGAATTCCTTCCCCTCCGGCGTGTCTTCGCGCATTAGGTAGGTGAGGTGCCGGTCATTCCAGGTCACGACGTATCGCGCATTTGCCGCGACAGCGAGATCAATATACGGCTCATCGTTGGGGTCACGAGGAAGCGTGAACGTCTTAGGAGGCGCCGCAATATGCATCGCGATGGCCTGTATATTTTCGACAAAGCTTTCGACGAGGCGCGGCGTCAGGTGCGCATAACGCCGGGTTAGCTCGCGCCGGAGCGGAACATTTTGGATTTCGGCGAGAATGGCATTGCTGAGAAAGAGGATTGCTTCGCCGGTCGAGATACGCTCAATACAGGAGGCGGAGGGTCCACGACCGTTAATCAAGGCCTGAACGAATACAACCGCGTCGAACACAACTCGGGGAGGTGAGGGTGTCACCGCGCTTTCCGATAGGCGTCGCGGGCCTCGGTTATCTGTTGCAGGAGTTGCTCGTCCGTTGTGCCGCTGGCCGCAAACTCTTGACGGAGCGGGGCGAGAATCTCGTCAAGAGACATTCGACTCACGGCTTGCTCAAGCAGTTTGGCCGCGTATGCCGTCGGTTCTTCGCCCTCGGCCGCGGCGCGTTCGCGAATCTTGGACTCGACCTGGGGCGAAATTGGAATAACTAGCGCCATGGCAGCACCTCAGTTGCAATTATACGCAAAATAACGCGATTGGCCCGCATACGGCGGATATTTTTCAGCGGTGCAAATGAGCGCCAGGGCAAGCGAGTCCTTGCGCTACAGCCCGCCACGCAGCGCGGTGAGAAGCGTCAGGCGTCCCTCCTGCGCCTCGAGCAAGAAGCAGAACCGCTCGAGATGGAAGCCGCGGATGGGGGCCTGCGGATCGGGGAATCCCGGTGGGATGGGCCAATCCGGAGCAAGCAAGTCGCCGGTGGAAATCGTGCGGCCCTGCCGAAGGCCGCCGACGTTCTTGATCGGTGAGGATCCGGGTCGCGGCCCAGGGAAGCAGGTCGCGGCCGTGGAGTTCAATGCGTCGATCGGGGCCGGGATCGGTCCAGGGACCGATGGCGGTGCGATGCAATGCGGTGAGATGGGCGCCGCAGCCGATGAGCCGGCCGAGATCGCGGGCCAGGGCGCGGACGTAATATCCGCCGCGGACGGAGATTTGCAGTTGACTCTGGCGCGGGAGGTCGTGACCGAGCCAGCGGGCTTCGTGGAGATAGACTTGCGAGGGGGGCAGATTGACGGTTTCGCCGCGGTGGGCTTTGAGATAGGCGCGCTCACCGTCGATCCGTTTGGCGCTGGTGGGCGGAGGGGTTTGGTCGTGCCAGCCGACGAAACTCGCCAAGGCGTCGTCGAGTTGTCGCGGGTCAAGGGCGGATGGATCGCCGGTGAATGCGACTTGGCCATGGAGATCGCCGTTGTCGGTCTCGACGCCCCACCGCACGGTGGCGTGGTAAATCTTGGGGACGGCGTGCAGGTGATCGAACAGCCGAGTAGCGGGCTCCACGAGAATGAGCAGCAAACCGCTGGCGAAAGGGTCGAGCGTTCCGCCGTGACAAATCTTTGGGTTCCTTTTTGCGTCCTGAAGCTGGGTGGATTTGATGCACGCCTGCACGAGCGAAAAGCTCGTGGGCCCTTCGGATTTGTGAACGAGGTGAATGCCGGGGTGCATGGAGCGATAGAGTACCCCTGGAAACCTGCCGACTGAAGTCGGCAGGCCGCGCTATGGTTTGGCCGGCGTTCCTTTTTTCAATGGCATCGTCGCCAGGACCAGCAACTCCGCGCAGACGAACAGCGTGATGATCAGGACGTTCAGGCTCCACATCGGCAGGCGGCGGTGGACCTCGGCAAGGCTCAGACCGCGCTGCACCGCAAGCCAGCCGTGGAAACGCCAGTTCAACATCGCCGTCGTGAAGGCAAAGAGGGCCAGGATGTAAATCAGAGTGAGGCGGGTGGCGGAGATGGCTGAACGACCGCGGTAAAAATGCGTTGCCAAGACCGTAAGGGCCACTATCGCCAGGACGGTGATCGCGACGGAAAGGGTGTCTCCGGCCGGCCACGCCAAGCCAATCATCCAGCCCAACGATCCGACCGTCATGCCCACGATCATCCAAAATGGCATCTTCACTTGCGAGCACGAAGGCGGCGAAGCGGATTCGAGAGCGTCGCCGCGGAGAACGCTCAATCGCCGACGCGCCCAAACCGTGAGAGCGGAAATTACCAACGTGTACAGCAGAAATGCCCCGGACAATACCAGGTCCAACGACGAATCGCTCAGGTGAAAGCGGCGACAGATATTCGGAATCAGCTCGAAACCTGCGATTCCGACGGCGATCATTAACGCCAGGATCAGTCCGAATCGGACGATCAAACGCCTTTCGGGAAGCGTTTTCGCGCCGCGGAGGCCGGCGCGGAAACTTTGAAGCCCGGCAGCCACGGCGACAAACGGTCCAAGCAAGGTTGAGAGCGTCCCCAGCGCGCTGCCGCCGGTGGCGGCAGAGCCCTTGGCCACGGCGCCCAAAGCCATCGCCCTGGCCGTTTGCGGCACGATCGCCGGCAATGCCATCACCACCGCCAGCGCGAAAGCCGGGGTCGGCGCAGAGCGTTCGAGATTGCGCTCCAGCGTGCCGGCGATCTGCTCGCGCAGCATCTGGCGTCCCCGCGTCAGTCGTTGCCGCACGGCGGTCTCGGTCGTCTCCATCGCCTCGGCCACGCTGGCGCTGGACTGACCCTGGCGGTAAAAGAGCACCATGGTTTCGCGGTACGGCTGAGGCAGTTCAGAGAGAATTCGCCAGAGGAAGTCGCGCTCTTCCGAAGTCAGGGCTTCTTGCGCGGGCGAGGGGATCGTGCGCGGGACTTGTGTTTCGTGGAGATGGGAGAGGCGGTCTCGTTCGCGGGCCAGGCTGCGCAGGTGATCCAGCGCGTGCCGGCGCGCCGTCTGATAGAGCCAAGACGCGACTTTTTCCGGCTCGCGCAGGGCTGGAAGACTTTTCCAGGCGGAAATGAACGTCTCCTGGGCAAGGTCTTCACTGCGATGCAGATCGCCGCAATAGGCGTAGATCATGCCGCTGACCATGCCCTGATAGCGGCGCACGAGCGCCGAAAAGCTTCCCGATCACCGGCGCGGCTGGCGGCAACGAGCTGTGCATCGGTGAATGATTCATTTTCAAGGACTGTGGCGGTCATGGCGATCCCTTCGTTGGAATATTCATAACCAGGACGCTGCCGATGCCTGAGGTGTGACAGAATATCGTGCCGTGGTGGGTTCCGTTAGGGCAACCGCGGTTCACTTCTGGCCCGTGGCGCCGTTCGGGAGGTATTCGCTGTGGAAGGTGAATTCGGTGCCGCCGGTCACTTGCAGCGCCTGGGTCGCGGGCGTCTTGTATTTGCTCGATCCCTTCTCGTCGCATTTGACGATCATCCCGGCGGCCAGATCGACCAGGTTCGTCGTTGAGTAAATCATGTCCTCCTCCACGCTGCCGTCCTCGCGAAGAACCAGGGCCACGGAATTGGAAACCTGGGCCATCCGCTTTCCGTCGAGGGTCTTGACCCAATCCAGGCGGCATTGGGACAGCAGTTTATCCTTCGGGCCGAGCGGCAAATGCCTCGCGAGCTTGGCGCTGTTGTCCCAGATGTCTCCCACCGCGACCGGCTTGTCGGGGTAGAAATCCGCGTCGGGGGTGAGAAAGTTGTTGAGCATGCTGACGTTGTCGCTGTCGGCGGCGCCCTGAAAATCGTTGGTGAAGGATTCATCCGGATGCCGTGTCAGGGTGATCGTCTTGCCGGCGAATGGGCAGGATGTTTTTGCTTCCTGGCCGGCATCAATGGTCGTGTCAAAACTTTCCGGATGGACGTACGCCAGCGCCCGCGTGTCCGAACCGTCTTTCACGGCCTGGATGGTCAGGGTCACTTTCCAGTTCTGCCCGGAATCCGTATCCGTAACGGTTTGGTTGCCGCCGGCCGTCGCGGTGGACTTGACCTTGCAGTCATACGCAATGACGAATGGCACAATCTGGCCGACGTGCAGGTTTTCATGCAGGGTGTACTTCTCATCGGCGATGGCCGATCGGCAGATGGCCGCGGTGATGAACAGGCCGAGAATGGCTCGCGTTGGCATTTGGGAATCTCCAGAATCTGTTGGTTATCCGCTACGATTCACGTTCTGCTGCTGCGTCGGCGCGGCCGGTCATTGGCCGCATTCTACGTCCAGGGAAATCGCCTTTGGCATATTTGCCTCTGGTCCCCTCGCCCGGACTTCGACGAGCTCAGTCGAGTCGTACTCCGGGAGAGGGATAGGGTGAGGGCTCTTATTGCTTGCCAAAGCCGTTCGGCACGACGAAAGACCCTCACCCCAACCCTCTCCCGGAGTACCGGGCGAGGGGGAAAGAGCCAAAAGCGATTGCCGTGATTCTACGTCGGTCGGCGTAATCTGGCGAACTTGTGGCGGATGGCCGTTGCTCCTATGATCCGCGGCGGCGGCGACGACGGCGCGGCCGTCTTCTTTTTCGGTGCGAGCGCGTTCCAATGAGACTCGTGAGTCTACTCACTTTTGGCGTGCTTTTGTTCGCTACCGAGGGCCTTATGGCTGAGCGATTCCCCCCATCGACGCAACCCACGCCCGAGGCCTATCGCCGTTTGGCCGCCGACGTTGAAACGAACCTCCAGCGAGAAATTCTGGACAAATGGTTCCCGGCCGCGTTCGACGAGCACGGCGGATTTTTTCAGGATTACGGCGAGGACTGGTCACCCGTGGCCGGCGAATCCAAGGGGATCGTGTACGAATCCCGGTTGACCTGGACCGCAGCCGCGGCGGCGATGCGCTTCCCGGCAAAGTCCGGCACGTACCTCTCGCAGACGCGGCACGGCGTGGCGTTCCTGGCCGAGAAGATGTGGGACCACCAGAACGGCGGATTCTTCTGGGCGGTTGACGATGACGGAAATCCCGCCGGGGCGATCGGCGCTAGAAAACAGGGTTACGGCAACGCGTTCGGGATCTTCGGGGCGGCCGTCAGTTACAAAGCCACGCACGATGCGGCGGCGCTTGATTTGGCGAAAAAGGCGTTTCGCTGGTACGACCAGCACGGGCACGACGCGAAGAACGGCGGATATTTGGAAGTGGTCCTCGACGATCCCGCGGCCGCAAGCGCAATCGGCGATGCCGATCCCATCGGAGCCGGCGCCAAAGGCAAATCCATGAATACCAGCATTCACGTGATGGAAGCGCTGACGGCGCTGTATGAAGTCTGGCCCGATCCAACGGTGCGAGCGCGGCTGAGAAGAAATGCTCGACATTGCCCGCGACAAGATTTACGCCGAGCCCGGATACCTGGTCATGTTCTTCGATGCCGACTGGAAGCCGCGGCCGGGCGAGGATTCGTACGGTCATGACGTGGAGACGGCCTATTTGCTGACCGAAGCCGCGGCCGCGCTGGGCATCCCGGACGATCCGGAAACCTGGCACAAGGCTCGGCGGCTGGTGGACCATGCGTTGCAGTACGGCCTGGATCACGACCGCGGCGGTCTTTACAACGAGGGCGGAGTTACCGGCGGAGATTACGCGGATCAGAGGGAATGGTGGGTGGAGGCCGAGTGGCTCAATGCGCTGCTCCTGATGCACGAGCGATATGGGCGGGAGACGCCGCAATATTGGAACGCATTTATCCAGCAGTGGAACTGGATCAACCAATACGGGATCGACAAGGTGCACGGCGGTTGGTATCCGCGGGTTTATAACGATGGGAGTCCCGTGCCTCATGCCAAAAGCGACGCATGGACCGAGTGCTACCATCAGGGCCGGGCGATGTTCAACGTCTCGGCCAGACTCCGCAGCCTCGCCGACGCGAAATAATCCGCCGCGATTTTCGCCGGGTCCGAGCCGATTACAATTGCCCATCCTTTTTCGGGAATGCCATGAATCCTTACGGACACTTCGACGACGAGAACCGCGAATACGTGATTACGCGCCCGGACACGCCGCTGCCCTGGATCAACTATCTCGGCTGCGAAGATTTTTTTGGAATCATTTCCAATACCGGCGGCGGATACTGCTTTTACCGCGACGCGAGGCTGCGGCGTTTGACGCGATACCGCTACAACAACGTCCCGCTGGACGCCAACGGACGATACCTTTACGATGCGCGACGGCAACGATATCTGGAGCCCGACGTGGAAGCCCATCCGCCGGGCGCTGGACCGTTACGAATGCCGCCACGGCCTGGGCTACACGCAGATCATCGGCGAGCGGAACGGGATCGCCGTCACCACCCGCCATTTCGTGCCGCTGGGCCGGACCTGCGAGGTTTGGGACGTGCGCGTGCGCAACGCTTCGGCGCAGTCGAAGCGCGTGCAACTTTGGGGCTTCATCGAATGGTGCCTGTGGGATGCCTTGGACGATGCGAGCAACTTTCAGCGCAACTATTCCATCGGGCAGGTCGAAGTCGAGCCGCAGGTCATCTACCACGTGACGGAATATCGCGAGCGGCGAAATCATTTCGGGTATTTTTCCTCGTCGGTCCCAACCGTGGGGTTTGATACGTCGCGGAACGCATTCGTCGGCGTGCATGACGGGCTGGAGGCCCCCCGCGCCGTCGTCGCCGGCAGATGCACGGGCAGCATCGCCTACGGCTGGCAACCGATCGGCGTGCATCAGATCGATCTGGAACTGTCACCGGGCGAGGAAAGGCGGCTGCATTTTCTGATCGGTTACGCGGAGAACCCGCAGGACCAGAAATTCAGCCCCGGGACCGTGCGCAAGGGGCAGTTGGTCGCCAATAAATCGCCCAGTCAAAAGGTGCGCGCGGAATTGGCGAATTCATCGGCCATCGATGGGGCCTTTGCGGAACTCAAGGATTACTGGGCCGATTTGCTCTCGAACTACACGGCCGAGGTTCCCGAGGCGCACGTTTCGCGGATGGTCAACGTCTGGAATCAGTACCAGTGCATGACCACGCTGAATCTGTCGCGGTCGGCTTCGGGGTACGAATCGGGCATCGGGCGCGGAATGGGATATCGCGATTCCAATCAGGATTTGCTCGGGGTGGTGCATCTTCAGCCGACGCGCTCAAGGCAGCGCATCCTCGATCTGGCCGGCACGCAGCTTTCCGACGGGACGTGCTTTCACCAATATCAACCGCTGACGAAGAAGGGGAACGCGGACGTGGGCGGCGGGTTCAACGACGATCCGCTTTGGCTGCCGCTTTCGGTTTACGCCTACGTCGCGGAGACCGGCGACAACGCCATCCTCGCCGAGCGCTGCTCTTACGCCGACAAGCCCGATGCCGCATCGACGCTCCTGGACCACCTGGAGCTGTCGATGAATTACACGCTGCGCAACCGCGGCCCGCACGGTTTGCCGCTGATCGGACACGCGGATTGGAACGACTGCCTGAATCTGAACTGCTTTTCCACGACGCCGGGCGAATCGTTCCAGTGCGCCGGCGACATCGGCGGCAGCGTGGCGGAGTCGGTCATGATCGCCGGCCTGTTCTGCGCCGCCTGCGATCGGATGGCGGCGATCTATCGCCTGCTCGGCCAGGAGGCCAAGGCCGCCGACATCCTCGCCCGCAAGGCGGAGATGCAAAAGGCGATCGAAGCGCACGCCTGGGACGGGCAATGGTTCCTCCGCGCTTACGATGCCCACGGGCAGAAAGTCGGGTCCAGGGAATGCGAAGAGGGACGCATCTACATCGAGAGCCAGGGCTGGTGCGTTCTGGGCGGCGTCGGGTCCAGGGACGGCAAGGCCCGCACCGCGCTGGATTCAGTCAAAAAACATTTGGCCACGCCCAACGGCATCATCCTGCAGCAGCCGGCGTATTCCACGTATCACGTGGAGCTTGGCGAAGTGAGCAGCTACCCGCCGGGATACAAGGAGAACGCCGGGATTTTCACGCACAACAACACGTGGATTCAGTGTGCCGAGGCGATGATGGGCGACGGAGCGCAGGCCATGGAATATTTCCTGTCCATCTGCCCGTCAAAAAAAGAAGAGCAGATCGAAACCTATCGCTGCGAGCCGTACGTTTACAGCCAGATGACGGCCGGTCCGGACGCTCCGACGCCGGGCGAGGCGAAGAATTCCTGGCTGACGGGCACGGCGGCGTGGAGCTTCGTGGCGATCTCGCAGTACATTCTGGGGATCACGCCAAGCCCGGCCGGATTGGTGGTGAACCCCTGCATTCCCCCCACTTGGAAGGGATTCGCGGTCCGGCGAAAATTCCGCGGAAAGACTTACAACATCGAGGTGGGCAATCCGCGCGGCCTGTGCAAGGGCGTGCATCGAATGACCGTTGACGGGCAACCGATCGAGGGCAATACGATTCCCCTGCATCTCGGTGGCGAGCGGGTCAACGTGCAGGTGGTGCTGGAGTGACTTGTAACAGAGCCGGGCCGTGCCGGCCCGGTGGAATCCGGGGCGACACGCCCCGGCTCTGTTTCGGCCAAGCCTTCACTTCAACCCATACGCCTTGACGGCATTCAATCCAAGGAACTGCTCCTGCTCGGCGCTGGATAGCCCGGCGGCCCATTGGCGCAGGATTTCCCACCATCGCTTGTATCCGCAGGCCAGCAGACAAACCGGCCAATCCGACGCGGCGATCAATCGCCCGGGTCCAAACGCTTCCAGGACGACGTCGAAATATTGCCGCAGCCCCGATTCCGTCCAGGCCTGCCAATCCGCCTCCGTCACCATGCCCGACACCTTGCAAAAGACGTTCGTCCGCCGGGAAATCTCCCTGACGTATTTCGCCCACGGCTCGATTTCGCCGGCCTTGATGCTCGGCCTGGCGAGGTGATCGAGGACGAAAATCTGCTCGGGATGGCGATCCACCAGCCGCAGCGCCAGGGGCAATTGACGGGCGAGGACATGCAGGTCGTACGCCAAGCCGAATTCCTTCAGCAGCGAAAGCCCGCGATTGAAATCCTCGCGTAGCATGTATTGATCGTCGGCCTCCGATGCCAGGGCATGGCGAATTCCGCGCAGTTTCGGATCGGCCCCGACGGCTTCCAGGTCGTTTTTGGCCCGCTCGGAAATCAGCGGGCCCCACCCGACCACCCCGCGGATGAATTCGTTCTCGCTCGCCAACCCCAGCAGCCGGTGCGTTTCCTCCAGGCTCTGCCGCGCCTCCACGGAAATAACCCCGTCCACCCCGGCGGGCTGGAGCAAGGGCCGCAAATCCTCCGGCCGAAAATCGCGCCGGATGACCGACATGGATTCGTCGATCCAGCCGTACTCCGCCGCGCCGTATTTCCAGAAATGTTGATGTGAATCGATGACCATATTGAGCGTCCGTGCAAAAGCGTGGCCGGTTCAAGCGCGGCGTCGGCTGTTCTCCCCCGCAGGGCAACCGCATTCTAACAGGCGCACCTTTTGTCCCCTCTCCCGGTACTCCGGGAGAGGGATAGGGTGAGGGCTGTTGCGCGAAAGACCCTCACCCCTGCCCTCTCCCGGCGTACCGGGAGAGGGGGAAGGGGAGAATTCGGTTACCCCGTCTCCCCCGCAGCGCGATACCGCATGGAAGGGAATCATAACCGCAAACGCCCAAACCAGAAATCCGATTGGGTCTTTACCGAAGGCGCGTCAGGCCGCCTCGCTCCCCTTCGCGTCCGGTCCGATCTCACCCGCTTCCTTCGCCACAAACGCCGCCAACTCGGCGATCGCCTTGTCGTCCGCGTCGGCCTTCGCCTGAAGTTGCCCGACCGTCCGCTTCAGCTGCGCCAACTCTCCTCGCAGCGTTTCCATCTCGCGAGCTTGTCTCTTGATCGCTTCTTTTTGATGCAGAAGCAGTGACTTAACCCCGGCGAAGATTTGGCGATTCTTGCCGATGGCTTGTTCGGAGCCGGCCTCCGTATCGCGAACGATGCTCATCTCTTTCACCGGCCTGGCCGGCGAACGCGCGCTGAAAACCGGCGCTCGCTGGGCCGGCGAGGCGGCGGAGTCCTCCACGGATGCCACGAGCGGAACATGAGCCGTCTCTCCTTGAGAACTCGAATTGGTCAACCTTTCGAGAATTCTCGCCTGATCGTTTGGCGAACGGACCGCTTCGTCTTTTGGCGGCGCCTTCGCAGTGGGCTGGGGCTCCGACGCCTGGGCCATCGGCGCAGGGCCCTTTCTGTTTCAGCGTCCGAATCGACCGGCCCATCAAGGATGCGCGGTTGATCGCTCGGCGGATTCTCGGACCCTTTTTGTGGACTTACGGGCTCCTCCAGCAGCATCGCCAGCGCCTCGGATTCCGCGTCCGGCGGCGGGGTTGCCGTTGAAGCAACTGCGGGGACGGGCGTGGAAGGCGCGGCCGTTGACGGGGCGGCCTTCCGTTCCGCTTCGGCGTCCGATTTGGCCCACCTGCCGGGAATGCGGGTCTGAACGCTCGGTGGTTTGCCCGGCTGCCCCTTTGGAGCGGCGGCCGGCGCGGCTGTTGTTGCCGCCGCCGGCGCCGCGTGGAGGGCCTTAGCGATCGCATCTGCCGCGCTTGCCGGCGCGGCCTTCTTTTCCAATTCCGTCTCCGCTTTGATCAGCTTGCCGGGGCTGCGCGCCTGTTCGCAAAGCGGCGGAAGCGGCTGCTCCTTGGCTAGCGGCGGAAATTCCTTGGTCAGCAATTCGTCAAACGTCGCGCCGATCACGTACTGCGTCCCGCCCGTGCCGCCCTGCTCGCAGCGCACCGCGGTGCAGCGAATTCTCACGGGCAAGTCGCGACAGCCCTTGAATTCAATGATGAACGCCGAACCCTGCTTCAACGCCTCTTCATGCAATACGCTGATCCCCGCCAGGGAAATGTCCCGCACCATCACCACGCTCACCGAGCCTTCCGCGCCCTTGCGCATCGGCTGGATGGTGGCGCGGAATCCAAACGGCATGTCGCCGATGCTTCCGGCGATCGGAACTGTCCGCTTCCACCGGCGGAAGCGGATTGGTTCCCGTGATCTCTTCGTAGACCGCTAACGACAATTCCACAGGTATTGCTCCTTACACAACTCTGCCATACCTCATATCCGATACATCGCCCGCAAAGCCAAATCGCCCGTGTATTTCGGCAACTTTTGCCAGTTCCGCCGCCGCGCGGATGTGTCGAATATGCCGGTTATGCGGATCGGAACGGGGAACAGGCGCCAAACCCGCGGAGGGTCGTCCGCCAGCCTGTCGAGAGTCCGAACTCGTGGGCGCCGAATCAAGCGGCCAAAATTGGCGTCTGTCGGGTGATGGGATGATAAGGCAGCTACCGACTGAAGCAACGGTTTCATCAATCGCGCTCAATCGATCGTCGTCGCCGCCGGCTGGTTCTTGCCGATCGGGTTGCCCGTCCCCTTTATCGCCAGCATCCGATCCAGCGCAACCAGCGCCCATTTCCGGGTCTCGGAATCCACCTTGATCTGATTCACAACCTTTCCCTCGGCGAGGCTCTCCAGGGCCCAGCACAGGTGCGGCAGATCGATTCGGTACATCGTCGTGCAGAGACATTGGCAATCGCTCAGCACGACGATCTTCTGCTCGGGATGCCGTGCGGCGAGGCGATTGACCAGATGCACCTCGGTGCCGACGGCCCACTGGCTGCCGGGCGGGGCCGAGTTGATTTGTTGCACGATGTACGCCGTGCTGCCGGAGAGGTCGGATTTCTCGACAACCTCCCAACTGCACTCGGGGTGAACGATCACCTTCATGCGCGGATATTTCGCCCGCACCTGGTCCACGTGTTCGGGCCGAAAAAGCTGGTGGACCGAGCAATGGCCTTTCCAGAGAACGAAATCGGCTTGCCGAAGGATTCGCTCCTCGTTCCCGCCCAATTCCTCCCGCGGGTTCCATACAACCATGGACTGAAGCGGATGGCCCATGGCATAGGCGGTGTTTCGGCCGAGGTGTTGGTCGGGGAAAAACAGGACTTTCACCTTCTTGTCTTTCTCACCCGTAGCGCCTCCGGCCAGGGCCCACTGCAAGACATTGCGGCAATTGCTGCTGGTGCAGACCGCGCCGCCGTGCTCGCCGACGAATGACTTGATCGCCGCCGAGCTGTTCATGTAAGTGACCGGCACGATCGTCTGGTCCGGGCAAAGCTCGACAAGGTCGCTCCAGCAATCCAGCGTCTGATCGAGATTGGCCATGTCCGCCATGGAGCAGCCGGCCCCCAGGTCGGGGAGGATGACCTTGACGTTGGGGGCGGTGAGAATGTCGGCGGACTCAGCCATGAAATGAACGCCGCAGAAGACGACAAACTCGGCCGCTTCCTGAGCGGCGGCGTTCTGGGACAGCTCGAAGCTATCCCCGGTGAAATCCGCGAATTCGATCACCGCATCCTGTTGATAGTGATGCCCAAGAATGAGCAGCCGACGACCGAGCCGATCCTTCGCCGCGCGGATTCTGGATCGTAACTCATTGTCCGATGATATCTTATAGTCGTCTCGCAGAGGTTGTTGCCAGGTTGCGATCATGAGGGTCCTTGGGCAGTTGCTCCTGATTCTATCCTATGCGCGGGGCGTCAGTGAGCAATCACACGAATGAAAAGACGGTTACGTCACTAGGGATCGAGAGCCACTGTTGGGTATATTACCCCCTTAGGCTTCGGCGGCGTCCGATAAAGATGTCGGTTGCCGATTACTCATCCGTCGAAGTATGTTTGTCCGATAGCGGCATTTGAACGGACCTGGGTTTGGGGAGAAGAATGCGAAAGGAGACCCGGCTTATGCTGAGGAAAGGTTATATCGGCGCGGCTGTTGCCGCATTGGCTTTGGCGTCCGCTGCGTTTGCGGACGACTCAATGAAGGCTGCGTCCAACGTGGGAACCGGGACGCAGATTAACAACCCGGTGTATGGGGACGATCAAATTCCTGCCGCACCGGCGGCCCCAGCGGCGACTCCGGGGCTCGGCCGCTCCGGAAGCGGCGCCGCGCCGGCGCCCGCGGCTCCGGCAAATGAGGGCCTCATCATGTGGGGCTTTGACAAAATCGGCGTGGGCAAATTCATGGAGGACCACGGCTTCAGCATCACGGGCTACGTGGATCTCGGATACTTCTACGATCTGACCAAGCCCAGGAACATCGCGCCGCCAAGAAGCGCCCCGCCCGATTTCGTCATCTTCCCCGGCGACTATAAGAACCAAATCACCTTGAATCAGGTTGATCTGGCGATCTCGAAATCGGTCGATACCAGCAAGTTCGACATTGGATTCGACGTGGAAGGGATTTTCGGCCGCGATGCCGTGTATACCCATTCCGACGGAATTCTCGATCAAGTCAACAAGCGTGGCGGAATCAGCCCTGACGACGATCTCGATCTCGAACAGGCTTATGTCACCTTCGCCATCCCGCTGGGCAATGGCATCACGATCACTGCGGGCAAGTTCGTCACCCTTCTCAGCGAACGAAGTGATCAATCCAAGCGGAAACGCCCTCTACACGCACAGCTATAGCTTCAGCTATGGCGTTCCCTTCACCCAGACCGGCATCACCGGCGCGTATAAATTCAATGACCAATTTGCCGCGGTCGCCGGCATCACCCGCGGCTGGAATCAGTTAACCTACGATAACAACGGGGCCATCGATTTCCTTGGCCAGGTCGCCTGGACCCCAAACAGCAAGTTTGGCGTGACCGTCAACCTTTCTGAAGGTCCGCAGAGCACCGGAAACAACAGTGACTATTGGTCGGTTCCCGAAGCCATCATCAGCTATCAGGTGTCCGACCAGTTGAAGGTCACCGCCGATCTGCTCTACGGCGACGCCAGCTCGATTTCCCAATGGTACGGCGCTGCCGGATATGCGTCCTACACCCTGGACAAGTATGCCGCGGTCAACCTCCGAGCCGAGTTCTATCATGACGGCCGCGGATTCACGACCGGCGTGGGCGTCGCCGATACCAACTACATCGAAGGAACCCTCGGCGTGGCGGTTACGCCGCTGCCGGACATGATTCTGGCCAATTCGCTTACGATCCGCCCGGAAATCCGCTTGGATTCAGCCGACCGCGGTGTCTATGACGGCACTAAGTTCACCCAGCTTACAGCCGCCCTCGACGCCTACTGGAAGTTCTAAGCCAGGATCGTCGCAACCAAGGATCAAGATCGGGCGACGCCTTAATCGGCGTCGCCCGGTTTTCTTTAATACAATCGCCGGCTAGAATCCGGACATGTCACAAGCGCCTGCTCGTCAGCAGCACGCCTCGATGCGGATCGACTCGCTCCTCGGCCGGGGATTGCCCACGATCTCGTTTGAGTTTTTCCCCCCCAAAACCGAGGCTGGTTTTGCACAGCTATTCACGACGATCAACGATCTCCACCCGCTGAAACCGAGCTATGTTTCGGTCACCTATGGCGCCGGCGGGAGCACTCGCCAGAAGACCGTGGCCCTCGTCGAGCGCATCCAGCGCGAATCGGCGATCCTGGCGATGGCGCATCTCACCTGCGTTGGGCACACGGCCGAGGAAATCTCCGGCATCCTCGACGAACTCTGGTCCGCCGGTGTCCGAAACGTCCTGGCGCTTCGCGGCGATTCGCCGGCCGGACCACAGGGGCAGTTCGTTTCCACCCCCGGCGGATTCGGCCACGCCAGCGACCTCGTGAAGCTGGTCCGCTCCCGCCACGATTTCTGCATCGGCGTCGCCGGCTATCCCGAGGGGCACCCCGAATGCCTCAATCGCACGCGCGACCTGGAGATGTTGAAATTGAAGATCGACAACGGCGGGTGTTTCGTCGTCACGCAACTATTTTTCGATAACGCCGATTTATATCGCTTTCGCGATCAGGCTCGGAAGATGCGGATTCAGACGCCGATCATCGCCGGCATCATGCCGATCCTGAACGTCTCGCAGATCAAGCGATTCGTGAGCATGTGCGGGGCGAAGATTCCGCATTCGCTGCTGGTGAAGCTGGAATCGGTGGAAGCGGACGCCGAATCGGTTTACGCCGCCGGCATCGAGCATTCGGTGGAGCAATGCCGCGATCTGATCGCGCACGGCGTGGACGGCCTGCATTTCTACACGCTGAACAAGAGCCGCGCGACGGTCCAGATCGTGCGCGCCCTGGGCGTGAAGCACGCGTATTGATCTTGGGTTTTCCGCCCATTGAATCCGTTCTTTAACCGCGGAGTGCGCAGAGATCGCTGAGAAGAAACCAATAAAAAACTGCTTTTGAGTTTCTTCTCCCCATCTGTCTCCGCGATCTCTGCGGTCTCCGCGGTTAAATCAAACCTTGAAACAGCGGAGCGGCTACGGATTGACGAAGCACTTTTGCGGATCGACCGAACCGTCGATCACGCGGAGATCCACCAGTTGCCCGGCCAGTGCTTTCCAACGATCGGCCGTCATGGTTCCCAGGCCAGCGGCGCGGGTCTGATCGGTTTCGATCAGCGGCTTTTGGGCGACGGCCGCTTCGCCAAAGGTTTGCTCGTCCATGTCCGGATTCAAATTGTGCATGATCGCGTTCACCGGACCGGGATGATCCAGATAATCCCGCCACCCTTCCCGGCACGCGGCCGCCATCGACTTCACCTCCTCGGGATGCGTCTTCCAAAGCTCGCCCTTGCAGATGACGACGGTGGTGTACGGATTGAACCCCTCATCGGCGATCAGGAACGTCTGCGGGTCACCCCCTTGATGCTTCGCCAAAATCGGCTCGGAGGTCACGAAGCATTGCTGCGAATAATCTTTTTTGGCCAGGAACTCGGCGATCCCGCCGTTATAGTCCGTCATCTTCACACGAACCGGAGCGAACTTCTTTTGCAGAAAGTGCAGCCAGGAATTGTCCTCGGCCAGCAGGACGCCATCGTGCGTGAACACGTCCTTGATCGTCGTGAATCCGCGCGGCTGGTGGACCATGATTCCCTGCGGGAAGGTTTGATACACCGCGAAGATCGCGATCACATCCGCGTTCTGCTGGCGGGCGATCAGGACCTGGTCCGCGGAGGAGGTGGCGAACTCGGTCCTGCCGGTCGCGACGAGCTGCCAGGTATCGGCGCCCTCACCGGCCGGCTGGAGCTTCACGTCCAGGGCATGTTTGGAAAATGCCCCGTCCCGCTGGGCCGCGTAGAACCCGCCGAATTCCGGCTCCGGCTTCCAGTCCAGCGTCAATTGAATGGATGAATGGTCGCTATCGCTTTTCGCGCATCCGCCGATGATCGTAACGCAGCACAAAAGAGCAATCGCGATTCGACCGAACATGGTTAATTCTGCTCCGACGCATGCCAGTGGCGCAGCAGAAGTTTAGCGGCCAGATTGATCGCGGCAAACATCGCCAGCCCCAGCAGGGATGCGATCAGGACGGCGGCGAAAACCTCGTCGGTATGGCCGGTCTTCTTCGCCGATACGATGCGGACGCCCAACCCCTCGCCCGGGCCGAATAATCCGACGAGGAATTCGCCCACCACGGTTCCGATCACCGCCAGCCCGCCCGCGATGCGCAGGCCCGTGAAAATGTTCGGCAGCGCCGACGGCAGCTTCAGCTTCCAAAGCCGCGACCAGCGGCTCGCGGCGTACAGCCGGAACAAATCCTCCAGCGCCGGATCGGTCGAGAGCAGTCCGCTGAGCGTGTTGGCGATCACCGGAAAAACCGAGACGATGAACGCCGACAGCGCCACCGCGGGTATGCCGGGACCGCACCAGATGACCAGCAGGGGCGCGATGGCGACGATCGGCACGGTCTGGAAAAACACGGTGTAGGGATAAAACGCCCGCCGCGCCAGCGGCGAGGCCGACAGCGCCATCGCCAGCGCGGCTCCCGTCACCGCGCTGGCGAAAAATCCGATCAGCGCCGCCTCCGCGGTCGTCCACAGCGATGCCGCCAGGTCCGCCCGGCGATCTACCATCACCTTCAGCACGGCTTGCGGCCGGGGAAGCATGTACGGCTCGTTCAGCATCCGCGCCGCAATGTCCATGGCAATGACCGCGCCGATCAGCACGAGAATCGGCGGCAACAGCGAGCCAAGAATCCTGCGAGCTGACTTCATGCCCCGCCTCGCTCCAGCGCGCCGTAAATCAATTTCGTCATCGCCGCAAATCCCGGCTCCGAGCGCAGCGGCGATTCTCGTTGCGGCGGCAAGTCGATCGCCAAATCCTCCACGACGCGTGCCGGCCGGCTCGAGAGCACCACCGCGCGATCCGCCAGGAAGGTTGCCTCCGCGGTTGAATGGGTCACGAACACGACGGTCATCCGGTGCAACAGCCAAAGTTCCCGCAACTGCTCGTCGAGCTTTTGCCGGTTGATCTCGTCCAGCGCCGCGAACGGCTCATCGAGCAGCAGGAGCTTCGGCTGCGTAACCAGCGCCCGCGCCAGCGAAACGCGCATCTTCATGCCGCCGGAAAGCTGCTCCGGATATCGCTTGATCGCGTCGGCCAATCCGACTTGCCGCAGCGCCTCGGTCGCCGCCGCCAACCGCTCGCCTCGCGGCACGCCCATCAGCTCCAGCGGCAGCGCCACGTTCCGCAACACGTTTCGCCACGGAAGCAGATGGGCGTCCTGGAACACGTAGGCGATTTTTCCCTCGGCCATCTCCACGGAGCCGGATGTCGGCTGGTCCAGGTGCGCGATGATTCTCAAAAGGGTTGATTTTCCGCAGCCCGACGGCCCAAGGATGGCGACGAATTCGCCCGGATGAATGTCGAGGGAGAGATCCTCGATGGCAACGACGTTGGGTTCGAAAACCTTATGGAGGTGCTGAACGCGCATGCTTTGGCGATGGATGATAGCGAGCAGAGCCGGGGCGTGTCGCCCCGGAAAGAGCGCGAACGGGTCCGGCCACAGAACCGGGCAATAAGAATCGGCCGGAGGACCGGCCGGCTCAATTTCGAAAGTGAGCCGGCCGGTCCTCCGGCCGGTCTTCAGCGCCCACCGTCACCTCTTCGCCGCAAGGGGGAGAAAATCAAATCCGCTCACGGCCTCGGCGGCGAATTGCAACGCCGCTTGGACGATCGCCCCGGATTCTCCTACCATTACCCAAACATCGTGCCGGAGCGAAAAACCTTCTACATCATCGACGGCCATGCCCAGATTTATCGGGCCTATTTCGCGCCGTTTCGCGATCTGTCCAGTCCCGGCGGCGAGCCCACGAAGGCGACGTACGTCTTCACCCAATGGCTGCTGAATCTGGCGGAGAACCGCAAGCCGAATTACCTGGCGATCGTGATCGACACCGGGGATGGATCGGTCTTCCGCAGGGAAATCTTTCCGGAGTACAAGGCCAATCGCGAGTCGCCGCCGCCTGACTTTTTCCCGCAGGAAAAGCGGATTCTCGACATCGTCCGCGATCTGGGCATTCCGATTTTTTCCAAGCCGGGCTACGAGGCGGACGATCTGATCGCCACGATGGTCCGCCGCCTCGGCGACCGGGGCTTTGAAACCATCCTGGTCTCGAAGGACAAAGACCTTCGCCAACTCATCGGCGATTCCACGCGAACCTACGACGTGCAGGCGGACGATTTTCTGGATCGGCGGTCGATGCAAGCCAAATTCGGATATTCGCCGGAGCAGGCGATCGACGTGCAGACGCTGATGGGCGATTCGATCGACAACGTGCAGGGGATTCCCGGCGTCGGCGAGAAGACCGCGGCCAAGCTGATCGCCGCCTACGGCAGCGTTGACGGCGTCCTGCAAAACGTGGACAAGCTCACGCCGAAATTGAAGGAGAATTTCCAGAAATACGCCGAGCGGCTGCCGCTGGCGCGGAAGCTCGTGACGCTGAAAAACGACGTTGAGATCGAATTCGATCCGGAACAATGTGTGTTCCATGGGCTCAATGAGCAGGCGCTTCGGCCGCACCTTCGGGAGTTGGGATTCAGCGTCCTGCTTAAGCGTTTGGGCGAGAATAACGAAGCGGTCGCGGCCGCGCCGGCGCCGAGCGTCAAGAAGGCGGCGGCGCCGGAGATGGGCTTGTTCGGCTCGATGCGGGAAACCGAAGCGCCGGCCCAAACGCAATTGCCCGTCGAAACCTGCTCGGATTGCGATTACCGGCTCGTTCAAACGCCCGGGGAATTTCAGGCGTTCCTGGCCGAATTGAAAACGCAGCTTCGCTTTGCCTTCGACACCGAAACCGACGCCCTGGGCGCGATGTCCTCGTCACTGGTCGGCATGAGCTTCAGTTGGGAGACGCGAACCGGCTGGTACGTCGCGGTTTCCGGGCCGCAGGGTTCGCAATTCCTCGATCGCGAGCAAACCGTCGCACGGCTGAAGCCGATCCTTGAAAACGCGGCGATCAAAAAAGTCGGCCACAATCTGAAATACGATCTGCTGGTCATGCGGCAATTGGGGGTCGAAGTCCGCGGCGTGTCGCTGGATACGATGATCGCCGCGTTCGTCCTGGATTCCAGCCGGATGCAGTACGGCATCGATCGCCTGGCCCTGGATTTTTTGAACGTTCGCAAGGTCCCCACGAGCGATCTGATCGGAAAAGGGGCCAGGCAGATTTCGATGCGGAACGTCGATCTGCCGCGCGTCGCCGCCTACGCAGCGGAGGATGCCGACGTCGCCCTGCGTCTGGCCGATCTATTCGAGCCTCGCCTGGCCCAGGCCCCGTCGCTGAAAAAACTGTGCGATGAGATCGAAACGCCGCTGATCGACGTGCTGGTGGAAATGGAAGCCAACGGCATCGCCATCGATCCGGCCATCCTCAAGGAGCAGAGCCGGGTGCTGGGCGTCCGCATCGAGGAGCTGCGGAAAAAAATATTCGCATCGGCCGGCGTCGAATTCAATCCGGATTCCCCCAAGCAGCTTCAGGACGTGCTGTTCAACCGTCTGGGGCTCAAGCCGATCAAGCAGACCAAGACCGGCAACAGCACGGACGTGGAAGTTCTGGAAAAGTTGGCGGATAAGCACGAGTGCCCCCGGCTCGTTCTGGACTATCGCAGTTTGGTGAAGCTGAAGAACACGTATCTGGACAACCTGACGGATTTCGTGAATCCCCGCACCGGCCGGATTCATGCCAGCTTCAACCAAATCGGCGCAGGCACGGGCCGGCTGAGCTGCAGCGATCCGAATCTGCAAAACATACCGATCCGCACGGATGAAGGCCGGCGAATTCGCCTGGCGTTCGTGCCCGGAGATCGGCGGAAGAATGTCCTGCTCACCGCCGATTACAGCCAGATCGAGCTGCGCGTGCTGGCGGACCTCACGCGCGAGCCGGCCCTGCTCAGGGCGTTTGAGGCCGATGAGGACATCCACAGCGCCGTGGCCGCCGAGGTCTTCGCAGTCCCGCTGGAAAAAGTCACGCGCGATCAGCGGGCGCAGGCGAAGATCATCAACTTCGGCATCGTTTACGGCGTGACCGCATATGGCCTGGCCCGGCGAATCGACTCAATGACCGTTCCCTCGGCACAAAAATTGATCGACGATTACCACAAGCGATTTCCCGCGATCCGGAAATTCCTCGACCAATGCGTGATCCAGGCCCAGAGGCAGGGATACGTCGAGACGATCCTCGGCCGGCGGCGGCCGATTCCGGAAATCGCCAGCAGCGTTCTGTCCATTCGAAATGCCGGGGAGCGCATGGCGATCAACAGCGTCGTGCAAGGCTCGGCCGCGGACATGATCAAGATTGCCATGAACAGGATTCATCGCAGGATTTTGCACGAGCATCGCCCCAGCCGGATGCTGTTGCAGGTGCATGATGAACTGGTCTTCGAGACCCCCGCCGAGGGGGTTGAGGCCGAGGCGACAATGGTCCAGGAGGAAATGACCGGCGCCATGAAGCTGGCCGTGCCCCTGAAGGTGGAGGTTGGCTGGGGGAAGAATTGGCAAGAAGTTAAATAGATTTTCATCGCTTCAAGTTGTTGTATTCAAATGACTTACGACAAATGACGGGCGGATTGCCGATCGGCCGGCATTTTTCGTGACTGATGGCCATCGCCTTGGGTATAGTCTTCGCTTTCGCCAAGGGGATTTGCATGGGTGAGCCATCATCTGAAGAGATTAACTTAGAAGCATCTTCGCCGGCATTGGAGAGCGGCGAGGATCGGCGACCGAAGATCGAGGAACCGCCCCCGGTTCGGCTAATCGCGGTGGAGGATTGCCAGCTCTGGGCCGTTGCCGGATTGGAACGGGAATTGGACGAGTTTTACGTCGGCCTGCTCAATTTCGAGCGGGAATCGGCCGAGAAAGAGATCGTTTACCGGGCGGAGAATTTGCGCCTGCGTGTCGCGGTCCTGGAGTGTCCCCTGCCGCGGGAGGATTACCGGCCGCTGGCCCTGGCGGTGAATTCGCTCGGTGAACTGATGGGCCGGCTGCACCAGGCGAAAATCGAATTCGTGCATCATTACGGTTTGGCGCCGGGGCAGGACAATCTGCTGATCAGCGATCCGGCCGGCAATCCCGTGGAGATCAGCGAAACCCGAATCGCGATCTAGAAATTTGCAGGCGCCGCGCCATCCCCGTTTCATTTCCCGAGGCGATCATGATGAGGAAGAAGCTGGAAATCCGCGTGCCTTGGAGCGCCCACGCCAGTATCTGACAACGAGATATGCCAGTGACGTTCAAACAAAACGCCAGCATTAGAATTTGGATCCATCGGGCGGTTGAGACGGTAATGCCCACGCCGGTGAATAGCGCGACATAGCCCGCCACACATAGCGGGCATTTCGGCATCAACACCAGGAGCGTGGCGGGGAAGAGCCATTGAATACTTCGCCACGCGCGACCAAGAAGACCGGTCGGTCGTTTGCCGTCGCCAGGGTTTGGCCCCGCCGGGTTTGCCGTTGGATCAAGATTGCAGAGCGGACAATTGCTCATCAGTGCTGTTCTCCGGAGTCTTTCCCGTATTCATCGTGACGGCGCCACCAGACGTACGGCTTGGTCCGCGGCCCGCCGGCCGGTGAGTCTTCCCATTCCTCCAGCCGACCCAGTGGCGTCAGATCGAGGAACGTCCAGATGTTCAGCCCCTCGACGCCGCGGCCGTTGGTATGGTAGGTGCGATAGACATCTTTGTCGTCGTGAATGAACACGCTCAGGCCATAGTTCTCGCCCTTGTCGGTGGTGAGTCCAAAGTCCTTGTTGAAGTCGGTCCCCTCCGAAGAGTACCACGGGTAGGTCCATCCCATGCGTTTCTTGAATTTTTCAATGTTCTTCAAAGGCGCGAGCGAAACCAGGCAGAAAGAAATATCACGGGCGTGGAGATGCGCCGGATGGCCGAATTGATCGGTCACCATGGAGCATCCCACGCATCCCGCATCGGGCCAACCCGGCACCGGCGGGGCGAACATAAAGTGATAGAGAATGAGTTGGCGGCGGCCTTCGAATAAATCGAGCAGGCTCATTTTGCCCTTCGGTGCGGTGAAGACGTATTTCTTGTCAATCCTGACCATCGGCAGCCGCCGGCGCTCAGCGGCCAGCGCATTGCGCGCACGCGTTGCCGCCTTTTCCTTGACCAGAAGCGCATCGCGCGCCTTCTGCCATTCGGCCGGATCCACGACTTTCGGAAACTTGATCGCGTTTTCGCTTGTTGCGTTCATAAATCGACTCCTGCTTGTTTTCCTGCCGCGCTCGGAATCGTCGAATCGGCGACGTTCAGTTCCGCATAGACGGCGTATGAGTTATGCCGACCAGCAGACCTTCCGGTCCCAACAGCCGCGTGACAACTTGGCCCCAGGGTTCCGTTCGCATCGCAATCAGCAGTTTGTAGCCCTGCGCCTTCAGTTCCGCGGTGGCTTTTTCGATATTCCCCACGTCAAATTCAATCCACGCTTGCGGCACGGGAAGATTGTCAGGCCATTGAACCGTGCCAAAGCAGGACTCGGCGGCCTGCGCCAACGGCCACAAGGCAAAATGCTTCACGCCATCCAGCCCGCCCGTATGCAGATAGCCGTTGGCATCTTCTTTGAGCGGCAGTTCCAATGCTTCTGAATAGAACTTGCGGCTTGCAACCGGGTCGCGAACGATCGGGCCAAAACCGGCGACGAATAACACGTCGATGTTTTTCGGCAATTTCATAGGCAGATATCCATTGATCTAAGTTCAAATCTGACAGGTGGCTCAATCGAACAAAACAAGCTTGCCGATCATAATCAGTCCCGCAATCAAGGCGAAGATGCCCGAGAGCCGAACGATGAGTTCGGGCTTTGGCATTAGTTTCTCCAACGCGATTACTGCCGTCACCAACACGATGACGGCCGGGTTCATCATTCCCAGCGCGAGCAGAATCAGCATCGGGCCGGAGCAGCAGGTAACACATGAGATTCCGGATCGAATGCCGGTTCGCCAGGCCGACCCTGTACCGCTCCGCGTTGTCGAATATCCGCAGGCGACCGTGCCGCGGCATTCTCGCAGGCCGAAATTTGTCCAGGGCATGAATTGCATGCAGCCTGCTATAAAAATTGTTGCGGCGATAATGAATGGCATGGACCGACTGAGCGTCGTCCATCGCATCGCTGCAATCGCTAATGCGATGCCCGCAAGATAAATCGCCGCGCCAGCGGCGCTCCAGACAAAAAAGTATCCGGCCATAACCAGAGACGTTGAGGCCAATACGCCTCGGTCATTTTCGCCTCGCCGGGCGCGGTGATAGCGGAGAATCGTCGGCAGATAAGATGGAAGCATCATCGCCACCATCATGGCCAGCCACATCAGCATGAACATGACGGTCGATCCCAGCCAGGTCTGGCCCGCCATGGGCATCCACATCATCGACATCGTCCAGCCGCCCGGCATTTCCATGCCGCCGGACATGGTGCGGCAATAGTAAATCGTCAGCGCCACCGCTGCAGCGAAAACCGTCGCGATCAAAACGCAAAAGCCCGCCCCGGGCTGCATTCCTTCGCTTGGGAATTCGCCCGCCGGGTTTGGTTCGGGGTCGATATTGCAGACAGGGCAGTTGCTCATCCCAGTCGTCCTTTCGGTCTCATTCCCCGTATTCATCGTGCCGTCGCCACCAGTTGCTTGCCTTGGTCCGCAGCCCTCCGGCCGGTGAGTCTTGCCACTGCTCCTGTCGGCCCAGGGGGGTGAGGTCGAGGAGTGTCCAGATGTTCAGCCCTTCCACGCCGCGCCCGTCGGTGAAATATGTGCGAAAGATATCCTTGTCATCGTGGATGAAGACGCTCATGCCATAATAATTGTCGGTGAGCAGGCCCATGTCCACATTGAAATCGCTCCCACCGGCGGAGTACCAAGGATACGGCCAGCCCATCCGTTTCTTGAACTTCTCGATATTCTTCAGCGGCGCACGCGACACGAGACAGAAGGACGTATCGCGGGCGTGGAAATGCGCCATCGTGGCCAAATTGGTCGGTCACCATCGAGCACCCGACGCATCCCGCATCCGGCCAACCTGGCACCGACGGAGCAAACATAAAATGATAAAGAATCAGTTGCCGGCGGCCTTCGAATAAATCGAGCAGGCTCATTTTGCCTTTCGGTCCGTCGAAGACGTATCGCTTTTCGATCTTCACCATCGGCAGCCGCCGGCGCTCCGCGGCCAGCGCATTGCGCTCGCGCGTTGCCGCCTTCTCCTTGACCAGAAGGGCGTCGTGCGCCTTCTGCCATTCGGCGTGATCCACGATTTTCGGAAATTTGATCGCGTTTTCGCTTTGTGATTTCATAAATCCGTTCCTTTTCATTTGTCTATTGCCACGCCACTCGTCCGCAGCAATCACTTGTCGTACCCGTCGTGGCGGCAACCCTAAACCACCTTGCTGCGTCCCTTGGGCGCGCGGTCGAGCCAGGGGTACTTGCCCCAGATGGCCTCCACTCCGCGCGCATAGGTGGAATACGTGTGGTAAACGACGCCGTCTTCGAGCGCGAACGCGCTCATGCCCTCCCGCTCGCGCGCATACGTACCCACATCGGTTCCGGTTGTGGCCGCATTATTAGCAGGAGTAGAGGCCGTCGCTTCGGCCCTCGCGACGTTCATCACGGGGTCGTCGCGGCGGAAGTTGTATTCGGGCCCATCGCGCAGTTGCTCGGCAGTGAACGAGACGTGGAAATCGAAATTAAAGTCGCTGCCGAACGAAGACGCCCAGGAAAAGGTCCAGCCCTTCTGCCGCTTATACGCCTGCAACTTCGCGAGCGGACCCCGCGAGACGGCCCAGAGCATGACGCCATGATTCGCGAGGTGGACGGTAATGCCGTTGAAGCCGTCCGCGATCGATGAACACGACGGACACCCCGCCTTGTAGTCGGGTCCAAACATGAAGTGGTAAACCAGCAATTGCGAGCGCCCTCTAAAGAGATCAGCGAGGGATGCTTTTCCTTCATCGGTCTCGAAGCTGTATTCCTTCTCTATCCGAACCCACGGCAACTCTCGTCGCTGCCGCGCCACCTCGTCGCTGTGCCGTGTCAGCTCTTTCTCGGCCTTGAGCAAATCGAGCCGGGCTGCCAGCCATTCTTGGCGGGTTCCAGTCTTGTGGACGGTCATCGTTCGTCTCCTTGTTTTGACTTGATGGGCTCTGCGTTCACATACCCCGCAAACTGACGCTCCAGCGCCTTGACAGCACTGCTGCGCCAGCCCTCCGCCACGGATTCTGACATGGGATCAGGGAAGATTTCCTCCTCCCCGTTCTCCACTCCGTCCAAGATTGCCCGCGCAACGGACTCCGCAGAGGCCTTCGGTATTTTTAGGTCTCGTGTCATGTCCGTGTCCACGGGGCCGGGAAGGGCCGCTATGGACGCTGACACCCCGTCCGGCCAATAGAGTGCGAAACGACTGCGACAGGGAGAACGCGGCCGCTTTTGACACGGAGTAGGCGGGACTGAACGGCACGGCGGCAAGGGACGACAACGACAGAACGTTGACAATGGCTCCGCGCGACCGAGTCAAGAGCGGCAGGAAAGCCTGCGTCACATCGTACGGGCCGAAGAGGTTGACCGCGAGCTGCTGTTCGAGCACACGACGATCGCTGAGGTCATCGAAAGGCGACACGCCGGCGTTGTTGATGAGGATATCAAGAGATTCGATTCTCTCGACAGCTCCCCGAATCTGCGCCGCGTTGGTCACGTCCAGGGTCAGGGGTGTGACGCGCCCATCGGAGTGGGCCAAAGGTTGGCGCGTACCGGCATACACCCGCTTGGCGCCTCTCCTCAAGGCTTCCTCGACCAGCGCGCGTCCGATGCCGCGATTGGCCCCGGTCACCAGAACTGTTTTGTTTGCGATTGTCATAAAAGCTCCTTTTCTTGCAATTTTCAGTATTGTTCATAGGTGCGCGGGACACAATTCTAGCCGCGCTTCTTCTCCGCGGCGGTGCGAATTTGCTCCAGCATTTCTCCCCAGCCTTTGCTCACGTCTTCCTGGAGGCCGGGTTCGATCAGGCCCATGGCCCGGTGAGTGAATTTCAGCAGCGTGCCGCCGGGCTGTTCGGTGAGGCGGTACTGTACGTGCGAGATCGCCGGGTAGGACATCATCGTCGGGCCAACCAGTTCCAGCAGTTTGGGCGGCTTGATCACCTGGACATGACCCCACAGGTGCCCGGTGTTGTTGCCCAGATCTCGGAACCAGCGCCCGCCGGGCCAGGGTTCCAGCTTCATGTTCATTTCCTTCATCGGGCCATGGGGTTCCAGCACGGTCTGGAACACCACGTCCGCCGGGGCGGCAATCAGCACCTCTTTGACAACGTTCAGGATTTTGATTTCTTCAGCGGCCATGACCTTGCTCCCTTGAAATGGGTTGGTGATTAAATGCAGCGCGATCGTGCGCGGCAAGTTGCTTGGCTTTTCGTTCGGCGGCTTCCTTGATGCCGGCCAGTTGGTCGGTCCAGAATCGCTCGAAATTTTGAATCCAGTCATGCACGGGTTTCAGCTCCCGCGGGCTCAGCCGATACAACCGGCGTCGCCCGGCCTTGTGAACCGCAACCACACCCACCTTTCGCAGCACGCCCAGATGCTTGGAAACAGCCGGCTGGGAAAGATCGAGCTTGAGCACCAGTTCTGTCACATCGCGCTCGGCCCCCCGGGCGAGCAGATCCACAATCTCCCGCCGGCGTGGTTCGGCGATGGCGTTGAAAACATCCGAGGTCGTTGCTGCCCTAGCCATGGTGAAAGTATATTCCTATATGGGAATATGTCAAGCCGAAAAAATAAACGGCTTCAAAAACGTCTCAAGCCGGTTCGAGCCTTGGCCATAATTTCACAATGCTCATTCGATTGTTAGCAAATTGATCTGCCGTTCTTCCGATGCGCAATGACCTGGAACACGACCACAATCGATCAAATCCATTCCTGCAAAAAAACTGCAAATTTCCCCCTTGAAGCAAAACATATGTTCGGTTAATGTTTGGGATGCGTCGAATTGCAGTTTCCTCTAACCACGGCAGAGATTCCCTGTGTCCGCTGATTCCGCGGCCTCACGGCCTTCCTCTTTCTACTGCTCAACTGTCTACTGCTCTACTTTCTGGCGCGGCCACCCCCTCCCCCCTGAATGGGATATTCTGAGATAGGGTGTGATTTTTTTCGGGCCCAAAACCTCGACGAAGAAAGCCACGGGATGGCCAACCCGCGGTATAGTGTGTCGATTGATGATCGATCTGATGAAACCGCACAACAACAGCCGGATTTAGTGTTCCGCGGAAAACCCATCATCGGTATCACCGGAGGCATCGGAAGCGGCAAAAGCACTGTCGCCCGAATGTTCGGGGAGATGGGTTGCCTGGTCATCGACGCCGACGAACTGGTTCGCCAGGCGTATCTGGACCCCGCGATCGTGCGAGAACTGCAAGAATGGTGGGGGGATGAGGTTATTGAACGGCCCGGACAGTTGAATCGGAAGAAAATTGCCGATATTGTGTTTACCGACCCCGGTCAAAAACAGAGGCTGGAAGGGCTGTTGCACCCCAAGGTGGCCCAGCTTCGGCAAGAGCGGATGGCCGAAGGGGCCGATGATCCGCAAATATTGGCCTTTATATGGGATACGCCGTTGCTGTTTGAAGCCGGACTGCGGGTCGGATGCGACGCGATTGTGTTCGTCGAGTCCCCCTTTCAGCAGCGTCTGGAGCGGGTTCAGCGGGCCCGGCATTGGGACGAGGCCGAACTACGCCGCCGGGAAAAATCACAATGGCCCCTAGACAAGAAGCGGGAAATATCCGATTATACTATCGATAACACCGCCAATGCGGAACATGTCCGCGGCCAAGTCAGTGAAGTGTTTTTCCGAATTCTCGCTAGACGATTGCCGGAATGAGCCTGACGCGAGCGGGCTATGATTGGGGCGGAGTGATTCACTGGGTTTGCACTCAATGGCGACATAGAGTTTCTTCGAGCCTTCGGTTGTTTCCGAGGCTATGATTGATCGATCCCCAAGGGTAAAGAACGTCGGTTCGAGGTGCTACCTTCCCGTTGATTGGATCGGTCATCCGCGTGTGTTAAACAAAATCCCTTACGGTGTGCGATCGGGAAACAGCTTCCACGGCTCATGACCACGGCGGTCGGGGACCAAGGCGAGGCTTGCGGGAACAAGACTGCCCGATTTCATTTCAGGAGGCCTTTCATGGCAAAGACAAGCAGCAGCCGTCCACGACGACCCGGCGGGTCGCATCATTCCTCAGGCTCCGAGCCCGAGGTGCGCGAAGGCAAGTCCGTCGAAACCGCGGTGGCGGTTGATTCCCCCGCCGAAGTCGTCGAGGAGCCGCGCAGACCCGAAGAGGCGGCAAGTCGCGGCAACGGCCAGCCCGCCGTCTCAGAGGATGTCGCCAACTTCGACGCCGAGACCAACGCCAAGTACGAGCAGGTCAAGGGCGGCAAGCTGTACATCAAGGACCTCCAGGCGATGGACGTGCACAAGCTGCACGAGATCGCCAAGGAAGAGGGCATCGCCGATTTCGTCGGACTCAAGAAGCAGGACCTGATCTTCCAGATCCTGCGCGCCCGCATCCGTCAGAACGGATTGATGTACGGCGAAGGCGTTTTGGAAATCCTTCCCGACGGCTTCGGATTCCTGCGCAGCCCCGAATACAACTATCTCCCCTGCCCGGATGACATCTACATCAGCCCCAGCCAGATTCGCCGATTCGGCCTGCGCAACGGGCACGTCGTCCAGGGCCAGATTCGTCCGCCGAAGGAATCGGAGCGCTATTTCGCCCTGTTGCGCGTGGAGGCGATCAACGGCGAAGACCCCGAGCGCATTACCGATACCAGCAATTTCGAGGACCTGACGCCGCTGCATCCCAATCGCCGGCTCATGCTGGAGCACGATCCCAAAGACCTGAACATGCGGATCGTGGACCTGGTCACGCCCATCGGCAAGGGCCAGCGCATGTTGATCGTCGCTCCGCCGCGCACGGGCAAGACCGTCCTGCTCCAAAAGATCGCCAACGCCATCACCAAGAACCATCCCGAGGTGGTGCTGATCGTCCTGCTGATCGACGAGCGGCCGGAAGAAGTCACCGACATGGAGCGCAACACCAAGGCCGAGGTCGTCAGCAGCACGTTCGACGAGCCGGCTTCGCGCCACGTTCAGGTTGCGGAGATGGTCATCGAAAAGGCCAAGCGCTACGTGGAGTTCGGCAAGGACGTGGTGGTTCTGCTCGACAGCATCACTCGCCTGGCCCGGGCGTATAACACCGAGGTTCCGCACAGCGGCAAGATCCTCACCGGCGGCGTGGATGCCAACGCGTTGCAAAAGCCCAAGCGATTTTTCGGCGCGGCCCGTAACATCGAGGAGGGCGGCAGCCTGACGATCCTGGCCACAGCCCTGATCGACACCGGCAGCAAAATGGACGAAGTGATTTTCGAGGAATTCAAAGGCACCGGCAACGCCGAGCTGCACCTCGATCGCCGGCTGGTGGACAAGCGCATTTACCCCGCGATCGACATCAATTCCAGCGGCACGCGCCGCGAAGAGCTGCTGCTCGATCCGAAGGAATTGGAGTTGGTTTACCGCCTGCGCCGCGTGCTCAGCGACATGAACCCGGTGGAATCGGTGGAGCTGCTCAAAGGCCGGCTGGAGAAGGTGCCGAGCAATGCGCAGTTCCTGATGAGCATGAATTTGGATTGAGTCAAATGAACGGCTTAAATGACCATGATCGGGAAGCGATCTCGCGCGTGGCCGCCAGTCATGGTGCGACCGACGTGCGGGTTTTCGGTTCCATTGCGCGGGGCAGGCTGGCGCCGCCAGCGACATTGATCTTCTCATCAAGCTTGCCCCTGGTCGAAGTCTTCTCGATCTCGTCGCGATAAAGCAGGATGTTGAGGATGCTCTGCATCGTGACGTGGATGTCGTCACGGAGGGTTCTCTCAGTCCCTACCTACGTGAACAGGTGCTCAGGGAAGCGGTTCGCCTATAGGAGAGGTTGCCGATGAAGGGCGACGCATCGCGGGCTTGCGTGACGTTTTGATTCACCGCTACATGGGCGTGGACTTGGACAGCGTCTGGGAAGTGTAGCACAAGGATTTGCCGGAGTTGCGGACGAAGCTCAAGGCCATCGCAGAGGAAATGCCATGAACGGACGAAGAACGCTGCCACTGGAGGCCAAGCGGCGGAAGCGTCCTGCCCGGTTTTGATATCCCGGTTTCATCGCTCTTCGATCTCGTGTGATCCGATCTTGCGTCTAATTCGTGAGCAACATTTCGCCGATGCCTACAGGCCGCCATAGGAGCATGCGGAATCGACCCATGCCCGATAAAAATGACGAAATACTTCTGGATGCCGTGTCGCGGGGCGTGGCGATCGTTTTGTCGCTCCCCTCAGCGGGCATGTCGCGGGATCACAAATCACGATTCCTATGCGAACTGGACGGCGGGATCCTGATTGCATCTCCCCAAGGCGACGCCGCCCTAATCAACGATCTGATCGAAAGAAACGCCCCCTGCGGCGTTTCCTTCAACAGCGGGGCGTTCAAAATCGTCTTCACATCGCCAATCCGGCGCTCGGTGGAAGCCTGGCAGCTCAATGACGATACGGCGGTCAGCGCGCTTCTGCTGGGATTCCCCGCGGAAATCAAGGTAACGCAGCGTCGCTCTAATTACCGCGTGGACATTGGGCCCAATTCGGATGTTTCCGTTCGCGTTTGGCGCATTTCAAAAAGTGAGTCGCTATCGGATACGCCGGCCTCCACCAAGGAGATCCGGGCCCAAATCCGCGACATGAGCACGGGCGGGATGGGCGTGAAGCTGATCGGAAAGGACAACGCCCCGCCGAAAATCAGCGCCGAGGACCGCCTGCGCGTCGCCCTGGAATACAACGGGACGTCCCTGATCATCGAAGGAAAAATGGCCTGGCCCCCCGCCACGCCGACGGGCAACGTCATGATCACCGGCATTCAATTCAAAAAACTCGAGGGGGATCTTGAGGGCCGCCAGACGCTCTCCCGGCTCATGCGCATCGTCGGCGAACTCCAGCGGAAGGAACTACGGCGGATGCGCCTTGGGCTGGCCAAAAAAACTTCGTGAGTTGGGGAGTGCCGCCGCGCCTATAGCGCGTTCTCCTGCTGCACGATCACGTCGTAAATTTCCTGGGCGGTCTTCGCCTGCCCCAGCGCCAGGCGAAATCTGTCGATGGTCATCAGCCGGCTGATTCGGGCCAGCGCGTGAATATGCGGCCCGGTCTTGTCCGGCGGCGAGGTGAGCAGCCAGATCAGCGATACCGGGCGGCCGTCGATGGATTGAAAATCGATCGGCGCATTCAGCTTGCCGATCGCCATCACCAATTGATTCGTTCCGCCGCACTTCCCGTGCGGGATCGCCAGGCCATTGCCGATTCCGGTCGTGCGCGTCGTCTCCCGCTCCAGCACGGCGTCCAGGACCGCCTTGGCATCCTGGATCTCGCCATTCTTGGCCAGCAGCGCAACCAACTCGCCGATGGCTTCATTTTTTGTCTTGGCCTGCATTGGCACAAGGATGTTTTGCGGCTTGAGAATCTCGGTCAAACGCATTTCGTAACTCCAAGCTGACTCACGGTGCCGGCGATCTTCAGCGCGAAAGTGAAATCGTACCTTTGGCGATGGATCGACGCAACCGAATTGGCGAAATGATGGGCCCGCGGGCGCATGTCACTTTAGGCCGCCCTTGAATATGCGGGGCGGGAGGCCCAGTAGCGTTGCCAGCGGTCATCTTGGCTGAGCCACACGGCTCGCAGGAAAAGGGGACATTCATAATTTTCCTCGTTTCAATATTATGAATGTCCCCTTTACCCGCCTTCCACTTTCGCTGCGGCAAAGATGAATTCGCGTTGATCTCAGGTTCAGGCGATCGATCGCACGACCCCGCCATCGACGCGCAGCGAAGCGCCATTTGTGGCCGACGACAGCGGGCTGCACACATAGGCGACGAGGTTGGCCACTTCCTCCGGCGCGGCGAATCGTTGCAGCAAAGACCAGGGACGAGCGGTCTTGAAGAACTGCTTTTCGACTTCCTGCCGCGAGACTTTCTGGCTCCCGGCCAGTTGCGAGACCATCGCATCCACGCCTTCCGACGCGGTGGGGCCGGGGAGGACGGAATTGACGGTCACGTGGGTGCCGATGGTCATCTCAGCCAGCCCGCGGGAGACCGCGAGTTGGGCGGTCTTGGTCATGCCGTAATGAATCATCTCGACCGGGGTTTGCAGACCCGACTCGCTGGAAATGAAAACAATCCGGCCCCAGTTCTGTTTGAACATCTTCGGCAGATAAAACCGACTGAGGCGAACGCCGCTCATCACGTTGGTTTGGAAAAACCGATCCCAATCACGGTCGGAGATTTCCAGGAACGGTTTCGGGTCGAAGATGCCGGCGTTGTTGACGAGGATATCAACGTGGTCCAGGGCCGCGGTGAGCTTGTCGCAGCCGGCCGCGGTCGAAACATCCGCGTCAATGCCGCTCACGTTTGCGCGGATGGGTTTCGCGGATATGGCTCACCGCCTCGTCCACGCGCTGGCGGGTGCGGCCGTTGATGGTGACGACAGCCCCCTCCACCGCCAGGAGTGATGCGATTGCCAGCCCGATTCCGGCCGTGGAACCCGTTACGATCGCCGTTTTCCCGGCAAGTTGCAGATCCATGTCGCTCCTTTGCGGTGGCGCGAATATGCTATGGTCTGAGCGGGAAGGGAAGTCAAGAAATCGTTTATGGAGCATTTGGAAGGACGACAATCCGTTTTGGCCGGGCTGGCGGCGAGGCAGCGACGATTTGAAGTCATCCTCGTCAATCAGGCGGCGCACGAGGAAAAAATCCGGGAGGTGTTGGACGCCGCTCGGGCCGCCGGGGTGCCGGTGAAGAGAGTCGCGGGGCGGGAATTGGACGCGATGGCCCACGGGACCACGCACGGCGGGGTGCTGGCTTTGTGCTCGGCCAAGCCGCTGACAACGCCGGCGGAATTGCTGAAGATTCTGGAGCCGGATCGCTGTCCGCTGCTTCTGCTGATCGAGGGGGTGGAGGATGCGAGGAACCTGGGGTTTACCCTGCGCAGTGCCGAGGCCCTCGGCGCCCGGGCCGTGCTGATCAAAAAACATCTCTGGAACTTCGATCCGATCGAAGTGGCCAGGCCGGCGTCGGGGGCGTTCGAGCGATTGCCCCTCGTGCAAGTCGAAGACACGGAATTGCTTGAAAGCCTACGGTCGCGCGGGTTGCATCTTTGGGGATGCGTCGGCGGAGCGAAACGAACCATTTACGAGGTGGATCTGACCGAAGGCGTGATCCTCGCCATCGGCGGGGAGAAGCGCGGGCTCTCCGGCGCGGTGCGAAGGATCTGCGATGGCATTGTTGCCATTCCAACGACGCCGGGGAAATCCTCCTTGCCGATGTCCCATGCCGCGGCCGTGGTTCTTGCCGAGGCCAACCGACAGAGGCTCGCCCGCGGAATCAACGGGTGACTTTGGCAGGGCGGCGCGTATGATTACCAGGATATCGCTTAGGGAGAACCCCGTATGTCCAAGGCCAATGTAGACCCTGCCGAATTGCGACGATTTGCCCAGGACCTGAATCGATTCAACAACGAGCTGCACGGATTGGTGTCCGGCTTGAACGCCAAGCTCCACGGCCTGGAAGCGACGTGGCGCGACCAGGAACAACGGAAGTTTACCGAGGCGTTCGATCAGACCGTCAAGGCCATCGGAACCTTCCTGGAAAACTCGGGCGAACACGTGAAGTTCCTGGCGAAGAAGGCGTCGGCCATCGAAGATTATCTCAAGACGCGATAAGTTTGCCCGCTTGTCAGACCGGAGCGCCCCATGTCCACCGCCGCGCGTGTTGATTCAACCGATGCCATCAAGGATTTCCGCGTTTACCTGACGAAGTTCCAGGAATCGGCGAACTTGGCGCTGGGGGATGCCGACTCGGACGTGAATCGAACGGTCCGATGGCTCGAAGGCGAGGGGCTGAATCTCTGGCTGTCCACCATCCGCAAACGGCAGGAGGAGGTGGCCAAGGCGGAGGAGGCGTTTCGATTCAAGCGATTGTACAAGGATGCCAGCGGCTCGATGCCGTCGGCGATTGAAGAACAAAAGGCCGTTCAGAATGCCAAAAAAAGGCTGGCCGAAGCGCAGGAAAAGCTGGCGAGCGTAAAGAAATGGACGCGGCAATTGCAGAAGGAGATCGTGATGTATCGCGGCGGCGTGTCGCGGTTTGCCGGCACGGTATCCTCTGGCGTTCCGGCGGCGATTGCTCATCTGGGCACAAAGCTGGATGAACTGGACAAGTACATGGAGATTTCCGCGGGGCCGGCGGGGGAAGGCCCCGAAGCCGCCGCGGCCGCGGGCGGCGCCGTGCGCGAGGGAGCGGGTGCGTCGATGGCCCGGTGCCCGAAGAAGCGGCTGCGCCGAAGAAAGCCGAAGCCGTCGATCCGGCGGCGATCCGAGCGGGCGCGCCCTCGGCCCAGGCCATATTCGCCGCCAAGCCGCAGGAACGAGGGCCTGTCAAAGCGTCCTGCGGGGTTGTCACGGCCGAGCAGGCCGCGAAACTGGCCGCCGTCGCCGCCGCCGCGCCTCCGGGCGATGACGATCGCCTGGTCATTTCCCCCGCCGTGATGGGCTCGGGCAGAATATATCTTCTGCGGCCCAGTTCGCCGGGCGCGAACTGGTGTTTAGGCTCGGTCGATGGGCCGGACTCCGGTGTGTACAATACCGTGACGGCAGGCGATCTGCGGGAGGGACGTCCCGATCTGGCCCCCTTGCTCAAGCTGCCCGCCGGCTCTTTGGCGATCGTCGATTCAAACGGACTGTTTGCCGTCTTCAACGAGCGGAACGAAAACATCCTGCAGCCAGCGGAATCGGCCGGCAGCGAAACGACGTAAAGACGCGAAAACTGGGAGATCCCATGGGAATGCACGAAGGCCGGGCTCGGTTGAATAAATCCGTCAAGGAATTGATGTCGCGTTGGAACGAGACCAAGTCGCAGTGGAACGACGGAACCTCCCGCGCCTTCGAAACCAAATACCTGACTCCGCTGGAGCAGGATGCCAAAACCGCCGTCGGGGCGATGGATCACATGGCTCAGGTTCTGCAGAGGATCAGGAGCGACTGCGAATAGCCGCGCTCGGCGCGCTCGAGAGGTTACGGTTGATGGACTCGATTTTCGACGATAACGACCCGCTGCGATTCCTTACCGAACAGGATGTTCCCGCCGAAGCGCCGCCGGAGGCTCCCCCGCCCCCTCCGCCTCCGACCGATGCCGAGATCGACGCTGAAGAAGCCGCCGCCGAACCCAAGACCCATCGCGACGAGCAACGGGGGGCGTTGGAGGGCCTGTTGGAGTTGGCGACCGGGTGCGCCGGGCGGGAGGCGGCCATCGAGCGGCAATTCCAGGCCGCCTCTTCCGAAACGCAGGGCGCCGGCCATCGAAAGCTCTCCGACGCCGAGCGCAAATACAAAAGTCTTCAGGATCAGGTCGCCGCGAAATTTCAGGAAAAGAACGGGCAGATCGACGGGCATTACCAACAGTCCCTCGCGTCTTTGAAGGTGCACGATCAGAACCTGCGCCACCGCGCCCGCACGGAATACGACCAGGCCCAGCAGAAGGCCAAGAAAGACTACGATCAGGCGATCTGGCTCGCCGACAGCGTTTTGGAGGCGGCGGAGCAGAAGGCCGCCGAGGAGCTGAAGAAGGCGACGGAGCTGAACGTCGCTCAGACGGAATTCCTGGATGCCAAGGAGCAGGACCAGAACGCGCTGATGGTTCGATATGGCCAGCGTCCGCCCCCGGGCGAGGCGCTGGCGGTAATCAAGGACGCCGAGGCGTCCGCCGACCCCGTGATCTCTTTCAATCAGCACAAGGAGGTCGTCGAGGCGAAGATTCGGGCTCTGGCGGAGCTTTCCGTGCCGCGGATTTTCGTCGGAGCCACGCCGGCTTTGATCGTCGTGCTGGCATTGGCGATCGCGGCGGCGATCCCGCAAGCCATGCACCAGACGCTGACCCCGCTGTGGCCGCTGCTGGGGACTTGGGCCGGCGGCGCGCTGGCGGTCGTGATCGTATTTTTGCTGGTCATGCGCTCGGTCGCCCGGAAACAGGTGGTCGCCGTTTACGCGCCCTGCGCCGAGCCTTGGACGCCGCACGAATCGCCAACGACAACATGCTCAGCCAGGCCACGCTCAAGCACGATGACGATCTCGCCCATGCCAAGCGTCAGCAAAAGGGTGAATCGCAGGCGGCCCGGGACCGGGCGGCTCCGATTGTCGATGCCGCCACCAAAAAACGCGACGCCGCCCTCAAGGCCGCCCAGGCGGACGTCCAGGCCAAATCGGTCCAGTACGCCGCGCTGAAAAAGAAATCCCTGGCCGAACTCGAGCAATGGCGCGCTCGCAAGCTGGATGAGGTCAAAAAACTATTCGACGCCGAAACCGTGAAACTGGGCGACCGCGCCTCTTCCACCCAGGCCCAGTTGGAGCAGCAACACGCCGCCGATCGCGCCGCCCTGGAAAAAACCTGGAGCGATGGCCTGAAGAACATTCAGGAGCCGATCCGCGAGGGTGGCGGATCTTATCCCGCCTGGAATGATTCCATTTGGGACAACTGGAAGGGTCCGACCAAATTCCCGCCGACGATCCGGTTCGGGCAGTTGCAGGTTGATCTGAAGTCGATGATCGCCGATGTCGCCAAGGACGCCCCGTTCACCCTCCCGTTGCCCGAAACGTTCAGCGTGCCGGCGCTGCTGGCATACCCCAAGCAGGCGTCGATCCTGATCCACACCGATCGGCCCGGCCGGGCCGACGCGATCCGTGCAATGCAAATGATCATGACCCGGCTGCTGACGACGATCCCACCGGGCCGGGTGCGCTTCACCCTCATCGATCCGGTTGGGCTTGGCCAGAACTTCGCGGGCTTCATGCACCTGGCCGACTACGACGAGGCCCTCATCAGCAGCCGAATCTGGACCGATTCCGACCAGATCGATCAGCGTCTGGCGAATTTGACCGAGCACATGGAGACGGTCATTCAGAAGTATCTGCGCAACGAGTTCGCGACGATCGACGATTACAACGCCCAGGCCGGTGAACTCGCCGAGCCCTATCGCTATCTGGTCATCTCGGATTTTCCGGTGAATTTCAGCGACGACGCGATGCGCCGGCTCAGCAGCATCGCCAGCACCGGGGCGAGATGCGGCGTCTATACCCTGGTCATGCGCGACACGCGCGTCAGCACCGCCGGAGGCACGATCCATCTGGACGACCTCGAAGCCCACAGCGTCAATCTCGTGCGCGAAGGCGCGCGATTCGTCTGGCGAGACCCGGTCTTCAATCGATTCCCCCTCACGCTCGATCCGCCGCCGACCGACGATGAGCTGAGCAAAATCCTCCACCTCGTCGGCAAGGGGGCGCGCGAAGCCAAGCGAGTCGAAGTCGCATTCGATCTCATCGCACCCAAGCCCGCGCAGTTCTGGACGCTCAAGAGCGATGAGGACGTGGAAGTCGCCATTGGCCGCTCCGGCGCCACCCGCGTGCAAACCTTCCGCCTCGGCAGGGGCGTCGCGCAGCACGCGCTGGTGGCCGGAAAAACCGGCTCCGGCAAATCCACGCTGCTCCATGCCCTGATCAGCAACCTGGCGATGTGGTACTCGCCCGATGAAGTCGAACTCTATCTCATCGACTTCAAGAAGGGCGTGGAATTCAAGACCTACGCGATGCACAAACTGCCCCACGCCCGCGCCATCGCCGTCGAAAGCGATCGCGAATTCGGTCTCAGCGTCCTGCAACGCATCAACGTCGAAATGACCCAGCGCGCCGATCTCTTCCGCCCGCATAAATCCCAGAACCTTCAAATGTATCGGGAGGCCTCCGGCGAGAAGATGCCGCGAACCCTCCTGATCATCGACGAATTCCAGGAATTCTTTTCCGAGGACGACAAGCTCGCCCAGGATGCCAGCCTCCTGCTCGACCGCATCGTTCGCCAGGGCCGAGCCTTCGGCGTCCATCTCCTGCTCGGATCGCAAACCATCGGCGGATCTTCGGGATTGTCGCGCAGCACGATCGGCCAGATCGGCGTGCGCATCGCCTTGCAGACCAGCGAGGCGGATTCGCAAATGATCCTCGGCGACGGGAATTCCGCGGCCCGATTGCTCTCCCGCCCCGGCGAGGCCATTTACAACGACGCCGGCGGTTTGGTCGAGGGCAACAGCCCGTTTCAGGTGGCCTGGCTCCCCGATGAGCAGCGCGACCAGTATCTCGATGCCGTCACCGCCAAGTCGGTGAAAGAGCACGTCACCCTCGATCCACCGATCGTCTTCGAGGGCAACGAGCCGGCCGATTTTCGTCAGAATCCCGCCCTTGCGGAGCAATTGTCCGCCCCCAAGTATGCCGCGGCCAATCCCGCCCCGACGATGTGGCTCGGCGATCCCGTGGCGATCAAGGCCCCGACCTCCATCCCCTTCCGCCGCCAAAGCGGTTCCAACGTCCTGATCATCGGCCAGAACGAGGAAAGCGCCATGGCCATCACCGCGCTATCCATGATCAGCTTGGCCACCCAGCTTTCCCCGGCATCGGCCGGCTTCTATCTGCTGGATGGGACGCCCGCCGACGCGGCGACTCACGGCTATCTCCCCAGCGTCACGGCGGCCCTCCCGCATCGGACCAAGGTCGTCGATTATCGCGCCGTTCCGCAGGCCATTCACGAACTCGCCAAGGAACTGGAGCGCCGCCAGGGGAGCGAGGCGTCGAACTCGCCGTCGATCTTCGTGTTCGTTTTCGGCCTGCAGCGCTATCGCGCACTGCGCAAGTCGGACGATACCTTCAACTTTTCCTCGAGCAGCGGCGAGGGAGAAAAACCGTTGGATTCGGGAAAGGAGTTCGCCGACCTGATGCGCGAAGGCCCGGCCAACGGCATTCACCTCATGGCCTGGATCGACACGGCCACGGCGCTGGATCGTTCCGTCGATCGCGGCTCGATGCGCGAGTTGGACCATCGCATCCTCTTCCAGATGAGCGCCACGGACAGCAGCAACCTGATCGATTCCCCCGCGGGGAACAAATTAGGCGCCAACCGCGCCCTGGCCTACAGCGAAGAGCAGGGCTCGATGGAAAAGTTCCGCCCCTATGCCCTTCCGAACGCGAAATGGCTGGCCGAGGTGAAGGAAAGACTGACGGCGAAAACCACCGCCAGCGGCATCAAGCCCGAAGATCTTCCCCCAGACCTGGCCCAAGCCGCGGCGGAAGCGGACGAAACCGCGCCGGATTCGGCCGACACCTCCGCCGAGCTTCCCGCGGACAACGATGACGACAAGAATGCGGCGTAGGCGCCAAGGGCGCTCTTGGCGAACCTGAAACGCTCGTAGGGATTCTCCAAGATCATCTCCGGAAACAATGCGGCGGCCTGCCGGGTTGAGCAACGTTTCGCACGATCGTTGCAGCCCCAGGATTCGTCGCCCTTTCAATTCTTCCATTGCCCCAGGCGCCGCTTCTTTCCAAACTTGCCCCTGATTGGCCTTCGCTATACCCTCTGGCCCTTCCAATATGAGCATCCTCGTCAGCGCGAAAACTAAGGTTATCTGCCAGGGGATTACCGGCTCGGCCGGCGCGTTCCACACCAAGGGCTGCCTCGACTATGGGACGAAAATGGTCGGCGGCGTCACGCCCGGCAAAGGCGGCGCGAAGGATGCCAACGGCCTGCCGATCTTCGACACCGTCCGACAGGCCGTGGATGCCACCGGGGCTGATGCCACCATGATCTTCGTTCCGCCGCCGTTCGCAGCCGATGCCATCATGGAGGCCGCCGACGCCGGTATCGCTACCATCGTCGCCATCACCGAGGGCATCCCCGTTCTCGACATGGTCGCCGTCAACGCCTACCTCAGGGAAAAGCCCAAGAGCCATCTCATCGGACCCAACTGTCCGGGAATCATCACCGTCGGCCAATGCAAGATCGGCATCATGCCCGGCTACATTCACACCTCCGCCCAGGAGGCCAGGACCGGCAAGAAAGTCGGGATCATCAGCCGCAGCGGAACGCTCACGTACGAGGCCGTGTGGCAGTGCAGCACGCGCGGCATCGGGCAGACCACGTGCGTGGGCATCGGCGGCGATCCGGTCAAGGGGCTGAATTTCGTCGAACTGCTGGGCCTGTTCGCCGGCGACGACGAAACCGACGGCATCGTCCTGATCGGCGAGATCGGCGGCACGGACGAGGAGGCCGCCGCCGCGTTTGTCGAGCGGCACGTGAAAAAGCCGGTGGTCGCATTCATTGCCGGCCGCACCGCCCCGCCCGGCCGCCGCATGGGCCACGCCGGCGCGATCATCAGCGGCGGCGAAGGAACCGCCGAGTCCAAGATCGCCGCCCTCAAATCCGCCAAAATCACCGTGGCCGACAGCCCCGCCACGATTGGTCAAACGATGGCCGGGATTCTGGGCGTGGGGCAGTAATTAATTGTCAATTGACAATTGATAATTCCGATGAGCAATGACACCCACCTCAATTCCAATCGCATCCGCCAAATGGCCGCCCTGCGCCGCGCCGCCTATCGCAGCCGATCCTATTGCCTCATCGCCATCGGCGCCTGCATTGTCGCGGCGGCGGAACTCGTTTTCGATGCCATCCGGCGTCTGCGCCAGCATCCTGCATTATCCGGCATCCTCATCGCCATCGCTTATTTTCTCGCCGCCGCCCTGCTGATCGTCCTCACCCGGCATTTCATCCGTCTGGCGGTGCGATTCCATCGCGAATCGAAAAAATCGATTCTTTCCGACCCGGCCGTCCCGCCGGATTTCTCGCAATTGCAGAATGGCTCTCAGGTCGTGAAAAACCTCGAAGACCTGTGATTTCACCCCATGATTTCACCCTTGCCCCGGCGAAGGCCGGGTCGCCGGCCCCTTGGTGGCAAGCTGCGCGAAACCCGGACCGAGCTGCGACTGCTCCCCTGGCGTCAGCACCCGCACCAGCCTGTCGTGCGTCCAACTCAGCAGGTCGATCATCGATTGCCGCGCCTCGGCATATCTTTCCCCCTCCAGATCGCAGTCCGGCAGCTTCTCCACGCCGGCGTCGGCATCGGCAACGATCGCGTCGCAGCCGTGTCTCTCGCTGTTCGATGTCTTCAGATCGCTCAAGGCCTGACGAAGCTGGCCGATTTGCCGCCGCGCCTCCCCGCGAACGCTGTGCAGCTTTTCCAGAAGCAACTGGTTCTGCTCAGGACCGAGGACTTCCGTCAGCTTCGCCCGGGCAGCCTGCAGGTTCACCGGCACGGCTGCGATGCGGTGGGCCGGCGGCATCCGGCCGGCTCGAATCTCACCCATCAGGTATTGCAGATCGCGGGCGGCGGCGTCGAGGATTTCGTTGGCCCTGGTTCGGTTATCCGGGTTCAGCTTCAAATCGTTGAGCGTGCGCCGGACCAGGGCCACTCGAAGCAGCAGATTCTCACCGATGGCCAGATAAGTCGGCGCCAGCACCGACGGGGCCGGGGGATCGTCCGCCGATGGGGCCGTTGTCGCCGCCCCGCTCGCCGCGGCGACGAGCGCGATCGCCAAAATTATCCCGCACGATAAATTCCTCACCACTTTTACAGTATCCTCAAAAAATTTTCCGATTACAATTCGCCGCATCCATGACCTCGGTTCAACTCGAGCATATCGGCAAGCGCTTTGGATCGACCCTTGCCCTTGACGGCATCGATCTGCAAATCGTTCCCGGCGAGCTATTTTTCCTGCTCGGCCCCAGCGGCTGCGGCAAGAGCACGCTGCTTCGGATCGTCGCCGGCCTGCTCGAGCCCACAACCGGACGCATCCTCTTTAGCGGCCGCAACGTCACCCGTCTCGGCACCGAGCGGCGCAGCGCCGTGATGTGTTTCCAGAATTACGCCCTCTGGCCGCACATGACCGTGCGCGAAAACGTCGAGTTCGGCCCGAGCCTTCAGAGCGGGCCGGACAACGATCGCCGCCGGCGGGTCGATGAAGTTCTCCGCCTCGTGCAGTTGGATGACTACGCCGACCGCAAGCCCAACGCCCTCTCCGGCGGGCAGCAGCAGCGGGCCGCCCTGCGCGAGCCCTGGCCGTGCAGCCCAAATGCCTCCTCCTCGATGAGCCGCTGTCCAATCTCGACGCCAAGCTGCGCCTGGAGATGCGCGGTGAAATCCGCCGCATCTGCAAATCGTCCGGATGCACCACCCTCTACGTCACGCACGATCAGAAGGAGGCCCTCTCCATCGCCGACCGGATCGTTCTGCTGAAGGATGGCCGCATCGCGCAGATCGGCTCGCCGACGGAATTGTATTACAAGCCGCGCACCAGCTTCGTCGCCGATTTCATCGGCCAAACGAATTTGCTCTCCGGGTCGATCCTGGCTGAGACTCCCGAGGCGATCACCGTGCGGACTCCGGTGGGCACGCTCCGCGGCAAGCCGCCTCCGGACGCCTCGCCACCAGCCGTCACCGTCAGCATCCGGCCCGAGCGGATTCGCATCCTCGGCCCCAATTCCCCCCAGTCGCCCGATGCCAATCACCTCCCGGCGAAACTGGTGGAATCCACCTTCCTCGGCGAGGCTTCGGAGCACGCGGTTGAAATCGACGGCCATCGCCTCCGCGTGAACTGTTCCCCGCCGCTGCTCGACGTGCAGGGCGAGATCGTGCTGGAGTTTGACATCCGCGATTGTCTCGTCCTGCCGGAATGATTCGCATGCGCCGATACGGATTCATCCTCGCCTTCATCGTGCTGCTGATCGCTCCGCTGGCGGCGCACGCAATTCACGGGGCGTGGCATACCGGCAGCGTCGCCTCCGGCGAGCGACTCGTCATCATCACGCCGCATGGGCAGGACATCCGCAACGAATTCCGCTGGGCCTTCGCCGATTGGCATCAAAAAAAATACGGCTACGCCGTCGATCTTGAATACCTCACCCCCGGCGGAACCAACGACATCCGCCGCGAACTGGATTTGAAATACCGCGCCATCCGCGAGGCCAACAACGGCCATCTCCCTCCGGAAGATCAGGTGAACATCGGCATCGACGTGGTCTGGGGCGGCGGGGATTATTATTTCAATTCGCAACTCAAGCCGCTGGGAATTCTGCATCCGCTCGATCTCGATCCCCGCTACCTCGCCGAGGTTTTTCCCCAGCCCGCCTTGGCTGGCGTGAAGCTGTACGATCAGGCCCGCGGCCCATCGGGGAAATTGCTTCCGCCGCAATGGGTGGGCGTGTGCCTCAGCAGTTTTGGCATCATCTATAACCCGGATTTGTATCGCTCGCTCAACCTCCCCGCCCCGCGCACCTGGAGCGATCTGGCCGATCCCGCTCTCTTCGCCAGCCTTTCCCTGGCCGATCCAACCCACAGCGGAACCGCCACCGTCACCTACATGACCATCATTCAGCGGGCCATGGCTGACGCGGAAGCGGACTTTTTCAACCTTCCCGAAAACCGCGGCAAACCCTCCGCCCAATTGAAGGCCGCCGCCCAATACCAGGCCGCGCTCGATGCCGGCTGGAAACAGGGAATGCGCCAGCTTGTCCTCATCGCCGCCAACGCCAGGTACTTCACGGATTCATCCGCCCAACCGCCCAACGATGTCGCCGCCGGCGACGCCGCCGCGGGGATGGCCATCGACTTTTACGGCCGCGTCACCGAAGAGAGCGTCGGGCCGGATCGGGAAACTTTCGTCGTCCCGCGCACCGCCACCGCTATCACCCCCGATCCCGTCGCCATTCTCTACGGCACGCACGGCAAACGGTTGCGACTGGCGCAACATTTCATCGAATTCCTCCTCAGCCCCGAAGGCCAGCGGCTCTGGATCCTCAAGCCCGGCCAGCCCGGCGGCCCGCGCAACCGCGCCCTGCGGCGCTCCCCCATTCGCCAAAGCGTCTATGCCGACCGCGCCGGTTGGGCCGATGATCTCAACTATTTCGCCTCCGCCAGCGGCTTCAATCAGCGCGCCGATTGGCTCGGGCCCCAGGCAGAGCTTCCGTCGATCTGGACGGCGGCGTGGATCGATCAGGAGGATAATTTGCGAGCCGCCTACGCCACCGTCCTGGCCATCGGCGACCCAAACCGACGCGCTCATCTGCTATTCGAATTATCCGACATTCCCATCACCCGCGCGGATGTGTCGCGCCAAATCGCCCAGCGCAAACTTATCGAGGCGGGCCACAGCGAAGACGTGGAATTGTGGAAAGCCCGCCGCCAGCTCGAATGGTCCCGGCGTTTCGCCGAGCACTATCGGCAGGTCGCTCAGGAAGCCACGGGAGGTTGACGCCATGCCGCGACTCAACCAGCGCGCCACCCACCGGCTGATCTCCCTCGGCCTTTACGCCTTCTTCGGGCTGTTTTTTCTCTGGCCGATTTATCGCGTCGTCGATCGCGGATTCACCTCCCAGTCCGGGCATTTCACGTTCCAATACGTCGAACTGATCTTCACCGATCCCCAGCTTCTTCGCGGCCTGGTCAACGCCATCGCCGTCGCCGTCGCCGTCACCGCGCTGTGCATGCTCATCTCCATGCCGCTGGCGATCCTGAGCGTTCGCTACGAATTCCCCGGCCAGGCCCTGCTCAGCGGCATGATGCTGGCTCCCCTGGTCCTGCCCCCTTTTGTCGGCGCGATCGGCATTCAATTGATCCTCGGCCGGCTCGGACCGCTGAGCGTCCTCCTCGGCATGGGCCACGGCGCCGGCTTCGATTGGCTCGGCCGCTTTCGCCCCGCCGGGATCGTCCTGATCGAAACGCTGCATCTGTATCCCGTTATCCTGCTGAATCTTCAGGCGGCGCTGGCGAACATCGACCCGACGATGGAGCAGGCCGCCGCCAATCTCGGCGCGGGACGCTGGGCCGTCTTCCGCCGCATCACCCTGCCGCTGATTCGCCCCGGCATTTTCGCCGGATGCACCCTCACGCTCATCTGGAGCTTCACCGAACTCGGCACGCCGCTGATGTTCGGCTTCCAAACCATCACCCCGGTCCAGATCTTCGAGCAACTGACCGATGTCGCCGACAATCCCCTGCCGTTCGCGCTGGTCGTGGTGACGCTCGCCGTGGCCGTGGGGCTGTATCTGATCGGAAAAGTCCTGCTCGGCCGCTCGTACGACACCGCGGCGACCAAAGCCTCGATCGCCCTCACCCCCACCCGTCTTCGCGGCATCCGGGCAATGGCGGCTTGCGTCCCATTTATCCTCGTCCTGATGTTCGCCCTGCTCCCGCACGTCTCGGTCATCCTCACCAGCATCAGCGCCACCGGAGCGTGGTACCGCTCGATCTTGCCGCGGAGCTTCACCGCCGCCCATTATTTCTCCGCCCTCACGGATGACCTGGCCTTGCCATCCGTCGCCCATTCGGCCCTCTACGCTTCCCTCGCCACCGCGATCGCCCTCTTCGTCAGCCTCGGCGTGGGCATCGTGGCCGTGCGCAGCCGGCTCTTCGATCGAGGATTCATCGACGCCCTGGCCATGCTCCCGCTGGCCGTCCCGGGCCTGGTCCTGGCGTTCGGCTACCTCGCCGTCAGCGTCTCGCTTCAGCAGAAATACGGCCGTAATCTTCCGATCTGGCTGAACGTCCAGGAGATGCCGGTGGTGTTTTTGGTGATCGCGTACGCCGCAAGACGATTGCCGTACATCGTGCGCGCCACCGTCGCCGGTTTGCAGCAAACGCCGGTGGATTTGGAACTGGCCGCCGCGAATTTAGGCGCATTCCTGCGCAACCGTCCTGCGGCGAATAACTGTCCCCTTAATCCTGGCGAATCTCATCGCCGGCTCCCTCCTGGCGTTCGCGTTCGCGATGCTGGAAGTGAGCGATTCGATCATCCTGGCCCAGAAGGCCGCCTATTTCCCCATCACCCGCGCGATATTGGAGTTATTCCAGCGCCTGGGCGACGGCGTTTACATCGCCAGCGCACTGGGCGTCTGGGCGATGCTGCTGCTCAGCGTGACGCTGCTGGCGGCCAATGGCCTGCTCGGCAGGAAAATGGGCGCGGTATTTCGCGTGTAGCAGAGAAACCGCTCCGGATTTGGCACTGACTCTTTGCACCGCAAGGCGCAGGCTAAATCTGCGCCTGGGACCAATAGCCGGCAAATGCCTGTGCATCGTACGACAGTCCCACGCTTCGCCCGATGGCACTGTACTCTTCCGGAGTCGTCGTCTCATGCCATAAGTGGTTCGGTGATTTCTGAAGGCGTCCCTGGCTCAGAAATGGCCAATCGATGGCCGGAGGCCGCGGCGTAACCCGAACATGCTCGCGCTCCCATTCACGCGCCGCCACGCAATTCATTTCATACGCGAGCTGCGCCAAATTAAAAACATATTGTTCGAGCAGAACCGACATGCGGTTCTTCAGCATGAAGGCCGTTAGCTTACCCTGGATTTCAGCCTGGGACCAAGGCTCCACCGCCATCGCAAAACACTCCGTGCGGAGCGGCAGGCCATAGCTGCGACAGGGGCGGCCATACGTCGCGAACTGCGTCTCTTCGGCCAGGGTTAGCAGGTTTGCGGCCCACTCGGTCACCGGAATAAAGCGTCTGGACATCTTCACCAGAAGATCCACTCCGTTTGCCCGCGCCGAATTCAACCCGCCCACGATCGACGACAGATCGCCCATTTCGTGTCCGAGCCGGCTGCTATTGCACTGGAATGTCGCCCCATACGTTGTGCAAAGCCGCCTCAACGCCTCGCGCTCGGGACTCCCATCATCGTGCACCAGAACCGGCACCGAGACATTCAGACGACGGCACACGGCCAAGCCAAGTTCGACAAAAGGCGCCGCCCCGAAGGTGCTGATCGCCAACCCGACCCGAGGCCTCTGAGCGAACAATTTCACCTGCGCGCTGGGCAACGTCCGCTGGCCCACGAGCGTGCGCTCGTTGGCCGCGGGACGTTCGAAATAAAAATCCTCGTTCTGACGAACCATCGCGATCTTTCCCGCAGAATATCGGCGTCGCGAACGGTTGTCGAACTTATGGTTCCGCCGATTCAGAGCGGTGGTACGGGAAGGTGGAACGTGGACGCGGCCCGCGGGCGGGCCGGCTAAACATGGCCGTTGGGCTGCTTTGTCAGGCTGCGATCCCTTTGCTACGCTTAATGCGATGCTTCGGCGAGTGTTCTGCGGATTGATTGCGGTGCTGTACATCGCTTCGGCGGCGCGGGCGGCCGTGTCCACGACGCGCCCGATGCCTGGTGTGACGCTTGAACGTGTCGTGCAGGACGATCCGCCGCTGAAATACTTTGTGGTGAGCGTGAATCTGGATGATCCCCGCGTGCATCTGAAGGTGATGCGCGGCAGCGGGACGGCGCATCTGACCGCACCTTGGGAAACGACGTTGATGCCGGTGAGCCAGATGGCCGAGCGGGACGGCGTCAGCGTTGCCGTGAATGGGAACCTGTTCATGGCAAGACAGGGGCCGTGGATTTTCGGCCGTCGCGTCCCGTATTTTCCGGGGAATCCGGCCCTGGTGTGCGGTTGGGCGATGAGCGGCGGCGTCGTGTACAACCCGAACCCCCGGCTTCGGAATTGGCCGAGCCTGGTGGTGAGCGACCGGGGCGAGGTGAAGATTGGACAGTTCAAGGATTTGCCGATGGATGCGCGGGAGGTGGTGTCGGGAATTTTTCAAATTGTGACCGACGGGCGCAACAGCGCGGCGAAGGATTCCGCCGCGGGCACGTTCGCCCAGCCGGCGCCGCGAACGGCGGCGGGAATCGACCGCGCGGGGAGGCGGCTGATTCTTTTGGTCGCCGACGGACGGCGGCCCGACTATTCCGTCGGAATCACGCATCACCGCATGGCCGAGGAATTGCTCGCCCGCGGGGCATGGGAGGCGATCGCGCTGGACGGCGGCGGAAGCACGACGCTGGTGATGCGGGACGGCCAGGGAAAAGTCGAGGTGGTCAACCATCCCAGCGACGGGCACGATTTCCCCGTTGAAATGTCCGTGGAACGCAGCGTGGCCGATGCGCTGGGAGTCGTGATCGACGGCGCGCCCGTGCGGCAGGCTAAGTGACAAATGACAAATGACAAAGCGGAGACCTTCCCCCCATTTCTGCTGCGGATCGCGGCGGCGATGGCGATCTTCATCGTCCTCACGTTTTCGGTCCGGCTTTGGGCGGCTTGGAAGAACTACCACCAGATTGATCCCACGGCCGGGGTTTGGACGGCCGCGGCGATGGATGCGAGCGAGGGGATGCTGTATCGCCCGATCGTTTCGGACATCGGATATGGGGGCTCGCGATATGCGCCGCTGCACGTGGTCCTTCAAGCCGGGCTGATGCGAATCGGACTCGGGCCCGTGGCCAGCGGGTATTTGCTGGACGCGGCCGGCGTTGTTCTGGTGATCGCCGCCCTGTACGCGCTGATGCGACAACTGGAAGTTCCGGCGGCAAGGGCGGCGGCGATGGCGTGCTTCGTTCTGGCGGCGTACTGCTATTGCACGACAGCCGGCGGATTGAAGGGCGACCTGTTGCCGGCGGGGCTGAATCTCGCGGGATTGTCGGCCGTCGTTTCGGCAACGCGACGCCCGAGGCTGCCGGTGGGCCGGCTCATGCTGCTCGTCGCGGCAGTCTGTTTCGTTCTGGCGACGGCGACGAAAATCACCAGCGTTTTCGGAATCGCCTCGGCGGGGTTGTGGCTGGCATTTCGCGGGCAATGGCGAGCGGCATCATTTCTCGGAGCGATCTGGGTGATTGGAATCGGCGTCGCGGCATGGGCGACGCAGCGGGCCAGCGACGGCCGGGCTTTGGAGATATTTCGTCTCTGTGCAGCCGGCGGCGGCGGATTCACGCAACTGCTCCACGGTCCCCAGCGCATGTTTCAGGAATCCATCCATAGCGATCGAATCTTCGTCCTGTTCTGGTTGATCGCGCTGGGGTTGGTGGTGATCGGCCGGGCATGGACTTCGTTGCCGGTGATTCTTTTCATCATTACCTCGATGGGCACGGTGCTGATTTTCGGATCTCCGGGGACCAACGCCAATCATCTGGTCGATCTGGACGCGGCGGCGGTCCTGGTGATTGCGACGCAGCTCAAGGCATCGAAAGCAGGGATACTGGGCGCGCTGGCGGCGAGCGTGATCGTCGGCTTTGCCGGCGTCAATCATCTGGTGCGAACCGCCAAAATCGTGCACGAGGCGAGGCACGGGCAAATGCTGGCGGCGCTGGCCCAGACGCATCGGTCGCCTGTGGCCGGTCCGCTCCTTTCGGAGAATCCCATTTTGCCGATCCTGGAAGGAGAGCGGCCGTACATGCTGGATTCGTTCATGTTCCGCACGATTCGCATGCGGCATCCCCAGATCGCGGAACGATTCTGGACCGATCTGTCCGAGCGGCGTTTCCGGGCGGTGATCCTGAATTCGCCTCCGAGCGAGAGGAGTTATGAGACCAATGCCGGTGACTTTGGGCCGGGGTTCATCGCACGGCTGGAACAAAGTTACGCGCTGGCGGGCGTGCACGGCGAATATTACGTCTATCTGCCGAAATCGCCGAAGTCCTCAAAATCGAACTCCATGAGCCTCCTGCAACCACAAGACGCCGCCGCCCAGCCGCCGGAAAAAACTTCCCGTTGGCTGATGGCCGTCATGGGCTTGGCGGCGGGATTGATCGTGATCTGCTTCGGCGTGCGGCTGGGGGTGTCGTGGCGCAATTACGGCGACCTGGAAAACGAAGGGGGAATCTGGACGGCGCTGGCCGTGGACGCAAACGACGGGATGCTGTATCGGCCGCTGGTGTCCGACCTGGGCTACGGAGGGACGCGCTACGGGCCGCTGCACGTTCTGCTGCACGCGGGATTGATACGGGCGGGCATCCATCCCGTGACGGGCGGGTTTCTCATCGGCATGGCAACGGCGGCCGCGGCGATGGCCGGACTGTATTCGCTGCTGCGCCGGCTTGAAGTTCCCGCTTCGCTTGCGGTCCTGATCGTGTGCTTCTTCCTGGCCGCGGTGTGCGTGCGCTCGGGAATTTTGTCGATCAAGGCGGACCTTCTGGCGGCGGCGCTGGATGTCTGGGGATTGGTGGCCGTGGTATCCGCCGCGAAGCGTCCCGCCGCGCGCTGGTCGCCGGCGATTTTGCTGGCGGCGGTGTGCTTCGCGCTGGCGGCGATGTCGAAAATCACGAGCATTTTTGGAATCGTCACCGCAACGGTCTGGTTTCTGACCCGAGGAGAAAGGAAACGGGCCGTGCAGTTGGCGGGGATGTATGTCCTGTGCGTGCTGCTGGCGGTGTTGGCGGTGCAGTGGGCAAGCCAAGGGAGGGCCATTGCGATCTTCAGGGCCTGCGCCGGAGCCGGGGGCGGCCTGCACCGCCTGACCAAGGCGCCGCTGCTTTTCTGCCGCAGACTTTTCCTCAACGACAAATCGGTCGGGGGATTCTGGATAGTGGCGATCCTGCTTGTTCTGGCCCGGCGAAAATGGACGGACCTCACGACGATCCTCCTGATCGTCACCTCGCTGGGAACGCTGGCGATCTTCGGCTCGCCGGGGACGGACATCAATCACCTGATCGACTTGCAACTGGCGTCGCTTTTGGTGGTGGCGGTGCAATTCCGCTGGGGCCGGATCGCCCGGGTCGTGGTCCCGCTGGCTGCGTCGGCCATGGTGATTCACGCCGCCGCTTCGAGTCTCGGAGACGTGAAGAGGATGCGGTCCGAGCATCGCCGCCAAGATTTGGATGCGGCCCTGCTGGACGCCGGCAATTCCCGCGCTGGCGGCCCGCTGCTGACGGAGAATCCCGTGCTCCCGATCCTGGCTGGAAACAGGCCGTACCTGCTCGATTACGTCATGTTCGGCGTGCTGGATTTGAAGGACCCGCGATTCGGCCAAAAGCTGCGCGACGATCTGGCCAACCAGCGATTCCGCGCGGTGATCATCGGCCCATGGTTGACGCAAAACACCGAACCTAGACAGTTCGATCCCTGGCCGGAAATCCTCGATCGGATGAAAAACCGATATGAATTGAAGGCCGTGGAATACCGAACGTTGGTTTATCTGCCCAAGCCGCGGTGACGGCGCCTATTGGAAATCAGTATGGAAGACGTCTCTGATTCAATCCGCGGCCGCTTCCGACGCCGCCGGGCATCCGGAGGTTTCGATCGTCGTCCCGACGATCAACGAAGCGGAGAACCTGCCGGTGCTTCTGGAGCGGATCGCGGCGGCGATGGCGGGCGCGGATTACGAAGTCCTGATCGTCGATGACAACAGCCCCGACGCGACGCCGCGGGTGTGCGCCGAGCTTGCGGCGCGATATCCGCTGAAGTTGCTGGTGCGTGGCAATCCGGCCAACGGGCTGAGCGGGGCGGTGCTGCACGGCATGACGGCGGCGGGCGGGAAATTCCTGTGCGTCATGGATGCCGATCTGCAACATCCTCCCGAACGGTTGCCGGCGCTGCTCGAGCCGCTGCGCAAAGGCGAGGCGGATTTCGTGCTGGGGTCGCGCTACATGCCCGGTGGAAGCACCGAGGCCGAGTGGGGGCTGTTCCGCAAATTCAATTCGCTCCTGGCCACGCTGCTGGCGCGGCCGTTCGCGGGAAAGACGACCGATCCGATGGCCGGTTTCTTCGCGCTCAAGCGGGAGAGTTATGCCGCGGCGACAAACCTCACGCCGCTGGGATACAAGATCGCGCTGGAATTGATGTGCAAATGCCGCGTGAAGCGGGTGAGGGAAATCCCCATCCATTTCGGGATGCGCGAAAGGGGACAGTCCAAGCTGTCGCTGAAACAACAGTTTCGATACCTGGAGCATCTGAGCCGGCTGTACGACTTCAAGTATCCGCGGGCTTCGCCGATCACAAAATTCTTCATCGCGACGGCGGTGAGCTGGCTGGTGGGGCTGGGGACGTATCTGCCGCTGATCCGCGCCGGGGATGGGCCGGATCATGCGATCGCGCTGGCCTATCTGCCGGCGATCGCGGTGACGGCGATCTTTCACGTTCGCTACGTTCGGACGCAGCGGGAATTTCTCTCGCGGCAAACGCCGTGGATGGATTTCACGGTGATCTCGGTGGCGGAGTGGATCGTGGCGATGGTGTCGGCGTGGTGGATCGGCCGCCGGGTGATCGAGCCGGGGACGTGGGAGACGTTTGTCGTCAGCTTTGGACTGGCGACGCTGACGCGGTACGTGCTGAGGAAGGAATTTTTGCTGGACATCCGCGGGCTGAGGCGCACGTTGCCGCGCGAGGCGGAGACGAAATCGAAGACTGCCGATTGAAGCGGCCGTTTTCGTCAATCGTGCGGGCCCCTTGATCTCAAGGTTTGATTTAACCGCGGAGATCGCAGAGATCGCGGAGACGGAGGCAGAGGAATCTCAAATTTCAAATCAAAGATTTGTGATTTTTTCTCCCTTCTTCTCAGCGATCTCCGCGAACTCCGCGGTTAAATAAACCTGCCCGAACGGGGGGATCGTCAGAAGATCGGCAGATCCGCCTGGACGAGCGTGGGTTGGCCGGGGCGCGGAAAGAGCCGGGTCTTGTAGGTGGTGACCGCGACGCCGGGGGCCGTGGGCATCTTCCCGTCGCTGAGGCGAAAGTTCCAGCCGTGATAGGGACAGACGGCGCAGCCGTCCTCCACCGCGCCTTCGGAGAGATCGTGGCCGGCATGGGGACAGGTGCTGTCCAGAACGAATGCCTGGCCGCCGTGCAGATAGACCGCCAGGGAAAAACCGGCGATATCAACGCGTTTGGCTCGTCCTTCGCGCAGTTCATCGAAATCACATAGACTCGTCCAGGCCATGATTCTCTACGACGGCATCGTCGCGGGCTTGACGCTCGTTTGGGTGGAAGGCGTTGCCGGTTGCAGCCGCTGAGTCAGGGCGGCATTCATGCTCTGCATGATCCGGCCGATCCTGCCGATGGCGTCGGCCTCGATCTGGCGATGCGTTTCGGTGGGCGCGGTGTCCATGTCGTCGATCTTGGAATTCAGGTCGTTGATGTCCGTCGTCAACTCGGTTTGGGCGGGAAAGAGCCGGGTGCTGATGTCTTCCAGGGCGTCGGCCGCGGCGCGCAGGCCGGCTTCAACAATCACGTCGGATGACGCATCCAACGCCAGCGCATTGAGCTGCGGATGGGTGGACTGGACGATGTGAAACTGCTGGCGGAAAACCGCGCCGGGATCGGGGCCCGCGAGCTTGGGAAGCACATCGGTCAAATCGTCGAAAACGTTCCCGAGCATGATGCGCTGAAGAAACTCGGTGGACCCGGGCAACCGGCGGGCGTGATTCACATACGCGGCGACGTGATCGGAAACGTACGAGAGCCGCTGCTTGGAGTCGATGTCGTAAATCGTAATGGCATAGGTCTGTTCCTCGGCGCGCTGATCGTGGCGCTCCCGCCGGAGTCATTCGACCAACATCCGCCGGCGGCAAGCAGGGCCGGCCCAAACATCGCGACGGAAAGCAGGGATCGCAACCGAATCATAAGAATCCCGTTTCGCTCAAGGGCGAAGGTCCATTTTCAGCGAACTTCCGAAATTTTGACGCGGCGGCGCTGCCGGGCGCTGATGCAGACCGCTTCCAGGACCCGCTGCGTCTGGAACGCATCCTCAAAATCCGACAGCGGAACCACCGGCTCCTTGCCGCCGAGTGACATCATAACGTCGGCGGCCTGATTGATGAATGTGTGCTCGTACCCAATGATGTGGGCGTCGGGCCACCAGGCGCTGGCGTAGGGGTGATCCGGGGCATGGGTGACCATGATTTTGGTCCATCCCCTGACCTTGGCGGGTGCGGTGTTGTCGAACCACATCAGGTGGTTCATATCCTCGAAATTGAAGCTCACGGCCCCTTTTTCGCCATGAACTTCCACGCCGTTCTTGTTCTGATGTCCGGTGGAAAACCGGGTGGCCTCGAAGTTTCCCACGGCCCCGCCGGAAAACCTGCATAAAAAAAGGGTGGCATCATCGACCTCGACTTTTGCCTTGCGCGAGCGGCCTGACTTTGCGCCGCCGGCGATTCCTCCCGCCGATGCAACCGATGGACGCGAGCGCTCCTTGATGAAGGTCTCGCTCAGGGCCCCGCCAATCTCGGTGATCTCTTCGCCGGTGACGAACCGGGCCATGTCGATGATGTAGAGCACCAAATCGCCGTGGCTGCCGCTGCCGGCCGTCTTCTTGTCGAAACGCCAGATCAAGGGAACGTCGGGCTTGGCCCAATCCTGAAGGTAATAGCCGCGAACGTGGTAAATGCGGCCGATCTTGCCCGCCTTGGCCAACTGATGCGCCAGGGCGACGGCCGGCGCACGACGATAGCTCCACCAGACGAAGGTTTTGCATTTGGGGTGTTTCCTGGCGGCGTCGCGAATTCGGCGGGCATCGTCGATCGTCCCCGCCAGCGGTTTTTCGCAAGCGACATGCTTGCCGGCCTCCAGCGATGCGACGGCCATCTCGCAATGCAGATGGTTCTGCGAAGTGATATCGACGAGTTGGATTTCGGGATTGGCCACGGCCGAGCGCCAATCGGCGCTGAAATGTTTCCAGCCCCATCTGGCGGCGAAACATTTCAGGGATTCTTCATCTCGTGCGGCCACGGTGTGCATCACCGGATCGACGGGTAGATCAAAGAATTTCGCGGCTTTCAGGAAGGCGTTGCTATGGGCGCGGCCCATGAATCTCTGGCCGATGAGACAGACGTTGACCGAACCCTTGGACATGCCGCTGACCTCCGGGAAGTCGGGCGAGCTTAACCGATCGCCCCCGGTGAATCACGGCTCGACTGAGCTCGCCGAAGTCCGGGGGCTAAATGGGGATCAAGGGGTGGTTTTGCGGGTGGGAACCAACGCCGCGACCAGGAATATCGCGGCGATCAGCACAAGCATCCAGGCGATGTCGGGATACATCGGCGTCATGAATTGAAAAAGCTGCGCCCATCGCTGCGGATCGAATGCAAGCAGATGGTGCGTCAACATGGCAAAGGCAAGAACGGCCAGCAGGACGTGCAACAGCGTCAGTTCCATCGACACCGCCACCATCGCCGCGGAGATGCCGCACGCCCAAATCGGATACCGGTCTCCCATCTGGCACATCACCGTCGGGAAAACGATCCAGGGGACGACCAGGGCCACGAGGAATCGGACGTCATTGCGCCGGCTGTGCATCGCCGCCGCGGCCGAGGCGATCAACAGACAAATTCCGTATAGCACGGCCATCGCCGTTTTCACTTCCAGGTCGCTGGACCATGCCCAGGTGACGGCGGGAATGGATATCAGCCGCCCCACGCGCGAGGGCCCGGGGTGGTGAACGAAAACCGGAGCGTGCCGAAGATGTCATGAATGTCCCAGTGATAACTGTTGGCCAGGAGCGTTGTGAGGTTGGCGTAACTTCCGACGCCCATCTGCATGTGGTCCTGCTTCACCGATCCGTATGCGAAACCGAGGGTCAGCCAGGAATAGCTTCCGCCAAACGACAGGGAGGCGATCCAGACCGCTGCGGCGAAAACGCCGGCCAGCCAAAAGCCCAGCGACCGGCGTCGAAGGAACCAAGGCGGCAGCAGCACGAGCAAAAGAAACCATCCCATGGTTCCGCCGGGAAGGGCCGATTGGCGGCCGCGCACACCGTGGAAGATCAGGGCGGTGGCCATCGCCCCAGCCGCGACGGCAAGCGATGCCAGGAGCAAAAGATTCGCCAGCGTTTGCTCCGTCGGCGGGGCATCGGCATTGCGGCGGCGGCCGAACAGGGGCGTCAGCACGCCATCGCGCAGGCTTGCGGCCAGCGGGCCGCGCATCAGCGACGCCGCCAGGATCAGTCCGGCCGCCCCAAGCGCCGTTATGATCCAGCCCAATTCCTGCTGCGAGTTGACGATCCACGGCCAGGTCACGAGCTCCGCTCCGATCAGGAATCCGCAGAGGATTCTGGCCGCCGCGCCCCATCTTCCCTCAAACAGCGGCCAGAACATCAGCACCGGCCCGGCCAGGAGCAACTGTCCCTTGGCCATACATCCGGCGCCGAGAAGAATTCCCGCGGCCATCCAGAAGTTCAGCGATGCCAGCAGCGCCGCGGCGAGGAACACGGGCAGAATCCACACGTCCCACTGCGGCCAGGCGTGCGAATCCATCAAGGTCAGGGGATCGAGCCACACCAGCATGGCCGCCACGGCGCCGCACGCCCAGCCGCGATGCGCCGTCGGCAATGCCCGCGCAGGCGACCATCACGATGAACAGCGCCAGCAGGCGGAGCCACACCGTCCAGGTCGGCCAGTCGATTCCGCCGACCATTCGGCCGTCCACGTTGATGGCCGGGGCATCGCCGATGAAGGAAAAATCATCGCTGCTGGTGGTTCCGCCGGCGCTGATCGCCGAGACGCGGAAGTGAACCGTCTCACCCGGCGTCAGCCCCGCGATCTCCGCGGAGACCGGCTGATCGTCCAGCGAGGTATCGACCGACTGTGCGGGGGTGGAGTGCCCGTAGGTAAGCGTCGGTCCGAAATCGACGTGCCATTGGGTGTCCACACCCTGAGCGTTGATGGTTGCCGAGATGGTGGCGTGATCGCGGGCGGGTTGAATCGCGGCGACGGCGACGGCCGGCGCGGGCCGCGGGGGAATGTGCACCAGCGTCACGTACGCATACCAGAATCCCGCGGTCGCCAGCATGAAGGCAAAAATGCCATGCGGCACGATCCAACCCGAACGCGGCGGCGCAACCAAGGCCGGCTCGACGCGGTGCGGCAAACCGCGCCGCTTCCGCCACCACCGCGCAATTCTCGACGGCCTCGGCGGCCGATCGCCGCGATACACCCACAGCCACACCAGCAGAAACATAAGGACCGCCGCCGCCGCGGCGCAATACGCGTTGAGCTTCAACATCGGCTCGGCGACATCTTCGTCCTGGGGCAGCACAGTGTCCTCGGCCCGATCCTTGGAATAGACTTCCATTTCGGGATGAAGGCGCTGAGCGTGGCGGACCCACAGCGTCGCGATCGCCAAGCGCAGCGGAGGATAATCCAGGTCGTAGTTCTGGTCGTCCTGGTGGTCCTGCGCGATGGAATCGACGAATTGGACCACGCCATGCAAAAGCTCGCTCGCGGTCAATCGGCGGAAGGTCGCGCTGCGGGCGCCTGCAAGCTCGGGCCGGCCCACTTTTTCCAGGGCCTTTGCGGATTGCCCGGCCAGGGCGTCGGCCATCGGATCCAGGTGCGCCGCGGTCTCTGAATAGCGCAGCGCGTCGTTTCCGTATTCAAATGCATGGGCGATGTCGAAGGTAAATCGAATGCTGCGGGTGGATTGCCAGATGTCCCGCCGGAGAACCGTTCCCGCTCGATAAGCCCAGGCGCCGCCGCCGATCAGGAAGAGGGCCGCCATCGCCCAGGTCAGGGCCTTAGCCGTCCAGCGCAAGGCTGTGTGGGCGTGTGGGCGCGGCGGCTGGGCGATCGGCGCCGGGGCGGGGATCGCCGCCGTCACCGCGGCCGGCGGCTCCTTCATCGCGTAACCGTCGTTGGCTTGGCCAGCCATTTTACACGACCTCGATTTGAGCCGGCGGCCGCCGCGTTGGCATCATGGCCGAGAGCAGGAATATCGCCGCGACCAGCATCATCGCCCAGCCGAGGGCTGGATGCGTCGGCTGCGTGATGCTCAGCGCAACCGGCGACGTGCCGGGATGCAGGAGCATCATCTGATTGCCCAGCATCGTGCAGGCCAACACCGTCTGAAGGAACGGCAGAAGGCTCATTTCCGCGGAGATGCCGATCAAGGATGATCCGATCACCGCGGGCAGTACGGTGTAGCGGGCGGTCATCTGGGTCAGCAGCGTGGTAAAGAGCACCCAGGGCGCGACCAGGGCGATGAGGAATCGCGGATCTCTGCGCCGCATGTGCATCGCCGCCGCCGCCGTGCAGATCAGGGCGGCCGCGGAGTAAATCCAGGCGCAGAACTCTTGAACGTCGAGATCGGTTGTTCCAAAAAATGGAAGGTTCAACGTGGTGACGTGATCGTGCAGTTGCCAGCCATATCGTTCGCCGAGGATCGAGGAGAGATTGCTCAAGCTGGCCTCTCCCAATTGCATCTCGGGATGTTTTTGCGTGCCGTAGACGAATCCGATTTTCCACCAGGACCATGATCCGCCCAGGTCGAATGCCACAAGCCAGACCGCCGACGCGAAAGCCAGTAGCAACCAGGCCGGCAAAAGTCGGCGAGGCAAAAACCACGGGACGATCAGCACGCACAAGACGAGCAGCGGGGCGGGGGATGGCGTCCAATGCTTCAGGATCAGAGTCAGAACCATGAAAAGCATCGCTCCGGCAACGAAGGCGGCAATCCAAAGCAGGGCGCTTGCATTTATCGGCGGCCATTGCGCGACCAGCCGGCGCCACCGGATACGTCCGGCGCGAAGCAACTGGGCGAATTGTTCCCGCAAAGGTCCGCGCAGGCTGGAAGCCACGCAGAAAAACCCCGCGACCAACATGGCGGCGATGATCCATCTCATCGCCGCCAGGTTCGTGACCAGCCACGGCCAGAGCACCAGGGCGGCCGCGGCGGACATTCCGGCGACGATGCGCAGAAACCTCCCCGGCCAACCCGCCAGCAGTGGGCACAAGACCAGGACTGGAGAGACCAGCAGCAGTTGGCCCTTGAACATGCAGCCCACGCCCAGAAGCAGGCCGGCGGCGATCCACCAGTCCAGCGTCACGAGGATCGCCGCGACCAGGAAAAACGGCGGCAGCCAGGAATCCCACTGCGGCCATCCGTGGCTGTCCAGAATCGAGCCGGGGTTCAGCCAGGCCATGGTTCCCGCGACCAGCGCGCACATGACCGATCGGTAGGGCCGGGGCAGGAATCGCGCCAGACAAACCACCGCCAGAAACCTCAGCAGCAGAAAAACCCACCATCCCACGCTGGCGACTCGGGCATCGATCAGCGAAGTCTGCGTCAGGTCCGGCAGGGGCATCTGCCAGGTGAGATTCGAGCGCAGCATAGTGCCGAGGGCAAAAACGATCACGGGCAGGAGCAGCATCGGATCGCCCCAGCGGGCGCGCCAGGATGCGTTCTCGATCCGATCATCCCGCCGGCTCCCCGGCCGCTCCATCCAGAGCCAGACCAGAATGAAAATCGAGATCGACGTGACGCCTTCGCAGAAGGAGTTGAATTTCAGCATCGGCTGAACAACGTCGGACGTGACGACGATGGGCCGATGGGTTTCGGGATCGCGGATTTTTTGCGGTGTGAGCGGCACGGCGGTAATGCCGGGATATCGCGTCTGAACGTTCCAAGCCCAGAGGGTCATGACCATCAGCCGCATCGGGGGATAATCCAGATCGAAATCCGCCTTCTCGCCCCGATCGCGCAGCAGGTGGTCATAGGTCCGCACCCAGCCGCGGAGGATCTGGCTGTACAGGGGGGATCGGCGTTGCCATCGGCGGACGAAAGTCCGCGCATTGAATGGCGAATCAAACAGACCCGGCCCGGGCCGGGCGAGGGTGGGCGGCGCATGACCGGCGGCGATTTCGGCCGCTTCCCGCTGGCGCCGTGCGGGCGATTCCTTCTCCTCATCCTCCTTCGCCACGTCTTGGGCTTCGCGCAGGACCATGTCCCCCTTATTCAGGGCGTTGTTCATGTCCTCGGGGAAGTGATTCTGCGCGAATAGACCCAGAAGTCGTCCCGAAGGTCCAGGCCGATGCCGACCATCCTCCAGGCGGTGTAACCAACGGCTGCAAGGACGAAAATCCATCCGGCCAGACAGATCAATCGTTGGCGCGGCGAAGCTCGCGGCGGCTCCTGCCTACCGCCGGTCATCGCCAAACCCCCATTCGTGCCGTGGGACATGGGCCGATATTACTCCTGCCTGGCTTTCATCAGAATAGGATGGCCGGCAAAACATGCAACAGCGTCGCCGCGTCACCTGTGCGGCGGGGTCAAGACGTAAGACGTGGGCCACGCGGATTCGTTGCAGAACCCCGCAACACATAATGGCCGCCGGCGGGCGTAACAGTACAAGAATTATGGAAACGAAACGGAGCCGGGCTGTCAGGTCCGGTCCCATTGATCTCCAAGTGAGTCGGAATGGACGATCAAGCGATTTGCTGAAGCCGCCGCGCCCGGCTGGCCCGCTGAATGCCCGGCAGCACGTATTCCTGAGCCACCACGTCCCAGCTCATCTTGCTCGCCAGGGCATGGCCGCGATCGATGAATTGCTCGAATTCCTTCGGCGACCGCGGCAGGCGGTCAACCAACTCCTTGGCCACAATCCCCGAGACGGCGTGCTCGATCTCGTCGCGCTGGGGCTGGCCGATGGCCAGCAACTGATCCGCCCTCATTCCCTTGTTGGGCAAATCGGTGTAGTCGGCGACGATGACGTTGGCCGTGGCCTGGCCAGCCGTGGCCTTATCCACAAAACCGGCGCATCCGCATACGCTGCTGAAGACGCAAATTCCGCCGAAGCTGATCGGTTCAACCTGGGCGATGCCGAAGGGCTCGTAAATGCTCTGGCCGAATTCAACGTCCGATCCCTTGCGGATGTCCATGAATTCCATGTCCGCGGGCATGCGTCCGCCGCAGACCTTGGCCTCGAATCCGAACTGATTGATGAAAACGACCTTGACGTTGCGCGACCGGGCGTTGAATTCCTGCACGCCCTGGTAATACGCCGCCTCGCCACAGGAAAGGTCCGGCAAGCCTTCGCGATGGGCGACGGGCCAATGATAGGCGTGCTCCATCTTGCGGATGTCGTCGCCGCGGCGGACGGGGACTTCGGTGCTGAGGGTGAAAAGGACCGCGGTTTCGTTGCGTGACCGCAGGATGCGCTCGACGTGTTCGAGGACCCGCAAATCCCGCCACAATCCCTTGCTCGGAACCAGCCGAGTCACGTGCGAAAAAACGTAGTCCGGCTCAAACCCCAGGAGGTTGTTGCAATACCCGCGCAATTTCTGGCGGCTGGCCATTCTCTCCTGCACGCTGATCTTCCAGCAGGGGACGCCGTTGTAGGCGAGCTGGCTGTCCACGTGGACAAAATCCGGGCCGAGGAAGCGGATCTCCTTCAGGACGTAATCGCCGACGGCGAAGATGCCGTCGCAGAATCGCGCGGCCTTCACCAGCGAGTATCGGTAATACCCGCTCTGGTCGCCGAAGACCTCGTCGAGGTAATGCCCCTGGCTGACGGCCGATCGCATGACGTTGTAGAACATGGTGTCATGCCCCGGATGCTGTTCCACGACGCGGCGCATGGGGGCCACTTCATGGGCGTAAAAGATCGTGCGGAAATTGCTTTGCTCGCCTTCGAGGATGGCGGCCAGGGCGGTGGGCATGCCCATGTATTCGTGGCTGAGGATGACGCACGGTTCGCTCTCGCTGCCGACGCCCAGGGCGTGCAGCGCCGCGATCGCCGGCTGCGCCAGGCGCATGTACTGCTCGAAATCCCAGATGCTTTCGTATTTGGCGCTTTCGATCCCGAAGGTTTTCCACAGATCGTATTTGAACTGATTGATCTTCTCCTTGTCGAATCGGGCAACGTCGATGAGCAGCGTCTCGGGGGTGCTGGAGATGCCGGTCTCCTTGTCCGCGAATTTCCGCCGCCCGTAGACGATCGCGACGTCGAATTCCTGCTCGATCTCGCGAAACCGCGCCGCCAGAGGCGAGCGATACAACTGATCCAGGCTGCTGTACAGAACCTCGCCTTGCGGGCCGAGCCGATGCTCCGCCAGATCATCGCTGGGCCAGAACGGACCGATCAAAATATTTCGCGAGACTTTGTCGAGATAGGTTCGGCTGGTGAGCAGGCCCTGCAACACGGCCCCGATTCCACCAATCTTCTGGATGGCCTCATGCGTGACGTGAACGACAGTCTGCATAACTCGATCCTCTCAATCGCGGAGTTCGGCGAGCTTCCGGCAACGTCGTTATCGGCCAAAGAGCGCGCCAACTCGAAAGATGCTCTGCGCCGACGCCGATCAATCCTCCACCGGCATTTTTGCCGGACCTAGGAGGAGGGCATTAGACGGTTGGCGCCGGCGAGATGCAACAAGAATCAGCGGGTTATTGCCCCCTGATAAACAGATTGATAATCGGAGCCGGGACGCAGCCATCCCGGCCCCGCGAAATCCCGCCCACGGCCCGGCCATGGGGCGGCCGTGAGGCAGCGCATAAAAACACCCACCTCCAACCCGTCCACCTCCGGAGACACCCGGCGCCTCGCCGCGCCGCTGACGGCTGACTTCTCAGCACGACCACATTGAAAGCTGACGGGTTTGACTTGAATCCCGTCAATTCCGCCCTGGACGGCGGATTTCCGCTGACCTGATTGCATCAGTACGCCGCCGCCGCCGCGCAGGATCGCGCGAGTTCCATTTTTTTCAGGATTGGTTTGCGTTATTGTGCCGAACTCCTTCCCATGGATCAGCTTGTGGCAGAGACCGTCGCACCCCAAACCGCCCAGCCCGCCGGCGCCCGCCGGTATCTGGCGCGGGTTTTCACCCTTGAAATCCTCGGGAGCATCGGTGGGAATCTGCTCCAGTTCGCAATTTTCTTTTACATGCAAAAACGCTTCGGCTGGGGGGCGCGGAGAAATCTGCTGCTGGCCTCGGCGCAGGGCATGACCTACATCATCGGCGCCTTGTCGATCAATCCGCTTTCGCGGCGAATCCACCGGCGCACGCTCCTGATGTTTCTCCACTCGTTCATGGCCGCCGCGGTATTCGTCGCGGCAATTCTCCCCAATCCCGTTCTCATCGTGGTCCTTGTGCTGAGCTACCCGCTGTTCAGCGGGGCGCAGTGGCCGCTGCTGGAAAGCCTCGTCGCCATCGACGCTTCGCCGGAGGAAATCTCACGCCGGATTTCCATTTACAATGTCGTCTGGTCCGGAACCGGCGCGGTAACCATCGCCCTGTGCGGCATCGTGATCACGCTTTTCCCGCCGGGGATTTTCCTGGCCACCGTTGCCGCCCATCTGACGGCGCTTGGCCTGCTCACGCGATTTCACCCTCCCGCGCATCAGGCCGCCGCCGCACACCTCGATCCCGAGCCGGAATTGTTCGCGCTGCGCACGGCGGCGATGCGGCTGTCGCGCATCGTCCTCCCGGCGACTTTCGCAGTCATCTATTCACTCGGCGCGCTCATGCCGAGCCTTCCGGTGATCCACTCCGCGGCTCCGGAAGTCAGGACCCTCCTGGCCAGCGTCTGGATGATCGCCCGATGGTTCTGCTTTATATTCCTGGGCATGACCGCCTGGTGGCACACCCGCCCCCGCGCGCTCCTCCTGGCCGCCATCGTGCTGCTCGCCGCGTTCCTCGGAATCACGCTCATCCCCTCGGTCATTTCCATGATCCTGTGGCAGATCGGCCTCGGCGTGGCGATGGGCCTGATCTATTCCTCCAGCCTCTACTTCGGCATGGTTCTTAGCGAGGGCAGCACGGCCCAGAATGCGTATCACGAAGCGCTGATCGGCTTAGGCTGCGTCCTCGGTCCCGGCTCCGGCGCGCTGGCGGAAATCATCCTCCCCGAAAATCGCCACGCTTCGGTCATTGCCATCGGAACCATCCTCTGGATCAGTCTCCTGGCCGCGGCGTGGGTTTCACTTCAATCCCGACCGTCGCGAAAATTGCCGCGGACCACTGGATGATGATTCCCCGGCGGCGCACCGACGCGCCGACGCCGCCCTCCGGGTTGATCTGCCCGCTTTACTTGGATTCGCTCAGGGCCTGCTGGATGGCCGCGTCGATCGCCGACGCGGTCGAGTCGCCGCCGAAGCCCACAAAGACGTTCTTGACCGTGCCGTCCCGCCCGACAATAACCGTCGTGGGAATGCCCTGAACCAAATAGCTCTGCAACGTCGATCCGTTGGAATCGAGCAGAACGGTGAACGTGAAGCTGTTGTCCTTTTGGAACTTCTCGATCACGTCCGAGGTTTCGCGGTCGTTGACGGTCCAAACCACCAGGCCCTTGGCGGCGAGATCTTTGTCGGCGCTGATTTTTTGAACGTGAGGCAGGCTCTCTCTGCATGGAGGGCACCACGTCGCCCAGAAGTCCAGGACCACCACGTTCCCTTTCTGATCGGCAAGTTTCACGTCCTTGCCGTCCAGCGTGGTCAGGGAAATCGCGGGGGCCGCCTTGCCCACCAGTGAATTGACGTCGTCACCCGCGCGGGCGAACAGAACGAATCCGAATACGACCAGGCCAACTGCCGCCAGCCAACTCGCTCTCCGCATCGGCGCTCCTTGTTAGTGATGCCGGTATTCTTAACCCAATCATTGGGCATCTTCAATCCGACGGGCCCATCTCTACGACGCGTTCGCTCCCTTCGCGCCAAACTCATCGCCGCGTTTTTCCCTGCCGATGGCCGTGATCAAAATCGCCAGCAGGAAGAACGTCGCGGCGGAGATCGCCATGACGGAGGCATAATTCCAGTGCTGCGCCAGTCCCGCTTCCATCTGCACGACGTAGCTGGCCAGCAGGTTTCCGCACTGATAGGCGAAACCGGGCATGGAGCCGCGAATGGAATCGGGCGAAAGTTCGTTGATGTGCGCGGGGATCACGCCCCAGGCGCCCTGCGTCATGAATTGCAGGAGGAAGGCTCCAGCCGCCAGTTTGCCGAGGCCCGCCGGAAGCGCCCACATCGGAATGGCCAAAAGCGCGCCGGTGAAGGCGATGACAATGGCGCGGCGGCGGCCGATGCGGTCGGAGAGCAAGCCGAAAAAAATCCCGCCGATGAGCGCCCCGACCATCGAGAGGGCCGCGAGGTTCGATCGGTCCGCCACCCCCAGGCCGCGGTAGCGCTGCAGGAACGTCGGATAGAGGCCCTGTGTGCCATGCGACGAGAGGTTCATCATCGTCATCAGGGCCACCAGGTAGATGAAAATAGGCCAGTGGGCGGCAAGTCCGCGCCAAAGATGCGTCCACGATTCCGCCTTGTTTTTTTGCCAGACTTCCGACTCCCGCACGGCGTAGCGGACGAAGACGGCGAGCAGGGCCGGCAATCCGCCGATGAAAAACAGCGGCCTCCAACCCCAGTGCGGGAAGACGAACCGATACGCCAGCGCCGCCAGGAGATATCCGACGGCGTATCCCTCCTGGAGGAACCCGGATAGCACGCCGCGCCATTTCGCCGGGACTTTCTCCATGGTCAGCGACGCCCCCACGCCCCATTCGCCTCCCATGCCAATGCCGAACAGCCCCCGCAGGATCAGGAACGTCGAAAAATTCGGGGCCAGGCCGGTGAGAACTTCAACGATCGAATAGAAGACCAGATCGATCATCAGAGGCAGACGGCGGCCGTATCGATCCGCCAGCAATCCGAAAATCAGCGCTCCGAGCGGCCTGAACGCCAGGGTCAAGGTGAGGCTCAGGGCCATTTCCGCGTCGGTTTTGTGGAATTCCTTGCCGATTGCGGTGAGGGTCATCACCACCAGGAAGAAATCGAAGGCGTCGAGCGACCAGCCCAGGAATCCGGCCAGTACCACGGCAAACGGGCGCTGAACCGACTGTGGCAGGGCATTGCTCATCGTCCCCCGCAAGACTACCCGCCGACGGCATTCCCCCGCAAACCGCGGAATCCGCTATACTATTTCCCCTAGCGAATGGACTTATCCGAAATGCAGTCGCTGGTGGCGGCAGGGGGAACGATGGATTCGGGAACCTCAAGCAGCCTCTCCATCGCGCCGGCTCATACCGGCGCGGTCTTCTGCCAAACTGTCCTGCGACTTGCCGACCGCTGGCGCAAGCCGCTCTTCGCCACCATCGCCGCCGTCTATCTCTTGGGATTTAACGGCCAGTGGCGAATGGGCCCGGATAGCGGGCTATATCTGATCCTGGCCCGAAGCCTGGCCAGCGGCAACGGCTACACCTATCACGGCATTCGCCACGAGACGGTATATCCCGGCTTCCCCCTGGCGCTGGCGGCGCTGCAGCGAGCTTTTCCCGGTCATCTGGTCTTCGCCGCCGACGCGCTCGTCCTGGCATGCGCAATGGTGACGCTGGGGCTGATCTATCGGCTGATCCTCCTGGCGTACGATCGGCCAACGGCGGTCCTCATGACGGCGGGGGTCGCCTTCTCACACCAATTCTTCCGCTACAGCTTCGAGTGGCCCTCACCGACATGCCGTTCCTCGCCGGAGTGATGGCCGTGCTGGCGGGGCACGAGGCGATATTCGGCTCAAGCTCGCGCCGCGCGAAATGGTGGGATTGGGCCATCCTGGTCGTCGGGCTCATCATCGTCGTCAGCACCCGGCCGACGATGATCGGCCTATTGATCGCGTGGATCCTGGCGTTGATCTTCACCGCGGTCGCTCGCCGAAACTGGCGCGCCGCCGCCGTGCCGGCCGTCCTTTGCCTCGTCACCGTCGCCTTGTTTCTGCTGTTCGATCCGCGCCGGCTTCCCGGGCATGGCCCGGCCGGCTTGTATGAGCAATACGCCTTTCGCCAACTCACGCACGATTTGCCCCGAGAGCTGCGGACGACCGTCCTGGGCAATCTCCGCAACCTGCTGCAAGTCACCACCCCGCGAGCGATCTTCGGAATGGACCTCGGTTACGACTGGCTGAACGTGGTTTTCGGCGTCATTATCTTGCTGGCCGGCGTCGCCCTGATCCGCCATCACCCGTTTTGGGGATTGTGGGTCATCATGACGCTTTTGGCCCTCATTCTGCTGATCTCCGATTACCGATACATCCTGCAAATCCTTCCGCTGCTGGTGGTGGGCTGGTGGAACCTGCTGCGGGCGATCAACCTTCGTTTGCCGCGCCGCATTGGCAACGGCGTCTTCGCGATTCTGTTGCTGGTGGGCATCGCGCTCAACATGGGGCAGGTCGTCGCTTTCATCGTGCACCAGCGGGCACGCCCATTCCTTGGCGATTATCAAGGCGGCCAATTCCAGCCGTATGCCGACATCGCCGAGCAAGTTCCCAAATTCACAACCGACCAGGACGTAATCCTGTGTCCCACCAAGCTGGCCCGCATCATGACATTTCTGGCGGATCGAGCCTTCTCCGAACCCAACGAGCCCATCGCCGCCTGTCCGGGGCATCTGTTCGTCATTATCGACCCGAAGGACGTAGATTACGGCCGCTGGCTGACCGCAATGGACGTGTCGCCGCAGGGCCAGGCCCTGGCGAGCGGCGCTCGGCTCAACAGCCCGCTGGGCATTTGTCTCACGCGCGCCCGCATCGATCGCGAGCCGAAATAGGTCCCTTGCCAATGCCCGCCCCGTCGATCTCCATCATCACGCCATCGCTCAACGGCGGCGCTTTTCTGGGCCAGGCACGCGACAGCATTCTCGGCCAGGAGGGAGACTACGAGCTGGAATGGCTGGTGATCGACGGCGGCAGCAGCGACGGCAGCGTCCAACTCCTGCAATCCATCGGTGACCGCGATCCGCGCCTGCGATGGACCAGCCAAGGCGACCGCGGCCAGGCCAATGCCATCAACAAGGGCCTGGCCATCGCCAAGGGCGACATCGTCGCCTGGCTCAATTGCGACGATCTGTATGCCCCGGGTTCTCTGGCAATTGTCGCAAAAGCATTCGAGGAGTCGCCGTCCGCGCAGTGGTTGGTGGGACGGTGCGACATCATCGACCGCGACGGCAATCTCGCGCGCAGCGGCGTCACCGATTTCAAAAATCGCCGATTGCGATCTTTCAGCTACAAGTCGCTCTTGCGGATGAACTTCATCAGCCAGCCCGCGGTCTTCTGGCGGCGGCCGTTCGGATTATCCGTCGGCGAACTGGACGAGTCGCTCTATTGGACGATGGATTACGACCTCTGGCTGCGGATGGCCCGGCGCTGCACGCCGCTGGTGATCGATTCCACGCTGGCCCGCTTTCGCGTGCACGATTCCAGCAAATCGCGCGGCGGATATCGCCGGCAATTCGCCGAGGGATATCGCGTGGCTTGCCGTTATGCCGGCGACGATCCGCTAAGCCGATGGCTCCATCGTCTCAACGTCGAGAGAATCGTCTGGGGCTATCGCGCCCTGCGAGCCTTGGGGCGATAGGCTCTGTCTGACAACTCATGCGAATTGCAGAGAAAAACCGCGGCAAATCCTGCCCGGTTTAGCCGCGTC
>CAWAPL010000026.1:0-265220 GCA_963783845.1 uncultured Phycisphaerales bacterium
AACCAAGTAAGATGACATATCCCGTAAGACAGAGGTTGCTCCAATTGGAAGCCCAGTGAATCAGTGACGCCCTGAGCGCGGCGCGGATTCCTGATCCTTTCGGGTAAGAATAAAAACAAGAATTATGCCGGAACTTGGTGGCATAAAATCGCCATATTTATTGTCCGATAACGCCGACTGTGACACTTGTTTAGAACAGGCTCGGCTCATCGAACTCTCCGAAAATATCCCTGAAGATACCCGTCATCTCCCCCACCGTCGCATAGGCCTTGCAGCAGTCCACGAGGAAAGGCATGACGTTCTTGCCCTCCTTCGTCGCCTCTTCCAGGTCGTTGAGGCTGCGCGTCGACCTCGCGGTCGTTCCTCTCCCTCTTCACCTGCTTCAGGCTCTTCGATCTGCGTCTTCGGCCGATTCGTATTGTATTCGTGGAGCTCCACGTCCCTCGGCTCCTCCTCCGTATAGATATTGACCCCCACCTTGAGAAGCTCACCCGACTGGATGCCTTTTTCGAACTCGTATGCCTGCGCTGGCCACGAGCCTCTGAACGTAGCCCGTCGCCACCGCCTGCACGATGCCGCCCACCTTCTCGATCTTCTCCATCTCTTCTTCGATCTTCCCTTCCATCTCCTTGGTCATGGTCTCGATGAAGTAGCTTCCCGCCAGAGGATCGACCGTGTCCCTCAGGCCCATCTCGTCCATGAGAAGCTGCAGGGTGCGCAGCGATAGGAGGGCGGAATGGGGCGTGGGGATCGTGTAGGCCTCGTCGTAGCTGCACAGGGCCGTGGTCTGCGCCCCGGAGAGGGCGGCGGCAAGGCCGTAGTAGGCGCCCCGCATGATATTGTTCTCGGGCTGCGCTTTGGTGAGGCCGTATCCGCCGCCGCCGAAGAGGCCCCGCAGGAACATGTTCTGACGGCTTTCTTGACGCCGTATTTTTCTTTCAGGTTCCGCGCCCAGAGCTTTCGGCGCCGCCCTGAACTTCGCCACCTGCTCCCAGATGTTGCCGAAGACGTTGAGGTTGAAGGAGAAACCGGCCGACGAAGTGCGTCCACGTCGTATCCCCTCGCCATGACATTGTCGATATAGGCATTGGCGATGAGGATGGCGCAGGCGATCTCCTGGGCCGGCGTCGCCCCCGATTCCCTGATGTGGTAGCCGCAGACGCTGACCGGGTTCGTCCGGGGCAGGTCGTCCATGGAGTACTCGATGGTGTCGCCGATCAGCTTCACCGCCGGCTCAACCGGGAATATCCAGGCCCCCCTGCCGATCATCTCTTTCAGGATATCGTTCTGGGGCGTTGCCGAGATCACCTTCGGGCTGTAGCCGAACTTTTCCGCCATCGCCTGGTACATGGCGAGCATGATGGAGGCGACCGCATTGATGGTGAGGCCCGAGCCGATCTTTTCGAGGTCGATATCCTTGAAGGCGATCTCGAAGTCCCGGAGAGAATCGACCGCCATGCCGACCCGCCCCACTTCGCCTTCGGCCATGGGGTCGTCCGAGTCGTAGCCCATCTGGGTGGGAAGGTCGAAGGCGACGTTCAGGCCCGTCTGCCCGTGGGAGATCATGAGCTTGAACCGCTCGTTCGTCTCGGACGGGCGTGCCGAAGCCCGTGTACTGTCGCGTGGTCCAGGCCCTGCTCCTGTAGCCCTGCCGGATGTATGCCCCTCGTAAAGGGGTACTTGCCGGGGTCGGCCAGGTCCTTCTCGTAGGAGAAACCGATCCGCTCGAGGTCCTCGGGGCCGTAAACCGGCTTTACGTGGATGCCGGACTGGAGCATCACGTCGGTGATCCGGCCTTTCTCGTCTTTCGTATATTTTGCAACTCCCATTGTGTCCTCCTAACCCTTCTTTACGTGCTCGTTGATGAAAGTCCACGATCTCCGAAAAGGGGTGCCCCCGGGAAAAACGCCCGACACGCCGAGCTCCTTGAGCCTGCTCACATCCTGGCCGGGATCACGCCTCCCACGATGACCATCTTGTCTCCGATCCCTTCCTCGTCCACCTTTTCATCAGCTTTTCGCGATCGGGATGTGGGCGCCGCTCATGATCGAAAGGCCGATGACATCCACATCCTCCTGGACGGCAATCCTCACGATCTGATCCACGGTCTTGTGGAGGCCCGTATAGATGACCTCCATGCCCGCTTCCTTGAGCGCGTGGGCCACCACCTTTGGCCCCCCGGTCATGGCCGTCGAGACCCGGCTTGGCTATCAACACCCTTATGCTCTTTTGGTTCTCCAAGGTCTCCTCCCAACTCTTGCTTTCGCTCTTTCAGTCTGCCGTCTACCGTTGACGGGCCGCAAAAACCGCTACATCGCCTTTCCCGATTCCATATCCTTTATGAGGATGTCCCTTCCCCGGAGCAGATGCTTTCTCACGAGCTTCTCGACCCTTTCCCCGTCCCCTTCCTTCATCGCCCGGACGATCTCTTCGTGCTCGGAGAGAGAAATTGCCGCATAATCCATACAGGTGAGGAGCACTTTCCTGTACCGGAAGATAAAATCGCGGAAATTTGCGATCAGGGCATAGAGCTTTCTACTCCCCGACGCGCTGAAGATGATCTCGTCGAGCTGGTTGTTCAACTGGGTCATGTTGGCTATGTCGCGCCGCTCCAGCGCTTCCCTGTACAGCCGCAGGACGCGCTCCAGCCTGTCGATCGTCGGCGCATCCATGTGCCCGGTGGCGAGCGCCGCCGCGTAGCTCTCCAGGCACGCCCGTATGCCGAAGGTCTCCTCTATCTCCTTACTGGAGGGATTCCTTACGATAAAGCCGCCCTTTTCCAGCTTTTCGATGAGGCCGTCCTGTTCGAGCTTCTTGATCGCCTCTCTCACGGGTATCCTGCTGATCCCCATCTGGGCGGACAATGCGCTCTCCACGAGCCTCTGTCCGGGATGAAGGTCCCCCTTCACTATCGCCTCTTTTAGAGAGACATACGCCATTTCCCCTATGGGACGCGTCTTGCCCACCACCCTTAACCCTCTGAGCGGGTTTTTGATCTTGCGTGCTGTCCCCTTCACTCCCCACTCTGGTGCTTACCTCCCTGTGCTTCAGCGCCTTTTCTTCAGCTCGGCGGTCATCGCGGGGACCACCTCGAAGAGGTCGCCCACGATGCCGTAATCGGCGTAGTTAAAGATAGTCGCGTTCGGGTCCTTGTTGATCGCGAGGACCACCTTCGAGGTGTCCATGCCCATGATATGATGGATGGCGCCCGATATCCCGGCCGCGATATAGAGCTTGGGGGAGACCGTCTTTCCGCTCTTGCCCACCTGGTCCCCCTCATCCCGCCATTTCGCGTCGACCACCGACCTCGTTGCCCCTACCGTGCCGCCGATCACCCCGGCGAGCTCTTCGAGGAGCGCGAAATTCTCCGGCGGCCTTCAGCCCCCGGCCGCCCGAAACGATGATGTCCGCCTCGGTAAGGTCGACCTTGCCCTTCTGCTTTTCCTCGACCCGCAGCACCCTCGTCTTCACCTGATCGGCCGCGAGTGCCGGCCTGTCTCTCCACGAATTCGCCGGGTTTGTCGCCGGGCGCGATAACGTCGAAGGTGTTCGGCCTGGTCGTGACGACACGGGCCGGCAGGCACGGAAGAGACCTCCGTCAACACCTTTCCGCCGTAGACGGGTCTCACGAACGTGACGGGCTCGTCGAGCCAGTTGACGGCGGTGACGTCGGAGGCGATCCCGCATCCAAGAGGACCGCCGCCCTCGGGAGGAAAGTCACGGCCCATGCGGGTGGCCCCCGCGAGGATCATTTTCGGGCCCGACTCACGGGCATATGCGGCGAGGGCCCGGCTGAACCCTTCGGGCGTATAGGCGTCGAGGAGGGGGTCCGTGACGGCGACGAGGGTCTCCGCGTAATAGACGAGCTTTTCCTTGACCGCCTGCGGCAGCCTGCCCAGGGTGACGGCTTCGACCGTGATAGCGCCCTGCTTGCGCGAGCCTCCTCCCCTCGCTCAAAAGCTCCAGGGAGGCCTTCTTTATCGCGTCTCCTTCTATCTCCACAAATATGAGTATCTTATCCATGCGGCTTACACCCCTAAAAGGCGTCCGGCGCCCCGCGTCGCTAACGCGGCGACATTCACGCCGAGCCTCCTCTCTTCTCACAGCTTTCCTATAGATCATCCTGCCCAGCAGATCCTTTATGATCTCATGGGTGCCGCCGCCATAAAGCAGGAAGCGCGCGTCCCTGAAGTGGCGCTGGGGGTTATACTCGTGGGCAAAACCATTGGCCCCCCATATGCGCGTCACCTCGTCGACGACCTTGCAGCACGTCTCCGTGGCGAACATCTTTGCCATGGCCGCCTCTTTGCGGCAGGACAGCTTCTCCTTGATCCGCCACGCGGCATAGTAGATCATGAGCCTGCTCGCCTCCATCTCCGTGGCCATATCGGCAAACTTGGCCCTGATGAGCTGGTACGTGCCGATGGGCTTGCCGAAGGCGACGCGTTTTCTCGCATATTCAAGCCCTTCGTCGAAGGCCGCCTGGGCGATCCCGAGTGCCATGGCGCCCGTCATCACCCGCACCTCGTCCAGTATCTCGCCCAGATACTCAACCCCCTTGTTCAGCTCTTTTCCCATGAGGTTCTCTTCGGGCACCCTCACGTTGTCGAAGACCAGCTCCCCCGTGACGGTCCCCCGGCAGCCCAGCTTGTCGAGCACCTGCCCGGCGGAAAAGCCGGGCGTCCCCTTCTCGACGAGGAAAAAATTGAGGCCCTTGGCGCCGAGAGAGAGATCGGTCGTGGCGAGGACGGTGGCCATATCGGCAATCGGACCGTTCGTGATCCACATCTTGGTCCCGTTTATCACCCATTCGCTTGCCCTCTTTCCGCGCCGTCGTCCTCGTGGCCGAAAGGTCGGACCCCGATTGGTCCTCGGTAAAGCACATGGTGCCGACCTTCTCGCCCCTCATGGCGGGGTAGAGGCAGCGCTTCTTCATCTCCTCGGAGCCGAAGCGGTAGATGAAATAGGTGCCCATGAGGATGTTCATGATCACGCTCTGGGCAAACCCCACCGATCCCCTCGCTATCTGCTCGTAGAAGATCATCGCCGTCACCGGGTCCGCGTTCATGCCCCCTATCTCCTCCGGGTACCGCAAGCCCAGGTAGCCGAGGTGAGCCGAACTCCCGCCAGAGCTCCCACGGGAACTCGTCCTTCTCGTCGATTTCCCTGGCCTTGGGCACGACCATGCGGTCGACCGCGTCGGTGATCATTTTCTTGAAGAACTCCTGTTCCTCCGTAAGCGCGAAATCCATCAACCCCTCCTTATGTCACGGCGTCTCACCGGGTCTTCTTCAGCGTATCCCGCGCGATGAGCGTCTTCAGTATCTCCGATGTCCCCCCGCCGAACAGGAGGAAACGGGCGTCCCTGAAATATCTCTGCGCCGGATATTCCTCCGCTATGCCGTAGGCCCCGTGGATGCGGGTCACCTCGTCCGCCACAAAGCAGGCGGACTCGGTCGAGTAGAGCTTCGCCATGGCCGCCTCCTTGCCCGTGGGCGCCCCGCTGTCCTTGAGCCAGGCCGCGTAATACGTGAGGAACTCCGATGCCTTGATGCGCATCTCCATCTCCGCGATCTTCTCCTGGATGAGCTGGAAGCTCCCGATGCTGCGGCCGAATGCCTCCCGCTCGCCGGCATACTTGAGCCCCGCGGCGAAGGAGGCCTTCGAGAGCCCTAAGGCCAGGCCCGCGATCATCGTCCTTATCTCGGCCAATATGTCGTTGAGATGGCGCGCCCCTTCGCCTTCCCTGCCGAGGAAATTTTCCTCGGGAATACGGCACCCGTCGAAAATCAGCTCTGCCGTGTTCGCTCCACGGGCCGATATCTTCTCGATCTTCTGGCCCACGGAGAACCCGGGGGTGCACTTCTCGACGAGGAAGAAGCCGAGGCCGTCGAGCCTCTTTGCGGGATCGGTCGTGGCGGCGACCGTCACGAAATCGGCGACCGGGCCGTTCGTGATCCACATCTTCCTGCCCGTGATCACGTAGCTGTGGCCGTCCTTTACGGCCCTCGTCCTGATCGACCCGAGGTCGGAGCCGCAATCGGGCTCGGTAAAGGCGATGGTGCCGATCTTCTCACCCCGTATGGCGGGGATGAGGCACCGCTCCTTCTGCCCCTCCGTGCCGAAATGGTGGATGAAATCCGTCCCCATGAGGCACTGCATGGTGACCACCGCCGCGAGCCCCATCGAAATCTTCGCGACCTCTTCGGCGAGGATCGTAAAGGTCACGCAATCGGCCCCCATGCCGCCGATCTCCGCGGGATACCTGATCCCGTAATAGCCGAGCTTCCCCAGTTTTTTGAAGACGTCCAAGGGGAAGTCGTCCGCCCTGTCGATATCTTCCGCCTTCGGCACGAGACGGGTGAGGGTCTGCGCTGCCTGCTCCCTGAAAAACCGCTGGGGCTCCGTCAGCCTGAAGTCCACGTGGTCCCCCTGTCCGCACTTCCTCTTTCAGATCACCTGTTTCGCCTTGAGCGCCTCGATCTGCCCCTCCGAGTAGCCGAGGACGTCGCCGTATATCTCGCGGTTATGCTCCCCGAACCGTGGGGGGAAGGTCATCCGCCGGTCGCTCTCCTTGAGGAATGATGTCATGAAGGGCGGCGGCGCCATCCATATCTGCGTCTCTGTCACAGGGTCTACGGCGGTGAGCAGCGACGCCTTCACGTAAGGGTCTTCCAGCACCTCTTCGATGGTGTTGACCCTCGATATGGCGATCGTCGCCTTGTTGCACAGATCGATCATCTCATCCGTGGTCCGTGTCTTCGTGCATGCGGTGATCTGCCTGTTGAGGTTCGTCACGTCGAGGATCCTGCCCCTGTTCTTCTCGTATTCGGGCCTGGCCAGTTTTTCGAAGCCGGGCAGCTGGGTAAAAGAGACCCACTGCCGGTCGTTGCCTACCGCAATGTAGACGTACCCGTCCTTGGTCTCGTAGACGGAGACGGGCGCGAAGAACTCGTGCGTGTTTCCCCGCCGGGTGATCTTGTTGCCGAAGGATTTTGTCAGGGTGGTGGGGACGGTGAGCCAGGAGGTGGTCGACATGAACATGGAGACGTCGATCCTCTCGCCTGCGCCGGTGAGCGCCCGTTTGCAGAGGGCCTTCATCACGAGTCCGTAGGCGTGCTCGCTTGTCCCCATGTCGGGAAGGGGGATGCCGAGCACCTGGGGGTCCTCGCCCGCGTTCCCCGTCAGCTCCATGAGTCCGCTCCTCGCCTGGAGGATCGGGTCGTACGCCGCCTCGTTGCTCTCGGGTCCGAACCCCGTGAGGCCCACCCAGATGAGGTCCTCTTTGACCGCCTTCAGGGTGTCGTAGTCTATGCCCAGCTTCTCGTAGTTCCGCGGAAGCTGGTTGGTGGCGAATATATCGACCTTCATTTTGACGATCATTTCTTTGAGGAGCGCCTGCCCCTCCGGCGATCCCAGGTTGAGGGTGATCGCCTTCTTGCCCGAGTTTATCGCCAGGAAATAGGTGTTCATCCGTTCCTCGCCGAGCCGGTTCTCGCCGATCATCCGGTTCGGGTCGCCGTAGACCGGGTGCTCGAGCCTGATCACCCGCATCCCGTCCATCGCGAGGCGGTAGCTCAAATAAGGAAGCACGGTCGCCTGCTCAAGGGAGAGTATCGTCATATTTCTGAAAACGTCCATCACGTCCTCCTCAGGAAAGTTTGTCCGCCCCTTTCCCAACCGGCTGTTAAAAATTTCACTTGCCCTATTTTTCGGTTGACACAAAAACCTTATTGTTTGTACTATTATAATGCCATGCGGTATACTGTATACCATCATTTGTCCAGTATAGTGAAAGCGGCATTTGTTTGTCAAGAACTTTTGGAAGCGAGAAAGGTCGGGAAAACAGGAGGAAGGAAAAGATGAGATTGCCCCTCTTTCAATGTCTCTCGCCCCGGAGCACGAAGGAGGCGCTGGAGATCCTGGACCGGTACAAGGGGAAGGTAAAGATAATCGCGGGGGGGACGGATATAATAAACCGTCTGAGGCAGAGGCTCCTCAGCCCGCAGTACGCGATGACCCTGAAGGGGGTTCCGGACCTGAGGGGGATAAAGAGAAAAAAGGGGCAGTTCCTTATCTCGGCCGCCACCACCTTGCGGGAGATCGTCGAATCTCCGGACATCGCAGGCGTTCGCTGCCGCCATTGCCGAGTCGGCCGGTCTTGTGGCCGCCCCTCCGATCCGGAACATCGCAACCATCGGGGGCAATCTCCTGCAAAACACCCGGTGCCTCTACTACAACCAGTCTGAGCTGGTCCGGAAGGCGGCCCCGCCCTGCCTGAAGCAGGGGGGTAAGAGCTGCGCCGCCCTGAAAGGCGGAACGCGCTGCTTCAGCGTCTACCAGGGCGACATGGCGCCGTCGCTCATCGCCTTCGATGCGAGTGTCGTGCTCAAGAAGGCCGGTGCATCGAGGACCATCCCCGTTCTGGACCTCTTCTCCCGGAACGGGAGACACCCGCTGACGATAGGGGATGACGAGATCCTCACCGATATCATCGTGCCCATCCCTAAAGGGGTCTACGGCTCTTCCTATCAGAAGCTCAGGCTCCGAAGCGGCCTCGAATATCCCCTCGTCTCCTCGTCTGTCTTCCTCTCCCTGTCGAAGGAGGGGGTGATCGACCGGGCCCGTGTGGTGGTCGGGGCAGTGGGTCCCGCGCCCACGGTCGTGGAAGGGGCGGCCGCGTTTCTCGTGGGGAAAAGACCGGCGGAAGCAGACGTTGAAAAGGCCGCGGAAAGCGCGTTTTCCGCGTCACGGCCGATCGACAACCTCGCCCTTCCCGGCTCATACAGGAGGAAGATGGTGAAAGTCTTTACAAAACGGGCGATCGAGGGGGCCCTCCTCGGCCTTCGGAAGGCAGGTGCGTGATGGAGAAGAGACAGGGTGACCCTCCGGGTCAACGGAGAGGCATACGACCTTCTCACCTATCCCCACAGGACGCTCCTCGAGGTATTGAGGGAAGACCTGCACCTTACAGGGGCAAAAGAGAGCTGCGGTGAGGGCGCGTGCGGCACCTGCACGGTCCTCCTCGACGGGCTCCCGGTCCGCTCGTGCCTGCTTTTGGCCCTGGAGGCGGAGGGCAGGGAGATCACCACCATCGAGGGTCTGGCGGCAGGGGGAAAACTGCACCCGCTCCAGGAGGCATTCGTGGAGCACCATGCGATCCAGTGCGGTTTCTGCACCCCCGGCATGATACTCACCGCCAAGGCACTGCTCGACGCCACTCCGCGAGCCCACGGAGGAAGAGATACGCCGCGCCCTCTCCGGAAACATATGCCGGTGCACGGGCTATGCGAAGATAGTCGACGCGGTAAAGGCTGCCTCGGCCAAGGAGAAATAGCGGATGAAAGAGCTGTCTGTTGTCGGAAAAAGCACGAAGCGGGTGGATACGAGCGCAAAGGCAACCGGCGAAGCGCTCTTCACCGCCGATCTCTCCCTGCCCCGTATGCTCGTCGCCAAGGTCCTCCGGTCGCCCCACGCCCATGCGCGGATCCTCCGCGTCGACACATCGAGGGCGGAGCGGCTCCCCGGTGTGAGGGCGGTTGTCACGTCCGCGGACAGCACGGGCGAGAAATGGGGTGTTTTCCGCTACACCCAGGACCAGGCCTTCCTCCCCTCCGACAAGGTGCGCTTCATAGGCGAGGAGGTTGCGGCCGTGGCCGCCGTAGACGAGGACACGGCGCTATCAGCCCTCGACCTCATTACGCGTGGAGTACGAGGAGCTGCCCGCCGTCTTCACCATCGATGAGGCCATGAAGCCCGGCGCGGTGCTCATCCACGAGAGCAACCCCGGCAACATAAACGTCCATGTGAAGATCGACGTGGGCGACGTGGAGAAGGGCTTCGCCGCATCCTACTACGTGAGGGAGGATACGTTCAGCGCGCCCGAGGAGTCCTACTTCCAGGCGGAGCCATACGCGGTGGTCGCGCAGTTCGACAACTCGGGCAACCTCGAAATCTGGATGCCCAACGCCGGGCCCCACCTGAAGGCAAAACCGCTCTCGAACTGCCTCAAAATGCCCCTCAACAAGGTGAGGGTGAGGAAGATCACCATCGGCGGGGCCTTCGGGGGACGCTCGGAGATCTCGCCCGCGGACGTGATCTGCGCCCTCCTCGCGAGGAAGGCGCGCCAGCCGGTGAAAATCGCCTATACCAGGGAAGAGAACACCATCGCGACGCGTCAGGCCCATTCCATGACCACGACCATCAAGACCGGCGTGGACCGGGAGGGACGGGTGCTCTGCGAGGGACATCACGTGCCACATGGATGGGGGCGCCTATTCGAGCACGGGACCTATCGCCATGAGCGTGCCCTTCCTCTGCATGGAGCAGGCGTACCGCATGGAGAACGTCCGCTACAACGGTTACCGCGTCTTCACCAACAAACCCATCAGGGGCATGTTCAGGACCCACGGCCGCGCGTTTGCCTGCGGCATCGACCTCCAGCTCGACATGATCGGGAGTGAGCTCGGCATCGATCCCGTCACGATGAGGCTCAGGAACGCGCGGCAGGCGGGCGATTACACGCCCACCCGGTCTTTCGTGCCGAGCTGCGGCATGACGGAGACGATCGAGAAGACGGCGGATGCGGCGGGATGGAAGGAGAAATGGGGCAAGCTGCCGCCCTTCCACGGCATCGGCATAGGGTGCAACTCCGTCCAGACGGGGTTCCCCATGGGCATAAGGGGGGGTTCCACCGCTTTTATCAAGTTCAACGAGGACGGGGGCGCAACCGTTATCTCCGGGGTGGTCGACAACGGGCAGGGCAACGAGAACATGATCGTCCAGATCGCCGCCGAAGAGCTTGGCCTCCTGCCTGAGGACATCCAGCTCATCACGGCGGACACCGAGGTGACGCCGAGCGACCCGGGCTCTTATTCCATGTGCGAGACGTTTATCGGCGGCAACGCGGTAAGGCTCGCGGCGATCGACGCGAAGGAGAAGCTCTTTCAGATCGCCGCCCGGGCGCTTGAGGCAAAACCCGGGGAGCTGGCGGCGCGGGACAGGAAGATCTTCGTGAAGGGGGAACCCGAGAGGTCGATACCCGTGGCGCGGGTCATCAGGATGGCCCTGAGCAAGGGGCAGTCGATAGCCGGCGAGGGCTCCTACTGGCCCAAGGTCGACCCCAAGCGTGAATGGGTAGAGAATCCTTTCGGGCAGTTGAGCGAAACCTTCTCCTTCGGCACGACCATGGTAGAGGTGAAGGTCGACCCCGAGACCGGCCTGGTGGACGTTCTGGAGGCATGGGCCTCGCAGGACGTGGGGTTCGCCCTGAACCCCAAGGTGATCGAGGGACAGTTCGAGGGCGGCTTCACCATGGGCGGCCAGGGAGGCATGCTCACGGAGTATCACATCTGGGACGGAGGAAGGCTCCTCAACCCCGCGCAGCTCGAATATCGACTCCCTCTCGCTCCCGATATGCCGAAGATCAATTCGATCATCGTCGAAAGCAACGACCCCACGGGGCCGTATGGAGCGAAGGAGGCGGGCATGTCGGTCGCCATGTCGGCTGCCCAGGCCTACGTGTCGGCCATCTGTAATGCCATAGGGGTGCCTATCAAGGAGTACCCCATAACGCCCGACAAGATAGTCAAGGCCCTGGAAGAAAAAAAGAAGAAGGCCTGAAAGGCGAACTTCGCATCGAAAAAAGATAACCCAGGGGGGGAAGAGAGCATGCAGGCACTGGTAATAGGCGGAACGGGGGGCATGGGTCAGGGGGTCGCCAGGGACCTCATCAAGCAGGAGCAGATCGAGAAAGTCATTCTGGGCGATATCAACACGGACCCGGACAGGGTGCAGGAGAAGCTGCGGGCCAGCGAAAAGATATCGCTCGCCCGGATCGACGTAAACGATCACGCCGGCATGGTGGGCGCCATCAGGGATGCGGACGTGGTCATCAACTGCGCCGGGCCGTTCTACAAGACAGCCGTGGCAGTGGCCAGGGCGGCCGTTGAAGCGCGGGTGAACTACATCGATATCTGCGACGACTACGAGGCGGCAGAGATCCTCTTTGCTTCCGACATCGACAGCGCCGCCAGGGAGGCGGGGATAACCGTCCTGACGGGGATGGGATCCGACCCCGGGACAAACAACGTCATAGTCAAATGGTATGCGGACCACCTGGACCGTGTTGACGAGATCGCCCTGTTCTGGGTGGTGAGCATCGCCGAGCTCGCGGGTGCTGCCTGGGACCACAGCCTGCACATGACCATAGGCAAGATCCCCCAGTATCTGGACGGCAAGCTCGAATACGTGGAGGGCGGCACCGGCGAGGAGACCGCAGAATTCCTCGAACCCCTCGGCACGTGTCAGGTGCGCTACGTGGGGCATCCTCAGCCGCTCACCATACCGCGCTATATAAAAGGGGTAAAAAAGGTCGTGATCAAAGGCGCGCTGATACCCTCATGGGTGGACCGGCTCATCAAGGAGCAGAAAGAGACGGGCTTTCTCGAGCAAGGAGCCGTTATCGGTGAAGGGGACGAAAGTGGTGCCCTACGATCTGACCTTGCAGCTCTGGGGCACGATTCCCGATAACAGGGATAAGGGACCTCTCGCCTCAGGCTTGAAAGTGATCGTCAAGGGGGAGAGGGGAGGGAAACAGGTGACCTACACGGCTGACATAGTGGGCAGGATGGCGCCGGGAACAGGGCTTCCCGCCTCGATCGCGGCTCTCATGCTTCAGGCGGGCGAGGTGACGGTGAAGGGGGTGGTAGCCCCGGAGGGCTGCATCGATCCGGAAAAATTCCTTGCGGCATTGCTGCAAAGAGGCGCAAAAATTCATCAAACGGAGAGGATAGCGTCGATGCTTCGACCTTAAGCCCCTGATCCGGACGCGGGACCGGATCGGATGGCGCGTGCGGCTCTTGATGCCTGTCGGAGGAGGATCTTTTCGTGAAAAACATTGAAAGACTGAACATAACGAGGAGCCTGGAGCTTTTTGAAGAGGCGAAAAAATTGGTTCCCGGCGGGGTCCTCGGCGCCAGAAAACCGAGCGATTTTATCGAAGGAGAGTATCCGATCTTTCTCGAATCCGGCAAGGGCGCGCATTTGATCGACGTCGACGGCAATGAGTATATCGATTTCCTCTGCGGCTATGGGCCGATAATCCTGGGCTACAGAGAAGAAGAGGTTGATGACGCGGTGATCAGGCAGATACGGGACAAGGGCTTCTGTTTCACCCTGACCCAGCCGTATCAGAACCGGCTCGCGCAAAAACTCTCCGAACTCGTTCCCTCTTCGGAAATGAGCATCTTCTTGAAGACCGGCTCGGACGGTACCACGGCGAGCATCCGCATCGCGAGGGCGCACACGAACCGGATCAAGGTGATGCGCTGCGGCTACCACGGCTGGCACGACTGGTCCGTTGAGATGAAGGGGGGCATCCCTGAGAAGCTCTACGAAGATGTCTATGAATTCCGCTACAACAATCTCGGCTCAGCTCGAAGAGTTGATGGCAAAACATGGCGACCAGACGGCCGCCATCATCATGACTCCCTTCGGCCATCCCAACCATCGGAAGATGGAGGAGCCTCTGCCGGGCTTCCTCGAAGGCGTGAGGGAAATCGCGACCGGTACGGCGCCGTCCTGATCTTCGATGAAGTCCGGACGAACTTCAGGCTCAGCATGGGCGGCGCGCAAGCACTCTACGGGGTCACCCCCGACCTGTCGGTCCTGGGAAAGAGCATGGCCAACGGATATGCCATAAGCGCGGTGACGGGAAAAGCCGAGGTAATGATGGCCGCGGCATAGAAGCTTTTCATATCTTCCACCTTCTTTCCGAACAGCGACGGTTATATTGCCGCTCTCAAGACCATCGAGATCCTGGAGCGTGACCATGTCCTTGACAACATATGGGAGAAAGGCGGCCGATTTCTGAAAAAGATCCAGGCCATCATCGACAAGTATGACGTCGGGGCCGAGCTGACCGGCGTGGCGCCGATGTTCTACATCACCTTCAAAAAGGATCAAGCCGATACCTACAGGGCCAGGCGGGATGACTTTTACACGCAGCTCATCCGCAGGGGCATCTTTTTACACCCGCACCATCACGGCTATATCAGCTACAGACACACCGAACAGGATCTGGAGACAGCGGCGCACGCGATAGATGAGGCCATGGCCTACGTAAATGAGAAATATCAAGACAACGTCGAAGTCCCATGAGGGGACCGGAAGCGATGCGAAAAGAGACGCGGCGCACGTACTATTTTTGAGAGCCGCCCTTTTGTTTACAAAACCGCGGCCACCGTACTTGTAGTGTACGGCCCGTTCCTTTCGTGAAACGAGAATGGCATTCCTGCAAGCGGCCATTTTTCATGTGAGGTAACGCGGGATGCATATCGAGAAGATAGATCACATATGCTTCGTGGTGCGAGACCTGGAGAAGACGAAGCGGATTTACCGCGAGAATTTCGACCTGTTTCCTGCCTTGGACTACGTGGCCGAGTCGGAGCACATAAAGGTCGCGCGGTACTATATCGGGGAAGTGGCCGTGGAGTTCATGGAAGCGACAAGCCCGGAAAGCGACGTCGCGAGGTTCATAGAGAAGAAAGGCGAAGGGTTTTTTCTCATATCCTACAAAGTGGATAATCTCGACGCGGCAATGGAAGAGCTGAGGGGCAAAGGGGCAAAGCTGATCGACGAGAAACCGAGGTACTCTTTTTGGGAACCGCTACGCCTTCGTACAGAAGCCGCAGGAACTGGGCGGCGTGCTCACGGAACTTCTGTACGGCGAGTTCGATGCGAGCCGGTCGGAAGAGGAGCCAGAACCGCAAGAGGAGGGATGAGCCAATCGGGAAAGAAGGTCCTGAGGTCCCGTAAAATAGGCCGGACGTACAAAAAAAGGGGGGTTATCATGCGAAAGGGGTATCTAGTCCTGTTCACGGCTTTTGTGCTGCTGTTCTGCGTCAATCTCAGTTTACCCGGGGTAGCCCGAAGTCAGCCTAAGATCACGCTGACCTACGCGAACTTTCCGCCTTCTACCACATTCCCCTGCGTGCAGATGGAGAGGTGGGCGAAAGAGGTGGAAAAGAGGACGAACGGGCGAGTAAAAGTCCAGACTTTCCCCGGCGGCACGCTGCTTGCCGCAAAGAATATCTTCGACGGGGTCATCACCGGCACGGCCGATATCGGGAACTTTGCCATGAGCTACCAGCCGGGCCGCTTCCCTGTTTCCGAGGCGGTTGACCTCCCCGTGGGGTTCACCAGTGCCAAAGCAGCAAGTCTGGCCCTCTTTGACCTCATCGACAAGTATCCGAAGGAGTTCGAGAAGGTGAAGCTCCTCACGCTTTTTACCTGTCCTCCGGCCGACTTCATGACCACAAAGCCCGTAAGGTCCCTTAAAGACCTGAAAGGGATGGAGCTGAGGGTCTCGGGAACGGGCGCTGACGCGGTGAAGCGCCTCGGTGGGATCCCCATCGCCATGCCCCAGTCAGAGACACCGGAGGCCCTGCAGAAGGGGGTAGTAAAAGGCGTCGTCTCCTCCATGGAAATCCTGCAGGACTTTAATTTTGCCGCCTACTGCCCGTATGCGACAGACGCAAACCTCTTCGTGGTCACGTTTGCCGTAGTCATGAACAAGGATAAATGGAATGCCATGCCGGCCGACGTGAAAAAGGTGTTCGATGATTTGAGGAGGGAACAGGCTGAATGGACGGGCAGGTACGTGGATGACCACGTAAAGGAAGCCCTGGGGTGGTCGAAACAGAAGTACAACCACCAGGTCATCCAGCTTTCCGCCGCCGACAAGGCCCAGATCCCGGTCCTCGTCAAGCCCATGTTCGACGAGTATATAAAGCGAGTAACCGCCCAGGGCGTAGCGGGTCAGCAGGTGATCTACGACGTGATGAAATTGAAAGAAAAGTACGAAAAGCAGTTCGCGGGCAAGTAAGAGAAAGGCGGGTCGGATACGACTCTATCCGGCCCGCCTTTTTACGATCCTTATCCGGTATACCATATACTTGCAAACGACAAGCTCGGGAGGCTCGTAATGAAGCACCTTGAAGCACTGAACAAGTTTTTCAATAATGTTCTCATGGTCCTCGGCGCCATTGCCGTTCTAGGGCTGATGGTCCTCGCTACAGGGAACGTGGTCCTGCGAATACTGCATATTCCCTTCAGGGGAACCTATGAGATCGTTTCCTTCCTCGGGGCCTGCGTCATTGCCTTTACTTCTAGTAGCTCATCGGCGTTCAGTTCGACCTCGAACTCAGTGGTAAGAAGGGTACGCAGCGGGCGTTCGGGTTGATTGTCCACTCGTAGGGAAGGCTGATGGTCGAAGTCCTCTCCCGCCCCTCCGCGAGCTGACAGCACCGCTTGGGTTAGCGAGATCGGTGCCGCCGGTGTGGCTGTCCCTGGGGGTTGGTCCATGAGGCCATAACCCACACGAGAGGAACCCTAAGAGCCACGCTCCTCGAGGTTCTCAGTGGCCTTGGCCTTGATCGTCCGCGCCCTCACACGCGGCCGGGCCGATCGATATAGCACCAAACAAGTTCGAGAGCCGTGTCGGTCGGGACGAAAGCAGGTCGTCGACGGCAACCGAGTAGGCGTCCGAATGAGGCCCTAGGTCAAGAGTGCCCTGCTTCAGGTCCCTGTAGTACAGCAGTGTGTTGCGACCGCCCAAATCGACAAGCTCGCCAGTCCAAACCTTGACGGCCTGGGCGACGAGCTTGACCTGTCCCAGGTTCTGCCGATGCAGAGGGAACAGCAAGATCCTGGTTCGTCACCGGAACTGCCGCTGTTGGGTTCCTGGATCGCATTCTCGATTGCGAGCCGCGCGGTCTGGTTTTACGCCGGTAAACTGCTGGCCAACCTGACCTTCAACTATCCGCGCTGGGTGATTCACCCGGGGAATCCGTTCGCCTACGGATGGCTGGTGGCCGGGGTGGGATTGGGCGCGGTGATCTATTACGCGCGCCGGTTTGTCGGACGGAGTGTCGAGGTGGCGGCCGCGTTTTACGTGGCGGCATTGAGTCCGTTGCTGGGTTTCTTCATGCTCTACACGTTTCGCTATACGTTCGTGGCGGACCATTACCAATATAGCGACATCAACCTCGAGGCCGCCGTATCCGATTCGGCGGAGGAACTGACTTATTTCATTTTTAACGAGACGGCGCTGCAACACGTCGATCGCGATTGGCGGCCCAGCGGAATGGGAAACAGGGTTATTACATCGTGCGGCAAATCCCCATCCGCACGCAACGGCTGGAGAAGATCCTCGAAAAATATCTGCCGAGCCAGGACCAAAATTGATTTTCTCACCATCGACGTGGAGGGCTTCGATCTGAAGGACGATGTTATGCGTGTACTGGTTCCGTTCGTATTGCTGGGCCGGAATCGGCAGACGCATCCTCGTCACCATTTCGTCGCTCTTCAGCACGGTCTGTCGATACCCCGCATAAAACTTGTCGATTTTGATCCATCGCCGGGAATTCGCGCCGGCGATTTCGACTTCGCCGTCCAGAGCAAAGAACGCCGGAATGGCGTCGCCGATCGGCGAGGCGTTCACCAGGTTGCCCGCCAGGGTCGCCGCGTTCCGGATCAGCGGAGATCCGAAGTACGCCAACGACCGGCTCAATTCCGGAAGATGCGTCGCGCTCGCGCATTCGAGCTGCGAGAGAGTCGAGCCCGCTCCAATGCAAAGGCCCTGCGGCGTAATCTCGATCCCTTGTAGCTCGCGAACGGCGGCGCAGCTCATCACGGCATCGAACCGGCGAGCCCCCTTGTTGCGCTGAACGGCGAGATCGGTGGCGCCGGACACGATCGAACAATCCGCGTTTTCGCTGCGGAATCGCAGCGCGCTTTCGATCGACACGGCTTTGAAAAACTTCGCGCCGCTCGCCTGAATGCAAACTTCCTGCGAACCGGCCGTCGCCAGTTCCGCAAGCATATTTCCCGGCGGATAAAGCTCATCAAGCGATTTCATCGCGGATCGGTCGGCCTGCATCGCCGCCCGTACGATCGAATCGTATCCCGTGCACCGGCAAAGGTTCCCGACCAGCGCACGCCGAACATCGTGCGCATCCACCCGCTCGGTTTTCTGAGCAAGATCGCAAAGGCTCACGACGAATCCCGGCGTGCAGAATCCGCATTGGGCCCCATGGCAACTGACCATCGTTTTCTGGATCGGGTTCAGCTCGTCGCCATATTTCAGGCCCTCGACCGTGACGACATGCGTCGCATCCAGTTGAAACATGAGTTGAATGCACGAATTCACCGAAGCATATCGGATTCGGTTTCCCTCCGCCGAAACCCTGCCGACGAGCACGGCACACGCCCCGCAATCCCCCTCGGCACAGACGATTTTGGTTCCGGTCAACCGGCGTGAACGCCGCAAATATTCCGCGAGCGTCAAGAAGGCGTCCTCGCCGCCAATCCGCAACGCCTGGCCGTTCAAATAAATCAGGAGATGGTCACGCATGACGTCCATTGGTTTCAAAAGCTGTATTGCCTCGGAGCGTCACACGCAAGATCGCCGGTCGCGGATTGTCGATATCGCTCGGCAACAGGGAGCGAATCACGTCATCGGCTGATGGGCCAGGCGCCGGTCGGCCGATTCCACTTCAATAAACGAAGCCGGTCGGCCCGGCTCAAGCGGGCCAACGATTTCCTCGAGCCCCAGAATCCGCGCCGGAGAAAGCGTCGCGCGCCACAGCGCCTCGCTGGGCGTCGCTCGCGACGATCGAAGAGAATGCACCTGCAAGAATCGCTTGATCTCCGCCAACATTGAGACGGTGGGGGAGGCCCCCATGTCGGTGGCAATCGCAAACGGGATCTTGTGCTCCAGCACCCAATCCAACTGCATCAGCCCCGATCCCAAGAGCAAATTCGACGTCGGACAGTGCGCGATCGCGGCGCCGCTGGAAACAAGCATTTGCCATTCCTCGGGCTTCATGTGAATGCAATGCGCCAGGATGGCTTGATGGTCCAGCAATCCATCCCGGCGATAGACATCGGTGTAGCTGGACGCTTCGGGATAAAGTTCGCGTTCCACCAAAAGTTTTTCCGCCGTCTGTTCGTTCAAATGCGTCTGGGTCCGCAGGCCGAATCGCCCGGCCAACCGGCACCCCGCGCGGCGCAGCGGAGCATTGGTCGCCACGGCAAAGCGGTCGGTGACGATCAGCCTTCGCCCAAATCGCCCGGCGATTCTCGCAACGTCCGCGTCGAGATTGATCTCATCGGTGCGCAAATCCTGGGGACAATTCTGATTCATCAGCACAAGGCCAACGCTCCACGTCGCCGGCAAAATCTCCAGCGCCATTTCCGTGACGTCGGCCGACGCCGTCATGAACGCCGCCCCTCCGATGATTCCGTTGGCCAGCACGTCCGTGGCAAACGATTCGATCACCGCGCGCGCGTGGTCCGTTGCGTTGCACTTGGCCTCCGCGGGAAAAACATTTCGCTTCAGCGCATTGAGCAATCGCCCGCCGGGGGCATCTTCGCTGATTCCCTCGGCGAACCTTCCGCGAATCGGATGCTGCGGGATATGCGTGTGCAAATCGAGCAGCGGGGGGAGGATCACGCCCCGGCTGATTCGCGCCGGCGGTGAATCCGCGGGTAACTGGCGTCGGAGGTTTTCCCACGCTCCGGCAAACAGAAGAATTCCCCGTTCATCGAAGGCCATCGCCCCCTGGGCGTGGAACGCGACGCTGCCATCGGCCAACGGCGCCAGAAGCGGTCCTCGAACAATCTGCTCAATCATGCTCGCCCTCCCTGGAAGGGGAGATCAGCCGGGCCTTTTTGCCGGCATAAATGCGGCCATCGCGAAAAATAGTGCTTCCGCGGGCGAGGGTTCTGCGAATCGCCCCGCGAAACGTTCTGCCCGCATACGGGCTGAATTTGTGCCGGTCCAAGAGGTCCGCCGAATTCAAAGTCGTTGAACCCGCCAGGTCAACCAGCGTCAAATCGGCATCGCATCCGACCGCGATTCGGCCCTTGCGATTCAATCTAAACCGTCGCGCCACCCGCTGGGCGACGAGCCCGGCAACTCGAGTCGGGGGCAACCCCTCATGCCCGAGCATCGACAGCAAGGTGGATTGCACGCCGGCGATGCCGCCCCAGATTTTCATGGCGTCGTCGCCGCTTTTCATTGATGGCGGCGCCGGCGAATGGTCCGAGGCCACGAACTCGATCGCGTCTTCACGGATCAACTCCCACAAACGCGCGGATTCATCTTTGGAGCGCAACGGGGGTGCGCATTTCGCCTTCGCTCCCAGGAGCATCAAATCCGCTTCGTTCAGCAGCAGATAATGGGGACACGTTTCGCAGGTGACATCCTGTTTCAAATCTTCGCGCGCCCGGCGAACGATCTCAACGCCGGCCGACGAACTCACGTGAACGACATGCAGCGAACAACCCGTCTCCCGCGCGATCGATACCGCCCGGGCGATGGCTTCGGTCTCCGCCTGAATTGGCCGCGAGGCCAGAAAGTCAGCCCATCCCCGGCCATCGCGGGAGGCAATCTCCGCCGCCAGACGCGAGGTGATCTCCTGGCTCTCGGCATGCACGGCCACGGGAAGTCCAACCCGCCGGGCGATTTGCATCCCCCGGCGCAGCGTGAGATCGTCCGCGCGGGGGAAATCCGCCATCCCGCTGTCGCACATGAAGGCTTTGAAGCCCACGACTCCACACTCGGCCAGTTCCTGCAGATGATCGAGACTATCCGGCGTCAACCCGCCCCAAAGTCCGAAATCCGTCAGGCTGGATGCTTCCGCGGCCGCTTTTTTGGCGTCGAAGCTCCGGGCATCCAGCGTTGGAGGCGACGCGTTCAGCGGCATGTCGATGAAGAACGTGCCCCCGCCTGCCGCCAGCGCCGCCGAGCCGGATGCGAATCCCTCCCACTCGGTTCGCCCCGGCTCGTTGAAATGAACGTGCGCGTCCATCAGCCCCGGAAACACGTGCATTCCGCTGGCGGAGATTTCCTCCACCGCCGGCGCGGCGATGGCCGGGGACAACTCCGCAATCGTTCCGGCGCGCACGGCGATGTCGAGCACGCGCTCCCCCTGGGGGGTCAGCACGCGACCGCCGCGAACGATCAGATCGAATTGAAGCATGATGCTAACTGCCGCGGTACGTGGTGTAAGACCATGGCGAAACGAGCAGCGGAACGTGATAGTCGTGCGCCGAATCCTCAACGCTAAAAGCGACGGGAACGACGTCCAGAAATCGCCGGGCGCCCGGCTCGCCTCGGGCGGCGAAATAATCCCCGACGCCAAATTCCAGTCGGTAACTCCCCGGGGCAAATTGCTCGGCCGAAAGCAGGGGCGCGTCGAGGCGGCCATCGCGGTTGGTCACCGCCGACCGGAGCAATTTGCCGTCGCGATAAACCGAGACCTTCATCCCCGCCGCGGGAAGCCCGAGCGAAACGTCCAGCACGTGCGTCGTGAGCTTTCCCAACGTCGTCACGATCCCTCCCGGGTGACCACTCCGGTGATCATCCCAAACGGCTCGTCGCACGGAACGAACAAGTCGTTTTCGTTCTTGAGTCCGAACGGCGTCAGATCGAATGGAATTCGATGCTGGTTGGGCATCCTCAAAGCAATGGATTGGATCGATGGACAAGCCGCCAGCGCCGCCTCGCCCATCGCCAGCAGCGTTTGCTGAACCGCCAGGCTGTGATGCGTGGCAAACGTCGTCAGCAGCGCCGCTCGAATCGCGGCAAAACAACCGTTAAAATCGGGCTTATCAGTTCCATAAGCCCAGGTTGCCTCGACGCTGGTTGCGAAGATGCGATCGCGGGCATCTTTCAAAGTTCGGTATCGATCCGAAACAAAATCCGAAAATTCCGAATCGGTTGTCTTGAGCAACTGCAATCCCGTGATACCGCCGCTGATCGCCGCCTCGGCCATCCCCGTCTGGGCACGGGCACAACACGTGCGCCGCTCCGAAGAACCTCCGATGAACGCATGTGGATGCGGTCGATCTTCGAGTTCAATACGGTCCCACCTGGCCTGCGAAATCGACACCGTCGCCGCTTTCACCTGGGAATACGTGGACTTGAAGTGCCGGCAAAGCAGCGCCGCAAAATCCTCGATCGCGTTGAAGTTGTTCTCCTTGGCCAGGACGTACACAGTGTTTTTCATCGAATCGGTCGCGATCACCTTTCGGTTGTCGCCCCGGAGATACGAGGCCGCGAAATCCCCCTCGAGCAGGATGCCAATGGACAGTTCAACCAAGTCATGCCGATGGGGCCCGCGCACGACCTTCGTCAGGCGGATCGAGGACTTTCCGTACGCGTTGTGCTCAAGGGTTGACGCCAATTTAATCCTCCCAAACCGCATCCGCCAGGCGAAGCCGGGCGATCTTGAATATCTCGGTGAGCGCGGTTGCCAGTTCGGCATCTCTTGAATTTGCAAGCCGGCGTCCGAACGACTCGAGGATTGCCTCCTTGCGATTCTCCCGGGCGCAGATCACGAAGGGAAAACCAAATTTCGCGCGATATTCGGCGTTGAATCGTTCAAATGCCGCGATTTCCTCCGAGGCTGAGTTTCGCCAGACCCGCGGCCGCTTGCTCGGCGCCGGATTCCCGCGTCAGCATCCCTTCGCGAGCCACCCGCCCGACCAAATCGGGATGCGCTCGCACCAGCGCCAGCTTTTCTTCCGTGCTCGATTGTGCCACGACGCTCGTCAGTTTCTCGTAAAGATCTTCCATCGACGCGAACGGCCGGCATTCCCACGCTCGCCGGGCGATCCACGGAGAATGCTCGAACGACCCGCCGCATGCCGACACAAATTCGCCCTGATCCAGCCCGTTCAGTTGCGCGACGGTCGGCCGCCGAACAAGCTGCTCGACGACTTTCGCCGCCGCCGCGATATCCGAAACCCGGCTGAACTCCGCCGAATTGTGGCTGATCCCGTCGCGGCTGGGAACGAAGAGCATGGCCGTCGGGAGAAGCGGCGCGATCACCGCGCTGTCATGCAACGCGCCGCTGATGGTTGCCGGGATCGTCCCTGCGCCGGCGCGTTGCGCGGCCGTCGAAAGCCGCCGGCACAACCGCTCATTCAGCGGACAGGCGTCAATTGCTTCGGTCAGTTCGACCGCGCAATTCAGATTGCGGCGACGGCAGATGTCCGTCACGATTCGACGCACTTCAAGGTCGGCGCGGCACAACATGCCGTCCTCGGGCGCTCGCAGATCGACCGTCAGTTCAACGCGTTCGGGCACGACGTTGATCGCGTTGGGGTGAGTGAACAACTTTCCAACCGTCGCCACCGTTTCCGGAGAAATATCCGTCGCCATCTTCTCCAGCGCCAGCACGATTTCCGCCGCCCCGCAGAGGGCGTCACGCCGCTGATTCATCGGCGTCGCGCCGGCGTGATTGGATTGGCCTTGCAGGCAAACGGCATATTGCCGGCGGCCCGCGATGGAACGAACCACCGCCAGGGGAGAATCGTTCCGCCACATCGCCGGGCCTTGTTCGATATGGACTTCAACGAACCCCAGATACCGCTGGGGACGAATGCGATCGTCCGGCAGAAGGCTGGCGTCAGCACCGAATGGCCGGCCCGCGTCGAAATAGTTCTGACCCTGGGCGTTTCGCAGTTCGCGCAGACGATCCGTCCCAAGCGCGCCCGCCCACGCGCGGCTGCCGATCATTCCCAGACCAAACGTCGTGCCTTCCTCTTCAGCGAAAGCAATCATCTCCAGCGGGAGCGATGCCATGCCGTCATCCTTCGCCGAGCGCAGAAGTTCCAGGGCGACAACCACGCCGGCGACGCCGTCGAAATCCCCGCCGTGCGGGACCGTATCGACGTGAGAGCCGCACAGCCATGCCTGCCGCTCCCAACCCAGATGCGCAGGCCGGGCGTGCGCGTTCCCGGCGGCATCGGATTTCAAATCACAGCCCGCCGATCGCGCCTGCTCGCCAACGTATTGCATGGCGTTGGCCCAGGCGGGGGAGAACGTCGGCCGGGTTGCGCCCGATCCGGGTGTCTCCGTGCATCGAGCGATCGCCTCGATGTCCTTTTGTATTCGCTCGACTTGAATCACTTGCCGAATTCCTTGCGCCAGGTCTTGCCGGTCTTTTCCATTTCGCTCTCGGCCGCGGTGCGTCGAAGCCGATGCAGCGTCGGCATGCCGAGGCTCCACTCCTGCATCCAATCCCGGGCGAAGACGCCTCTTTCGGTCTCGTCGAATATTTTCCGCAACTCGGCTTCGTCAATCACCCGCGGCCCCCGCGTGCGCACGGCGAACTCGCACGTTCGGCTGCATCGGCCGGTGAGATAATCCTCAATTCCGCTTTCATCCATCACGTCGATCACGCTGCGCAAAGAGCGGATCGCCTTGGCGTACGCGAAGCTCGGCGGGTAATCGTGCTCCACCATCACCGTGAAGCAAAGCTTCATAAGTTGAATCGCGCCGCCGTAGAGGATCTGCTCCTCGTAATTATCTCCCTCGGTTTCATGCTGAAACGAAAGCTCCACCACGCCGGCTCGGGTGCTGCCGACGGCCTTGGCGATCGCCAGCACGATCTGCCGGGCATTTCCCGTCGCGTCGTGGTCAACGCCGACGCAGCCGTAAACCCCCTCGCCCTTCAAATATTTTTCGCGGACGAACTTTCCCGGAGCGTTCGGCACGAACAGAACCGTGTTCACGTCCCTGGGCGGGACGATCTGCCCGTATAACACGCTGAATCCGTGACAGAAGCAAAGCGTTTGCCCGGAGCGAAGATTCGGCGCGATTTCTTTCCCATACACCGACGGCTGAACCGGATCGGCCAATTCGATGAGGAGCACATCGGCCCGGCGAGTCGCGTCGGCGACCGACATCGCCTCAAATCCATCCGCCTTCGCCTGCGCGCGGCTTTTCGATTCGGCCGAGGGCCGAGCGCCGACGATCACCTTGCAGCCGCTGTCCCGGCAATTCGCGGCCTGCACCTTCCCCTGAATGCCGTAACCGATGACGGCGATGACCTTTTCCTTCAGCACCGATAAATCAACGTCCGCGTCGCGATAGATCTTTTCAACTGCGCTCATACCGATATTTCCCGGTTGACGTTCTTGTAATAGATATACCGCGATGCTTTTGGCCCCGTGGCATAAAACGATTGCGGGCAATAGGGCCCCATCCAAATGAAGTCGTCCGCCTGCACTTCCATCCACTGGTCTTCCAGGTAATAAAGCCCCTTGCCCTGAAGGAAGAGCAGGCCATGTTCCATCACGTGCGTTTCGACAATGGGCAGGCCAAACCCCGGATCGAACGTGAAAACGTTCACGGCCAGATCGAATCTGATCTCGTCGGGGATCAAAGTCTGGAGCAGCGAATGGGAGTTGTCGGCCCACGGCTTGCATTGGATCTTCGATTCCTGGCCGTGAATGCTCTTGAACAACTCGATTCCGCGAGCGGGCTCATATCGCTTTTGCAGCGTAAGCAGGCGAAGCGAATCGCCCGCGGTGAATTGCAAAACGGCGGCGGGGGGGAGCAGTCCAAACCCGCCCGTCTCCAGCGAATGTGCCGAATCACCTTCGCGCAATTTGCCTTGCCCCGATAGCACAAAATAAAACGTCTCGACATCCTTCTGCGGAGCCATCGGCATGATCTTCCCGCCAGGCAGATCGACGAGCATCTGCACAAACCGCGCTCCGAGCGCCGGCGACGCCAGCACCCGGACCTCCGCCTCGGGGCAGCCGGGCAGTCTGGAAATCGGAAACCCCTCCAACGGCATCAGGGCATAACGCGGTGTGACACGGGCGCGGCTATGAACGAGTTGATCGGGCGTTCGCATAAATCCTCTCACACAAACAGATCGACGACCTGGAACTTCTCCACGTCGATCAAACCACGGTCCGTCAGCTTCAGCGACGGAATCACTTCCAGCGCCATGAAGCTCATCGCCATGAACGGATCATTCAGGGTGGATCCCAATTCCCTGGTTGCGCCAATCAAATGGCGATAACTCGCCGCAACTTCACCGATGGGCCGATCGCTCATCAGTCCTCCGATGGGCAGCGGCAATCGGGCAACAATATTGTCACCGACGGCGACGGCAAGCCCGCCTCCATCGGCGGCCGCCGCATGCGCCGCCGCCAGCATCGAAACATCATCCGAACCGATCGTCACCAGGTTGTGATGGTCATGCGCCACCGTGCCTGCGATCGCGCCGCGTTTCATGCCAAATCCCTGAATGAACCCAATGCCCATGCTGCCGGAGCGCCGATGACGCTCGATGACCGCCATCTTCAGGACGTCGCGCGACACGTCCGCGACCGAGCGGCTTTCGACGACTTTATTACCCAGCACGCGATGGTCCGTAATCAACTGGTCCTGCCGGGAACCGATCACGCGAATTCGATCCGATTTCGCCGGCAGGGAAAATCGCACGCTGTCCCAGGCCACGTCGCATTTGCCGAGCGAAACGGAATCCGCGTTCGTGGGGCAATTCATCCGATGCAGCAGGACCCCGTCGCGCGCGGCCAAACCGCCGCGGCTGAAAACCATCCTCGCCCGCGGCCGCTGCAAATCGTCAAACACGATCAGGTCCGCCCCGCGGCCCGGCCCAATCGCGCCGACATCGCCCAGGTCGAACCACTCCGCCGGGTTCAAAGTTGCCATCCGAATCGCATCCACGGGATCGATTCCGGCGGCGATGGCGCGGCGCACCATCTCATCGATCGAGCCCACGTCCAGCAGATCGCAACTCGTGCGATCATCGGTGCAAAAACAGACGCGCCGGCTGTTGGCAGGGGTGATCGCCGGGAGCAGCGTCGCCAGATTGCGGGCATTGGTCGCCTCCCGCACCAGCAGGTACATGCCGCGCGCCAGCTTCTCTCGGGCCTCCGCCACCGTCGTCGCTTCGTGATCGCTTCCCACGCCCGCCGCCACATACGCGTTCAGCGACCTGCCCGTAACGGCGGGACAATGCCCATCGACGGGCCTGCCTTTCATCGTCGCGATCTTGGCGAGCATCGCAGCCTCGCCGCCGGTGACCGCCCGGTAGTTCATCACCTCGGCGAGTCCGCGAGCGATGCCCTGCTCGCGCAGCGTGTGCAGATCGTCCACGTCGATTGCACCGCCGCCGCTGGCCATCGGTGTCGCCGGCACGCAACTCGGGGCCATCAGCACGAGATTAAGCGGAAGGCCATTGGCGCTTTCGGCCATGAAGCGGACGCCGTCGGCGCCGGCGACGTTGGCGATCTCATGCGGATCGGTCACCACGGTCGTCACGCCGCGCGGGACCACCGCCGCCGCAAACTGTGCGGGCGTGCATAGGCTGCTTTCGATGTGCACATGGGCGTCAATGAACCCGGGAGCGATGAACGATCCCTTCACGTCCACGATCTGTTTGGCGTGATACCCGCTGCCGATTCCGGCGATCCGGCTGCCGAGGATTGCGATGTCCGCCGATTCAATCTCGCCATTGAAAACGTTGATAACTCGACCGCCCGTGATCAATACGTCAGACGGGGCATCGCCGCGCGCGGCTGCCAGTAATCTCGAAATGTCGTCCATAGCCGGCCGGGAATTCTGCGCGATAAATGGTGCTGGATTATACGCCATCATCGGGCGGTTGGAAGCGGCTTTTTCATGGATTCCGGCCACGGCCGAAACTTAGGCGATTTTTCCATTTTTGCCTGCTATAGTTCCTGCAATCGCGCCATCCATTTCCCCGGGACTTCGTTGTGATAAACCTTTTGTCTGAAATCGTTCGCCGAACCGAACTGGGTGAGGTTGTCGCCCTCTGCACCGTGGTTGGCACGAGGGGGAGCACGCCCCAGGACAAGGGCGCTGCCATGGTGGTACTGCGCAGCGGCAATTCCATCGGGACCCTCGGAGGCGGCTGCGTCGAGGCCGAGGTCCGCATCCGCGCTGGGCGGCTCATGAGCGAAAACCAGAGCCGACTGCTCAGCTTTCGCCTCGATCAGGATTATGGATGGGATGACGGCCTGGTCTGCGGCGGCACAATGGACATCGCCATCCAGGTATTCTCCACCGCCGAGTCCGTGGTCCCGATTCAGCGTATCCTGGCCGATCTTGCCGCCAATCGCCCGGCATCGCTGCGGATTGACGTGGCGGACGAGTCTCTCAACGCCGCCCGTTTTGAAATCGAGATTCCACCGACGCCGACCTTGCTCATTGCCGGCGCCGGGCACGTCGGCCGCGCCCTGGCATTGGCCGCCGGCCAAATCGATTTCGAGGTCGTGGTCGTGGACGATCGCGCGGATTGCCTCAGACCAACGGATTTCCCCGGGGCGCGGTGCATTCTCGGCGACATCGAGGCTGAATTGTCGAGATACGACATCAACCGTTGGACGTATGTCGTGATCGTCACTCGGGGGCATCAGCATGATGCGCGGGCGCTGTCCGCCGTGATCCGCTCGCCGGCGGCGTACGTGGGACTCATCGGCTCGAAGCGGAAAATACACCGGATCCTGAACGAATTATTGCAACAGGGGGTGCCGCGCGACCGCCTGGCAAGCGTCCACGCGCCCATTGGCCTGGAGATCGCGGCCGTCACGCCCGCGGAAATCGCCGTCAGCATCGCCGCTGAATTGATCGCCGTGCGCCGGGGCCGCGGGAATCTCCCGGCGCATCCGATGAAAGTCCCCTCCGACAAGCTCGACCGCTGGCTGCAAAAGGCCAAACCCGTTCAACCGCCGGGCGCGTCGCTCGATCGCCAGATCGGATCGTGATGCGATTCCAGCGACGATTCAAACCATCGCGTCATGATCGTTTTCTGTTGCGTGTAAAAATAAACCGATTCCATTCCTTGAATGTGCAGGTCTCCAAAGAATGACTTGTTCCAGCCCGTGAACGAGAACCATGCCATCGGCGCGGGGACTCCGACGTTGATTCCGATCATGCCGGCGTTGAAGTGCATCTTGAATTGCCGGGCCGCCCAGCCGCTATTGGTGAAGATGCTGGCGCCGTTGCCGTGGGGGCAGTCGCGGGCCACGGCAATGGCTTCGTTCACGTCGTTCACGCGCAAGACGGACAGAATCGGCCCGAATATTTCTTCCTTGGCCAGGCGCATCGGTTTGGCGACGCGATCGACGACGCTGGGACCGAGGAAAAATCCATCGCTCCGCGCCGCCTCAATCTCGCGTCCATCCAGCGCGACGGTCGCTCCTTCGCGATGGGCAACGTCCAGATAGCCGGCCACGCGCTGCTGGTGCTGCCGAGTGATCAGAGGGCCCATGTCCACGGCGTCGGAGGCGTCGGTCGGACCGGTTCGCATTTTCCGAGCCGCTTTCACCAGGCGATCGACCAGCGGCTGGGCTATTGCGCCGACGGGAACCGCCACGGACCCCGCCATGCAGCGTTCCCCGGCGCAGCCAAATGCCGATGCGCCAATTGCTGCCGCCGCCTGGTCCAGATCGGCGTCGGGGGCGACGATGAGGTGATTCTTGGCTCCTCCGGCGGCCTGCACGCGTTTGCCGTGCCTGGCGCCGGTTTCGTACACGTATTGGGCAACGGCGGTGGAGCCGACAAAACTGATCGCGGCCACGAGCGGATGCGACAACAGCGCGTCCACGCACGGCTTGTCGCCGTGGACGATGCTGAACACGCCCGCCGGCAATCCGGCTTCGATCAACAGTTCTCCCAGCAGATGGGCGGTCAGCGGCACGCGCTCCGACGGCTTGAGCACAAACGTATTGCCGCAAACGATCGCGATGGGAAACATCCACATCGGGACCATCGCGGGGAAATTAAAAGGCGTGATGCCGGCGCAGACTCCGAGCGGATGCCGCGTCGTTTCGCTGTCCACGTTGCGCACGATGTTGGACAGCGTGCCGCCCATGATGAGGCTGGGCAATCCGCAGGCGAATTCCACGACTTCGATGCCGCGAAACACGGACGCCCGGGCCTCGGCCATCGTTTTGCCGTTCTCACGCGTCACGCATTTGGCCAAATCCTCGGCCCGCTCCTGGCAAATCTGCCTGAACTTGAACATGACGCGGGCCCGCTCGACGACCGGGACGTCGGCCCAACCATCCGCCGCTGCCGCCGCGGCGCGCACGACCCGGTCCACCTCATCGGCATCGCACAACGGAACCTGCGCGATCTTCTGCCCGCGCGACGGATTGAACACGTCGCCCCAGCGCTGGGCCGTGCTTTCGATCCACTGGCCGCCGCAGAGGATGGGAAGTTTTTGCACGGGCTGAGCCAAAGTCGTTGTCGGCATGGTGGCGCCAAGTTAAACGGCCTGGCTCGCCAGCGGCAGAACCTCGTCCAGGCAATCGGTGATGAAATTCGCATCGTCGATGTTCAGGCACATCGGCGGCTTGATGCGCAGCACGTTGCCGTGCAGGCCGCCTTTGCCGATGAGCAAACCGCGCTCGCGGGCGAGTTCCATCACCGCCGCGGTCTGCTTCTTGGCGGGGACTTTGGTCTTGCGATCGGTGACCAATTCCACTCCCAGCAGCAATCCCATTCCGCGCACCTCGCCAATGATTGGGTGTCTCTGCTGCAAATCGAGCAGGCGGTCCTTCAGGTGCGTGCCGACCTTCAGGGCGTTGGCCTGGATGCCCTCGGCGTCGATCACTTCCAGCGTGGCCAGGCCCTGGGTCATGCAGATCGGATTGCCGCCGAAGGTGTTGAACTGAACGCGGTTGGCCAGGGTCGCGGAGATTTCCGGCCGGGTCACCATCGCGCCCAAGGGAGCGCCGTTGCCGATTCCCTTGGCCATGGTGACCGCGTCGGGCGTCACGTTCCAGTTCTCGAAAGACCAGAATTTCGTGCCGGTGCGGCCGAACCCGCCCTGGACCTCGTCGGCCACGCAGATGCCGCCGTGCCTGCGGACGATGTCGTACACAATCTGAAAATACTCCTTGGGAGGCACGACCGTGCCGCCGACGCCCTGAATGCACTCGCCGATGAACAGGGCCACTTCGCCGCAGGTTTCGTACTCGATCAAATCCTTCACGTCGTGGGCGCACTTCAGATCGCAGGATGGATAGCTCAGGCCGTACGGGCAGCGATAACAGTAACCCGGCGTCGCGTTCTTGACGGTGAAGCCGGTGTTGGATTTGAACTTCCAGTTGCCGTGCGCGGTCAGGTTCATGGTCGCGCCGGTGCCGCCGTGATAGGCGTTGCGCAGGGAGATGACATCGACGTTCCTGGTGTACTCGCGTCCGGCGAGCAGGGCGAGTTCGTTCGCCTCCGAGCCGCTGTTGGTGAAGGACCAGTTCGACAGGTTCGACCCCGCGGGCATGTGCTCGGTCAGTTTCCTGGCGAACTGGCCGATCGTCGGATGAAGATAGATCGTCGTGACGTGCTGGAGCGTGCCGAGTCTGTTTTTGGACGGCCTGCACGACCTTCGGATGGCAATGGCCGACCGACACCGTGACGATGCCGGCGAAGCCGTCAAGATAGCGCTTGCCGGTTTCGTCCCACAGGTACTGCATGTGGCCTTCGACGACCATCAGCGGTTCCTGGTAATACCGGATCAGCCCCGGCGAAAGATACTGCGTGCGCAGCGCCACGGCCGCGGCCTTGCTTGGTCCGTTGTAAGGCTGAGGCACGTGCGTGCAGACCGGCAGCGAAAGTCGCTTGGGAGACGATTGGGTTGGACTGGAGACAGGCGGCATGGTTTCCTCACGGGGCGACAATCGCCCGATAGGTTTCCGGACGACGGTCGCGATAAAACTGCCAGACGTTGCGGACCTGGCGGATCATGTCCAGATCGAGATCGGCGACGACCAAAGCATCGGTGCTGCGCGGCCCCTGGGCGACGATCTGCCCGCGCGGATCGGCGAAGTACGAGCTTCCATAAAACTCGCCGATCCGCCAGGGTTCCTCGAATCCGGGCCGGTTGATCGCGCCGACGTAGTACATGTTATTCGCCGCTGCCGCCGGTTGCTCGAGTTTCCACAGGTATTCCGAAAGCCCGGCGACCGTGGCGGACGGATTGAAAACGATCTCGGCGCCGCCGAGGCCCAACTCGCGCCAGCCTTCGGGGAAGTGCCGGTCGTAGCAGGTGTAGACGCCCACCTTGCCCACGCGCGTGTTGAAGACCGGGTAACCGAGATTGCCGGGTCGGAAATAAAACTTCTCCCAAAACCCCGGATCGCAATGCGGAATGTGCATCTTGCGGAATTTGCCGAGGAACGTGCCGTCGGCGTCGATCACCGCGGCCGTGTTGTAATAAACGCCGGTCAGGTCCTCTTCGTAAATCGGCAATACGATCACCATCTGGTGCTTTTTGGCGAGTTGGCAGAAACGCTGTGTCGTCGGCCCCTCGGGGATCTTTTCCACCAGTTCGTACCATTTGGCCTTCTGCTCGGCACAGAAGTATGGCCCGTAGAATAGCTCCTGATAGCAGAGAACCTGCACGCCCTGATCCGCCGCCTGCTCGGTCAGCTTCACGTGCTTGGCGATCATCGCTTCCTTGATCTTCGCCGTCGGCGATGTCGCTGGCTCGCAGAGCGTTGCTTGAATCAGTCCCGCTTTGACAATCCGCGCCATGCCTACACCTTCGCAGCTTTCTTCGGCGAAATCTTCTTCACTTGCCCCGTTTTCAACATCGCTTGGTATTGGTTCCAGTTCATCGGCGCCTTGCCGGTGGGAACTTCCTGCATCGTGATGCACCCCTCGACGGGACACGCCAGCGCACACATGTTGCAACCGACGCATGCGTCGTCGCGTACGGTGAACACGTCGATCGCGCGGCCGTCCTCGTTCAGTTGCAGGTTCGGCGCCGCCTCGCCTTTGAGACGCCTGGGTTCGCCGAACTTCCTGGTGTAATCCGCGGCCGAGAGCCTGTCCCACGCAATCGCCTGGTAACACCCGTCCTCGCAACTGGCGTAGCAGATTCCGCAGTGGATGCAGGTCGCCTCATTGATCTTGGCCACCACCTTGTAATTCAGATCGAGATCACCCCACTCCTTGACGCGCGGCAAGGCCTTGCCGACCGCGGAATCGATTGTGGCGAAGGCGTTGTCGTCCATCCATTTCTCCAGGCCGCGCGTCATCGCCTTGACGATGCCAAACCCGCGGTGCATCACCGCCGTGCAGACTTGCAGCGTCGTGGCCCCGAGCAGGATGAACTCCACGCAGTCGTCCCATTTGCGAATCCCGCCGATGCCGCTGATCGGCAGGCCGATCTTCTCGTCGCGGGCGATTTCACTGACCATGTTGAGGGCGATCGGTTTGATGGCCGGACCGCAATAGCCGCCATGCGAGCCGAATCCGCCGACGCTGGGCTTGGGAGCGAACGACTTCAGATCCACTCCCATGATCGAGTTGATGGTATTGATGAGGCAGATGCCGTCGGCGCCGCCGCGTTTCACGGCTTGGCCAATTTCGCGAATGCTGGTGACGTTGGGCGTGAGCTTGGCGAGCACCGGGACCGTCGCCACTTCCTTCACCCAGGTGCAGATCCGCTCGGCATATTCCGGCACCTGGCCCACGGCCGACCCCATGCCGCGCTCGCTCATTCCGTGCGGGCAGCCGAAGTTCAACTCGAAGCCGTCGATCCCGGTGTCCTGAATCCGCTTGACGATGCGATGCCACGCCGGCGCTTGGATTCGACCATCACCGAAGCGATCAACGCATGTTTGGGAAACAGCTTCTTCACCTGGGCGATTTCGCGCAGGTTGTCCTCCAGCGGGCGGTCGGAGACCAGCTCGATGTTGTTCAGCCCCATCAGCTTCTGATTGTTCAGCGCGACCCCGCCGTAGCGCGAGGCGACGTTGACGATCGGCTCATCGGTGAGCGTCTTCCATACGGCTCCGCCCCAGCCCACCTCGAAGGCGCGACGCACCTGATACGCCGTGTTGGTCGGCGGTCCGCTGGCCAGCCAGAAGGGATTGGGCGACCGGATTCCCGCGAAATTGCAATTCAGGTCAGCCATGAATTTCAAAAGTGGTTCGGATCGCGTTTGAGGAACCGGCCGCGTTTTTCCCGGCCGACGAACTTTCCGTTACTGACGACCACCTGCCCGCGAACCGCGACGGTTTCCGCGCGCCCTTCGATGGTCATTCCCTCAAAGGGATTGTAATCGACCGCCATCTGCTGCGTTTTGGCGCTGATCACGCCGCGGTATTTCGGATCGAAGATGACCAGGTCCGCGTCGCTTCCCGTCTGGATGGCGCCTTTCCGCGGATACAGGCCGAACAATCTGGCCGCCTGAGTTGAAGCACAATCAACAAATCGGCACAGGTCAAGTTTGCGTGAATTCACGCCGGCCGTGAACAGCACGTTGATCCGATCTTCCAGGGACGGAATCCCGTTGGGAATCTTCGTGAAATCCCCGCGCCCCATCTCCTTTTGACCCTTGAAATCGAACGGCGCGTGATCCGTGGCCACCGTGGCGATGTTGCCGTTGGCCAAATTATTCCACAAAAACGGCTGATTGCGTTTGTCGCGCAGCGGCGGCGACATGATGAACTTACTGCCCTGAAAATCCGGCAGTTCCGCGTGCGTCTTGTCCAGCGTCAGGTACTGAATGAGCGTTTCCACCCAGACGTGCCCGCCGCGCGCCCGCGCCTCCAGCGCTGCCGCGCCGCCGGCTCGCAGCTCGTGTGCACGATGTAACAGTGCGTGTCATGCATCGCGGCGAAGGCGGTCAGATGCTGCACGCCCATGGCCTCGACGGATTCGGGGCGCGAAGGCTCGTGCCACTGCGGTCCGGTCTTCCCGGCGGCGATGAACTCTTTCTGCCGCATCGCGATCGCGTCGGCGTTCTCGCAATGGGCCGTCACGATCACGCCCAGCGACTTCGCCAGGCGCATCACCTGAAACAATTCCGCGTCATCGACGCCGAAGGCGCCCTTGTAGGCCAGAAACACCTTGAAGCTGCTGACCCCCGCGGCGACGATTTCCTTCAACTGGCTCTCGGCCAGCGAGTCGTAACGCGTCGCCCCCATGTGAAACGTGAAATCGCAAAAGCTGCGCCCTCGGCCTTGGATTTCCAAAGATCAAACGCGGCCAGCGGCTCCTCGCTGTGCGCGGGACAGATCATTTCGATCAACGTGGTCGTTCCGCCGACCAGCGCAGCGCGCGATGCGCTCTCGTAGGTATCCTTCGCATACGTCCCCATGAACGGCAGATGGATGTGCACGTGCGGATCGACAAATCCGGGAAAGACGTATTTGCCGCCGGCGTCGATGACGGTGGCCCCCGGCGGCACGCCCAGGTTGCGCCCGATGCCGGTGATCGTCTCATCCTGGCAGCAGATGTCCGCCTGATAAACATCCGACGCGGTGACGATCTGACCATTGCGGATAAACAGCGGCATGAATTTCGCTCGCGCCTGGCCAGGGCTGGTTCACTGGGCCAAAAGCCGCTGCGATATACCCTCCAAGGCCGAATTATTCAAATAAATCCTTGACGAATCCCGAACCCCACACCCATAATCCCGCCGCCGTGATCGCAGGGCCCAACGAAGCCACCGCCGACATCGTCGAAGCAGCGGATGAGCCTTTCCACCTTACAGTTCTACAACCGCGACATCGCTCCCACTCCGCGCTCGGGCGCAAATGGGGCACGTTCGACATGGCGGCCCTGTGGATCAGCATGTCGGCCTGCATCCCGACGTACATGCTCGCCTCGTCGCTCATCGGCGAAGGGATGAATTGGTGGCAGGCGGTCCTCACGATCACGCTCGGCAACACCATCGTGCTGATCCCGATGATCCTCAACGCTCACGCCGGGACGCGGTATGGCATCTCATTTCCCGTCTTTTGCCGGGCCAGCTTCGGCATTCGCGGCGCCAATGTCCCCGCCGTTCTCCGCGCTGGTGGCTTGCGGATGGTTCGGCATACAAACGTGGATCGGCGGCGAAGCGATCTACAAAATCACCGCGATCTTCATTCCCTCCATCGCCGAGTGGCCCAGCACGTTCCTATCGATCAACCTCGCCCAGTTTGGATGCTTCCTGGTTTTCTGGGCGATCAACATGTTCGTGATTTTCAAAGGCATCGAGTCGATCCGCATTCTGCTGAACGTCAAAGCCCCGCTGCTCATCGTCCTGGGCCTGATTCTCCTGGCCTGGGCGTACCGGGCCGCCCACGGCTTCGGACCCATGCTCTCGCAACCCAGCGCATTCAATTCCGGCGGGCCCAAGGCCGGCCAATTCTGGCGTTTCTTCCCGGCCGCGCTGACCGGCATGATCGGCTTCTGGGCGACGCTCTCGCTGAACATCCCCGACTTTTCCCGGTACGCGTACTCGCAGAAAAGCCAGATGATCGGCCAGGCCATCGGCCTTCCAGCCACCATGGCGCTCTACTCGTTTATCGGGGTCGCCGTCACCAGCGCGACCATCGTGATTTACGGCCATGCCATCTGGGACCCGGTCGATCTGCTGACGCGCTTCCGCAGTCCGGCCGTTCTCCTGCTCGCCATGATTTCTCTGTGCGTCGCGACCCTGGCGACCAACCTCGCGGCCAACGTCGTCTCTCCGGCCAACGATTTCTCGCACCTGGCCCCGCGCTTCATCAACTTCCGCACGGGCGGGCTGATCACGGGCATTATCGGCATCGTCATCCAGCCCTGGAAACTCCTGGCCGATCCCAACGGATACATTTTCAAATGGTTGGTTGCCTATTCCGCCTTGCTCGGCGCCGTGGGCGGAATTCTCATCGTCGATTACTTCTTCATCCGCCGGCGTCAACTGAGCCTTGGCGGGCTGTTCCGGCGATACGGGCCCTATTGGTATCAGGGCGGGTTCAACGCGCGGGCCATGGTTGGATTGGCGCTGGGGATCGCACCGTGCATTCCCGGCTTCCTCGGCACCGTCGGATGGGCGCACGTCGGCGCGGGTTGGATTCGGCTATACGACTACGCCTGGTTCGTCAGTTTGGGGATTTCCGCGGCGGTCTATGCACTGCTGATGCCGCGGCCATCAGTCCTTCGAGACGGGTGACCAGAGATGCGTGACATTTTGGGCGGCCCTTTTTTTCTCCCTCCCCCGGTATTCCGGGGGAGGGGAATAGACTTTTCCCGCGTAAAGCGTCACACACCCGGTGACCAGCCACCGCCCTTTGTGCCGCAGGCAATATATAGTATTCTACCGCGCCCATTCAGACCGCCGATCGCGATGGCCGAATGCTCGAAAATGAATCGGTCGGAAAACTTGACGACGAACATTCGCCGGCATCCTCCAGGATGGCGACGATCGCGCTGATTCCGTCGGCCGTCGCGTTTAACATCGCCCTCTCGCAAATCGTCCTGGCCCTGAAACTGCCCGTGTATCTCGATTGCGTCGGCATCATCACGACAACCCTCATCGCCGGACTTGGGCCGGGGCTGATCGTCACCGTGCTGGCGTTCGGCATGATGGCGCTGCTCTTCAATCACATCATCATTTTCTTCACCGGCACTGCCGCCATGATGGCGGTTGGCACGCACCTTCTGGCCATGGTCGGCGGGTTCAGGCCCTCTTCCGGACTGTGCTCAGCGGTCTGGTGCTTGGCGTCATTTCCGCGCTGGTTTCGCTGCCGATCTCGGTCTACCTTTTTGGCGGCGTCACCACGGCCGGGTCCACTTTCGTTACCGCATGGTTCATCCATCGCGGCTTCTCTCTGCCGGTGGCCGGGTTCCTCTCCGGAATGATTTGCGATGCCTCCACCGACAAAGTTGCCGAAGCTCTGCTGGCCGTCTGGCTCGTGCGGGCCGTGCCTCACGATCTTCTCCGCCGATTTCGCGGGCCGACTTTGGCGAAAAACTTCACGCTCAGCGAGTAGTCGATGTCCCGAGTCCCCCCGGTGGCCCGCCTGGCCACGCTGCTCATCCTCATCGTCGCGACATTCATCAACCTGCGGCTCCAGCTCCTTCTGGTGATGATCGCCGCCCTTGCGATCGTACTCGCGACGGACCATCTCTTGCCAAAATTTCTCAAATTCCTGGCATTCGTTCAATTGCCGATGACGATCATGCTCGTCGCCGTGTGGGGCTGGGTCGCCAAAGCGCCGCCCGGGATGCCGATGGGCTCCGACCCGCGCGGCGGAGCGATGTTTGCCCTTCTCATCGCCCTTCGCCTGACCGTGCTGGGTGGCGCGTTTCAGTTGGCGATGCTCTCCATCCCTTCACGGCTTTTGCCCGCGACCCTGCGCGGATGGGGCCTCCGCGGCGAAGGACTCGTGGTCGCCCTCGGCGTTTTTGCCGTCGAGCCGGAACTAAAACTTCGCGCCGAGCAAATCCTCGTCGCTCGCCGCGCTCGCGGACTCCTCGGCGGCAGCCGCTGGGCGGGACTCAAGCAATTGCCCCGGCTTCTCCGCCCGCTGTTCGTCTGGTCCATTCGCTCCGCCGTCCACCGCGCCGAGGTATGGGAACAACGCGCCATGCTTCTACGGGTTCAGAGGCTTCCCACCGAATCCCTTCCGTTTTCGCCCTTCGCCGGCGCCGTCTCGGTGACGCTCTCGGTTCTATGGCTTGCGGCCGCGATCGCTTTCCGCTGGCCGGGATTGCTGGGGGTCCCGATGAGCCGAAAATCCACCGAGCTGCTTCTGGCCGCACTCGAGGGCAAGCGGATCCTCGCCATCGACGGGCCGAATTTCTCCGGCCGCTCCGATCTCCTCCGCCGCTTTTGCCGCCTCATTTCCGATGGCCGCATGTACCTCGGTCCGGAAGTTTATTTTGCGCTCTCGGGCCTCACCACCTCGGTCCGCCAGGAACTTGAACTCCACGCCGGCGGGGCCCTGGAATCCTGTGATTGCCTTGAATCCGCCGAACAATTCAAACTCACAAATCTCTTCGAGCAGCATCCCGCGACGCTCTCCGGCGGAGAGCAAACCTGCCTCGCCGTTTTGTGCGCGATTATTCTCAAGCCCAGAATCCTCGCCATTGACTGCGCGCTGGAGCAACTGGACAGCCACAAGCTCCAGACCGCGCTCGATCTGCTGCAAGGCACAACCGGGCCGGCCGGCGGGACCGTCGTTACCGACAATCGTTTGGATGAATGGAACCGCGCGATCCCAACCGTCGCCATCGCCGAGCTGTCTCCCGACCCGCCTCGTCATACGGCCATCCCGGCGCTCGATCCATCCCAAATCGATCGCCTCGACCCGGTTTCCGCCCCGGCGGTCGAATTGCAAAGCGTCACCGCGGCCTACGGCGGAGGTTCGGAAGTTCTGCGGGATGTCTCGCTGATTCTGCAACCCGGCCGCGTTTACACTCTGCAAGGCCCCAACGGCAGCGGCAAAAGCACCCTGGCCAAAGTTTTGTCCGGCGTCCTTCGTCCCGTCGCCGGGCAGATTCTCGTGAACAACGTTGCTTCCAATTTATCGAAAACCCCCGGTCGAATCGCCGGGTATCACCTTCAGAATCCCGATGTCGGGCTGTTCGAGGCGAGCGTCCGGGCCGAATTGGGATTTAAGTCCGGCTCGATCAACGCCTCCGCGGTCGCCGCGGTTCGCGACGCCCTCGGCCTGCGAGATTTCGCGGCGTCCAACCCGCTGGCTCTTCCCTTTCCCGTGCGCAAGCGGGTGTCTCTTGCCGCAACCATCGCCCGCCTGCCGCCGTGGATCATCCTCGATGAGCCCACGCTCGGGGCCGATGCCGCGACAATCCTCGCGCTCGCGCAGATCATCCAGGGGCTATCCAGGAAGCGGCATGGCGTGATCGTGATCTCGCATTCGAGAAACCTGCTGGAAATGCTGCGCGGGAATGAACTGAAAATCGAAAATGGACAGGTCACGGAGGGTGTGCCGGCCTGAAATTGTCGCCGTAAAAGGCTCGCGGCGAATTGAGCCTCACCCCGTGATCGCGATCCTTTCGACCCTGTTGCGAACCTCGGCGATCCTGTCGGCGAGGGAAGGATACGCGGCAACGGTCTGGAAATGCGGGTGGCCGGACCACAACTTGGCCAGCGTTTCACCGCTGGCCACGGCGGCGGCGGCGTCCTCGAATCGGCAGGCGTTGGAATCTCTGCCGTCGTAGATGCCGATGGCGGCGGCGGTTTGCATCCAGATGACGTGGCTGTAGCGCGCGAGTTCCGCGGCGAGGGAAGTTCCAAGATCGGCCCAATAAGCCTCGGGGCCGTCGGGCCAGTAGGCCGCGCCATCGATGGTGCCACGATCCAGAATCAAAATCTGATCCGGGTGCTGAGCCGCCAAGCGCTCTTCCTGGCTGCGCTGAAGGTGATAGATTTGCCGCTGAAGCTCGCGGCGACCGGTCGCATCAACCAGGGCCCATCGCGTGTGCGCGCGGGAATAAACCTGCGTGGCGGCCTCGGGGACGACGACAAATCGCTTTGGGTCGCCCCGGGCGATTGCGTTGGAAACGGCCGTTTTTCCCGAGCCGGGTCCGCCTGTTAGGACTACGCGTTTCATGTGCCGATTGGTGCGGGAGGATGCGAAACTTTGCCAGGACGAATCAATGGGCGATACAGGGCTCGAACCTGCGACCCCCAGCGTGTCATGCTGGTGCTCTAGCCAACTGAGCTAATCGCCCGCGTTTTTTCGATGGTATCGCGGCCGGGCATCTCCTTCAAGCCGACTGTTCGCCGATCGGCGATAATATCCTCGACACAAGCGCCCCAAGTGCTATCCTAACGAGTAGATGACCGTTAAAGTCGAACTGCCCAGTGATCTTGAAGCAGCGATCCGCCGCAATATCGACGGCGATCTGGACACCTACGTGCGCGAGGCGATGGCCGTTCAGATGTATCGCGAACGCAAACTGACTCACGGGCAGCTCCAACGTTTCTTGGGCGTCAAGAGCTACGAGGCGGACACGATTCTGAAAAAGCACGGCGGCGTGGATGACCTGACATCGGATGAATTGGCCGCCCAAGTGCAAACCTCACATGATGTTCGCCGAAAGCATGAAGCCGAATGATCGTTGTTTCAGACAACTCTCCGCTGCAATACCTTGTCCTGATTGAATGTATTGATGCCCTCCCGGCACTGTATGGGCAAGTGTTGACCACACCGCAGGTGATTGACGAACTCCGTCAGGCCGAAACGCCGGATGCGGTGCGCGTGTGGTTGGAACCTACGCCCAACTGGCTCAAGATTGCATCACCATTGAAAGTCGATTTCCTTGAAACCATTGACGTGGGTGAAGCATCGGCAATCTCACTTGCTCGAGAACGTCATGCGGACTTGGTTCTGATCGACGAGCGTGCCGGCGGTGACATCGCGCGCCGCGTTGGAATTCCAGTAATCGGAACGCTTGGCGTATTGATCGAGGCCGGCCTGGAGCGATTGATTGATTTTGATGTCGCGCTGAATCTCCTCACCACGCAAACATCCTTTTATGCCTCCCCCAACCTGATCGAGTCGGCACGGCGAATCTTTCAGGAGCGAAAGAAAAATCACCGGGAAAAGTAGCCGTTGCACGGACCCGCGGCAGTTGTGTCACCGCGACATAAACGCGAGCCGCGATTTTCGGCCGATCAATTTCCACATGACGATGCCCGCCGCCGCGACGATCAGTCCAAGAACCATGCTGATGCTCAAGCCGTACACCTGGCCGTGAACGCGCAGCGTGACAACGCTCGGCTCGACGCGGATCAATTCCAGAATGTATCGTGCGATGCCTTCCAGAATCAGCATCAGCGCAAAAACCCGTCCGTCGGCGTGCGGAAGACCCAGGTACGCGATCAGCAGGCCGCATAGGAGGAACGCGGTGAAGGCGCTGTAGCAGCTGAGTCGGATGAACCGGCAGGGAAAGGGCGGCGGCCGCCTTGGCGCGGAGATTCGGGTCGGTGCTGATCGGGGGGTTATGCGGGTTCATCAGGCCGAGCGGGCTTTGCAGTTCCATCGGGGCCACGAGTTTTCCCTGCTGATATTGCTCGACGTACACGTTGGAGAAATACGGAAACCGCACCGCCCAGGGAACATTGCACTGCTGGCCGTAGCAGCAGCCGTTCAGAAAACAGCCGATGCGCCCGAAGCCGAGCCCGATCATGACCACGGGCGCGACAATATCCATTCCCAGCAGGATCGGGACCCTGCGGTACAGCGCGTAGAGGATGCAGCAGGGCGTGGCCAGCAGGAATCCGCCGTAAAACGTCAATCCGCCTTCGCGCGTGTTGAGGACGTTGCGAAGGTTCTGAGCCAAGGTCAGATCGCCACGCGTGTATTCATGCAGGTTTTCCAGCACGTGGCAGAGGCGAGCCCCGATGAGCCCGGACGCCAGCGCGATCAACGTCGCATCCACGAACCATTCGGGCCGGATGCCCTTGCGCAGCCCCAGCCATTGCGACAGCTTCACGCACGCGAGGAACGCCGCCACCAGCATCAGGCCATAGCCATAGATGGGGAATTCATGGCCGAAGAGATGAATGCGGAAAAGTTCCTGGAGCATGGAATCACCGGCCGGTTCAAGGAATCAGCACGACGTTGTCGATCAGGCGGGTCTTGCCGACGCGTGCGGCGACGGCCAGCAAGGTTGGGCCGGAAACGGCCTGGACGTTTTTGAGCGTCTGGGCATCGACCGCGGCCACGTAATCGATCAGCAGCGGGACGCGGCCCTGGCTGCCGGGATCGAGCAGGATGTTCTGAGCCGTCGCCAGCAGCCGATTGGTCTGGCGAATCCCCTTGGCAAATTCATCTCGCGCGGCGAACAAAGCCCGGCTGATCGACAGGCCCCGTTCCCGTTCGGAGGCGGACAGATATTGATTGCGGCTGCTTAACGCCAAGCCGTCGGCCTCGCGAACCGTCGGGCCCGTCACGATTTCGATTGGCCAATTCAACGCTTCCACCATCGCGCGGATCACCAGATACTGCTGGTAATCCTTTTGCCCGAAGCACGCCGACTCCGGCCGAAGGACGTTGAACAACTTGGCCACGATCTGACAGACGCCCTTGAAATGATTGGGTCGTATTCGGCCTTCGAGGACGCTGCTGAGGCTGGGGATATCAAGGTGCACGTCGGGCAGGAAGTGGGGCGGATACATCTCCTCCACCGGCGGATTGAACACCAGATCGACGCCCGCATCCCGGCATTTGGCCAGGTCCGCCTCGAGGGGACGCGGATAATTTTTGAAATCCTCCCGCGGTCCGAACTGGGTTGGATTGACGAAAATGCTCACCGCTACCTTGGTGGCATGTTTCCTCGCGAGGTCGATGAGGGACAGATGCCCCGCATGGAGCGCTCCCATCGTGGGCACCAGCGCCAGCCGGCCGAGTTTTTCCCGCTCGCTGCGCGCTTCGGAAATGGTCTGGGTTGTGATCATGATGTCCGCGGACTGTACCACGCCAACCCCGGTTGCGGCTATCATGGGAGCCGGTTGGAAATTTCAAATTTGAGATTTGAGATTTCAAATTTGAGATTTCGGATTGGGGATTTGTGGAAGGAGTCAACGGCATGCGGTGGATGGCGATCGCGGTAATTGTTTTTGTAATGGCGGGGGCGAGGGGACAGGCGGACCAGTCGCCGCCCGTCACCCGGCCGACGACACGCACCGATCATGCGGCTGCCGAGAGTCATGCGGCCTCCGACGACAAAATTTCCGTCACGCATCACTCCGTCAAGATCGGCGGGACAAAGGTCAACTACGAGGCGATGGCCGGCACGATGATGATGAAGGACGAAGCGGGCAAGCCGCGCGCCAATTTCTTTTTCGTCTCGTATACCAAGGAGCCGACGACCCGGCCGGAAGATCGGCCCATCACGTTTGTCTTTAACGGCGGACCCGGCGCCGCCGCCGTCTGGCTCCATCTCGGCGCGGCGGGCCCCAAGCGCGTGGCCCTGGAACACGATGGGATGCCGGGTGCGCCGCCGCACGGGTTGATCGACAACGATCAATCCTGGCTTAACGTCAGCGATCTGGTTTTCATCGATCCGGTCGGCACCGGGTACAGCCGCCCGGCCGAGGGTCAAAAGGCGTCCGATTTCTACGGCGTGCAGCAGGATTTGGAATCCGTCGCCCAGTTCATCCGCCTGTATCTCACCCGATACGAGCGATGGGACAGCCCGAAATTCCTCGCCGGCGAGAGCTACGGAACCACCCGCGCCGCGGCGCTCTCGGCGCACCTTCTCAACAACTACGGCATCGATCTGAACGGAATCATTCTAATCTCGACGGTCCTGAATTTTGAAACGCTGAATCCGGCCGATGGCAACGATCTTCCTTACGCCCTGTATTTGCCGTCGTACACCGCCATCGCCGTCTTTCACCACAAATTGGAAACCGCCCAGGAGGATCTGTTGCTCGGCGAGGTTCAGCAATACGCCATGCACGAATATCTCGATGCCCTGGCCAAGGGCGCGGGTCTCGGCAAGGACGCGCGGGATGACGTGGTGGCCCACCTCGCCCGCTACACGGGACTGTCGCCCGATCTGATCGACAAGGCGAATCTGCGCGTCGATCCAGAGATGTTCCGCAAGCAGTTGCTCAACGATCAGCGTCTGATTCTTGGCCGATACGACGGGCGGATCACCGGTCTCGATGCCAATCCCGCCGCCGCCGTGCCGCACTATGATCCCAGTTTCACCCGCTATTTGCCGGTCTATGCGGGGGCATTCAACGATTACGTCCGGCGGCAACTCAAATATGAGTCGGACCTCGACTACAAGGCTCCTCAGCGAGAGCGTCGGGCCGTGGGATTTTGGCCGCGGGGGTTTCGGATATCTCAACGTCACCGGCGACCTGCGCTCGGCGATGCTCGACAATCCGAATTTGAAAGTCCTGGTCTGCAGCGGTTACGATGACCTGGCCACGCCATTCCTCGCCACCAAATATACTTTCGATCAACTGGATCTGACGGATCGGCTACAGGGGAACGTTACGCAGACGTTCTATCACAGCGGGCATATGATTTATCAAGACCCGGCATCGCTGGTACAACTGAAGGAAAACGTCGCGGCGTTCATCGCGTCGGCGACAACAAAATGAGGGACCGTCAAGACGCCAATAGGTTTGTAATATGCTCACGAAGCGAATCATTCCGTGCCTGGACGTCGATCGCGGCCGCGTGGTCAAGGGGGTGAAATTCTTCGACCACGTCGATGCCGGCGATCCCGTCGCCCAGGCTCGAAAGTATCAGGAAGACGGCGCCGACGAGCTGGTGTTTTACGACATTTCCGCCAGTCATGAAGGCCGCGATATCATGGCCGATCTCGTCGCCCAGGTGATGGACGAGATTTTCATGCCGCTGACCGTCGGCGGCGGAATCCGCACTCTGGACGATGCGACGCGTCTGATACAGGCCGGCGCGGAAAAGGTCAGCCTGAATTCCGCGGCCGTTAAGAATCCCCGGCTGATCGCGGAAGTGGCCCGCAAATTCGGCCGCTGCGCGACCGTTCTGGGACTGGACGCCAATCGCGTCACGAAAAACGGCGTCGAAACCTGGGAGGTTTTCATCAACGGCGGGCGCGTCGGCACGGGAATCCGCGTGATGGACTGGATCAAGCAGGCCGAGGAACTGGGCGCCGGCGAAATCGTCCTGAACGTCATGAATGCCGACGGCACGACCGAGGGCTACGACATCGAGATGACGGCGGCCGTCAGCGGCGCCGTAAAAATCCCCGTGGTCGCCAGCGGTGGGGCGGGAAGCCCGCAGGACATGCTCGAGGTATTGACCCGGGGCCGAGCCGACGCCGCCCTGGCCGCCAGCATCTTCCATTTCCGGACGTATTCGATTGGGCAAGTGAAGCAGTTTCTAGCCGAACACGGTGTGAGTGTGCGGCTGATTTGAAGGATCGACCTCGACCTCCGGGCTATTGCCTGCCTGATCTCGGGACTCAAAGGTTTAAGCCGACCTCCGCGACCGCCTCATGAGACCGGCGGCGCCGATGGCCAGCAGAGCAGCGACACTGGCTGGCTCGGGAACCATTGGCGCTTCGACCCAACCGTTACCGCCGTTGTCCCAGCCCATAACCTGGCTGGGATCGTTATAGAAATTGATGGGAACGCCATCACTATCGATTGTAAAACTGGGGCTATTCGCGTTGTAAGTACTGAGGGATGCTCCCCAAGCGGACCCGCTATCCACGCCAAGGTCGGAGACGCCGCCGTCCTCGTCCGAAAGGGTGGATTCCAGGGTTAACCAATTGTCTTTGGTGGCTGGATAGGGGCTGTTAAAGCTAAAGGTATATGCCGTGCCCGCCTGGAGCCAACTCGCGGCGGTCGTCGGAGCGTTCGTGGTAATGATGAGATCACCATCCGCGTTGACCGAGATCGACCAGCCGGCGGGCAGATTGCCTGTATTTTGCGACATAGCGACGATTGCGTCTTCGGGTACGCCGCTGCCAATTTGAATTTGAGATACGCCGTAATCGGAGGAAGAATCAGGTGAATTAATGCGATAATTCGACACCGTCACCTGATAGGTGTATTTGAAGGTTCCGTTGCCATTGGGAGCCACTTTGTCCAGCACCTGGTCCGTGCTGGTGCCGTGATCGTTCATGTAGATAAACACCTTGCTGTTGTCGGTGAGACCAGCCGGGTTTTGGTACACCGCATTAATGGCATCCTCGAGGTTCTGAATTGTGGAAGCGTTCTGCACGGGAACGGCCACATTGGCGCCTTGGGCGGGAATGTTTTGTCCCTGGTCCCAGACGGTATTGATGGCGCCGGCGGCCCAACCGCGCGCCAAAAGCGAATTGTACGTGGTCTGCACATCCCCTTCGAAGCTCGTCTGCAGCCCGGGGTTGTTGGCATCGCCGGCGCTGAAAATGATGGCCCGATCGCCCGCGTTGTATTGCAATGTTTGGCTGGCGGAATTGCCGACCACGCCTTCCAGAGCCGTTTGATTGTTAGCCACCGCAGCGCTGGCCGCGGCGAATGAATCGCCCAAGTCCTGGGTCTGAGCCCGGGTCATAAACGTTTGGCCGAACGGTAATACGTCGGAGTTCTGAATATAAACGCCGGGGATAGTCAGGGTGTAATGGAATGGAAGCGTGATCGTGAATGGAGAGGTCGGTGCGCTGGTGGAGGTCTCGTCCCAATTGGCGGCGGTGGCGGCGAAGGTGGTGTTGGTCTGGTTCATCAGATCATCCACAAACCCGCCCGAGTAACAGAAATCGGCGACGAAAATAATTTGCGGCGAGAGGTCATACTCGCTCTGATCAAAAGAGATGTCCTGCGCAAGCTGGTCGTCCCAGAGCATGCCGCCAGCGTTGCCGATGACCGCGGCGGGAGTGTCGCTGTATGGAATGTTGACGGCCCAAGCGCGTGCCGCGCAAAACGCGATTACGGACAGTGCAACCGTCGAAATGTGATGGCCGATTTGCCTTGAGGATGTGATTGTGCGCATTGCGTCCTCTCCCGAAAAGATGTCAACCCGTTCGACCCGAAATGCCGCGTCGGTTGCACAACCGACCACGGTCAAATGCAGATTTAACGCCCACGTCCGATATTAAACGCCCATATTACCAAAGCGATGAGGCTGGTCAATAAAAATCTCTAGAAAAGCATCAAATTGATGCTCTCCCCGTTGGCAGGATTCCTCTAATAACCCTCCGCGTTTGTCGAAATCGCCGCTTCTTGATACCTAAATATGCGTCATTTGGGTTCCGAAATCGCGACGATGAAGAGCCGCGGACGAAAGTATTTAGGGGTGGGCCGTTGGCGAGTGTAATTCGTTTTGCGTCACCGCTCGGGTGACCGGGATCCCGGCGCGGGATAATCGCTGCTATCCAGGTACGCCGTCATTTCCCGCCGAAGCTGACGTTGAATCGCACGAGGGTCCTGCCGCGCATCCACGCAATGGAATCCGAATTCCTCCGACAGGACGTTGAACTGCTGGATCAATTCCGTTTGATACGCGACGAAGCTGGCGTATAGATCGTCGCCGTAGCTCATGTCCAGCCCGCTCTCCCAATAGTTCATCTTTCCCGCTTCCAGCACGCGCGGCACCAACTCCTCCACGCCGAGTTGCAGATAAAACACCAAATCGGGCTGCACCGCAAAGCTGAACAGGTCGCGCAGCCAATCCTTGTCCGCGCCGCGGGCGATGCCCCTGGCCAGCAGCGTGTAGACGTAACGGTCGGCCAGCACGATAAACCCGCTGCGAAGCGCCGGGACGATCTGGTATTCCATTCGGTCCGCCAAATCCGTCGCGTACATCAGGCAGTACGTTAGTCGGTGCAGCGAATGGCCTTGCTTGGCATCGGTAATGGCTTTGCCCACCAGCTTGCTTCGCGTCCATCCGGTGTCGATGACCGCATAGCCCTGCACTTCGAGCCATTCCTTGAGCATGATCGATTGCGTGCTTCGCCCGCAGCCGTCGGTTCCCTCGATCACGATCAACTTCCCCAGGCAGCCGTCGCGCGGAAGGTACGGCATCGCATGGCCCATGTAGCGGAACATGGAATTCGACGAAGTTTCAGCGGACATCGTTCACCATCGCTCAAATCTCATTTCTGAAATCAAAAATTTCAAATCTCAAATTTCAGATCGCGCATTACACCTGTTCGGCCGCCGCAACTTTATAATCCTCCAGCGTCTCATCAACGAAATTTCGCACGATCTGCTGCTGACAGCCGATGCTTTGCGTCGCGCCGATTTCCGTCAGCCCATATTCGGTCGTGATCTTGGCGTATTCCTCGAGGATTCGGCCCTGGAAAAGTTTGAAGCTGCTGACCAAATCCGTGGCCAGCCCCAGGTCCATCCCCGCTTCATACTCCTTCAGCTTGGTTCTTCCGGAAAGAAGCCGCGAAACGCTGACATCGATCGGAACGCTAAAATAAAACGCCCGGTCCGGCCGCGGGGCGAACTGATACACCCGCCGCACCCAATCCCGCTCGCACCCGCGAACCACGTCCCGCGCAAACGCCGTGTACACGTACCGGTCCGCCAACACGATCATGCCCGCCTTCAGCGGCGGAAGAATGTTGTGCACCAGCCGATGCGCGAAATCCGTCGCGTGCAACAGCGAAAAAGTCATCGGCGTCAGCGACATCTTCTTCTTCCCCTTCTTGGTGATCGCCTTCACCAGATCGGCGCTGTTCCACTCCGTGAAGAACGGCCGAAGTCCCTTCGCCTGCAGATAGCGCATCAGCAGTTGCAACTGCGTGCTCTTTCCGGAGCCGTCGATCCCCTCCACGACGATCAGCTTTCCCGGAAAATTATGCGGCGTCAGAAGGGAATCCATAAGGGCCATCCATCGCGACAAGGCCCAACGGCGCGGCCGTGGGCGTAATTCTCACTTCCGCCCCACCTCGAAGGCAATCGATCTCCCGAACACCTCTTCAAACCAATCTCTTTTTCTTCGCGCCCCCCAGACTTCCAATTCCGCGTCCGACTTGGCCGACAGCACGCACTTCACCTTCCGATTCTCTATTTTACACCGCAAATCCTGAATCACCGAATTATGGCTCCGATCCAGGCCGTCCGAAAGGCGCAGCAGCGCCGCCCCGACGTCCACGATGCGCCGCATTCGATTCGACAGCGTCGCATAGGCATCGTGGGAAGCCTTGGGCGGCGCCTTGCGGTGATAGCGGGCGATGTTCGCCACCACCTTGATCTCCTCATCCGAGAAATTCTTCAAATCCCCGTTCAGGATCAGGTACATGCTGTGTTTGTGATGCTTCTCGCGCCCGATGTGAAAGCCGATGTCGTGCAGAAGCGCCCCGTATTCGATCAACTCGCGTTCCGCCGCGCCCATGCCGTGCAACAGCGCCAACTCGTCAAACAGCTTCAAGCAAATCCGCGCCACCTGCTCGCTGTGGGTCTTGTGCCAATCGGTTCGGCGGGCCAGGTCGATCACCCCGCGCGCGCGGGTCGGGAAGTTGACGGCGAATCGCCAGGTCCGGCAAATGCCTGGAGAGATAATCCAGCAGAATCCCCTCGCGCAGCGCCGACGGGCAGATTTCAATCCGCTTCAATCGCAGCCGGCGAAACAATTCGTTGACCAGGATCGCCCCGGCCACGATCTGGTCCTTCCGCTGATCGTCCAGGCCGCGCATCTTGGCCCGGTCCTTGGATCGGCTCTCCAGCAGCTCCGCCAATAGTTTCTCCAGCCGCGGCCGTTCGATTGCCTGCGGGTGATCCGCGGCGTTGCCGTTGTGCGACGGCTCCGAGCCGCACATCGTCGCCAGGTTTTCCAGCGTCCCGCTCGTGCCGATCGCCTTCACGGGACGAAGGGCCTCGATCTGCTCCACCACCGGCGTCAACTCCTTGTCATAGTGCTTCAGAAGCAGCCGATGGTCGGCATCGCTGATCGGATCGGATTTGACGAACTGCGCCGTCATGCGCGCCGCGCCCAGTTTTCGGCTGTCGAGAAGCGTCGCCTGCTTGTCGTCGCCCACGACAAACTCCAGGCTCCCGCCGCCGATGTCGATCATGAGATGCGGCTGGGAGCGGAGCGGCATGGCGTGCCGCACGGCAAGGTAGATCAACCGCGCCTCATCCCGGGCGCTGACCACGCGGATGTAAAGGCCCAACTGTCGGCGGACGCGCTCGATCAGATCGCCGCCATTCTCCGCCTCGCGCACCGCGCTGGTCGCCACCGCCACGATCTTCTCCGCCTGCCGCTGATGCGCCGCGTTCTGAAATCGCTCCAGCACGGTGATGGCGCGATTCATCGACTCCGCCGAAAGGCGCCGCGAAGGAAAACTCAGCCGCCCCAGGCCCACCGGCTCCTTCAACCGCCACAGCGTGGTGATTCCCCCATCCGCATCCGCCTGCGCGACAATCATGTGAATGCTGTTGGACCCCACGTCGATCGCCGCCAGGCGCAGAGATTCCCGGCTGTCGCTTTTCGATCCCAATCGCGATGTGCCCGTGGCCAGATTCATGACCAATCAAATATACCATCAACCACGCAGTGCCGCAGATTAGGGCGGATACGGAAGAAACCATTGTGTTAGCAAATCTTAATAATCCGCAACCCTCAGCGCAGCGGAATCCGCATATGCGGCTTGGCCAGGCTGTCCACAAGAATATACGCCTGGATATCCCGAATCGCATCGCGATTGTCTTTCCACATGAACAGCCGCTGGGCATCGGCCGCGGGAACCCATCGGGCCGCATCGTGCTCTTCATTCAAAACCACCTGCTGTTGCCGTGTCACGATTGCGCCGAACGGGACGCAGTGCCACATCGTGTCCGTTGACGCGATGTAAAAAACGCTGACCTGATCCAGGCGATAAAGCTCATCGGCGACGAGCCCCGCTTCCTCGCGCAGTTCCCGGACCACGGCCGCGACCGCCGATTCTCCTTCCTCGCTCTGCCCATAGATCGCCTGCCAGGTCCCGCCCATGTAATCGTCTTTGCTTCGCCGCAGTTGCAAAAACTCGTGCCCGGCCCCGTCGGCGGTGGGGCGAGCGACGTAGCAACTCACCATGTCGTAGCGGATTTGCATGAGCCGGCAGGGTATTCCATCGGGCTGGGGATGAAAAGGACGCGATCACCGTTGGATCGCGCTACAATTTGATGGTATGTATTTCATGCTCGCGTGTTTACGGTGCGGGAGAAGGACAACGTGTTGAAGACCATCGGCGAAGACTTGAACGCGCGCGATGCCAAGGGCGAACTGCGCACTCGCATCGCGACGATCTTTCCACATGCCAAAGTCGTCGTATCTCTGCCCGGCATCCACGCGGGTCAGCGCTTGGCGTTCATTGATTGGCTCAACGCCGCCCGCGCGGAGAAGGGAAAGCCGGCGCTGTCCGAGGCCGAAGAGTGGCCGAGATGGAACAATCCGTCGATTTGTTCGTCGAGGAGCAGGGCGCATTCATCCGGCCCGACCCCGCCCGGATGGACCTGGCCCTGGCCGCCGACGAACTGCTCCAGGAGATCATTCCCAAGCGGCTGATCAAATTCCTGTTCCTGACCGATCGCCGCGTCCGCGACGTGCTGAAGCAACGGGGAGAATGCTGGCGGATGTATCTCCCGCCCACCGAGTCGAAGGAGATTCGCCGCACGATCAACGAGGCCCGATCCTCCATCGAGGGCCGGGCGATTTACTACTACAGCCCCATCACCGGAACGCGGCTGCTGACCTACGACAATCTCCGCAAGCTCGCCGACCTGGATGACGCCGAGCTGCGCAAGCACGTTGCCGAAATCGCCTCCTACGCCTCGCGGCGCAATCGAAACGGATATTCCGAGATCGAATTTTTCATGGCCGATCCCGGCCTGGACGCCGGGGATTTCGAGTTCGTGAGCGGCGCTTCGCCCGAGGAGCTTCGCCCCCGCTTCGACGCCCTCTGCGCGAAAGTGCGCGGCAAGGTTTCCGCCGAGTATCAGCGTGACGACCTGGACGAAGCGCCCTGGCGAAAGCGCATCTTCGCGCGGCTGATGACCCAGCCCAACGAGGCCCTGGTGGACGACCAAACCATGGGCCTCGACCCGGATTTCTCCATGCGCGTCGAATGGCTGCCCGGCGGGCGCATCGAAGACGGCGAGTTGATCCTCGATCCCGCCATCGAAGATGGCTACGGCCACAAGCAGGAAAAGCGGGTTTCCCCCGTCGTGCGCGGGCTGATCCTGAATCTCGTGCAGGAATTCGGCGATCTGGAATACATCAATTTGGGAAGCGTTCTGCCGTCGCCCAGGCGCAACGAGCTGCGCGGCGGCCGCCGAGAAGTGTACGTGGCGCAGATCAAGCAACGCCGCGCCGCCGCCGAGGTGCTCCAGATCATTCGCATGCAGAAGTGGGGCGTCCGCGAGCGCCTGGATAAAAATAAGAGCCTGGAAGACGCCATGATCGAGGCCGAGGAATATACCGAGTACGTGCTGGATCGCCGCCTGGCTTGCCGGCAGCTCGGCATGAACCTGGTGCTTTCCCAAACCGCGCCCAAAGTCAGCGAGCAGTACGATGGCTCCAACCCGCGCTATCGAGGCCGTCGAATCTGGTCCCCGTATTTTCAGCGCGACTACATCTCCGGCATTCCCACCGATCAGGTTCTCGCTCGGAAACTCGCCGACCCAGGGTACGCCGTGAGTTTCGCCCTCCTGCTGGGGCAGACGGCGGCGACCAACATGATCGTCGGCCGATCCGAATTGAGCGGCGAGGTCGTCTTTGACGTCGGCGACGAGATCGTCGTGGAGAATTCCTCGGGCCTGCCAAGCCGGATCGTCGTTTCCGATCACGTCGGCACGTTTGTCGATTGGAAGGGGACTCTGGAGGCCCGCGCTCCGGAATATGCCAGGCCGATCAAACGCCGTCTGGAGTTCGTCGCCGATCGCGATCAGTTCATCAACGCCTATCTATCCGGTTTCACCGACCGTTTTATTCACACCAAGGTCGAATACATCAAACATCGCCGGGCGTTTGATACTCTGTTCAAGCATCGCCCATGGGATCCGGCCGGGTCGCACGCGTGCCGGTGGTCCCATGTCCTGGAACGGCTCCGTCACGCCGATCCGCTGAAGCTCACTCAACTGATCGCCGCCCAAATCCGCCAATGAGGGCGCGCGGTCAATTCCCTTCTCCAAAGGCGACGGCAAGATGATTCGGACGGCAAGCTGCTCGTCGTGAGACGTTGGCCCTGTTTTCCGACCGGACCGATTCGTCAGCCGCGCCCGTGCTTTGGCTTGGGTTTGCTGATGACAGGCTTCGGCGCCGCCGCCACGCTGGAAACGAGGCTCGTGACGCTTGGCTTCTTCGTCGTTGTCGTTGTCGTCAACGTCGTCGTTGTCGGCGTCAATGTCGTCGGCGTCGCGGAAGTGGAAGTCGTCGCCGGCGCGGCCGCCACCTCCACGCTCGGCAACGTGGGAATGTTCATCGTTGAGCCGAATCGCGTGATGAACTCGGTGAAATCATCGCCGGTGACAAACCCGGTGTTGTAGAAATCCAGATACCAATAGGTCGAGCCCGTTGCCCCGTCGAGTAACGTGATCAGCGTCGTGTAGTCGTTGCCGGTGACCGATCCATTGCCGGCGAAATCACCGTACAAACGCCAGAAGACGAAGTCCTGATCGGCGGACATGTGCAGGCCCGAGGCGCTGGTGACGCCGCCGGATGAGACGATCAATTCATACGCTCCATCCGGCAACGAACCGCCGATGTAACTGGGATCGGTGAAGGTCAGGACCCAGGTGGCGCTCGATCCGCTGCCGGGGGTGAGGGTGAAGGTCATCGGCGTCGAGGCCCCGCCGGTTTGCGAAAGCAAGTTGAGCGTGATGGCGCCGGAGCCGAGCGTCACGGCTTCGTTGAAGGTGACGGTGAGGGAATCGACCATCGCGCTGCGGCGCTGCCGTCGTTGACCTGGAAGGCCGAAACGGTTGGGGCCACCGCGGCGGTGACGCTGGCGGTGTTGCTGGCGCTGCCCAGGGCGGCCTTGACGGTGTAGGTGCCGGGCGTCGAGCCGAGCGTGGCCAGGCCCGTGCCGCTGATCGAGTTGCCGTCGCTCGTGCCGGTGATGGACCAGGTGAACGTCGGCGAGCTGATGGCGTTGCCGAATTGATCGGTGGCGGTGGCGGAGAACTGCTGGTTTGAGCCGGTGGCGACGGTGATGGAGGAGGGCGTGACGATCACGCCGGTGGGCGTCTGCTGCACGTTCACGGCCACGGAGCTGGTGGTGAACAATCCGCCGGAATCGGTGATGGTGACGGTGAAGTTGTAGCTGCCGGCCTGGGTGAAATTCGCGGTGATGGCCTTGGCGGCGTTGGTGCCGTTGGTGTTGCCGGAGTAAGTGACGCCGGACGGGCCGGTATCGGCCCAGGTGTAGGACAGATTTCCTTCCCCGCCGTCATCGGCGCCGAGCACGCTCAGGGCGGTGGACGTCGCGGTGACGGGATTGGGATTGGCCGCCGCGGCCTGGGCGACGGTGGGCGCGGCGTTGTTGATCGTGACCGAAGCCGATCCGTGGATCGAACCCGATGCCGCCTGAACGCTCGCGGAACCGGATGCAGTGGGAGAAGTATAAAGCCCCGAAGAATTCACGCTGCCGATGCCGCTGGCGATCGACCAGGTGAAAGTCGGCTGGCTGGTCAGGGCGACGTTGAACTGGTCCTTGGCGGTGGCGGAGAACTGTTGATTGGAATCTTCATTGACCGTCGCGGTGGGCGGGCTGACGGCGATGGAAGTCAAGGTCTGATTGACCGTGACGTTGACGCTGCTGGTGACGGAATTGTTGCCGGCGTCGGTGATGGTGACGAGGAAGCTGTAGCTGCCCGCGCCGAAGAAGGTGGCGATGGTGGTCGAGGCGGCGTTGGTGCCGTTGACGCTGTAAGTGGGCGCGGCAACGCCGGCCGGAACGGAGGTAGCCGACCAGGTGTAGTTCAGCCCTGCTCCGCTGCCGTTTTCGGAACCGAGGGCGGTGAGGGTTGTGGTGGTTCCGGTGACGGGGCTGGGATTGGCCGCCGCGGCGGTTGCGATTACCGGCGTGGGGGTCAGATCGATGACCGTCATCGAATATGCGGGGAACGCGTAGCTGAAATTGCTGCCGCTGAAGCTCAGGTTGGTGGTGAAATTCGCCAGCGATGCCGCGCCGTTGCTTGTCAGACTCTGGGCATAATCCTGCGCTTCGCCGTACTGCCAGACCTGGGCCTGACCGCTGGCGTTGAAACCGGGCAGGCTGAACTGCTCGGTGAGGCTGGCGTCGAGGTTCTTGTTGATCACCATGAGATCCAGATGACCATTGGCTTCCAAGATGGTGTAGACGGCCATTTCGGCATAGTTGCTGACAGCCGAGACGACCTTGCCGCCGCTCTGCACCATCTTCGATGCCAATTCTTCGGCGAAATAACTGGGATAGGGCACATATGGACCCGTGATTGGCGGGTCGTTGTCATTAGACATTCCGAGCAATCCCTCATCCCCTCCCTCGCGCCAGCCGTAGAGAGTCGGCGAGTTGTTTCCGCTCGTGCCCCAACCATTACGCAGGTCCCAAACGAGTCCGGCGGTGTATCCGCTGTCCAGCAGGCTGCCGATGGAGTCCGCGATGAACAGGCCGTTGACGATGCTTGTCATCTGTTTGCCTGGCGTGCCGTAGTTCGAGTTGTATTCGGTGGCCATGATCTGCACGCCTGCGGCGGCGGAGCTTCCCACCGTCTGCTGGAGCATGGTCTCGTAATCGCTGTGGCGCGTGGCCCAGGCTCAGGGTGCTCCCGACATCCGAAACGGTGTCGTTCAACAGGAACGAATCGCTCTCAGAGCCGGGGCCCTGCACATAGTTGTGATCGGAGATGAAACCGGGCACGAACCCGATGCTCTCCCCAGCCGCCAGCACATTTTTCGTCCAGTTGTTGTCGGAAGCGCCCGTCGGGTCTCCGCTGTCGATTCCGATATGGATGGTTGGCAGCTTGGCCTGATCGGCCGCGATAAAGCTGGCAAAGGCCTCGGCAAATTTCGCGTAGGTGGTTGGGTCGCGCTGGGTTCCGGTGCTGACGCCGCCGGGGCCCGGGGTGCCGTGGTGATCGATCTCCCAATTGCCGTATTCCTCGTTGCCGATTTCCCAATAGGTGATGTTTGGGAATGGGGCGGCATGGTCAACCCGCAGAAAGTTGAGGCCGTCATCGGTCCCAAGCGGCGAGGCGGCGCGCAAGCTGGCCCAATAGCCAACGGTTTGCCAGTTGACGTTCTGCCATGCACCCGCGCTGTCGCTCCACTCGATTCCCGTGCCGATGACCGTGGTGTCGGTGGGGGAGCCCTCCAGATAGGCCAACTCGGCCTCGGCTTCTTGCGGGCTGCCCGAGCCGTAATCCGTGGTTACCAGCCCCGTGCCACCCACGGACTGGATAAACTCGGCGAATTGAGGGATCGTGTTTTCGCCGGAAGAATAGTTGTCCGAAACGTTGAAGTGATAATCGTCCGAACTCGACCCGCCGGGGAACCGAAACATATTCAGCCCAGCCGCCTCGACCATCTGCTGCGTCTGCGTCGTGCTCAACTGATCATCCCACCAGTCAATGTTCACGCCCACGACATCGGTCGGCGTCGGTTGAATTACCGAGCCGATGTTGACCGTCGTGGATAATGTGAGGGGCACGGCCCCGATCCCCACATAAGTCGGGCTCACGGTCGGCTGGAAGGTGTAGGACGAGCCGGAAGGAACCTGAAGCGTTGCGAAAGCGCCGCTCTCGCCGTTGTATGTCAGAAGGGTAAACCCGTCGCCAAGCGACGGCGAATATCCGTCGGTCAGAGTTGCGCTGAGCGTGCCGGCGAGGGTCGCCGACCCTGTCGAGGTGATCGAGCCGAAGAGCAAGGCTGCCGGCGAGCCGCCGAGCAGCACGTTCAGAGTTCCGGTGCCGCTCTGGGTGAAAGTGCCCGTGCTGTTTAGCGCGTCCCCCGCGCCGACGGTGATCGTTCCGCTGTTGGAGACGCCGTCGGCGCTCGCCAGCGCGGTGGTGTGGCCGGTCGGCCCCAACTGGGCGTCATCCCAATAGACCGAACCGCCGGCCGTGCCCGGATTGCCGGTGTAAGCTCCAATTTGCAAAGCCAACGTGACCGTCGCCGCGTTGCTCGGCGCAACCTCCGACACTGTATAGGAGTTCCAACCGCTGGCCGTCTTCGTGGAACTCAACACCGTTAATCCGGTCGAAGAGAGTTCGGTACCGCCGGCGCTGTAGAAAAACATATTCAGAAACGCCCCCTCCGGACCGGTGAGGTTCGAAGGGGCCATCGCGTACGCGATGGCCGTGTAGGAAACGCCCGGCGTCACGGATAATGTCTGGTTCACACCGGAATTCGCTCCGGACTCCACCAGCGATTGCGCTCCAGCGTAGGCGTATTGCGTGCTGACGTATGAGGCGCCCCAATCGCCCCAGTCGTTGGGGACGGTCGTCGCACTGCCGTCGGCCGATGGCTCCTCAAAACCCCCGTTGCTCAGCAAATTCTCTCCCACACCGGAGCTTATGCTTCCGGATTGAAGCGTCAGCACTCCGGTGGAGGTCTGGCTGTAAGCGCCGCCGACGTTCAGATCGCTGCCGGTGCTGACGGAGATGGAGCCGCTGTTGGTCAGCGTTGCGCCGGCTTGTGTCGTCAGCGTCGCACCGCTCAGTTGCAAGCTGCTGCCGGCGTAAAGGTAGGAACTGGTGGCGGCGGACAAAGTCCCGCTCGAAACCAGAAGCGTGTCGCCGGTGACGCGGAGGCTGCCGACCGACCCGTTGCCGGTGAGCGTTACCTGAATATTACCCGGTTGGTCGATGACAACGATGTTCGCCGAGGTCGGAACCGTGCCCGAACTCCAGTCGCTCGCGGTGCTCCACGATCCGCTGCCGCCGATCCAGCTTACGGTACTCAGCAGCAGGCGCTGCTCAAGCGGCTCGATGGCGGAGCTTATCAATCGTGCGCTCTTTAGACGCCGTTTCTGAGCTGACAGCTTGTTGAACATGGTTTGTTTTCTTCCTCCTGGGTACGCCCTCGCGGCGCAACAGAAACGGCGAGGCCGCCGACCTCGCCGACGGTGAAGGCGACTAATTAAGTATAGCACGCACAATCGGTTAATGCGGCAGAATTTGGCCCAAAGCGGGCGACTCGGATTGCAACCTCTGCCCCGACATGAGCTTTGATTTGCCGCTGAAAAACGAGGCTCAGGGCCAAAACTTTGGTCGTCACTCGAATTGAGAATTTATTTCGAATTGTGGACTCAGGATTCACAGGAGGATTTCAACGTCGGATTGCAATGAAGGGCTGCGGCGATTTGCCGGCTACAGATTCGCCGAATCCAGCGAATTCTTATCGAGGTTAATTCCGCATTCGATTTTTTCCTGGCCGGCCCAGCGGCCGGAGCGCGGGTGTTCCCCTTCTTCAATCGGACGCGTGCAACTGAGGGGATTGCAGCCGATGGACGCATAGCCCTTCTCCCAAAGGGGATGGCGCGGCAGATCGTGCTGCTTTAAATAGGCGTGAACCTCGCGGGCCGTCCAGTTGAGCAGCGGCGAGATCGCGTGGCAGTTGTAAAGCTGATTCCACTCGATGAATTGCCGTCCGGCTCGGCTCTTGGCCTCGTCCCGGCGGATCCCGCGCAGCCAGGCTTTGGGAGCAAGCTCCTTCATCGCCCGCTGGAACGGCTCATTTTTGTTGGCGGCGCAGCAAGCCGGAACGTCCTTGCGCCATGCGGGATTCTCCTCGCCGGCCTGATGCAGATAGGCAATGGGATCGTTGCGCGTGCGGTACGTCCAGACATTGAGATTGAAACGCCGACGAAGCTGCTCGAGGAACGCGTGAGTCTCGGGGAAGTGATAACCCGTGTTGACGAAAATGATCCGCATGCCCGGCTTTACGCGATGAACGAGATGGATCAGGGCGGCCGAATCCTCTCCGAACGACGAAGACATCAACAAATCCTCGCCAAACTGCGCGACCGACCATTCGACGATGCGCAGCGGATCGGCGGACTCGAACATCTGGTTCAAGGAGGGAAGATCGAGCTTGGAAAGAGTGTCAGTGGTCATTTGTCATTAGAGCATGAAACCACGGCCTCTGGCCGTGCGACCCTGTGTGGCTCTGCCGTTCCAGCAATTTTTCCCCTCGCCCCATGTACTCATGGGGAGAGGGTTAGGGTGAGGGGCGATTCTCGAAAGTCGAACACAGCCCCTCACCCTAACCCTCTCCCCGGAGTACCGGGGCGAGGGGAAAGAAACGAAACATGGCGACAAAACTTGGATCACGTTCCTTCGGCCCCTTTGAGGGGCCTTCCTGATACCACCCCCTCTGGGGGTGGAGCCTCATTGGTCATTTGTCATTGGCGATGCTGCTTTTCGGCTCTGCGTTGCGGCCATCAGATCGTCGTAAAACTTTCGCGGAATACGCACTGCCCGCGGCAATGCCGAGGTCGATCTGCTTGTTCGCCCCGTGGAAATCGCTTCCGCCGGTTTTGACCAGCTTGAAACGATCTGCCAGGGCCGAATATTGCTCCACCAAACGCGCATTGTGATCGCTGTGCATGACCTCGATGCCGGCAAGGCCCAGATCGAGCAGGTCCTTGACGATGCGTTCGAGTTGCGCGTCGTTTTGATATCGAAGCTGAATGGGATGCGCCAGCACGGGCAGGCCGCCGCATTCCAGGATCATTCCGATCGCCTTTTTCGGGGAAAGACGCTCCTTGTCATAATAGGCCAGTCCGCCGGGGGCGAGATATTTGTCGAACGCCTGCTTGATCGAACTCACGTACCCCTTCCGCACCAGAATCGCGGCGATGTGCGGGCGGCCGAGCACCTTGCCGCCGGCCTCGGCTTCCACTTCCGCCATGGATATCGAGACGTTCAATTCCCGCAGCTTGGCGATGATCCGGGGATTGCGATCGTCCCGGCCGGCGAGAAGTTTTTTTGTAAGATCGGCCAGCGTGGAATTCTGCGGATCGACGCCATAACCCAGCAGGTGCATCGTGCCCGGATGCGGGTATTCCGCGCATGATTTCGATTCCGGGAATAAAATCGATTCCGACGCGCCGGGCCTCGGCGGCGGCCTCGGCGATGCCCCCGATCGTGTCGTGATCCGTCAGCGCCAGGGCCGAAAGATCGCGCTCCACGGCCAATCGCACCACCTCCGATGGCGAGAGCGTGCCGTCGGAGGCCGTGGAATGGCAGTGAAGATCGACAAAACCGCTGGACATAAGATCAGTCGCTGATAAGCGTCTTTTCCCCTCTCCCCATGTACGCATGGGGAGAGGGCCAGGGTGAGGGGCGAATTTTTAACCTCAAATGCCGCCCCTCACCCTATCCCTCTCCCCGGAGTACCAGGGAGAGGGGAAATAAGCGGTGACGGTTCATTCCCGGAGATAACCGCGTTCCTCAAGGTATTTCGCGATTTGCCCGGCCGCATCGCCGGCCCTGGTCTTTTCCGTTTCGATCAGGATTTCCGGCTTTTCCGGCGCTTCATACGGATCGTCAATCCCGGTGAATCCCTTGAGTTGTCCGGCGCGGGCTTTTCTATAAAGGCCCTTCGGATCGCGCTTCTCGGCTTCGGAGAGCGACACCTGCACGTACACCTCGATGAATTCGCCAGGCTTCATGCCGGCCCGGACCGCGTCGCGATCCTTTTTATACGGGCTGATAAAGCTGGTGATGGCGATCACGCCCGCGTCCGTGAAGAGCTTGGCCACCTCGCCGATGCGGCGGATATTTTCCGTCCGGTCCTCGGCTGAGAAACCGAGATTCTTGTTCAGTCCCATGCGGACGTTGTCGCCGTCGAGGCGGTACGCATGCTTCTTTTTGTGAAGCAGCATCTGCTCCAGGATGCACGCGATGGTGCTCTTGCCCGAGGCTGACAATCCGGTCATCCAGATGGTGACGCCCTTTTGGCCAAGCAGCTTTTGCCGCTCTTCGCGGGTGACGGACCCTTCGTGCCAGGTAATGTTGGTCGCTTTCTGTTCGGACATTTACTCTTCCTCATATAATGGCGTGCTGAGATACCGCTCGCCGAAACTGCACATGATCGTGACGATCATCTTCCCCTTGTTCTCCGCTCGAGCCGCCACCTTGGCCGCCGCCGCGACATTGCCCCCGGAGCTGATGCCGCCGAAGATTCCCTCCTCCTTGGCCAATCGCCTCGCCCAGGCGAAGGCCTCTTCATCGGTGATCTGAATGACCTCGTCGACGATGTTGGTGTGAAGGTTGTTCGGGACAAACCCCGCGCCGATGCCCTGAATTTTGTGCCGTCCCGGCTTCACCGGCTCGTGCGCAAGCGTCTGGGTAATCACCGGGCTGGCCACCGGCTCGACGGCGATGGCCTTGAAGCTGGGCTTTCGCGGCTTGATGACCTCCGCCACGCCGGTGATCGTCCCGCCGGTGCCCACGCCCGCGACCAGAATGTCCACCTTCCCGCCGGTGTCCTGCCAGATTTCCTCCGCCGTCGTCTGACGATGGATCTCCGGATTGGCCTCATTGTTGAACTGCTGCGGCATGTAACTGTTTTTATTTTCCTTGAGAATGGCCTCGGCGCGATTGATGGCCCCGCGCATTCCCTCTTCGGCGGGAGTCAATTCCACCTGCGCCCCAGCGCCTTCAGCAGCCGCCGGCGCTCGATGCTCATGCTCTGCGGCATGGTGAGAATCAGCCGGTATCCGCGCGCTGCGCAGACGAACGCCAGGGCAATTCCCGTGTTCCCGCTGGTCGGCTCGACGATGACGGTATTGCGGTTGATCTTGCCGGCTTTCTCCCCCGCGTCGATCATCGCCACCCCGATGCGGTCCTTAACGCTCCCCAGCGGATTGAAAAATTCGCATTTCACCAGCACCGTCGCCTGGTCCCTGGGTATCAGCCGGTTCAGGCGCACCAGCGGCGTTCCGCCCATGGTTTCGGTGATGTCGTTGAAAATTCGGCCTTGTGGTTTGAGCGGCATGATTTACCTCGCGTGTATCTCGGGATATTTCGATCCTCATGGGCATTTCACGTTCGAGCCGGGCCAATTGAAATCCTCGCCGGTTTCGATCGGCGCGCCGACCAAATTGCCCCATTCGGTCCAGCTTCCATCGTAGTTCTTCACGTTATCCACGCCAAGCAGGTACTTCAGCACGAACCAGGTATGGCTCGAGCGCTCGCCGATGCGGCAGTAGGCGATGGTCGGCTTGGATAGATCGACGCCCGCGTCACCGTACAATTTGCCAAGCTCCTGCGGACTTTTGAACGTGCCGTCCTCATTGGCGGTTTTGGACCAGGGAACGTTCTTGGCGCCGGGAATATGCCCGCCGCGTTGGGCCGTCTCGGTCATGCCGGGCGGCGCGACGATCTTGCCCGTGAATTCATGCGGCGAGCGAACGTCAACCAGATTGATCGCCTCGCCGCTCAATGCGTTGATGATCTCCTCCCGATACGCCCGAATGCTGTCATCGACGCAGGGGATCGGGTAGTCGCTCCGCGGAAAAGTCGGTCGCCCATTGACCCATTCCCGCTTTTCCAGTTCCCATTTTTGCGCCCGCCGTTCATCAGCCGCACGTCCTTGTGGCCGTTGTATTTGAACTGCCACAGCGCCCAGGCGGCAAACCAATTGTTGTTGTCGCCGTAGAAGATAATCGTATCGTCCTTGCGAATGCCGGCGGCCCCGTTCAGCGCCGCGAACGTCCGCGGATCGACCATGTCCCGGCGCACCCGATCGTTCAAATCCGTCCTCCAGTTCCATCCGATCGCGTTGCGAACGTGCCCCTCGTCATAAGACGCCGTGTCCACGTCCACTTCGACAATCTTCACCTTCGGATCGTCGATATGCTCGGCGACCCAGGCGGTGCTCACGAGCAATTCCGGATGCGCATATTCGGCGCTCATAATGGTCCTTTCGCCCCCGCGAACGATCTCCTCGGACTTGAACTGTTCGGTTGCTTCGTCCAATTGCCAACTCGTCAAATCCACCGACTTTCCCTTGGCGATCGAAACAATGACGTAACTGTAAAACGGCCAGGCATGGGAACGGTCGTATTCGCTGGGCCGGGCCGCAACGTTGGGATGGCTGTGGTAAAATCCCAGCACCGCCAGCCCCGCGGCGGAAGCGGTCTTTTCCAGCTTCATCAACTGAAGCGGATCAAGCGAAAAGCGATGATACCGCTCGCCCGGGGCAAAGGCATTGGCCAGGGGCTCCAGCCGCTGCACCATCCGCTCGCCGCCAGGGCTTGCGGAATTGTCCCGCCCGAGCATCGCGCCGCAGCATTCGTTCGGATACGCCGCTGACCCTTCACGCTCGATCTGGGCCACCTGCTCCGGGGTCAAAACCAGGCTCATGGCCAATTCTCCGCTTCCGCCGATTCCTGCCAGAAGGCTTCGGAAAGATATTTCGCCGCCGAATCACAGAAAATCGTAACCACGACTCCCTCTTTCAAACCCTTGGCGACCTGGAGCGCGGCAAAGAGGTTGGCCCCGGAGGAAACGCCCACGAGCAATCCTTCCTGCCGCGCCAGCCGCAACACCATCTTCTGCGCATCCTCCGTCGCCACGGCGACCTGATCGTCGGCGAGCGAGTCATCATAAATTCCGGGGACCAGGGACGTCGGCATGTGCTTGAGCCCTTCCAAGCCGTGCAGCGGCGCATCCGGCTGCGTGCTCAAGCACCGGATCGCCGGATTCAATTCCTTCAGCCTCCGCGTCACGCCGACGAAGGTTCCGCTCGTGCCAAGTCCGGTGACGAAATGGGTGATTCGACCCTGGGTCTGATTCCAGATTTCCATCGCCGTGGTTTGGTAATGCGCCCGCCAGTTCGCCTCGTTGTTGTACTGGTCGGGATAAAAATATTTGCCGGGATCGGCATCGACAAGCCGGCGCATCGTGCCGCTGGGCGCCATCGGTCCCCTCGGAGGGGTCCGTCAACACCAACTCCGCGCCATAGGCCAGCAAGCATTGCTTTCGCTCCCACCCGGCATTTTTGGGCAGCGCCAGCTTCACGCGGTAACCGCGCTCGGCCGCGATCATGGCGTAGGCGATCCCCGTGTTGCCGCTGGTGGCATCGATGATGATTTTCTCCGGTGTAAGAAGTCCTCGCCGCTCGCCATCGAGGATCATGCTCAGCGCCGCCCGATCCTTCACGCTTCCGCCGGGGTTGTACCACTCGGCCTTGGCGAGCAGCTCGACGGGGCCGGCATCCTCGCAAACCCGCTTAAACCGCAACATCGGCGTATTGCCGATCAACTCCAAAACGGAGCGAGCCTGTTCTGCGGGACGGACAGCGACAATTCCCATAAAATTCCGACTAATGCTATGGGTAAGTAGGAATCAGTCAAGTTGCGATCATAACTCTAACTTCCAACAAATCTTGCGTACATCGATTTCGCCCGCGACGGCTCGGCCGATCCGTGGACCACCAGTCGTCCATCGGGAAAAAGCGTCAGGTCGATGCCGGGCGGATCGTTCAGCTTGCATTTAACGAACCATGGCGACGTTGCAACGGCTCCGATCTTGCGCCATCTCTCGGCGGTCACGGCCAAGTCAATCCGCGCCGCCGAGCCGGGGCGAAGAGCCTGAACCGCCTGCCGTCCGCAGAGATTTGTAGTGAAATCGATCCCGTTCGTCGAGAGAAAAGGAAAATTTCTCTGCTGACAACAGGGACAATCCGCGGCCGGGATCGTCGCTGAAGCCATCGTGCGATATTGCCCGCTCCAGGCATCCAGCGAGATCAGGCCCGCCATTTCGCCCAGGTGCTCGCGGTCTTGGCCCTGCGGGCCTTCGACCAGGAACCGGATGGCCGTCGCCGCCTGCAATCCTCCCACCATCACCGCCGCCGGGCCCAGCACGCCGGCGGTGTCGCAGGTGGGCAATTCATCGGCTCGCGGCGGCTCGGGAAAAACGCATCGCAGGCACGCCGACCGTTCCGGCCATATTCCCCATACTCGACCCACCACGCCCACGCACCCGCCGTACACCCACGGAAGACGATGTTTCACGGCCAGGTCGTTGATCAGATATCGCGTCGCGACGTTATCCGTGCCGTCGAGAATCAGATCGATCCCCTCGGCCATGGACTCGATGTTCGTCGCATTGACATCGGCGACGATCGGCTCGATCCGCACTTGCGAGTTGATCTCCCGCAAGCGATCGGCGGCGGCGACCGCCTTGGGCAATTCCCGGGCGGCATCGTTTTCATCAAACAACACCTGCCGCTGCAAATTCGACAGTTCCACCAGGTCGCGATCCACGATTCGGACAAAACCAACTCCGGCGCGAACGAGCATCTCCGCCACGATCGAGCCCAAGGCGCCGCATCCGACGAGCAGCACGCGCCACGCCCCAATCGCTCCTGACCCACGGGGCCGATTTGCGGCAGGATTTGCTGGCGAGAGTATCTGCCCATGACAAAAGTCCGATCCGTCGATTATAGTGGCTCGCCAACAAGGAGCGACATGCCCGTTGATACCCAGCAAATCCTTCAAGCTGCCGAGAAGCTCGGACAGCTTCTCAAGGAGCACCCCGCCGCCGAGCGCTTCAAGGCCGCACAAAAGGCCGTGGCCGAAGACGGCGACGCCAGCCGAATGCTTGCGGATTTCGAGCGGCAGCTCGAAGCCCTGGCGCGGCAGGAACAGCAAGGCCGGCCTGTTACCGATGCCCAACGCATGCAGTTGGAATCGTTGCAAGCCAAGATCGTTTCCCACATCAAGATCAAGAATCTCAACCTCGCCCAGGTCGAGTTCGTCGATCTGCTGCGGAAGATCAGCCAGACCTATCAGCGCCCGCTGGCGGATACCGCGCCGGCGCAAGCGGGGCCGAAGCTGGCGAGCACGCCGCTTTAGTTAGCGATCCTACGGGAGAATCCATGAGCACCAAAGGCCCCGATCCTATTACACCACCGCCCGCGGGCGCCGGCCCCCATGCCGAGCCGGACGATCGCGAGGAGATTTATTTCCAGGGCTCCCCGCCCGTTCGGGCGATGGTCGGCAAACTCTGCCTTTACACCCTCGTCGCCCTGGCGCTGCTCGTCATCGCCGGACTTCTGATCCATAAGCGCTTGGGGCCGTGGTGGCTGACGGCGGGCGTCATCGTCGTCGCTTTGGCCGTGCCTTGGATGCCCTGGGTTTTTGCCAAGAGCGTCCGTTATCGAATCAGCAACTATCGGATCGATTTTGAGCGAGGGCTGCCGACAAAGAACATTGATACGCTCGAGCTATGGCACGTGGAGGATTTGCATTTCCATCAATCGTTGGTCAATCGCCTGTTGGACGTGGGCACGATCACGATCATCTCAAAAGACGACAAGATGCCGATGCTGGAGCTTGTCGGCCTTCCCAATCCGCGGCCGCTGTACGAAATGCTGAAGCAGCGGGTCATTGCCGTGAAGCGCCAGCGTGGCGTCATCAAGATGGATCCGGGATAAGGCGCAGAGAAGCGGTACGACGGATTCCGCTTTCCGGCTCTCGCTTACAATTTCGGCCGCGGCGGGACTTTTGGCGGCGGCGGCGGCTGGGTTTTCGGCTTGGGAGGGTGGCCTTTGAGCAGCGAACCCTCGATCGCCTTGAATATCTGATCGACCGGCCCGCGCTCGTAAACAAAATCATCGATCTTGAACGTGCCCCGCGCGGATTTGGAATCACCCCCGAAACTCCCGGGCGCCGGCGAATCGAACAGATCGTAATCCACGTACGCGATTCCCTTGCGGTCCCAGGCTTCCCGGTTGATCGAGTGAATTTTTTCGAGCGGCACCGGCGGATGGCCCGGCACGTGAAGCACGCCGTTCTCCAATCGATATTCCCCGCGCGAATTGTAGATCGCCCAGGCGACGATAATCAGCCCCATCGGCGGGAGCAGAACTCCCAGCACCTTATTCAACATGATATCCGTGTCGGTCTTCGGCTTTTCCAGCGGGTGCGTCTCGGTCCAACGCGGCCAACTCACGAAGCCGTCGTAAATGGACCACGCCCCGTACGCCATGAGCAGAACGGTCATCAGATAACGCGCGACGCGATAATACCGTCCCGCCTTGGCGACGACGATCGCCGGCGTGGGTTCGGATGGGACGGCTTCCGCACTATCGACCATAGTCTGACCCTCTCAAGCCGAATGCCCCGCGCCGTCGATTTGCATCTTCAGCACCTTATCAGAAGTTGCCGCAGGCGCTCAAGTCCGCTAACGACTTCGGCAATATCAGACAAGCCCTTTTGCGCTATTTCCCGCTTTCCAAGCGCGAACTCGGCCTTCAACTCCTCCGCGTCCTTGCCAAGCTCACCTAAGACGCGATCGACGTGTCGCCTGCCTTCGCGCTGCAAAGAATCCGCCGATTCGCCTGCCATTGCCGCTGATCTTACAGATTCCAGCCATCGATGCCAAACGTCGTTCCTCGCATTCGCGCCGGCGGCGCTTGAAATCCGGGTGCCGAAGACCGGCTGGAGGACCAGCCGGCTCAATTTCGAAACTCGAGCCGGCTGGTCCTCCAGCCGATTCCTTTTGCCCGGATTTTTGGGCACGGCCTGCGCGCTCCGCAGGTGCGGCGGTCAGGAGCGCGAAGCGATGGCGCTGGAGATCGGCCGGACCACCTTTGGCAGGATATGTCGGTCGCACAACTGAATCGCTCGGTCCGTCATGTCCTGGAGCAAATCCTCCATCGAACGGCGCGGGCGGTCTCCCCAATATCGCCGCAATATCAGATACACGCTGATCATGTCGTCGGAGTAATCGCCGGTGCGAACCTGGTAGCTGTTGGTTCGCGTGACGATATCGATCCGGGCCTGAAGCCGGCAATCGTCGCTCAGCGCCACCGTCACCGACGGCCGCACGTCCACCGCCTTGGCGCCGGTTTCCTCCGTCAGGCAATTGAGCGGAGAATCCGTCAGAAGGCTCTCGGCAATGATCTCGTCGTGATTCCCGCTGAAGGAAAGGTCGAATCCGAAAAGCACGTCGAGATAGTCGATTTCCACTGGACTGATGCCGAGGTGAAACGGAGCCAGTTGGAGCAGAAGGCGATGCAGCTTCAGCGTCTCTTCGACGCTGGCGGCATTGACGTGCCCGGCGCTGAGGCGGCGGGTTTCGAGGCTCACCCAGCGGTAGTCCTGGCTCGAGCGGTCCTCCTCGAGATTGAATTCGCCGCGGTCCGATTTGCGAAACCGCGTCATCGACGGAAATTCCTTCTGAATCCGCTCGAAGAAATGAAGCAGGGTTTCGCGCTGGTGCGGCAGGTTCAACTGCGAGCCCAGTCGCATGTTGACGTAAAAGTCCTCGCAAAACGAGGAATAGGGATTTGACATGCGCTCTCCCATCCGATCCCGGCTTGCTACATCCCAATCGGTCCCACTGGCCCCGAAGTGTAACGGATTCATTTTTACAACGAAAGACCCGCGCGACGGAGCCGAGGCGTGCCGCCCCGGTTAAGACCGGGCCGACACGGGAGCGGCTCTGTTATCTGAACCGGAGCCGGCGCCCTCGTTGACTCACCCTCGCGCCGGACGTAAAAACCGGGCGAATGCCAAGGTCCGTGTATGCACTTGTCGGTTCCGACGCGCTGCTTCAACAGCAAGCTCTGCAGAGAATCGTCGCCGAGTTGCCGCCCGATGCACAGCGCATCGACGCCGACGGCGAAACCGCCGATCTCGCCGACGTTCTCGATGAGCTTCGCAGCTTCGCCCTGTTCGGCAGCGCCAAGGTGGTGGCCGTGCGCAATGCCGACGAGTTCGTTTCGCGCTTCCGCGAGCAACTGGAAGATTACGTCGCCCGCCCTTCGGAAAGCGCCACGCTGGTGCTGCGATTCAGTTCGCTCCCGTCCAATCAGCGCATTTACAAGGCGATCGCCAAAACCGGGCAGATTGTTCCCTGCCAGGCCCCGAAGGACGCTTAAAGGTTGGATTATTCAGCGCGGCAGGACGGCCCACAAGTTGAACCTCACCGCCGAAGCGGCCGAGTTGCTCGCGGACTTGATCGGCGCCGATCTTGGACGAATCGACAACGAATTGGCGAAGCTGGCCCTGGCGTCTGCCTCCTCCCGGATCGGCGCGGATGAGATCAGCCAAAGCGTGGCCTTCCAGCGCGAGCGGGAGATGTGGGATTTGACCAACGCCCTGGGCGGCGGCGACCCGGCCGAGGCCGTCCGCCGATGGCGGCAACTCGTCCAAAGCGATTCGTCCGCCGAGTTCCGCGCCGTCACCTGGCTGTGCATCTGGCTGGAGAATGTCCGCAAAGCCCTGGCGATGCTGCGCGAAGGGCAGAATACGTTCGCGATTTGCCAGGCGCTTCGCATCTGGCCGCGCGAGGTTCAGCAGCGATTCGCGGATACGGTACAATCCCTCGGCGAACGTGGCCGGCGGCGCGCCGTCGATCTGCTCGCCGAGATCGATTTCCAAACCAAGACCGGCATCGGCGACGCGGCCGAGAACGTCGAGCGATTTTTATTGTCGCTGGCCAACGAGCCTGAAGCCGCGTCTGTCCCCTCTCCCGGCATCCCGGAGAGAGGGCTAGCGCAGTCTACCCCTCTCCCCGGTACTCCGGGGAGAGGGCCAGGGTGAGGGGCGTCGTTCGCAGGCAGTAACGGCAATGAGACCACATCGAGTAAATCCCCTGCTTTTGCAACGCGCCAAAGAACTACGAGGCGATGCCGCGCCAGCCGAAATGATATTGTGGAGTGCGCTCCGCGATCGCCAACTGAACGGATTCAAATTTCGCCGCCAATTTGCGGTGGATCGTTTCGTAGTTGACTTTTATTGTGCGGCTGCAAGGCTGGTTATCGAGTTGGATGGGGACTCGCATTCCGAGCGCGTGTCCTACGACGCGCAAAGAACCCACCGGCTCCAACAATTGGGTCTTATGCTGATTCGGTTTGAAAACCCCGAGGTATTTGACCATCTAGACGCTGTGTTGGAGTCGATCTTGGAACATTGCATTGCGAATGCCTCCCGCGGAAATGCCCCTCACCCTGGCCCTCTCCCCGGAGTACCGCAACATCTTTCATCTACGCTGCAACTCCTTTGATTGTGCACTGTCGCACGCCATTGATGATTAACTTGGCAATGACCCACCTGGCGACTCGTGCGGGGTGGCGCACCCAACTGGGGAGAGGTTGCAGGCCGCCGCCAAAGCCGCACAGGTGTGCCAAATCTCGTTCGATGTTTCCACGCTGTTCGTACAGGCTTTTGCCAAAACGACTGGGACCTTCCAACAATTCGATGGATCGCAGGCGGGCCAAACTATGATCCCGGTGGCCCAACTCCGTGCCCGGCTTTTTGCGCGGCGTGAGCAATTGAAAATCATGAGCGGCGGCGTACTGGTGCAACGGATTGGTGTCGTGCGTCGCGTCGGCCAGCAGGTAGCCGCTGGCCTGCGGATCGCGCCGAGTCATTTGATCGATCAGGTTGACGGCGCAGCTTGGGTCCGAAGCGTTCAGCGGGCCTACCGTGACGGCGTCGGGAACAACGCTGTGTCCCCACGCCACGGCCAGCTTGTAACCCCTGGCCAGGCCGCCGGTGGCATAGCCGCGTTGGGCATCGGGGTCTTTGGAAAATCCTCCCACCACCAACGGTTTGGTGTCGATCCGCCGACACAGAGCCAACCCCCGAGGGGTGATGGACCGCAGTCGATCATACACGCCGGTGATCAGCGTCCAGCAGCACAACGTCCGCAGCCGTCGGCTCATGGTCGCAGCGCTGGGCAACCCAAACCCGTTGCGTTCGTGAGGCCAGTTGCGAGCCTCACAGGCCCAGGCCACGGGCCGGTCGTGCAGCGTGGCCCAGAAATAGACCAGCACGATCCGCGCATCGGTGAAATGAACCCGCTTGGGCCGTCCACGAAGCTTGGCTTCCTCCTGGACGAGGAGGTAAAGTCTCCGAAACAGTTCGCCTTCCATGGCAGACCTCCTTGTCAACGCAACAAAAGGTTAGCATGGCGGCGAACTGTTGTTTACACCTGCACTTAATTCGTAGATGAAAGATGTTGCGGAGTACCGGGGAGAGGGGAAATTGGTGGCAAGGCGCCATGAAAGGAAAACACCCCAAAGCGGCGAATCGCCTCGTGCCGGTTGCCCTCACGCAGATGGCCTGCGGGCCTGACGGCGCGGCGAACCTGCAAAACCAACTCCGATTGGTGGAGCGAGCTGCCAAATCCGGGGCGAAAATCGTCTGCACGCAGGAATTGTTCCGCTCGCAATATTTTTGCCAGGCCGAAGACCATCGCTTTTTCAAGCTGGCGGAGAAAATTCCCGGCCCCAGCACGGATGCTCTCGGCAAGTGCGCCAGGAAATACCGCATCGTCATCATCGCATCGCTTTTCGAAAAGCGAGCCGACGGCCTCTATCACAACACCGCCGTCGTTATCGACGCCGATGGCTCGATCCTCGGCCTCTACCGCAAGATGCACGTTCCGGATGACCCGCTTTACTACGAGAAGTTTTACTTTACGCCCGGCGACACGGGTTTTCGGGCCTGGCAGACGAGATACGCGAAGATCGGGGTGCTCATCTGCTGGGACCAATGGTTCCCCGAAGCCGCTCGCCTCGTCGCTCTACAGGGTGCGCAGATTCTTTTCTATCCCACCGCCATCGGCTGGCATCCGCGCGAAAAGGCCGAGTATGGCCTGGCCCAACACGAGAGCTGGGAGCTGATCCAGCGCAGCCACGCCGTGGCCAACGGCTGTTATGTTTGCGCCGCCAATCGGATCGGCCTGGAAAAAATCCCGCGGCCTGACGGCAAGCCGGTGAACCGGGATGGAATTCAATTCTGGGGCCAATCGTTCATCGCCGCCCCGAATGGCCAGATCATCAAGAAGGCCTCAATCGGCAAGGAGGAAGTGCTGATCGCCGATTGCGATCTTGGGAAGGTGGAATTCAGCCGAACGCACTGGCCGTTCCTGCGCGACCGGCGGATCGATGCGTATGGGGATTTGACCAGGCGATTTGTGGAAACTCATGGCTAAGTTGAAAGTTCTTGCGCAAACACCGGCAGCTCTCGGTTATTCCTTTCCACCGGAATGGGCTCCGCACGAGGGAACGTGGTTTAGTTGGCCGCGGCCGGAAGGCATTTCCTTTCCCGACAAGTATCACACGGTTCCGGAAAACCTTTCCCGAATTTTTCGCGAAATCGCGGCTCGGGAAAAGGTCCACGTCAACGTGCCCAATGGCAATTATGAGCGTCTGGTGAAAACGCAGTTGGCCCAGCACGGCTGCGGGACGCGGAACATTCTCTTTCATCACATCAAGACCAACGAAAGCTGGTGCCGCGATCATGGGCCGGCCTTCGTCGTTCGCCGGAGGCGCGGCCGAAGGGAAAAGGCCATCGTGGATTGGGCCTTCAACGCCTGGGGCGGGAAATATCCGCCGTATGACGATGACGACGCCGTTCCCACGCGCGTCGCCGAGCAACTCGGCCTGCCGGTTTTCTATCCGGGCATCGTCATGGAAGGCGGGTCGGTCGATTTCAACGGGTTCGGGACGGTGCTGACCACCACCGATTGTCTGCTGAACAAAAACCGCAATCCGAAGCTGGGCAAGTCGCGCATCGAGAAATACCTGAAGGATTATTACGGACAGAAAAAGGTCTGCTGGCTCACGGGTGGAATCGCCGGAGACGACACCGACGGACACATTGACGATCTCGCCCGTTTCATCAGCCCCACAAAAATCGTGATCGGAGCGGAAGCCGATCCCAGTGACGAGAACTACCGCATCCTTCGCGACGCGCGGCGGCAGGCGCAAAGATTGACCGAACAGGACGGCCGGACGTTTGAAATCGTCGAAATCCCCATGCCGCACCCCATGATTCACGACGGCCAGCGAATGCCCGCGACGTACGTGAATTTTTATTTCGTCAACGGCGCGTTGCTGGTCCCGACTTACCGCGACCGCCGTCATGACCGCGTGGCGCTGGCAATCCTTCAGGAACATCTGCCGAGGCATAAAGTCATCGGCATCGATTGCGTGGAACTCATCTGGGGATTCGGCGCCATTCACTGCCTGAGCCAGCAGCAACCGAAATGACGGTCCAATGGCTATCCTGAGAATCTCTACGTTCCCGCCATGCGATCGAGGATTGTTTTTTCCGGATTTTGAATTTCCGGGGCGGGCTTTTCGCCGTTGTTCTTATCCAGGATGAACACAACCGCGGAAATCACGCTGGTCCACAATCCGCTTTTGTCGCCCTCGGCGGTCTGAACCACGGCCCGCGTTTTGACGATGTCCCCGCTCATCTTGAACTGCTGCTCGCGCTCGTCCCAGTTCTTGTCCGCGTCAAATGGAATCCCCAGCGTCGTCGCCAGCATCGTCGCCGCCAGGTCTTCGCAGAGATCTTCCGTCCTTTTCTCGCTCATCCCGAAGCCGTGATGTTCGGCGATATACCCATGGTCATGGTTCCGCGGGATCGCCAGCCCGACGCCGGCGCAGATCAGCCGGTTCGGCTCATCCGTGGCGGTTTCGGCAAGGACGACGAAGGTGATTTGGCCGGGCTTGAGCTTCGGCGTGCCTTCCTTCATCGGAATGATCTTGCAAGCGGTGGGATAAATTGAGGAAACGCGCACCAGATTCTGCTTTTCAATGCCCGCATCACGCAGCGCCAACTCGAAGCTCATCAGTTTTTGTGCGTGGCGTCCAACGCCCTTGGTGAAAAAGCATTCTTTGGGCATGAAATCATCGCCGTTGACCATTCGTGGAGTCTCCGTTAAGGCTTCCGCCGCGCTCCTCAACCGCGCGAAGCCGGGATTATAACGTGATTGTCACGCACGCAAGGAGATTTGCAAAATTTGTTGACAGGATTTGCAAAAAATTCCGCGCGTACGGCGCATGCAGCGCCTAGAGCACTCCATTCCAGTCCGGCGGAAGTAGCAGGACGGGGATTCGGGTGTTCTTAATCAACTCCACCGGCACGTTCCCCGCCAGCAACCGTGCAAAAATGTTCTTTCCGGTCATTCCCAGCACGATCAGCGTCACTTCGCGCTCCATCGCCGTATTCAAAATGGCCCGGGCAATGTCGTCGCTGAACATCAGAAGGGTTTGGACCGTCACCTCGCGCTCCTGGAGCTTGGCCCGCAGCAAACTGATGGCCGCTTCGCCGTCCGCCTGCTCCTGCTCGCGCATTTGCCCGCCGCTGGGCCGCGAAACATGAACGACCAATACGTCCGCGCTCAGGCGATTGGCCAATTCGACCAGCGGGGTCACGACCTTCTCCGCAGCCCACGGGCTGCTGACGGCCACCAGGATTCGGCTCATAGCCATTAGTGTAGACCGAATTTCATCTGTCTGAAAGGGGTGTCCCGCCAGTGGTCAATCCGATCCTATCCATGAGCAACCGCATTCGGCGTAAAGCCATTCCACGGTGGCTGATCCGGTGCTTCTCCTCCGCCGGCAATTCCCCGGTTGTTTTGCCGAGGCCATCCACCAGAAACAGTGGATCATAGCCAAACCCGCCGCCGCCCCGCGGCTCGGCGAGGATTCGCCCTTCAACGCGGCCGCTGGCGGTGAGAACCACCCGTCCCTGCCCATCCGCCAGCGCCAGCGCGCAGACAAACCGCGCGGTGCGTCCCTCGGCCCCAACGCCGGCAAGCTGGCGAATCAGCAGGGCGTTGTTAGCCGCATCTCCCTGGCCGGATTTGTGCATCGCCGCCCACCGCGCGCTGTGAACGCCGGGCTTTCCCTCCAGCGCATCCACGGACAGGCCGCTGTCATCCGCCAGCGCCCACGTATTCAGCGACTTGCCATACTCCGCCACCTTTAGACAGGCGTTGGCGAGGAAAGTCCGGCCGGTTTCCTCGACCGGCGGCAATTCAGGATGCTCGGTGAGATCGGTGACGTGGATTCCGCCGCCCGAGGCCAGCATTTGGCGGAATTCGCGAATCTTCCCCGGATTCGTACTGGCGATCAGCAGCCGCAAGGTGTTCACCACGCTATCGCAACCCGCCCAGGCCCGGCACCGCCGCCGGTGCGCTCCCGGAATCGGACGGCTGATCGCCCGGGACCTGACCCGATTCGCCTTTCACCTGCGAATCATCCTCGCCGCCATCCTCGTGCGGAACCTGGATCAGGTACGACGACCAGGGAATCGTTTGCCAGGTGTGATCCGCCAGTTGCACCCGATGGCCGACCACCTCGCCATTGACGTAATAGTACGGATACTCCGCCGCAGCCCTCTTCAGCGAGGGGTCCAGAATATCCAGCTTGGGCACGACCACCTTCATCTTTCGCCCATCCGGCGTGTAGACGGTGGAGTTTTCCGCACCGGCAAAGGAATCCGGAAGCACGAGAAGCGGTTCATTCGGGTCATCGCTCTCGGCCGCCGCAGCTTGTTGCTCGGCCACGGCATTGCGCGGCCAGGAGCCGATGTAAACTTCGCTGGAGGAAGGTCCGTGGCGGTAATACGCCTCGACGCCGGCGCCGCGAAATCCCTTCACGGCATCCACGGCCATCTGCTTGCGCTGGGGGCTCCCTTTGTACACGGCAATCTGAAGCGTCCAATAGCCGCGATTGCTGGACAAATCCCATTCCCTGGGGGCCGGCGGATCGGGCGTCTCGATCGGCACGAATCCGATCTGCGGGAACATCGTCTGGCCGTCTTCATCCACCAGCGACGAAATCTTCGCCCGGTCGGATTGGGCACGAGTGTATTCCGCAACCTGCCCCCGGTCGTCAAACGTCTTGTAAAACCCGAAATACAGATCGCTCTCGTCGGCACTGTGCACGACGTACCAATCCTTTGAACCGGTCTGGCGGATCAGATAGTCCTTCACCCGCTTGGCATCCATGATGTGCGTGGGCTCGCTGAACGTGCTGCAATGAAGGGTAAACTGCGCCCCTTCCGGCGGAGCCGGCATAGCGGCGTCGCCGCTCGCCGCCGCCGCAGGCGAGGCCGCGGCCGAATCCGCCGCGGCGGCCGCTTGATTGCCGGAATCGGTTGTCGCATGAGAAGCGCAACCCGCAACCGCCGCGAAAAATGCCGCCAGCACAACAAACGCAACTCGCCTCATACTCCAAACTCCCGGCCAACCAAAGCCCATCATATCAAATCCCCAACGATTTCCGATAGAATCCTCCGGATGGTACTGGGTCATTTTAATTTGAAAGAGCCGGGGCGTGTCGCCCCGGTCCGGGCCGACACGGCCCGGCTCTGCCAGAACATTCGATCTGACCCACTATCCCCGCGATCATGAACGCCCCGGCCCTTCCACAGCCCAAACCCCCCTGCACGCGCGACGACGCCCTGGCCGTCCTCAAGCGACTTCGCGAGGCGGGCCACACCGCCTATTTCGCCGGCGGATGCGTGCGCGACGTTTTGCTCGGCATGGACGCGACGGACTGGGACGTTGCCACCGATGCCCCGCCCACGCGCGTTCGCGAACTATTCCCCTCCACACAGGCCGTCGGCGCGGCCTTTGGCGTCATCCTCGTCCGCAGCGGCCGCAGCGTCGTGGAAGTGGCGACTTTCCGCGCCGATGGAAACTATGAAGACGGCCGCCGACCCAGCAGCGTTCGCTTCACTTCCGCCGAGGAAGACGCCCGCCGCCGCGATTTCACCATCAACGGTCTTTTTCTCGATCCACTCGAGGATCGCATTATTGATTTTGTCGGCGGAAGGGACGATTTGGCCGCGCGGCGGATTCGGGCCATCGGCTCGCCCGCCGAACGCTTCGGCGAAGATCATCTTCGGCATGCTTCGGGCCGTGCGTTTCGCCGCGCGGTTCGGCTTCGAGATCGAACCCGCCACCGCCGCCGCCATCCAATTGCACGCATCCAGAATCAAAGGGATCAGCCCGGAACGGATCGGCGAGGAATTGCGGCTGATGCTTACGCCGCCGACGCGATTTGTCGCCTGGGCACTGCTGTGGGATTTGCATCTGGCTCGCGAAATCTTCCGATGCTTGCCCGCGGTTCCCGAAGCATTGGACCAGGGGCGTTCCATTTTCCTCAAGCTGGAGTATGGCCGGCCCATTTCGCTGGGTCTATCCCTCGCGGCGGCGTGTCTTTGCACGCGCATCCAGGGTGAATCCCGCGGCGATGTCCTTCCTCTGCTGACAAAGAACGAAATTTCCCGCGGTGTCCGCGCCATGCGGCAAGCGTTGCGAATCAGCAACGACGAAAGCGACGAGATGGCCCAAACCCTGGCCAATCTCGAACCGCTCCTCCAGCCCAGCCCGCCGACGCTCGCTCGGAAAAAGCGGTTCCTGGCCCACCCCAAGTCGGGCCTGTCGCGCCAACTCATGGAATCGATCGCCGCCGTCGGACTGCACCAAGATCGAATCGCGAGTTTACGGGCGGAATTGGCCGGCCTAAGTCTTCAGGATGTTGCCCCGATCCCGCTGTTGGATGGCGACGAACTGATCGCCGCCGGTTTTTCGCCCGGGCCGGCGTTTCGACGGATTCTCGATGCGGTGTATGACGCGCAGCTCGAAGGCCGGATTTCCACAAATGAAGAAGCGATGAAACTTGCGAGGACGCTATGAACCAAGAACAGAGCCGGGGCGTGCCGCCCCGGTCTTAACCGGGCCGGCACGGCCCGGCTCTGTTATTCCGCGCTGGGCAATTATCTTGTTCCAAATGCCCACCCGCACAGTTTTTCCCTTGGCCTACCATCTCACCTGGGGAACCTATGGCACTCGCCTTCACGGCGACCAGCGCGGAACCGTCGATCGCAGCGCGAACAATTATGGCGACCCGATCGTCGGACAAGACGGCGATTGGCAACGGGAAGAATCTTCGCTCCTCCGCTTTCCGCCGCGGGTTCTCACCTTCGACCAACGCCTGTTTATAGAACAGGTTCTTCCCGCCATATGCGTTCGCGGCCGATGGACTCTGATAGTAGCGGCGGCGGCTCCCGATCACGTTCACGTTGTTTTGTGCGCCGAAGTTGACGGCAAGGACATCCGCAAATGGCTCAAGCGCTGGGTGAGCGACGCGCTGAGCGAGCATTGGGCGTTGGATCCGCAGCAAGTTTGGTGGGCTGAGTGCGGAAGCGTGAAGTGGGTTTGGAACCAAGAATATCGCCGGCAGGTGATCGGTTATGTGCAGCGGCAGCGGACGACTCGCTGTGGCGAAACAGAGCCGGGGCGTGTCGCCCCGGTCTTCACCGGGCCGACACGGCCCGGCTCTGTTTAGGTCATCGCCGATCCCCGCTCGCCCGACCGTCCAGCACCAACCCCGCTGCGATCATGATCATTCCCGCTCCCAGAACCAACCCGCGCGATCGCGGCGTCCTGCACAGTTCCGCGAACTTCCCGCCCACGGGCCTGTAGGGCGACAGCGGCGGGGGAGGCGGCACGTTTAATATGCTGAACGGCGACATCCGCGCCGCGGCCGCCGATGCCGTTGCCGGAGAATCGCCGTCCGATTTCAGATCCAGGGCCGTCTGTCCCTGAGGCACGGCCCGCATCTCACGCTGCGCCAAACGCTCGGTGAGTTGTGGATCGCTTTCCAGTTTCGACAGGAACTCGTGATTGACCGCGATCTGGCTTTGAATCTGCGCCAAGTCCTGCCGGAGCATCTCGCGCTCGTATACCAGCCGGCGATTGGCATCCGACTGCGGGATGATCGCGCCAGCAGCGATCAGACTCATTCCGACGCACAGAATCGCCACCGTCCAACCCCCGCCCCCGGGAACCGACGGAAACGAATCCTCTTCTTCCTCCTGGACAAGATCCGAAACCACCGGCGGGGCGGTTAGCTCTTCATCGATCGCTTGAGCTTCGGTCTTCCCCTGCACACCGGGAAGCGGTTCCATCTTCCAATCGCCCGGCGGCGATTCCAGGAACCATTGCCCGGCGGAATCCCCTTCCCAGGTCGTCGGCGCCTCGCCTTCATGAGAATCTATCGATTCCCACGGCAGGCTAACGCCCTGGCCCAACTTGCTTCGTCCCAATCGGAGCACCATACAAGCCCTCCTTGGCCCGTATTCGAGGAAGCACTCTACACGCCGTTCATTTGCGCCACAGCTTGCCGCCGTATAGCGCCTGTTCACCCAACTGCTCCTCGATACGGAACAACTGGTTGTATTTTGCCACGCGATCCGACCGCGCAGGAGCGCCGGTTTTAATCTGGCCGCAATTCGTCGCCACCGCGATATCCGCGATGGTCGAATCCTCGGTCTCGCCGCTGCGGTGGCTCATCACCGCCGTGTACCCGCCGCGCGTCGCCATGTTCACCGCGTCGAATGTCTCGCTCAGCGTCCCGATCTGGTTGACCTTCACCAGTATCGAGTTCGCCGTCCCCGTCTTTATTCCCTTTTCCAAAAACTTCACGTTCGTGACGAAAATGTCGTCCCCTACAAGCTGGATCCGCTTTCCAAGCCGGTCGGTCAACTTCTTCCACCCATCCCAATCATTCTCGGCCAGCCCGTCTTCGAGCGAGCGAATGGGATACTTTTCGATCCATTTCGCCCAGTAATCCACCATCTCGTCATTTGACATGATCTTATCGGGATTGCTCTTGAAGAACTTGTATCCCTTTTTCTGGCTATCCCACAGCTCGCTGGCGGCCGGATCGAGGGCCACAAACACCTGCTTGCCGAATTCATATCCCGCGGCAGTGACCGCTTCTCCGATCACCTTCAGGGCGTCTTCATTGTCCTTCAGGTTCGGGGCGAATCCGCCTTCATCGCCGACGGCCGTGGAAAGCTTGCTCTTCTGCAGCACCCTTTTCAGGGCGTGATAGATCTCCACGCCGGGCGCATCCCATCCGAGAACGATTCGAAACCCCAGGGCTGGATCATGAACTCCTGGAAATCCACGTTGTTGTCCGCGTGCTTGCCACCGTTGAGGATGTTCATCTGCGGGCACGGCAGAATTTTGGCGCCGGGACCGCCCAGATATCGGTAGAGCGGGAGCTGGCTGAATTCCGCCGCCGCCTTCGCCACCGCCAGCGACACCCCCAGCATCGCGTTGGCGCCCAGCTTGGACTTGTTTGGCGTGCCATCCAGCTCGATCATCAGCCGGTCGATCGCCTCCTGGTCGCGGGCATCCAGTCCGATCAATTCCGGCGCGATCCGCGCATTGACGTTCTCGACGGCCTTCAAAACGCCCTTGCCGAGATAAACCTTTTTGTTGTCGTCGCGCAGTTCGACGGCTTCGTTCTCCCCCGTGCTGGCCCCGCTGGGAATGCCGGCTCGTCCGAGCGTGCCGTCTTCCAGGGCCACGTCCACCTCGATGGTTGGATTGCCGCGCGAATCGAGGATCTGCCGGCCGTGAATGTATTCGATGCTACAACTCATGATTCAATGCCCAAGCGCAGACTCCGGGCCTTTGAATGGTTATCGGACGAACTCGCATGAATTCTTAAAACAGCGGGATGCCACATACGCCCACCTGCGATTGTCAGTGTATGCGCCCGCCCGGCGCTGTCAAAATCGCACCCAGCGCAAAGCCTCGGTTCTCTTGCGGCATATGCCAATATAATTCGATTTGGCACCAGCAGTTGCGCACGTCACCGTGCCCGCAATTCACACTTCCACGCGCAGCCCATCGTATGCCAAGCGAACATTGGCCGGCAGCATGGCGTTGGTCGCCTCGTGGGCCAGCGCGTGGGCGATGTGCGTGAAATAAGTCCGCCGTGCGCCGATCCGGCCGGCGATCTCTACCGCCTCGCTGAGCGAGAAATGCGTCGCATGAGGACGATGCTGCAGCGCATCCAACACCAGAACGTCCAAATCCCTCAGTAGATCAAAGGAAGACGGATCAATGCGATTGACGTCCGTGCAGTATGCCAGCCGGCCGACGCGAAATCCCAGCACCGGCAGATCGCCATGAAAAAGCGGAACCGGCGTCCAGGTCATCGCCCCGATCTCAAACGATCCCTCGATCGTTCGCCGGATCAGATGCGGCCGAAAAACCTTCATCTCCGGTTCCGGCTCCTTGAACGCATAACCGAAACAGCGCGTCAGCGCCGCGTGCGTGGGCTCATCGGCCCAGATGTCCAGCGGGCCCTTCTTCAGCGCGTTAAATCGCCGAAGATCATCCAACCCCATGATGTGATCCGCATGCCCATGCGTGAAAACCACGGCGTCGATCATGTCGATCCCGTTGGCGACGCACTGCAAGCGAAGTTCCGGAGACGTATCGATCAGCACGCGCGTTTTGCCGAATGAAATGACAGCCGACGGGCGCGTTCGTTTGTCATGCCCATCGGCGCTCGAGCAGACGGGGCAATGACAACCGATCATCGGAATTCCCGCCGACGTGCCCGTGCCCAGAAACAGCAGTTCCATGCGGTCCATCGCATCGCGTTATAGTCCGCCGCCGCCCGTTTTGCCAACCCCATTCACATCAAACATGATAAAGGGGACATTCATAATATTGAAGAGAGCCGAGGCAGACAGGATCAATTATGGATGTCCCTTTTTATAATTGTGAATGTCCCCATTTCTAATTATGAATGTCCCTTTTTTCTTTCACATAATTCGGGTAGTTGCCTTGGCCAACCAATCGACGGTTTCGATCGCGGCGACGACATCACCCGGGAGATTGGGAATGGCAGGTCCGGTGAATCGCGGGACGACGCAAAGCACCGAAGTCTTTCCCCATTTTTCGATGGCCCGCGGATTGGTTTCTTCCGCGGCCGGCGGAGTTTCGGGCGGGAACTGGTTGATCACCACCCCCGCCACGCCAGCGCCCGCGTGACGCAGGGCCTCGAGCGTCAGCAGGGTATGGTTGATCGTTCCCAAACCCGCCCGCGCCACGATCACCGCGGGCAGGCCAAGCCACCGAGCCATGTCCAAAACCGTCAACTGCCGATCCACCGGAACGAGAATTCCCCCGATGCCCTCGACGATCAGAACGTCGCTTTGGCGGCACATGGTCTGGATCGCCGCGTCGATGGCGTTCCAGTCGATTTTTTGCTTCGCCCGCTCGGCGGCGATCGCGGGCGCCAGCGGCTCGGCGAATCGCTGCGGGCAAATCGTGTTCAGCGGAAACTTGGCATCCGCATGATGCGCCAGGAATTCCGCGTCCTCGCTCACCAGGCCTTCCCGCCGATGGACGCACCCCGTGGCCAGCGGTTTGCACACCGCCGTCCGAGCCCCCCGAACCGAAAACCAATTCGCGATCCCCGCCGCGATTAACGTCTTACCCACGCCCGTGTCGGTGCCGGTGACAAAGAGGCCGGGAATTTTCGGGCGTGTGAGCATGGCTGGCAAAACTGATTGCGACACCTATCATTATGCCGAATCATGCAGCGGCGTAAATTCGGCAACACGAAACTTGAAGTTTCCGCGATCAGCCTCGGATGCTGGCCGTTCGGCGTGGATTGGTGGGGCCACTACACCGACGACCACGCACTGCGGCTCATGAAGTTCGCGCTGGATCAGGGCATCACCTTTTTCGACTGCGGCGACGCCTACGGCAACGGCCGGGCGGAGTCGCTGCTCGGCCAATTCCTCCGAACCGTGCCGCGGGACAAAGTGGAGATCGGCTCGAAATTCGGCTACGACATTTATGGCGACCCCGGCGAGCCCGGCAGCCATCGCGAGCGAAAGCAGGATTTCTCGCCGAAATTCGTTCGCTTCGCACTCGAACAATCTCTGCGACGCCTCGGCACGGACGTGATCGACCTGTACATGGCTCACAATATCAAGCTGCCGCAATTCCGCGACGATTTGTTTGGCGAATTGGAGAAGATCAAGGACGAGGGAAAGATCAAGGTCTGGGGTGTTTCCCTCGGCCCGGCCATCGGCTGGCGCGAGGAAGGCGTCGAGGCCATGATCCGTCACAACGCCAAGGCCGTGCAGACGGTTTACAACCTTTTCGAGCAGCACCCCGGCCGGGAATTTTGTGAAACCGCCCGGGCGATGCGCCGGCGTGCTGGCGCGGGTGCATGACAACAGCAGCATTCTCAAGGACAAGGTTCGCGTCGACACGCAGATCGCCGCCAATGATCACCGCAAATTCCGCGACCAGGCCTGGAAGATTTATGGGCTGAAGAAACTCGAGCTTGTACGACATTACGCATCGGATCACGGAATGAGCGTTCACCAGTTGGCGTGCAAGTGGCTTCTGATGGATTCGGCCCTGACGAGCATTACCGGAACGTTTCTGAGCGAGGAGGAAATCCGCGAGGCGGCCGAATCGGTGGACAAGCCGGCCCTGACCGCGGGGGAGATGCGCCAGCTCGCCGAGGATTATGCGCGCGATTGGGGCCTCGGCGACCAAGCCCATCCCTGCGATCTAAAGAGCAGCATCTCGCCGAGCGGCTGCGTGCGCAGCAGCTACGTTCCGTCGCCGATGCTGATCGCGTGAGATTTCCATGCCGGCCCTGCGTTACGTTGTTCTGCACCACACCGAGATTGAACAGCCGCATTACGATTTGATGTTCGAAGTTGCGCCCGGCTCGAATCTGGCAACCTGGCGTGTGCCGCACTGGCCCCCGAAGGCGAAGGAAGACTTCACTCCCTTGCCGCGACATCGCCGGCGCTATCTCGAATACGAAGGCCCGATTTCAGGCGATCGGGGAAAGGTACTGCGGGTTGCTTTCGGCACGCATCGCATCCTCGAAAACTCCCCGGCCCATCTGGTGATCTGTCTCGATGATGGTCGGCGAATTGAACTACCGAGGGCCTGAGTTTCCGGCAGCGCAAAAGAGGTGGCGTGGACCTCTCGGCTTTCCACGCCACCCAGGGAAGGAGGATTGTCGCTGTCTAATATACGATATGTTGTGGACTCTGGTTCCCATCTTGACGAAATTTCGAGTACCCGGTAATTTTAGGCGACCGCCAGTCTTGAGTGCGGTTAAGCAATTGATAATTAAATACTTATGGTGACTCCGGACCGGGATCGGCACCCGGTTGCCCATCGGACGCCACTTGCCAATTCATACAATTCGCCATACTGTTGATCTATGCAATTATTGCCAGATGGAAATAAATCGCGGTCCGGGGTGATCTCGCCGTCCGAACAGGCGCCTCCCGACGAATGCGCATGCATCATGCTGGATGTCGTTCCCCCCATATCCAGGACGATCCGGAAAATGATGCGCCAGCACCGGCTGGCCGGGCTGTCCGTCCCGCAGTTCAGGGCCCTGGGATTGCTCAGTATCTCGCCGCAGGCGTCGCTGTCATCCGTCGCCGATCACGTCGGTTCCTCTCTTCCCGCGGCCTCGCGCATGATCGATGGGCTGGTCTCCAAGAAACTCGTGGGACGCAAGGAATGCTGCCACGATCGCCGCCAGATTTCGCTCGTGCTGACTCCGCTGGGACTCAGCCGCATTTATCGAGTCGCGGCAAGCCGCCCAGCGCCAACTCGGCGAGCAGTTGGCCCGACTCCCCGAGAACAAGAAAAAAGGCGTCATTGAGGCGATGCGATGTCTCGGCGAGATTTTCGGCAGCGACGCCGACCGCCTCCCGCGCGATCTCGTCTCCGACTCCCAAAGCCGCTCCTGACCGGGTCTCGTTATGTGGTTTGTTCGTCTAGCTCTTCGCCGGCCGTACACCTTCATCGTGGCGTCCATGCTGATCGTCATACTTGGGGTGGCGGCCATCCTGTGGATGCCGACCGACATCTTTCCGGACATCAACATTCCCGTGATCGCGGTGGCGTTCAACTACAGCGGCATGACGCCCGAGGACATGGAAGGGCGCATCGTCACCAACTTTGAAGGGCGCTGACCACCACCGTCAACGACATCGAGCATATTGAAAGCCAGTCCCTCAACGGCGTGGGGATCATCAAGGTCTATTTTTATCCCAATGCCAAGATCGAAGCGGCCACGGCGCAGGTGACGGCCATTGCCCAAACCGCCCTCCGCTCGATGCCGCTGGGATCGCAGCCGCCGTTGATTATTCAATACAACGCCTCGAACGTCCCCATCCTCCAGCTTGGTCTGGGCAGCGACAAGCTCAGCGAACAACAGTTGTTCGACTACGGCACGCAATTCATCCGCACCGGCCTGATCACCGTCCAGGGAGCGCAAATCCCCTGGCCCTACGGCGGCAAGCAGCGGCAGATCATGGTCGACCTGGATCCGGAGCGTTTGTACGCCTGGGGGATTTCCCCGTCCGACGTATCCAACGCCATCAGCGCGCAGAACCTGGTATTGCCCGCCGGAACGACCAAGATCGGCACGCAGGAATACGCCGTTCATCTCAACAGCAGCCCGACGGTCGTGGACACCCTGAACGATTTGCCCATCAAGACCGTCAATGGAACGACGGTCTACATAAAGGACGTGGCCCATGTTCGCGACGGGTTTTCGGTGCAGACCAGCATTGTCCACGCCGACGGCAAGCGCAGGGCGCTCATGGTCATCCTCAAGAACGGCGGCACGTCAACGCTGGACATCGTCCGCCGCATCAAGGCCATTTTGCCCGCGGTCGCGGCAACGGTGCCGGCATCCCTGAAGATCACTCCCTTGTTCGACCAGTCGATCTTCGTGCGGGCATCGGTCGATGGCGTGGTGAAGGAAGCCGCCATCGCCGCCGGTCTGACCGGCCTGATGATCCTGCTGTTCCTCGGAAGCTGGCGCAGCACGCTAATCGTCGTGATTTCGATTCCCCTGTCGATCCTGGTTTCAATCATCGTGCTTTATTTCCTGGGCCAGACGCTCAACGTCATGACCCTGGGCGGCATGGCGCTGGCGGTCGGCATCCTGGTGGACGACGCCACCGTCGCCATCGAAAACATCCATCGCAACATCGGCCAGGGCAAACCGCTGCTGCAGCGCCATCCTCGACGGCTCCCAGCAGATCGCCGTGCCCGCCTTCGTCTCCACCTTGTGCATCTGCATCGTCTTCGTGCCCGTGGCCTTCATTACCGGAGCCGCCAGATACCTCTTCACGCCGCTGGCCATGGCCGTCGTCTTTGCGATGATGACCAGCTACGTCCTGAGTCGAACGCTGGTTCCCACCCTCATCAACTATCTCCTGCCCGCCGAGATGGAGATGTACGGAGGTCACGCGGATTCCAACCATCCGCACGCCGGCAAAAAGGGCCTGATGTGGCGCTTCCACGACCTGTTCAATCGTCTCTTCGAGAGCTTTCGCCGCTACTACGGCGGAATGCTGAAGGTGTCCCTCGATCATCGGGCGCTGGTGCTGGCGGGATTTGCGCTGTTGGTTGTGGTTTCGCTGGCGCTGTTCCCGCTCATCGGCAGAGATTTCTTCCCCACCGTTGATGCGGGGCAGATCCGCCTGCACGTCCGAACTCCGCCGGGGACCCGGATCGAAGAAACCGAGCGCGTCTTTGGCCGCGTGGAGAACGTCATCCGCAGCGACATTCCCGCTTCGGAAATCGACACCATCCTTGACAACATGGGCATTCCCAACAGCAGCATCAATCTGTGCCTCAGCGACGGCTCGCTCATGTCCCCGAGCGATGGCGAGGTGCTGGTTTCCCTCAAGCCCCAGCGTCACCCCACCGAGCAATACATCGAGCGGCTCAATCGCGACTTGAAAAAAGATTTCCCCGACGAGGTTTTCTTCTTTCAGCCGGCCGACATCGTCACCCAGGTGCTGAACTTCGGCATCGCGGCGCCGATCGACGTTCAGATCAACGGTCCGCCCGCCAACGCGCCCCGAAATTACCAGATCGCCAGCGACATCGAGCATCGAATCGCCGCAATTCCCGGCGCCGCGGACGTGCACATCCTCCAGGTGCCCCAACACCCCGGACCTGCGCGTGAACGTCGATCGAACGATGGCCAGCCAGGTCGGCGTCACCGAAGGCAAGATCGCCAACGATATGCTCGTCTCGCTCAGCGGCACGGCCCAGTTGTCGCCGAATTTCTGGCTCGATCCGAAGAACGGGCGGCAATACAACGTGCTGGTCCAGACCCCGCAGTACCGCGTCGATTCGATCAACGAATTGGAGAATTCCCCGGTCATATCCACCGCCGCCATCGGAGCCCAGCCCGGCACGGCGCAGTTGCTGGGAAATCTGGCCGAGCTGCATCGGGGCGTCTCGGCGACCAACATCACCCACTACGGGATATTCCCCTGCTTCAACGTCATGGCGGGCGTGCGCGGGACCGATCTGCACTCCGTTGCCGCCGGCGTCGATCGAATCATCGCCGAGGCCCAAAAATCCCTGCCGCGCGGCAGTAGGATCACCATCCGCGGCCAGGTTCAGAGCATGAATTCATCCTTCACCGCCTTGTCCTACGGGCTGATCTTCGCCGTCGTGCTCGTCTATCTGCTGATGGTCATCAACTTCCAGTCCTGGCTCGATCCGCTGATCATCCTCATGGCCCTGCCGGGCGCGCTGGCGGGCATCCTCTGGATGTTGTTCATCACCGGCACCACCCTCAGCGTGCCCGCGCTGATGGGGGCGATCATGAGCATCGGCGTGGCGACCGCCAACAGCATCCTCGTCATCACCTTCGCCAACGATCAGCGCCAGCACGGCATGAACGCGCACGACGCCGCCCTCGCCGCCGGACTCACGCGCCTCCGCCCCGTGATCATGACCGCGCTGGCGATGATCATCGGCATGCTTCCGATGTCCCTGGGCCTGGGCGAAGGCGGCGAGCAGAACGCGCCCCTCGGCCGCGCCGTCATCGGCGGTTTGGTCATGGCGACTTTCGCTACTCTCTTTTTCGTCCCGGTCGTGTATAGCAAACTGCGGCAGAATGCCCGAATCATTCATGTTCCCGAGGAACTGAAGTAATGGAATCGCACGATACAATTCCCACCGACCTTCCGAAGATCGGACTGGCGAAGCTGGCCCTGATCGCCCTGGCGGCGGCCGTCGTTTTCGCCGCGGCGTTCGTCGTTCGCTACGCGCATCTCCGCGGCCACGATCAAGAATTGGCGGCCGACGCGCAGCAGGCGGCCGATCAGCCCCCGGTTGTGGATGTCGCGCGTCCAAAGCCCACCGGCGCCGTGGAAGAACTAGTGTTGCCCGGCAACGTCAGCCCGATGCAGGAAACGGCCCTGTACGCCCGGGTCAACGGATATCTCAAACGCTGGCTGGTGGATATCGGCGCCCACGTCGAAGCCGGGCAACTGCTCGCCGAAATCGACGCCCCGGACGTGGACGCCCAGCTCAACGAGGCCCGCGCCGCCGTCGATCAGGCCAAGGCCAACGCCGTCAGCGCCCAGACCAATGATCAACTGGCCCATGCCACTTATGTTCGCTACAAGGGCCTGCTCCCCACCGGCAGCGTAACCCAGGAGGACCTGGACACGCGGCAGACCGCCGCCGCCCAGGCCACCGCCGCCAAGGACGCCGCCAACGCCGCCGTGAAATCCGCCCAGGCGACGGTCCAGCGCCTGCAGGCCGAGCAGGGCTTCGAAAAAATCGTCGCCCCATTCGCCGGGACCATCACCGCCCGAAATTACGACGTTGGAGCCCTGATGTCACCGAGCGACACCGCCCCGGGTCACGAGATATTTCGGATTGCTGAAACCGACAGGCTGCGCATCTGGGTCTATGTCCCCCAATCTTACGTGACGCTCATTCGGCTCGAGCAGCCCGTCGCCTTCCAAGCGCCGTCGAATTATCCCGGCCGAAAGTTCATGGGCATTGTCGCGCGAACGGCCGGCGCGCTGGATCCGGCCACGCGCACGCTGCAGACCGAACTGGATTTCAACAATGCCGACGGCCGGCTATGGGCCGGAATGTACGGGCAGGTCATCTTCAACGTCCATCGCGAAAAACCGGTCCTCACCATTCCCACCAGCGCCCTGGTCTTCAATGCCCAGGGAACGCAAGTGGCCATCGTCGATCAGGGCGTCATCCGCTTTCGCAAGATCACCGTCGGCCGCGATCTCGGCACGGAAATCGAAGTGGCCACGGGGCTTAGCGGCGATGAACAAGTCGTCTCCAACCCCGGCGAGCGGCTGGCGGAGGGCTCGCAGGTTCAGCTTGCCGGCGGCGCAGTCGCCATTGCCGGCGCGGATGCTTCCGCCGGCAACAAACTCACCCAGATCGATCCGCCTTCGGGGGGCAATGCAAAGTGATCCGCAATCGCCTTCTTGCGTTGACGGCCGTGCCCCTGGCGTCGCTCCTGCTGGCCCCTTTAGCTGGATGCGTCAACCAACGGGCCGAGGTCCTGACCTATCGCAAAGTCGTTGATGCCAGACTGCCCCGGCCCAAGAGCTACCAGCCGGGCGAGCCCCTTTCCCTCTCCCGCGCTATGGCCCTGGCCAACGAGGACAACGAGGAAATCGCGCTCCAGGGCGAAAACTATCTCCAGGCCCTGATCGCCAAGAATCGCGCGGTCTCCAATTTCCTCCCCACCGTTTCCTTCTCGCCGGATTACACAATCGAACAACAGCCGCTCAACGGCACGACCAGCGCCGGCGCCAATGTCGCCCCGCAGGTCGCCGCCGCCGCCGGTGGATTTACCGTTCAGGGAAACACCTGGCAGCGCCTCGAAGCCCCGGTCGTCGGCAACATGAACCTCAGCTTCGTCTCCTATCCAAACCTCCGCAGCGCCGAGCAGACCATCGTGCAGCAGCGACAATTGCTCATTGACTGCGCAGGCCACGATCCTCCTTGAGGTCGCCCAGACCTACTACCAGATTCTCACCTCCGAGCAGCAGGTCCTGGTCCTTCAAAATTCCCTGAAATTGCAGCAAGCCCGGCTCATCGACGCCCAGAGCCGCTTCGAAAACCATCTGGCCCTGGCCCTGGAGGTCTCGCAAACCCAGGCCCTGCTCGCCTCCACCGAGGCCAATCTCACCCAGGCGCAAATCGACGTGCGCAACGGCCGGCACACCCTGGCGTTTCTCATCAACGTCAGCGAAGTCGATGGCCCGCTGATCGACGAAGTGGCCGTCCCCGATCGCATTTTGTCCGTCGATGAATTCCGCGCCGCCGCCGCCGCCAATCGCCCCGACCTCCTTGCCGCCGAGGCTGCCGTCCGCGCCGCCAAGTATTCCGTCGATGCCGCCATCGCCGAGTATTACCCGTCCGTCAGCATCAACGTCGCCGGATTTCTCTATCGCGAATATTTCTCGCAGGCCAGCAAATGGGACGCGATCCTCATCGCCAATCTGCCGATCTTTTCCGCCGGAATCATCGAAGCTGACGTGCGCCAAGCCTGGTCGCGCCTGCGTCAGGCCGCCTTGTACCAATCCGAGCTTCGCCGCCAGATCGATCGCGACGTGCAGATCGCCCACGACAATCTCGTCACGTCGGAAAGACTGCTGGTCAGTTTCCAGCAGGAGGTCCAGGCCGCCAGCGACGCCCTGAACCAATCCGAGCAATTGCTCCACAATCAGTTGGCGATTCCCCTGGACGTTCTGACGGCTCAGGACACGCTGCTCACCGCCCAACTGAATTACACCAGCGAGAATTTCAGCCGCACGGTTTTCTATCTCGATCTGCTCCGCATCACCGGCGAGTTGACACCGGAAAGCCCCATGCATTGGCATCCCAGTTCCACCGCCCACGCCGTCACCGCCCCGTCCACCGTCCCCGCCGGTCTGTAAATGCGAGACATTTAAGAACTTACTACCATCGCGAAATATATTGCTGAGTTCGCCAAGCCCCGTGCAGAATTTTTCCCGTTCTGTGTTTTGGCCGTAGTGGCTACCCTCGACAAAAGTGCTGGGTATCGGATCCGGCCGACGTGATTTGTGCTCTTACCAGAAACGGAGGACAACCATGCGGTTTGTAACTTTCGCAACGGCCGCCTTCGCCGCGGCCACGCTGTTTCTCGGTGGATGTTCCACGGCCCCCGAAACCAGTTCAGACCGGGCTCAGCTCCAAAACGACGCCCCAACCGCTCTGAACGATTTCAAGGCCCAGGACCCCTCGCTCGATAACCTGCTGCGCGGTTCCTACGGCTACGCCATCTTCCCCTCCGTCGGCAAAGGGGCCGCCGGCGTCGGCGGCGCCTACGGCCAAGGCGAGGTCTTCCAGCAGGGCAGACAGGTCGGCTATGCTGACATGACCCAGGCCACGGTCGGCGCCTCCGTCGGCGGCGAGACCTACGCCGAACTCATCGTCTTCCAGACCCCCGATGCCCTGCAGCAGTTTCAGTCGAGCCAGTTGACCCTTGCCGCCGATGTCTCCGCCGTCGCCATGAAGGCCGGCGCCGCCGCCGACGCCAAGTGGGAGCACGGCATGGCCATCTTCGTCAACGTCAAAGGCGGCATGATGACCGAAGCCTCGATCGGCGGTCAGAAATTCAATTATCAACCGGTTGAGACAAGCGCCGCGGCCGATCCTCAATAAGGAGTTGATTCTCGCTCAGGATCGCCACCCCGTTCCCGCGCCTCCCGGCATCGTCACCGGAAAACAACAACCCGTTTCCCGGCCAGCGCTGCCGGGGGCGCCCCTCCAAATTCCTGCCTGGTCATTGGCGAGATTGTGCCGTTATCGGTCTCCGCGGCTGTGACGCTCAAAAACGGTTGAACCGCCAAGACGCCAAGGACGCCAAGAAATGCAGGGCGGACAAAGATGCATTTCTTGGCGTCCTTGGCGTCTTGGCGGATCATTACTTCTTCTCGGAAATGGCCAGTCTCGGCAAGAGCGCCATGCCAATTGTTCTGCCAGACCCCGATGGCGGCCCGTCGGATCGGTGGGAGTTTCTCTCTTATTTGCACATCGCTCAGTTGGAAACGCTCGCCCCATCAGGCCAGGCGGCATGATCGGCAGGGCGAACTAAAATTTCGCGCCCACATCGTTTCCGCCGTGATTCCTTGCTTTGTACTGTTTCGGCAAGCGCCGCAATGAGAAACGGTGGATGTCGCGAACGCCAACCAGGGTCGAATCGCGTCCTCTTTGATTCTCCTTTGAGTTATGCCGATTGTTGTCGCCGTCGCCGCATCAAGATCCCGGCACCCGTGATCAGCAGCAGGAACCCGGTCGCCGGCTCGGGAACCACCACCGCAATGCCCCATGGGTAATCCAATCCCGAGACCAAGGCGGCGTTCACCGTCACTCCTGACGTTGTGTATTCGCCGATCGCGCCGCCGTAATGGTCCGTGACAAACAGGTCCGTTCCGGACGCGGCAATGCCCCATGGCTGATCCAGCAGCGAGATCAGGGAGGCGTTCACCGTGGCTCCGGACGTGGTGTATTCGCCGATTGTGTCGTCGTTGATGTTCGTAACAAACAGGTCCGATCCGGACACGGCAATGCCGTATGGCTCTTCATTTAGCCCCGAGACGAGGGAGGCGTTCACGGTCGCTCCCGACGTGGTGTATTCGCCGATCGTGCCGTCGCTGTTCAGGACAAACAGATCCGATCCAGACGAGGCAATGCCAACCGGGTAGGGCAACCCCGAGACCAAGGCGGGGTTCACCGTCCCTCCTGACGTGGTGTATTCGCCAATCGTTCCGCTTTCGCTGTTCACGACAAACAGATCCGATCCAGACACGGCAATGCCGTCTGGGATATTCAACCCCGAGACCAGGGAGGCGTTCACCGTGGCTCCCGAGGTGGTATATTCGCCGATCCCGGACTCAGGGGGCGCGGGGGGAGGGAAGGGCGATGGGGGGATTAACCACGTTACAAACAGGTCCGATCCAGAGACGGCAATGTTGCCTTGCGGGTAACTCAACCCCGAGATCAGGGAGGCGTTCACCGTCGTCCCATCAAGGTTGTATTCGCCGATCGTGCCGCCGTCTAAGTTCGTGACAAAGATTTGTCCGCGAGCGCTTCCGGGCATGGCCGAGAGCGCCGCGGCAGCGGCAGCGCCAGTTGCCACGGAAAGAAGCCGCCGGCCAAAAACGCTGATCGAAATATTTTTGCGAAACATGATTTTCCTCTCGTTTCCCGGTCCTATGGACTCGGCTGGAATTAAAAGACGCGAAGCTTTACATGATCGATTGCTGTCGCCGTCGCCGCATCAAGATCCCAGCGCCGGTGATCAGCAGCAGGGCCCCGGTCGCCGGCTCGGGAACCACCACGGCAATGCCGTATGGCGAATCTAACCCCGAGACCAGGGAGGCGTTCACCGTCGCTCCCGACGTGGTGTATTCGCCGATCGTGCCGTTGCCTTCGTTCGCGACAAACAGATCCGATCCAGAAACGGCAATGCCGGTCGGGTCAGGCAACCCCGAGACCAGGGACTGAATCTGCGAAACTATCGTCCCAGGAGGGACTCCTAACGTGTATTCGCCGATCGTGCCGTTGCCTTCGTTCGTGACAAACAGGTCCGATCCAGACACGGCAATGCCGTTCGCATGATTCAACCCCGAGACGAGCCCGCCGTTCACCGTCGTTCCCGATGTGGTGTATTCGCCGATCCCTAGGCTGTTGCCGTCCAGACCACCCGCGACAAACATATCCGACCCAGACACGGCAATAGCGGACATGCTAAAGCCGACCGGCAGAGCCCCCCACAAGAGCAGGGATGGGTTCACCGTGGCTCCCGACGTCGTGTATTCGCCAACGGTCTGGCCGGTCACGACGAACAGGTTCGATCCAGAGACGGCAATGCCGTGCGGGTAATCCAACCCCGAGATCAAACCGGGGTTCACCGTCGCTCCCGATGTAGTGTATTCGCCGATCGTGTTGCCGGTCTCGTTCGCGACAAACAGGTCCGACCATGACGCGGCAATGCCGCCGGGGTCAGTCAACCCCGAGATCAAGGAGGTGTTCACCGTCGTTCCATCGAGGTTGTATTCGCCGATCGTGCCGTTGCCTCCGTTCACGACGAAGATTTGTCCCTGAGCGGTTGCGGCAAGGGCCCAGAGCCCCACTGCGGCGGCAACGCCAGTTGCTGCGGAAAGAAGCCGGCAGCCAAAAACGTTGATCGAAATATTTTTGCGCAACATGGTTTTCCTCTCGTTTCCCGGTCCTATGGACTGGGCCGGAATTAAAAGACGCGAACCTTTACAGGGTCGATTGCCGTCGCCATCGCCGCATCAAAATCCCTGCGCCGGTGATCAGCAGCAGGGGCACCCGTCGCCGGCTCCGGAACAGCAACCACCTGTAGGCTGACCAACGGCAAGGCCTCATTCCAAATGGTCGGGAAAGAATCAGCGGGGATGTCGTAGGCCTCGTTGATTTGCAATAAGCCGGTCGACTCGGTGTACGGAAAGACGCTGGGCAAGAAGACATTGGCATTACCATAATTGGGTGGGTTCGTAGCCGCATAGAACCCCACGCGGTAATCGCCACCGGAAGCCAACGTCGCCGAGATCGGGACCGTCACCAGCTCGTCTGAATAAATGGTAACGTTGCCTGAAGCGATGAGCTGGGAGGTTGCATCGTCGTAAATCCGCGCTCCTAGAAGGGCCGATGTCGCGCCGCCCATGTCGAAACCATCGAGGGTCATCGACTCAACAAGCAGATCCGTCCCGGACAACACTGTGACATCGGTGGCGCGCGTCTCGTTGTAGCTTTGGCCCGACATCAGCGAACCGCCAACGCCCGAGGTCAGACCAATGGTCACCGCAAAGGCGCGGTCCGCACCTAAAGTGAGGATGGCCGCGGCAACGCAGATACCGCTTAGCAATTTCCCATATGAAGCGCCACGGAAGCCACGCCCGAGTTGGCTGTTGAAGGAACTGAAGGTGACCCGACGATTTATTGTACTCGTAATTTCTCGAAACATGATTTTCGTCTCCTTTCCCAGTCCCATGGACTGGGCCGGAATCAAACGACGCGAATCTTTACAGGGTCGATTGCCTTCGCCGCCGCCGCATCAAGATTCCAGCGCCGGTGATCGCCAGCAGGAACCCGGTCGCCGGCTCGGGAACCACCACCGCGATGCCCTCCGGGGAATCCAACCCCGAGACTAGAGAGGCGTTCACCGTCGCTCCCGACGTCGTGTATTCGCCGATCGTGCCGCTAAAAGCGTTCGCGACAAACAGGTCCGATCCAGACGCGACAATGGCTTCCGGGGAATCCAGCCCCGAGACCAGGGAGGCGTTCACCGTCGCTCCCGACATCGTGTATTCGCCGATCGTGCCGTTGCCGTAGTTGTAGCTCGTGACAAACAGGTCCGATCCAGAGACGGCAATGTCGTGTGGATAGTTCAGCCCCGAGATCAGCGAGGCGTTCACCGTCGCTCCCGACGTCGTGTATTCGCCGATCGTGCCGTTTGCATTGTTCGCGACAAACAGGTCCGAGCCAGACAGGGTGATGCCCCAGGGCGCACTCAGCCCGGAGACCAGGGAAGCGTTCACCGCCGCTCCCGAGGTGGTGTACTCGCCGATCGTCGTGCCGGTGCCGTTGCCGCTGAACCCGACAAACAGGTCCGAGCCGGACACGGCAATGCCGACCGGGTAATTCAACCCCGAAATCAGCGGGGCGCCCACGGTGGCTCCCGACGCGTTGTATTCGTTGATCGTGCCGTTAAACCAGTTCGTGACAAACAGGTCTGATCCCGCCACCGCAATGCGTTCCGGCCCATCCAACCCCGAGACCAGGGAAGCGTTCACCGTCGTCCCATCAAGGTTGTATTCGCCGATCGTGCCGTTGCCGTTGGACGCGTTATAGCCCGTGACAAAGATTTGTCCGCGAGCGATTCCGGGCACGACCAAGAGCGCCGCCCCGCCGGCAACGCCAACTGCCGCGGAAAGAAGCCGGCGGCACAACACTTTGACCGAAATAGTTTTGCGAAACATAATGGACTCCTCTCCCAGCCCTATGGACCGGGGCGGAATAACAATGGGGGTGATGACGCGGCATGAAAAAGGGGTCATAAGCCGTTACAAATGGCTTATGACCAGCTTATGACCCCTTTTTTGTCCTCGATGGAAAATACAATCAACAAAGACGGCGTGCGACGCATAAAAATGTCCTCCGCCGGGCAACACCGAAACGCTCGTTTTCCAACCAACGGAACTTAAGCAACAGTGCGGTGACGAACGCGGTTTACGATGTCAACCGCACTGTTGCTTGCCAACGAGTGTCCGATAACCAATGCGAACCGAAGGCCAAGCAACGACATCGACAGCAGTTTTCTAATAAGCTAAATAGGAACAAACACTTATGTGGTATGGGCGGCGAATCGCTGATGTGCCGGGAGCGGGTTCAACCGTTCAAAATCACCCTATTGTCGAGAGAGACTCTTGGCAAATATGCGCATAACACTTTTTAAACAATATACATAGTGTCGAACAGGTTATTTTGACTTGTCGAATGGTCAAAAGCGGATTAAACGTCACAAACGAATTAAACGTGTCGCCCCAACCCCTTGGTTTTCCGGTGACGTCAATCTAATCCATCCCAATTTTCTTCAAAAATTCCGCCTCGCTCAAAACTTCAATTCCCAATTCCTTCGCCTTGGCCAGCTTGCTGCCGACATCCTCGCCGGCAACCACGAAACTTGTTTTTTTGCTGACGCTGCCGGCGGCCCGACCGCCGAGGTCTGTGATCAATCGCTCGATCTCATCTCGCTTGAGCGTCTGCAAGCTCCCGGTCACGACGACCGTTTTGCCCTCCAAAACCTTCTCAGCCGCGGCTGATTTTTCCAGCTTCGGATTGATCCCCACTCGTTTCAACTCCGAGATCGTGTGCTTCCCCTTGTCGTTGTGAAAAAAGTCGTGCACCGACTTGGCGATCACGTCGCCGATTTCGTGAACCGACGAAAGCTCCTCCACCGTGGCGTGCTCCAGCGCATCCAAATCGCCGAAATGTTGAGCCAGCACAAACGCCACGCGATTGCCCACGTGCCGAATCCCCAGGCCGGATAGTAGGCGGTCCAGCGATCGAGACTTGCTCTCGGCGATCGCATCGATCACGTTTTGGGCGCTCTTCTCGCCCATCCGCTCCAGTTCCAGGATTTGCTCCTTCCTCAGCCGATACAAATCCGCGAAGGTCGTCACCAAGCCCGAGTCGATGAGTTGATCTACCAGGGCTTCGCCGACGTTTTCTATGTCCATCTGATTGCGGCCGCAGAAGGACCGTAGCCGCTCGCGCAACTGTGCCGGGCATTCGGGATTCTCGCACCGAATGAACGGCGAATCGGCATCTTTCTCAACCTTCGTTCCGCACGATGGACACTTCGTCGGCGGCTCGATGCGCTTTGCGCCCTTGGGACGCTTCTCCGCCACCGCCTGGCGAACGTACGGAATCACCTCCCCCGCCTTTTCCAATACCACCGTGTCGCCCAAATGCAAATCGAGCTTTCGGATCTGATCGATATTGTGCAGCGTCGCGTTCTGCACGGTGGTCCCGGCAAGAAACACCGGCTCGAGCCGCGCCACCGGAGTCAGCGTTCCGCCCCTTCCCACCTGCCATTCAACGTCCCGCAGGACCGTTTGGATTTGCTCGGCCTGGTATTTGTAGGCAATGACCCACCTCGGGGCTTTGCTTGTTTCCTTCAATTTGTCGCGTTGCGTAAGTGAGTCCACTTTCACGACGATCCCGTCCGTTTGATATTCCAATGACGGCCTAATACTGGCAAAAGATTCAATAAACTGCATCACTTCATCGATGGTATTAGCGCGCTTTACATGCTCACCGCACGGCAAACCGAAGCTTTTCAAAATGCCAAGTATTTCGAAATAGCTATCCGTCTTAAATGGCGGCTCGATTGCACCCAAACCGTGAGTTACAAATCGCAGTTTGCGGGAGGCCGTGATTTTTGGATCGTGCTGCTTAAGAGTGCCCGTCGTGAAATTGCGAGGATTGGCAAACGTATCTTCACCCACGTTCTGGCGTGCTTCGTTGATCTTTCGGAACTGATCGGTAGCCGTATATATCTCCCCTCGCACCTCCAACACCTTCGGCACAACTTTGCCATGCAACCGTAGCGGGATGGATCGAATCGTCTTTGCGTTCGAGGTGATGTCATCCCCGCGCCGCCCGTCGCCGCGCGTCGCCGCCAGAACCAGCACGCCATTCTCGTATCGCAACGACGCGGCAACTCCGTCCACTTTCGGCTCCAGGACATATTCGATCTTCTGCTCCTCCGATAGCGTTTTACGGACCCGCGCATCGAACGCCCGCACCTCCGACTCGTCATAGGTATTATCGATGCTCATCATGGGCACGGCATGCTCGACGGTCTTGAACCCCTCGATCGGCTGCCCGCCCACGCGCTGCGACGGCGAATCCGGCGTGACCAGTTCGGGATGCGCCTTCTCCAACTCGACAAGCTCGCGCATCAGCGCATCGAATTCGAGATCGCTGATCTGCGGCTTGCCTTCGACGTAATAGAGATGATTGTGCCGCTCCAGCTCCTGCCGGAGTTTGGCGATTCTCTGCTCAACCGATGCGGCCATATCGAGCAGTCTAATAGAAATCCGCCGGGGATGAGAAACGCGACGCAGATTGCCTATTGCCTATTTCCTATTGAAAGCTGTATTTCAATAGGCAATAGGAAATTGGCAATAGGCAATTCACTTCACCATCGCCCGCAGGGTTTCGAGATTCACCTCGTCCCACAACCGACCCGATGGATGCTTTTCCTTCGGCGTTTCGAGGATTTTGGGGATTTTCGAAAATGCCTCGTCGCGAACGAAGGGGATGAATCCCGACTTGCCGATCTTGCCGTGGCCGATGTGCTCGTGCCGGTCCACCCGGCTGCCCAGACCCTTCTTCGAATCGTTCAGGTGAAGAACTTTCACGCGGCGAAGGCCCACGGTCGCGTCCAATTCCTTGCGAAACTTCGCGTATCGCCGGCCGCGAAAATCGTAACCGGCGGCAAACAGATGCGCGGTGTCCAGACAGATCCCCAGGCGGCTCGGCTCGCGGGATCGCGAAATGATCTCCGCCAAGTGTTCGAGCTTGTATCCCAGCGAACTCCCCTGCCCGGCCGTGATTTCCAGGCACGTGATGACATCCCCGTCGCCAGCAGCCGCATAAGCCCGATCCAGGGCGGCCGCGACGCGCTTCAGGCCCGCGTCTTCTCCCGATCCCACGTGCGCTCCGGGATGTGTCACCAGGTACGGAATCCGCAGCAGCGCGCACCGCGAAAGCTCCTCGATAAACAGATCGATGCTGGCATTCCAGAGCCGATCATCCGGCGAAGCCAGATTGATCAGATAGCTGTCATGACTGACGGTGCGGCGAAACCCCAGCCGTTTGCAATGGCTTTTCCACTGCTCGATCGCCTCGGCCGTCAGCGGCTTGCACTTCCACTGCTGCTGGTTCTTGGTAAATATTTGGACCGATTGGCAATTCAGCCGCTCGGCTTCAAGAAGCGCCAGATGAAGCCCGCCGGCGATGGGAAGATGTGAGCCGAACATCACCCGAAGTATAGCGGACGGCGCAACTCAGAGCCCCTGGCCGGCAGTGCCTTTGCTTTTCTCGATCAACTGATGGGCCGCCGGCAGTTTCAAGAATTCCACGTGCCCGTCGCCGAACAGCATATTCATCCCGCCGCCGTGGTGATTGTTATCCTTTTCGTAACAGACGACGGTGCTCGGATCGGCCCCCTGTTTCAGGCCCGCGCCGACGTAAACGTAATCGGAATTGTGGTTCACCCAATCCGCCGCCTGGTCCGGCGTCATCCCCGGCGGCGGCCGAGTATTCGTATCCGGGCAGACGAACACGCTGGCGGTAATGTCCTCCGTCTTGATCAGCGTGCCCAAATCGGGCGGATATTGGCCGTGATTGTCATCGCTGTAAAGCAAAATCGCCTGTCCAATCTGGCGAAGATTGCTGGCGCATTTGACGCGGTTGGCCGTCTCCCGGGCACGGTTCAGGCTCGGGAGAAGGATGCTCATCATCAGCGCCGATTGTCCCACGCCGACGCTGCCAACGCTTTGCGCCGAACCCAGCGCGCAGGCCCCGGGGAACGGCTCAATCGCCCGGAAATGGAATCCCGCACCATCGCTCCATCCCACCGACGCCGCCGGCTCCATTTCCGCCTGAATCTTGCTCATCGGCGGCAGGATCATCGGCTCCGACTCCGCCCCGAACAGATCGCAAATCCCAAAACAGATCCGGCTCAGCACCAGAGACGTTCGATAGCTATCCCCCAGCGTTTTCGGCAAATCCATGTACCCGACGCTGCACAGCCCCTGCGGAGCATTTAATTTTTGAATCGCGGCTTGGAAATCCGGATTGTCCTGAATCGACTTGGCATCCGCCGGCCGATCCATCGCCGAGACCACCACCTGCGGGTAACACCCGACGTACAGCGTTCCATCCTTGATCGCCCACGATGGCGACACGAGCGGAATCGCCAGGAAATGAACGTTCGTGCCCTCGATCGTCTCCTGCCGGAATTGCACGGTCAATTTCGGATTGCTGTTCTGCAGCCCCTGTTGAATCAGGCCGTTCAGCACCGTCTCCAGGACGCCGAGCGACTTCTCCAATTGAACGGGATCGCGCGGCCGATTGACGATCGTCGTGCCCAGAATTCCGTCCCCGGCGATCTGGGGATCGATGTAATACCCCCACTGCGGCCCCATGGCCGCGAGAAAATCCTTGTCGATGTCAATGCCCAAAATCTGGTTCGCTTGCCCCACGGCCTGGCGAAACTGCGCCGGTTGGGGCGCGAACTGCTCGAAGATCCGCTGAACCCCGGTGAACGACTTCTCGAAATCGGCGGAAAACGCTCCGGCAATGGTTGCCGATGCGGGAATGAGCTTGAGCAGCTCCGGCGCCAGCGGATCGGCTTCCCCCATCGCCAGCAAACCACGCCGCGGCGCCGGCGCGAGCACATCCGCCTTCACCGCCCAATCCTTTCCATCAAGTCCCGCGGTGGCGGCGATTGTTTTCAGCCCGGACAGACCGAGCGCGTTTCGCGCCTGAAGCCAGGTCTGTCGCGCCGGCGGCGGGCCGTAGATTTGAACCGCGTCATTGATCGTGTTCATCACACCCGTCGCGTTGACGTAAAGCGCAAGCGCGGGTCTTTGCCGAGGTTCCCCATTGCCGCCTGGAATTCGGTGTTCTTCGACAGCGGATTATCGATCTGGTCCGGAAACGTGAAATCGCTCAGCACCACCAGCGTTCCAATCGCCCGGCAAGTGAACGGGTTGCCCGGCGCCTGCTGAAGCAATTGGTTGACCTGGTCCACGATTGTCGGCGCATAGACGCCGGCGTCGCAAATCAAAGCCATCTTCGGCAGCGGCGCCCCCGGAACCAGCCCGCCGAAGTAAAAAGCCGATGGATGGACCGCCACCGCCGCGACGATTCCCTGCACCTGACGAACCTGCTGGCCGGATTCCGCATCTTTCTCGCCGATGACGGCAATCAGATGCGGAATCGAATCCCGAAAAAACGCCCCGAGTTGCGATGCGGCCAGGATCGCTTTCAGATGCGACTGGTCGTAACCCGGCCCGATCGAATCCGCTCCGCTCCAGCCGACGTAAATCTCCGCATCCCCCGGCAGACGATCCGCCAGCGCTTGTGCCAGCGTGACTGCCGGCGCGACCAGGACAGCCAAAACGAAAGTGAAAGCAAATCGCATGAAGCCTCCCGAATGGTTGATTCTATGTTGACATGACCCGCGCCCGGCTGCAAGGTTGGGGGTTGTCATTGGTCACTAAAGGTTGAAACCACGGCCTCTGGCCGTGCGACCCTGTGTGGCTCTGCCGTTCCAGCAATTTTTCCCCTCGCCCCATGTACTCATGGGGAGAGGGTTAGGGTGAGGGGCGATTTTCGAAAGTCGAACACAGCCCCTCACCCTAACCCTCTCCCCGGAGTACCGGGGCGAGGGGAAAGAAACGAAACATGGCGACAAAACTTGGATCACGTTCCTTCGGCCCCTTTGAGGGGCCTTCCTGATACCACCCCCTCTGGGGGTGGAGACTCATTGGTCATTTGTCATTTGTCATTGGTTACACCGAGAAGATCGCGGATTTCATTATTGCAAATGACAAGTGACAAATGATCCAGTTCGCTTCTTATTTCCCAACACAGAATCTCGAAAAGATTTTCCCCAGAATATCGTCCGGCGTGACCAGTCCCAGGATTTGCCCCAGCGCATCCAAGGCCCCGCGTAATTCCGCCGCCAATAACTCCGGCTCTTTTCCCACATCCCGCGCCGAGCCAGCTCGGCCATCGCGTCCGCCAGGCACTGCAAATGCCGGCTCGTCAGCACCAGGCTCGCGCCCGGAGCGTCCGATCCGAACGCCGCTCGATCCAGCGCCTCACGCAGCGAATCCATGCCCAAGCCCGTGACAGCGCTGATTGGAATCGTCTCTGAGCGGGCCGGCATTTGCTCGAGCAGATCGGCCTTGGATGCGACGCGCACATCGGGAGGTCGCGGCAGCGCCGCTTCCGGCCGGTCGTCCGTCGCGTCGCGCACCAGCACCAGCACATCCGCCTGTTCAAGGGCACGATGAGCCGTCTGGCGCATCTGCTTGTCAACGTCGCGTTCGGCCGGTGAGTGCGCTACGTCGCCGGGATCCCCGATCCCCGCCACGTCCACCAGCCGAACAACCCCGCGCACAGCGCGATCTCGACCGAAAGCGCATCGCGCGTGGTTCCCGGCCGGGGCGACACCACCGACCGGCTGCGCCCGGCCAACACATTGGTCAGCGTGCTTTTCCCCGCGTTCGGCCGCCCGGCCAGCACAACCGTCGGCTCGTGCGCCAGCTTCTCGAAGCGCCCGCTTTCGGCGATGAGCGATTCGAGCCGGGCCGAGATTTCATCGATCCGCTTGTTCGCCTCCGCCGGCGAGAGAAATTGAATTCCCTCCTCCGAGAAATCGATCTCCGCTTCCACGAGGGCCAGCGATTCCGCGAGCAGGTCCATCGCCGGGCGCAGCCGAACCGCCAGTTCCCCCGCCATGAGTTGCCGGGCCGCGGCCAAATGCTGGCGGTTCTGGGCCGATATCGCGGCCGCCACGCCTTCCGCCTGCGCCAGATCCAGCTTCCCGTTGAAATACGCGCGGGCGGTGAATTCCCCCGGCTCCGCGAGGCGCACCCCCAGCCTCACGATCCAATCCAGCAGCATCCGCGCCAGCAGCGGATTCCCCGGAACGTGCAACTCGACCAAATCCTGCCCCGTATAACTACGCGGCCCCAAAAACCAATACGTCCAAGCCGGACACGACAACCCCGCGAACCGCAATGTGCTTCTCGTCGCGCCCGGCGCCTCGGCCGTTTCGACGCCGATTCCCCCGGCGATCCCACGCGATTGCGGCCCGCTGACGCGCAGCACCATCCTCGCGGCTCGTCCCGCGGCCGAACTGATCGCCACGATCGTGTCATCGACAAACATGCGGAGAAATCCCTCGCTCTTTTCCCCTCTCCCCGGTACGCCGGGGAGAGGGATAGGGTGAGGGGCAATTTTCGACGCTCAAATATCGCCCCTCACCCTAACCCTCTCCCCATGAGTACATGGGGCGAGGGGAAGTTTACGCTGAAACGCAAGAGCCACAGTTGCCATCCATTTTCAGCTCATTCATCGCAGAACAATCTCCGACGGCACTACGTTCCAGCCCTCGCAAAGCAGCTTTGGATTCTCGTTTTGAAGCTGCAACACATCAACTTCGATGCGCACGGATTTGCTCTCGCCCGGCAACAGGCTGAAATAGTTGTCCTCGTAGAACGCCGGCAACACTCGATGGCCGGACTGCGCCGGTCAGTTTCAGGCGGACCATTGGGACGACCGTGGCCGATGGATTTGCAACCGTCGCCAGCACAGCACATTCATTTCCGGCAATGACCTGGCGGGCGAAGGCGGAAAGAGCAACCTTGGGCAGACTGTCCAGGCTGGAATAGTCGTGATCTTTTTGGCTCGCCCAGTAGAAGTTGTCCGAGAGCAATGTGCCGCCGGTGAGTTTTAGCTTGATGAAATAAGTTGCAGTGAGGTCCGCCGGCAGCGCCAGCGGGAAACAAACTTGGGCACTCGCCGCTGGAACGTCGATCGCCACCGAGCGCTGCCATCGGCGTTTGCCCGCAAAATCGTAGATCTCAGCCTCGGCGGTTACGTTGTGAAGGTTGCGGATCGTGTCGTTCGCCACCTTGATCTGGTTGGCATGGCTGTCCCAGAGGACGTGAATCGGCTCCGAGGCTTTCTTTAGACCAAAATAGGCGGCGGTCGGTTCAAACGAATAGTCGTAAGCCTGGCAGATCAGCGAGGGCCACGCCGACTGGGTCATCCAAATCAGGCAGCCGCCGCCTTGTTTGCTCTGCCATGCTTCGAGCATGGCCTTGGCGCATTCCATGTTGAGCATTTGCGCTTTGCGGCAGAAGTCTTCGATGTTCTCACAAGGGCCGTAATACTGCTCGAGCTGCGCGACATACGCTGGGCCGCGGGCCTGGCTCAAATCGTGCAGGCCCCACAGATCGTTGATCGGCCAGAGTTTCTCCGGCGGCAACATGGCGCGCAGGCTTTCAACCGGCGGCACGGCCACGATCCCAAGCTCGCTGTGCAGCGTGGCCCCTCGATTGGCGAAGTACCACTCGGGAGCCTGCATTTCGTATGGGCCGTGGCCCGTCACTATTCCCGCGGCTGAATTTGAAAGATAGTAGCGAGTGCCATCCAGTTCTTCGGTCGCCCGGCGCATCGCCTGATCGAGGTCTTTGGGCGGCTGTCCCTCGTTTCGGCCGCAGTACAGCGCCAGGGATGGATGGTTTCTGATCCGTGCACTTTGTCCCGCGCGTTGGCGATGAACATTTCGTGATCGGTCGGATCGGGGCCGTCCGAGGGATTGGCAAGCCAAAAATCGTCCCAGATCAGGACGCCGTATTTGTCGCAAGCATCGTAAAACTCGTCATTGCCGGTCATGCCCACCCAGTTGCGGATCATGTTGAAGTTCATGTCCCGGTGGAGACGGACGCGATTATCGTAGCCTTGAGAATCGCATCGCAGCAGGCCTTCGGGCATGCCCCAATTGCCGCCGCGGATCAGCAGGCGATGCCCGTTGACGTAAATGAAGAGAACGTTGTTGTGAATCTCGTAAGTGAACTTGCGGATGCCGAAGCCGATTTGTTTGCTGTCGCTGATCTTGCCGGAAATCTCAAATTGCAGATTCAGCCGATACATGGCTTGCTCGCCTGAACCATTGGGCCACCAGAGCCGGGGACGGTCGATCGAGAGCGACTGGACGATTTGTCTGCTCGCCAGCGCATCGAGGCTGACCGGCAGGGCAAATTGAAGATCGCCGATCGAGCCGCGGAGCAATCCCCGCCTGGGCTGGGGCGAATGATTTTGGACATCGACGCGGATCGTCAGATCGGCCCGCGACGTGTCCGGCAGCGGAAGATCGGTGGCGACAAACGGATCGGCCAGCGACACGTCGCCGGTTGTGCTGAGGTAAACCTTGTTCCAGATGCCGATTTCCCGCCCCGGAATCGTGGGAATCCAGTTCCACCCCACGCTGGCCAGGAAAGTCGGGCTGTCGGCGCCGAGCGCGCCGCCGTTGGGATCCCAACGCTTCAGCGATTTGGTGTGCATCGTGCCGGGATGGGCGACTTTGTGGATCAGGACGGCCAGGCAATTGGCTTTCCCGGGCTGGACCAACGCGGTGATGTCGAACCGCCCGCGGATGAATGCCCCATCAATGCGACCGACGTGTTGTCCATTGCAGAAAACTTCGGCCTTCCAGTTGATGCCGTCGAAGTTGAGCCAGATTCTCTTGCCGGCAAAACTGTCGGGCACGATGAATGAATTGCGATACCAGAAATCGTGATCGGTGAAAAAGCCGTCGGAAATCTGAAATCTCTGATCGGCATAAAACGGATCGGGAACGGCCCCGATGCCCACATAGCTGGCCAGGACCGTCCCCGGCACCGTGGCTTCGATCCAATCGCTGTCGTCAAACGCCGGGCTCGCGATCTGCTCGGGCGCAGCGGAAAGGAACAGGCTGTTTTGCAGTTTCCAGTTGCCGCCGAGTTGCAGCGTGCCGTCGGGAGATGGATTGGGAATCGCTTTGGGCACGGGCGGATTTGCGCCGGCCATAGACTTCCAACTCGCCGACGCCGCAGCCTTGGGGCGAGGCGCTTTGCAGCACATACAGCCGGACATAGCGCGCTTGTACTACGGAGAATGAGGCCTCTTCGACTCCCCCCTTTCCATCGGTGGTGGAATAGACATCCGTCCAGGTTTGAGTCGGGTCCGTGGAAATTTGCAGCTTGTATGCTTTGGCGAATTCATCGCTCCATTCGATTCGGATTCGGGTGATCGGACAGGTTTGCCCCAAATCGACGTAAATCCACTGCGGATCGCCCGGCTGGCTGCACCATTGCGTCAGCATGCTGCCATCGGTCGTCAGATGGCCGGTGTCGTCATAATTGCGAGCGCTGGATTGGTAAACCGCCCGATGCAAGGCGATGTTCTCATCCCCCGAACTTCGACCAGCCAACGCCATCAGTAGTGCAATAATAGCCGAAGCAATTCGCATCCCCCTCTCCCTTTCAACCTGATATTTAACCGCAGAGCACGCAGAGATCGCTGAGGGAAGCCGAGGAAAATTCGTCTTTATGTTTCTTCTCCGCGTGTGTCTCTGCGATCTCCGCGCACTCCGCGGTTAAATCAGACTGTGAAATAAGGGCGTCTGCGCGATTCACGCCAGCGCATCGCGGATGAACTTTATGTCATCCGGAGTCATTTTCCTTCCCACGCCGGCGAGATTACACCTCGCCTGCCGCTCGTTGCGGAAGCCGGGAATGACGCAACTCACCCGCGGCATCGCCAGAATATAATTCAGCGCCATCGCCGCCAGGTCTTCGGTCGTCTGCCCAAAGCGCCCCTTGAGCTTCTGAAGTTTGGGCTTGAGCTTGAGCAATTCCTCGGCCTGGAATTTCTTGCTGTCCTTGCGGTGATCTCCCGGCTCAAACTGCGGCGGCTTCGCCGGATCGAATTTGTCGAGAAGCAACCCCTGAGCCAGCGGCGAGAAGGCGACGAACGTGAGATGATATTGATCCATCAGTTTTTGCACCCGAGCCCCAGGCCGGACGAATTGATCGTCCATCGCATGGGCCCAGCTTTGCAGAACGACGGGCTTGACCACCGGAACGGCCCGCTCGAAGTCCGCGTCGCTGTAGTGCTCTGTCCTTTGACGCGAATCTTGCCTTCCTTCTGCAATCGGTCCAGCGCGTCGGCCGCTCCGGGAAGATATTTCGCGTTCGGGCCGAAATCGCCGTGATGCAGATAATAGATGTCGATGTAATCGCGCTTGAGGTTCTTCAGCGACTGCTCGCACTGGTGACGAATGTGAAGCGGATCGTATGCGTGCTCGGCCGTGCCGGGGAACCAGCCGATTTTGGAGGCGATGATCTGGCGTTTAGAATCGACGCCCAGCCGATCGAAGACCCGCGCCAGCATGCGTTCAGCCCGCCCGTTGCCGTAAACATCAGCGTTGTCCCAATGGTTCACGCCGGCATCCAGCCCAGCCTTGATGCCAGCCGTGACCTCGTCTTCATTCACATTAGCCCACCCGTTCGGCGAGCCATCGACCCAATTCAATCCCCCCATCGTCCAGCAGCCAAAGCTGACTTCCGAAACCTTCACGTCCGTATCTCCGAGCTTGCGGTAATTCATGTGCGGAGTTCTCCAGAAAAAGTGTTCGACCAGAGCGACCTGGGATTATAGCGGGCATTGTCGATGGTCTGGGCGCATATTTCCAGCACCCGCGTTGCAGCATTACACCGTGGCAGAATCGGTCGCCGGGTTTCATTTGTTTGTGGTCTCGGATATAAAAGGTCCACGGGAAAACTCCGGGCACGTTTGGAGCCGATGTGGAACGAACGCTTATTATTCTCAAGCCCGACGCCGTCCAACGCGGGCTCTGCGGGCAGATCATCGACCGATTCGAAAAAAAAGGCCTGCAAATCGTCGGCGCAAAATTCATGAAGATCAGCCAGGCCCTGGCGGAGACGCATTATGCGCCGCACAAGGGCAAGCCGTTTTACGACGGCTTGGTCAAATTCATGACCAGTTCGCCGGTGGTCGTGATCGCACTGGCGGGCAAGGATGCCGTTGCGATTTCGCGCAAGATGATGGGCGCGACTTTCGGCTCCAAGGCCGAGCCGGGCACGATCCGCGGCGATTTCGGCGTCAGCAATTCGTTCAACCTGATCCATGGCTCGGATTCCGTGGAAAGCGCCCAGCGGGAATTGGGATTGTTTTTCAAGCCGGAGGAATTGCTGGAATGGATGCCGGCGATTCAGTCCTGGGTGTATGATTTTGCCAAGGGTCAACCGGAGTAGGCCATGGGCTTTCGCAATGTTGTGAACGATGGCTCGTCCAATCAGCCGCGCTTGCGCCCGGAGCAGTCCACGGCGGGGATGCTGGCTTTGGGTCCCGGCGAAGCGGGGTCTATTGCCGCGTTTCTGGACCGGATCGCGTCGGCGGGATTTGGGGGATTTGAAGCCCATTGCCAGGGCGAGCAGGATGCCGGCGAGTTGGCGGCGATGCTGCTGGACCGCGGGCTGGCGGTCGGCTACGCGGCCGTGGCGGGGGAAGCGGACGATCTTCTGACCCCGCTGGAATTGGCGCATCGGATGCGCGCCGATTATTTGTCCGTGCGCGTGACCGGATCGCTGAAGGCTTCGCCGGACATCGCCGAGACTTTGCAGGAGATGTACGAACTCGTGAACGATGCGGGATTGCCGCTGTTCATCGAGACCCGCGGCGGAAGCGCGACGCATGACCTTCGGCGAACCGTCAAGGTGGTCAAGCGGTTCAAGAAGGTTCGCTTCAGCGGCGATTTCAGTTCGTACATCGCCGCCTGCGAACTGGCCGCGCACTGGAGCGAGGAGGTCTGGGATCATTTCCGCCAAATCGCCAGGCGCTGCGGAAGTTGGCACGCCGCCTTGGGCATCGGCGAAGCGGGTTCGGGCGAGATGATTCAGGAGATCAAAAAACTGTGGACGTTTGGGATGGGGGAGTGGCTGAATAAAGCGCGGCCGGGCGAAGTATTGCCCTTCTGTTGCGATCCGGCGGCGGGGGGATGGGAGCAATGCCTTGCGACCAAGCGCCTGGCGGAAGAGGCCTGGGCGGAGGCGATGGCCGAGCGTCGGCCGGAGGAGAATCCGGTGACTGCCGAACCGGGCGCCCCCGCTGAAATCGCGGCGAATCAGGGGATTCATTAATAACTATCCGGCGTGATGACGACCTTGCCGCGGAAAACGTGGTGGATCACGGCGGTGTAGGCGATCACCAACGGCATGCCGGCCAACGCGATGATGAGCATCGTCAGCAGCGTCAGGTGGCTGGATGAACTGTTGTAAATGGTCAGCGTGCGGCTCGGATCGTTGGTTGCCGGCAGGAGCCGGGGGAAGAGACCGATGGCCGCAAGGGCCATCATCGCGGCGATCATCACCGAGGAGGCGACGAAGGCTATTGTGGCTTGACGCCGACGCAGAGCCAGCGGAACCGTCACCGCAGCCGCGATGAGGAGAACCGCGACGAGCAAGGCGAATGGATTGAATCCTGGCGGCGAAAGGAGCGATGGGGCCGTCCCTATCGCCGTAGCCGTTGCGGCTACGAAGAGGACGAGGGTTGCGGCCCAGCCGATTTGGCCGATCCGGGTCAGGCGAATTTTCGACGGCTCGTTTTTGCCGCTGAGATAAATCGCTCCGTGCATGGTGCAGGCCGCCAGGGTGAGCAATCCGACGATCAGGGCGAAGGGGTTTAGAAGATCGAAGAAAGAACCGCCATAGGAGCCGTCGTCGGCAATCGGCACGCCGCGGAGGACGTTGCCGAGGGCGACGCCGAAGAGAACGGTGACGAGGAGACTGCTGATTCCGAAGGCGGTGTCCCAGACGCGGCGCCAGGCGGCGCTATCGACTTTGCCGCGGAATTCCATGGACACGGCGCGGAAGATCAGGCAAACCAGCACGAGCATCAGGGCCAGGTAGAATCCGCTGAATACGGTGGCATAGACCGGGGGAAACGCGGCGAAGAGCGCGCCGCCGCCGGTCAGCAGCCAGACTTCGTTGCCGTCCCAGACCGGGGCGATGGCGTTGATGAAATGGCGGCGCTGGCTTTCATCGCGGCTGAAAAGAACCAGCACGCCGGCGCCCAGGTCAAATCCATCCAGCACGGCGTATCCCCCGAGCAGGACAAAGATGAGAATGAACCAGATCGCGTTGAGCGTCATACCGGTAATTCCTGTAGGGCGACCGCATCCGGGCCGTGGATCACCTTCGCCCGCAGCAGGTAGAGATAGAGAACCAACAGTAGGATGTAGATCACGGAGAAAAGCAGGATCGACGCGAGGACGACGCCGGCCGACAGATTGCTGGAAAACGCATCGGCGGTTCGCAGCACGTGATACACGGCCCAGGGCTGGCGTCCAACCTCGGCGGCCATCCAACCCAATTCGCACGCGGCCAGCGGGAGGGGAATCGAAATCACCAGCAGCTTGAGAAATTTCGTGCCTTCAAAGAGCTTCCCCTGCCGGAGGCGCAGCGCCGCCAACGCCATCGCGAAGATGAAATACATCCCCAGCACGACCATGTTGTGGAAGGAGACGAACGTCATCCACAGCGGGGGAATTCCATCGGCTGGAAATTCGTTGATCCCCTGGATTCTCCTGTGCATGTTGCCGAAGGCCAGCCAGCTCAGGAGGCCGGGCACTTCAACCTTTGCCTTGAGGGTCGGCGGCGGCGTGAAGGGAATGGCGAACATCACCATCGGAGCCGAAGATTGGCTGCTGTAGAGTCCTTCGATGGCCGCGAACTTTTCAGGCTGCTCGCGAGCCACCTCCCGGGCGTGCAGGTGTCCGGACGGAAAGACCTCCAGAATGCTGACGACCAGGCCGCAGATCACGGCCAGTTTCAACGTGTATCGCGCCACGACATTGGGGCGGTCTCGCAGCAGCACGGCGGCGGAAATCCCGGCCATGAAGAACGAACCCGCCACGAACGCCGCGAGCATCGTGTGCAGGAACCGCGGCCACATCGAGGGATTGCAAATCGCCTGGTAAAAGCTGGTCAATTCCGCCCGGCCGTCGCGGAGGACGTATCCGGCCGGGGTTTGCATCCAGGAATTGGCGGCCAGAATCCAGAACGCCGAGATCATCGCCCCGAACGCAACCATGCAGATGGCGAAGAAATGCCATTTCTTGGCGACGCGATTTCGGCCGAAGAGGTAGAGGCCGAGGAAGCCGCTTTCCAGGAAGAAGGCGAAGACGCCCTCGGCGGCCAGGGGAGCGCCGAAAATATCGCCGACGAATTTGGAATACCGGGCCCAATTGGTTCCGAATTGGAACTCCATTGGAATGCCGGTGGCCACGCCGACCGCGAAGGTCAGGCCGAGCAGTTTTCCGAAGAACCGTCCGGCCGCGTCGGCCACGGCGTCATGGCGTTTCCACGCCCGCCATTCCACGATCACCAGGAGCCAGGCCAATCCAATGGTGATTGGAGGAAACAGGAAATGGAACCCGGCGGTCAGGGCGAATTGAATTCGGCAAAGGAAACCGACGTTTAAACCATTCATGGCTCACTTCCGCGGGAACTATCTCCCGGGCTTCGTCACCCGTCAAGATGACGTAATGTCGCATGTACCTGGAACGAGGAATACGACCGCGAAGCCGCGAAGGGCGCGAAGACAGCCGCGAAGAAATACCAAGAGAAATTGGCGCGCGGAGACGCCGAGACGCGGAGAAGCCCATTGCCGGGCAAGGCGGGGAAAGTTCGATGTCCCACCTCTTCTCAAATGTCCCACAAATATTTTCGGGTGGTGGGACATCCACCGGGTCCAAGCTATCAATGTGGCTTGGCAAAAGACTCGAGGAAGCAGTCTCACGCAAAGGCGCAGAGGCAGCAAAGGTCAGACTCTGCGCCTTTGCGCCTCTGCGTGAGACTCTTTCTCCAGGCGGATTTCAGATCGAACCGTGATGAAAAAATGTTGGTCCCTCTATTAGAGTGTCCAGGAGGTGAAAGAATTGGACGTGTTTTGAAAAAATCCGACGTTTTTTTGGAAATATTTTTTGGGAGCGTCGAAGTCCGTTAGAGCGGGAGGATTCCGGATTCACCGCCCGCGAGTACGCGGGAGACGCCGAGACGCGGAGCAAGACGCAGAGGATTTCGGTAACTGTTTACCGTCATCGCATTAAACCACGTGGTTTCCGGCCGCATTTGGATGTCGAGGCGCTCGGTGACGAAGGCGAAGATGATTCATCGTCGTGTTTGTGCGGCCGATTCGAGCCCGGTGAGCAGTTACAGATCTCACCGATGAAATGGGCGGCTGTCCCGTTTGTTCGAAAGATCACCGGCGGCAGCCGCAGCCAAGCCGGGGCCAAAGCCTGGGCGATCCTGGCCAGCGTGATGCGCACGGCCGAGCAGCAGGGCAAGGATGTGTTGGATTCGATCAAAACGCTGCTGAAAGCGGAATGGTCCGGGAAAGAGACGGCGTTACTGACCGAATTGCTGCCGCTGGACAGTTCATGACCCGGCGGCGGCACGGTAAACAGTTACCCGAATTTGGCCGTGTGGAAGGAAAGCTGTAGCATCACTTCCTACGGAGGCGACAAATGATGGATATGACCCTAAGCCAGATTCTCGCCCTTGTCGGCGACCTTAATGATGCGCCCGGGGACCGCACTCCCCGAGAGCGCTTCCGCCTCTTCCTAAAGGACAACGCCAAGGAGATCGGTCAACTCCGAGACTACATTCAGGAATGTCTTACGACCTCTGGCACCGAGTACAACCGCGTCTTCAAGATCTGGTTAACTACATCGGGATATCACTTGGATTCGACGTGGAATTCGGCCGCTATCACGGCGTCCAAGGGCAGATTGGATTCGATGGTTATTGGAAGTCGCCTAAGGATTTCCATATCGTTACGGAGACCAAGACAACGGATGCGTATACGATCAAGACGGCAACATTGACGGGATACATCGATGCTTTGATTTCTGACAGGAAAATTGCTAACTGGGACAAGGCTCTAGGGCTGTATATCGTCGGCCGTCCTGACGCTGAACTCAAGCAACTCGAAAATGCGATCATTGCCGAGAGGCGAACCGACCGGCTTCGTGTCATCTCTGTGGATTCTCTGCTCTCTTTGGCAGAGCTAATGAGCAAATATGACGTGACCCATCAGGCCATTCTCGAGGTTTTGCGTCCGTCTGGCCCAAGAATTGACCCGATCGTTGACCTCATCGCCGGTCTGGTCGCCGAACCTCAAGACGAACCAGGAGTTCCAGAGGCGGAGGCGATTGGAATATCCCAGGCTGGCAACGTGCAACCGGTTTCGGGAAGGGGCGTTCATGAAGACCTTGACACGAGCGAGGCAGCTTTTTGGCTTACCCCAGTAAAGTCATCGGACGAGGAGACGGCCGAGGAATGTATCTCGCGGTTAGTGAACAAAGATCATTACTACGCCTTTGGTGAACGCGCTGCGGGACGAAGGCACATGAAAGCGGGCGACCGCATCGGCTTCTACGCGACGACAAAAGGGGTTGTTGCCCATGCGACGCTCTCGTCACCTCCGAAAAAAAAGCCGCGACCCGACGGCTCGACTTCTGAAGATTACCCGTGGATATGCTCGCTGAAGGATGTGAATTTGTATCTGAACAAGCCGGTTGCCATTGACGCCAAACTGAGGCCACAACTCGACGCGTTCAAACTGCGGAATCCAGGACAGGCGTGGGCGTGGTTCGTACAGGCCACTCACAAGATAACTTCGCATGATTTTGAACTGTTAACTCGGGTGAAGAGAGCAGGTTAGTTCCAGAATAAAAAGGCCCCGGGGATGTATATCCGGGGTGGTGGGTCATGTTGAATTTTCTGGGAGAGCCGGGCCGTGTCGGCCCGGACCGGGGCGGCACGCCCCGGCTCTTTGAAATCAAAATGACTCACTCGTAATTCCGGGGCGTTGTCCGCTTCAAAGTTTCTTTTCGCCGGATCAAATCGCTACGCCCCCAGCTTGGCCTTGGCGTCGGCGGGGACGTCGATCGTGGTCGTGCCGACGTCCTTGATCTCGGTGGTTGTCGTCTGGTCCACGTCGCGATCCTCGCCGTTGAAGGTGCGCGTGCCGGTCACGTGTAATTCGAACTTCGTCAGGTCGCCATCTTTGATCGAGAGCTTGATCGAAGCCTTGGCGTCCTTGACCTCAACCGTCGGGGCGTTGGCGTCGGGGGAGGTCGTGGGCCGGCGGGGGCGGAACATCAACTGCTCCTTGGCGGCGTCCGGGGTCAGATCGGCGCTGTAGCCATCGTCGGTTTTTTGAATGTTATCGAGCTTGCTGGCAAGGTCCATTGGCCAGATCGGCGGGGGTCTTGATGTTCTGCACCATGAACAGAAGCATCCGCTCCGGAGACGGCGGGCCTTCGGTATCATCGTTGGCGGTGGCGGCGGTCAGGTCGGCCTTGGATTTCCAGCCGTCGTCGGTTTTGATCGCCGCTTTGTCTCCCTTGACCAGGGCCTCATACGAGTTGTCGCGCATCTGAATCGAGAGCCAGGTGAGGCCGTCTTTTTGAGTTTTGCCATCCTGCGGCCCGCGTGCGAAGCCGCCTTCGACCGTTCGGGTCCAACTATAGTTGCCGCCGTCGGCCAGCTTCTGAATCGCCGCCTGAATGTCGTCCTTGGGATCGGCGTGAACGGCGAGGGCTGAAAAGGCTAAAAGCGAGAGGGTGGTGATGAAAACGCGCTGAAGCATGGTGGGCTCCTTGGATGAGGGATAAAACACAACCGCCGCCGGATGATACCCCTGCCGGGCGAAAATTTGCAAGATTTATTCGGCGCACCTTCCGATGAGGCTAGGGCAATCGCATGTTCGCCCTCGCCCCATGTACTCATGGGGAGAGGGTTCGGGTGAGGGGCATTTCTGCCGATCGGATCGCCCCTCACCCTAGCCCTCTCCCCTGATTACAGGGGAGAGGGGAAAAGCTGATGGGGGTGAGTCAGACCAGCATCATGCCGGGCTGTTCTAGCAGGGTTTTTAGGGTTTTTAGGAATTCGGCGGCGGTGGAGCCATCGACCACGCGGTGGTCGGCTGACAGCGTCAGCGTCATCATCGTGCGGGCGACGATCTGATCGTTGTGAACGACGGGGCGTTTTTCGGCCGCTGCGATGGCGAGGATGCCCACCTGCGGAGGATTGATGATCGCGGAGAATTCGCGGATGCCGAATGTGCCGAGATTGGTGACGGTGAATGTTCCGCCCGTCAATTCGTCCTGGGTGAGGCGCTGGGCGCGGGCGCGATCGAGCAGGTCCAGGCTTCGTTGGCGGATTTCCTTCAGGCCCATGAGGTGAACGTTTCGCAGCACGGGAACGATCAGGCCGTCGGGAATGGCAACCGCCATGCCGAGATGAACGTCGGCGTAGCGGGTGATCTCGGTGCCGCTAAAGGTGGCGTTGAGGGCGGGATGTCGGAGCAGGGCGGCGGCGGTCCCCTTGGCGAGAAAATCGCCGAGGCTGAGGCGGATTTTTTCCGGCTCCAGAAGATCGTTCAGCTCGGCGCGGAGTTGCACCAGGTCTTCCACGTCCACGTCGATGGATTCGTAAAAGTGCGGGATATTCTGCTTGGAACTGAGCAGGCTTCGGGCGATGGCGGCGCGCATCTTGGTCAGGGGAATCACCTGCGGCTGGCCATTGCCGGGTTGTGTGCGGGCCGGCGCGGTGACAGCGGCGGGGGGCTGGAAGGCCAGGACATCCTCCTTGACGATTCGCCCGCCGGGCCCGGAGCCGCGGAGTGCGTGAAGATCGACGTTCAATTCCGCGGCGATTCGGCGGGCCACCGGCGAGACGGCGGGGTGCTCGCCGCCGTTGTCCTGGTGATGAACCGGCGGAACGGAAACGGCCTGCTGTCGCGTGGCGCCGTGGCCGACAACGTCGTCGGCTTCGCGAACCTCGCCGCTGCTAGCCCTGACAAAACTGGAACCGGATGTTGAGGCGACGGCGGCGGGCCTGCGCGAGGCGGCGACTTCCCGGCGGGAGGCGGGCGGGGTTGCGGCGGCGGGCGTCCGCGAGCCGATCTTCTTTTTCACTTCCGCCGGATTCTCCGAGCCGGTGGCGATGACCGCCAGGAGGGAGCCGACGGAGACCTTCTGGCCTTCGGGGGCGACCAAGGCGGCGACCACGCCGGCGTCGAAGGATTCCATCTCCATGACCGCCTTGTCGGTCTCGACCTCGGCGATTTTTTCGCCGGAGGCGATCTTGTCGCCCTCTTTTTTCAGCCATTTGACGACGGCGCCTTCGGTCATGGTGTCGCTGAGCTGGGGCATGGTGATTTCGGCGGGCATGTTTTTACCTGTAGCAGGCTTCCTTGACGGCGGCGACGATGCGATCGACGCTGGGCATCATGGCTTCCTCGAGGGGATGAGAAAAGGGGACGGGAATCTCGTCGCAGTGAACGTACTCGATCGGCGCGTCGAGATCGTCGAAGCAACGCTTCTGGAGCTTGAGAAGGATGCCCGATCCCATGCCGCAATAGCCCCAGTCCTCATCGACGATCACGCAGCGGTTGGTTTTTTTGATGGACTGTGCGATGGTGTCCACGTCGAGCGGGCGAAGGGTGCGCACGTCGATGAGTTCGGCGTCGATGCCTTGCTCCTGCTGCAAAGCGATCACGGCCGGGCGGACGACGCGCTGGAGCGGCCGGCCGTAACTCACGATGGTAACGTCGGCGCCGGGCCGCTCGACGTTGGCCTTGCCGATGGGCATGAGATATTCCTCGTCGGGGACACTCGCCTTTTTCGGCGAGCATTTTTTCGGATTCGAGAAAGATGACGGGATCGTTGCAACGGATGGAGGATTTGAGCAAGCCCTTGGCGTCGTAGGGGGTGCTGGGGGCGACGACGACCAGGCCGGGGATTCGGGCGCAAACGGATTCCAGGCGATGGCTGTGGGTGGCGCCGAGTTGGTGGGCGATGCCGTTGCCGCCGCGGAAGACGATGGGGACCGTGAACTGTCCGCCGGACATGTAACGGACGTTGGCGGCGTTGTTGACGATCTGATCGAGGCAGACGAGGGTGAAGGACCAGCTCATGAACTCGATGATCGGGCGCAGCCCGCAGCAGGCGGCGCCGACGCCGAGTCCGGCAAATCCGGCTTCGCTGATGGGCGTGTCAATGATTCGGCGGGGCCCGAATTTTTCGAGCATTCCCTCGGAGACTTTGTAAGCGCCGTGATATTGAGCGACTTCCTCGCCCATGAGGAAGACGTTTTCGTCGCGTTCCATTTCCTCGGTCATCGCGGCTCGGAGGGCTTCTCGGAATTGAATCTGCGGCATTGGACCTCAACGGATATTGGGCACTTAAGCGGGCTCGTGAATGTGGAGCGCGGCAATCTGGTTTTTTCGCACGATCTGAATACCCGTTCTGGGCAGCACCAGCACAACCGCGTTGGCTCCCAGCGCCAGTTGAAACCGGTCGCGCACTTCGTACCGATCGCCGCTTGTGGTCACAATGTCAAAGGGGACAAACGGGTTTGCATTGCCGCATCGGCGCATCTCTTCAAAATGGATTTGTTCCGGCTCGCGTTCCGCCATTGCAATCACCTCGGCTCGTACGGGTATTTTTCGGCCAGGATGTCGTTGAATCGGTCCTCGAGCGCGGGGAAGGGATCGGCGTCGGCCTGGGCGACGGCTTCGTTCACCTCCGCCGTCACCGCCTGCTCCATTTCCTCGAGCTGCTGATCGGCAATCAGGCCGGCGTTTTTCAGGCGGTCGGTGTAAAGGGTGATGGGGTCGCGGAGCTTGGCAAGATCGGCCTCTTCCTTGGTGCGGTATTTCAACGGATCGGACATGGAATGGCCGCGGAAGCGATAGGTGTTGGCGACGATGAAGCCGGGACCGTCGCCGCGCTGGCGCGCTGCTTGGCGGTGGAGAAACCGGCGATGACGAGATCGACGTCATTTCCGTCCACGGCGTAGTGAGGCATGGCGAATCCGCTGCCGCGCTGGACGAGGTCCTTTTCAGCGCTGGACCGTTCGACCTGGGTCCCCATGGCGATGCCGTTGTTTTCGACGATGTAGATGCAGGGGAGCTTATAGAGGCTGGCGAGATTGAGAGATTCGTTGAACGTCCCCTGGTTGAGGGCGCCATCGCCCATGAAGCAGAAGGTGACGCCGCCGGTTTTTTTGTACCATTGGGCAAAGGCCATTCCCGCGGCCAGGGGGAGATGCCCGCCGACGATTCCGTGTCCGCCGTTGTTTCCGACGGAGGCCTGGAAGAGGTGCATCGAGCCGCCCTTGCCCTTGGAGCAGCCGGTGGCCTTTCCGAACAACTCGGCCATCGCAGCGCGGCGGGGACATTCCCAGGGCGAGGCTGTGGCCGTGGCAGCGGTAGCCGTTGACGAGATAATCCTTGGAAGAATCGAAGATGGCGGCGGTCCCGACGGCGATGGCCTCCTGGCCGCTGTAGAGATGGCAGAACCCGCCGATTTTCTGACCCGGCCGGGTGTACTCCTGATAGGTTCGCTCCTCGAAACGACGAATGAGCAACATCATGCGGAGCCGCTCGCGCTCCAAACGACCGTCGGGCTTTTTCGCCGCGGGGCGCCGGTCCAATTGATCGGCTACAGACATTTCAACAGCTCCATTGACTGCGTGCATGGTCATGGTTCTTTCAGCGGTCGAAGCCGGCGGGCCAAACGGCGCCTTCCGGGGCGGCGGATGCCCCCAGTGTAATGGATTATAGCCACCCCTTCAAAGTCCCTGTTGGCGCACGGTTTTATCCCTCTTATCGGCCGGATGCCGGAATTACTCAATTACAGGTGCAGTCAATAGTTTGGCGTTAACGGACAGTATACGGAAGCCGGGCTGAAAAGTCGCCCGATCAGGGGGCGGGGGCGGTTGCGCCGGCGGATTGCAGGACCTGCAGCCGGGTGGCGCAGCGGCCGACGTACGTCAGGTATGTTTCCCGGTCGTCGCGGTAATCATCCCTCACCGCCGTGTATTGGTGGGTCACGGGGTCGGTGGTAAGGCGGACGATGGCCTGCTTCGCGGCGTTCAGGGTCGGCAAATAAGTGCTGGGGTCGGCCGATTCGATGGTCGCTCGATTGTATTGCTTCCCCGTGCGGGGTGCCTTGGGGTATGTCTCCAGCGCGACCGGCTCGTCGATGTAATACTTCAGGATGGTGACGGCAAAATGAAGCAGGGCTTTCTGATACGCCACGGCGGCGGACTGGAGAAGCTGACGGCGCTCTGAACCGGCGGCGGCGGCGGCGGCGAGATAATCGTGGTCGGCCCGCATCAGTTGCTCGCCGCTGATGGCGTCGTCAACGTGGACGAAATAGACCGCGGCGTTGGCCCTGTATCTCCCCATGTGCTGCTGGAACTCCACTCGGGCGTCGTGGAAAAGACGCGACGAGAGGGCGTAGCTGTAGAGGGCGGCGTCGTAATCGGTCTTGTCGGCGGGGGGTTTATCAAAGGCGTCTCCGGCCGTGGGGCGCTTCCAGCTCGATGGGATCGGCGCTTTGCGGAACGTCGAGTCCCCACATCCGCAATTCGAATCGGCGGCCGCGCTCCCATTCGTCCTTGGCCCAATCCTTGAGCGTGAGGGCGGGACGCGCGTCGATGACCGTGTCGCCGGACTGAATGTGGTGCTGATTCCACAGCAGTTGCAGGAGCTGGCCGCGCTTGTAATCGTTGTACGCCAGCGCGAGCGTGGAAATGCCGTAAGGGAAGGGCTCGTATTGCCTCAGGAATTGCAGGGTCGAACCGTCGTACCAGGGCTGGGAGGCGGGCAGATCGCGCGGCGCGGATAGCGCGGAATCAGCAGGTCCGGCAGAATGTAGCCATTCTCGTCGAGCATGGGATCGAGGCGGACCCGGCGCCAACTGGGATCGCTGCGCTGAGATTCGCGGCGAGTCTCGGCGACGAACCGGATGCCGGGGCCGACGAATTCCTTGACGAGTTGCTTGGCGAAAACGGGCTCCAGGACGACGGAATCGGTTTGGGTTTTCTCATCGGCGGAGATCGGCGATTGGTCCTCGATCCAGCCGGCTTTGACGGCGAGCCAGCGGAAGTCGCCCGCGCGCGTTGCGGGAAAGGTGACGCGGGTGAGCGTTTGCGATTCGCGGCGGATGCGGCTGCGGTAATAAACGTGCTCCGCGCTGGTTCCCAGCTTGTCGCCATAGATCGCGGCGATCGCCGTGATGATGTTGAGGTCGTCGGGCCGCTCCCGTTCAACTTTCTGGCCGTAGTCGATGGCGTCGAGAATCGTGGTGTATTTATTGCGGAGGCTCGACATCTGGACGGAGACGTTGTAGGCCTTGTTCCAGATCTGAAACAGGTGAACGGTGTCGAATTCGGGCTGAAGGAGCCGGATCCATTCGACCTTGGTGTCAAAATCCTGGAGATCGTGCTGCTGCTTTTGGGTTTCGCTGCTGGTCCAGAGGATCATGACCAGCGGCCCGCGCAGCCCGCCCAGCAAAAGCGCGGTGGCGAAGCTGGGCATGGAGCTGAGCGGAGATTCGGTGGAAGCGGCGGGGCGGGGGAGGCGTCCGTTGCTGCGGACGGCTTCATGGTCGTCGATGGCCCAATCGCGCATATAGCTGCTCGCCGCCAGGGCCAGGACCATGAACACCACAACGATCACGCGGCCGGCGGCGATTCGGCGGACCTGGGGCTCGGGGGATTGAAGGACGCTCATGGAGCGACCTCCTTGTTGCGAAGCAGAACGTACGCGATGACGATCGCGGGAACGCCGAAAGCGGCCAACACCCTCAGCGCCTCCAGAAGTTTATCGCCGGAAATGCTCACGCCCTGCTCGATGTCCTCGATGGCGTCGAATTTGGAAGTATCCGGCAAAGCATCGCCGACATGATTCAGGACGCTGGAAAGAGTGTCCACGCCGGTGCTGAAAACGCGGGAAAGCGGAACGTCGGTGAATTTGAAATCATTGACGATTTGCCTGCCGAGGCCCGGCCCCGAAACGTCCGCGAGTTGATCGACTCCCCAATGGCCCAGGAGCAGCAGGACGGTCAGCACGATCGCGATCGGCCAGGACACGAACGTGCTGCACAGCACCGCGACAGTGATCAGAAGGATGCTCATCATCCAGATGATCGAGAGGCTTTTGATCAAATTCACCTCGAAATACTCATGGGAGGTGACGAGTTGGAGCGAATCGGGCAGAAGACCGATGGTCTCGTCGCTGTTTTGGCAATGGAGGGTGACGTCGAAATTGCCGCTGGTGATCGCGCCGGGATCGACCCGGAAAAAAGCGGGCAGGCGGCTTTCGACCGGCAGGGGACTTTTCAGGCGAGTGATCTTCCGGGTCGCTTCATCGAGGACTTGCACGTCCAGCAGGGTCGGATCTTCATGCCCGGCCTCGACGTCGGAATTGGAGCGCTCAATCTGGACGTTGATCTGGAAGGGAATCGGGGCCCCGGCGAGGGGCAACGGAGCGTTGCGAAAGCTGTACATCGCGGTGGCGCCAGGCGCGTCGCTGCCGCCGCTCATTTCCTGATCCAGATGAACCCCCAGCCGGCCGCGGAAGACGAGCAATTCATCGGCGCTGCCGCTTCCCAGAGCAGGCTCGATCTTAACGGCGTGGGGACCGTCAATGTCGATCCGGCCCGGCGTGATGTCGGGAATGAAGCAATCGACGGGATGGGGAGCGACGAGGTAGTCAACGTTGCCGCTGCCGCCCTGCACGCGGACCTGGAAGGCGGGATGGTTAAACAGGCCCAGGGCGGTTTGCGGCGGAAGCCAGGCGTAAGCATATTGGCCGGTGGTTCCGTCGGGGAGGCGGACCGGCTCGCTCAAGCGGACGAAGCCGGCGCCATGGGCGGGATCGAGCTTCATCGTCCTGAAATACTGCACGATGTTCCCGACCAATTCGCCGGCGCTGGAGCCGCCGACCAGGGCGTCGGGCGTAAAGAGACTGCTGAAGTTCTCATCAAAAATCTCGATGGAGATTCGAGGCGGAACGAGGCGCGTCGGTTGGGGGGCTTGTCCGAATACCGGGCCAAACGGCTGGAGGGCCTGGGGCTGATCGTCGGGCGGGCCCGTGCGCCGGGTGTTGAGAACGACGCGGATGGCGAGGCCATTTTGACCGATGCCCTGGTGCGCCCAATCCTCGAGGTTGTCGATGGGCGGTCCGAAGAGGACGGCGCGGTTTGCCGGATATCCGACGAGCAGATCCTGGTCGCCTTGGTTGCTGATCACGCGCACGGGCGAAAGAGGATCGGGGGGAGCGCCGTACATGCCCAATTCGTCAGGCGCCCAAAAACTGCGGGCGGTGAGCAGGCCGGTTTGTTCGTACCCGGCCAGCCGATTGCGCTCGGTATCGCTGACGTCTCCTTCCTGGAGGCGGTTGCCGATCTGCAGCCGCTTTTGATGGGCGGTCACCCGCATGTAGCCCCAGGTGAACAGGCCCATGATCAGGATGATCGCCAGGGCCACGCGCGCGAATCCGATCACCTTGCCGAGGATCAACTCCAGGCGCGTGATCGGCTTGGTGACAATGGTGTGTATGACCCGGGTTTCAATCTCCTTGGGGAGATTGGTGCAAGCCAGGATGATGCTGCAAAGCATCACCACCAGGGCGGTGGCGAAGAGGCAGATTTTCAGGGATTGGCGAACGGCGTCCTGCTCGTCGAGGGCGCGCTGGAATTGGGTGACTCCGATGATGGCGACAATAGCCAGCGGCGTGATCCAGAGGACGCGCTTTCGGATGGATTCGTCAAAGCAAACTCCGGAGATGGCCCAGGCGCGTTTGAGGCTGAATCGCATGAGATCGTTTGCGCCGACCAGGAGCAGACCATAGACGACGATGAGGGCGACAACCAGCCAGCCCCAGCTGGCGGCGAGCCAGTTGCCGGCCGCCAGCGGCGAGAGAATGCGATCGAGCAGGTGCAAGTCAGGGCCATCGAATCAAAGGGGGTGGGGGCGCCGCCCCACGGCCCAAATCCTAGCTGGATCCAACCGACGATTGCCCGGCCGTCGTGTGCTGGCGGACGACGCGGACGAACAACTCTTCCAGCGTCGTGGTCGGATGCGTCACGACCGTGTCGTTCACTCCCATGCGCGAGAGGAACGTCTTGATCTCCAAAATCTGCTGGTCGTTCATGCTGGCGGTCTGAAACTGCGTCACGTCCTTCACCTGAAGCAGATCGCGCACCTGCCCGATCGTCTGCATCGCCCCGCGAAAGAGAATCGTGATCCGATCGCAGACGTCCTGCACGTCGGCCAGCAGGTGGCTGCACAACAGGACGGTCTTTCCCTGCTGCTTGAGGGAAAGGATCAGGTCCTTCATCTCGCGCGTGCCGATGGGGTCCAGGCCGGTGGTCGGCTCGTCCAGGAGAATCAGATCGGGATTGTTGATCAGGGCCTGCGCCAGGCCGATTCGGCGGGCCATGCCCTTGGAATACTCGCGGAGCTTTCGCTTGCGGGCCTTGGCGTCAAGGCCGACGATGTCGAGCAGGGCGGGGACGCGGCGTTTCAATTCGGCGCGGGGGATTTTGAAAAGCCGGCCGTAAAACCGCAGCGTCTCCTCGCCGTTGAGAAAGCGATAGAGATACGACTCCTCCGGAAGAAAACCGATGCGTTCGTTGATGGCGGTATTGCCGGCGGGATGTCCCAGGACCGTCGCCTTGCCGCGCGTGGCGAAGATCAAGCCCAGCAGGAGCTTGATGGTGGTGCTTTTGCCCGAACCGTTGGGTCCGAGCAGGCCGAAGACTTCGCCGCGCTGGATGGTCAGGTTGAGATCATCCAAGGCGCGGACTTTGTCCCTGCCCCAGAAATCCTTGTAGATTTTGGTCAGATGCTCGGTCTGAACCGCTTGGTCGTTGGTTGCGATCATGATGTCGGAAGGCTGCGTCCGCTAGCGTGGCCGGGCGACGACGCTCCGTCGATAGAGAAAACGCGCCCGCACGCTGGAAGTTGCACGATCAAAGGAACTTACCGATGCGGGGCCCCCATGGGAGGCTTGCGCGAAGTCCGCGCCTGCCGGCGGCGCTTCTCGCTGGGCTTTTCGTAATACGCGATTCGCTTGATGTCCTTGGTGAGACCCTCTTTCTCACACATCTTCTTGAAGCGTCGCAACATCTGCTCGGCGGTTTCATTGCCGCGCGACTTGACTCTGATCATCGAATACAATCCTTTCCACTATCCGCGAAAGCCGGTAGTTTAGCGGAATCGCCCAAATATACAATACGCACACCATTCCGATCCGGGTTCGCTATGCCGAAGTGGATGCCATGGGATATCTGCATCACAGCCGGCATTTGCAGTATTTCGAGATGGGCCGGATCGAGATGCTGCGGGCGGCGGGGGTGAGCTACGCCGGGAGCGGCAAGGGGTCTTCTTCGCCGTGGTGAAGGTGGCGGTGAGCTACAAATCCCCCGCTCGATACGACGATGAGTTGATGCTGACGACGCGCATCGTGCGCCAAACGCAGGTGCGGATCGACCATGAGTATGAACTGCGAAAGGGAAAGACGCTGGTGGCGGAGGGATCGACGACCATCGCGTGCGTGGGACGCGATGGGCAGTTGAGGGCGATACCGGAAATACTGGTGGGCCGGGGGGCGGTTTGAGGGCACTGCAGAGCCGGGCCGTGTCGGCCCGAAAAAGACCGGGGCGACACGCCCCGGCTCCAAAAGCCAAGCTGTTTCAACTCACCTTTGAACCAGGAGCGGCCGGCTCCGACGGGGTTATCACGATTATCCGTCCCGTCGCCGGATCGGTGGCGGCCAGGAGCATTCCCTGGCTGATTTCGCCGCGCATCTGACGCGGGGCCAGGTTGGCCACGACGACGATCTGCTTGCCGACGAGCGATTGGGGATCGGCGACGTGCTGGCGGAGCCCGGCGCAAATCTGCCGGCGTTCCGTGCCCAGGTCGATCTGGAGCACCAGCAGCTTGTCGGCGTTGCCGTGAGGCTTGCATTCCAGCACGGTCGCGACACGCAAATCCAGCTTGGCAAAGTCGTCGTAGGGTATGGCGCCAGGTGGTAATTCTGTTGTCGTCATTTGAATTGCCTTCAATAAAGCCGGTTCAGGGGGGAGTTTATGCCGCCTCTGTCGAATTTCCAAATGACCGGCCTGGGGACAGGCCGGCTCTATTTCGAAACTGAGCCGGCCTGTCCTCAGGCCGGTCTTCGGGGTTCAGAGGCGCGGCCGGCGCTCCCTCTCCCCGCCCCTCATTTCAATTTTTGTGATTTGGCGCACAATCTGGTAAATTCGACCCTTCATGCGCTGCCCATTCTGCGAGGCCGAGAAGGAGAGCCTGAAGGTCATTGATTCACGGACCTGCGAGAGCGGCAAAGCGATCCGCAGACGCAGGCAATGCCTCAAGTGCAGCAAGCGATTCACGACCTACGAAAAGATCGAACAAAACATCCGGCTCAACGTGGTGAAGAAGGACGGCCGGCGGATTCCCTGGGATCAAAAGCGAATCATCAGCGGACTTGAACGGGCGTGTTTCAAGAGGCCCGTGCCCGATATCGAGTTGCAACGCCTCGTTGACGAGGTGGAAGAGGAAGTGTTCAAGACCTACGACCGGGAAGTCCCCTCGGAGGCCATCGGGCGATTGGTCACCGAGCGATTGCGCCGCATCGATCAGGTGGCGTACGTTCGTTTCGCCAGCGTCTACAAGGAATTTAAGACGCTGGAGGAGTTGGTGGACGAGGCCAAGGCGGTGATCGACTCGCGGCGATACGACGATCCAAGCCAGGGCCGATTGTTCGGGGATCCGCCCGCGCCTCCGCCGGCCGATGGCGAAAATGGAAGCGCTTCCCCGGCCAACAGTGGCCCGGCCAAAGCCCGTCCCGGCCGGGGCAGGAAGACGGCCCAGCATTCGCCGGCGGTTCCCTCCCAGGCGTAAGCAACGTCATTGGTTGTTCGACAGTGACAGTAACTCATGGCAAACCATTGGCCGGTCCGATAATTACTGGAGGCCTTTTATGCGGCGATGGATAGGACGCGCGATCTTCGGGGGAGGGTGCGGGATCGCCTGCGCCGCGGTCGGCGCGGTCCTGTTGGGCCTGGCAAGCTGCACGGTCAAGCCAACGCCTCCGCCGCCGAAAGAACCGCTTTGGCCGACCTTGCCGTTGCAGCAGGTCCCCGATTTCATGCAGGGGACGCTCTTCGAGCGGGTGCGGTTTTCCGGCCTGGAAGAGATGCCGGTGTACGGCTACAGCCTGGCGGTGAACCTGCACGACACCGGCGACAGCAACGCCCCCAGCGTGGTGCGCGACTACATCATCAAGGAGATGCTGCTGCGCGGCTTCGACAGCTACGTGATGGGGACGTATCAGAACGTTTCGCCGGAACAGATGCTGCGCGACAAGCGGGTTGCGATCGTGGAAGTGGAAGGCCGGTTGCCCGTGGGGGCGCGGGCCGGACAGAGTTTCGACGTGATCGTCCGCGCCTTGCCGCACAACAGCACCAAAAGCCTGGCCCACGGCGATCTGTACCAATGCGACCTGAGCGACATCGGACGAATCGAGCCGCAGGGAATCGAGTCGCGCTTGCAGGCGTTCGTGCCGGGCGGGCCGATCTTCGTGAACCCGGCGTACGCCCTGAGCGAAGGGGCCAGCACGCAGCCCGGAATGCCGGCGGCTCTGCGGGCGGGAACGGTCTTGAACGGCGGCGTCGTGCGATCCGATCGGCCGATCGATCTGCAGATTCGCCGCCCCCAGGTCAGCACCGCCCGGCTGATCGAGCAGATCATATCCCAGCGCTGGCAGGCGCCGACGCAGTTGGGGATGGTGCACGGCGACAAGGGCGATCTGGTCGCCAAGGCGGAGAACGAGGGGTTGGTCCTGGTCTTTGTTCCCCCGCAATACAAGGGGGATTGGAAGCATTTTCTCGGGGTGGCGTCGCACCTCTATTTGAATCAGTCGCCGGAATTTTTGGCCGCCCGATTGCGCCAGCTTGTCCAGAAGGCGCACGAGCCCGGCGCTCCGCTGGCGGACATTTCGCTGTGTTGGGAGGCGATGGGGCCCGAAGCGCTGCCGAGCTTCGAGCCGCTGATTTCCGATCCGAATCCGGACGTGGCGTTCGCGGCGGCGCGGGCGGCGGCGTTCCTGGGCGATGCCCCGGCACGCGAGGCGCTGACGCAAATGGCCCTGGACCCCGACCAGCACAATCAACTTCAGGCCGTTCGCGTACTGGGTGAGTTGCCGGATTCACCCGAGATCGATCACCTGATCGCACAGCTTCTAGATTCCGACCGAGCCGACGTGCGGATCGAGGCCTATCGGCTGCTGGTGGGCAGCCCCGACATGCAGGCCCAAGGCCGCGAGGATAATGCCGACGGCGAAACACGCCACCATTACGGGATCGTGACCTACAACGTCGCCCATCGTTTCCTGCTCGACATCGTTCCCAGCGAAGGCCCGCCGATGGTGTACGCGACCAGCAGCGGCGTTCCGCGCATCGCGGTCATCGGCCATCAACTGGCGCTGCGCACTCCGCTGACGTTCACCGCCATGGACATGCGCTTGAGTATTTCATCCAGCGATGGAACGAAGCTGCTCACGATGTTCTACCGCGATCCGCTTTCTCCCGATCCGGTGAAGGTCGATACGCACAATGATTTGCCGGAAATCCTGGCTCGCCTGGGCGGGGAGGGGCCCAGCGACGACCAGACGTTTGATTTGAGCTTCGCGGACGTGGTCGCCGTCGCCCAGCAGTTGGTGGCGACGCACGAGGTGTACGGCGTGAATTTGGCCGACAATTCCAGGCTGGAAAGTATCTTTCAACTGGAGCGTCCGACGCTGGAGAGCGACGACTGGACCAGCATTCCCAAAGAGAACAACGAAGGCCGGCCGCAGGGTGACAGCGGCGTGGTGACGGGCCCGACCCCGTCGGCAAGGGCGGGGGAGTAGATGGATTGGAAAATCGCGGCTGGATCGGGTAACTTTACGAAAGGATTTCAAAAGCCCGCGGCGTCGCCGTGGGGCTTTAGCGGAATCCAGGCCAGGGATTTGGCCGCCGCCGTTTCGATCATGGAGGATCGCACGCCATGCGTCTGAAGAAACTCATCCTGCACGGGTTCAAGAGCTTCGCCGATCGCACCGAATTCGTATTCGACACGCCGATCACCGGCATCGTCGGGCCCAACGGCTGCGGGAAATCCAACGTCGTCGATGGATTCAAATGGGTCCTCGGCGAGCAATCCGCCAAGAGCCTGCGCGGCGACGCGATGATGGACGTGATCTTCAACGGATCGGCGGCTCGCAAGCCGGGCGGGATGGCCGAGGTCACGCTCGTCTTCGAGAACCCGCGGTCGCCGGATGGATCGCGGGCGATCAACCTCGATGCCGACGAGATTTCCGTCGGCCGCCGCCTCTTTCGTGACGGGACCAGCGAATACCAGCTCAACAACGCGACGGCCCGGCTCAAGGACGTGCGGGAACTGTTCCTGGACACGGGCATCGGCGTGGACGCCTACAGCGTCATCGAGCAGGGGCGCGTCGTGGCGATGCTGGATGCCAACCCCGAGGAGCGGCGGCTGATCTTTGAGGAGGCCGCGGGAATTTCCAAGTTCAAGGTCCGGAAAAAGGAATCGCAGCGCAAGCTGGAGAAGGTGGATCAGAACCTCCTCCGCGTCAACGACATCGTCGAGGAAGTCGAGAAACGCCTGCGAAGCGTCAAAATCCAGGCGACCAAGGCCCGCACGTTCCAGGAGCATTCCACGAAGCTCGCCGAACTGCGCCTGGGTTACAGCCTTCAGGAATATCACGCGCACTCGCAGGCGCAAAAGGAATTGGAAGCGTCGCTCGAAGAGGCGCGATTCCGTCTGGATGACGTGACCGGTGATCTGGCCGCGGCGCAAAACGCGGCGGCCGCGAAGAAGGAGTTGTTTGAATCGCTTTCCCAGACCCGTCAGCGGTTGGAGTACGAGCTGGTTCAGGCGCGATCGCAGATTCAGTCGGCAAAGCAGCGGCAGCACTATGCCGAGCAGCAACTTCAGCAACTTGCCGAGCAGCTTGCCGGGTTCGAGCAGGACAAGTCGCAGATCGACGCGAAATTGCGGGAGGTGCGGCAATCGCTCTCGGCGGACACGCAAGCGCTGGCGGCGCTGACGGCGGAGCTGGAGGAGCAGCGGCAATTGATCGAGCAGCGGCAACGGGCGTTTGCCGCGGGGCAACTGCAATTGAATTCGGCCGGCGAGGAGATCGAAAGGCGGAAAACCGCGATCCTGGATTTGATGCGGAAGCTGGCGGCGATCGGGAGCCGGCTGGGGGCGATCGACATCGAGCGAAAAAACGTCGCCTCCCAGCAGGACCGGCTGGACAAGCGGCGCATGCAACTTGAGCGCGAACTGCAAACGCTGGAATCGGCCCGGGAGGAATTGGCCGGGAAATTACAGGAGGTCGCCGAGCGAATCGCCCGGGAGCAGGCGGAAATGGAAAGCCGGCGCGCCGCCGCGGCGGCGCTGGGCAAGCAGATTTCCCAGATTGGCGAGCGGCTGGGTTCGGCCAAGGAGCATCGCTCGGGGCTTGTTTCCCGCCAGAAATTGCTCGCGGACCTGGAAGCCAATCGCGAAGGCGTCAGCGAAGGCGTCCAATCGGTCCTTCGCCAGCGCGAGACGAAATTCCCCTTCATCCGCGGGTTGGTGGCGGACGTGCTGCGCGTCGATGTCGAGCATGCCCACATCATCGAAGCGGCGCTGGATGGGAAGGACCAGTTTTTGGTGACGGACGATTCGGCGGCGGCGCTGGCGGCGCGCGAGGCGCTCGATGAGTTGGAAGGCCGCGTGAATATCCTGTGCGCCGACCGTCTGACCGCGTCGGATGATACATACGATTGGAACGGGCATCGGCATCGGATTCGCCTGGCGATCGATCTGGTTCGATTCGACCCGGCCGACGCGGCGATTGCCGGACATCTGCTGGGGCGGACGGTCGTTGTGGATGATCTGCCGGCGGCGCGGGATTTGCTGGGCAGTGGTCCGCGGGGTTATCGCTATGTGACGACGGCGGGGGAGGTGCCTGGAAGCGGATGGCGTGCTGCGCCGGGCCGCTGACGGCGGCGATGGGCTTGCTGTCTCGCCGGTCGGAGTTGGAAGTGATCGGCCAGCAAATCGCGGAGGTGGACCAGCGCATCGAGCGGCTTCGGCGCGAGCTTGCCGAGGGAAGCACGCAGGCCCGAGCGCTGGAGGAGGAGATCGCATCGCTGCGGAACGCCGTCTATCAGTCGAACACGGCGAAGGTGGAGCTGAACAGCGCCGCGGCCCAGAACGCGGATCGGCACAGCGCGCTGCGGCGAGAGCAGTCCGTGCTGGATCGCGAACTGGCGTTGCTTGGCTCGCAGATGCAGCGATTGGAAGGCGAACGAGATTCACTGGCGACAGAGCAGAGCCAAATGGAGGCGGATCAGGCGGCGGCCGGGGCGGCGGTGGCGACGTTCACCGCGGAGCAAACGAGAATCGCCGAGCAGCTTCGCGAATTGGGCGAGGAGTTGACCGGGCTGCGGGTACACCTCGGGCAGGTTCAGGAACAACAGCTTGCCCGCGAGCAGGCGGTGCAGCGGCAAGCGGCCGCGCAGGCGGAATTGGGACAGCAAATGGAGCGTGTGGCGCGGGCGGCATCGGCCGCGGCCGGCCGACGGGCCGAGGTGCAGCGCGAGCGCCAGGCGGCCGCGCACGAGGAGGAAACGCTCATCGGCAGCGTGTCGGCGGATGAGAAGAAATCGGCGGGACTCGCCGAGCAAATCGCCGAGGCGGCCAAGCTGCTCGGCGAGCTGTCGGCCAAGGTGCAGCAATCGCGCGAACGCCGCGAGACGATCGAGGGCGAATTGCACGATCTGGAATTGAAATCCGGCGAGGTGCGCGTGCGCATCGAGACGCTGGTGCAGCGCACGCTGGAAGAATCGCGGCTGGATTTGCCGGGGCGGTACGCGGAATTGACCGCCGACGGCAAGCGGTACGATCCGGGCGAGGTCGATTGGGCGGCCGTTGCCGAAGAAATTATCCAGCTTCGGGAGAAAATCCAGCGAATGGGGAACGTCAACGTCGAGTCCATCGGCGAGCAGGACGAATTGGAGAGGCGGCGGGATTTCCTTTCCGGGCAGGTGTCTGATCTCACGTCGTCCAAGGCGCAGCTCGAGCAGCTCATCAACGAGATCAACGTGGAGAGCGGCGTTCGCTTCGAGCAGACGTTCAACGCCGTGCGCGAGCATTTCCAGGGGATGTTCCGCAAGCTGTTCGGCGGCGGGAAGGCGGACATATATCTGGAGACCGAACTCGACCCGCCGAGGAATGCGCCGGTGGAACTTGATGAATCCGGCCAGCCGATTCCGCCGCGGAAAATCAAGGTGGACATTCTGGATGCCGGGATTGAGATCATCGCGCGGCCGCCGGGCAAGCAGCCGGTGAGCATCAGCCAGCTCTCCGGCGGTGAAAAGACGATGGCCTGCGTGGCGTTGCTGATGAGCATATTCAAATCCAAGCCCAGCCCGTTCTGCATCCTGGACGAGGTGGACGCGGCCCTGGACGAGGCGAACAACCAGCGGTTCAACATGATCGTGCAGGAATTCCTCGATCAGAGCCAGTTCATCATCATCACCCACAGCAAGCGGACGATGCAGATCGCGGACCTGATGTACGGGGTGACGATGCAGGAGCAGGGTGTGAGCAAGCGCGTTTCGGTGAAGTTCGATCAGATCGACGCGCAGGGACGGATCAGCGAGCACGCGGCGGCGTGAAGAGCTTATCCCCTCGCCCCATGAGTACATGGGGCGAGGGGGTGGTTATGATTGTCCGCGGATGACCCGGCGAAATCAGAAACTTCGCATCATCGTCGGCGGACTTGTCGGGCAGTTCCCCCTCGGCGGCGTCGCGTGGGATTACTTCCATTACGTTCTGGGTCTCGATTCGCTCGGGCATGATGTCTATTACCATGAGGACACGTGGGTCTGGCCGTTCAATCCGATCCTGCGCTATGCGACGGACGATCCGGCTTACACGGTTCAATTCCTGCGCGATTTCTTCCGGCTGCACGCGCCGCAGTTGGAAAAGAAATGGCATTACGTTCTGTTCCATGAAAAGCATTTCGGGATGTCGAAAGAAGAGTTTCGCCGGATCGCGCAGAGCGCGGACATTTTTCTGAACGTCAGCGGGGCGTGCTTCGTGCCGGAGGAACTTGGGCCGGGATGCGTAAAAGTCTTCCTGGATACCGACCCGGGCTACAACCAGATCATGCTGAGCGAGAAGTTCGCCTGGTCCCAAAACGTCGAGCGATGGTGCGCGCTGGTGGCCAATCACGATCGGCATCTGACCTATGCGGAGAACATCCATGGCGACGATTGCCTGGTTCCGCGGATGCAGTTTGATTGGCGGCCGACGCGCTGCGTGGTGACGCTGCCGCAGTGGAAATCGGCGCGGGAAATTGCGCCGGCGTGCGATGCGCCGATGACGACGGTGATGACGTGGGATTGGTTCGGAGGCCCGCTGAAATACGGGGGCGTGGAATATTTCGCGAAGGTGGGGGAGTTTGAGAAATTCCTGGAGTTGCCCAGTCGCGTCAAAACGCCGCTGGAGTTGGCGCTCAACGGGATGAAAGCGCCGCTGGCGCGGCTGGAGAAGGCGGGCTGGCGATTGGCCGACGCCCATGAAAGAACGCTGACGCCGCAAAGCTATCAGGAATTCATCGCCCGCAGCGCCGGCGAATGGTCGGTGGCCAAGAATGTTTACGTCGCGACGCGCAGCGGCTGGTTCAGTTGCCGGACGGCGTGCTATTTGGCGTCGGCGAGGCCGGCAGTGGTGCAGGAGACCGGATGGAGCCGATTCGTCCCCGGCGGACGCGGGGTGATTCCGTTCAACACCATGGACGAGGCGATCGCGGGCATAGAAGCCGTGACGGCCGACCCGGCCGGCCAGCGGAATGCCGCGTATGAGATCGCGCGGGAGTATCTCGCCCCGGACCGGGTTTTGCCTGCGATGATTGATTCGATTTACGCGGTTGAGAAACCAGAAATCCGAAACCAGAAACCAGAATCAAACCCGAAACCAGAAATCCGAAACAATACGGAATGATAGGACACTTTTCGTTTCGGGCTTCGGTCAGTGGGCGTTGCGGGATGCCGGCGGGGCGGCATTGACGGTCACTTTCTGCTGTTTTACGCTGCAACCGCCGACGTACCAGGTGCGAAATTCCAGGCTGGCGCCGGGCGGGGCGACAAACGGGAGGCTGAAATCCTGGTAGACCGACGCCTGCTTGAACTGGCTGCGCATAATCGGCATCTCCACGATGACGCGCCGGTCGTCGCTGTCGTTCACGTCCAAATTCAAGACCTTCTGGTCGGTCCCCTTCACGTCGTCGATCATCAGCCGGAACGTGGCGACGTTGGCTCCCGGGGTTACGGCTCGCGTGTACGGGCCATAATTCATAATGTCGCTTCGATCATGGATCGTCGCGCTCCAGGCGTTGCCGTCTCGATGGCCGACGGGATGGAACGGGCTTAGGGCGGTCGGAAAAATGAGCGGAGCCAGCGGGGATTGCGCGGACCGCATCGCGTCCAGTTCGCCGGGGGCGATCGCATGGACGGCCACGCGCTGCTGCGTGACGTTGCATCCACCGTAGTAAAACGTGCGGAATTCCAGGCGAGCGTGTCGCGGCGCGATGAACGGCACGTCGAAATCCTGAAAGACGGACGGCTGTTTGAATTCGTGGAGATTGATTGGCCCGTTGCCAAGAATTTTTCCAGAATCGGCGTCGCGCACGTCTAAATTCAAAACCGTCATGTTGTCCCCCTTGTTGTCGTCCACCATCAGCCGGAACGTGGCTACGTTCGGGCCCGGCGCGATGATAGGGGTGTACGGACCGAAATTGAGAAAGTCGTAATTCCGATCGGTGACGGCCGCGCACAGCCAAGCGCGCTTCCGTGGCCAATTGGGTGATATTGGCTTCCACCGGAGTAAAAGACATGAGTCACCGGCAACCGTGCCGTTGAGGGTTGACTGGTCGGAGGCGACCCCTGGTCCGGCGAATAGGGGCTCCCGGTCAGATCGAATCCCACCCAATGGATCAGGAATAAGCCGCAGGTGAGGACCAGGATCGCCACGGCCGCGCTGGTCATAAGTTGGGCTCTGGCGCTCATCGCCACGGATGGTTTGCCTCGTCACCTGTCCTGTATGGCCGCCTCAGGATAGTGTTCCCACAATCCGGCTTGAGGTCAAGCGGCGACGCGATCACCTACCGCGGGAAAAGAACATCGTCGTTGGCAAGGAAGTCGCCGCGGATGTAATCTCTCGATTGGGATTTTATCCTTGGCCCATGTCTTCTCCCCTCACCATCGTCGTCGGCGGATACATCGTCGCCTATCCCCTCGGCGGAATGACCTGGCATCACCTGAATTATCTGCTGGGATTGCACGAACTCGGCCACGAAGTCTGGTTCCTCGAGGACAGCGGATCCTACTCCTATCCATACAATCCGGTCACGTGGCAATCCTCGGCCGACTCGGCCTACGGCAGGGAATACCTGGAGCGGACATTCGCGCAGTACGGTCTGCCAAAGCGATATTGCTATTACTCCCAGTTCGAGGACGCGCATTATGGGTTGAGTGAGCCCGAGCTGAACGAGTTGTTGAAGCGGGCGGATTTGCTGCTGTGCGTGAGCGGCGTGACGCCGATGCGCGAGGATCGTCCGCGCCCGCGGCGAACGGCGGTGATCGACACCGATCCGATCTTCACGCAGCTTCGCATGATGCGCGATGCGGAACTCCTGGGGTACTATCGCCAATTCGACGCGGTGGCGACGTTCGGGCGTTTGATCGGAACGCCGCAGTGCAATTTGCCGACCCATGACATGAATTGGATCGGCACGAATCAGCCGATCGCGCTGCGGCATTGGCCGGTCGCGGCGACGGAGAGCAAGGCATTCACAACCATCGGGAAATGGGAACACACGACGGACCGGCACTTGGAATACAACGGCCGGCGATATTTGAGCAGCAAGGGCGTCCAGTGGATGAAGATGCTGGATTTGCCGCGGCGCAGTTCCCTGGACGATGACGATGGGGATGCAGGCGATGCCGGAGGCGACGGCGCGCGAGTTTTCCGGGCATGGCTGGAACTTGGTGGACGCGGAGAAATCCACGCTAAGCTGCCAGGCCTTCGGCGATTTCATCCGCGCCAGCGCCGGCGAGTTCACGGTGGCCAAGGAAATCTACACGGCTTTGCCGAGCGGCTGGTTCAGCGATCGAAGCAGCGCGTATCTGGCCAGCGGGCGGCCGGTCGTGACGCAGGCCAGCGGCTTTGACCGTTGGCTGCCGACGGGGGAGGGATTGTTTTCGTTCGGCAACGTGGATGAGGCGGCGGCGGCTTTGAAGAAAATAGCCGGGGATTATCCGCGGCACGCCGCGGCGGCGCGGAGAATCGCCGAGGAATACTTTGATGCGAAAAAAGTGTTGGGGGAACTTCTCGCGGCGGTGATGTAAACGGGCGATGGCGATTGCGGGACATTGGCGTAACCCGCGGTGCTTCGCACCGCCGCTAAATAGGGTTGCAGTGTCGCTGGATCGCAGTTCCTTATTTAGTGCGTCGCGGAAGAAACGGCGAGCATTGCGGGCGGGGGCGCTATACTGATGATGTTCCATTTGATTTTCCATTGAACGGAAAGGCGGGCGTGTTGGACTTCAGACGATGGATTTGGGCGGTGGGATGCCTGACGCTGGCGGCGTGCGGCGGTCAGCAGGCTTCGTCAACCGACCAATGGAACGGGCCGACCGTGCTGGCGTCGGTCAGCGTGGATGATGCGGCGCCATCCCAGCCCAATTCCGCCAAGGTGGTTCGGACGGAGCATTACGTGATCTATTCGACGATCCAGGACCGGCCGGATTTGCTCAGCCGCATGGGGCAACTGATGGAAGGTGCGTACGGCGTGTACAGAACCCTGGCGCCCACGGCGCCGCCGACGCGCTACCCGATGCAGTGTTACCTGTTCAATACCCGTCTGGAGTGGATGGATTTCACGCGCCGTCACACCGGGCGGGATGCCAGCATTTATCTTCAGATTTCCAGGGGCGGTTATACGCTGCATGATTGGTACGTCGCGTATTACATTGGAGAAATCGGGCCTGTTCGGTGTCGGCGCACGAGGGCTGGCACCAGTTTGTGGGCCGGCATTTCAAGGGCCGATTGCCCCCGTTTCTGGAAGAGGGCATGGCCTGCATGTTCGAAGACGTGCAGTGGGACGACGATCTGCCGCGGTTCAATCTATCGCTGAATCCGGACCGGACGCAGGCTTTGCGAAAAGCGGAGGATGAGGGCGAGCTGTTTTCATTGAACGATCTGATAACGCTTCATGCCGGGCAAGTGGTTGGAAGGTCGGACGTGCGGATTCAGGCGTGGTATGCCCAGGATTGGGCGTTCGCACGTTTTTTGAGGGAGGGCGAGAACGGAAAATACCGGCCGGCGCTGCAAAAGCTGCTGGCGGACACCGCCGATGGGACGGTGTACGACCCGACGGGATCGCTTCGGCTGCGGTATTTGGGGTGGAACCCCGCGGGCGTAAAACCGCTTTTGGAGCACTACCTCGGCGAGGATTTGTCCGTCACCGAGCAGGGCTATGACCAATTCATGCACAAAATCGCATATGAGGAAATGAAGGAGCAATTTCAAATGCAGTGACGTTTGCGCGAAAGAAATATATTGGTGGCTGAAGGGGTTGGCGTTATATTTGCGTTATGGACGAATCCACGCATCCGAAACATCGCCGTGAATGTAGGATCAGCGGGCGCGTCCAGGGCGTCGGGTTTCGGTACACGGTGACGAACCTGGCGATGCAGTATAACGTCGGCGGTTCCGTGCGGAACATGCCGGATGGACGGGTCGAGTTGGTCATGGAGGGGCCGGACCAGGAAATGGATAATCTCCTGGAAGATCTCAAGAGGAAGATGGAAGGCTACATTCGCGGAGTCGATCAGACCGTCGCCAGCGCAACCGGGGAATTTGATTACTTCGCCATTCGGCATTAAACCTATCCGCTGCTTCAATGTACCGCACCCTGGTTATCCTTCGATATACGTTCCTGGAGACGGTGTTGCAGCCGATCTACGCGCTGCTCCTGAGCCTGGGCGGGGCGATCCTGATCATCTTCGGCCTGCTCCCGTTCTTCACGCTCGGCGAAGACACCAAGATGTTCAAGTCCGTCGCGCTGGACGTGATCCTTTTGCTGGTCCTTCTGGCGACCCTCTTCGCCACCAGCAAATCCATCTACGAGGAAATCGAAGACCGCACCATGCTCACGCTGATGAGCAAACCCGTTCGCCGCTGGGAAGTGATGATCGGCAAATACCTCGGCATCATAACGGCGGCGGCGCTGGGCGTGGCGATCCTGGGAGCGGTGGTCGTCTTCGGGACCTGGCTCAGAATCCCCACCGATTACCTGCTCAGCACCGACTCGCTGAACGACATGGTGGCCCGGCAGATTTTCGATCTGCGCATGATGCACGTATCGGGGCTGCTTCCGCAGCTCGTGCTGACCTGGCTCCAGATCAGCGTGCTGGCTGCGGTGGGCGTGGCGCTGTCCACCCGGTTCTCGCTGGTGGTGAATTTGCCGACGGTGATTCTCGTTTATCTGGCCGGCAACCTCACCCGTTTCCTGCTGCCCATGGCCGCAGGACCGCTCGGCGATAAGCCCCAAATCGTGCGCGGTCTGGGCCGGGTCGTGGCCCTGGTGCTTCCCTATCTGGCGACTTTTGATTTGAAGGACGTGACCGTGCTTTCGACGATCAGGATCGGGAGCTTTGCCGGCGATGCACAGGCGGTTTCGCTGGGTCCAATCTGGCAATACGTGGGGATTGCCGCGTTGTATGCGTTCACCTATTGCACCTTCGTGCTATGCGTGGGAATGTGGAGCTTCCAGCGTCGGGAACTGGGCGGCGGGGAGGGGTAAAAGCAGAGCCGGGGCGTGTCGCCCCGGACCGGGCCGGAACGCGTGCGGCTCTGTCCGAGCAAATCCCCATTCCCGCCCAAGGCCCGCGCTCTGGTATATTATTGAGCATGAGCGCACCCACGCGCGAGCAGTTCGTCAACGAAGTTTTGAAGGCGGTGGGCGAAAAATTCCCCTTGGTGAAGATTTCGCGCGGAGCAGCCGTTCTCCATGCGCGTCAACGGTCACGTGGCGTCCCTGGAAAATCTCTACCGGATGTCCGTGCTGCGTCCGGAATCGACCCGGCGGCACGTGGAGCGGTGGATCGTCGAGCTGCTTCGCGCCGCCGAAGGCACGCCCGATCTGGACGGGAGCTTCGAGGAACTCCGAGCCCGGGTTTTGCCGCTGATCGTGCCCGAAGGCGCCGATCCGCACCAGATCTCCGTGATGCAGCCGCTGGTCAACGGGCTGTCGATCGCCTACGGGATCGACAACGACCGGACGATTTCCCACGTCACCCATAAACGGCTCAAGAAATGGAACGTTTCCATCGACGATCTGCATGAAGCCGCCCTGGAGAACCTGACGCTCCGCAGCCAGGCGATCAACGCGCATGCCGCCCAGGACGAGCAAGGGGAAATCGAACTGATTCTGTTCCAGACGATGGACGGCTACGATGCCAGCCGGCTGCTCCTGCCCGACCTGCACGGAAAGCTGCGGGAGCATCTGGGCAGCCCGTTTGCCGCGGCGATCCCCAATCGCGACATCTTGCTCTGCTTCCGGAATGACGAGCCGACCGTCGAGCGTCTGCGGCCGCAGATTCACAGGGATTTCGCCCAGATGCCGCATCAGGTGACGGACCGGATTCTGCTCGTGACCGCCGACGGAATTGCCCCGAGGGAGTGAGGGCAACGCTCAGGTCCCAATGACAAATGACCAATGACCAATGACGGATTATTGACGCATCATTTGGCAATCGGCAATCGGCAATCTAGAATGCGGCCCATGTAACGAGGCGAGAACCTATCGATCTTTTCAAAGGACACAGAATCATGTCACATCGAATCTACAATTTCAGCGCTGGTCCGGCGATGTTGCCAACGGAGGTTTTGGAGAAATCCGCGGTCGCCCTGGTGGATTATCAAGGCAAGGGATTCGGCATCGCCGAGGTGAGTCATCGCGGCAAGGAATTCGAGGCCGTCAATGACGAGGCGATCGCCCGCTGCAAGCAGCTTCCTGGGATTGGGCGACAGCCACGACGTACTCTTCCTCCAGGGCGGGGCGACCCAGCTCTTCACCTTGATCCCGATGAATTTCCTGCATGGCAGCGCGGATTACCTCGTCGGCGGCGAATGGAGCAAGAAGGCCGCGTCGTTCGGCAAAGAGGTGGGGACGATCAACGTCGTCGCCACCAGCGAAGCCAGCAACTTCGATCACTCCCCGGCCTCCGGCGAATGGAAGCTGTCGGACAAAGCCGACTATTTCCACGTCTGCACCAACGAAACGGTCCACGGCCATCGCCTCCCGACTTGGCCGAAGCATCCCAACCTGATCGTTGACGCCAGCAGCGAATTCATGTCCCGCCCGCATCCGGCGCAGGATTGCGCCCTGGTCTATGGCGGAGCGCAGAAAAACCTCGGCCCCGCGGGCGCGGTTCTGGTGATCGTGCGCAAAGACCTTTATCCCAAGCAGAAGAAGACGCCCAGCAAGCTCTGGAGCTTCAAGGACCAGGCCGAGAACAAGTCGATGATCAACACTCCCCCGACGTTCGGCGTGTACGTTCTGCTGGAGACCTTCCGCTGGCTGGAGGCCCAGGGCGGACTGGCCGCGATGGAGAAACGCAACGCGGCCAAGGCGGGGCTGATCTACGGCGTCATCGACGCCAGCAACGGGTTCTACAAGGGGACCGTCGCCAATCGCGAGCAGCGCTCGCACATGAACGTGACCTATCGGCTGCCGAGCGAAGAGCTGACCGACGAGTTCATAAAGACCGCGTCCAAGAGCGGAATGATGGGACTGAAAGGCTATCGCACGGTCGGCGGGATCCGCGCCAGCATCTATAACGCGATGCCGGTCGAGGGATGCCAGGCCCTGGCCCAGTACATGAAGGATTTCGCGTCGAAAAAGGCATAGCGGCGTCGGAGCCCGCGTGCAAAATGCAACCGCGAAGGTCGCGAAGAAATGAAAAATGGTTTAGCCGCGACCCGAAGGGGAGCGCGTTGGGCCTTTTGGCAATTCAACTGATTTCATGTCGAATCAATCCATCGACTCATCGATGAAGGAAAACCGCGTGTTCGCCCCGTCGGCCGAGGCGGCGGCCAAGGCCTGGATCAATTCGCGCCGGCAATACGACGAGATGTACCGCGAATCGATCGACCGGCCGGAGGAATTCTGGGGCAAGATCGCCGGCGAGCTTCATTGGCTCAGGAAATGGGACCGCGTGCTGGAGTGGAAGCCGCCGTTTGCCAAATGGTTCGTCGGCGGCCGAGCCAACGCATCGTACAACTGCCTGGATTTTCAGATCGAGCGGGGCCGCGGCAACAAGACGGCGATCCTCTGGGAAGGCGAAAACGGCGAAGTCCGCAAGGTCACCTACGAGCAATTGCGCCAGGACGTGTGCCGGCTGGCGGGGGGGCTGAAAAAATTGGGCGTGAAAAAGGGGACGCGGGTCACGATTTACATGCCGATGATTCCGGAGGCGGCGGTGGCGATGCTGGCCTGCGCGCGCCTGGGGGCGCCGCACAGCGTCATCTTCGGCGGATTCAGCAGCCAGGCCATCGCGGACAGACTCGACGACGCCGCCAGCGAGATCGTCATCACCGCCGACGGCGGGCGGCGGCGCGGGCAGATCATTCCGCTGAAGAACAACGTCGATGAAGCGGCCAAGAAAACCGCGCGGCTCAAAAAGGTGATCGTCTTCAAGCATACGGCCGAGAAAATCGCGTGGGTGGACGGCCGGGACGTTTGGTGGAGCGACGTGATCGCCGGCCAATCCGCCTCATGCGACGCCGAGCCGATGGACGCCGAGGACCCGCTGTTCGTCCTCTACACCAGCGGATCGACCGGGAAACCCAAGGGCATCATCCACACCACCGGCGGATATTTGGTCGGCACGTATCTCACGACGAAATACGTCTTCGATCTCCACGAAGAGGACGTTTACTGGTGCACCGCCGACATCGGCTGGATCACGGGCCACAGCTACGTGGTGTACGGCCCGCTGGCCAACGGGGCGACATCGCTGATGTACGAGGGCGCGCCGAACTTTCCGGATTTCGGCCGGTTTTGGTCGATGATCGCCCGGCACAAGGTGTCGATTTTCTACACCGCTCCAACGGCGATCCGCGCCTTCATCCGCGCCGGCCGGCAATTCGTCGATGGGCACGACCTCTCCTCGCTGCGCATCCTCGGCACGGTCGGCGAGCCGATCAATCCCGAAGCCTGGATGTGGTATCACGACGTGATCGGCCGGGGGAAATGCCCGATCGTCGATACTTGGTGGCAAACCGAAACCGGCGCGATCATGATCACGCCGCTGCCCGGCGTGACGCCGACAAAACCCGGCACGGCGACGCTGCCGTTCTTCGGCGTCGAAGCCGCCGTGGTGGACCGCGACGGCAAGGACATGCCGGCCGATCAGGGCGGATTGCTGGTCATCCGCAAGCCCTGGCCGTCGATGTTGCGCGGGATCCTCAACGATCCCGATCGCTACGTCCGCCAATACTGGAGCGACGTGAAGGGATGTTATTTCACCGGCGACGGGGCGCGTAAAGATGCCGATGGATATTTCTGGATCATGGGCCGGGTGGACGACGTGATCAACGTCTCGGGCCATCGGCTGGGGACCGCGGAGATCGAAAGCGCAGCTAGTCTCGCACCCGGCGGTGGCCGAGGCCGCCGTCGTGGGAATGCCGCACGACATGAAGGGCCAGGGCATCGCCGCGTTCGTGATGCTTCGCAGCGGATTCAAGCCGGGCGAGGCCTTGAAGAATGAATTGATGGCCGCGGTGACGCGGCAGATCGGCAGCCTGGCCAGGCCGGACCAGATTCGCTTCACCGATGCGCTGCCGAAGACGCGCAGCGGCAAGATCATGCGGCGATTGCTGAAGGAAATCGCCGCCGGCGGGGAAGTTAAAGGGGACACCACGACGCTGGAGGATTTGGGCGTCGTGGCGCGATTGAGCGAAAAAGAAGAAGGGTGATCGGGATGTTCACCCAGGATTCCGTAACCGTTATCACCGCCACGACCGGGCATCGGTTTCTCGGCCGATGTCTCGAATCCGTGCAACAACAGACGTTTCCCCGCCGGGAGCATTTCGTCGTCTCCGACGGCATCGAGCATCGGCCCAAGGTGGATCAGGCCCTCGCGGCCCTGAGTTCTCTCCGCTGCAACGTCAATGCGCTGTCGCTGCCGTATCCAACCGGCAAGCAGAGATGGAACGGCCATCGGATTTACGCGGCCTTTTCACTGTTGTGCAACTCCGAGTTCGTTTGCTTCCTCGATGACGACAACTGGTTTGAGCCGGATCATCTTGCCAGCCTCGTTGCCGGGATCCGGGCCGATCATGCGGCGTGGGGCTTTTCCCTGCGCCGAGTTTTCGATGCCGACGGAAATTTCGTCGCCCCGGACAACTGCGAAAGCCTCGGGAATCTGCATCCGGTCTTTGGCAACGACTCCGATCGGCTGATCGATACCAATTGTTATCTGCTCCGCCGAGAGGTGGCCGTCGCCTGCGCCGGTCTGGTATCGGCCCGTCGGCCCGACGGTGGATTTGGCGGCCGATCGGTTAGTCACGCATTTTCTGTTGAATCAATTTCCTCGCATCCACTGCACCAGGCGTTACACGGTGAACTATACGGCCGGCACCAGTTCCATCAGCGTAAAGCCGGATTATTTCGTCCTGGGCAACCGGCAGATGCAGCAGCGCTATCCGGACGGCCTTCCCTGGGAAATCCGCTGATCGTTAGAGGGTTTTGACGTTCCCAAATCCCGACGACTCTCGTGAGTTACGCCGATTGCTGTCGCCGTCGCCGCATCAAAATCCCAGCGCCGGCGATCAGCAGCAGCGACCCGGTCGCCGGCTCGGGAACGTTTACCGGCGACCATTCCACGGCGAAGAGGCCGGTCATGTCATCGTATGTGCCCCAGGCAGCGCCGTAGACGTTGCCGGCGGAGTCGATGGAGTAGGCTTGGGTGTCGTTGGCGCCAAGCCATGACCAGTAATTGGTATAGCCTGGGAGGAGCGACTCGAGATTGATCGCGGACGCAGCCGTGCCGGTCCAGAGCAGAGTGATGTTATCCCCCGGTCCCGTCCCGGGGCCGAAGCCGTACCCCACTTGCACCGTGCCGTTGGTGGCGTAGGCAACCGAACCACTGATGCCACTCAGGTCAGTCGGGTTCAGGTCCACCGCACTGTCCGCCGTGCCGGTCCAAAGCATGGCGTGAGTCGTATAGGGGCCCCGGCGCCCGCTGACTGCCAGCCCATCCCTACCTGCTGAGTACCACTAGTGCCGTAGGCCACGGAGTTATTGATTCCAGTCAGGTCAGTTGGGTTGAGGTCCACCGCACTGTCCGCCGTGCCGGTCCAGAGCAGGGCATGGTCGTTGCCGCCCGTCCCGCTGCCTGAGCCGTCGCCGACCTGCTGAGTACCGCTGATGCCGTTGGCCTCAGAGCTATCGATTCCACTCAGATTGGTCGGGTTCAGGTCCACCGCACTCGCGGCCGTGCCGGTCCAGAGCAGGGCATGGCTGTTCCCTCCCGTCCCGCTGCCGGAACCGGAACCCACTTGTTGAGTGCCGCAAATTCCCAACCCGTACGACTGGTTGATTCCAAGGTTGGTCGGGTTTAGGTCCACCGCGCTCGCGGCCGTGCCGGTCCAGAGGTAGGCGTGGCCGTAACCGCCTGTCGCGACACTGGAGCCATAGCCTACTTGTTGATTTCCATTACTGCCGTAGGCCGCCGAGTTGTAGCCGGTCGGATTCAGGTTTACCGCGCCGGCAGCGGTCCAGAGATACGCTTGCTCGCCCCCCGAGCTCTCGAGGATCATGCCGACGGTCTGACCGGCAGACATACCAAAAGCCCCCCCGATGGCCTTACCGTTTGGGCTTGTTCCTGTCAGCGGATACAGGACTTTGCCGGTATAGGCTTGCCCCTTGGCCAGCGGCGCGGCGGCAAGCGCGGCAGCGGCAAATGGCAGAGCGAATTTGCGATTTATCGTGGAAAAGCGCGAGGGTGGGATTCTCACAAAATCCTCCGGTTGGATTGTCGAACAATATCGTGACATCGGCGCGGGCTTTAATCTATCGGGGAAACCACCTAAAGACGCATAGGAACATTTGCCTAGACATGTGCAGAATGCGCGTGCCCCTTGGGTTTTGCACGCCTTCGCTTGCGGCTTGCCGCATAGAACTTGTAACCTTACGTCATGCCGACGGAACGGATTCTGGAACTGGCGACGGAACACCACAAGGCGGGGCGGCTCGGGGAAGCCGAGGGGTTGTACCGGAAAATCCTGCAAGCCGAGCCGGAAAATGCCGAGGCGCTGCATCGGCTTGGGGTGTTGGCCATCCAGAAACAAAACCATCAAGCGGCGATTGAATTGATCGGCCGGGCGGCAGCGATTCGGCCCCAGAGTCCCATTGTTCACGCGAGCCTGGGTCAGGCCTTCTCGGCCGCGGGGCGGAATGCGGAGGCGATTACGGCATTCGAGCGGTCGCTGCAATTTCGTCCGGATCTGCTGGAGTCGCTTTTCGGCCTTGGCCTGGCGCTGCAGGCCACGGGGCGGCGGGAGGAAGCTCTCCAAACGTATCAACGCCTGGTGGAAATTCATCCGGATTTTTCGGCGGGACATAACAATCTCGGCAACGTGCTGTTTGCGCTTGGCCGCGTCGAGGAAGCGGCGGCCGCCTATCGCCGGGCCGTCGATCTGCAGGCGCATTATGTCGATGCCATTGGAAATCTCGGCAGCGCTCTTGTGGGGCTGAAACGGACCGAGGAGGCCATCGCCATGTTCCGGCGGGGGCTGGCTCTGCAGCCGAATTCGCCGCTGATTTGCAATAATCTCGGCAACGCGCTGAGCGGCTTGAAGCGTTACGACGAAGCGATCGACTTTTTACGGCGAGCGCTGGAGCTGAAAGGCGATTTTGCCCAGGCCGCGTACAACCTCGGCAACGCGCTGCAGGGCCGGGGGAAATATGCCGAGGCCGTGGAATTGTTTCGCCGGGCGATCGCGCTGGACCCGAAGATGGTGGACGCCCACAACAACATGGGCAACGCGCTGCAATTGCTCGGGGATTACAAGGCGGCCGCCGACGCCTATGTCGCCGCCCTGAACTGCAAGCCGGATTTCGTCGTGGCATACAACAACCTCGGCAGCGTGCTGCGGCGCGCCGGGAAACTGGAGGAGTCGATCGTCGCCTTGCGGCAGGCCATCAAGATGCAGCCGGAATTTCCTCAAGCGCATTGCAACCTCGGCAACAGCCTGAAGGATGCCGGCCGGTTGGATGAAGCGATCGCATGTTATCGACGGGCGGTGGAGGTGAATCCGAGCGATCATGCCTCGCACAGCAATCTGGTGTTCGCGGTGCAGTATCATCCGGATTACGACTCGGCCGCCATTTTGCGCGAGGCCCTGCGCTGGAACGTGCTGCACGCGCAGCCGCTGAAAAATGAGATCAAGCCGCATGAAAACGATCGCACTCCGGATCGTCGCCTGCGCGTCGGATACGTCGGGTCGGATTTCCGCGAGCATTGCCAATCGCTGTTCACGATCCCGCTGCTGTCGAATCACAACCGGGAAGCGTTCGAGATTTTCTGCTACGCCCATGTCAGCCGGCCGGATGCGCGGACTGAGCGGATTCGGAGTTTCTGCGACGGCTGGCAATTCATTGTGGGGATGACCGACGCGGAAGTTGCCGAGAAAATCCGCGAGGATCGGATCGACATCCTGGTGGATTTGACGATGCACATGTCGCTGGGGCGCTCGCTGGTCTTCGCGCGAAAGCCCGCGCCGGTGCAGGTGGCGTGGCTGGCGTATCCGGGAACGACCGGGCTGTCGGCGATGGATTACCGGCTCACCGACCCGCAACTCGATCCGCCGGGGACGCACGATCATGACTACTCGGAAAAGTCGATTCGATTGCCGGACACGTTCTGGTGTTACGATCCGCTGAGCGAAGAAATCGAGATTGGGGAATTGCCGGCCCTGCGCGAGGGCCGGGTCACGTTCGGATGCCTGAACAATTTCTGCAAGGCGTCTCCGCTCGCGCTGGAGTTGTGGGCGCGGGTTTTGCACGCGGTGGAGGGTTCAAGGTTTATTTTGCTGGCGCCGCCAGGCCGGCATCGTCAGACCGTCCAGGATTTTTTCCAGGGCCGGGGAATCGACGGCGATCGGTTGGAATTCGTTGAATTTCAGGCCCGGCCGGAATATCTGACGGTTTATCGGCGGATCGACGTCGGGCTGGATACGCTGCCGTACAACGGGCACACGACGAGCCTGGATTCGATGTGGATGGGCGTGCCGGTGGTCAATCGAATTGGCCGCACGGTGGTGGCGCGAGCGGGTTGGAGCCAGTTGTGCAATCTCGATCTGAAAGAACTCGCGGCGCAAAGCGACGAGGAATTTGTGATGATCGCGGTGGACCTGGCCGGCGACCTTCAGCGGTTGAAGGAATTGCGACGGAGTTTGCGGCAGAGAATGAAGCGCTCGCCGCTTATGGACGCGCCGAAATTCGCGCGGGGCGTCGAATCGGCGTATCGGGAGATGTGGAAGACATATTGCCAATCCGCCGGGTAGCGGCGCGGCCCGCAAGCGGGCCCGCTAAACAAATCCTTTGTCGAATCGGTCCGCTTTGTGTCCTTGATTTCCTGCCACGCAAATGCGAAAAAGACGAGCGAATGAATCTCACCATTTTTCAGGCAAAGGAGTGCCCATGGCTGGAGAGACCGACCTTCACAAAAAGTTGAAAAAGGAAGCGTGCCGCTGGCTGCTGCGGATGGGATACCGCTGCATCGCGGCGGAGGTTCGGCTTCCGCCGCTGGGGATCATCGACGCGGTGGGGACAGGCGTGTTCAGGCCGTATCAGAATTACCTGGCGATTCCGCGCCAGCTCCCGCAGGTTTGCTTCATCGAGTGCAAGGCCACGCGCGGAGATTTCCTGCGCGATTGCACCAACGATGGACAATTGGAATTCAGCCTGATGGAGCGGCGGGGCAATCGGCGGCGCACGCGAAGACGAAGGCTCCGGCAATGCGTCGGGCTGGGAAAATTCGATTCCTGCCTCATGCAGCCGATGGCGAATCTGCATTACGTTCTGGCTCCGGCGGGGGTGGTGCGGAAGACGGATTTGTCGCCGCGGTGGGGGCTGCTGAGCTACGGGGAAATGGGCGTGAGCGTGGTGGTCAAGCCGCTGTGGCAGGAATCGGCGCGATCGGAATTCGTGGAATCGGCGATCGCGCGGACATTGACGGGTGATATTTTCCGGGCGGACGATCGGGCGGTGGCGTCGGTGAATCGGGAGTTGTTCGCGCAGCAGATGGCGCTGGCGGATCGGATTCGCTCGATTCGGCCGCGGGCGATCCTGGCGCCGAAGGCGGCGGTGGAAAACCCGAAACCAGAAACCAGAATGACGAATCAAATCCGAATGACCGAATGACTGAAACGGCCTTCGTTTCGGATTTCTGGTTTCGGGCTTGATTCGTCATTAAAGGTTGAAACCACGGCCTCTGGCCGTGCGACCCTGTGTGGCTCTGCCGTTCCAGCAATTTTTCCCCTCGCCCCATGTACTCATGGGGAGAGGGTTAGAGTGAGGGGCGATTCTCGAAAGTCGAACACAGCCCCTCACCCTAACCCTCTCCCCGGAGTACCGGGGCGAGGGGAAAAAAACGAAACATGGCGACAAACTTGGATCACGTTCCTTCGGCCCCTTTGAGGGGCCTTCCTGATACCACCCCCTCTGGGGGTGGAGCCTCATTCTGGTTTCGGGTTTCGGATTTCTATCCGGTTGCACATTGATGAGGGGTGACAGCATCGCGCCCCGAGCCTACCATTTCCTCGGCGTGCGCTTGGTGAGCTATAACATTCTCGATGGCGGCGAGGGACGGGCGGATCCGCTTACGGAAGTCATCGCGGCGCAGCGGCCGGATGTTGTGGTGCTGGTGGAAGCGGACAGCGCGGCGGTCGTGGAGCGGATCGCCCAGCGGCTCAAAATGGAATTCGTTTTGGCCGCCGGTCGCCGGCATGGCGCGGCCATCCTGACGCACTGGCCCATTCTCGAATCGGTGAATCATTCGCTGCTGCACGAGGAGTTCGGCGATTGCGTGCTGGAGGCGACGATTGGGCGGCCACTCGAAGCGGAATGGACGCTGGCCGCGGTGCACCTGCATGCTCGGGCGCGGCTGGAGGACGAAGCGCGGCGGGTTCGCGAGATTGACCGGATTCTGGAGATATTCGCGGAGCATCGCAAGGAAAATCGGCGGCATGTGCTGGCCGGGGATTTCAACGCGAACTCGCCGATTCAGAAGATTGATCTGGAGCAGTGCAAGCCGCGCACGCGGGAGGATATCGCGGCCAACGGCGGGGTGCTGCCGCGTCTGGCGATTCAGAAGCTGCTGGATGCCGGGTATGTCGATTCCCTCCAGGCGTTGCATGGGGTCGAGGCTGGGAAGATGGGAAGCTTCACCACCAAACATCCGGGTCAACGCGTGGACTACATCTTCACCCACGGCATCGGCCCGGAAAAATTGACCGAAGCGAGGATCGAGCAGGGTCCATTGGCGCAATCTGCCAGCGATCATTTTCCGGTGATCGCGGAAATCGCATGATTGCGATCGCTCGCTTCTGTCCCCTCTCCCCGGTAATCCGGGGAGAGGGATAGGGTGAGGGGCGGTATTCGAGGTTAAGAATAAGTCGCCCCTCACCCTGACCCTCTCCCCATGAGTACATGGGGCGAGGGGAAAAGGTGCCGGTGGTTCCAAGTTTCAACGTGCGGAGTGAATGTCGTGAGTTGGCGTACGAGCACGGATCTACTGAAGCGGAGGCAGATCGCGCTGCGGCTGGCGGCGAGGCTGGGTCGCGGCCGCGGCGGGATGCGGTGGCTGGACCAGGTCAACCCGCCGCCTCGGGCCAGGATCACGCCGAATTTCGAGGGGTGGGAGGATCGCAGATTGTCGGCGGTTTGGATCGGCCACGCCTCGGTCTTGCTGCGCGTCGCCGGGATGACGGTCCTGACCGATCCGGTGTTTGCCCATCGCATTGGATTGGGCCTGTGGCTGGCGACGCTTGGCCCGCGGCGGCACGTCGCTGCGGCGGCCACGGCGCGGCAGGGCCCGAAAATCGATCTGATCCTGATCTCGCACGCGCATTTCGATCACCTGGATCGGCAGAGTCTTGCGGGGCTGGATAAAAAAACGCCCGTCATCATGGCCGAGCACACGCGCGACCTGGTGTGGGACCTGGGCTATCGCGACGTGAGAGAACTTCGCTGGGGCGAGCAGGCGAGGCTCAACGGCTTGTCGATCACGGCGCGAGAAGTGCGGCATTGGGGTGCGCGAACTTTCTTGGATCAGCATCGGGGTTACAACGCGTATCTTCTGGAAGGGAGCGGTGGGCGCGTGCTGTTTGGCGGAGACACGGCGTATCAGGAACTGTTCAAGGATATCGCCGGAGTGGATTTGGCGATCATGGGGATCGGGGCGTACGACCCGTACATTCATGCACATGCGACGCCGGAGCAGGTCTGGACAATGGCCAATCACGTCCGCGCGGATTTTGTGTTGCCGGTGCATCACAGCACGTTTCGCTTGAGCCACGAGCCGATGCACGAGCCGTTGGAGCGGATTTTAACGGCGGCGGGGAAGGAGGGAGAGAGAATCCCCGTGCGGGAACCGGGCGGGGCCTGGACGGCGGATTGAGAGCGCGGGCGGGGCCTAATAAAGACCGGCCGGCTCAATTTCGAAACTGAGCCGGCCGGTCCTCCGGCCGATTTTTATGGCCCGGAACTTTGGGCACACGCATTTCGGCTGCCGTTATGGCACAGGCCGGTCAAATCGCCGGTATTCTCGGCAAATTGGGGGGATAAAACGGGCTTCTGCGGAGTCTTGCACTATAGCTCGCGTATAATGTTGGTGAGCAATCACAGGAGCGCACTATGAAAAGGCTCATTCTCCTCGCAGCCGTGATTTTTCTCGGTGGATCGTTGGCGACGGCTCAGCCCACGACGGTCCCGTCGGCGCCGCTTACGAAGGTGCTGATCGTTCCCTTCAAGCAAATGGGCGATCTCACCAGCCATACGTGGGTTGGGGCGGCGATTCAGGAAAACCTGATCTCCGATACGGCGGCGGCTCCCGGCGCACAGGCGGTGGCGCTGAATCAACCGCTGGCCAACGTGGATTCGGCCGACGCTGTGAAAGCCGCTAGAGATGCCGGGGCGTCGATCGTGGTGTTCGGCAGCTATCAGCTCTCGGCCGACCAATTGCGCGTGACGGGTCAGGCGATGGACGTAGGATCGGGTCGCGTGCTGGCAAACTTGCAGGTCACCGGGCCGATTACCGACCTGTTCAAGATCGAGGACACGCTGGGATCGCAGTTGGACTCGGCGCTTCCGCAGCCTGCGACGAACCTTGCGCAAGTGACATACGGCCCGAGCGCGGCGGCGGCTCCAGCCGCTCCAAATGAAACGGACACGGCTGCCGTCACGGCCGCCCCGCAGGGGTATCCCGACGCGTCGCAGACCTACTTTTACCCGCAGACGACGTACGTCTATCCGTATGATGGGTATTCTGACTACGGTTATCCCTACTATTATCCCTATTACTATTATCCGTACCCGTCCATCTCCTTCTACGGTGGATTCGGACGTGGGTACTACCACGGCGGATATCGGGGCGGATGGGGCCATGGATACGTCGGGGGAGGGGCGGGGCACTTCAGCGGCGGCGGGCATTTTGGCGGCGGCGGACATCGATAACGATCGCGACGAAATCAAGAGCCCACAGTGAGACCAAGCCCACGCATTGCCATGCGTGGGCTTTTTTCATTCCCCCGGTCGAACGTCGGCGGGAAATCCGTGGCGCAGCGTGTTTTCGGTGACGCAGCGCGGGAGAAGAAAGTGGCGGAGATAATCCGGGCCGCCGGCTTGCGTGCCGCCGCCGGACAGCTTGAATCCGCCGAACGGCTGCCGGCCGACCAGGGCGCCGGTGATCTTCCGGTTGATGTAAAGGTTGCCGACGCGGAATTCACGGCGTGCGCGCTGAATGTTGGCCGGGCTGCGGGAAAATATTCCGCCGGTCAGGGCGTATTGAACGCCATTGGCAATCGCCAGCGCGTGATCCAGATCGTCCGCCTTCATCACGGAAAGGACCGGGCCGAAAATTTCCTCTCTCGCCAGCGGGCTGTCCGGCGGAACCTCGGCGAAGACATGGGGGGCGATGAAGAACCCTTCGTCGGCAAGCGGGCCGACATCACCGGCAAAGACGAGATGGGCGTCGCGCTTGCCGCGCTCGATGGCGGCTTGAATGCGATCCACCGCCTGGGCGTCAATGACCGGTCCCACGCCGCACGCGGGGTCTTCCGCGGGAGCGATTTTCAGGCTGGCAACGGCCGGGACCAGTCGGGCGAGCAAAGCATCATAAACGCCGGCCAGGACAACGACGCGGGAGCAGGCGGAGCATTTCTGGCCGGAATACCCGAATGAACTGGCGACGACGCCGGCGATCGCTTCGTCGAGGTCGGCATCCTCATCCACGATGATCGCGTTCTTCCCGCCCATCTCGACGATGACCCGCTTGACGTGATCCTGATCGGCGTGCGGCTCGGCGGCGAGGTGGTTGATCGAAAGTCCGACCGCCCGCGAGCCGGTGAAGACGATCAGGGCGATGTCCCGATGAGCGATCAGCGCCGGGCCGATTTCCTCGCCGATGCCGGGGAGGTAATTCACGACGCCGATTGGGTGCCGGCTTCTTCAAAGGCTTTGGCCAAACGCCAGGCGATCACCGGGGATTGCTCGGCGGGTTTGAGAATGACGGGATTGCCGGCGACGACCGCGGCGGCGGCCATGCCGGTGAGAATCGCCAGGGGAAAATTCCACGGAGCGATCACAACCGCGGGGCCGCGGGATTCGTAAAGCCATTGGTTCTGCTCGCCCGGCAGATCGACGCCCCGGGGCGAGGAGAGCCGGCGCATCTGCCAGGCGTAGTAGCGGCAGAAGTCGATGGCTTCGACGATGTCGGCATCGGCGTCGCGCCAGGGCTTGGCGCATTCGGCGATTTCAATCGCCGCCAGATCGAAACGATCGCGCTGGAGAATTTCCGCAACGCGATCGAGCAGGGCGGCGCGATCGTCCGCGGGGACGTTGCGCCAGGCGGCGAAGGCGGATCTCGCGGCGGCGACGGCCTGATCGGCATGTTCCCCAGAGGCGCAGGCGCAGCGGCCGACGATGCGGGATTTGTGCGACGGGTTCAGCGATTCGATCCATCGTCCGGTGGTAATGCGCCGGCCGGCGATCATCAGCGGATAATCCGCGCGGGGTTCGGCGGCGAAGGCAACGATGGCCCGGGACATCGCCATCCGGGTGTTCTTGCGCGAAAAATCGGATGGGGCGTGCGCGGCGAATTCGGCAACGGGCCGCGTCCCGGATGACGGCGGACGCATGCGTAGAATGGGGTTCATGAGCAATTGCTCCTCGGGCGCGTGCTCGGTGAAGCCGGCCCGTAAGAAGGATTCGTTGGAGGTGTTTTCCAAAAGACGGCGGACGAGGTAAGCCATGCCGGGTAGCAGTTCGCCGACCGGCGCATAGACGCGGACGCGCTGATTCATTTCGACCAGGGCAGCCTTGATCGGGTCGGCCATGCCGAAGAGCATCTGGAATTCCATTTCGGCGGGGCGAGCGCCGAATCGCTCGGCGTGGGCGAGGGCGGCGGCGATGCTGCGGATGTTGTGGCTGGCGATGGCGGGGCGGAGAAGTTGACGGTTCTCGATCAGCAGCGCGGCGGCGGATTCGAAATTGGCGTCGGTGGCGGCCTTGTCGGTGAAGACCGGGACGGGCCAGCCGTTCTGGGCGGCGAGGACCGTCTCGGAATCCCAGTACGCGCCTTTGACGAGCCGGATGGCAACCGAAGTGCCGCGGCATGCCGACCATTCTGCCAGAGCTTTCAGGTCGTCCAGTGCGGAGCGGAGATACGCCTGGATGGCGATGCCGACGTCGGGCCAGCCGCGAAATTCGTCTTCCATCAGGATGGACTTGAATATCTGGATCGTGAGTGTCCTTGAAGGCGGATTGCTCCATGTCGAAGTTCACGAACGCGCCGCTTTTTCGAGCGGCGCGGAGAATGGGGCGAAGTCGCCGCGAGACGGCATCGGCCGTCCCATCGGGATTGAGCGGATCGAATTGGCTGTGGAGCGCCGAGAGCTTGAGAGAAATGCCGGCGCGCGGGATAGGCCCCGCGGCGTCGCGGTCGATGAGGGAATCCTCGGGCAAAGTTGCGAGATTCCGGGCCAGCGATTGCGCGAGTTCGATATATCGCCGCTGGTATTGGTCGGCTTCGGATTCCGAGATGACCGCTTCGCCGAGCAAATCGACGGTGAAGGCCAGCCGGCGATTGCGGAGTCGGGCGATTGCCTTGACGGCGCCGTGCAGATCAGGGGCGGCGATGAATTTGCGGGCCATGCGGCGGACGTTGAAATTGGCGGCGGCGGCGATCAGCGGCGAGAAAGGTGCGTCGCTCACGGCCAATCGCAAGGGGAGCGACAGCCGGGCGGCGATGGGCTGAAGGTATTGCCGCAGGTGAGCGGCGACGGCCGCGGAAGTGCCCAGCGTGGGAAGACAATCGACGAAGCGGAAGAGCTGCGATTTGACGGCCGCGTCGCGCATCGCCAGGTTCATCAATGCGTCGTCGATCCTCGCCAGCGGGGAAGGGAAAGCGCCGCGCGCCGACGCGGGCGAAAATCTCGCGGCCGATTTGGAGGATTCGATCGTCGAGGTTTGCCATGACCAGGCGCGCGGTTCCGTATGATTATTCACAGTAAAGCGGGATAAATACATCGGAGTTTGTAAAAGCTCGTATCCGAGGCCCGGTCAACGCATTTTCCCGTCGCTCCCGATGAATATTGTCCACACTGTTCGGCAATCGCACGAGTTCCTTCAATTCACGGTTTTATTGAACGCAGAGTGCGCTGAGACCGCGGAGACAGACGCGGAGAAGAAATACAAGAGCGAATTGTTTCTCGTTTCTTCTCAGCGATCTCCGCGTGCTCTGCGGTTAAATATTGGATTGCGAAAGCGATGAACCATGAGGTTGCGATGATCGCGAAAAAATGTTGGGGAGAGGGGATAAGCAAGGCAACATTCGCTCGCGGTTATCTGTGGCTGACGATCGAATCGGAAGGAGACCGTGCCGCGCGGGCGATGATGCTGCTGGGCGGCGGGTCGAGGTAGAGCGTGCCCCAGGTGCTCGGGCGAAGTTCCGTGCGCGCGGACTTCGGAGCGGACCAGAAGAAGCTGGTCGCGGTGGTGAAATCGCGAACGTCGAGATTGAACGCCAGCGTGCGCTGGTGCTGGGGATCGTAGCCGTGCAGGGCCTTGGCGGGAATGAACATCTCGACGACGTAGCGGTCGGGGAGGATTTTGACGGCCTCGCGGATCAAGGGCTGGGGAATCACGTTGTCCTTCAGCGCGTCGCCGTCGCGGTGCCACTGCCCGACGACCGGTGCGTTTCCGGCGGCGGGGTCGCTGGGGACGACGAAGAACTGGTGACAGTTGACGTCGTACCCGTTCTGGTCGGGGGTAACGGGGCGCGTGGAGATGAAGAACTCGATGTTGTCGCGGGTCCACCACCACGCCGTCGCGGGGGCGCATTCAACGTGACGGTCGAAAACCTCCACCGCCAGGTACAACCCGTCGCGCGTCCAGCCAAGGAAAGCCTCCGGCATGCGGAGTTGGAGCCGATCGAGATCGACGGTCTGTTCGCCGCGGATGCCCTCCAGCCGGGCGGCGCGGGGCCATTCGCCGAGGTTTCCGTCGAGGGACGGAACCGTCGCGAGGTAGGGGACGTGCATGACCGGTTTGACCGAATCACCTTCGCGCCGAACGTCGGTTTGCGCATCGGAGCCGCTGGCGGCGTGGACGGGGTTGAGCGTTGGGGCGGTCTGGCGGACGGCGTCAACGAGCAACTCGTAGGGCTTGTCGTGCACGTCCACGACGCCGAAGTTCACGTCTTCGCCGTCGCTGCTTCGTCCGGTGGGCGGCTCGTCGCACCATTGGAACCAATCGGCGCCGACGACGTAGGGAACCCGCGCCAGGCGCGTGGTCATGAGGCGGTAACCGTCGGCTCGGGCCTGTTGGTCGGAAACCTGCCCCGAGAACCCGACGGTGTCGCGATCTCCGCTGCGGCCATCCAGGGAATTAAACGAGTATTCGCTGATGACGATGGGCTGGCTGGAGCGGAGATACATCATGCGAAACATCTCCGCGTCGAGCTGGGCGTCGCTGACGTAATAGTTCAGCGACTGGGCATCGGTGTAATCACGCGAAGCGGATACGACTTCCTCCGGAGCAAACCCTTTGAACCGCACGCCGAGGATCAGGTGGTTTGGGTCATACCGCCGGACCAGGGCCGTGGCGTAACGGAAATAGTCCAGCGCCAGGTGAGACAGCCACGCATTGCTGAGCCGGTCGTACGCTCGGGATTCCTCGCGGGGCAGCGCGGGCCAGGTTTTCAACTGCGACCAATCACTCAGGTTCGCGCCCCAGGCGAGATTGAAATCATGCAGTTCCGGCCAGACCCATTGAATGGTTTGCAGCACCTGCTGACGATTGGGATCGGTGTTGGGGAGATTGTCGAAATAAGCGCCGGGACCGGAGAAGCCGTCGCCCCATTCCAATTCGTTATCGAGAAAATACCCCACCAGATTGCGGTCGTCCCGCAGCGGAGGCACCTGGACTTTTACGGCCTCCTCCGCTCCTTCGTCCCAGCCGGGCGAATAAAAGCGCTTGGAGTCGTCGTTCACCCAGGCCCAGAGGTTGAGGTCCTGGCTCATCGGGACGTCAAAGCGATGAAGCGCCGGATTGCACCACGCGCCCAGGCCCTTGAAGCCGTAATCCCGAACTCGCTTCACGGTGGCTTGAGCCCAGGAGTTGAGGTCGGCCTCTTCATACTTGCCATCCCAGTCCGAAGACACAAAGCCCACCGCGCCTCGCTCGCGGCCGGATTGCTCGGGTTGAACCGTCGTGACCGTGTTGAGAAACTCGCGCTGTCCCGACGGGGATACGAACCACCAGACCCCCGCCTGGTCTTCACCCAAACGCCAATAGCCCGCGTGGCCGTGGAACTGGCGGAAGGGCGGGAGATTCAAGGATAAGGAGCGGCCGATCGACCCCTGAACGGCGGCGTGGGAGGCCATATCGGATGGGGAATACGCGTGCGTTAGGTACGGATAGCCGAACCATCCGATCAGGAAAACAATCTCGACGATTATCACAATCCGTCTCATGAGTGCCTTCATGAGTAATACGACCGTCGCGCTGACTGGGATTGCCTGGCTGAGCTCGCCACGAGAAATAATTCACGAGGGGAGCCGAGCCTCCGGGAGAGACAATTGGGTCATTTACTTCAGGTCTTCCCGGATGGTTCGGTTCGACTATATTTGATTTCTGACCGTTTAAGCCGAATAGGAGGCTTATGCCGGCTTTTTGTCTTATCGGCCTATGATTGCCGGTTGATTAAGCGAAATCGAGCCGTAAACAGCCAAGAACAAAAAAATTTATCGCATCGTAATTGCGCCGCTCGATTTGAGGTTCTGCACGGGAGGCCCTTGTGTCGAAATCATCTGTGCATCGGGCCAGGGGGACCGGGTATCCGAGCAAGTGCGCCGCTTGACGATTGACCGGCGGCGATTACATTACTCCGCTCTTTCGACTCACCCCAATGCGCCAGGAGCGAAACCTTGGCCGCGGCGGCTTGGCTTCGATGTCCTTTTGACCAGGAATGGCGAAAAATTGATATGGCCCGCGACCTGACGAAAATCCGCAATATCGGCATTGCCGCCCACATCGACGCCGGAAAGACAACCGTCTCCGAGCGCATGCTCTATTACACCGGCAAGATCCACAAGATGGGCGAAGTCCACGAAGGAACCGCCGTCATGGACTTCGACGAGGAGGAGCAGAAGCGCGGCATCACCATCAACTCCGCCGCCACCACCTGTCCCTGGGACCGCAACGGCGAGCGATACACGATCAACCTGATCGACACTCCCGGCCACGTGGATTTCACCGCCGAGGTGGAGCGCTCGCTGCGCGTGCTGGACGGCGCAATCGCCGTGTTCGACGGCAAGGAGGGCGTCGAGGCCCAATCGGAAACCGTCTGGAGGCAGGCCACCAAATACAACGTTCCTCGGCTCTGCTTCGTCAACAAGATGGACAAGGTGGGGGCGGATTTCGACTTCAGCTTCAATTCCATCCGCGAACGACTCGGCGCCACCGCCGTCGCCGTGCAGATTCCCATCGGTCAGGCCGGCACGTTCAAGGGGATGATCGACCTGCTGCGCGGCGTGGCGATCTACTATATCGTCGGCGACGACAAGGACCGCGGCAACACCATCGTCGAAAAGCCCATTCCACCCGAAGAGAAACAACGCTACGAAAAATGGCGCCACGATCTGATCGAAAAGGTGGCCGAGACCGACGATCACCTGATGGCGAAATATCTCGCCAGCGAGGAGCCGACCGAGCAGGAACTGCGCAAGGCTTTGCGCGCCGCCACGATCAGCTTTAAGTTGCATCCGGTCTTCACCGGGTCGGCATTGAAATACGTCGGAGTTCAGCGCCTGCTGGATGGGGTCATCGATTACCTCCCGGCCCCGATCGACCTCCCACCGATCCGCGGGCACGACGTGAAGGAGGCCGGCAAACTCATCGAGCGGCATCCCGACCCCAGCGAGCCGTTCTGTGGATTGGTCTTCAAGATCGTCAACGACCAGCACGGGGATTTGACTTACGTTCGCATCTACAGCGGCAAGCTGGAAAAGGGCAACCGCGTGCTCAACAGCAACCGCGGCAAGAAGGAGAACATCAGCCGGATGTTCCAGATGCACGCCGCCGACCGCAATCCGATCGACGTGGCCGAACCCGGCGACATCGTCGCCTGCATCGGGGTGAAGGATGCCCTGACCGGGGATACGCTTTGCGATCCGGACCATCCGATCATCCTGGAGCGGCCCACGTTCCCCGAGCCGGTCATCAGCATGTCGATCGAGCCCAAGACCGCGGCGGACAAGCAAAAGTTGGGCGAGGCATTGACCACCCTCAAGCGAGAGGACCCGACCTTCCAGGCGAGTTACGATGAGGAAACCGGCCAGACCATCATCGCCGGCATGGGCGAGCTGCACCTGGAGATTCTCCGCAACCGTCTGACGCGCGATCACAACGTGGAAGTCATCGTCGGCAGGCCGAAAGTCGCCTACAAGGAGACGATCACCGGCCGGGCGATGAACGTTCGCGGCCGGCACGTGAAGCAATCCGGCGGCCGCGGGCAGTTCGGCGATTGCTCGATCAACGTCGAGCCGTTCAATGGGGCCGGCGTGGAGCCGGACAAACTCAAGAAGTGGAACTGGAAGGACGGCTTCGCCTTTGAGAACAAGGTCTTCGGCGGTTCGATCCCCAAGGAATTCATTCCCTCCGTCGAATACGGCGCCCGCATGGCCGCCAAGACCGGCGTGCTGGCCAACTATCCCCTGATCAACATTAAGGTGACATTAGTCGATGGCAGCTATCACCCGGTGGACAGCTCGCAAATCGCCTTCGAGTTGGCCGGGCAGATCGCGTTCAAGGACGCCTGTCAGAAGGCCGGACTCACGCTGCTCGAGCCGATTATGAAGGTCGTCGTGACGACCCCGGAGGAATGGGTCGGCAACGTCACCGGCGATCTGAATCGCCGCCGCGGAATGATCGTCAACAGCGATCAGCGCGGCAACACGCGCATCGTCGAGGCGGAGGTGCCGCTGAGCGAAATGTTCGGTTACACGACCGAATTGCGATCGATGAGCCAGGGCCGCGCCAGCTCGGTGATGGAGCCGCTGAGATATGCTCCGGTTCCGGCGAACGTGAAGGCGGCGATTTTGGAGGAGATGAAGTAGCGCGGCCGAGCGGCAAAGCCGCGGAAAAGCTGCGCTCGGCTCCGTTTCGAGGGATCCAGGCGGGCGTTCGTCGTCCGCCGTAAATTATGAATGTCCCCTTTTTTATTATGCATGTCCCCTTTTTCTCCACAGGCCTTTAACAATCGCGGCATCGCCCTGAGAGACTTGGGGCAACTCGATGAGGCCATCGCCTGTTTACGCGAGGCCATCACCCTTGACCCCAACGCGCCCGAACCTCACAACAATCTCGGCCTCGCCCTGCAGGGTAAAGGCCAACTCGACGAGGCCATCGTCGCCTTTCGCAGGGCCATCGCTCTCAACCCAAACCTTGCCGAAGTTCACAATAACCTCGGCATTGCCCTGGCAGACAAAGGGCAACTCGACGGGGCCATCGCCGCCCATCGCCAAGCCATCGCCCTCAAGCCCAACCTCGCGAAAGCTCATTACAATCTCGGCATCGCGCTGCTGACGCGGGGCGATCTTCAACTGGGCTGGGAAGAATATGAATGGCGATGGAAATGTGAGGGTGTTCCCCTTCTCCTGCGAAACTACTCTCAACCACAATGGGACGGCGGCCCGCTGGAGGGTCGCACCATTCTGCTCCACGCGGAGCAAGGCATTGGCGATGCCATTAAATTCGTTCGTTACGTTCCGCTGGTCGCTCAGCGGGGCGGGAGAATTATTATTGTCTGCTTCGCCGAACTCGAAAGGCTTTTCCGCGCTATGCACGGGGGATGGCAGGTCCTGGTCCCAGCCCCCGGCCAGCCGTTGCCCGCCTTCGATCTGCACGCTCCTCTGCTAAGCCTGCCTCGGGTTCTGGCGACGACGCTCTCGAATATTCCCCGGGTCGTTCCCTATCTGCAGGCCGATGCCGAGGAGGTCAAAAAGTGGCAACGTCGGCTGGCGGGTTATCCCCCAAGTTTGAATGTGGGCTTGGTGTGGGCAGGAAGGCCTACCCAGAGGAACGATCGAAACCGCTCGGTGAAGTTGGCGAGACTTGCACCGCTGGGCCGGGTGGCCGGCGTTCGTTTCTTCAGCCTCCAGAAGGGCGAGGCGGCTGCTGAAGCCAAAGCTCCGCCGCCGGGCATGGAACTCGTCGATTGGACCCAGGAACTGAAGGATTTTGCCGACACCGCGGCTTTGATTGCAAACCTCGACCTGGTCATCTCCGTGGACACGGCCGTGGCGCACCTTACTGGTGCAATGGGCAAACCGATCTGGACGCTGCTCTCGTTTGTTCCAGGCTGGCACTGGCTGCTGGAGCGAGAGGATAGTCCTTGGTATCCCTCGATGCGATTGTTCCGCCAGCCCTCCCGGGGGGATTGGGACACGGTCATTATGCGCCTGGCCGAGGCACTGTCCCCTTGGATCAAGACCCGCGGCTGACATAAAAAGGGGACATTCACAATATTGAAACGAAAAAGGGGACATTCACAAAACGAAAAAGGGGACATTCACAATATTGGAAAAAGGGGACATTCACAATATTGAAACGATTCGGGGGATTGGGTAGGCTATCTGCATGCCAAGAACATCGCGAGCGGTTGAAGGCGGCGGAATCTATCACGTCCTGAATCGCGGCAACGGGCGAATGCGAATCTTCCACAAGTCCGAGGACTACCAGGCATTTTGCAAGCTGCTGGTGGAGGCGAGAAAACGGTCCGCGGCCGTGGACGTGCTGGCCATATGCCTGATGCCCAATCATTGGCACCTGGTTGTGCGGCCGAAGGAGGAGCGGGATTTGGCGGTGTTCATGCGCTGGCTGTGCACGGCGCACGTGTGTCGGCATCATGCCCATTATCACTCGGCGGGGGGACATCTGTATCAGGGGCGATACAAAAGTTTTCCGGTTCAGGATGATTTGCATCTGTTGACGGTTTTGCGATACGTCGAGGCGAACGCGCTGCGCGGGGGATTGGCCCAGCGGGCGGGGCAGTGGCCTTGGTCCAGCGATGCGTTGCGTGCGACCAAGCAGGGCCGGGAGCTGCTGTGTGATTGGCCGGTGGATCGACCGAGGAATTGGAATCGCCTGCTGGAAGAGAAGCTGGCGGAAAAGGAATTGGCTCGAATCCGGACCAGCGTCGTGCGCGGCAGGCCATACGGCTCGGAATCGTGGGTGCAAAAGACGGCCGAGCGACTGGGCCTGGCCTTCTCCCTGCGGCCCAGAGGACGACCAAGAAAGCGGGCTGGGGCGTAAATTGTGAATGTCCCCTTTATCAATGCGCATAAATTGTGAATGTCCCCTTTATCGCATTTGAATGTCGCCTTTATCCCATTCGCCGGGGATCATTGGACGCCGCCGGCGAAAGGCTTATTCGCAGACTGGAGCGGGCCTATCACCCGGCCATTAATCGTAGTTGGCCTCGTAACTGAAGGGCAGGGGTGATTTATTGGGGCGGTGCGGGTCGAGCCACCAGGGGTGCTTGAATTGATCGATGAAAATCCGGCGGCGGAAGGGCGGGAGCCAGGACGTGTAACCGATCGAGCCGAAAGGGGACGGGAGCGTGTCGGCATCCGGGCCGTACTCCAGGCGGTAGCGGGGCCTGACGGCCGGGGTGTTGCCCTGGGTTTCGTCGAATGCGTTCGGGGGATTAAGGATTCCATATCGGTTGACGTGCCCGGCTTGTTCGAGTTGGGTGTAAAAATCGTATTCAAACCCGGCGGCGATCTCGGTGGAGGGCACGCCGGCGGATTCAAGGCGATCGACGGCTGAGCGGCGGGCGGCGGCCAGGGCGAGATTGTCCTGCGTGGAGGCCAGGCCGTAGGCGACGTAGATCGCGAGCAGCGACCAGGCCAGGACGCGAGGCTTGAAATGGCGGAGAAGCGGAATCGCCAGGCAGGGGACGATCGGCAGGCAGTATCGGTCGAAGACCAGGTCCTGAGCCGAGCGGACGATCATAAGAAGGAAATACACGGAGCCGAAAATCGCCAGGACGGGAACCGTGGGCGAGTCCCGCGTGAAGAATTCGCGCAGCCTGGTCAACGACGCGCGTGGCTCGAAGAGGAATTCGACGATGCGGCCGGCGATCAGAAAGCTACTCAAGAGCACGAGGGCGGAAAGACAACATTGAACGGCCAGCGGCAGAGCGACGGGGCGGTGACCGGAAAGTTCCAGGCCGCCGATGACTCCCTTGACCGTCAGGACGTTGAACAGCCACGGAGGAAGTCCGAAGGTCGGATTCCGTGCGATGCCGAGGCCGAGGATGCAAAACACGCCGGCGTTGACCGGGCCGCGCCAGGTCTTTCGCACGCGCCAGAGCCTCGCCAGGGATGCGAAAGCGAACGGCAACGCCGCCGGGAGGATGAGCAACACGAGGGTGAGGCAGACCATTACCAGATTGCTCAGGAAAATCCCCGGCTTGTGGAAGCCCATGCGGATGCAGTTGAGAAGCGGGGGGTCGAGATAGACCCATGGTTGGCGGTCAAACCATCGCAGGCTGAAGTAGATGTCGGCGATGACGAGGATCCATGCGAAAGGGGCGGCGGCGGCGAAGCAACTTTGGCGGCGGCGAAGGAACATGAGGTAGGGAACGATCGAGAGCGGCGCGACCCAAACCGTTTGCCGGCCCATGCCGCCGATGATGCCAAATGCGATGCCGGCCGCGAGCCAGGCCAAACAGACGGAGGCGCGTTGCGATTGGGCGGTGCGCACGAAGGCGTAGAGACAAAACAGAGTATAGAAAAGGGCGGGAACATCGGTCATGAAGGAAAGCGCCAGGGGCAGGAAAAGCGGGGAGAGGCACAACAACAGGAAGAAGAAGATCGCCCGGGCGGGAGGCAAATCGGCGCTGCGGGCCAGGAGATAGGCGAGGATGCCGCAGCCCATGGCCAGCGGCAAGGTGCTGAATCGCAGCACGGCGAATGAGTAGCCGAATGTTTTGGCGAACAGGGCGCCCCAAAAGACGTGGGTGATGATCAACGGGGCGCTCCAGCCGTTGTAAACCAGATGGCCGTTGCGAATCAATTCCCTGACGGAGAAAGCGTAGGACCAATCGTCATCGAAAGGCATCCGGACGAAGGGATCGAGCAGAAGGAAAGCCGCGGCGAGGGCGGCCGCGCAGATCAAGGCGTTTCGCACGTCGGTGCGTGACATTCGGACGCGGAAGCTACAGGGGGGAATGGCTGGCGGCAAGGATTCGAGAATCATCGGTCCGGGCGGAGGCGGTCGATGCGGATTTGCCGGTGGAAAGGCGGCAGCCAGGAGATGTATTCAACCGAGCCGAATCCGGTGGGCTCGGTGTCGAGGTCGAGGGCTGATTCAAGGCGATAATCCGCGCGGATGGCCGGGCGGGGGCCGAGATTCGGATCATAAGGATGCGTGGGGTTGGTGATGAAGGGGCTATTGATCCACCCGTCGGCGTTCAATTGCGTCCAATAGTCGTATTCAAAGCCGGCGGTGATCGCGGTGGGTGGCGCGCCGACCGCCCGAAGTCGCGCGACCGCGGCCGCCTTGGCGCGCATGAGCGCGAGCATGTCCTGCGTGGAGGCCAGCGCATAGCAAGCGAAGATGGCCAGCAGGCCCCAGGCAATCGGGCTGGCCCAGCGCGTCCGTTGACCTGCGGCAGGAGACGACTGCGCCGCGGCCAGCAGGACGATCGTCAGCGGCGGAATCAAGGGCAATGCGTAGCGATCGAAGACCAGCGTTTGAAATATCCGCGGCACAAGCAGGACGACATATCCTGCCGCGAAGATCGCCAGCGCCCCAAGCGCGCATAGCCGGGGATCGGGATCGAGCAATCGTCGGCATTGCTCGATTGCCGTCCTGGGATTGGCAAGCCAATGAAGGGTGATGATGAGAACGAGGGTGGCGACGAGGAGGGTGGCGGCGGAAAGGATGATTCTGGCGAACATCGGTTGTGAGATCGGACGCGGGCCGTGAAGCTCCTGGTTCACGAGAATTCCCCGAATCGTGAGCATGTTGTCCAGCCAGGGTTCCACTACGAAGTGGGGCAGCTTGATGACGGTGGCCAAAACCGCGAGGACGACGACAACGCCGAGGAATTTGGGGCGATCGCGCCGGAGCCTTCCGACTGCGGCGACGAAGAATGGCACTCCGGCGGGCAAGGCGAGCAGGACGGTCGTCAAATAAAGAAAAATTCCCATGGCCAGCGGGTAACCGGGGTGGGCAAATCCGAGGGCGGGCCAGCGATGGATCAGAGGTTCGATCACGACATCGTTCTGGCGCCGAACCAATGGAGCGTCGCCATCGCGTCCAGGATGACGGACGACCAGCCGGCAAAGCAGCAGACGACAAAGCGGCGGTCGGTGCGGCGAACCAGAGCGACGTAAGGGAGGACGCACAACGGCACGGCCCAGACGATCTGCCGGTCCATCCCGCCCAGAATCCCCGCGCCGACGGCCAGCGCCAATGCGGCGATGCCTCCCCGGGGCTTCGCCGCCGCGATGATGAGGCAATGGAGCGACAGAAGGATGAAGAAAAGGCCGGGGACATCGGTCATGAAGGAAGTCGCCAACGGCAGAAAAAGGGGATTCAGTCCAAGCAGCAAGGCGCAGAAAATCGCCCATCGCGGCAGCAAGCCCGCTCGACGCGCCAGGAGATAGCAGAGCATGACGCAGCCGACGGCAAACGGAAGCGTGCTGAAACGCAGGGCCGTGAAGGAGAATCCAAACAGTTTGGAAACGATCGCTCCCCAATACGCCTGAGTGATGATGGTGGCAGTGCTCCATCCGTTGTAGGTGAGGTGGCCGGTCTCAAGGAGCCTGCGAACGGTGAAGGCGTAGGACCAATCATCGTTAAAGGGCATTTCTGCGAAGGGATTCACGATGAGGAAAGCGATCAGGACGATGCCGCCGCAGAGGCAGGCCCAGCGCGCGTTGGCGCGAGAGGTGCGGGATGTTTGCGCGGATTTAGGCACGCGGCGCATGGCTAGAACGTTTCGAAATCCACAAGGCCGGGCTTGGGCGAGCGACCGTCGGGGGGCGGACGCGCAATCCACCAGGGATCGATGAACTTGTCGATATAAATTGTCCGGTGAAACGGAGGCAGCCACGACGTGTATCGAACGGGGGGAAATTCGCTGCGTTGCGTATCGGCGGCCGGGAGATATTCGACGCGATACCGGCACCACAGGGCCGGCGCCAGGCCCAATTGTGGTCGGAATAGCACCGTGCGATTCGAGGTACGGAACCAATTCACGCGGCCCTGGCGTTGAAGTTGCGTCCAGCAATCGTATTCGAGTCCGGCGGCGATGGCGGTCGGGGCGACGCCCGCATCGCGCAGCGCATGGATCGCCTCCACCCGGGCGCGGGCCAGGGCAAAGAGATCGCGTGTCGCCGCCAGCGAAACCGCCGCATAGGAAGCCAGAATGATCGAGCCGACCACGAAGGCGACGCGGCGAATCCGGGAGTCGCATAACGAACGCTGCACAAACAGGAGCGTGAATATCGCCACGATCGGGACCATCGGAAGGGCGTAGCGGTCGAAGACCAGCGCGACCGTCGAACGCGCGAGCAGAAGCGCCGGATAAGCGATGCCGACGATCGCCATGATGATCAGGACGGCATCGCTGTTGCGGGGAAAGTAGATCCGCTTGGCCACGGTCACCAGGTTGCGCCATTGCGCGGCAAAATCCAAAAGCGTCGCCAGGGAAGCCCCCAAAGCAATGAAGACCAGCACGGACCAGGCGGTCACGAACCATTCCGGAATCGCCGAGGGAGCGTGGCCCGACAGCTCGTTGCGGATGAGGATGCCATCGGGCCAAAGCACGTTCGGCGACCATGGCCAAAGAAGAAGTTCGCGATGGAAATGAATGTCCAGGGCGAGTGCGGCGCCGACGAGGACGCCGAGCACGAGAAGCCGCATTCGACGACGGCAGGCGTTGGCGACCAGGATCGCGAGGCTTGCGCCAACGGGCAGGGTGAGAAGAAACAGGGTCAAAATGAGCCGGCCAACACGGTCCAGACCAAACCAGGGATTACGCATCGCCGATTGCAGACAAATCAGCAGCGGGGGGTCGATCACGACGTCGTGTTGAGTTGAGAACCAGCTTTGCGTGGCGAAGACGTCGATCAAGACGAGAAACCATCCGGCGACGGCCGCGGCTCGGAAACGGCGATCGTTCCTTCCAATCCACAGCAGATAGGGAAGAATGATCAGGGGCACGATCCAAACGACTTGCCGGCTCATGCCGCCGATGATTGCCGCCACGACGCCGGCGGCGAGCCAGGCGATTCGCCGCGTCAGCGCGGATTTCGCCAAGGCGTAGATGGAGAAGAGCATGAAAAACAGGCCCGGGACATCGGTCATAAAGGACGTGGCCAGGGGCAGAAACATGGGCGAGAGTCCCAGCAGCAGTGCGGCAAAAACCGCCGGGGCGGACCGCAGGCCGCTGAGACGCCCCAGCAGGAAGCAGATGACCGCCGACCCCATGGCAAAGGGAAGCGTGCTGAAACGCAGGGTCGTGAAGGAGAATCCGAAGAGCTTGCAAAACAGGGCTCCCCAATACACCTGGGTGATGAGGACGGGAGCGCTCCAGCCGTTGTAGATGACGTGGCCGGTGTCGAGGAGCCTGCGAACGGTAAATGCGTAGGACCAATCGTCGTCAAAGGGCATTTCGGCGAAGGGATTTACAATGAGGAAGGCGATCAGGACAACGACGCCGCAGAGACAGGCCAGGCGCAGGTTGGTTCGGCCCATGGGCGCGAGGGTATACCGGAACCCTTGGCGGTTGCAACGGATCGAGGGCGGAATCAACGGCGGATAAATTGCGTCGGCGGCGGCCTTGACATCGATTTGGGCATCAGTAAGGTATCGGGTCTTTCCCCTGTCGGCAGCATAAGTTGCGGCAAGCGGGGAACAACTGGAAACGCGGAATTATGCAAGGCGATCGGATTCGGATTCGAATGGAAGCGTATGACCATCGGGCATTGGATGCTTCGGCGCGCGAGATTGTGGAGCACGCCAAGCGAACCAACGCGCGGGTTTGCGGCCCGATTCCGGTTCCGACGCGGATTGAGCGGTACACCGTTTTGCGGAGCCCGCACATTGACAAGAAGAGTCGCGAGCAATTCGAGATGCGCACGCACAAGCGAGTGATCGACATCTTCGAACCGACCGCCAGGACGGTGGAGGCGCTGAATCGCCTCGTCGTGCCGGCGGGTGTATTTGTGAAGATCAAGGCTTAATTTTGCCGTTACATAGCGCCCCTGATTGAAGGGGCGTTTTTCGCAAGTAAAGGACCCGTGGGGTTCATCCAAGAACCCGTTTGCCCGGAATCGGGCCGCGTGTCACGAGCGTTTGTGTCTGGAAAGTTGACGGAGCCTATGACGCCAGCACTATTGGGCACGAAAGTGGGAATGACCCGCGTGTACGATGCCAAGGGCACGGTGGTGCCGGTCACCGTCGTGCAGGCCGGGCCGTGTCACGTCACGCAGGTGAAGACCCTCCAGAGCGACGGTTACAACGCGGTGCAACTCGGCTTTGGCGACTGTAAGCCGAAGCTGAGCACGTTCCCGCTGATCGGGCATGCCGCCAAGGCCGGCATCGGGCCGAAGCGGCATTTTCGTGAAATTCGCCTGAAGGAAGAGACGACGTTGACGGCCGGGGCGCAGGTAGGCGTGGAATCCTTCAGCGAAGTGCAGTTCGTGGACGTGATCGGGACGAGCAAGGGCAAGGGGTTTGCCGGCGTGATGAAGCGGCACCATTTCGGTGGGCAGCCGGGATCGCACGGAACCGAGCGCAAGCACCGTTCGCCCGGATCGATCGCGTCGCGGGCGACGTGGCGCGGTCAATGCGGCAAGCCCAAAAAGGGCGTGCGCATGGCCGGCCACATGGGCATGGACAGCGTCACCGTGCGAAACCATCCGCTCGTGAAGATCGATAAGGAAAACCATCTTCTGCTGATTAAAGGAGCTTTGCCTGGACCCAACGGCGGGCTCCTTTTTGTTCGCAAGGCCGTCACCGCAAAAGTGAAAGAAGCACAGTCATGATCGAAGTTCCGGTATTTGATCAGACCGGCCGGAAGCTGGAAAGCCTCCAGGTGGACGAGGCGAAGCTGGGCGGGACGGTTCGCAAGAGCGTTCTGAAGCAGGCGATCGTGGCGTACCACGCGAACCAGCGGCAGGGGACGGTGCGGACGCTGGCGCGCGGCGAAGTCGCCGGGGCGACGCGAAAGGTGTTCCGCCAAAAGGGAACCGGCAACGCGCGCACGGGAGGCATACGCAATCCGATCAAGAAAGGCGGCGGCCATGCCAAGCAAAAGCGCCCCAAGGATTGGCGCCAGGCGCTGCCCAAGCAGTTCCGCCGGCTGGCGCGGAACAGCGCGATCCTGATGAAACTGCAGAGCAACGACGTCCGCGTCGTCGATGAGATCAAGCTGCCTGAACCGAAGACAAAGCACATGGCCCAGGTTTACAAGGCGCTGGGGATCGATCGGAGCTGTTTGCTGGCGATTCATGGCCGGGACGAAAACCTGGCGAGATCGGCGCGCAATCTCGATCGAACGACGCTGACGACCGTGGCGCAGCTCAACGCCTGGGAGATTCTCAAGAATCGCACGCTGCTTTTGACGCGGGCGGGTTTGGAACAGATTCTGGCATAGGCAAGGTCATGGATTATACGAACGTCATCATCAAGCCGCTGGTCACCGAAAAGAGCACTCATTTGCAGGAGTCGCGGAACGTGTACGCGTTTCAGGTGCGCGCGGGGCCAACAAGGTGGAAATCCGCAAGGCCATCCAGGCGATTTACAACGTGAAAGTGATCGACGTGCGGACGATGAACCGCAAGGGCAAGCCGCGGCGGTCGCGGTACAAGATGGCCACGACCAGCAATTGGAAGCGGGCGATTGTCACGCTGGACGAGAATTCCAGGATCGAGTTGTACTAGCAGAGACAGAGATTAGACGATGGCCATCAACTATTACAATCCGAGTTCAGCCGGCCGCCGAGCGGGGTCGGTGCTGGATTACAAGTCCTCGGTTTCGACTAAAGAGCCGGAAAAATCGCTGCTCACCAAGCACGTTAGCGCGGGGGGACGGAACCATCACGGGGTCATCACCGCCAAGCACCGAGGCGGCGGCAATAAGCGGATGTATCGCAGCATCGACTTCAAGCGGCAATCCAAGGACGGCATGGTCGCCAACGTCGAGGCGATCGAGTACGACCCCAATCGGAGCGTGAACATCGCGCTGATCAAATACGCGGACGGGACCAAGTCCTACATCTTGTGTCCGAACGGGCTGTTGCCGGGCGCGAAGGTGGTCAGCGGGCCGGATGCGCCGCCGGAAATCGGCAACTGTCTTCCGCTGGCGAATATTCCGACGGGGCTGGAGATCAACAACATAGAGATGAATCCGGGCCAGGGCGGCAAGCTGGTTCGCTCGGCCGGCGGGGTGGGGAGGCTCGGGGCGCGCGAAGGCGAATGGGCCGTGATTATCCTGCCCTCGGGGGAAATGAGGCGCGTGCGAAGCGCCTGTCGCGCCACCATCGGGCAACTGGGGAATCTGGACTGGATTAACGTGAGCATTGGCAAGGCGGGCCGCAGCCGGCACATGGGGATTCGTCCCCACACGCGGGCCAAGGCGATGAACCCGATCGACCATCCGCTGGGCGGGGGCGAGGGTCGCAGCAACGGCGGGCGGCATCCGGTCAGCAAGACCGGCGTGCCGTCCAAGGGCGGAATCACCCGCAGCCCCCGTAAGAACAGCGAGAAATTGATCCTGCGGCGAAGGAAGTTCGGAACGCATCAGCAGCGGCCGCAGACCGTGAACCTTTAGGAAAACCAGTGGGAAAACCAGAATGACGAAACCAGAAACCAGAATCAAATCCGAAGCCAGAATGACGAGAGGGCGAAGCGTCGTGGTTTCGTCATTCGAATTTGTTTCGTCATTCGGATTTCTGGTTTCGGGTTTTGGTAACCAGCGGAGCGTCAATGAGTAGAAGCGCCAAAAAAGGCCCCTACGTGGACGAGAAATTGTTCCGCAAGGTGTCGAAGCTGAACGAGAACCGGGCCAAGCAGCCGATCAAGACCTGGGCCCGGATGTGCACCATCATTCCGGAATTCGTCGGCCACACGTTCGAGGTGCATAACGGGAACAAGTTTTTGAAGGTGTTCATCCAGGAAGACATGGTCGGGCACAAGCTCGGCGAGTTTTCGCCGACGCGGATTTTCAAGGGCCACAGCGGCAAGAAGGCTTTGGCGGCTGCGGCGGCGGCCGCGGGAACTCCAGGGGAGGCGGGAGCCGCACCGGCGCCATCACGATAGAGCGAGGAATTGCCCATGCCATTTGAAGCCAAACATCGTTTCGCCCGCATCGCCCCGCGGAAAGCGCGGCTGCTGATGGATCTGATCCGCGGCCGGGACGTGGACGACGCCATCACCCTGCTGCGATTCGCCAAGCAGCGGGCCAGCGGGATGATCGAGAAGGTCGTCCGCTCGGCGGTGGCCAACGCGGCCGAGCGGGATGTGCGCACGCGCAACGCGCTGTACGTGGCGAAGTGCTGGGTCGATCCCGGCCCGATGATCAAGCGATTTATGCCGAAGGATCGCGGCAAGGCGTATTCGATCCTCAAGCGCACCAGCCATCTGGTGGTGACGCTGGAAGAGCGCAAGGACAACGAGAAGGCCCCGCGGAAATAGCCAAGGACTTTTATGGGTCAGAAGGTCAATCCAATTGGGTTTCGCACCGGGATCACCGAGGACTGGAAGAGCCGGTGGTACGCGCCGAAGTCCGCGTTCGGCGATTTTTTGGGCGAGGACTTCAGAGTTCGCAAACATATCGACGACCGGTTGAACCGCCGCCCGCCGTTCGCGGCCGTCAGCGACATCCTCATCGAGCGCACGCGCGAGGAAGTCACCGTCACGATCAAGACGGCCCGGCCGGGCCTGGTGATCGGCCCAAAGGGCGCCGAGGTGGACAAGCTCCGCGAGGAGCTTGAGGACCTGATCAAGCGCAAGGTCGCGCCGATCAAGGTGATTGAAATCAAGAATCCGGACCTGAACGCCCAGCTCGTCGCCGAGGCCATTGCCGAACAATTGAAGAAACGCGCCAGCTTCCGGCGGGTGCTGAAAATGCGCATGGAAGCGACCATGCAGGCGGGGGCCAAGGGGATTCGCATCAGCGTCTCCGGCCGGCTGGGCGGGGCCGAAATCGCCCGCAGCGAAAAGGCGACCACCGGCTCGGTGCCGCTGACCACTCTCCAGGCCGACGTGAATTATGGCCAGGCGACGGCCTTCACGACCTACGGCGCGATCGGCGTGAAAGTATGGATTTATCGCGGCATGTACGGCGAGGAAGTTCTGGAGACGGACATTCGACCGGGCGGTGCGCCGCGCCGCGGCCGACGGTAAACGAGGTGTGCTATGCCCATGATGCCCAAGCGGGTGAAATTCCGCAAAAGCCATCGCGGCAAAATGAAAGGCAACGCGACCCGCGGAAATACCGTGGCGTTCGGCGAGTACGGGTTGCAGGCGCTCAAAGCCGCGTGGATCACGGCCCGGCAGATCGAGGCCGGGCGCGTGGCGAGCAGCCATTTCCTCCGCCGCGAGGGGCGCGTGTTCATACGGATTTTTCCGCACAAGCCGGTGTCGGGCAAGCCGCTGGAAACGCGCATGGGCAAGGGCAAGGGCGACCCGGAATATTGGTGCGCGGTTGTCAAGCCGGGCACGATGATGTTTGAGATCACCGGCGTGGATGAAGCGACGGCCAAGCGGGCGCTGGCCCGCGTGGCCCACAAGATGCCGATCCCCTGCCGGTTCGTGCATCGCCGGCGCACCGTCGCATAACCGTGGTGCATCATGAAGATGAAGGAAATTCGGCTGAAGGAAACGGACCACATTCGCCACGAACTGGCGGAGCAGCAGAAGCACCTGTTCACGCTGCGAACGCAGTCGGTGACGGAAAAGCTGGAGGACCCGAGCCAGTTGGGCAAGGCCCGCAAGGCGATAGCGCGTCTGAAGACGGTGCTGCATCAGCGCGAGTTGGAAGCGGCAAAATTGAAGACATCCGAATCGGCATCGGCCCAGCCGGCGCCCGACGAATCGGCGCCCGCGAAATAAGTTAGCGAGATCATTATGCCCCAAACGACACCCATCCCGGCCGCCGAACGATCGCAGCTTCGCAAGATCGTCGGCGTCGTGGCATCGGACAAAGGTCACAAGACGATCAAGGTCGTGGTGAACTACCAGGCCCGGCACGCGAAATACGGAAAATATTTGAAGCGGCGAACCGTATTGCACGCTCACGACGAGAAGAACGAAGCCAAGGAGGGCGACACGGTGGAGATCACCGAATGCCGGCCGCTGAGCAAGACCAAGCATCATCGCCTGCTGCGGATCGTGCAGAAGGCGCCGGAGCGGGCCGTGTTGGTGTCGGCGGAAGAAGTCATGACCGGCAAGGCGCCGGAAGAAAGATAAGGAATTGTCCGCTGTCAATCGTCAATGATCAATTTGCAAATGACCCATGACAGCAATTGAGTGATCCATGATTCAGCAACAGACCTATATCGACATCGCCGACAACACCGGCGCCCGTCAGGCGATGTGCATCAAGGTGCTGCGAGGCAGCAGCAGCAAGGGCAAGTTCAAGCGGAAGGTGGCGCACGTCGGCGACGTGATCATCTGCGCGGTGAAGAAGGCGCAGCCGACCGGCGAGATCAAGCAGGGCGAAATCATCCGCTGCGTGGTGGTTCGCACGAGGCATCCGACGCGGCGGACCGACGGGAGTTACGTTCGATTCGACCGCAACGCGGCGGTGGTGATCGACAAGGAAAACAATCCGCGGGGCACGCGCATTTTCGGCGCCGTGGCCCGCGAGCTGCGCGACAAGAACTTCATGAAGATCGTGTCGCTTGCGGCGGAAGTGGTCTAAGGAAGAAATGGGCTTGGATATGCCGCGACACGTAAAAACGGGCGATCAGGTGGCGGTGATAGCGGGCGTGGACAAGGGCCGGTCCGGGCGCGTGCTGCGCGTGCTCACCGGACGGGACCGCGTCGTCGTGGAAGGCGTGAACCGGGTTTGGAAGCACGTTCGGCCGTCGCAGAGAAACCCGCAGGGCGGCCGCATCCAGAAGGATGCGCCGATTCACGTCAGCAACGTCATGCCGATCGACCCGACGACCGGCAAAGGCGCGCGGTTGCGGTTTGAAATGCGCGACGGGAAGAAGCATAAAATAGCCGTCGGCAGCGGCACGGACATGGGAACGGTCGGCAGGAAGTAGAGAAAGCGGATCGCGAGAGGCAAGTATGTCGGAAAAGAAAGAGGACAAGCAGAAGCCCGGCAAAGGCCAGAAGCCCGAGGGGGGCAAGGGCGACGGGCATGGCAAGGGCGAGGGCGGAAAAGGCGACCATCATGGCAAGGGCGAAGCCCAGGCCAAGGGCGGCGGCAAGCAGCAGAAGGCCAAGCGGCCCGCGGTGGCGCCTGAGGAGGTGGACACCGGCCCGCAGGAGCCGGCCCCGACTCCGCGGCTGCTCACCCATTTCCGTGACAAGGTTGTGCCCGGTTTGAAGGAAAGGTTCGGACACGGGAATTCCCTGGCCGTGCCGCGGCTGGAGAAGATCGTCATCTCGATGGGGGTGGGCAAGTTGGCCACCTCCGGCGAGAAGGGCAAGATCGAGCAGGCCGAAAAGGAACTCGGCGTGATCGCCGGCCAAAGACCGGTCCGCTGCAAGGCGAAAAAGAGCGTGGCGAATTTCAAGGTTCGCGAGGGTCAGGAGACGGGATTGAAGGTGACGCTGCGCGGCAACCGGATGTACGAATTCCTGGATCGGCTGATCACGCTGGCGATCCCGCGGGTGAGGGACTTCCGCGGGTTGTCGCCGGACGGGTTCGACAAGAACGGCAATTTCAACTTCGGATTCACGGAGCAGACGGTTTTTCCGGAAATCAACGCGGCGGAGATTACGTTCCAGCAGGGGATGAACATCACGATGGTGACGACTGCCCCGAATCCGGAGCAGGGCCGCGAATTGCTCAAGCAGTTTGGTTTCCCCTTCCGCACCGACGCGAAGGACGGAAAGTAAAGAATCGGAGAGGACGTATGGCGACAACGGCGTGGGTAGTCAAGCAGAAGCGTCGCGAGGCGCTGGTGAAGAAATACGCCGAGCTGCGGCGGCAGCTCGAAGAAGCAGAAGAACTTCGCCGGATTGGCGAAGCTGCCGCGCGATTCCAGCCCGACGCGGTCGCGCAACCGCTGTCAATTGACGGGCCGTTCGCGCGGCGTGCTGCGGAAGTTCAAAATCTCGCGGATCATGCTTCGGGAATTGGCGCTGGCCGGCAAGATCCCCGGCCTCAAGAAGGCGAGCTGGTAAAACCAAGGCGGTTCGAATGACTGGACACAAAGCAGGAAAAACAGAGCGATGAACAATCAAGACCCCATCGCGGACATGCTGACGCGGATTCGCAACGCCAATCGCGTCGGCCGAAAAGTCGTGCTCATTCCCCGCAGCAAGATTTGCAATGGGATTGCACACGTGCTGAAGGAAGAGGGCTACATCGAGGAGTTCGACGTGATTGACGACGGCCGGCAGGGCCAGCTTCGCCTGAAGCTCAAGTACTCGATGAGCGGCGAAAAGGTGATTCACGAACTCGACCGGCAGAGCAAGCCGGGCCGGCGCGTTTATCGCGCGGTGGACGATCTGCCCAAGGTGCTGAACGGCATGGGAATCGCCGTGGTCAGCACCAGCAAGGGCGTGATGAGCGATCGGAAGGCGAGGCAGGAGAACGTGGGCGGAGAATTGTTGTGCACGGTCAGTTGAGAAGAGTCATTTGTCATTGGTCACTTGTCATTTGTAAAAGGCATTTGCAAATGACAAATGACAAATGACAAATGACAAAGGACTGCCATGAGCCGTATTGGAAAAAAACCTGTGCCGATCGGAGCTGCCAAGGTGACGGTGCAGGATGGCTTGGTTCGGATTGAAGGACCCAAGGGAAAGCTGGAGCAGCGCATCCATCCCCTGATCAAGGTCGCGCTGGACTTGAGCAAAAAGGAATTGATCGTCACCCGGCCCGACGATGAGCGGCAAAGCAAGGCGCTGCACGGACTGACGCGGTCGCTGCTGGCGAACATGGTTGAGGGGGTCGTCAACGGATACAAGAAATCGCTGGAAGTCCAGGGCGTCGGCTACAAGGCGGAGATGAAAGGGAAATCTCTGGTGATGTCGGTTGGATACGCCAATGCGATCAGCGTGCCGATTCCGGAGGGCGTGGCGGTGGCCGTCGAAGGCGCCAAGATCCACGTGACGGGCCCGAGCAAGCAGTTGGTCGGCCAATTCGCCAGCGACGTTCGCCGCGTGCGCAAGCCCGAACCCTACAAGGGCAAGGGCGTGCGCTATGAAGGCGAAGTGGTGAAGATCAAGCCGGGCAAGGCGTTTGCCGGCGCCGGCGCGGCGACGAAGTAAGGACGAGCAAGCGATGGCTGACAAAAACAAGAAGAAACAGGCGCGTTTTGAGCGGCGGAAACGGTCCGTGCGCTGCGGCGTGTTCGGCTCCGCGGAGCGTCCACGGCTGAGCGTGTTTCGCAGCGACAAGCATATTTACGCCCAGGTGATCGACGATTACGCGGGCCGCACGCTGGCGGCGGCGGCGAGCACCAGCGAGCAGGTGCGCGGTCCGGAGTTGAAGACCGGCGGAAACGTCGCGGCGGCCCGGAAGGTCGGGATGGAGATCGCGGCCCGGGCGAAGGCGGCGGGAATTTCCGCCGTCTGCTTCGATCGCGGCGGGCGGCGGTATCATGGCCGGGTCAAAGCGCTGGCCGACGCGGCCCGCAAGGGCGGATTGAAATTCTGACGTGAGCGAGTGAATTATGGCCGAATCAGAGCAGCAAAGCGGAAGTGAACAAAGCACGGGCGGCGGAGCGCAGGCGCGGAGGCGCGGGAGCGCCGGCGCCAACCGGGCCGGAGGCGCAGCCCCGCCGCGCCAGCCGCCGCTCCGGCCGCCGGGCCGAAAGAGGGCTCGGCAGCGCCGGCGAGGGGACACGAAGGTCGCGGCGGCGGCGGGCAGCAGCATCGCGGCGGCCGTGGAGGCCGCCAGGAAGGCGGCGGCAGGTCGCGCGGCGGTTCGCGCGATCGCGGCGGAGATGAAAGCGGCGTCGAATCGTCCGTCGTGCGCATCTATCGCTGCTCGAAGGTCGTCAAGGGCGGAAGAACTTTCAGCTTTGGAGCGCTGGTCGTCGCCGGCGACCGCAAGGGCAACGTCGGGATCGGCTACGGCAAGGCCAACGAAGTGCCGCCGGCCGTCGAGAAGGCGACCAAGGACGCGCGCAAGCAGATGTTTCGCGTGAATCTGAAGGGGACCACGATCCCGCATGTCGTCAAAGGAACCAACGGCGCCAGCACGGTCGTGCTTGTTCCGGCCCGGCCGGGGACCGGCGTGTCGGCGGGCAAGAGCGTGCGGCCCTGCGTCGAGCTCGTGGGGATCACGGACATCCTGACCAAGGCCTATGGATCGACCAGCGCCAAGAATCTCGTGAAGGCAACGATGGCGGCGCTGAAGCAGCTTCAGAACGTGGAGCAGGTTGAGCACAGCCGGGGAGTGAAATTGGAAAAGGGCGCCGGGGAGTTGGTGTCGGCATAGCCGATGGCGCCCCCCCACGGCGGCGCCGTGGGCTTTGGATGAGCGGGAATGGATGGGTTGAACGTATGAGCATGATTCATGACATCACGTCCGCGACGCCGCGGAACACGAAGCGCACCCGCAAGGGTCGCGGCGAGAGCAGCGGGCACGGCAAGACTTCGGGCCGGGGAACCAAGGGTGCCAAGGCCCGCGTCGGAACGTATATCAAGCGAGGCCACGAGGGCGGCCAGACTCCGATCTTCCGTCGATTTCCCAAGCGCGGGTTCAGCAACCACGACTTTGCGCGGCGGTTTCACATCGTGAACTTGTCCGATCTGAACGGGTTTGACGAGGGCGCGGTGGTGGATGCGGCGGCGTTGCACGAGGCGGGGCTGGTGCCCGATCTTTCGCAGCCGGTGAAAATCCTCGGCGATGGCGAGGCTGAGCAAGAAGCTGACGGTCTTGGCGGGGTGGTACAGCCGCTCGGCGCATGGCAAGATTCTTGCCGCCGGCGGCATCGCTCAGGACGCCAAGGGCCAGGCGTTTGAATTTCCCAAGCCCAAGAAGGTATTTGTTCCGCGCGAGCCGGTGAAGAAGAAAACCGCGGCCGCGGAGCCAGCCCAAGACAAGCCGGCTCCGGAAGGGAAAGGGCCCCAGGCCAAGCCGGAAGCGCCAGCCGCGCCCGCGCCGGCAGCGCCGGCCGCGCCAGCGCCAGCCGCGCCGGCGGCGGAATAGAAGTATCTTCGCTCTCATCCTATCATGGGGAGCCGGGACGAGGATCGATGGGTTTTCCGAAGGATTTTGAAGCATGTTTAGGTCGTTTTTTAACATCTTCCGAGTGCCTGAACTGCGGAACAAGGTGCTGTTCACGGTATTAATGCTCTTGATTTACCGGATCGGCTTTTGGGTTCCGTTGCCGGGAGTGGATCAACACGCGATGGAGGAGATCGCGAAGAACCAGGACGATTCCAGCGCCGCGGGCCGGTTGGCCAGCTACGTGTCGCTGTTTTCCGGCGGCAGCTTGCAGCAGAGTTCGATTTTCAGCTTGGGCATCATGCCGTACATCTCGTCGTCGATCATATTTCAGTTGTTGACGACGGTGGTTCCAGCCCTGGAAAAGTTGCAGAAGGAAGGTGAAACCGGGCGGAAGAAGATTCAGGAATGGAGCCGGTACGTGACCGTTCCGCTGTGCATGATCCAGGCGGTTTTCATGCTGAATTACATGCGGTCCGGCCCCAGCGGCACGTCGATGGTGCAGCCGCTTTTCCAGCGTCATTATGCGTTTCAATTCTGGTTGATGGGGCTGCTGACGATGACCGCGGGAAGCATCTTCCTGATGTGGCTGGGCGAGCAGATCGACGAATACGGACTTGGAAACGGCGTGAGCCTGGTGATTTTGGCGGGGATCGTCGCCCGCATGCCCGGCGCGATCGCCGAGTTGGGCCGCCAGACGACCCTCACGGGACAGGCCAGCGGCGTGAAGCAAATCACGCCGGGCAAAATCATCTTCCTGGCGGCGTGCTTCGTGTTTGTGGTGGCGGGCTCGATTCTGATCACCCAGGCGCAGCGCCGCATTACGATCCAGCAGGCCAAGCACACCCGCGGCCGCCGCGTGTATGGCGGGCAGCGGCAGTATTTGCCGTTGCGCGTGAATCACGGCGGGGTCATGCCGATTATCTTCGCCCAGTCGCTGATGCTTTTTCCCGGGGTTGCCCTGGGCTATGCCGCAAGCGTGGTCACCGGAGGCCCGCTTCATTCCCTGCTCATTTGGTTGAACGACGAATTCCGGCGCGGGAAGTTCATCTACCTGATCACCGAAGCGGGAATGATTTACTTCTTCGCGTATTTCTGGACGACGGTGCAATTCCAGCCGAAGGAAATGGCCACTCAGCTTCGGGATTATGGCAGTTTTATTCCCGGCCTGCGTCCGGGCAAGCGGACGGCCGACTACCTGGAAAAGGTGATGATGCGGATCACGTACGTGGGGGCCGCGTTTTTGTGCGTGATCGCCGTCGTGCCGGTGATGGTCACCACCACCCTGGGGATCGATCCGCGAATTTCGGCGTTTCTCGGCGGAACGGGCTTGCTGATCGTGGTGAGCGTCGCACTGGACATGATCCAGCGCATTGAGGCGAACCTGCTGATGCGGAACTACAGTGGTTTCCTCAGCGGCAGCGGCGGCAAAGGAAAAAGGATTAAGGGAAGACAGTATTAGGTGAAACCCGAAATCCGAAATCAGAATGACGAATCAAATCCGAAATCCGAATGCCCAAAGCGGTTCTCCTTTCGGATTTCAGTCATTCAGGCTTGATTCGTCATTCTGGTTTCGGATTTCGGGTTTTGACGGACTCCATGCCAATCATCATCAAAAGCCGCTTTGAGATTGAACGCATGCGGCGCACCGGGCAGCTTGGCTGTGAGATCCTTGCCAAGATGCGCGCCGCCGCCGTGGCCGGGGTCACTACCCAATGGCTGGATGACCTGGCCAAGTCGGAACTGGATAAGGCGGGCGCAACCGCGCTGTCGAAGAATTACCCCACCTATCGGCCGAACGAAGGTTTTCCCGGCCACACCTGCATCAGCATCAACGAAGAGGTGGTGCACGGGATACCGGGGCCGCGAACGCTGAAGGAAGGGGACATCGTCACGCTGGATTTGGCGCTATCGCTGGACGGCTACTGCGCCGACACGGCCACGACCGTTGGGGTTGGAAGGATCAGCCCGGCATTGCAGCGGCTGCTGGACGTGACCAAGGAGTCGCTGGGGCTGGCGCTGACGAACATGCGGCCGGGGCGACGGTGGTCGGACATTGCCCGGCTGATCCAGCATTTCGTCGAGAAGCACGGATACAACGTGGTGCGGGAATTCGTCGGGCATGGAATCGGGCGCGGAATGCACGAGGAGCCCAAGGTGCCGAATTTCGTCACCGCCGAGCAACTCAGCGGCGATTTTCTCCTCCGGCGGGGAATGACCCTGGCGGTGGAGCCGATGGTCGTCGCGGGACGGCGGGACGTGGATCTTTATCGGGACGGCTGGACGGTCTATACGGTGGACCGGATGCCGGCGGTGCATTTCGAGCATACCGTGGCGATCACGGATTCCGGCGTGGACATCCTCACCGACGGCCGGCCTCCCCTGGCCGATTCGACGGTGGCGGTAGCCCGCACGGGAGCTTGAGCGATGACGTGCGTTGTGCTATACTCCCCAATTCGCCGGTCTCAGGCCGGCTTTGCCCCAAGGTGATGCTGCAATGAAAGTTAGAGCCAGCGTAAGGCGGATTTGCGAGAACTGTAAGATCGTGCGCCGCAAGGGCGTCGTGCGGGTGATTTGCAGCAATACAAAACACAAGCAGAAGCAAGGTTGAACCATGCCGCGTATTTCAGGCGTCGATATTCCTCCCGACAAGCCGATCTGGATCAGTCTGACCTATTTGTTCGGGATTGGCCGCACCAACAGCCGAGTCATCCTGCGCGAGGCCGGGATCGACGGGCAACGCCGCGCCAAGGACCTGACTGAAGAGGAACTGGCCAAGATCATCGGGATCATCGATCGCGACCACCTGGTTGAAGGCGTGCTGCGGCGGGCCATCACTCAGAACATTGCGCGATTGCGGGACATCGGCAGCTATCGGGGCACTCGGCATCGGCGATCGTTGCCGGTGCGCGGTCAGCGCACGCGCTCCAACGCGCGGACGCGCAAGGGCCCGCGCAAGACGGTTGCCGGCAAGAAGGGCGTAAAGGAATTGGGTAAGTAAGAAGAATTGTCATTGGTCATTTGTCACTTGTCATTTGTTTGAGAAAGATCGATCCCCCGCAAATGACAAGTGACAAATGACAAATGACGAATGACCAATTGGAGCATTCATGGGCGAACAAGCCAAACCGCAAGTCGGCGTGAAGGCGGGCAAGAAGAAAAAGGTGCCAAGGGCGTCACGCGCGGGGTCGTGCACATCAAGGCGACTTTCAACAATACGATCGTGACGATCACGGATCCCAACGGCGAAACCATCGCGTGGGCGTCGGCCGGCAAGGGCGGATTTTTCAAGGGGGCGCGCAAGAGCACGCCCTACGCGGCCGGCCGGGCCGCGGAGAATGCCGCCCAGATCGCCAAAAAAGCCGGCATGATGGAAGTCGAAGTCAAGGTCAAAGGTCCCGGCGCCGGGCGCGAGCAGGCGATCTTGAACCTCCAGAACGCCGGGTTGAAGATCACCGGAATTGAGGACGTGACGCCGCTGCCTCACAATGGATGCCGGCCGCCCAAGAAGCGGCGGGTGTAAGTTCGGTCGGTGGGCGCGGCGATAGAACCAGAGACAAAAAATCAAAGCATCTCGACGGCGAGGCGGAAGAAAGATGGCCCCTAACGGTTGGGGCGGTAAACTTCGGCGATCCGGCGGGAAGCGCAGTTGCAGGAGAAAACTTTTATGAGAATGCGTTGGCGTGGATTGGAATTGCCGTCGCGCGTCGTTCGCGACGAGCAGGTGTCAACCGATACATATGCGAAATTCGTCGCCGAGCCCTTCGAGCGCGGCTTCGGCACCACCGTCGGCAACAGCCTGCGGCGCATCCTGCTCTCCTCCCTGGAAGGCGCCGCGGTGACGCATATCCGCCTCAAGGGCGCCGAGCACGAATTCTCCAGCCTTCCCGGCGTAATGGAGGATGTCACGGACATCATCCTCAACGTCAAGAGCCTGGTGGTGAAGCTCGACAGCGACGACAACAAGGAGATGAAGCTCACGGCCAACAAGCCGGGGCCGATCACCGCCGGCATGATCGAGGCCGATCCCGCGATCACCATCGTCAACAAGGACCACGTGATCGCCACGCTGAGCGAGGGCAACTCCTTCGAGATGACGCTCACGGTTTCCAAGGGCCGGGGTTACGTCACCGCCGCGGATAATATCGAGGATACCGAGGAGCAGGAGATCGGCCTGATTTCCGTGGACAGCATTTATTCGCCGGTGACCCGCGTGCGTTACAGCACCGAGGACGCCCGCGTCGGACAGAAGACGGACTATGACCGATTGATCCTTGAGATCTGGACCAACGGCACGCTCACGCCGGAGATGGCCCTGGTGGAAGCCAGCAAGATTCTCCGCAAGCATCTCAATCCGTTCGTGCAGTATTTCGAGCTGGGCAGCGAGACCGCCAACGACGACGCGATCGCGGCGCTGCGCGATGCCAACAAGGCGATGATCGATCCCGACCTTCAGCAGAAGATGAACATGACGATCCAGGAACTGGACCTCTCGGTGCGGGCCAACAACTGCCTGGAATCGGCCAAAATCACGACCGTGCGCGACCTGGTGCGGAAGACGGACTCGGACTTGCTGAAAGTCCGCAGCTTCGGCAAGACCAGCCTGCGCGAAGTGAAGCGAAAGCTGGCGGACCTGGGCCTGAGCCTGGGGATGGACCTGGACGCGGCCCCGCAGCAGGCGGCGGCGACGATGCTGGACGACGAAGTCGAGGAAGCCCACGCCAGCGGGGCGCCCGAGACCTCCACCAGCGAATGAGGAGATTGGAGACATGAGTAGTCACAGGTTATTTGGCCGGCAGCTCAGCCGCGACTCGGAACACCGCATGGCGATGCGGCGCAATCTGGTTCAGAGCCTTTTCGAGCATGGGAAGGTGCGAACCACGTTGCCCAAGGCGCAGGAAGTGAAGGCGATGGCGGAGAAGCTGATCACGCTGGCGCGCGTGGGGACGCTGAATTCCCGTCGCCGGGTGATCTCCATTCTGCAGGACCGGCGCTTGACGGATAAGGAACAGGAATTCACGGGCAAAACGGTCGTGCAAAAGCTGTTCGAGGAGATCGCCCCGAATTTTGCCGGTCGCCCGGGCGGTTATACGCGCATCATCAAGCTCAGCGATTTTCGGATCGGGGATGGGGGAAGTTTGGTCTTGTTGCAGCTATTGACCGAGCAGGCGGCCCCGCGCGGGACGATCCGGCGCAGTGCCGGACGCCGGCGGAAGCGCTCCGAGCGACGGCATCAATTCGCGTCGCAGGCGCTGAAAAAGGCCAAGTCCGAAGCATCGCCGGCCCCGGCGGAGGAAAAACCGGCCGAGGCGGAGCCGTCGCCCGCGGAATAACGGGGAGCGGCGCGCCCCGCCTCCGCGATTTCGATCGGGTCCAACATTGACACAAATTTGGTAAATGGTCTACAATCGCGCCGCCGTCGAGCTGGAAGGGACGACGGAAAAGGGAACCGGCCGAAAAAGCCCTTATGCTCGATCGCATCTCCGACGACCTGGTAGTTTTCTTCTACATCTCCGTTTTGACGGTTGTGGCGATCTACGGCTTCCATCGCTACATCCTGGTTTACCTGTATCTCAAGCACCGGCATGAAAACTATCAGCCCAAGAGCCAATTCAATGAATTGCCTCGCGTGACGGTGCAGCTTCCCATGTACAACGAAAACCTGGTCGCCGAACGAATCATCGAGGCGACTTGCCAGATCGACTATCCGCGCGAGAAGTTCGAGATTCAGGTTTTGGACGACAGCACGGACGATTCGGCCCGGATTGCCCGGGAGGCCTGCGACAAATGGGCCGCGTTGGGCTATCCCGTCAAGTATCTTCACCGGGAAGACCGCAAGGGATACAAGGCGGGGCGCTGGCGGAAGGGCTGCCGCAGGCGTCGGGTGAATTCATCGCGATTTTCGACGCGGATTTCCTCCCCCCCCGCGACATCCTGTACAACGTCATGGATTATTTCACCGACGAGAAGGTCGGCTTGGTGCAGGTGCGCTGGGACCATCTGAATCGCGACGCGTCGCTGCTGACCAAGAGCCAGGCGATTTTTCTGGACGGGCATTTCGTCATCGAGCACACGGCCCGGAATCGCAGCGGGCGGTTCATGCACTTCAACGGCACGGCCGGCGTTTGGCGGCGAAAGACGATCGACGATGCCGGCGGATGGGAGCACGACACCTTGACCGAAGATCTCGATCTGAGCTATCGCGCACAGATGAAGGGTTGGCAATTCGTGTATCTGCCACAGTTCTGCGCTCCCGCTGAATTGCCCCCGGAAATGATCGGATTCAAGCAGCAGGCGCATCGCTGGACCAAGGGAAGCGTGCAGACCGCCATCAAGCTGCTGCCGAAGGTTCTGCGTTCCAAACATCTTCCGCTTCGCATCAAGACCGAGGCGTTTTTCCATCTGACCAACACGGTGGTGTACGTGCTGATGGTGCTGCTGACGGTGCTGATGTATCCGGCGTTCCTGAGCTTTTACAGCCCGCTGAAAGTGCATTCCCACTGGGGCCAATCGCTGTTCAGTTTGAGCCTGTTCATCCTGGCGACGTGCTCGGCGAGCACGTTTTTCATTTTCGGTCAGCGCGAGTTGCTCGGGCGCATGGCGGGGTGGAAAGCGCTGTTGTACATGCCGGTGTTGATGGCGCTGGGCGTGGGCGTGAGCCTGAATAACGCCAAGGCCGTGGTGGAGGCGATCTGGGGCGCCATCCGCCGCAAGCCCAGCGAGTTCGTCCGAACGCAGAAATACGGCGTGACCGGCCTCGCCAAGCGCACCTGGCACAGCACCAGCGTCTGGACGCTTCGCCAATTGAGCTTGCCGATCATCGAAATTGCCTTCGGCATCTACATGTCGTGCTGGATATTCATAAGCGTCTATTACGATTTCTGTTTGCAGGCGGTGCCGTTTTTGGGGATTTTCGCCGGGGGATATTTTTACGTGGGCTTCAACAGCCTCTACGCGCTGTACAAGATGAAGCAGGAGGCCAAGGAAGCCGCCGCCGCCCTGCTGGAAGCCGCCGTCGGTCCGATTTCAACCTGACATGCCGTTGGAATTGCCACACACCTCCGGCTGTCTGGTGTGCGGGCCCGTGAACGCGCGCGGATTTGGCCTGAAGCTGTACGTGGACCCCGCCACCGGCCTGGTTGAGACGCGATATGTCCCGGTCATCCAGCACGTCGGGTTCGAAGGCATCGTGCACGGCGGGGCGATCGCCTCCGTCCTGGATGAGGCGATGGTCTGGACCGCGTCCTGGCACGGCAAGCGATTCTGCGTGTGCGGCGAGATGACCGTGCGGTTTCGCCAAAGCGCAAAAATCGGCCGCACTTTAACCTGCCGCGCCCGCGTCGATTCCGGCCGGGCACGATTGGTGTTGACCTCGTGCGAAGCGATCGACGAATCCGGAGCGGTCGTCGCCTCGGGAAACGGAAAATACGTCCCGCTGTCGCCGGCCGAGAATCGCGCCTTCCTCGACACGTTCATCCGCTCGCCCGAAACCGAAGCCGCCGCCCAAATCTTCCGCGCGGGGGCCTGACGGCGCCCCCGGTGCTCTCCTCGACCGGAACAGGTCGCACCGCCGCTAACTATCTTTGCGCTGAATCACCGCTCCTTAAATGTGTCCTTAACTCCCTCGATCGGACATAATGTCTTTGAAATGCCCATGGAGGCTAGATGTCTCGGCACTATTTGCTCGTTGGCGAAATCGTTTTTGTCGTAATCCTCGGCACCGTAGCCGCCGCGCTGTTTCGTCAGCACCCGGCCATCCCCAATGCCGTGCGCACCGATGTGAAGCTGGTTGATTTCAATGCCCAGCTCTACCTCCGGCGCGACCCGGGCGGACAGTACCGCTATTTTCTCTGGCATCCGGGCGGCAACGCCGAGGAAATTTCCGCCAACCAATTGGCCGGCCAGCTTTACGGCAAAGGTCAGACCCAGGGCCTCGCTTCCTTTCTGGGCGGGTCGTCCACCACCATTTTATTCTGGCTTGGAGTCGGATTGTTCGGCCAGATTTTGTTTACCGGCCGAATGGTCGTCCAGTGGATCGCCAGCGAGCGCAAAGGGTCCAGCGTCGTTCCGCCGATGTTCTGGTGGATGAGCCTCTTCGGTTCGCTGCTGCTGCTGGCGTATTTCCTGTGGCGACGCGACCCGATCGGCTTGCTCGGTCAGGCGTTTGGGTCGTTCATCTATCTACGAAATATCCTGTGGATTCTGGAAGGCAACCGGCCAACGCCCTTGGCGACCGCCGAGGCGACGGAGCCGATGACGCAAGGCTGAGCCGCATGGAGAATCCCCGCCCGGGTCAGTCTTTCCCGCGTCCTCGGCGAAACGAATTGTCGCGGCCGAATTCCAAAATCTCCTGATCGTCACGCGCATGCGGGCGAGCGGGGTTGCGGGACTTCCGCCGCGGCGGAAGCAGGTTGATTCCGTGACTCCGCAGCCACGGCCGCACGCGACGCCGGGTCCTCGGCATGATCCTCAGAATCACATTAATGGCCAGGAGCAGCAGCAGGATGAGGATCCACGCTGCGACCATGGCGACGGCATAGAGGCGCACAATCGCCACAGGCCCAGGCGGGACGGATGGACAATCGGATGGCGCTGAAAGGCCAGGAACCACACGGCCGCCGGAGGCAGCAGCAGCGCAATGGCCAACCGCCACGTCAGGGCCTTGCGGGTGTACAGCTTGATGGGGATGCCGCGAAGCGCGCCGCTGGTGAGGCGCCGTTTGCCCGGCAAAGTAATCATGGCAAAGCCGATGATGAACATCGGCGTGCCCAGCGGGACCGGGAAAACGCTTCCCACCGCGATGGCCGAGAGCATCAGCACCCATCCCACCACGTTCTTGATGATGATCCAGGTATAGCGCCGGAGGAATGTACTACGGTCGGCCGGATCGTTCTCGGGTTTTAAGCTTCTCTTGGGATCGGGCATTTGGTCAAAGTTGGGATCGTATCCGACGCCCGGCCAATAAAGTGGAAGCGCCCGATGGCCTCGTCGCGCATCGGAGCGCATCAGCCAGGATGCTCATTAGAACATTGTCCTCTTTAATTGCTTCGGAGGGAATATCGGCGATGAATCAGTTTGAAACGGCCAACCGGGCCGCCTCGGACCCGGCGGCGTCATCCCTTGGCTCGGCATGTTCACGTCGGCAGGTTCTGCGGCTCCTGCATGCGCTGGCGCAGGGTGGTCATTATGTCGCGGACTTCCTGGGCCATGCGCGTGTTGGGGAAATCGTTCATGATCTCCTCGCCGAGGCGAATGGCATCGGCGATTCGCTGCTCCTTGACCGCCTGGGCGAAGCGGATGCGCAGGGCTTCCCGCTTTTCCTTGAACACGTTGCGGGCGATTTCCTGCATGGAATCCGCTTCGGCGGGGGTCAGGTACATATCCAGCTTTTTGAGGATTTCGATGCTGCCGTCCACGTCGTGACGGTCGATGGCGTCCTGCCAGCTCTCGCGGAGTTGCCGTTTTCGCAATTGCCGGCGCGATTCGATCTCCTCGGGAAGACGCTTGACGTGCTCGTCGTCGGGGAATTGCTCCATGATCTGCTGAGCTTCCTGCAGGGCCGTGCCCCAGGCCTCGGATTTGATGTGGCGATCGACCGGCGCCAAAAGCTCGGCCAGATGCCTGCGCTCGGCCTCCAGGCGTTTGCCGGCGATTTCCGCGCGGAACTCGTCGGCCTGCTGCTTGTAGCCGAATTGCCGTTCAATGTCGTTGGCCAGCATATGGGCGGCGTCCCAATTGTGACGGGCGATTTCCTCCACGACCGCGCGATGGACCGCATCGTGATCCTTTTCGCGGAACGCCACCGCCTTGGCCCGGTCGCTGAGCAGTTGCTGCTCGCTCATCAGGTTCATCAGGATCGAGATCCCCTCCAGGCGATCGCCCAGCGCCGTCATGAACTCGGTTTGATGCCGAAGGTTGTCCTGGCGAGCGGAGACAAGATTCAGGGCGATGGGGAGGGTCACGAGAATTGCGATCAGGCCGAGATAACCGGCGGCGAGGAGCGCGGCTCCCGTGGCGAGGGAAGAACCATCGGCCGGAGAATGCTTCAGCAGGGAGATGCCCGCCGCCAGCGCGGCGACCACCGCGAGGAACGCAATTGCGAAAACCCAGGTGAACGTCGGGACTCTTCGATTCTGCATGAGACCCTCGCGCTGCGGACCGGAGTTGCCAAGCATTATACTATGGGTAGCCTACGTCGGGAGACGGCGACAAGTCAATTCTTGGCCTTGGCGGCGGGAGCCGGTGGCGGCGCCGCCTTGGCGGGGGGGCTGTCCTTTGCCGCGGCCGGGGCTGCGGCGGCCAGCGCCGCCATCTTGGCCTCACGGCGGAGGCGCCGTTCCAGGTCACTTCACCATTTGCGCTCGCTCCGAGCCGATGACCCGCAACATGGCCCAGCCACATAAGACACAACCGATGACCAGGAAATAGTTCATCTTCAACCGCCAAGGTGTTCATCGGAAGGTCGGGGAGCCTGGGTTTAGAATCTCTTTGCCAACACCGCGAAGTATCCGCCGTCGTGATAACTTTGGGGGTCGGAGGAACCGGGAAGGATCGAACGTTGAGCGACCAGTTCCAGGCCGGAATGTCGGTCCAGGAATTGCTTGACCTGGAGTTCATTTTCCACCGGCCAGACGCTACAGGTGCTATAAACCAGCAGACCGTCGCTCCCCAGCCAGGGAAGGGTATCGTCGAGGATTTCCCGCTGCAGTTTCACGAGACAGTCCAGTCCGGAGGCGTAGCGGGCCTCGGGTCGGCGGGCCAGGACGCCGCTGTTGCTGCATGGGACGTCGATCAGGATTCGATCGAAGGAACCGGGAATCTCCGCGGCGGCCGCGGCCAGCTTTCCAACTTGAAGGACCTTCACGTTGGAAACCTGGCGGTCCTTCAGCACTTTCGTCAGGGCGGCGCAGCGGAACTCGGCGGGATCGACGGCGAAGACCTCCCCGCTGGCCCCGACGCGCTGCTGGATCTGCATCGTTTTGGTGCCCAAACCGGCACAGCGGTCCAGCACGCGCTGGCCTGGCGAAATCCGCATCTGCTCGACAACGCCCGCCGCCGTCGCATCCTGCACCTGGGCCAAGCCCTCGCTCGCCCATCGAGCCAGGACCGCGCACCGAGCCTCGCGGACGACCAACAACCCGGGATCGTGATGCGGCAGGATTTCAACCCCCGCCGCCGTCAGCGACGAAGGCTCGACGCCCTTGAACAATCGAACGATCGTCGGCGGCACGGCGTTGTCATGGCGAGCGAACTCCAGCGCCCGCTCCGTGCCCAGCAGCGCCACCAGGCGGCGAAATAGCTCCGGTGGATGCGACAGAACAAACTGAGCGTATCGCTCCGGATCGCGGTCAAGATCGGGAACGGGCGGGGCCGGCTGGCGTGACACGTTCCGCAACACCGCGTTGACGAACCCGGCCGATCGACGCCGGCCGAATCGCTTGGCCTGCTGCACCGCCTGATCGACCGCCGCCGGCGCGGGAATGCGATCGAGATACTTCAGTTGATACATCGCGACGGCGAGAATCTTGGCAACCAGCGGGTCGATCTGGGCGGCGGATTTGCCGGAGTAATGCTGAACGTCCCTCTGCAACGACAAGAGGTTCTTGACCACGCCGCTGACGATCTGTTCGGCCAGCGCCCAATCCCGGGGATCGTGCGGCTGCGAGGGCTTTCGCTCGGCAACGAGATTGGGCTTCCATCCCGGAAGACGTTTCCCGTCGAGTTGAATGAGAGCAAAATCGCGAGCGTTCAACGGATTCCCGCCACGTTATGGAGGCGGTCCAATCGAATCGAATTTCATTCCGGGCGTCCAAGGATTTCCGCGACGATAATCGGATAGGGCCATCGAGCGTTTGTCGTCAGGTTGAATCTCGACGAGATCGACGGCTCCGTCGGCGCAGGCGACGGAACCGTCGCCGGTGATTTCGCCGGGCCTGCCGCGCTGGCCTTCACCCTCGGCGGCGCGAGCGCGGACCAGAGTCATGCGGGCGCGTTCGACGCCGCCGGCGTCGAGCAGGCGAACGCGGCAGCCCGGCCAGGGGTATAGACCGCGAATCTTTCGGGAAATCTCAGAGCACGGGAACCTCCAATCGATCGCCGCGGACTGGCGCGAAAGTTTGGGAGCCTGCGTCGCGAGCGATTCGTCCTGGGCGATTTCCGTGACCGGGCCGGCCTGCAGGTCCTGGATCGTCCGAACCATCAGCCGGGCTCCTTCGCCGGCCAGGCGGTCGTGCAATTCGCCGGCGGTCTCCAATTCCGCGATCGGCAGGGGGGATTGAGCCAGGATGTCGCCGGCGTCCACTTTCTGCGCCAGACGGATGATGGAGTTTCCGGTCTCGGTCTCGCCGCGGAGGATGGCCCAGTTGATCGGCGCCGCTCCGCGAAATTTGGGCAGAAGCGACGCGTGCAGATTCACGCTGCCGAGCCGGGGATGATCCACCACGGCCGGGGCGATCTTTTGGCCGAATGCGATGACGATCATCAGATCGGCGGGAGGGAGCTGCTCGGCGTTGATGTCGGCGGTGCGAATCAGGGGCAACGAATGTTCCGCGGCAAATCGTGCGATGGCGGTTGAAGCGAGTTTGCGGCCCCGGCCGGCCGGGCGGTCAGGCCGCGTGCAGACCATTGCGATTTCCTGCGCACCTGCAGGAGCGCGGCCAAGGTCGGAATGCCAAACTCCCCGCTGCCGGTGAAAATGATTCGCATGGAGTGAGCTATTTAATCCCTCGGCGAGCTTGGTCGTGATTCTCGGCCAGGTATTTTTCTTCCAACTCCTTCAGAATCTTGCGATTCTCCATCTTGGCCGTCGGGCCCATGTGATCGACCAGCAGGATTCCGTTGAGATGGTCCAACTCGTGTTGCCAGATGCGGGCGAGATAGTCGGCTTCGGCTTGCTCGATGAACTTGCCGGAGGCGTCCTGCGCTCGGATTTTCACGGACTTGGCGCGGACCACGTCAATGTTGACGTTGGGAAGGCTGAGGCAACCTTCCTGGCTGGTTTCCTCTCCCTCGGCATCGAAGAGCACGGGATTGACGTAAACTCGATCGTCCTCTGGGTTTTGGGTAGGGTTGGCGATGAACAGCCGGACGTTGTGCCCCACCTGCGCGGCCGCCAGACCCACGCCGTGGGATTCGCGCATGAGTTCAAACATCCGGCGCACCAGAGCGCCCAGCTTATCCCCGAAATTGTCAACGGGAACGCTGACGCGCCGAAGGCGCGGATCGGGATAGGAAATAATTCTCAAATCTTCAAACACAACGAGGCTCGAATCAGAAACCGAAAACGCATAACATCGGCGGCCATAAACAGTAGATCAATTGGTTGACAGGTTCAACCGGACTCGGATAATTTGCGGCTTACAACCTTAAAGGTCAATGTATCTGCCCCCTCGGCCAGCACGGCTGCCTATCTGCACAGGGGTGGACTTGAAGGGAAAGGCCCGTGGCTGAAGTAGAAGTTCCGGAAGGATATAAAGAAGTACCCCCAGAAGACCGGGCCAAGGCAAAGGTCTTTTTCGACCGGGGCCGCACCGTCGCGGGGACCGGGAATTTCGAGTACGCCATCTCCATGTTCCTCAGCGGCTTCGAACTCGACCCCGACGCCATCGAGGCCCATCAGGAGCTGCGCGACATTTCCATGAAGCGGAAGGCCAGCGGCGGAAGGCCCATGGGGTTCCTCGAAGCGATGAAACTGAAGCGGCCGACCAGCGACGACAAGGTCAACATGATCAGCGCCGAGAGGTTGATGTCGTTCGATCCGGGGAATACCGATCACATGCAGTCGCTTATGCAAAGCGCCTATCGCGGGGGCTATTGGGATACCGTCCTTTGGATCGGCCAGATTTTTCAAAAGGCCAACGCCGACGCCAAGAAGCCGGATTACGGCAAGTTCATCATCCTGCGGGATATCTACAAGGGCCTGAAGCGATGGCGGCTGGCGGCGGACGCGTGCCAGTACGCGCTGATGCTCCGCCCCAATGACATGGACCTGACGACGGAATTGAAGAACCTCGGCGCGATGGACACGATGCAGTCGGCGGGCTACTCCAAGGGCGGCAGCTTCCGCGACCAGATCAAGGACATGCAAAAGCAAACGCTGCTGCTCACCGGCGACAAGGATTACGCGGACCTGGATGCCCAGCAGGCGATCATCGCCCAGGCCGAACACGACTACAAAGCCGAACCTCACGATCCCAGCAGGGCGCTGCGCCTGGTCGAGGCGCTGGAAAAGACGGAGCATCCCGAATTTGAGGGCAAGGCCGTCGAGTTGTTGCAGGACTGGTTCGACAAAACCAAGCAGTTCCGCTATCGCCAGCGCATCGGCGCGATCAACATGAAGCAGCTCAGCCGCATGGAACGCAGCAAGCGCGAAGCCCTGATGAACGACCCGAAGAACGAGGAGCTTCGCAATGATTATGCCCAGTTCACCCGCGAGCAGCTTGAATTTGAATTGAAGGAATTCGAGTTGGCGGCCGATGCGTATCCGACGGACATGCGCTGGCGCATTGAAATGGGCAAACGGCTGTACCGGCTGGGCCGATTCGAGGATGCCATACCCGTTTTGCAGCAGGCGCGAAACGATCCGAAATACCGCGTCGATGCCGGCATCCTGCTGGGCCTGGCCTTCTTCCAGGCGGGTTTTTACAACGAGGCCGACGATACCCTCGGGCAACTGATCAAGGATTACCAGCTTCAGGGCGACGACCGCTCGAAGGAAATGCACTATTGGCGGGCGCGCATCCTGGAAAAAAAGGGACTCATAGCCGATGCCCTTGCCCTCTACAGCAAGGTCACGCAGTGGGAGTTCAATTACAAGGACGTTCACGCGCGCGTTAAAAAGCTGAAACCATAATGCTGCTGGAAGCGAAAGACGTGGGGCACGCATACGGCGAGCGCATCGCCTTGCGAGGAGTATCCATATCGTTGGGTTCGGGGCAGGTGGTGACGCTGATCGGCCCCAACGGCAGCGGGAAAAGCACGCTGATCAAGGCGCTGCTGGGACACGTTCAGGCGACGGGGACCATCTCCTGGCGAGAAAAAAACATCCGGGCCTGGCGGCCGCGCGAGTTGGCGCGCCTCGTCGCATACTTGCCGCAATCCCCTCGCCACGATCCCGGCCAGACCGTCGCCGAATGCCTTCGGCTCGGACGCGCCCCGTATTGGGGGGCGTTCGGATTGGAATCCAGCGCCGACCAGCGCGTCACCCTCGACGTGGCCCGGCTCCTGGGCCTGGAAGATTTGCTAAACCGGCCGATGGACGACATGTCCGGCGGACAGCGCCAGCGCGTTTACATCGGCCGGTGTCTGACGCAGGAGCCCGCCGCCTTGCTGCTCGATGAACCCAATACGTTTCTCGACCTCAAGCACCAGATCGATCTGTGGCGGCTTCTGCGCGACCTGGCGAACCAGAAGAACCTGGCAGTGCTGCTGGCATCGCACGAGCTGAACATCGCGGGGGCCCATGCGGATCGGCTGATGCTCCTGCACGATGGCTCGCTCGCGGCATCGGGAAGCGCGGGCGAGGTATTGCGGCCGGAGATTTTGTCCGACGTTTACGGCGTGGGGATTCAGCGCTATGGCGACGCCGACAATCCGGTTGTCGTCCCGCGTTTTTAGAAATGATAAAGGAAGTAGATCGCCGCGATGAAGCAGCCGATGGCGCCGCAGACGATTCCGGCGATGGCCATTCCGCGTCCGCCGCGATTGGGAGACTCGACGCTGGCGACCTGCCGCACGCCCACGATGCCGAAAATGATCGCCAGCAGGGACGGAATGACCAGCAGCGATGTCGGCACGCCGATGATTCCCAGCACCAGCGCCGCGACGCAAAATCCGTTGTTGGAGCCGATGGCATCCACGGTGGTTCCTTCCATGGTGAATGGCATGCCGCAGCTCTTGCAATTGTTGTAGGTGATCGGGCTGCTGGCGGAGCAGCGGGGGCAGACGATGAATTGTTTGCCGTCTTTTGCGCGGACGATTTTGGGGGCGCGGGCGCCGGCGGCGGCGTAGGCGTGCACCGGATGCGGGTCTTGCTTGATGATCTGCCGCGTCTTCGGGTCGATCAGCCGGTTATAGCGGTCGAGGATCGGAATGGTGATCTGGTTGCCGCAGGTCGGACACTGCCCCTCTTGTGCCCCCATGGATTCGGTCGCTTCGAGGCGGCTGGAACAATACCCGCAGTTGAAGCCATACCTTTTGCCGGAAAATCGCGGGCTGCCGGGTGGGCGTTGCGGACCGACGGCGGCGCCAACGCCGACCGCGATCACGGGTCCGACGGCCGCCGTGCCCGCCGCCACCGTTTCAGGCACCGGCACGCGCAGCGTCGTGCGGCAGACGGGACATCTCAGTAATTGCCCCGCCTGGGCCACCTCCGCCGACAGGGATGTCCGGCAAATATGGCAGGGAAAGACGATCATGGACCGCTCTGATTATCTTAGATTGCCAATTGCCTATTGCCTATTGTAGGAACAAGCACTTCGCCTTTCATTTGGCACTCTCTTCGCCTCCATCATCGCCGGGTTTGCGTCTTCATCTTCAAACCCTTGAAGCGGACGCATTTCATCTTCTTGGCGTGGCGGAAGGCGGCGGCGGTCAGCGCCGGGATCAGGAGCCGGCTTGTTTTGGCGGAATTGAATCGCACGACATCCAGGCGCGCTTCCACGCAACCGTTGCCCACGGGAAGAACGTGGAAGATCAGATAGCCCGCCGGCTTGTCATCGACGAATGCCGCCAACACGCTCTGCCGCGCGGACAGCCACCCGTCTTCATCAAGCAGCAGGGCGTCTCGATCACCCAGACGGCCAATCAGCCGTAGCACGGCCGGCCAGCGCGCGTGCGAATGATCGACGATTTCAATCCGCGTCTTACGGTTGCCTTCCCGCGCCCCGGCGGGGCGGGCGGTTCGCTTTTTACTTTGTATGCGCATGAGCCGTTGCCTCGCTTCACCGTAACTCCATTGCTTCCGGATTGCCACAACGGATGTTAACAGCAATCGAGCCGTGAAATAAGAATCGCTGTTGAGCGACGATTCCGGAATCTCAGCCGCGATTCTTGATCCATTGGGATAATGCCTCGACGACTCGTGTAACGACGCTGTCCCAATCCCCCCAGGAACTCTGGCGGAATAATCGCATCGATGGATACCACGGACTGTCCTCTCGCTCCAGCAGCCAGCGCCAGTCCGGAAAAATTGGCAGCAGGGTCCAGACCGGTTTGCCCATCGCGCCGGCCAGATGCGCCACCGCCGTGTCCACGGCGATGACCAGCTCCAGATTGGCGACTAGCGCCGCCGTGTCGGCGAAATCATTCAGCTCCTCCGTCCAATCGACCAGTTCCATGCCCGCCGGCGGGGTTTTGCTTTCAGCGGCCGCTTCGCCTTTCTGCAGGCTGAAGAAACGCACGCCGGACGCACGCCCCAGCGCAGCCAATTTTGCCAGCTTGATCGAGCGGTTGCGATCGTTCTGATGGATTGGACTTCCCGCCCACGCCAGGCCGACGTTCACGGCTGGAGAATGGTTGGCCAGCCGTTGCCGCCATCTTTCGGCGTCCTCGGCATCGGCCTGCAGGTAGGGCACGGTCTTGGGAATGCTGGCTAAATTCGTCTGGAAAACCCGCGGCAAACCTAGCAGAGGACAGTGCAGATCGAAGGCCGGCAGGGGCTGGCCTCGAGTCACGATTTGGCATCCCCCGGCCATTGGCTGCAAGAGCCGCCGGAGTTTGCCGTGACATTCAAGGATGATTTTCCCGCCGCGCCGCTGCACCAGCGGCAAGTAGCGGATGAATTGAATGGCATCCCCCAAGCCCTGCTCGGCGTGGAGCAGAATCGCGCGGCCTTCCAACGGGCAGCCGTCCCATTGCGGCTGAGTGAAGTCTCGCGGGCGTGAGGGAAATTCCTTGCATTTCCACCGCCATTCATATTCTTCCCAGCCTTGTTGAAGCTGGCCCAGCGTCAGCATCGCCAACGAATAATTGTAGTGGGCTTCGGGCGAGGTGGTATTGATGGCAATGGCCCGACGAAAGGCCGCGAGGGCCTCATCGGGACGTCTTTTGTCCACAAGCGCATTGCCGAGATTGTAGTGGGCTTCGAGCAGGTTCGGCTTTACGGTGATGGCCTTCCGAAAGGCGGTGATGGCTTCATCGAGTTGCCCTTCGCCTCTCAGGGCATTGCCGAGATTGCCGTGGCCCGCGGCGTAATTGGGCCGAAGTGCGATGGCCCGGCGACAGGCGGCGACGGCCTCGTCGAATTGTCCCTTGCGTTTCAGGGCAATGCCGAGATTATTGTGCGCTTCGGGCAAAGTCGGATTGAGGGCGATGGCCCGGCGACAGGCGACGATCGCCTCATCGAATTGTCCGGCTTCCACCAAGGCGATGCCGAGATTGTTTTGAGCTTCGGTAAAGTTGGCGTTAAGGGCGATGGCTTGGCGATAAGCGGCGATGGCCTCATCGAGTCGTCCATTGTCTTGCAAGGTAACGCCGAGGTTGTAGTGCGCTTCGGGAACGTCGGGCTTAAGGGCGATGGCCTGGCGATAGGCGGCGATGGCCCCATCGAGTTGTCCTTTGCCGGTCAGGACATTGCCGAGATCGTAGTGAGCTTCGGCGTAGTTGGGCCTGAGGGCAATGGCCCGACGGAGCAAATCCACGGCCATGTCATCGCGTCCCTGTTGCCGGGCAATCAGGCCCAGAAAGCGCATCGCATCGGCGTGCTCCGGCTGCCGCGCCAGGATCTGCCCCAAAAGCCGCTCGGCCTCCTCCAAACGCCCGGCCTGCCGATGCCGCAATGCCAGATCGAAGGCGTCTTGGATCGTGAGTTGAGCCATGCCGTGGTTAGGCAATATCCGCTGCGGGCTGCTCGCTGACAAGAGAAGGCAATGAGTTGCCGACCGATCCGCTGTTGATTCGTCGTTTCCGCGATCCGCAACGCCGCTCAGGGCACGCGATCCAGCACGTGCACCGCTCGCTGGGCATCGGCCGTGGAATCAAACGTCAAATACATGACCAGTTCGTTGCGGATGCTGGTCCCGATGACGTTGGCCAGATTGATGCCTTGCGCGGCGATCGCCTGAATGATCAGGTATCCTTTTCCGGGTTCGTCCGGACAGGAAACGCGCAAGTGCCCCAGGCCGCTGCGCTCGAATCCCAATTGCCGGGCGGCGCGGATTTGCAACTCGCCCGTCAGTGGGGCCAGGAATACCACGCCTCGAGCCGGTGCCTCGGGCGTTCGGTGGGCATCGAGGATTTCCAGATCCGCGTCGGCCTTGGCCAGACCTTCGAGTTTTTCGAGCAGTCCTCCGGGCCGATTCGCAATCGACGCCGACCAAAGGTCAACAACCTTTGTGTTCAACATGGTTCACTCTCCTTTGCGGCAGGAACCGAAACAATCCGGGGCGAGGAGCCCGCGGCCTCGAAATCCGAGCGCCAGCGCCAGCCACCGGAGAATGGTCCGGACCGCATCCGATACAACGCCAGACATCGCCGATGAATTTGGGGGGCCCATTTCGGCGGAGCGAATCGTCGCGACGATCAGACGAACCTTGGGCGGCAGCCAACCCAATGAATCCGCCACGGCCAGTTGAGCGGACAGCCCCAGCCCATGGGTGGAGGTGGCGCGCTCGCAAAGCAGCGACGGCCGGGCGCCAGAGCGATAGTCCAGATCGAGCAGCCGCCCGGCGCGATTCCGGGCGCCCTTGCCGCATCGACCACGAGCAGCGCGCGACGAGCGTCAAGGCAATGCAACAACTCGGCGGGATTGAGGGCCAGATCCACAATCTCCAGTTCCGGATGCGCCTTGCGCGGAAACTGTCGCGCCACCATCGAGCCGAAGGCGTCGTCCGACGCATCCGGATTCCCGCAGGCTGCCATCAAAATTGGCCGTATCGCGGCCATCGTCGCTCCGGCGTTCCCGCTATCGGCCAAGCGGCCGGGGGCAGCGGGAGAACTTCAGGAAGTGCACCGAGCAGGAGATGCACGGGTCGTAGTTGCGGATCAGGTGCTCGCAGCGCAGCGCCGCCTCTTCGTCGGTGAGCGCGGCCAGCGAAGGGGCCAAAGCCAGCAGGTCCTGCTCGATCGAAGACTGGTTTTGCGAGGTGGGCGGCACGATCCGCGCCTCCAGCACGGCCCCATCCTCGCCGATGCCGTAGTGGTGCCAGCAGATGCCGCGGGGGGCTTCGGTGCCGTGTCCGCCTCCCCCGGCACGGGGGCTGATCGGGATAACGCTCCGCGCCGGCGGCGTGTAACGCTCCAGAATGTCGTGCGCCAGGGCCAACGCATGCACCGTTTCCAGGGCCCGAGCCGGCAGCGACAGGAAATTATTGTTCCACGGCAAATCCTTGTGCACGGCGCGGCAAACGCGCGGGAGCAATTCCGCCGCCCGCGGGTGAAGCCTTCGATGGTTGAGGTTCAGCCGAGCCAGCGGCCCGACGACGTACGGACCGCGTCCCTTGATCACCGAGTGCAGCGCGGTGGAATGCTTGACTTGCTTCTCCTCGATCGCGTTGCCGAATTCCTCCTGATCGACGTTCAATCCCTTGTTGGATTGGATGCGTCCTAGGTTCATCGGATACTCGTCCTCGGGGCATAGCGAGACGAATTCGTAGTCTCGCTCGAGTTGGGGATAAGTGAGCTTCTCCGACAGGAAGAGGGTGATTTCCGCCATGTCGTCCACGGCCTGCTTCAAGCGCGGGACCAGCGCGGCGGCGGCGTCGGAAGCCGGGGCGCGATAGAAGCCGCCCACGCAGATTCCCACCGGATGCACGGCCCGGCCCCCAACCAGTGCCACCAGGTCGTTGCCGAGTTTCTTGAGCTTCAGCGCCCGCTTGACCAGCGGGCCGTGATCGGCGGCCATCGCGATCACCGATTCGAAGCCCAGGAAATCCGGGAGATGAAGCATGAACATGTGCAGGACATGGCTTTCGATCCACTCGCCGCAATATGCGACGTTGCGCAGCGCCCGAATCGCCGGATCGACGTTGTCGAACACGCCCAGGGCGCGTTCCAGGGCGTGGCAGGCGCCCATCTGGTAGGCGATGGGGCAGATGCCGCAGATTCGGGCCGTGATGTCGGGGCATCTCCCTGAAATCCCGCCCGCGCAGCAGGGCCTCGAAAAAGCGCGGAGGCTCGTAGATGTCCAGCCGCGCCTCGACGCACTGATCGTTCTGCATTTCCAGGTGCAGCGCCTTCCCCCTCGACGCGCGCCAGCGCCCCGACGGCAATCGTGCGCACGCGCGGCTTAGCCCGGTTGGTCTTGGAGTTGCTCGATTTGCTCATAACGGTCACCCATTTGCTTGAAGGGCTCGAGATATCCGTTGAAGGAACGCAACCGGCGCTTGATCTCGCCGGGTGAAAGGCCCAGCGCCTCGAATCGACGCGCCATCGCCAGCATGTTGGGCTGCTCCATCGGCCCGAAGCAGCCATAGCAACCCCGATTGCAACCCGGACACAGCGCGCCGCATCCCGCCTGTGTGATGGGACCGAGACAGGGCTGGCCGGCGGAGACCATCACGCAGGGGTAGCCCCGCTGCTTGCACTCCACGCAAAGCGAATAGGTCGGGATATTGGGTTTTCGCCCGACCAGCAGGGCCGAAATCAATTCCAGCAGATGCTCGGGATTCACCGGGCATCCCCGCAGCTCGTAATCGACGAAAACGTGGGACGCGATCGGCGTGGCCGTCTCCAGCGAGCGGATGTATTGCGGCGACGGATAGACCGCCGAAACGTATTCGCCGAGATTCGCCCAGTTCCGCAGCGCCTGGATTCCGCCGGAGGTCGCGCACGCTCCGATGGCCACCAGAAACTTGCAGTCCCTCCGCACCTCGCGAATGCGGTGTTCCTCCTCGGGCGTGGAAATGGAACCCTCCACGAGCCCCACGTCATACGGCGGCGGCAGCACGCGCCGACGCGCTTCCAGGAAATACGCGATTTCAACCGCCGACACCAGCGCCAGCAGATGGTCCTCAAGATTCAGAAGCGAGAGCTGGCAGCCGTCGCACGAGGAGAACTTGTACACGGCCAGCCGCGGCGTCACGTTCGGCGGCGGCGGGGTGATCGCGGGAGAGGCCATGTTACACCTCCTCCTTGGCAAAGTTGTCGGCGATATCGGCGAAACAGAAAACCGGCCCGTCGGTGCAGACGAACTTGGAACCGTACTGGCAATGCCCGCATCGCCCGAAACCGCAGTTCATGTTCCGCTCCAGGCTGACGTATACCTGCGGGGCGGGCACGTGCAATTGCAGGAAGTTCCACGCGGCCACCCGGTTGAGGATTCGCGGCCCGCAAACCAGCACGATCGTGCGCTCGCCGGTCACCTTCACGCGCTGCAGGAGTTTGGTGACCACGCCGACCGGCCCGGCCCAACCCGATGTCGCATTGTCCACCGTCACCAGCACGTCCAGCGCACCGCCCGTCTCCCACGATTGCAGTTCGTCGGCGAACAACCGGTCCTCGGGGAAACGGCAACCGTAGAACAGCACCACGCGCCCGCAGCGATTGCGGTGTTGCAGCAGCCAGTAAACTACCGGCCGCAGCGGCGCGAGCCCGATGCCGCCGGCCATGATCACCACGTCGTGACCTTCCAGTTGCTCCATCGGCCAGCCCTTGCCGAATGGACCGCGAAGGCCCACAACGTCTCCGACCTTCATCCGTCCCATGGCTCGCGTGACCATGCCCACCAGTCGAATGGTGTGCCCCATTTGGCGCGACTGGGCTGGATCGGAGGAGACGGAGATGGCGGCTTCTCCCACGTTGGGGACGTACACCATGTTGAATTGCCCCGGCTCGAAGTGGTAACCCCAGCGCAGGCGCTCGTCGGTGAACTCCAGCGTGAACGTCTTGGTGTTGAAGTTTTCGTCCTTGATGGCAACGATTCGGGCGGGGACCGGAACCCAGGAGGATCCGCCGTTGCCCGCCGCAGGCCAACCGACGCTCTTGGCTGTCTGGATCATGATCTTTCCTCCCGGGTTGCCGCCGCGGTTTCTTTTTGCGGCTGTGACGCCTGGATTTGCCGTGCTTCGGCGGTAATGTCGATCCCGACGGGGCACCAGGTGATGCACCTTCCGCAGCCGATGCACCCCGAGCATCCAAATTGATCGAACCAGGTGCTGAGCTTGTGCCTGAACCAATGCCGATACCGGCCGCGAATCGTATTGCGCACCGGGCCGGCCGTGGTGTAGCTGAATTGATGCGTGAAGCAGGATTCCCAGCGGCGCGTGCGGGTCATCGATCCCTCGGCCAGCGTCGAGGAATCCGTCACCGTGGAGCAGAAGCAGGTCGGGCAGACCAAGGTGCAGTTCCCGCAGGAGAGGCATCGCTGGGCGACGTCATCCCACTGCGCGTGTTCCAGCGAGCGGGCCAGCAGTTCCTTTAGCCCGCTCGTGTTCAAATGCCGGCCCATGTGCTCGCGGGCGCGGGCCATTTTCAGCTCGGCCAATTCGAGTTCCGCCGCCGACGCGGGACGCGCCGGCAGTCCTTGCAACAGCTTGCCGCCCTTTTCCGAGCCGATCGTCACGACGAATCCGCCGCGCAATTCCGTCATCGCCAGATCGAAGCCCTCCCGCGCTTGCGGGCCCGTGTCCATTGACTCGCAGAAGCACGTGCCCGAAGGACGCGTGCAGTTGATGGCCACGACCATCATTTGCCGCCGCGCCTCGCTGTAGAACGTCTCCGTCGGACACTTCGATCGGGCCTCGAAATTGTTGGAAAAGACCCGGTCCTGCACGCGCATCGCCGCAAGGTCGCACGGCCGCACTCCCAGCAGCGCCAGTTTCGCGCGCGCGGCGGGTCGGCATCATGAACGAACTTGCCCCCTTCAATATGAATCTGACAGAGCTGTTGCACGGCGGGAAACAAGTAGCGCTTGGGACCATCCGGGCCGACAACGTATTGGAAATATAGATCGCTCTCGCCTGGCGCCAGCCGATACGAACCCCCATCCTGCTGGTCGATCAATCCCCGGGCAATTTCCCCCGCCGAGGCGATCGGAGCGTATGAAATGACCCCGCCGCGAACCGTCGGGGCGATCACGGTGAAATCCTGCTTGCGCAGCAGGTTCACCAGATCGCTCAGCGCTGCATGCGGCAGGAACGACGTCGCCACGGGCGACGCAGACATCGGCATGACGGCCTCCTTCTGCGCAGAGCGCGATCTTTCCCGCGGCGCAAACCCGAACCGCGAGACGATCTGAACAGACCACTCTTACGGCGATTCCGTTCGGCAAACCGCGTCGGGACTCAACATCGTCGGCTCCCGGCGCCTTTTATCTCGATTCAATCGTTAACCCTATATTTCGACCACGCGGCAGTGAATCGGTGGATTACCCTATTCCCGAATAGGCAAAAGCCCGTATGTTCGCGGTAAGCCGGGCCTGCGCGAAGCAGGGCAATCGCCTTTGGCATATTTGCCTCTGGTCCCCTCGCCCGGTACTCCGGGAGAGGGATAGGGTGAGGGCTCTTATTGCTTGCCAAAGCCGTTCGGCACGACGAAAGACCCTCACCCCAACCCTCTCCCGGAGTACCGGGCGAGGGGGAAAGAGCCAAAAGCGATTGCCCTGCGGCGCGAAGGGGAAGCGAATTCGCCGCCTAGGACGATCATTGGGAATGCGTTAGAATCGCGGCCGTCTATTTTAGACCGACGAAAGCGGAGAAATCATGTTCGTGGTAAGCGTGACGATCATCGTTAAGCCGCAATTCGTGGCACAATTCATCGAAGCCACGCTCGAAAACGCCCGCAACACCCGGGTCGAGCCGGGCAACGTTCGCTTCGAACGTCCTGCAAGCCGAGGGGGATTCGAACCGCTTCCTGTTGTATGAGGCCTACAAAACCCCGGAGGGTTTCGCCCGCCATCAAAAGACGGATCACTATTTGCGCTGGAAGAAAACCGTTTCCGATTTCATGGCCCAGCCGCGCCAGGGCGTCAAGCATAGCGCCCTGTTTTTCGGAGACGAACCGGTTTGATCGCCTTTGAATTCTACGGCATCGGGCGAATCGTCTTCGGCCGCGGATCGGTCGCCCGCGCCGGTGAATTGGCCGCCGGGCTCGGCAAATCTCCGCTGCTGATCCACAACAGCGACGCCGCAGTCGATCGTTTGCTGAAATCCCTCGCCGGCCTGTCTCCCACCATCCGCCGCCAGCGCGGCGAGCCCACCGTTGCCGACGTTGATGCCGCCGTGGAACAGGCCCGCCGGAGCAATTGCGATTCGGTGTTCGCCCTGGGCGGAGGCAGCGCCATCGACGCCGCCAAGGCCACCGCCGGCCTGCTCACGAGTGGCGGCTCGGCCGTCGATTACATGGAAATCGTCGGAAATGGCCGGAAGATCGCGAACCCAGCCGCGCCGTGGATGGCCATCCCAGTCACGGCCGGCACCGGCGCCGAGGCAACTCGCAACGCCGTCATCGGACTTCCCGCCAAGCGCTTCAAGGCCAGCATCCGCAGCGAACTGCTCCTTCCGCGAATCGCCCTGATCGACCCGGAATTAGCCGTCACGGTTGGGCCATCGGTCACCGCCAGTTCCGGCATGGACGCCCTCTGCCAATTGATCGAGTCCTACACATCGACGGGCGCCTCGCCGCTGACGGACATCCTGGCCATGCGCGGCATCCACCTCGCCGCCAGGAATTTGCCCCGAGCCTTCCATGATGGAAGCGATCTCGATGTGCGCGAGGCGATGGCCATGGCCGCTTTGCTCAGCGGCATGACGTTGACCAGCGCGGGCCTGGGCGCGGTTCACGGCTTCGCCGCCCCGTTGGGCGCCAACTTTCCCGCCCCGCACGGAACGATCTGTGCAACATTATTGCCGCACGTCATCGCCGCCAACATCGGCGCGCTGCGCGAGCGGCCGCCGGCCACCGGGCGCCGGCCCTGAAACGATACGCCGACATCGGCCGGCAACTGCCCGGTCTGGAAAATGCCGACGACGCCGAAGCCATCAACGCTTGCGCTGCGTTCACCGCCGATTTGCTGAAAGAGATGAACATTCCGCCGCTGAGCCGGTTCGGCCTGAGTCGCGCCGACGTTCCGGAGATGGTGGCCCTGGCCCGTAAATCCAGCAGCATGCGATTCAATCCGGTCGTCCTGTCGGATGAATCCTTGTCCGCCGCCCTGACGGCTGCGATCCACGCCGGGAATTGAAATTCCCCCGCGTTCGTCTCAACGGGTATGGCGCTTGATTTTGGCACACGCGTGAGTTTAGCCGGCCCGCCTGCGGGCCGTGTTTTGCCGAAGACCGGATTGGCGTCGAACACGGCCCGCAGGCGGGCCGGCTAAACTCCTCCGACCCGCGGGATGACAACCTCATGGCCTTTTCCTATGATCTTTCCGCTTGGCAAAGAAATCGGAGACGCGTTGCATGGCCGTAGAAATCACGATGCCGCAGTTGTCGGACACGATGACCGAGGGAACGGTCGTCAAATGGCACAAGAAAGAGGGGGACAAAATCCGCGCCGGGGAGGAAGTCGCTGATATCGAAACCGACAAGGCCACGATGCCGATGGAGGCGTTTGACGCCGGCACTCTGGCGGCGATCGTCGCGCGCGAAGGGCAGAAGGTGACGGTGGGGCAGGTCATCGGCGTGATCGCCACCGGCGCGGAAAAGCCCGATGAGATCAAAAAGAAATACGCTGCGGGAAGTGCAGCTTCCGCGCCAGTCGCGCCGCGGCCAGCTCCCCAAGCCGCCGCGCCAAAGTCCGCTGCAGCGCCCACGCTGGCCTCTGCCCCGAATCCGGCCCCCGCGTCAAAGCCGGGGAATTATCAATTCGACATCGTCGTGATCGGCGGCGGTCCGGCCGGTTACGCGGCCGCCATCCGCGCCGGCCAACTCAAAAAACGCGTCCTCTGCGTCGAGATGGAAACCCTCGGCGGGACTTGCCTGAATTGGGGTTGCATTCCCACCAAGGCCCTGCTCGATGACGGGGCGTTCATTCGCAAGCTTCGCCTCCACGCCGCCGAGCACGGCGTTTCCTTCAAAGACCTTTCGATCGATTTTCCCAAGCTCATCAATCGCAGCCGCGGCATCGCCGACAAACTCAGCAAAGGCATCGAGCACCTGTTTCGCAAATATGAGGTGAAGCGTGAAATCGGCGTCGGGCAGATTCTCGCTCCGCATCGCGTGAAGATCACCAGCGGCCCGAATAGCCGGGAAGTGACCGCCGAGCACATCATCATCGCCACCGGCGCCAAGGCCACGCCGCTGCCCGGCGTGAATTTTGACGGCAAGAAAATCATCGCCTCGCGCGAGGCGATGAATCTGCCGAAACAGCCGAAGAAAATCGCCATCATCGGCGCCGGCCCGATCGGCTGTGAATTCGCGGATTTTTACAATGCCGTCGGCTCGGAGGTGGTCATCGTCGAGATGCTCGATCATCTCGTGCCCAATGAGGACGAGGACGTGTCGATTCTTCTCGAGCGCGTCTTCGCCAAGCGCGAAATCAACGTCCGCGTGAAAACCAAAACCGACAAGGTCGAACTCACCCCGACGGGCGTGAAACTCACCCTCTCCGGCGGCAAGAGCGGCGTCGTCGAGGCCGATGTCCTGCTCGTGGCCATCGGCATCTCCGCCAACACCAATGGCCTGGTCGGACCGGAATTGAAACTGGAACTCTTCAAAGGCCGGGTGAAGGTCGATCCGAAATATCAGACGAATCTGCCGAACGTCTGGGCGGTCGGCGATTGCATCAGCGTCGTCTGGCCGGATCAGCTAGACATGGGCGCCTATCGCCATCCCGATCTGGCTCACGTGGCCCATCACGAAGCGGTCAACTGCGTCGAGCGCATCGCCGGCGTCTCGCAACATTTCATCGACTACAAGGCGATTCCCGGCTGCACCTACACGCACCCGCAGATCGCCAGCATGGGATTCAGCGAGCGCAAGGCCCGCGAGCTGAATCGAAAACTGAAGATCGGCAAATTCCCCTTCAGCGCCAGCGGGAGGGCGCTGGCCCTTGGCGAGCCGGACGGTTTCGTGAAACTCATCTTCGATGCCGAGTATGGCGAATTGCTGGGCGTGCACATGGTCGGCGAAAACGTCACCGACATGCTCGGCGAGCTGGTGGTCGCCAAGAAGCTCGAAGCCACCGAGGCGGAGATCATCGAAGCGATCCATCCGCATCCGAGCTTCAGCGAAGCGATCATGGAAGCGGCCGGCGTCGCCGACGGACGCGCCATTCATTTGTGATTTTTGCAAGGAGGATTCTCATGCGATTCTGGCTGACGATTGTCGCGGCGGGGCTGCTCGCCGCAGGATGCTCCTCGAACACGTCCCAGCAGGGCGTTTCGCCCAATCAGGTTCCGGCCGCGGTTCAAGCGGCGTTCGATACCGAGCACCCGTACGCGCAAATGAACAATCCCCAGCGGATTTCAAACGAAGACGGCTCGGTGAGCTACCAGATTCCCTACACTCGTCCCGACGGCACCAAAGGTTCGGCCACCTACGCCCCGAGCGGGGAATTGCAGAAGGATCAGTAGGATTTGAACTCGGAATGAACACTTACGAAAGTGGCAATGCTGGATCGGCCGGTCAATCGCGTGCTGACTTTTTTATCCCCTCTCCCCGGTAATCCGGGGAGAGGGTCAGGGTGAGGGGTCGTGCGATGGAAATGCCCCTCACCCCAACCCTCTCCCCATGAGTACATGGGGCGAGGGGGAAAATGCGATTGACATCAATGAGTCCAAAACAATGAAGCGAAAGCCAACGAAAATCATCTGCTCGGATCCGGACCTTCGCGGTGTATTGCCCGCATTGCGAAGGGCTGCGCGAAATGCGCGGAGACTGTCGGAGATCACCGGAACGCCGTTCATCGTCGTGAAGAACGGCCGTATCGTGGACCTGAACAAAGGACGCAAGCAATCGGCCAAGCAGAGGGAATTGGTAAGGCTGCTCAGGCCATTTGGAGCGTAACGGAAATCATGAATCGAAAAGCACTCATCGTGTTCGGCGGTTGGGACGGCCATCAGCCAAAGGAAGTCGCCGAGGTTTTCCGCGGTATGCTGGCCAAGGAAAGCTTTGACGTCGACGTTTCCGATACCCTCGACGCCTTCAAGGACGAAACCAGGCTCAAAGGGCTGAATCTCATCGTCCCGATCTGGAGCATGGGAAAGATCACGCCCGAGCAACTGCAGCCCGTCCTCTCGGCGGTCGAGGGCGGCGTCGGCATGGCGGGTTGTCACGGCGGAATGTGCGATTCGTTTCGCGAAAGCACGGAATGGCAATTCATGACCGGGGCCCAATGGGTTGCCCATCCCGGCAACGACATCGCCTACCGCGTAAAAATCGGCCCGCTCAAGAGTCCCATCACCGAGGGCATGACGGATTTCAACGTCAAAAGCGAGCAATATTATCTGCACGTCGATCCGGCCGTGAAAATCCTGGCAACCACGCGCTTTCCCGTAGCCGCCGGCCCGCACGCGAGCAACGGCCCCGTGGACATGCCGGTGGTCTTCACCAAGACGTACGGCAAAGGCCGGGTTTTCTACAATTCGCTGGGCCACGACGCGAAGATCGTGGCCATGCAACCGGTGCTGGAACTCATGCCGGGGATGCCTATGGGCGGCAAGCTGAATTGGCATTGGTGATTCTCGATTATTCAAAAAAACACGCTCCCCTTCGGGTCGCGGCTAAACCTTGGCAATCGGCATTAGACATAAATCGGCCGGCACGCCTCCGGCGTGCCGGCCGACAGAGTCTGCGACTCCTTTCGCATCCTTCCATGATTCGCAGGTTCGCCGCTTCAAAAGTCCGCGGCGTCAATTCCGCCGGGCCGGCTCGACCGCGCCCGTCGCCAGCAAGTCCTCCAGAAACAGCGCCAGCCCGTCGTCGCTGTTTCGCCCAATGACCTTGGCGGCGCATTTCAGAAGGCCCTTATGTGAGTTCCCCATCGCCACGCCCAACCCGGCGTTGCGCACCATGGTCACGTCGTTCACCCCGTCGCCGATGGCGATGATTTCCTCCGGCTTGACATCATGCCGTCGGGCGACGTGCAAAATCCCCTCCCATTTGCTCACCGACGGATCGAAAACCTCCAGGATGCTGACATCCCCGCCCAGGAAGCAATGGCTCATGATGCGATCGCCAAAAGCCTCTTCCAATTCCGCATGAATCGATCGGGCGATCTCGGTCGGCCCAACCATCCCGACGCGGATCGTATGCTCGTGCTTCTGCCGCGAAAGATCGCTCACCCGGCGAACGGACACCTTGGTGATTCCCAACCACCGCTCGGTAGTCGGATGCAATTCGACGTCGCCGGTGACGAGGTAATCCACGCCGGCCGCGGCCGTATCCTGAAGCGCCAGCGCCGCCTCGCCCGCGCGATTCGAAGAATTCGCACAATTCCCGCGCCAGCTCACCATTCATCAGCGTCCGATGCAGCGTGACCCGCTGGCGGGTGTCCATCACCATGGCCCCGCCCACAAAAACCGCCGAGTCATAATGTTCGATCGCATCGAGCACTGTCCGGCATTCGGTAAAATTCCGGCCCGTCGCGAAGCAGATCAGCAGCCCCGCTTCCAGCGCCCGATGAATGGCCGCCTTGGTTCGCGGCGTCACCTGACTGCTGGGCGACAGCAGCGTTCCATCCAGGTCGATGGCGATCATCTTGTACTTCACGACCTCACCATCGCCGATCCACCAATACCTAGCAAGACGCCCGATAAAATGCAAAAATTCATGTGGTTTTCCACAACCTGTAGTATAGGGGTCCGGAGGAACACCTATTAGGACAAGCGTTTACACAGAGCCGGGCCGTGTCGGCCCGGTCTTTACCGGGCCGACACGGCCCGGCTCTGTTGGATGCCCCCAATCCCTCACCCATGCCCTGCCACAACCTCAGCATGAACCGGGGAACCTCCCGCCGCCGGGCCCGCATACTTCCGCACGATCAGCAGCGATGTCATGGTTTGCTGCGCGATCCGTTCCGGCCGAAACCCGAATAGATGCGATTGCATCCCCCATTGCTCCTCCACGCCGATCACCACCAGATCGTATTGGCGCGCCGCCTGAATCACCGCGTCCACCGGCGAGGAATCCTCGATCACCTGAAAGTTCACCGGCATCGGCTGGGTGGGATCGGCGAAAGTCCTGTCCACCGCGGCGCGGGCATTCAGCACCGCATCGCCTTGCGAACGGTGGGGCGGCACAACGTGCAGGACCGTCAAGGACGCATTGGCGTTGCGGGCGACGCGACCGGCGATCTCCAGCGCCATCCGGTCGTGCTTCCCTCCCAGGAACGGGGCCAGAATGTTTTTCGCCGCCTCGAAATCCCGATCCACGAAAACCGCCACGTCGCTGTCGCTGGCGGTCATGACGCGATGGACCGTGCCGCCCAGGATCGCCTGCCCGAAGACCGGCTTGTGAAATCCCATCAGGATCAGGTCCGCCGCACGCAGACGCGCAAAACGCGCGATGTCGCTGGGCACGTCGCGGCTCACGAACGCGATCGGTTCGACGGGAATGTCCAGCGCCCGCGCCGCATCCAGCAGCGGTCCCAGCGCCTCGCTCCTTTGATTGGGGGCTTCGGACAAGCGCACGGAATACGGGTCGTGATCCGCCAGCCGTTGCAGATGCAGCGCGATGATCCGCCGGCCGGCGTCCAGCGGCGGGGGAGGCGCCAGCAGCGACGCCATCTTCGCCAGCGGGCCGCCGCTGGCCGGCAGCGAAACCGGTATCAGCACGGTGAACGGCCGGCGTTCGGCGCGTTCCCGCGCCGCCGCCTCTTCGCCCTCCGCCTTGGCCTTCGGATAAACCAGGTGGAGGATGGGCGTCGTCAGCGCCGTCGTCACGATGGCCATGATGACCATCATCACGAAGACGGCGTCGGTAATGACGCCCAGGTTCCGCCCGACGTTCAGGATCACCAGCTCCATCAATCCGCGGGTGTTCATCAGGACGCCGATGGCGCTGGCCTCCCGCCAGGAAAGCCCGCAAAACCGCGCCGCCACCGCCGATCCGCCGAACTTACCCAGGCTCGCCGCCAGGATGATCAGCCCCGTGTAAATCCACAGCGAAGCGTGATTCAGCACGCCGATTTGCGTCCGAAGCCCGATGTACGCGAAGAAGATCGGCAGCAGGAACACGATCGTGAAATCCTCCAGCTTGCTGGTCAGCGTTCGCACGAACGCGGTTCCCTTCGGCATGATCGCGCCCATCAGGAAGGCGCCGAAGAGTGCGTGCATCCCGATCAAATCCGTCGCGATCGACGACGCCAGCACCAAAATCAGGATGATCGCCAGCAGATTCTGGCTGAGATGGTTGCTCCGCTGGAAGACCAGCTCCAACCGCTTGAGGAACGGGCGGACCACGAAAAACATGACCGCGACGTAAACGATCGACTTCCCGGCGGTCATCAGCCCCGGCCCAAATCCCGCCACCCGCGCCGCGGCGATCACAAACGCCAACATGCACCACGCCGTCAGGTCATTCACCGCCGCGCAGGTGATGGCGATCGCCCCGATCGGAGTCTTGTGCAGGTTTCGCTCGGTCAAAATGCGCGCCAGGACCGGAAACGCCGTGATGCTCATCGCCGCGCCGAGAAACAGCGCCACCGAAGTAAATCGCATCGCCGGCGTCGCGTTGAACAGCCTTGGATACAGAAACAGCGCCAGCAGCGCACCCATGAAGAACGGCGTCAGGATGCTGGCATTGCTGATGATCACCGCCGCCTGACCGCGGTTGCGCAACATCTTTGGATCCAGTTCTAATCCGATCAAAAACAGAAAGAAGATCACCCCGATCTGGCTCAATGCGTTGAGATATTGAATGCTGTCGGCCGGGAAAACCTGCTGGAACGTCCCCGGCATCAGCAAGCCGAAAAGACTCGGCCCGAGCATGATCCCCGCGATCATTTCGCCCATCACCTGCGGCTGGCGCAGCCGGATGAACAAAAACCCCATGATCCGGCTCAGGCCCAGGATCAGGCCTGTCTGCACCACCAGCAGGAGAATGAACCGGCTTGCTGCCATGCGGCTTGCTAATGCTCGGCCTGTGCCGCGGGCATGGCCGGCGGCGGGGGGTTGGTTGGATTCATGCGTTCAAGCCGGTAGGTTCCCGAGCGCGGGCCCTGAATTCCAGCCGGTCCCCGAAAGGTGAATTTTACGGCATCGCCGGACGCCGAGCCTATTCCCTCGACATGCCAGCCGTCACCGTTGAATTCAAGCAAATGATCCGCGCTACCCTCATTCGGGCGGGAGCTTTGAGTCAAAACAACGTCGAAATGCTGTCCGCCGCCGTCCGGGGAGAAGCGGAGGAATCTCCCCGACTGGCTGATCGAAAACCCCTCGGCTGGCGCATCGGCATCCGCCGGCGCCCACCGGCCGGCCAGGCCCGCGGCGCTGTCAGAAACGCCGTGCCCACTTCCAGAATCGCCCAAATCCCAAGGGCGAACATCGCACAGAGGCCCAGGAAAACGAAACTTGAGCGGTTCACGCCGGGATGCACCGAACAGCTCCTTTCTCCCCATTAACCTTAGCAGGCCCCCGAACCGCTGCCTACTGCAATCCAACCCGCAAGCCATTCTTTTCTGGTGCGCATTTTGCACCAATTCTGACTTCCGCCCGATCGCTATAATTCCCGGCAAGGAGCCGGCTAATGATCCACCGCCTGATCGAAAAGCAGATCGTCTTCAAGGGAAAAAAGGTTCGGTTGGAGGTCCATCGGCTGATGAACGAGGAAACGGGAAACGAGTTCCGCCGCGAACTGTGCGTCCATCCCGGCGCCGTCGTCATCCTGCCCTTCCTCGCTGACAAAGTTTTGCTCATTCGCAATTACCGTTATGCCGCCCAGAACACCCTGATCGAGCTGCCCGCCGGGACTTTGGAAAAAGGCGAAGACCCGATGAACTGCGCCGGCCGCGAACTGTTGGAGGAGACCGGCTACCTGGCGGGGCGGCTTAAGCCCCTGGCCTCGTTTTTTTCCTCTCCCGGAATTCTTACCGAGAAGTTATATGCCTTCGCTGCCTACGATCTGGAAATGAAAGTCGCCGCCTTGGAGGAAGACGAGGAGATTGAGACCATGCCCGTATCCTTCGACGAAGCCGTCGAGATGATCCGCACCGCCCAGATCATCGACGCCAAGACCATCGCCACGCTCCTGCTGTTCGACCGGTTCCACCGCGACCGCACGTGAAGGGATTACACGCATGGCCTGGGAAGACAGACCTCACTATCGCGATCGCAGCGGGGCTTCCACCAATCCGCTTTTGTGGCTCATCAGCGGCTCGCTGCCGATGTTCCGAATCTTCGGCCTCCGCTTCCGCGCCCAGGCCTCGCTCGTCATTTTTATTCTCGCAGTCCTCCTCCTCGATTGGGACAAGGACAGAACTTTTCCCATCCAGCTCCGCGCCTTGGCCATGGCGCTGTGGACCGGCGCCCTGGTCCTCCACGAACTGGCGCATTGCGCTGTCGCCCGGCGATTCGGCGGCGGACCGGATGAAGTTCTCCTTTGGCCGCTCGGCGGCCTGATGCCGCACGATCCGCCGCACAAGCCCCTGCCCGCTTTTCTCACCGCCGCCGCCGGGCCGGCGATGAATCTTCTCCTCTGCCTTGCCTCGGCCTTCGCCATTTATTTCTTCACCCCGGTGCCAAGCGCGTTTCCGCATTCTCCCCACGTTCTGGTCTCGCTCAACCCGCTGCATGGACCGGCCCCTGATTTCCATTGCCGCTGGTCGGATCCGGCCTTCTTCTGCTGGGCGATTTTCTCCGTCAACTATCGCCTCCTGCTGCTGAATCTATTGCCGATCCTCCCGACGGATGGCGGCCATATGCTTCAGTCCATCCTTTGGGCGATGATCGGGAATTTCCGATCCATGCTCGTCGCCACGACAGCCGGCATCGCGGGCGGCGTGGTCGTCGGCATCGTCGCGATGGCGTCCCAATACTGGTTCATCGCCGCGTTCATGTTCTTCTGCCTCTACGAGTCTTATCGGCGGCGTCTGATCCTGCGTGAGAACGGCCCGGAAGATTGGCGGGATTCGTTCGATTACAGCCAGAGTCTTTTCGATCCGCCGAGCCGGCCCAGACATCGTCGTCTCAGCCGCCGCGCCATTCGCAAGGCCCGCAAAATCGCCCTACAGGAAAAGGCCGCCCGAGACCTCATCGACGCCATTCTGGCAAAAGTCTCCGCCCGCGGCCTGGGTTCCCTCTCCTGGTACGAGCGGCGCACGCTTCGCAAAACCACCGAAGAGCATCGCCGCCGCGAATCCGAACTCTCCCGCTTCCAATAGCGCGACGAGCCGTTGGGGTGATGGGTCCGACTGAGACTTCTTACAGCCGGGCCGTGCCGGCCCGGACCGGGCCGACACGGCCCGGCTCTGTTCCATGGCAATATCGGACCTGTTGGCCGGCGCCGATCCACCCTCGAAATCCGCCTCGAATAAATGCCGAAGCAAGGACGGCAAGGCGTTTTCACAATGAATCTCACGACAGAGAACCACTCCACGCGGATCATCGCGCGACGGCTCCACGCCGCCTTTTGGCTCGTGCTGGCGGGGATTTCGTTGGCCGCATTCTTCGGCACGGTCGGCGATGCGATGAATAGTCCCGGCACCGATTTGCGCTGCCGCGTTGTCGGGGCCCGCGCCATGATGCTCGGAATGGATCCCTACTTCATGCCCGCCCGATCGGATCAACTTCAAACCCTCCAGGATCCCGATCGCTACGCCGCGGTATGCACTCGATGCACCTATGCCCCCAGCCTGCTTTGTCTTTACGCGCCGCTGGCAAATCTGCCCTATCGGGCGCAGCGTTACATTTGGTTCGGCATCGAATGGTGCGCGCTGGCCGGGTCGATTGCATTGTTGCGAGCGACCCTCCCCGGCCGCCCGATCAAAAATGTCTTCACCGCAATCGCGATCCTCTTTTTCGCCGACGGCGTTTTCTGGCGTCTTCACCTCGAGCGAGGCCAATATTACGTTTTCATCGGTTTCCTGTTTTCCCTGACGGCGCGGCTTTGCCTTGGGAAATCGGCTGGAGAAAATCCGCGGGCGCGTGACCGCTGGTGGGTGGGGATACCGCTGGGAATCGCCGCGGCCCTGAGGCTGACGCCGCTGGCCGCTTTGCTGCCGCTGTGGGTGGCCGGGTTTCGCCGCACGGCTGTCGGGGCCGCGATCATTTTCGCCGCGTGTATTGCCGCCACGCTGCCGATCGCCGGTCCGGGACTTTGGCGAAGCTATTTTCGCAGCGTGTCGATTCAATCGCACTTGCGCTTCGACGGCGATTATCTGAGCAGCGAGCGGGCGCAGCTTCCGCCGCTGCCGGCGACCGCCGAAGGAATGACCTTCAAGCGATGGGTTGAAATCCCGTGTGCAAACGTCAATCTGGCGATGGATGTTTTGCAGCCGCTTTCGGACCGTTTCCGTTGGATGCCCGGTCGGGATAGATGGCCGTTCATCGACCAGGCGGGAGCCGCCGCCGTTTGCCTGCTGTTTCCCATCGCCCTGCGTCGGCGGGCATTGGGTCCGGCGGAGAAACTCGCCGCCGCGTTTCTGTGCGTCCTAGCCGTCGAATTCTTTCTCCCCATGCGCATTTCCTACGCGGACATCCTGTTCCTGGCGCCCATCGGCCTGCTCATCCCCTCAATGCTGCGACATAACAAGGGATACATCTGGCTGGCCTTCGTGCTGCTGGCGTTGGCGATATGCCACGGCATGCTTCCGGAACAAGCGCCCATTTCCTTGCTTCGGCCGCCGCTGTTGATGACGGGCCTTCTTGCATATCTCGCCGTCCGCCGAGCGGATCGACCGGCCCCGTCGCCGGCCCAGGCTCTTGAAGTTCCAGATCTTCGCGCCCGCGCCGCATAGGTTCCCATCGCCGTTGACCCGAACCCGTTCTTCGCGAAGAATCCGGTAGAATAGGTTTCGCCGCATGGCCTCGATTATCTACCTGGACAACAACGCCACCACGCGCCCCGACCCGCAGGTCGTCCAGGCCATGCTCCCATTCCTGAGCGACCAGTACGCCAATCCCTCCAGCGTGCACCGCTTCGGCCAACTCGCCCGCAAAGCCATCGACGACGCCCGTGCTTCCGTCGCCGGGCTGATCAACTGCCGCGACGCCGATCTGACCTTCACCAGCGCCGGCACCGAATCCGTCAACACCGCCATCCGCGGCATCCTCGCCGCCCGCGCCGGGCGCAAGGGCATCGTCACCAGCACGACCGAGCACTCCGCCACCCGCGAATTGTGCCGGCAACTGGCCAGGGAAGGCTGCGAAATCCACCAGGTCCCCGTCGATCACGAAGGCCGGCTCGATCTCGCCGCCCTCGCCGCCGCACTGAGCGACCAAACCGCCCTCGTATCCCTGCTTTGGGCGAACAACGAAACCGGCGTGATCTTCCCGATCGGGCAAGTTGCCGAGTTGTGCCGCAATCTCCGCGTCCCGTTCCACGTCGATGGGACGCAGGCCGTCGGAAAAATCCCCATCGACGTGCAGGCGTCCAATGTCGATGCGATGAGTTTCGCCGCCCACAAATTCCACGGCCCCAAAGGCGTCTCCGCCCTCTACACCCGCCGCGGCCTACGCATGCGCCCGCTGCTCATCGGCGGACCCCAGGAGCGCCAGCGCCGCGGCGGAACCGAGAACGTCCCGGGAATCGTCGGCATGGGCAAGGCCGCGCAATTGGCCAAACAACATCTGCCCGACATGCCAAGAGTGGCCCATCTCCGCGATCGCCTGGAGAATGAAATCCTGAGGCGAATCCCCGAGACCTCCGTCAACGGATGCGTCGAAGAGCGCGTCCCCAACACCACCAACGTTTCTTTCGCCCAGCTCGAGGCCGAAGCCATCCTTCTGCTTCTCAGCGAGCAGGACATCTGCGCCAGCGCCGGGGCGGCATGCAGCAGCGGTAGCCTCGAACCCTCCCACGTGTTGCAGGCGATGAAGATCGATCCGCGCCAGCGCACGGCGCCATTCGATTCAGTCTCTCGCGCATGACCACGGACGAAGAAATCGACCGCACCCTGGGCATCCTTCCGAGCGTCATCGCCAAGCTGCGAAAGGTAATGCCCGCGCGCTAGTCTCATTTAGCGGCGGTGCGCAGCACCGCGGGTGGCGCTCAAGGCTCCGGCGCATACTTGCTCAGTTTCCTCTGCAGCGACCGGCGATGAATTCCCAGGACCCGCGCCGCCTCCGAAACATTCCCGCCGCAATCGGCCAGGATTCGCTGAATATGCTCCCACTCCACGCGGGCCAGCGAAGGCGCCGTAGGTCACTCGGCCGGCTTGCGCCCGCCTTTCTCAAACGCCCCCAAAATCTGGTCCGCATCCGCCGGCTTGGTCAAATAGTCCAGCGCCCCTCGTCGCATCGCCTCCAGCGCCGTCGCGATGCTCCCGTATCCCGTCAGCACCACGATCTCCATCTCCCCGTCCAATTCCAGCAATTCGCCGACCAGGTCGAGCCCCGATCCGCCCGGCATGCGCAAATCCACCACCGCCCGCAGCGGCTTCACGCGGGCCGCCAGCGCCTTGGCGTCCTCCGGAGAACGCGCCCCCCAAGCCTCGATCTCCCGAACCTCCAGCGCCGCGATCAGCCGCTCCCGAAACGTCCGATCGTCATCCACAACCATCATTCGCATCGAACCTCTCCAAGTTTAGCCGCGAAGAGAAGGGGAGCGCAGTTTTCACCGCGGCAATTCCAAAACCGCCAGCGTTCCCTTGCCCACCTCCGACTCCAGGCGCAAACACCCGCCCAATCTCTCGGCTACCAAACGCACCAAAAATAACCCCAATCCCATTCCCTTTCCAGGCGGCTTGGTCGTGAAGAACGGTTCTCCCGCCCGCCGCACGATTTCCGGCGACATCCCCATCCCCTCATCCCGGACCTCGAAAACAATCCGGCCGTCCCTCTGATGAATCGACAACTTCACGGCCTTCCCGGCCGGCGAAGCGTCCACCGCGTTATCCACAAGTATCCCCACGGCCTGCTGCACCGCCCGCAGCGGGAGCGACACCTCCGGGCACCTCCGGCCCGCAACTGATCTCCAGGGCGTCCCCGGCAACCGCTCTTATCTCCTGAGCCAGCACCGCGGCAAAATCCGCCGCCGGCATCGGCGGCGTCTTGGCCGATTCCCCACCGAGTTCGCTGGCGCACATCCGGCCCAGAATAAACTGGCAGCGATCCACCTCCTGCCGAATCAACCGCGCATCCTTCGCCAGCGCTTCGCCGCCCCCCAGCTTCGCCGATTGCAATTCCAATTCCCGCGCCACCAGGGCGATCGTGCCCAGCGGTGTATTCAATTCATGGGCCGCCCCGGCCGCCAGCGTGGTCAGCGACGCGAGCTGTTCGTTGCGCCCCGCCCGCTCCCGCGCCGCCACGAGCGATTTCTCATGCCGGCGCAGCGATCGCGTCATCCGCCCCACGAAGTACGCGATCACCGCCGCCACCAGCGCCAGCGCGATCCACTGCGCCGTCGCCCGCGCTCTTGCCGACATCGCCAGCCCCGGCGTTTCAGGCCACCAGAACAGCAGCCCATAACACCCCGTCGTCGCCGCCACCACCAACCACGACCATCCCTCGGCCAGCGTCACCACCGCCATCGCCACGTGCACCAGATACAGCACGCAAAACGGATTTTCCCTCCCACCGGCGCAAAGCAGCAGGGCCGTCAGCAGACAAACGTCCAGCATCAGCGCCGCCGGAACCAGCCAGTTCGGCACGCGCCGCCGGGTCCACACCTGTAAAATCAAGTTGCTCACCCCGGTGACGGCGATGATGCTCCCCATGACCGGCAGCGGCAATTTGACGTGAAGAACTTCAACCGCCGCCAGCGTCGCCGCGACCTGTCCCGCCAGCGCCCACCAGCGCAGATTCACCAGCCAATGCAGAACGATGGCCGGCTCCTCCACCATCGGCCCGGAAAGCGACAGCCGTCCAACCGCCATGGGCCCATGTTCCCATTTCCGAATCGCTTGGCAAGTGATGAATCAAATGCAACCGCGGAGACGCTGAGACGCGGAGCAAAACGCAGAGAAGAATTCTAGCCACAGATACAAATCAGATGCACACAGATGAAGTTCAAAACATGAATTACCTGTCTTCTCCGCGTCTTCCTCCGTGTCTCAGCGTCTCTGCGGTTACATTTGTGTTCGCGGAGCGCGGTCGCTCACCGCGCCTCCTCATACATTCCGGCATCCTCATGGTGTCCCATACGGCTGACCATCGCCCGCCCGCTCGGCCAGAGCGTCACGTAGAACATGAACGCCACCAGGGCCGGCAGCAGATTCGGCAACAGCGCATGATCCACAAGGCAACCGAGCAAGCTGAAAATCCCGCCGAATTCCAGCGCTCCCCACATCGTCAGCATTCCATAGAGATAGGTCGTCGGCCCGATCGTCTGACCCGTCCAATACGCTTTGAATACGTGCCCGCGCAAAAAAACGACGCCGGAACCACGACGAGCAAATAAATCGACGCCCCCAGGAACCAACGTTCATCATTGGAAGGCATCGTCGCGTCGGCCCGCATTCCCAGCGTCCAGACGATCGCGAGGAACAGAAAAAATGGAATGACGAGCATGACCATCCACGTCGTCCATGCCAGTTGCAGCGCCGTTCTCGCCGAAAGCGATCCTCCCGTTGCCTGCCGGGTCGCGATATCCGCCATGTTGTTTCTCCGCTAGAGCATGGGCCGCTAGACATATTCTACACCGCGCCGAAGCAGCCGCAGCGCAAAATCAGCCGCGAGGCGACATTTCCTCGTGACGAAAATCACAAACAATCACCCAAGCTCAAGGTTTAATTGAACCGCGGAGCACGCCGAGGACGCAGAGACGGACGCGGAGAAGAACCAGGAACTCTTCTGATCTCTGCGAACTCCGCGGTTAAAGATTGGATTGAGGAATCAAACAGGCACGAGAGCGATTACCCGTAACCGCTCAGGTCCCGGTTTCGTTGCACGTCGATCGATAAAGAGCGAAATCGCCCGGGATTGCCGAGCGATTCAACCCCCATCGACGGAGGGCAAGAGCACGCAATACCCCCTAGGGGAGTCGAACCCCTGTTCTCTGGCTGAGAACCAGATGTCCTGGGCCACTAGACGAAGGGGGCCGGAATTATTCGGTTTTCAGGACCGAGCCAATACTACCTATGGACATTCACCCGTCAATGAAAGGCACTCGACGATTCTTTCTGGGTTTGCGCAACCTTCCGGGTACCGAAGACCGGCCGGAGGACCGGCCGGCTCATTTTGGAAATTGAGCCGGCCGCCGATTTTTATGGCCCGGATTTTTGAGCACACGGTTCTTTCCCTTCGTGCCTGCCCTGAGCCTGTCGAAGGGCCTACGTGCCTTCGTGCCTTTCCTTGGCAATCTCAAACAACACATGCCGAAGCTCGGGAAGAATCAATTTCGTCATCGCCAATTCCACGGCGGCCGTGCTGCCCGGCATGGCGAAGACCGCCTTGCCCTTGGCGATTCCCCCGACCGCCCGGCTCAGCATCGCGCCGCTGCCGATCTGCTCCCAGCTCAGCAGGCGAAACAATTCGCCGAACCCCGGCAGGGGGGTTTCGATCATCGATTCGATCACTCCAATCGCCTGATCGCGCTCGCTCACGCCGGTGCCGCCGGTGGTGAGAATCGCATCGACCTCTTCCAGTCCGAGCAGTTCCGTCAAGACTTGCCGCAATCCCTCGGCATCGTCTCGAATCAGGCGATGTTCCCTGACCGAATGCCCATCGCCGGCCAGCAATTCAGCGATGCGCTTTCCGCTCAGATCGTTCTGAATCGTGCGCGTATCGCTCAGCGTCACGATGGCGCACCGCGCGTTGATCGTCTGGCGCTGGTCTGATGTTGCGAATAACCCATGGCCGAACGCACAAAATTCACTTCGGCGGAGACCCATGCTGCACAAAAATCATCAGCCCCTTATCCTTCACGATGTCGATATCCGTCGTCCCCGGGTCCAGCGGAATATCCAGCCGGTCCGGATTTCCGCGATGCAGCGCCAGAATCACGTTCAGGTCGCCACGCGCGATACACGCGCAGCACGGCCACGTCATCGGGGGCGATGTGCCCCTTGAGCGTCGTGTGCCCGGTATCCCCCGGCTTGATGGCCACGCCGCCCACGTGCTCCGTCTCGGTCGTTCCCACGGCCAGTTGCTCGGGCGACTCCCAGCCGGGTTCGGCCGCATTGCCGGCAACCAGCTTTTCCTTGGTCATCCAGACCGTGATCGGATCGGACAACTTATTGGTCACAGTAACGTCATACGTTTGCGAACTGGAGCAACCCACCGCAAACAATCCCATCAACAAAATGGCCGCGCGAAATAATGGTCGGTTCATGGCGAGGCATGATATCAGGCGCTTCCCCAGGCGGACAGCCTCATGCGGACGTTGACGGGCTCGGCCTCGTCGAAGGCCGATTTCAGGGCTTCGGCATTCCCATATGGCCCAGCCTTGATCGACCGGGCCGGGACGCTCGAGGTCCAGGTACTGGCTGTTGAACGGCCAAGGATCCAGCCGCATCGCCCCGCCGGTCTCCCGGCCGATCCGCGCCGCCGTCGATCCCTCGCTCGGCCGCGGATACACGGCCTCGATCCTTGCGAAGACCAATTGGTCAAAGCAGAGGTTCAGGCTCAGTTGATCGAGGAACTCCAGCAAATGGAAATTGGCCCGCAGCAAATCCTCCTCCGGCGAACGGCCCGGCTCGGCCAGCCCGCCGCGCAGGGGCAGATCGATCCGCATCCCCAGCCGATCCCGCAGCGATTCCTGCAACTCGATTTGCCGATGCACGAACCGCCGCAGACGAAACGCCTGCCGCCGCGAGAATTCATCCGCGCCTTCCGGCTCCCGCAGGCTGGCGCGATTCGCCAGGGCCATGGTATGGAGACTGACGAGCAACCCCGCATACGGATGTCCCGCGACAACCTGATCCACGGACTTTGCCCAGGCATCCAGTGCCGTCGCGGTCGCCGCCTCGAAAACATGAGCCGGCAAACCGCGCTCATTCAGCGCCGGCCACTGGTCGTGTGCCGCCCACCCGCAATCATGGTCGGCAATGGCGGCCACCGTGGCATCGAACGGCAGAGGGGAAGCAAACAGGCCGTTCCCCAGCCGCCGCGCCATCTCGCCGCAAAGCCGCGAGTGGTCGTGTTGGTTGATCAGAATCGTGCCCCGGTCCGTATCTCGCCGGATCATCCCCACAGCATAGCCCGATTTAAGCGGAATTTGCGCCTCCCGCACTGGAAAAACATTTCCCTTGGGGTTACATACAATCCAAGGACTTCGCCAAAAAGGCCAAGGATGGCGCAATTCAACTCCGCTTTATCACCCGTGCCGATCAACTGGATTCTTGCGCCGCGGCATCTTTTGCCGATAAGCGCCGGCGGACACAATCACAAGGGCGATCGACCATGACCGAATCCAAGTACCGCCGGCCCTCTTCCCGAGCCGCCTCTCTCACCGCGCGGGCTGATTCTCGTCATGGCCATCCTCGCGGGCTGCCAGATGGAATCGGATGCCGACCTGCCCCCGGTGCGTCTGGCGTCCCCGGTCGTTCTGGCGCCCCAGCCCGCCCCGTCTCCGCCGGTCGTGGCCCTGCGGCCAATCCCCCAGCCCATCCCCCAGCCCGCGGTTAGCCGATTCGCCCCCGATCCCGGTTCCGGCGTCCCCGCCTCCTGGATGCCCTCCGCCCCGGCCAACCACTGGACCTGGATCATCATCCATCACAGCGACAGCGACTACGGCTCAGCGGCGATCATCGACAAATGGCATCGCGACCGCGGGTTCGATGAGTTGGGTTATCACTTCGTCATCGGCAACGGCACCAACAGCGGCGACGGCCAGATCGAAGTCGGCCCGCGCTGGACCAAGCAGAAGTGGGGGGCTCACGACAACGCCTTGGACAACCGCTACAACACCAACGGCATCGGCATCTGCCTCGTCGGCAATTTCAACAAGACGCGTCCCACGGCCAAGCAGCTTCACTCCCTCGTCCGCCTGGTCGTTTACCTGATGCGCAAATACGACATCCCCGCCGACCGCGTTCTCGGCCACGGCGAAACCAAGGTGACGCAATGTCCCGGCCGCTATCTCAACGTGGCCGCGATCCGCGATCAGGCCGCGCGCGTGCTGGCCGAAGGCGACACGTCCATCTCCGCCGAACAATACGCCGACGAGCGATAGTCCAATGCAACCGCAGAGACGCTGAGGCCGCAGAGACAGACGCAGAGAAGCCACAAGTTTTGGATTTGAGATTTCAAAATCCTCTGCGTCTGTCTCCGCGCCTCTGCGCCTCTGCGGTCCAATTTCCCCCTGCGATCTTCTTCGCAATCGTCCTCATTGCCCACATCCCGCGAGACCGCTACACTCGAACCATCCCATGATTGAAAAAATCTTCAAAGCCTATGACATTCGGGCCACTTATCCCAATCCTCTCAACGAAGAAGCCGCATGGAAGGTCGGCCACGCCACCGCTCAGTACCTCAAGCGCAGCCGCCAGAACCCCACCGATCGGGTCAAGCTCGAAGACACGCTCGTCGTCGGCCGCGACATGCGCCCAAGCTCCCCGTCCCTCGCCGGCGCTCTCATCGACGGCATCCGCAGCGTCGGCATGAACGTCATCAACGTCGGCATGATCGACACGTCGATGATCTATTTCGCGATCAACCATCTCGACGCCGTCGGCGGCATACAGACCACCGCTTCGCACAACCCGGTCCAATACAACGGATTCAAGATCAGCGGCCCCAAGGCCAAGCCCATCGGCGCCGCCAGCGGACTCGACGACATCAAGCGCATCGCCGCCAGCCTGCGCGTCGGACAGACGGGCCTTTCCGGACAACTCCGCCAGCAAGACCTCTGGAGCGAATACCGCAAGCACGTCTTGCAATTCCTGGAGCTGAAGCGCCCGGTGAGGGTCGTCATCGACGCCAGCAACGCGATGGCCGGCAAAATGGTCCCCGCCATTTTTGACGGCCTCCCCGACCTGCACGTCATCCCGCTCCTCTTCGAGATCACCGGCAGCTTCACGCACGAGCCCAATCCCCTCGTGGAGGAAAACCTGGCGATGCTCAAAGCCGTCATCGCCAAGGAAAAGCCGGACCTCGGCGTGTGCTTCGACGGCGACGCCGACCGCTGCATGTTCGTCGATGAAAACCAAAAAGTGATCGGCTGCGACATGATCACCGCGCTTCTCGCCCGGGATTTCCTGCAAATGCCGCGGAACAAGGGATCGGCGATCATCTACGATCTGCGTTCCAGCCACGCCGTGGCCGACGAAGTGAAAGCCGCCGGCGGCGTCCCGCGCCGCGACCGCGTCGGGCACGCCTTCATCAAGAAAACCATGTCCGACACCAAGGCCGTCTTCGGCGGCGAACTCTCCGGCCACTTTTATTTCCGCGACAACTTCTACGCCGACAGCGGCGCCATTGCCTTCGCCCGCGTCTTATCCGTCCTGTCCGGCCAACCCAAACCCATCAGCGAACTGATCGCTCCGCTGCATCGCTACAGTCAGAGCGGCGAAGTGAATTTTCAGGTCGAAGACAAGGACGCGAAGATTCGCGAATTGGCCGAGGCGTACAAAAAAGGCCAGGTCGATTATCTCGACGGGATCACGGTGGATTTCAGCGACTGGTGGTTCAACGTTCGCAAGAGCAACACCGAGCCGATGCTGCGATTGGTTGTGGAAGCCAAAACCCGGCAACTGGAAGAAGAGAAGTTCATAGAGTTGAAAAAAATCCTGGGCGAGCCGGCGCACGGCCATTGAACAGGATCGAAATGCCCCGGGGCTGACCATGGGTGACACGATTCTTCGCGATCCGCTGGGACGCCGGGTCGTTCTTCACGACCACACCTGGCATGGGCACATTTTACAACGTCACCCTGAGATGCGGTCGAATCATCTGTTGGTACAGTTGGCGGTCAACGACCCCATCGAAATCCGATACAGCGACGCCGACCCAGACTGCCGGCTCTATTTTGGCGATGGACCCAGGTTGGATACAATGATTGTTGTTGTTGCCGATTTGTTGCGCGGCATTGTCATGACCGCTCACTTGGTAAAGGCCGCGAAGGGAGCAATCGAATGGTCAAGACCGACGCATTAGAGGGAATCGTGGACAGTCTTTTCCGCTTCCACTACGACATCTTCGCCGACGTGCTGTACATTCGCCTCCTCTCCGCCGAGGGAATCGCGACTTATGCAGAGTTGACCGATGGCGGGGACATGCTCCTGCGCGACGAAAAGACCGAAAAGCCGGTGGGGCTGACGGTCTTAAGCTGGTGGAAACGCTACGGCCATGGGGCGTTGCCCGATTCAATCGCGGAGATTCAGAGACTCATCGAGCCGCTGGCGAAGAAAGTGGCCGCGTGAATGCGTCGTCGCGTGAACGCGCGCGGTTGCGCGGATTTTCGACTCATCCCTGTCGCTCGCCCCCCATCCGCGCCGCCCCGCGGGCCGCGTGAAAATCATCCTCCCCGCAACTCAGCGTCCATCGGCCGCGCGCCAGGTTGGTCAATTTCATTTCAATCCCGCGGCGAAGATCGGGAATCAGATGCCTCAACCGAATCCCGATCCCGCCGCACAAACAGACGTGGTGCGGGCGATAGATCGCGTGGGCGATCCGAAGCGCCCTCACCAGCGCCAGCATCGCCGGCTCGTCCCCGCGAAATTTCGCCACCGCCGCCGAAACATCCGGCCCATATTCCGCTGTCAATGCCGGCACGCCCAGATATCCCTCCAATCCCCCGGCTCCGCCGTCCGGCCCAACCACGTCGCGCCCCGCGATCGAGACGTCGATCTGGCCAAAATTTCCCGGCGAATTCCCGTCCACGCGCAGCGGCCGCCCGTCGTCCAGGACGGAAATTCCGATCCCCGTCCCCAGCGTCAGCACCAGAAGCCGTCCCCGCTCGTTTCGGGATTGAAAGATATCCAGCGCCGCGGCCTCGGCATCGTTGCAAATCGTCGCCCGAGCGCCGGGGGCCAAATTCAGCGCCTCAGGGACAAGCTCATCGAGCGAAATCCCCACGATCCCCGGCACGTTCACGGCAAACGTGATCTTGCGCTGAGTCGCGTCGAAGAATCCGGGCACGCACAGCCCGATCGATTCGAGGCGTTGGATTCGCCCGCCCACCGCCTGCCGAATCGCCGCCCGCAACTGATCGCCATTCGGCCGACTATAGAATGCGCTCTGCCCGGTCCAGAGCGCGCGCTCGTCTTGGAGCGCTGCCGCCTTCACGCTCGACCCGCCGATATCGATGCCCAGCAACTCCATCCGGAGACATATTAAGGGGGATTTCAGTGCAGTCCATGACCCGCAGTTTCATTGACCCGAAAAAGGTGAGTGATTTGGCCGTAAAAACATTTCAATATACCCCTTGACATTTCCGATATACTCTAGATAATAGAGTACTCTAACAGGAGCGTTTATGACCGATGCGCATCAGCTTCAGCAGGATTTGCAGTATGTCCGCGAGGTCGTTTCCCGCGCCGACCACGGTGGCCGGGGGCCGGTGGCGATTCGCTGGGTTTGGGCCCTGTACGTATTGATCGGCTATCCCATGGTCGATTTCGCCCCCCGGTATTGCTGCACGTTTTTCCTCGCCGGTTTCGCGATTTGTTTCCTCGCCTCGGCGTATCTTGCCTATCGATTCAAAACAACGTCGGGCGTGAAGCCGGTTCACGATCGATCCAACCTCTTTTGGGCGGGCGGCAGCCTATTGATTCTGCTGTGCATCGTGGCCATGCCCATGGCGATGCCGGCCCTGCGAGGTCAAATGACCGGCCAAGTCGCGGTCGTGATCGTCGGAATCTTTTATTACCTGGGCGGCGTTCACTACGACAAAAATTTCATGTGGCTCGGTCCGCTGCTTTGTGTTTGCGGTTTGCTCGTCGGCTTCGTCCCGCACTACGGGTGGACGGCCCTGGGCATCGTCTTCGCCCTCGGATTGGTCATCCCAACCCTGTTAACGCCGCGATTGCCGGAAATGAGCGGGCAATCCACCCCGGCCTGAGCGATCGTTCGCCGAGGAATTGTCATGAGCCGACCCTCCATCACCATCAACCGCGGGCCAAGCGGCTTGGACCAGCTCGATGCGCTGTTGCAACACCGCAGCCGGCTCGGCGCCGTGGTGCTTCTTACGCCAACGGTGAAATCAATTTCACCGCGCTGCGCGATCTGCTCAAGGAATCGGACGGCAACCTCGGCGCCCAGCTTCGCAAGCTCGAAGATGCCCAGTACGTCGCGGTCAAAAAGGAATTCCAGGATCGCAAGCCGGTCAGTTGGTACAGTCTCACGCCTGTTGGCCGCCGAGCGTTGAAAGCCCATCTATCCGCGCTGGAGGCCATCGTCCGATCCGCCAACGTCTGATAGACTTGCGACCATGCGCATTCAATTCTGCGGGGCCGACCGCACCGTCACCGGCTCATCCCATCTTCTGGAAATCAACGGCCTGCGAATCTTCCTGGACATGGGCATCTACCAGGGCTCGCGCGACGAGGCTCGCCGCATCAACCAATATCTTCCCGCCGATGTCAAAACCGCCGACGCCATCATCCTGTCCCACGGCCATCTCGATCACTGCGGCAAGCTCCCCGTCGCCACCAAGGCCGGATTCAAAGGCCCCATTTATTGCACCCCCGCGACCGCCGAGGTGGCCCGCATCGTCCTGAACGATTCGGCCATGATCCAGTTGGAAGACATCGAATATCTCAACCGGCGCTCGCGCGATCCGCGGGACGCCCCGCTGGCCGCGCTCTACACCCCGGGCGACATTCCCGCCGTTCTGAAGCTCATGCGCCACGCTGCCTACGGCCAGAAAACCGATCTCGGCAAGGGCGTCAGCTTCACGTTTTTCGACGCCGGCCACATTCTCGGCTCCGCCTATGTCCTGATCGAATGGAGTGAATCCGCCCGTCAGCGCTCGCTATTGTTCACCGGCGACGTCGGCCGATATCACACGCCCATCCTCCGCGATCCCCAGCCGATCCCCGCTCCGGTGGAACATCTCATCACCGAAAGCACCTACGGCAATTCCACTCACGCCCCGATGTCCGAAGTTGGCCCGCAGTTCCTCGACGCCGTCAAATTCTGCATGCAGCGCAAAAGCCGCCTGCTGATCCCGAGCTTCGCCGTCGGCCGCACCCAGACCGTTCTCTGGTACGTCCAGAAATTCATTCACGACAAGCAGATTCCGGAAATCCCCATCTTCGTGGACAGCCCCATGGGCGTCGAAATCAGCCGGATCCACAGCCAGTTCCGCGAGAATTACGACAAGCCCACGCTGGACGCGATCGGCAACAACGATCTGTTCGGCCTGTCTCGCGTGACCTTTGCCTCGACTTCCGAGCAAAGCAAACAGATCAATTCCCAGGCCGGCCCCTGTGTGATCATCGCCTCCAGCCCGACGTGCGAATTCGGCCGAATACTCCACCACCTCAGCCAAGGCGTCGAGCAACCCGACAACCTCATCGTTTTCTGCGGCTACATTCCGCCGCAAACCCTCGGCCGTCGCCTTCAGGATGGCGTCAAGCGCGTCCGCATCTTCAATCGCTGGTACGACGTGAAATGCCAGGTCCGCACGTTCCACGGCCTGAGCGCCCACGCCGGCTGCGACGAACTCTTGCGATTCCTCCAGCCCACGATCGGGAAGCAAACGTCATCCTGGATCGTCCATGGCGAAGTCGATCAATCCGAAGGCTTCGCCCGCCGTCTGATGGCCGCCGGCATCGGCAGGGCGGCCATTCCCGCGATGGAAACGTCAATCATCGACGACCCCGGCACAGCGATCCATCCCACCGCTCGCGCCGGACAAGCCGACGAGTAAATGTTCGGCGCCGCGGGATCGATCGCGGGAGAATCGTTTCCGGCATAACGCAATTGTGGTGCGCTGGAAGACGGCCCGAGGACGGGCCGGCTCAACGAGGGAATGCGAGTTTCCCAAGCCACTGCTGCGCTGCTACAATCAGCGAGTCAACCGCGCTCCCGAAAACTGGACACCCCATGCGCGGTCATTACCGACACACCAAAATCATCGCCACCATCGGTCCCTCCACCGAATCCAAAGAAAGACTTGCCCAGTCCATCACCAGCGGGGTCGATGTCATCCGCCTCAACATGGCCCACGCGGCCGGGGAATGGGTCACCACCGTCGTCAAGCGCATCCGCGAAGCCTCGGTTGATGTCCAGAGACATGTCGCCGTCATGATGGACGTCAAAGGCCCCGAGATTCGCACCGGAACGGTCCCCGAAGCCATCGACCTGAAGATCGGCGAGACCTTGGAGTTCCACACCGAAACGCCCAGCCCCGGCGTCCGCGGCGTCAGCGTGAATTACCCCGGCTTCCCCGCCGACGTGAAGGTCGGCACAACCGTCCTCCTCGACAGCGGCCTGATTCGACTCGAAGTCGTCAGCAAGGATGCGACCCACGTTCTGTGCCGCGTCCTGACTCCCGGCAAACTCGGCTCGCGCCGCCACATCAATCTCCCCGGCGTGGACGTGAATTTGCCATCCCTGACTGAGAAAGACGAGCGTGACGTTCGTACCGGCGTGGAAGCGGGGATCGATTTCGTCGCCCTCTCGTTCGTTCGCCGCAGCGATGACATTCTCGTCCTGCGGGCCTTGCTCGACCATCTCGGCTCCAAGGCCCGCATCATCGCCAAGATCGAAGACCAGGGGGGATTGCGAAACCTCGAGGGGATCGTCAAAGTGGCCGACGCCGTCATGGTGGCCCGCGGCGATCTCGGCATCGAGGTCGATTATCACACGCTTCCGCTGGTGCAAACGCGGATCGTCGATCTGTGCCTGACCGAAGGCCGGCCCGTCATCATCGCCACGCATCTTTTGGAGTCGATGATCTCCGCCCCGATGCCCACGCGGGCGGAGATTTCAGACATTTCCACGGCCGTCCGCGAACGGGCCGACGCGGTCATGCTTTCCGGCGAGACCACCACGGGTCTGTATCCGCTGGAATGCGTCGAGGTGATGAAGAACATCGTCAAAACCATCGAGCCCACCGAAAAACGCGGCATGAACGACGGCATCAAATTAACCGAACCGAAAACAAAAATGCTCCGCTCCGCCGCCTTGCTCGCACACGAGCTGGGCCAATCCGGCATCGTCGTTTTCACGCGGAGCGGATTGCTCGCATATACGCTGGCCGCACTGCGGGCTGTAGGCGTTCCAATCTACGCGTTCACGGATGACGAAGCTCTTTTCCGCCAATTGCTGCTGCCCTGGGGCGTGGAACCGTTCCTGATGAAATTCAGCGCCGATCCCGAGGAAACTATTTTGAATGCCTTCGCCTACCTCAAACGAAGGCAATGGGTCGAAGACGGCACGTGGCTGGTCGTCATCACCAACGTCCTGGCCCACGAAAAAGTCGTCGAACACGATCCAACTGCGCAAGATTGAGTGAATGCAACTCAACCATAGTGCCGCGTCAAACACGACGTTAAACCCCGCCGGCCCGCGCGGTGCCCCGGCACTGATCGCATTCAAACCCCTCCTCCAGGCAATGCTCCACGCGCTTATTCAGCAAATCCAAAATGAGCTCGTCGATCCCCAGCGTCTGGGCAACGTGATACGCGACGCCCGGATATTTTTTCGCCGCATCGGCCGTGAGCCGCGGAATATCCTGCGTCCAATGTTTGCCGGGCCCGAGAAAAAATGGAACCACCACCACGCGCGCAGCCCCGCGAAGGGCGCACTTCCCGAACGCCGTCGCGATGGAAGGCTCCCCCAGCTCCATATGCGCCGGCTCGACAATCGAATACTTCGACTCAAATCGCCGGGCAAACTGCGTCGCAACCTCCTCAAGCATCCGGTTGCTCGCGTCCATCCGCGATCCATGATCCACGATCACAACGCCAATTGAACGTCCATCAGCCATATCTTTCCCTCTTCCCTATCCCTTCCGCTCCGCCAAAATCACATCGAATGATAGCGCTTTATTCCCGCGAATTATTTTCACGGTCACCTTATCGCCCGGCTTGCTCCGGGCCAGCGCCTCACTCAGGTCCATCAGGTTCTCCAGCTTTTGATTCCCGAATTGCACGAGCAAATCCCCCCCGAGCATTCCCGCCGCCGCCGCCGGAGTGCCCGGCGTCGTTCCTGAAATCAGCACCCCCACGCGCGAATCCGCCGAGCCATAATCCGGGATCACGCCCAAAATCACGCGCCGTTCAACGCCCGGAGCAAAATTCGGGCTGCCGAACAAATGCATCGAGTCCTTGTCCGCGTCCACCAGATACGGCTCATGCGGCATCTTCGTCAGACCGTCGATCACCTTCTGCGTAAAATCCGCCACTTCCCCGATCCCCTCATAATTGATCTTCATCGCCACGTCGGTGGGGCGATGATAGTCCGCATGGATTCCGCTGAAGAGAAACAGCACGGGCACGCGCCGCTGGGCGAAGGACATATGATCGCTGGGCCCCAGCCCGCCCCGGCCGATGCTCTTCAGCCGCAGCGGCGAATCCATCCCCGCATGCCCCAGGATCGCGTCGAAATCCGCAGCCGTTCCTTGCCCGCCCACGTACAGCGTCTGGTCCCTGATCCGCCCAACCATGTCCAAGTTCACCATCGCCACGACCTTCTCCAGCGGAACGGGCGGGTGCTTCACAAAATACTGCGACCCAATCAGCCCCTCTTCCTCGGCCGTGAAGCAGATGAAAATGATCGACCGCGCCGGCGGCGGGACGTGGGCGAATCGGCGGGCCAGCTCCAGCACCGTCGCCGTTCCCGACGCATTATCATCCGCTCCATGATAAATGCTGCCCACCGGCCCGAAGCGATGCCCCACCGTCCCCAGACCCAGATGATCGTAATGCGCCCCAATCACGACAAACTCGTCGGCGTGCGATCCGGTCCCCGGCAAGACAGCCATCACGTTCCTCACCCGGGCCGTCAGCGATTCGATCTGCACCGCCCCGGAAACGATCGGGGAGAACAGCGCGATCGACCGCGGCCTGAACGACGCGTTGATCTGGTCCCGAAGCGTTTTCAAATCAGGAACCCAGCGGTCATTCACCACGGGACCGTCGGCGGCGTGTTTCAGCGACTCAAGCACCTCCTGGCGCATCGCCTGCTCATCCGGCGTGCCGCCCGCGCTAAAAAGCTCATTGGCGACCGCCTGCTTGATCTGCAAAACCGGAATCGTCGCCGGCGCCGCAAAAGCTCCGGAAAACGGCAGGAGCAAATCCGGCTCCGAATCGGGTGGATTCACGATCAATAGCGCCGCGGCCCCATGTTTCGCCGCGGCGGCGGCCTTGGCGGAAAACGTCGCATGCTCCGACCAGCCCGATGCGTCGCCGCGCGGCGCCAGCCGGCTTTGGCCATGATCGTCCATCGGCTCGTAACGCATCGCCACGACCACTTTCCCCTTCACGTCCATGCCGGCGTAGTCGTCGTATCCCGCCTCGGCGCGCTAACCCCATAGCCAACGAACACCGCCGTCCCCGCAAATTTCCACGCCGCCGAAAACCGCATCGGCAAATAATCCGTGTCGAGCATCAGCCTCTTTGGCCCGATGGCCATTGCCGTAGCCGGCCCGGGACTCGTCTGCGTCGTGTAATCGAAGGTCTGGAAGAAACCGGGCTGACCCGGCAGCGGGCGCAATCCATCGGCCGCAAACTCCCCCGCGATGAATTGCGCCGCCTGTTCTAACCCCGGCAAACCCACGCCCCGGCCCTGCAATTCGTCCGAAGCCAGATACGGCAAAGTGTCGCGAGGGTCGGCATCCGAGACAGCCGGGGCCGCCGGCGCCGAAACCGGCGCGATCTCCTTGGGCTCCGAATGCCCCACACACCCGACAAGGCACCAAATCGCCCAAACCCCGTTTAGCCGCGAAGAGAAGGGGAGCGCGTTCCTTCGCCTCCGAACCATCCTCCAAAACCCACGAATCATCCCCGCGATTGTACGGCAACGTCCGAGAATATCTAACCGCATTCACTCCATTCTGCCGATAGAAGAATCGCATAGTCATGCCCAAACCGGGACAGAAGAAACCGCGCTCGCTCCTCGCCAGACCCGGCCGCGCGTCGCTCCGCCCATCGGCAAGCGACCCCGACCTCGCCGACCTCCTCGGCCGCCAGCCCATCAGCCTCGATACGCCCGAACTGCAACGATTTCTCGCCGCCAAGAACGTCATGGTCACCGGGGCCGGCGGCAGCATCGGTTCGGAAATCTGCCGCCAGTCCATGAAGTTCTGCCCGCGCCGCCTGATCCTGCTGGACCAGGCCGAGAACAATCTCTTCGAGATCGACCGCGAGTCTGCGGCATCGCTGGGTGGGCGCCCAAATGGTTCCGGTCATCGCCGACGTTTGCGATGCCCGCCGCATCGGGCAGATATTCGAGCATCATCAGCCGCAGGTGATCTTCCACTGCGCCGCACACAAGCACGTGCCGATGATGGAATGCAATCCCGGCGAGGCGATCAAGAACAACGTGTTCGGCTCGCGCACGGTGGCCGATGCCGCCCGCGCCAGCGGCGCCGCCGCCTTCGTCATGGTCAGCACCGACAAAGCCGTCAATCCCACCAGCGTGATGGGCGCATCCAAACGCTGCGCCGAACTCTACGTCCAATCCCTCAACACCGAGGATTGCCCGACGCGTTTCGTCGCCGTGCGGTTCGGCAACGTCCTGGGCAGCAGCGGAAGCGTCGTCCCGATCTTTCGCAAGCAGATCGAAGCCGGCGGGCCGGTGACCGTCACGCACCCCGACATGAAACGCTATTTCATGACCATCGCCGAAGCCAGCCAACTCGTCATGCAGGCCGGCGCCATCGGGCAGGGGGGTGAAATCTTCATTCTCGACATGGGCGAACCGATCAAGATTCTTTCCCTGGCCAAGGAAATGATCCGCCGCCGCGGCCTGAAGCCCGGCAAAGACATCGCCATAGAATTCACCGGCGTCCGCCCCGGCGAAAAACTCTACGAAGAGTTGGCGTGCAAGGGCGAGCAAACCCGCCCCACGAGCCATCCGAAGATTCGCGTCTGGCAATTGGTCCGCGCCACCCCGCAGCAGATCGAGCAGATGCTAAAAACGCTGTCGCTGGTAACCAACGCTCCGCATGGCGACATCGTGCAGGCCCTGGCCCGCTGCGTGCCGGAATATCAATCCGCCGCCGCTGAGACCCCCGCCCTGAAAATAGTCGCCGACGCGGCCTAAATGGGCGGGCGCGATTCCGGGACATTGGCGTAACCCGCGGTGCTTCGCACCGCCGCTAAATATGGCGGCGGTGTCCCTGAATCATGGTTCCCCATTTTGGTGTGTCCATCTCCCCGTCTCCGCAAATTCAATCAACCCGCGGCCGCCAGACCAAAGCGAACATGCACGCGCCTCTCCAGCGGCGCAAACGCCAGCCGATCCGCCAGCATGCCGATGATCACCATCACAATCATCACCGCGACCACCTGCGAGATTTCGGCATTATCCCAACCCGTTTTCAGCAGGAACCCCACGCCCTGGTGATCCGCCACGAGCATCGAGCTCCGCACCCATCAGGGATCGCCAGGCGAAGCTGAATCCCTGGCGCAGGCTGCTCGCCAGCGCCGGCAGGCCCGCTGGAAACAGCACGAATCGATACAGCCGCCATTTCCGCGCCCCCATCATCAGTCCCGCGGTTCGATACAGCGGCGGGATCGCCTTGAGCCCATCGCGCATTGACACCGCCATCCCAAAGGCGCTGCCCATCACCAGAACGAACAGGATTCCAATCTCATTCAACCCAAACACCAGCACCGCCAGCGGGACCCCAGCAAACGCTCGGCAGCGTTTGCAATCCAAGGCAAAGCGGGCGAAGAAACTCGTCGAACGGCGACCATCGCCACATCAGCCCGCCCAGCACCGTGCCGAGGATGATGCTCAGTGAAAACCCCACGATCAGCCGCCAGGCGCTGACGATATTCGCGCTGATCAGCCGACTGTGCACGATCCGCGACGACAGCGGAGGCTCGTGCTCCGGCGCCTCCACCGGCCCGGGCCAGCCTTTGTGCAATTTCTCCCCGAATCCCGTGTCGATCCCCAGCATCCCCAGCATCGAATCCAGCACGTGGCTCGGCGCGGGATAAATGAACGAACGCCAGCCCACGATCCTATATGCCGCCTCCCAGGTCGTTAGCAGAAGCACCCAGATCAGCGTTCGGTTCAGGCTGCCACGAATCCTCGGCCACAAGGGCATTGACACGATTAACCTCGTCTTCGATTTCTTTTCGGACGAGCTTGACCAGCTCGCTGATGTCCAGAGAGTCGAATTTTCGCGGATGCGGCAAGTCAACGCAAATTTCCTTGCGAATCCGCCCCGGACGGGAGTGCAACACGACGATCCGGTCCGCCAGACGAACCGCCTCGCCCACCGAGTGCGTCACGAACAAAATCGTCTTCTGCGTCTCCACCCAAAGCGACTGAAGCTGATAGTGCAGCAACGTTCGCGTTTGGGCGTCCAGCGAGGCGAACGGCTCATCCATCAGCAATACCGCCGGATTCATCACCAGCGCCGCGCGATGGCGATGCGCTGTTTCATCCCGCCCGACAGCTCGTGCACCAGCTTGTCCGCGCTGCCCGACAGGCGCACCATCCGCAGTGCCCCAGCCACGCGATCGGCCCGCTCCGACGCACTCACCCCGGCCATCTTCAGACCAAATTCCACGTTCTGCGCCGCCGTCAGCCACGGAAACAGCCCGTGCTCCTGAAAGACCATTGCCCGATTCGGCCCAGGGGCCCAAATCATCTCCCCGTCCAACCGGGCGGTGCCGCGGTCGGGCGCGTCATTCCCGCCGCGATGTTCAGCAGCGTGCTCTTGCCGCTTCCGCTCGGGCCGACCACCACCACGAATTCCCCGGGCCGGCATTCCAGCGTGATGTTCTCCAGCGTCGCTTCCGTCGAATTGACGAAACGCTTGCTGATCCCCTGCAACTCAAGGCGGCCCCGTCTGGAACCGTCTTCCAACGGCGCAGAGCGGGTGGACATAAGACTTGGTTTATTCACGGTTGACTCGCCGGCTCCGCTCCCGTCACGCCGTGAATAATGCTCGTGTCGAACAGAGGGGTGAGGTCCGGCTCGGATTTGATGAAAGACAAATCGTGCGACCACCGCTCCATTGTCTTGAACGTCTCGGGAAGCGGATCGTCGGTGAATTCGGTCCGGCCCAGCGCCGCGAGCAGCACGTCGCTCGGCAGCTTCTTCCCGCCCAGGGCAACCAGCGCGTCGTTCAATTGATCCGCATAATCCGCCGAATGCGCTCTCAACCGCTCGGTCCACCGATGGTGCACCGTCAATATCTTTTCAACGACGGCCGCATGTTCCGCCAAAAACTTCGGCGTCGTCACGATCACCGTGAGCGAAAACTCGCGGCTCGGCCAAAGGTCCTTCTCCTGGCCCACCAGCACCGCCCCGGTTTCGTTCATCAGCCGCGCCCCCCATGGCTCCGGTACCCATGCCGCGTCGATCATGCCCCGCGCCATCATCCCGCTCTGCTGGCTGTTGCGAATCTCCTTGACGTTGCTGGCATCCGGCTGCCCCAGCACCGCCGTCACGTAATGCCGGGCCGACACATCCTGCGTATTGCCAAGCTGCGGCGTGGCGATCCGCTTTCCCTTCAAATCCGCAAAGGCATGAATCCCCGATTCCTTCGACGCGACAATCACCACCCCGTTGGCCGCCGATCCGCTGATCACGCGCACCGCCTGCCCGCCGCTGTTCACGTCCGCCGACAAAGCCGGGCCCGGCCCGACATATCCAATGTCCACCGCCCCGGCGTTGATTGCCTGAATCAAATCCGGCCCGGCGTTATATACCTTGGTTTTTAGCTGGATCGGCGCCAGGGCGGCCTGAAAATCGCCCGACGCCACGCCGAGCACCGCCTGGGCATGCGTCACGTTCGCGAAATACCCAAGCGTCACCTCACCGACGGGCACCGCCGCCGTCCCCGGTTGGCCCTTGTTGCACCCGCTGATAACCAGCGCAAACCCAACCAGCAGAAACGAAGCGCGCTTCCAGTTCATTCCGCTATTCTACCAGAACTCCGCCGTTACCCAAACCGTCTGATAATCAAAGTATCATTCTGCCCGCCGAAACCGAAGCTGTTGGACATCGCAACGTCCACCGTCGCCGGGCGAGCCCGATTCGGCACGTAATCCAAATCGCACTGCGGATCGTGGTTCTCCAAATTCGTCGTCGGCGGAAGCATGTTGTCCCGGATCGCCAGCACGCAACAGATCAACTCCACCGCTCCGGCCGCCGCGATCAGATGTCCCATCATGCTCTTGATGCTGCTCACGGGGCAGGTCTTGGCGAACTCGCCGAACACCGCCTTGATCGCCCCGGTTTCATTCCCGTCGTTCTCGCGCGTCCCCGTCCCATGTGCGTTGATGTAATGAATGTCCTTGGGTGACAGACCCGCATCCGCCAGCGCCTCTTTCATCGCCGCGATCGCGCCTTCGCCGGCGGGATGTTGATCGGTGATTCGAAACGCATCGGCCGTCGAACCGTATCCAACCACTTCCGCCAGTATCGACGCCCCGCGGTTCTGGGCATGATCCAGCGTCTCCAGGATCACCATTCCAGCCCCTTCCCCGAGCACAAATCCCCCGCGGTGCGCGTCGAACGGCCGGCTGGCCCGCGCCGGATTCTCGTTGGCCGTTGAAAGGGCCGTCAAGCGGTTGAATCCCGTCACGCCAAACGGATGAATCATGCTGTGCGCTCCGCCGCCGATCATGACGTCCGCGTCCCCGCGCCGCAGGATCTCCGTCGCCTCCCCGATCGCCTGCGTGCTGGCCGCGCAAGCGGTCAAGCAATTCATCGCCGGCCCCCGCGCCCCGGTCATCAGGGCCAGGTGCGACAGCGGCATATTCGGCTCCTGCTCCAATTCGCGCACGACGTTCATGCGCTCGAAGGCGACTTGGGCCCACTTCACCATGTCCACCGCATTGGTCTGCGCCTTCCAAGCCGAAAGCGCCGCCCCGGTATACGCGTCGAAATCCAGCGAACCCTCTCCGCTGCCCAGATAGATCCCCACCCGATCCAGGTCCAGCCCGTTGGAATCCAGCTTCGCCGCCTTCCACGCCTGGCGCAGGCCCCCAGGGCGAACATCGTATTTCGCCCGGCCCCGCGATGCGGCGCGATATCCCCGATGAAATCCGCGAGCCGGTAATCCTTCACTTCCGCCGAGATGCTGGTGGGAAACGCCGAGGCATCGAAAATCGTGGTCCGCGAAATCCCCGAGTCTCCGTTGAGAAGCCGCTTCCACACGCTCTCGATGGAATGCCCCATCGGCGTGACCCAGCCCATTCCCGTGATGACGACGCGATTATTCATGGCAAGTCTTCATGAGAAATGCAACCGCAGAGACGCCGAGACGCGGAGACAGACGCAGAGAGTTTTCAAATTTGTCTTCTCCGCGTCTTCCTCCGCGTCTCGGCGTCTCTGCGGTTGCATTTCATTTTCTTGAAGCATTTATTGCTCGCGATTCAGATTCTCCGAAACACCAGCGCCGCATTCTGCCCGCCGAGACTGTAAACGCTGCTCACGCAAACATCGATCTTCGCATCCCTCGCCTGGCTGGACACGTTCAATTTCATCCCGTCGATCGGCTTCTTGGTATTGATCGAGGGCGGGATTTTCTGCTCCGCCACCGCCAGCACGGCCGTCCCCGCCTCCACGCCGCTGCCCGCGGCCAGCGTGCCCGTTTGCGCTTTAGTCAGCGACATCGGCGTTTCCAGGACATGCTTCCCCAAAGCCCGCTTCAATCCGGCCAGTTCCGCCCGGTCGTGCGGCGCGATCCCCAGCCCATTGGGAATCAACAGACCCACGTCCGCCGCGGAAACGCCCGCATCTTTCAGCGCCTTCTCGATCGCCATCGCGTAACTGTGCCCGCTCGGCTCGGGATCGGTGATTTTGTAAGCATCCTGACTGGCGGCAAAGCCCACCAGCTCCGCGTAAATCTTCGCGCCCCGACCTCGTGCCCGCTGGTATTCCTCGAGGATGAGCAATCCTCCCCCCTCCGCCGGCGCCATTCCCGCCGCCTCCGAATCGAACGGCCGAACCGCCTCCCCGGGTCGATCGTTGTGCGTTTCGTTCAGCCGCTTCAGCAGCGTGTGCCGCAAAATCGCCATCGCGTTGACCATGCACTCGGCCCCGCCGCAAATCGCCAGGTCCGCCTTCCCTCGCTGGATCGTCCGAAACGCTTCGCCGATCGCCAAATGGCTGCTGGCATCCGCGCAGGTGATCGTATTGCTCGGGCCCTTCAATCCGTGAATGATCGTCACGTGGCAGGCCAGCATGTTCGGGAGATATTTCAGCAGCCATAGCGGCGTGAGCTGGTTCATGCCGTCCTTGCCCCATCGGCGCAAATCGAGTTGATCCGGCTGCGATTCCGACCGGGCCGTGGTCATCGCGGCCGTCAATTCGTTGAGCTCCGCGTTGATCAGCCCCGCCCCGATATTGCAGCCAAATCGCGTGCCGTCGAAATCGGGTTTATCCGTGTACGCCTGCGATTTCAGGCCCGAATCCTTGAACGCATCATCCGCCGCCACGATCGACAGCTCGATCACCCGCGCCATCACTTTCGTCGCCTTGCGATACGATTTAGGCACGTACTGGCCGATCGTGAACGGCGGCGCTTCCCCGGCGATCTGCACCGGGAATCCAGCCGGATCGAATGACGCGATGCGGCGAACCCCCATCCGCCCCGAAAGCAGGCCTTCCCAATGCGCCCGGCTTCCGATGCCCATCGGTGAAATGATCCCGATTCCGGTAACGACCACTCGCCGCATAATCATTCTATAACGGAATGTTCCCGCCGCCGCGATAGCTCTTGAGCAGTTCCTTGAACTGCTCCGTGAAAACGAAGTTCTCCTCCGGAAACGCCACCCCCGACATGTTCTTGTCGATATGGCTGAACATCAGTTCGATTTCGGCCACGAGCGGCGACGATTGCTCACCGCCGCACCGCACCACGCCGCTCACCGACGCCCCCGTTTCGCTCAGTTGTTCGATCCGGGCAAAATGAAAGATCGTGTCCCCCGGCCGCACCAGCCGATAAAACTTCGCCTTGCCGATCTTGGCCAGGATCACTTTTTCGGCAAACCCCCGCGCCTCGCCCACCAGGATCCCCAACGTCTGGGCCATCCCTTCGATGATCAAGCAATGCGGCATGATCGGGAACGCCGGATAGAGATCATGCAGATGCTCTTCGGCGAGCGACACGTTCTTCATCGCCACGGCGGAGGTCTTCGACGTGAATTCAACGAACTTGTCGATCCAAATCCAACGCATTCTCCGGTTCTCCGCGTCTCGGGCGGCGCAGACCCTTCCTATGCAAATTTCGACTGAACGTAATTCACGATCGTATCCACGTTGAGCAGCGACTGCGCGCTCTCCAGCGAAGGATTCTTATCGAACTCCGTGAAATCCGAAAACGGCATGCGCTGCTTCATCTGCGCGATTCCGTCGGCGGTGATCTTCCCGTCCTTCACGTACCGCTCGTCGTTCATCAGCGCCCCCAGATCGTCGGGAAACAACTCCCCGCGCGGAATCTTGAACGGCTTGGCGGGATCGGTCGTGAACGCCTTCTCAAGCCGAAAGATGATGTCCAGAAAGTCGATGCTCTCCGCCCCCAGGTCCTCGCGCAGCGTCGCCTTGGGAGTCACCTCCTCGGCATCCACGCCCAGCGCGTCCACGAGCACCTGTTGCACCTTCCCATAAACTTCTTCCCGAGACATTCCCATGACTATTCATCCTTCCCTGTGATGCACCTAAATGGGCGACCGCGATTCCGGGACACGGACGTAACCCGCGGTGCTTCGCACCGCCGCTAAATGTGTTTGAACTGTCCCTGAATCATGGTTCCTTATTTAGATGGCCGTCGCGCCGATACCCGATTGTGCCAGGATCGCCCATCGCGCGCGGTTGTGCTCGATGAGGCGGCGATCGATCTGTTCGCCCAATTCGCCCTGACTTTCCGAAAGACTGAAATAGGCCATTTCCAGCCGCGCCGAAACCGCCGGATTCCCATTGACCGTTCCCGACGCCTTGAAAGATCCGCCCGATTCGGAAAACTTCACCGCCTCCACCTCCACGCGCAGCGAATTCCCCGGGGCCACGAACGTCCCGTATTTCACGTTTTTCGCTTCCTTCAGCACGGCCATCGATTTTGCGAACCCGCTATTGCGATGCAACAACCACCCGGCCGCCTGCGTCATCGCCTCCAGCATCAATACGCCCGGAAGCACCGGGAACGTCGGGAAATGATCGGCCAGATATTCCTCGGCGAGGCTGACGTACTTGACCGCCACCAAGCGGTTTTCCGAAACCTCTTCGATCTTGTCGATCAAATTGAATTTCACGCGTCCAAGCCGTTGGGCAGGGTTTTAGCGGTGGGTTGCGCCCTTTGCAAGCGCCAAGTGATCCGGGGCATAAGGTGTGCGCATTGACAGCGCGGCCGGCCCGGCTGGACAATCCCGCCCGCAATGGATCAACCAACCGGATCCCAGCGAACGCCCTACGTCGTGATCGCCGGCTACGGATTGCCCGGACGATCCCTCGTCGAACTCGCCCATGGCCAAACCGATTACCTGGTCATCGAATTGAACCCACAGACCTGCGAGCGAGCGGCGGCAGGGGGGGTTCACATCATCGCCGGCAGCGCATCCGATCCCGAAGTCCTCCGTCGAGCCGGAGTGGACCGAGCCACGTTGGTTGCCCTGATGGTTCCGAACGACGAGGTCGTTCTGGCGGCGATTTCCCACGTCCGCCGCGTCAATTCCACCGCCCACGTCATCGCTCGTTGCTCCTTCACCTCGACCGGTTTGGAAGCGGTGCGCCGCGGCGCGGATCACAGCATCGTCGCCGAGCAGGTCATCGCCCGCGAACTCCAGGCCATCGCCTTGCCCTGGTTCCCTCCGCTGCGCGGTCGAGGAACCGACTCAACCGCGAATCACGGCCGATAACGGCTGCGCCCCAGTCTACACTTCGCACTTTTATTCCTTGTGTAATGCGTGTGCCGGCCAGCCTCGTTCGCCCCTGACCCCGCAACACTTCTGGATGTTTGAATGCGCACGATCCTTGTGGCACAATGCTGCCAGCCGAAGATTACGAGGGACCCCCGAGGATGCTTCTCCAAACCAACAGTTACGTGGTGCCGCGGGATAAGCGCTCCGAGCATGCCCGAATCCTGCGCCGATTCCGCCAGGCCCTCATCCGCCTCGGCTGCGATCATTTCGAAGTCTTCGAGCAGGTGGGACCCAACTGGAACGGCGCCGACACGACCGGGCGATTCGTGCAGATCATGCGATTTCGTGACCGAAAACATCAGATGTACGTCCAGGCCGCCGAACGCAACGATCCCACCTGCCAGGAACTGCTCCGCGAATTCTGCGAGCTGATTAACGTCTCCTACCAGCAGCAGCAAGGGCTCTTTGCCGTGGGCTTTTACAGCAGCTTCCTCCGCATGCCTCCGCAGCCCCAGGCCACCGCGCCCGCCGAATCGACCACCGCCCAGCCCGATCAAGGCAATCACCAGGATCATGCCGAAGCGTCCGGCCCCACGGGCATGCTTTCGATGTCCAGGCCTGCCGAAGAATCAGCCCCCGGCGAGACCATCGCACCTGCCGCCGAACCGCGCCAGGAGGACGAGGCTCCTGCGCATGACGCTTCCGCCGATGATTCCCCTGAAGCCGTCGATCAAGACGCCTTCCTGATGATGCCGGAGAACGAACTGCCTCAACCCGGCGATTCCGCGCAGGATTCCTCCGACATTCCCGATGAAGCCGACGTGGACCCCAACGCGGAAACGGATAGCGGCGCCAACGTCGAGGGCGAATCCGAAGCCGAAAACCGCTCCACCCCCTTCAATTCGTAACGCCCCTGGCCCTCATTGCCGTTACGTCCGTTTATCCCGCACGGCCCGCACAACTGGCGCGAAACCGCTGATTTCGGCGAAGGATTGGCCCCTTTCCGCCCAAGGGGAATATACTTACCGGCCGATTCCACACTCATCGCGCCGTCGCCGGGCGCACGTCCCGTTGGGGATTTGGCGTTGGAATCTGGTAAGGAGCAAACGTGAAATCGATCGTTCGCTTTCTAAGCGTGCTGATGATCTTCGGCGGCTGGGGCCTGGCCGCGCTGGCCCTTCACGTTGTCCGCACCCCCGATCCCTCAAACGCACAGCAATCCAAATTGGTCGTCATTCCCAAAAACGAGCTTGGATTGAGTGACACCTACGTGGACGCCCGCGGCTGGACGATGTCCGACGTGCGCGATCACCCCATGCTGATGCTCCGCGTGCTTGAAACCAAGAAGGCCGACGAGTTCAGTTTCCTGGCTGACCCCAAGAGCAAGGACGACATCGCAACGCAACTGACCGATGCCCTGTCCGGCCCCAAGGCGGCCACCGAAAGATCAGCCACCACCGCCCGGGCGTCATTCGGCCCAGGCCGGCGCTAATGCAGCAAGACCCAAATTGCCCAAATATTTAGCGGGCGAGCGCAGCTCGCCGGGTCCCTCGAATCACCCTACGCGGCCTGCGGCGGCTCAAACACCTTGACGCAATTCCGCGTGCTGTTCTTCGCGGCATACAACGCCTGATCGGCCGCCGAAAGCAACGTCGTCAGCGTCAGGATATTCGCCGCCTTGTTCCGTTCCGCCACGCCGATGCTGAGCGTCGGATGTTTCTCCAGATGCGCGATCGCGTCGGAAAAATCCACGCTCAAAAACGCCTGCCGCAGCTTCTGCACCACCTGTTGCGCCTGAAACAGCGGCGTCTGCGGCAGGGCGATCACAAACTCATCCCCGCCGTATCGAAACGCCCAGTCCGTCTTCCGCAGCGTGATCCGCACGCAATCCGAAAACGCCTTGAGCAGGTAATCCCCCGCGGCGTGCCCGTAGGAGTCGTTGATGTCCTTGAAATAATCAATGTCGATCATCACCAGCGACAGCGAATGATTGTGCCGATCGCACAGCGCGCAGTTCCCGTTGCAGCAGTTGCTCCATCGACCGCCGGTTATACAAACCCGTGAGTCCATCGGTCATCGATTGCTTTTCCGCCTCCGCCAGCAGATGCAGGCTCTGCAGCACCGAATGCGCGCTGTTGACGAATGTCTGCGCCAATTGCCGGCGCGATTCGTTCCACTCCCGCCCCGGCGGCAAAAGCATGTGAACCACCGCCTGAAGCTTCAGGCCAATATTGAAGGGAATGCAGAACGCCGGATGGTCCGTCTGGAATTTCAGGCAGGAATCAATCGGGCAGCGCACGGGTGTGGCATCGGGACGAAAGGATCGCGGCAGATTCTGGCGAAGACACGGGCAAAGCGCCGCGTCCATTTCCACCAGCGGACCTGGATTAACCAAATCCTGCGGCCAGGCCGTTCGCAATTGGATCGCCGGAACCGTCTCCGCGTCGCTGGTCAGGATCGCCAGCCCCGCAAGCCCAAGCTCCGTTCGCAGAAAATGACTCAGCGTCTCGAATATCTGATCGGGCTTCCCCGCCCCCAGAATCGTCTGTGAGAAGTCCAACAGCCGATCCACCGTCGCCGTACGCTCGGCCAGCGTTGCCTGCGCCACTCGGTTGGCTCGCAGCGGCCGCGTCACATAAATCAGGGCCGCAATCCCCACCAAGCCTTCCAGCAATAGGATCGTCAACCAAAATGGCGACATAGCCGCACCCGACATCCCCGCAATCGGCGTATTCCGGATAAACGTCACTATCCGTATCGGCTGTTCCCGCCATCCACTCAATTTCCGGATATTTTTCGATTCTTCCTCAAGTCCGACTCGAATTCGGCATTTGGTCCCGGCGCGGCGATCGTTCGGCATTGGCAGTTGACTATCCCCTCCCCGTGCGTACATTGTAATCATGCAACCGGCCCTGACGCCTAATGTTCAAGCAATCCGTGGCGGAGCTGACCAGGAGTTGACCATCCTGACAGAGATTGGGCGGATTCTGTCCTCCACGCTCGATCTGCGCGAATCCTTTCCAAAAATGATGCAAATCATTTCTACAAAGCTGGATATGCGCAGAGGGTCGCTGGTATTGCTCGACGAATCCACCGGCCGCCTGCGCACCGAGGCGGCAGTCGGTCTCACACCGGAGGAAATCGACAGGGGCAAGTACGCACTCGGCGAAGGCATCACCGGAAACGTCGTCGCCACCGGTCGAGCCCGCATCATTCCCGACGTGCGTGCTGAGCCGGACTTCCTCAATCGCACCGGGCGGCTCACGGCCGAGACCAACAACAAGGCCACCAGCTTCCTTTGCATCCCCATCAAAATCGAAGGCCGGACCGCCGGCGCCCTTTCCGTTGATAAGCCTTTTATCTCCGAAGAATCGCTCGGCGCCGACCAGGCGTTCCTCGAAATCATCTCCGCTTTTCTCGCTCAGGCCATTCAAATCAATCGCATGGTCCTGCGTCAGAAGGAAGAGCTTCTGGAAGAAAACGCCCAGCTTCGCGCCCAGGTCAGGGACCGCTACCGCTTTGAAAACATCATCGGCGACTCCCCAGCCATGCACGAAGTCTTCGCCGTCGTGGGCCAGGTTGCCAACAGCCGGGCCACCGTCCTGCTCCTGGGCGAAACCGGCACCGGCAAGGAGATGATAGCCAAGGCCATCCACTACAACTCCCCGCGCCGCGAACGCAGCATCGTCCGCGTCAACTGCGGCGCCCTCACCGGCACGCTCCTGGAAAGCGAACTCTTCGGCCACGTCAAAGGCTCCTTTACTGGTGCGATTCGTGATAAGCAGGGTCGATTTCGAAGCCGCCGACGGCGGAACCATTTTCCTCGACGAGATCGGAACCCTTGAGCCGGAATTGCAGGTCAAGCTCCTCCGCGTCCTGCAGGAGCGCGAATTCGAGCGCGTCGGCGATACCCACACCCTCAAAGTTGACGTCCGCGTCATCGCCGCCACCAACGTCGATCTTCAGGAGGAAGTCGCCAAGGGAAACTTCCGCGAGGACCTGTTCTATCGGCTCAACGTCGTGCCGATCTATCTCCCCCCGCTGCGCAATCGCCGCGAGGACATTCCCCACCTGATCGACTTCTTCCTGGACAAATACAACTCCCAAAACGAGCGGAAGCTGCGGCGAATCAGCCGCGAGATGCTCAACGTCCTGCTGCGATATCCCTGGCCGGGAAACGTCCGCGAATTGGAAAACGCCGTCGAACGGGCCGTGGTCCTCAGCAACGACGAGGACTTTCACGAGGAACTGCTCCCCCTCAGCGTGCGCATGTTCGCCGCCCAGCGCCGCACCACCCAGTCCAGCGAATCCATCGAGACCCTCGCCCGGCGCCTAGCCGACCAGGCCATCGCCGATTACGAACTCCGCGAGGGAGAGATTTATCAGCTCGTTACCGACCAGATCGAGCACGCGCTGATCGATCGCGCTCTCGCCAAATGCGGCGGCGTCAAGACCAAGGCCGCCGATTTTCTCGGCATCAACCGAAACACCCTCAACAAAAAAGTCAAAGACCTCGGCATCCAAACCGTCGATTGATCGACCCTCAACAGAATATGCGATTCAAATCGATCCTACTCTTCGGCGCCCCCGGCAGCGGCAAAGGCACCCAGGGCAAAATCCTCGGCTCCATACCCGGGTTCTATCACAGCGCCACCGGCGACATCTTCCGCAGCCTCGATCTCCAAAGCGAAATGGGCCGCATATTCTGGGAATACGCCGGCAAGGGTAAGCTCGTCCCCGACGAAATCACCATCCGGCTCTGGAAGCAATACATCAAGGGAATGGAAATGATCAACCAGTTCCATCCCGACAGCGAAATCCTCGTGCTCGACGGCATTCCACGCAATCTCAAGCAGGCCGAATTCCTCGACGACACCATCGACGTTGTGAAGGTCATTCACTTGATCTGCTCTGATTTGAACAAGATGGTCGAGCGTCTGCGCCGCCGCGCATTACGGGAAAACCGCTTCGATGACGCCAGCGACGAGGTCATTCACCGCCGCCTCGAGGTGTACGAGCGCGACACCAAGCCGGTCCTGGACCATTATCCGCCCGAGCGAATCGTCCGCGTCGAAGCGACCATGTCGCAGATCCGCGTCCTCCGCAACCTGATCGAATTCCTCGTCCCCCTGAAGGAGGAGCACGACCACGAAAGAGAACAGGCGGCCGCAGCCCGCGAGCCCGTTAAGACCCGTTGAGCCGATGCCGCCGGCATGTCCGAACCCGCGATCCCCGTTATCGGCGAAGCTGGGATCTCCGCTACATCGAGCTGTTCAGCGAACTCCAGGTGGCAAAGACCTTCGTGCCTATGGAGCCGATGACGGCAATCGCCGCCACCACGATCAGGCCCGCGATCAGTGCATACTCCAGAACTTCGCCGCCGCTGTCATCCATCAGAAAGCGAAACATAGGAATGCCCCAGTGTTGTGTGAGGAACCTAACGATCAACTACGCTTGTTCCTATATCGGGTAGCTTGAAAAAATGCTTTACTAAAAGCGAGTACCAGGGTCGCAAATCGACGGGCGGGGATTCCGTAGATTGTCCTTCGGACTCATAACCCGAATTTCCCTCCCCGCCAAGCCCGCAAAGGAGGAAAATCGTTCCTATTTCGCCAAATCCCGATGCATCGCTTCCTTGAAGAACTCCCCGCTGCCCGTCAGGTCATAATTCCAGGATTTCAGCAATCTTGGACCCCATTCCGGGTCATAGACCCACACCACCCAGCTAATGCCTCTCTTTTCTAGATACCTGGTGATCAGGTTCCCATAATCGTCATCCCCAACCTTTTGCCCCTCGCGCAGGCCGAACCCGATCTCCGTCGCGATCATCGGATACTGATCCGCTGCGAAACCAAAATCCTCCTCCCACTTCTGTTCCCACGGCTTTCTCCGCTTGTTCGCATACGGATGCGTCACGTAACCGATCCCCTCGGCGGCGATCGGCTGCTCGCGCAGCGGCGTCAGGTCATACGCCCAGTCAAATCCCGCCACCAACTCAATCTTGTCCTTGTCGTAACCCCGGATCAGACCGATCATCTCCTCGTTCAACTTCTTCCAATCGCCCCACGACGCCACGCCAAACTGTCCCCGGCCCGTACTCGGCTCGTTGAACAATTCATAAAATGCAACCGTGTTGTTCCCCTTGAAATGCCTCGCCATCGTCCGCCAGAATTGATACGTCTCCTGTTGCGTCGTGTCGTAGATCGGCGACTGAAACACTTCCATTTCCAGGTTCCCTATCGAGTGCCAGTCGATGATGACGTGCATGTGCAGGTCCGTGCACCACTGCGCCGCCTGATCCAGCAGCGGAAGATATTCCTTGGCCGTGCGCTGACGCCAGGCGATCGGATGAATCGGAATGCGGACGATCGTCGCCCCCATCTCCTGGATATGCTCAAAAAGTTCCTTGTTCCAGTGGCCCTCGTGCTCGATCTTGTCCGGATCGGCAATGGCAACGCCTCGAAACAAAACCACCTTCCCGTCCGGATCGACGAAATGATTTCCCTGCACCCGAATCAGCGGCAGGGTCTTGCCGAAGGAAGTCGGCCGCGGCCTGGCCCCGGTCGGATCGTTCCACCAGTAATAAGGCTGCGTCGTGGGCGCCGGCTGACCCCGAACCACCGCGCTCCAGCAAGATAAGACCAGAATCGCCAGCAATGCCCGAGCAATCCGCCTCATTCTTTCACCTCGCCTGTTGTTCTGGACCAAGCCGTGCCGAGATGCCCCGCCCGGCCGCTTGAACTATGAAGATAATCGGGAATCGCTTGCCAAGCCAACCTCTCGGCTTACGACCGGCTCAAATATTCCCCCGTATCCGTGCTGATCTTGATCTTCTCCCCGATCACGATGAACCCCGGCACGCGCGTCGTCAGGCCCGTCTCCAGCTTCGCATCCTTCAGTTGATTCGTCGCCGTCGCACCCTTAATCACCGGCGGCGTATCCACCACTTCCAAATCCACCGCCGCCGGCAGCGTGTACGACACCACCTTCCCATCATGAAACATCGTCACGAGCTGCGTGTTCGGCTTCAGGTAAAGAATGTCGTCCCCAAGTACCTCCTTCGGAATCGTCGTCTGATCGTACGTTTCCAAATCCATCACGACATGCCCGTCGTTGTCGCTGTAAAGATATTCCACCTGCCGGCTGTCGAGCGTCGTCGTCTCGATATCGTCCGTCGCCCCGACGCGCTTGTCCTGAATCGTCCCCTTCGATATATCCCGCAGCTTGAATTGCACCTTGGCCCGAAGGTTCCCCGGCGTATTGTGGTCCGCATGGGTCACTACAAACAGCTTGCCGTCGATGATAACTGCCTGACCTCGGCGAATGTCGCTTGCTCGCATGAACGATCCTTTACAATGCAAAAAAAGATTATAACCTCCCAACCCGGCGGAGGGCCGCAAAATGTAACCCCAGCCGATTGCCCCGTCAAACGGCCCCTTCGGTCGTCTCCCGCTTTGGGTGCGTGACACATTAGGCGGGGGAAAATTATTCCCCTCCCCCGGTAATCCGGGGGAGGGAGAAAAAGGGGCCGCCGAAAATGTCAGGCACCTTCCCCCTCTCCGCCCCGCTCCCACATCCACCGATACGCCGCCTCCACGTTCCTGGCAAACTTGCCGCCCATCCATCAGCGGCGAGCGCCGCATCCGATCGCGCAGCGTCCTTCGCAATTCGCTTCTCGCGCTGAAATCCCCGGCCATTTCCGCGGCGATGGCCACATACCGCTCGTCATTTTCAGCCACCCATTGCGGCAATTGCAGATTTGACAAGATGCTCAATCCCGCCCGCCCGGCCGCCGTCGCCCCCACGCCGCTGATCACCGGCACGCCCATCCACAGCGCATCGCACGTCGTCGTGATCCCGTTATATGGCCGAGGATCGAGACAGACGTCGATCGCGTCATACAGGCGCAAATACTCACCGCGGCGGCGATGCCCCGTGAACTCGACCCGCCCCGGATCAACCCCAGCCCGCGCCATCGTTTGGCCAATGCTGTGCCGTTGCCGCTGGGATTCCACGAGCAGCAGCAACCGCGAATCGCGCACGTTCTTCAAAACCCCCGCCCAAAGCCGCAGCGTCGAATCGTTCAGCTTGCAAGGATTATTCAGCGACCCAAACACGACGACCCCGCGCTCCCGCGCCGCCGCAGGCGGAACGTCACCCAGCGGATGATAGCAGCACCAGCAATCCGGCAAGCGCACGGACCGCTCCGCGTAATACGAATCCGCCTCGCCCGCCGGGTCCATCCAATTATCCGTCAGCCGATAGTCCATCGCCGATAGCCCCGTCCCGCCCGGATACGCCAGCCAGGTCACCTGCACCGGCGCGCACCGTTGCGCGAACATCGGCAAGCGATTGAACGCCATGTGCATGGTCAGGTCCACCAGGACGTTCGATCCCATCCGCGCGAATCTTTTTCGCAAGCTGATCGTCCGACAACCCCAGCACGTCATGCCAGACATGCGAGCAACTCTTCAGGAGTTCCGTCGCCTTATCCGGCCGCCGCACGCTGGCATAGCAATGCACCTCCACCGGCGCGGATCGTGCCCCTCCAGCAGCGGCAGAACAAAAAAACATTCCGCATGCCCATAAAAATCCGGCGAAACATACCCGATCCGAAGCCGCCGCCCCGGCGAGCGATCGTTCCCAATTCCTCCCGGAGCCCGATTGCCCCCGTGTCGCCGGTCCCATTCGCAGCTCCCGGAAAAGCGCCGCCCGATCATATTCGGGATGGAAATGCAATTTGTAGCAAAGGCTGCTGTGGATGGCGGCATTCCCCGGCTCCATCGCCACCGCCGCTCGGCAGCAATCCACCGCTTCCTCGATCCTCCCCGAGTCCTTCAGCACGTTCGCCAGGTTATTCAGCGCCGCCGCCTGCCGAGGCTCCCGCGCCAAAATCCCCCGATAAACCTCCTCCGCCGCATCGAGCCGCCCGGCATCCTGATGCGCAAGCCCCTCTTCCAGCAATCGTTGAAGCTCAACGTGATCCATAGAGAAATTCAACCGCCAAAATGCAACCGCAGAGACGCGGAGACGCTGAGCCGGACGCAGAGAAGCCAAAACTTTTGGATTTGAAATTTGAGGTCTCTCTGCGTCTTCCTCCGCGTCTCAGCGTCTCTGCGGTCCAATTCATTTGGTATTGTCAACCCGCACACCATCGCCGCCACGCATCCCGGTACGCCACCTCCATCTTCCTAGCGAATCCAAGGGCATCCATCAGCGGCGACTGCTTCATCCTTTGGCGAAGCGTCGAACGCAACTCCCCCAATCGCGATCGGTCCCGCGCCAGTTCCGCGGCAATTTTCACGAACTCATCCTCACTTCCCGCAATCAACTCCCCAAGCCCCAGCGTGGACAAAATGCTCGATCCCGCCCGCCCCGACGCTGTTTTCCCGGTGAGGCTCACCACCGGCACGCCCATCCACAGGGCGTCACAAGTCGTCGTGATCCCATTGTACGGCAGCGTATCCAGACAAACGTCGATCGCATCGTAGAGACGCAGATAATCCGGCCGTGATAACCGGTCCACGAACTCCACCCGCTGCGGCGAAATCCCCGCCCTCTGAAACATCCCCCGCAACTTGTTTCGATGCCACTCGCCCGAGGCGAGGATCAACATGGTCGAACCCGGCACGGCCTGCATTGCCCGCGCCCACAGCCGCACCAGCGGCTCATTGTTTTTGCAGGCATTGTTGATCGATCCAAACCGCACCGGCCCCGAATTCCGTTTCGCCGCCGCGGGAACATCGCTATGCGGATCATAACAGCACCAGCAATCCGCCAGCCGAATCGACTCCTCGCGATAGTAGGGGGTCGCTTGCTGGGGCGGGTCCATGAATCCGTCGGTGATCCGATAGTCCATCGCATCGAGCCCCGTGCCTCCGGGATAGGCCAGCCACGTCACCTGCACCGGGGCCGGCTTGCGGGCAAACACCAGCAGCCGGTTCAGCGCCATGTGCATCCCCAGGTCCACCAGCACGTCGATCCGGTCGCGACGAATCTGTTCCGCTAGCTCCGCATCGCTCAGGCTCACCACGTCGCGCCAGATCACCCGCGCCGATTTATGCCGCTCTGTCTCCTTGTCCGGCTTGACCACGCTGGCGTAGCAATAAATCTCGAATGCCTCGGTATCGTGATTCTGCAGCAGCGGCACCACGAAAAACGATTCCGCCTGAAAGTAAAAATAAGCCGAGACATATCCCACCCGCAGCCGCCGCTCCGATTCCCCCGCGCCGGGATTCTCGTGTGCCTTGATCGACGATCGCAGCGGTAGGGCGTGCATCTCGTTCCACCGCCGCTGTTCGCGATACAGCGATTCATCGTCGTATCCCGTATGAAATTGCAGCGTGTAGATCATGTTGCTGAGAATGCGCGGATCCGACGGTCCGACCACCAGCGCTCGGCTGTAATAGGCGATCGCCTCCGGGATGTTCCCGCATTCCTTGTGCGCGTTGGCCAGATTGTTCAGCGCGTCCCGCATCGTCGGCCGCAGCTCAATGCAGCGCTCCAGCACCTTGATCGACTCGTCGAGTTGCCCCGCGTCCTTCAGCGCGATCCCCAGATTGTTCAGCGCCTCGGGACTGTCCGGAATCAGCCGGAGCGATCCCCGCAGCGCCTCGATCGCCTCCCGTGGCCGCCCGGCCAACCGCAGCGCCCCGCCAAGGTTCGACAGCGCCGGCGCAAAATCAGGCTGGGTCGCCAGCGCCAGCCGATACTCGGCAATCGCCGCGTCGATCTGCATGCGGTTCGACAGCACAACCCCCAGCGTGTTATGCGCCGCCGCCGATTTCGCGTCCAGCGCCAGCGCCCGCCGCACGCTCGCCTCCGCCTCGTCCAGCCGCCCCAGCTTCTGAAGCGCCGAGGCAAGGTTCTGATGCGCCTCGGCCATCCCCGGCGTAATCGCCGCCGCCAGACGATATTCCGCAACCGCCTCCTCAAAACGCTCCTTGAAATGCAGGATGTTCGCCAGGTTGAAATGCGCCTTCGGATGCCGCGGGTTCAGCTCCGTCGCCCTTCGACAGCTCGCCAGCGCTTCGTCGATTCGGTTCTGTTCCTGGTAAACCCGCCCCAGATTGTCGTGATAATCCGCCGCCGCCGGATTCAGCTCAATCGCCTTGCGGATCATTTCGATCGCCAGGTCGTGCCGCCGATGCTGAGCTTGCACCACCCCCAGCAGGTGCATCGCATCCGCATTCGCCGGCTGCTTTTCAAGAACCCGGTGATACTCTTCCTCGGCCTCGCGCAGCCGGCCCGCCTGATGATGAATCAGTCCAGTTTGCAGTTGCGGTTCGGGCGTCATCGGCTTCATATTATTCTCAAACTGGGTATGATCCCCAAATCCGTCGCCGAAGAAAAAAGGAGCTACCGCGCATGCCACATCTTATCGACTCGCTTTGCCTGCGGCGATCCGCCGCGCTGCTGGCCCTGCTTTTCGCAACAACCACCGCCGTCGCCGATCAGATCGTCCTGAACAACGGCGACCGCATCACCGGCACGATCGAATCCGCCGACGCCGGTAAGCTCATCATCGACTCGCCCATCGCCGGCAAGATTACCGTCGATCTCAAGGACGTGAAAACGCTCTCCACGGACGGACCGATCAAAGTCCTGTTCAACGACGGCTCGGTGCTGGACCAGCGCCTCGCCGAAGGGCCGGCCGGCGAGTTCACCACGGCCCCGGGCGGAAATCTGCCCAGGCAGACTTTCGCGATTTCCAAGGTTGGCAAAATAAACCCGCCCCCGGTCGTTTGGACCGGCTCGGTCGTCGTCAACGGTTTGTACCTCCAGGGCCAGACCACCGCGGAACAGTTGGGAGCCAGCATCAACCTGCAGCGCCGCAGCGACTTCGACCGCATCGACGCGGGCGCCGCCTATCTGTTCGGCGAGCAAAAGGTCAACGGCGTCCAATCCACCACCGCCGACAACTGGTTCGCCCGAGGCGAATACGATTATTTCTTCACCCGGAAATTCTTCGGCTACGGCAATGCCAGGGTCGAGAAGGATCGCATCCTGTTCCTGAATCTCCGCCTCACCCCCGGCGCCGGCGTCGGATATCAGATCGTCGAGCAGCCCGATTTCAATATGGACGTTTCGGGCGGTCTGGCTTGGGTTTACGAAGATTACAGCAATGCCTCTCCCAGCAAAAACGTTTCCGCGCGCGTGGCGTACCACGTGGACAAATCGCTTTGGGATTCCAACGTGAAACTGTTCAATGACGTGACCTATTACCCTTCGGTTCAGACCGTCGATGACTACCTGGTCCTGACCACGACGGGCGTGCACGTGGCGATCACCAAGTCGATGTTCTCGGAATTAAAAGCGGAGGTGGACTACGATTCGCATCCCGCCCCCGGGAGCCATCGCACCGACGCCAAATACATCCTGGGCGTGGGTTGGACGTTCTGAATCGCGGAACACGGCCGATACCGCCGCGAGGCCGCGGCGGCTAAACCTTGGGCTTCTTGCCTCACAAAACCTGCACGCGCCGCCCAACCCGCCGCTTGCGGTTGATCATCTGCCGCCCCTTCTTGGTCCTCATCCGCGCCCGGAATCCTATGTTGCGGGCTCGCTTCACCTTGCTGATCTTGTGCGGGTAATGCATCGCTAATTCCTATCTTGGCCGATCCCAGGCTCTCTCATTGCCCGCGGGCCGACGCCGATTCGATCTTGAACACAACGGTCTGCAGCGCCTGATTGCCCCGGCTGTCCGTCACCCGGATGGTCGCCTGATGCCCGCCCACCGTCAACCCTTTGAGCGAAAATTTCACCACCTCCGTCGGACTGTCGAAAATCTTCTGCACCGGAAGCACCGATTGCCATTCGTCCCCCGAATCCACCGTGTATTCCACGTTCGCCACCGTGCTGGTCTTGTCCGCCGCCTGCAAGGAGACGTTCACCACGTCGCCCTCCACCTTGCATTGCAGGTCGTTGATGGCGGGGGGGGTGTTGTCCACGACGAAATAGTCGCTGACCCGGCTGGCGGTCTTGCCTTCCCCGGGTGGATTGGACATGGCATCCGAGGCCACCACCTTCACCTGGTATTGCCCATCCGCCACCGTGCGCGTGTCCCATTCATAGCTCGTGTCCTTGAGCTTGTCCTTGAGCAGGATCCACGGCCCATCCTCATCGAGGCGGAAATAAAGCGTGTACGTCAACGTATCGTTGTTGGGATCCGAACCGTCCCAGGTGATGGTCTGCACGCCGGTTCCACCCGCCGCCTTGGCGGCGTCGCCCGCGTGTCCCGCCGCCGCCGCGGGCGCCGCGGCGGCGCCCGACGATTCCCCCTGCCCCGCCTCCGTTGGTCCGCCTTCGCTACCGATCTTGATCGACTTCACCACCGGCGCCATGTTCGGAACCTGGTACGCCACGTCCACGTGATCCACCATCGCCGTCTTCAGCGAATCATGCGTCGTGAACGTCAGCCGATACTGCAGGAACCGCGCCGATGGCGAGGAGACGTTCATGTATTCCGTCGCGTCGGCATCCTCCGTCCATTTCGACCAGCCCGGCGAATCCGCATCCTTCACGTTCCCGCTCCGCGTGGACAGCTTCAGTGCCGTTCCCGCCGGCAAATGTCCGTGCAAATGAACGTTTCCGAATCGGCTCGTCTGCGTCGCGTCCAGCACCGGGCTCAGATAGGTCCCCGACGATGCGTACCCGCCCGTCATCGCCGAGATTCCCCCGGCATTGGCCAGCCCCATGATGATCCGCCCGTCCTTCACCGGAAGAAGGCAAACCACCTGCTTGGCATCCACCTTGGCCAGCACCACGGTCTCTTCCGCCGCCGGATTCACCTGGTAGATATTCCCTTCCTCCCCCGTGCCCACCAGCAGCGAATCGCCCTGGTGGATCATGCTGTAGATCACCGCGTTCTCCCGGAAGACCTCCGTCACGAACCCTTCCGGATCGATCTTGTAAATCGCATTCCCCTGCGGACCCTGCTCTTCCGGGGCATTGGCGGCGCCGCCCGCCGACGGATTCGCATGATTCAGCGGCATCGCGGGCACGAGCGGATTTGGCCCCGGACTCGGCTGATCCCCGCCCGGATTATCCCCACCCGGATTATCCCCGCCCGGATCATCCATTTTGGGCGACATCACGTCCATCATCTTCGGCAACCCCGGCATCGGATTCCGCATCGACGGCTGATCCCCAGGCTTCAGCGGCCCGGGCGGTGGATTCGCCGGGATCGGCGGGGGGGGATTCTGCTCCTCCGGCCGGCCCGCCTTCTTCTGCTCCGTTTCCGCCGGCTGCTGCGTCTGACGATCGCTCACTTCCCCCGTCGCCGCGTACAGGTTCCCCGAATCATCCATCGCCAGCGCCGTAATCTCGGACTCGCCGGCGTTGTAAACGATGAACGACTCCCTTGTCTTGCGGTTCAGCCGAATCACGAGCCCATTCGGGTCCGTCCCCAGGTACAGCAGGTCCTTCCCGTCGCTGATCATGCTCGTGACGTTGTCCTCGCCGCTCTTATACAACTGCCCGTGCGTGCCGTCCGGCTTGATCTCAAAGACCTCTCCGTTCGGACCCGTCGCCGCATAAATGTTCCCATCCGCCGTCTCCTGCAGCGCCCACACGTACTGCACGTCATTATCCGAAAACAGTTCCTTGGGCTTATCCCCGACCTTGTCGATGCGCAGCACCCGCCCCTTATCTCCCCCGGTCCCCAGCAGAATCGAGCCCTTGGCATCCACCAGGACGGACAGAATGTTCACCGCGTTGTCGATCGTCGCGGCCGTGCTCACTTTGTCGGCCGTCACCGCCAGCAAAATTCCCTTCGGACCCGTGCCGGCATAAATCGTCCCATCCGGCCCCTGCGCCAGCGCGTTAACGGTCGTGACGTTCGGGTCCTGCTCCTGAATCGTCTTGATCGGCGCGAAAGTTTCACGTCCCCAAGGTTGGTGACAACGACATCGTGAAGCGTCCCGCCTTGAAAATCCGCCTCATTCGCCTGCACCCAATGCGACGTCGTCACCGCGCGCACCGGCAGCGACCAAAACAAAACCACCGCCGCCCATGCCATCACCCTATTTAGCGGGCGACCGAAGGTCGCCGGGTTCGCCCCTCGGACCATCCCCGCAACCCAATTTCGCGAAAATCTCATCATACCTGTTCCATCCTATTTGCCCGGAACTACCGCACCCGGAATCGCTTGCTTCCCGTCGCTCTTCCCTTCGGTCTTCGCGGCCGGCTGCTCGCTCTCGGTTTTCGGCGGCACTTCCACCTTGCCGTGCCTGGCGACGCTGATCGTGAATTCCGCCGACCCGCTCATCACGAAACCCGCCGGCACGATCTTCACCGTCGAGGTCACAAACGGCGTGATATCGCTCCGGCCCGAATCCAACAGCACCTGCCGCCGGCTCGACGGCAATCTTGGCATCGCCGTATGGCCCACCGCCACTCCATCCGCCTGCCGCACCAGCCGCAGGTACACCGAATCATGCCGAATCCCCGTCACGTCCCGAATCACCGTGAACAACTCTCCGATTTTCGTCGCCGTGAACTCGAACGGGTTCGCCGCGCGTTCGTCCTCCAGGTATCGCGTCCAATCCGAAACGATGAACTGATAGTCCCCATCCGGCAAGTCGCGCGGAAGCTGCATGTCCACCGGCAAAATCGCCTCCATCGCATGGAACGGCAGATACGAAATATAGGCCTTTACCGTCTCCCCCGGTCGATACTCCGTCCGCGGCACCATCACCGAAAGAATATCCGCCGACCGCGCCGCATCGGAGACCCGGATCGTCCCCGATAGCTTCGCCAGCGACACCCGCTCGAACGGATTGTCCGCCGCCACCATCAGCGGCAGCGAAATCTCCGCGGCGACATCGTTCCCGTCCCCGTTCACGCTGCTGTTGACCACGTGCACGCTCTGCCCGTTGGCGAAATCCGCCGTCACGTCGTAATCCACCGTGTGGTACTGCGGCAAATTCTTCTCCCCCGTCAGCGCCATCGTCACCGCCGCGCTGGCGATCACCGGCGTCAGCTTCGGATGCAACGCCGCCGAAAAATGATACGTCTCATCCAGCGAGCCGTCCGCATAAACGATCCGCAATTCCACCGGCGCCATCGGCGCCGACTTCCCCACCACTCCGGCGACCCCCACCGTCTGGTCCGTCAATAACGCTCCGCTGGTCTCGGAAAGAAATCCCAGCTTGAAGCTCGTCTCCAGGTTCGACACGATCGCCGCGATCGAACCGCTGCCCATCGGCAAATCGATCGGACCCTCATCGTTGAACGGATGGCCGAAGCCAAAAATCCGGTTCCCGATCTTCTCCGTGCAAGTCCCAACCGCCGTCAAATCCATGTCCCCGGTGAGCAGCGGCACCGCCAAGACCGATCCCGGTTCCAGCTTCGGCATATCCGGCCCATTCAGCAGCCCGCTGGCGCTCCCCACCTGCATCGGCACCATCCCCGTCCCCTCAAACAGCCCGGCGATCTTCGCCAATGTCCGCGCGCTCACCCCGCCGGCCATCAGCGGCGTCGCCAGCGGACGCATGCCGACGGCGCGCCCGCCCAGCATCGCCCGGCCCGTCTCCTCAAATCTCCCAACCTTCACAGCCCGGCCCCACGGCCGCAGCGGGACCTGATCCAAGCTCCATTGCGGAGCCAGCGCACTCTGCGGCGACGCTCCATCCGGCCCGACATGCGGCGACACTTTCGCCCCCGGCCAGGGAACCGATTCATTCCTCGGAAGCGCCAGCATGTATTCAATCGGCTGCACCCCGGCCAGGCATTCCTTTGCGAACGGCCAGCCATACGCGAACGCCCCGACCATCCGCGCCCGCCCGGTATCGTCATACAGATAAATCGGCGACCCGCTCATCCCCGCGATCGGGCCGGTTTCCTTCAGAAAATCCTGCGGACACCGCACCAGGATCGCATCGTATTTCGGATTGAAATTCTTCACCACGTCCACGACTTCAACGTCGAATTGCTCGATCTTCGTCCCGCTGAAAACCGTCAGCCCATACCCCTTCATCCCCGGTTTCACCTCCGACACGCGCATATACTTGGCCGGATCGAACAGCGTCGCCGAACCCGTGGAATCCCCCCATCCCACGCCCAATCCGACAAACAGCAAAACAACCAAGCCCAGCGCAGCCAGCTTTCGCATAGAACTCGCCCGTCAAAGTCGCGTCAGGGACCAACCCTTTGCGGCCAATATTAGGTCTCAGCCCACGCCATCGCAAGCAGCTGGTTCGCCCCAGGATATTGAAAGAAACCCCTCAATCGGCAATAGGCAATGGGCAATAGGCAATCTTCTTCCGATTGACACTCTTCACGCTCCCATTTATCGTCTTTCCGGTGCATTTGTGAATACCGAAGCCCGTGAACGCGCAGAGACAATTCTCTCTTACACGTTCCAGAATCCCGACTTGCTGAAAGAGGCCCTCACCCACGCCTCCGTCGCCGACAATCGCCTCCAGAGTAACGAGCGCATGGAGTTCCTCGGCGACGCCATCCTCGATCTCATCATCTGCGAAGCCCTCTACAAACGCTTTCCCGAATATCTCGAAGGCGATCTCACCAAGATCAAATCCGCCGTCGTCTCCCGCCGAACCTGCGCCGAGGTCTCCAACGAAACGGGCCTCACCGATCTGCTCATCATCGGCAAAGGCATCAGCAGCCGCGAGGAAATGCCCACTCCCTCGCCGCCGCCGTTTACGAGTCCATCGTCGCCGCCATTTATCTCGACGGCGGATTCGAGGTCGTAAAGCAATACGTCCTTCGCACCATGACCCCCAAGATCGAGTCGATCGCCTCCAACACGCACCAGCAGAACTTCAAGGCGGTCTTGCAGCAACACGCCCAGAAAAGTCTCGGCGCCCCGCCCATTTACGAGTTGTTGGATGAGAAGGGCCCCGATCACAGCAAATGTTTCGAGGTCTGCGTCGTGATTGAAAATCGCCGCTTCAGCAGCGCCTGGGGTCCCAACAAGAAGATGGCCGAGCAAAAAGCCGCGCTCCTGGCCCTCGAAGAGCTAGGCGTATTCAATCCCAACGAAATGGGTGAATTCATGCCCGAAATCGCCGAAGAAACCCCTAACCACGAAGACGATTCCCAAGTTTAGCCGCGTCGGCCTCGACGCGTCCCCGCGTGATTATTTACGAATCCCCAAATCCGCGGAAGTAAACAGCGACTCCAGCGTATAACCCGCCGACTCGATGTTTTCCCTCGCCCCCTCCAGCCGATCGATGACCGCCACGATGCGATCGATCTTCGCCCCCGCATCCTTCAAAGTCTTGGCCGCCTCAAGCACCTGCCCCCCGGTGGTCAGGCACATCCTCCACGATCAGCACTGTCTCCCCGGCATTGAGCACTCCCTCGACCTGCCTGCTCGTTCCATAATCCTTTTTCTGATTCCGCACGAACACGCAAGGTTTCCCGGACGCCATCGCCGTCGCCGCCGCCAGCGGCACCGCACCCAGCTCCGCCCCCGCGATCCGATCCACCTTCGCCGTCACCTTCGCCGCAAACAGCTTCCCCAACTCCGCCAGAACATCCGGCTGCGTCTCGAACCGATATTTATCCAGATAGTAATTGCTCTTGCGTCCGCTTCGCAGAACAAACTCCCCGCGCAAAAGAGAAACCTCGGCAATCCGCCGTGCAAGTTGTTCTCGCGTCATGCCGGGCATGATCCGATTGCTTGGCCCCGGCGTCAATGAGCGATTTCGCCTTTACCAACCGCGAGTCGGCGCCGCAATTGGGAAAAGCACGCCATTCCCCGGATACCCGCAGACCCCACCAATCGTCCCGCATGGGCCGCACGGATATACCCATCCCGACGTGGAAGCCGAATGGTAGTAATACCGATCATAATCATCCCCAAACCGCTCCGGCCGGGAGATCACCGATGCCAAATCCCCATCAAAATACCGCGGCCCCGCCGAAGCCACCGTCGGCCCAACGATCTCAAACGTCGCCGATCGCGTCGCCCGCGGCGTCCGTGCCCCATTCGCCGGCGCCAAAATCCGCCACGCTCGCTCGCTGAGCAAATCCTCGATCTTGAACAATCCCCGCAAATCGCCATCGCTCTGCAACCCGCCGATTGGCTCACCCGACTTCACCGAAACCATCCGCCCGCCGACTCGAAGCGCCTGCTCGACAATCTGAACGCTGCCAAAGATCACCACGTCGGCATCCACCGATTTGCCCTGCGCGATCGCGGCGTTCGCATCCATCGGCACAATCCCCGGCACGATGATGGCCGAGATTCCCGAACCCTTCTGCAATCCGCCGGCCAATCCCTCCTGCAGCGCATGTCCGATCCATTCGTGCCCCGAGTCGCCGATCACGTCGAACGGAACGATCGCCACCTTCACGGCCGGCCGCGTGGCAGCCCCATCGCCGAACACCGCCGAAGGAATCGCCGCCGCCAGGAAAAACGCCAGGATTGCTCGCAACATGTCCGCCATGATAACAACGCCCGCCCGCTTTGAATCGCCAAACCCCTCATTCCGACCGAGCCTCCTCAACGACCGATTGTCGTCCAGGAGATTTATTCCATCCCTGACGGTATTTTACCCAAACATTTAGCGGCGGTGCGCAGCACCGCGGGTTCCACACCCCAGATCGGAAAGGCCCCAAAATGCTTCTAGCCGAATTCAGCATCTGGCCCATGGACAAAGGCGAAAGCGTCAGCCCCTACGTCGCCCGCTGTCTCGACATCATCGATCGCAGCGGCCTTCCCTACAAACTCGGTCCCCTCGGCACCTGCGTCGAAGGCGAATGGTCCGAAGTAATGGCCGTCATCCAAAAGTGCTACGAAAACTTATCGAAGGACTGTACGCGCATCACCTGCACGGTGAAGATGGATTGGCGAAAGGGCCGCAAAGGCCGATTGCAAAGCAAGATCGACTCGGTGGAGCAAAAGCTGGGACGCCCCTTGCGCAAATAACCCAATTGCATTTGTTTAGCCGCGACCCGAAGGCTTCGGCCGTGAGCTCAGCCGAACGGGGAGCGCGTTTCCGTCCCTTTGGCGCCAAATTGTCCGTTTCATCCCGATCCGCTATATTGCCGCACGAAAATGGGGAGCGTCGGGTTATCCGGAAATGTTCATGGCTGATCCCCAAAAGACTTTCTTCTTGATCGTCGGCTTCCAACGCAGCGGGACCTCCTCCGTCGCCCAATTCCTCGACCACCTCGGCGTCTATTTCGGCGATCCGTCCCATTTTATCGATCCGACAAAGTTCAAGCACAACCCGATCTTCTACGAACTCCAATGGATCCTCGACTTCAACGAACGCCTCCTCGCGACATGGAACCTCAGAAGCACCGACAACGTCCTGCCGATCGAATCCGATTTCCAGCGCCCGGAGATCGCCTCCCTTGGCGCTTCCCTCAAAGAGCAACTCCTCAAGGAATTTGGCGATCGCCCATTGGCCGGGGCCAAGGATCCGCGACTCTGTTTCACCTTTCCGCTTTGGCGGGAAGTCCTCACCGAGATGGGATACGCCATCAAAATAATCCTCACCCTTCGCAGTCCATCGGCCGTCATCAAATCAAACCGCGCGGTGTTGACCGGACGCCTCCGCCGCTGGCAGCGGTTTTTGCGCGGCATCAACTCGCCGCCCGTTATTTCTTCCGTGACTTCCCGGTTTGTTATTTCGATTATGACCTGCTCATGCGCGATCCCGTGACCTATGGGCGGGAAAAAGCCGCGGAACTGGGCCTGGCGATTCCCGACCCAGCCCGCGCGACGGGCCATCTCTCTCGTGAACAATACCACCATCAACCCGACGACACCGGCACCGGAGACCCCTGGGTGGATCGCATCGACGCCGATTTGCGCCGGCCGGCTCGACCCCAATGAGTATCTCACCTTCCGCAGCATCTACGTGCTGTTAACCGATGAACTCCAGGTCCTCTGGCAGGATTCGTCCCAGCAGTGGTATCGCCAATATCGGCAGATCATGGATCTCCTCGGCGCCGGCGGTCACTTTCTCGCCGAGCGTCGGCCCAACGGCAGCCTGGACATCCGCCGTCTCTTGCCATAATCAATTCCCCAAGGCGAATCATGGCCAAGCGAAGCGCCGCATACACGGCCGAACTCTCGAATCTCCTGAGCGACCTGCTGCGTCAACTGCGATGCGGGATTAGGAAATCCCCGCCGCTTTTCGTCGTCGAAATCAAAAACGACTTCTCGCCGCTTGCGGATTTCCTGCAAGTCCTCATGACTGGAATCGCCGGCCCCAATCGAGCCTACGTTCGCCTCGGCGCCGGCCCCGAAATCGGCGACATCATCGCCTTCGCCGACGATCTCCCGGCCATCAACAAAGGCATCGCCGCCCTGCGCGAAGTGACCCCGGCCGTCTTCAAGCTCATCGATCTCTTGCGCAGCCCCAGCAAAAGCCCGCGGCGCCGCCGTGGGGCCGCCACCCACGTGGATATGTCCCCGGACCACCAACTGACAATGGTCGCTCCGCTGATTTGCACCCTGGGCACGAACCTGGTGCCGTTGTTCCTTCTTGCCGGGCCGCAGCTGCGATACGGCGGCGAGCAGTGATGCAGATGCTCATCTGCACGGCAGCGGCATGTATATGACGGCCCTCTCCTTTTGCTGCGCGTAATGCGCCGCAAGCCCTGCGAGATCCGCTTCGCTCAGCCCGTCGAGCATCGCGAGCATTGCCTCGCTCCGGCGTCCGCCCTTTTATACGCGCGCATGACCCGCTCCAGATAGCTCGCGCGCTGCGCCGCGAGCGCCGGCGCACGCGGGTCGGTGCTGTTGCCGTTCACGCCGTGGCAGCGGTCGCAGCGCTGCGCCAGCTCGGCTGTCGTCAGCGGCTTGCGCACCTTGGGCTGCTGCGGCGTCTGGTTCGCATAGTAGGCGGCCAGATCCTTCATCGCGCCTTGGTCAACGGAGGCGGCCGGAGCCTTCATTGCCTCATCTTTGCGCGACCCATCCTTGTAGCTTTTCAGCGCGGCAGCAAAATACTGCGCGTCCTGGCCGGCAAGGCTGGGCGCGCTGCCCGTGCTCACGCCGCCTTCGCCGTGGCAGCCGGCGCAAGCCACGGCGGCACCTTGCCCGCCGCTTGGTTGCCCGGCGAGGGCGTCTGTGGCCTGGCCCACCTTTTGCAAGCCGAAGTACAGCGCGATGTTTTCGGTTTCCGCATCGGTGAGCGCCGAAACCAGGGTTTTCATCATGTCATTCTTGCGCTCGCCGCTCTTGTACGCCTTCACCGCCGCAACAATGTATTTCGGGTCCTGTCCGGCCAGGTTCGGCATTCCGGGGGTCTTGCTGATCCCGCCCTCGCCATGACAGCCCGCGCAACCGGCCGCTGCGGCCTTGCCGGCGCTTACCGGATCGGGTGTGGCGGCGGCCTTGGCTCGGCCGACCGCCTCGGTTGCGCCGGATCAAGGTTGGCGTAGTAGGCGGCCACCTTGACCAACGCGTCGTCGCTCAGGAACTTGACGACGTTGTTCATCTGCGTATTGCCGCGCGCGCCTGCCTGGTAGACGCGCAATTCGCGGTAAAGGTATTCCGGGCGCTGGCCGGCGATATTCGGCACGTCCTTGGTCTTGGCGATTCCGCTCAGACCGTGGCAGTTGTGCACAGGACGCCTCGGCTACGCGCTTGCCTTCCGCGATATCCTGGGGAGTGGCCAGCGTAGCGCGCAGATCATTGCCGCCAGCAGGACCGGTCTGTCGTCTGCCGCGGCGCCCCCCGTTGCAACGGCCCCTGCGATCACTGTGCCCATCGCTACGAATATTGAAAACAAAATCCATCCACTTCGCTTCATCACGTTCCCTCGAACGATCATCCGGATCTGCAATATCCGCTTGCCTGCGAGACCAAACATCGCTGAATTTCGCTGCTCAAAAAATGGGGGTGAGTCCAACGGTACGCGTCTTATGCTTTGCTCATTCAGCATGGCGCTGAATTTTAACATGAACCGGGAATATTCGCAGTACGAAAAACGCCGCGAAGTCCGGCCGTCGTCTACTTTGCCGGGGCCCGGCCGGCGCCACGCACTGCCAGCATCGCGGCTTCCATGCGGCTGCGCACATGCAGTTTTTCCAGGATGTTGGTGATGTAATGCTTGATGGTTTTCTCCGACAAATGCAGCCGGTCGCCGATCTCGCGATTGGTCAGTCCCTGCACCACCAGCTTCAGAATCTCCGACTCGCGTTCGGTCAAGCCTTCCAGCGGAACCTGCGGCGCCGGACTGCGCGTGAGCGTGACCAGTATCCCCGCGGCCAGCGACGGCGTGACGTAGACCTCGCCTTGCGCCACGGAGCGGACCACGCGCGCAAGCTCGTGCGCGGAAACGCCCTTCAGCACATAGGCGCGAGCGCCGGCCTTGAACGAAGCCAGCAATTTGTCCTCATCCTCGGCCACGGTGAGCATCAGCACCCTGGTCGCGGGCATGCGGTTCTGATCTTGTCGGCAGTGACAATGCCGCCCCAGCCGGGCATGGTGATATCGAGCATCACCACGTCGGGAACCAGATCGCAGGCCAGGCGCAAGGCATCCTCGCCGCTCGAAGCCTGGCCGACGACGTCGAAATCCGGCTCGGAGGCGAGGGAATGCACCACACTCGCGAAACAGCGGATGATCGTCCGCGACCAGAATGCTGATCCTCTCAGCCATCGTTGTAATCCAGGTCTGTCAGGGGCAGCGACGCGCGAACCACGGCGCCCTGCCCGATCGCGCTGCGCACCTCGAAGCTGCCGCCCAAGGAGCTCCACGCGCTCGCGCATCCAGTCGAGCCCGAAATGGCCGTCCGGCTTCAGCGCCTTCAGTCAAACCCGGGCCCGTCATCCGCCACTTCGACGATGACCGTGCCGGCGGCGCCGCTCACCGCTACCCGCTGATTGCGGCCGCTGCCGTGGCGAAAGCCATTGGCCAGCGATTCCTGCAGCACGCGGAACAGCGTCATTCTCACCTGCAGCGGCGCACGCGTCAGGGTGCTGCAGGAATCGCTGGCCAATGGCTTTCGCCACGAGGGCAGCTCGCGGTAACCGCCGCGCGGTCATAGTCGAAGTGGCCGATAGCGGGCCGGATTTCAGACCCAGACGCAGTTGAAGGCGGACGGCCATTTCGGCTCGACTGGACGCAGTGAAAGTGCTTGGGGGCAGCTTCGAGGTGCGCAGCGCTCCTGGACGGGGCGCCGTGGTGCGCGCGTCGCTGGCTGACACAACTGGAGTACAACGATGGCTGACAGCATCAGCGTCCTGGTCGCGGACGATGCCGTCCGCTGTTTCGCGGAGGGTGTGGTGTTTCCCTCGCAGCTCAACCGGATATCGATGTGGTCGGCCAAGCTTAACGGTGCGGCAATTGTTCCTGCGCATGGCCGCCAGTGATGCTCGATATCACGATGCCGGGCTGGGGCGGAGCATTGTTACCGCGGAGGGGATCCGGGACCGCATGCCCAGCGACCAAGGTGCTGATGCTGACAGTCGCCGAGGACGAGGACAAATTGTGCGCCTCAACGAGCAAGGCCGGCGCCCGCGCCTATGTGCTCAAGGGCGTTTCCGCGCACGAGCTCGCGCGCGTGGTCCGCTCCCGTCGTCGCGCAAGGCGAGGTCTACGTCACGCCGTCGCTGGCCGCGGGGATACTGGTCACGCTCACGCGCAGTCCGGCGCCGGCAGGATCCGCTCGAAGGGGGACGAAGGGAAGTCGGAAATTCTGAAGCTGGTGGTCGGGATTGACCAACCGCGAGATCGGAGAAGTTGGGCCGGGCCTGTGGGAGGAGGACGATCAAGCATTACATCACCAACATATCAAAAAGCTGGATGTGCGCAGCCGCATGGAAGACAGCGATGCTGGCGGTGCGCGGCGCCAGGCGCGAAGGCGCCGGCTGGGTCGACAGCGGACGCACCATCAGCTGCTGCGGCGGCTGCGAATATTCTTGGTTCATGTTAAAATTTCACCGTCTGCTGAATGGCAAGGCGTAGACGCATATATTTACATTCACCCCCCTTTTTTCCGATTGGCGCGGTCTGGCAATAGCTGGTGTCGCAGGCGCCGGGGATCCAGATTTGGACGAACGTTCGAGGGCAAAAGCAATGAAGCGAAGTGCTTTTGGTTTTGTGTCTAATTTTCTGCTGATGGGCGTATTGATCGGCGCAGCCTTGCCGGCCGGCGCCGCGGCGGGACGCGGCCGCGTCCGGCGGCGGGGGGGTCTGCGCGCTACGCTGGCCGCCTCCCCAGGATATCGCGGAAGGCAAGCGCGTAGCCGAGGCGTCGTGCACCAACTGCCACGGTCTGAGCGGAGATCGCCAAGACCAAGGACATATCAGCGGGCCAGCGCCGGAACTGCTTTTACCGCGAATTGCGCACCTCAGGCAGGCGCGCGCGGGCCATACGCAGATGAACAACATCATCAAGTTCCTGAGCGAAGGTGGCCGCCTCCTACGCCAACCTTGATCCGGCGCAACCGAGAGATGGCCGAGCCAAGGCCGCAGCCACACCGATCCGGTAAGCGCCGGGCAGGCCGCACAGCGGTTGCCGCGGCTGTCATGGCGAGATCGCGAGACCAGAACCTGGCCGGACGGCCCGAAATCCATTGTTGGAGCGGTGAGCGAGCAGCGCAAGATGACAGTGAGTGAAAACTCCTCGTTTC
>CAWAPL010000027.1:0-85055 GCA_963783845.1 uncultured Phycisphaerales bacterium
TGTTTGAGCTCCTCGAAGTTGCTCTCTTTCGGGTCGGCAGGTCGCAGAGGTGTGGCCAATTTTTGCATCGCAGCTTCCCTGATTCAAGCGTGCCGATGTTGGGGTGGGAGTGGCACGATGTTGGGGTGGCAGTGCAACTCGCCACCCCAACATCGGGAAGTCGCCTTGTATAGGAACCCCAGGTTCTCAGCCGGCACGAGGCCGCCCTGATTGAGAAATATATCGACGGCATTGAATTGACCGTCGGACTTCTGGAGGAAAAGCCGCTGGCTCCGATCCGGATCGTGCCCAAGCGGGAGTTTTTCGATTACGAGGCGAAATACCGGGCCGCGGACACCGAACACCGGTTCGACACGGGCCTGCCCCGCGGCGTGGTCGAGCAATGCCGCGAACTGGCGGCAAAGGCCAACGCGGCCGTGGGGGCTCGGGGCCTGGCGCGGATCGATATCATGCTCGACTCCGCCAACCAGCCGTATCTGCTGGAGATCAATACCCTGCCGGGCTTCACGCCCAAGAGTCTTTTGCCGGAGGCGGCCAGGCACGCCGGCATCGAATTCGGACCACTGGTGGATCGGCTGGTTCGCCGTGCCCATTCCCGCGGGCCGGGATTGAAACCGGTAACGTCCCGCGCTGCAAACGTCCGATAATGGGGATATCAATGTCGAAAGCGAAGCGGTCGGCCGGTGCGCCGAGCCGGAAATCTTCCGCCAGCCGCGAATTCCGTTGGCGCATCGCGCTGCACGGGATGATTTTCATCATTTTCGCTTCGGGGATCGTCTCGCTGTTTCGAATCAGCCAGATTTACGTCGAACGCCGCCTGGCGTTCCCAACCCGACCGCCGAAGGTCGTCCTGGCCAACCGGCCGGCTTGGATGAGCGATTTCTTGAACGAGGAGATCATCAGATCCACGCAGCCGATCGGATTGCACTCGGCATTCGACCGGCAGTTGCTGGTGGATGCCGGCAAGGCCCTGGCAAGCAACCCGTGGATCAAGCGCGTGAAGCAGGTGCGGCGGATGTACGACCAGAAGCCGGGGGACACCCTGGAGATCGATTGCGACTACCGCGCTCCCGCAGCCTTGGTGAAGTGGGGGCAATACTATTGGCTTGTGGACGGCGCGGGCGTGAAGTTGCCGGAGCAGTACACGGCCGAACTATTGCCGAAAATCGTCCTCGGCGGCGACGGCAAGATCAATATCCGAATCATCGACGGCGTTTCGCACGATCCCTGCGAATCCGGCCGAATCTGGCAAGGCGACGACCTGGCCGGCGGATTGGAAATGGCGCGATTGCTGGCCGTTCAAGACTGGGCCGATCAGATTCGCGAGATCGACGTGAGCAACTTCGGGGGGCGGCGGGATTCGCGCGAGGCACAGATTGTGCTCGTGACGCGCTTCGGCACGCAAGTGCGCTGGGGCCGCCCGCCCAGCGCCAAGGATTCGTTCATCGAAGTCCCCGCATCGCAAAAGCTGGCGGCCATCGAAACGATTTACCGGAAGGACAGCCGGGTGGATGCCGGCCAGCCGTGGATCGACCTGCGGTTCGATCGAGTGACATGCCCTGGCCCGGATGCGAATGCCACCGCTCAACTCGATTCGCCGGTCAATGCGCAATGATGGCGCATCGGGTAAAATCGTGCGGGCGAAGAATCGATGACGCAAGCACCGCAAGGAAACAGCCGGACGAGCGGCCTCGTTGCCGCGGCGCTGGCGACGTGGCTGGGAGTGCAAGTCGCGGCGCTGGGGCTTTGTGCGATGCGCGTGATGTTCTGGGCGCACTCGCCGCGGGCTGGGGAGCAATTGGGCCTTATCGTCATGCTGGCCACGCAGGTCGCGGCGGCTTCGCTGTTGTTTCCCCTGCTTCTGGGAAATCGCCGCTGGACCGTCATCGCGTTGGTTACCGCTTGGCCGTTTGCGGAATTGGCGGCGTTCCTGGCGGATGCTCGGACAGGGCAGTGGATAGCGGGCGAAGCGTACGTTTCGGTTTGGCTGGTGACGTTGCATTTGTGGGCGGGGCCTGGGCGGAATTCGTGGGCGAGGCCCTTTGCGGCGGCGGTAGCGGCCATGCTGAGTCTGGGCGGTCCGCTGCTCTGGTATTTGCGCGGTGAGTTTGGTCCGGGCGTGGCGAGCGAGCGTCTGGGCATTTTCGGCCCGGTCGGGGGTGTGATTTCCCTGATCGTCCCTGATTCGTCGGTGCGAAGCGCTTGGGCGGCGCTGGCAGTTCTTTTTGCGTCAGGCATTATCGCCCGGACGGTCAGAGCTATTCATGCGAATTCTCGCGACAGGTTATCCACATAAATTATTCACAGACGCGGTTTTCCTGGGTTCAATAGCGGCCCCGCGATCAGGGATTTCGCCGACAATCTGCGGTCAATCAAAAAACTTTAAAAATTTCGCGCAGAATGCATTAAATTTTCTTGCAATAGTGGAGGAAGGTGGTAGAAATTCCCTGCTTTTACAGGTTAGGTGGTTTGAAATCCCTTGGAAGTGCCATTCTTTAGTGGAGAGTACGAGTTAACCATAGACCTTAAGAATCGGTTGCTTATCCCAGCAAAGATTCGCAACAGTCTGGACGCCAAAACTGATGCAACGTGTTTAGTTATCACAGTGAAAGGTTCCATTCCGTGGCTTTACCCTCGCGGGTTTTACAAATATCTCCTCAATATGCAGATCGCACCGACCCTTGCTCCCGACGAACCGCACCAGGATTACACGCATCTCAACGTGGCATTGGTCAAAGAACTGGAATGGGACGACCAAGGGCGCGTGGTTTTACCCCCGACTATACTAAGTCGGGTAACGCTAAGCAAGGAAGTGACGCTCATCGGATCAATAGATCATCTGGAATTGTGGAGCCGCGAAGAATGGAATAAACGGCGCGACCATCTGATCGCCTCCAGCCGCAAGATTGAGAATTGGGCATTGGAGACGCTGCCGCAACTCGGGCCGGTGAAACCAAAAGAATCCGCAGAAGCGGGAAAGCCATGAAGTTCAAAGAACCAATCCGATCAGCAGTTGGAAGCTGCTTATCAAGTCTGTGTAAGGAACGATCATTCGCGGCGCGGAAATCGACCGACGCCGTGAGTGAGGGAACGGAGACAACAGGGAAGGACTGGGTCTCCCGCATCTTGTAGTTGAATAGGTGTTTGTCTAAGCCGGCGAATGAGTCGTCGGCGCCAGGAATATACCGCGCCCATCGGCCGGTGTGTGTACGGGCAAGGAGGCCCTTTGTATGCACTCACCGGCGTTGGAAGATGGGCCAATGCTGTCTTTTAGGCGACGGATCGGGTTGTGCGTCGCCTCAAGACAAAAGGGGCCGGCATGAGTTGGGGATTTTGCACCATGGACGGTGCGAGACCCCCGACCCATCCCCCCTGTGCATTCGCGTGTGGAGTCGTCCTACGGATCGGGGCCCTCGCTGCAATCGAGGGGGCAAGGATGCCCGGCTTCACTTTTATCTTCCGGATCGGATCATTAACCATCCCGCCTGAATCTTTAATCATCCCGGGCGGATGATTCCCCTTTTTCAGGTCCGCCTTACGAACAATATCCTAACTTTCGTTTTTTTAAAATCAAGCGCAAAGTTGAAATTACAGCGGAAGCACTTTCTCGGCAAGGTCGGAAAAATACGTGATGATCAGATCGGCGCCGGCGCGTTTGATCGCGAGCAATGACTCGATCACGGCCCCCTCCCGCTCGATCCAGCCTTGCCGGGCCGCGGCTTCAAGCATCGAATATTCCCCGCTGACCTGATAGGCGACCACGGGAACATTCACTTTCCGGCTGACGGCGGCGAGGATGTCCAAATAGGGCATCGCGGGTTTCACCATCACCATGTCAGCGCCCTGTTCGATATCGAGCAAGGCCTCGTGGATCGCCTCCCTGACGCCGCGAGCGGGGTCCATTTGATAGGACCGCCGATCGCCAAACTGCGGCGCAGAATCGGCCGCGTCTCGAAAGGGCCCGTAAAACGCGCTGGCGTACTTGACGGAGTAGGACAAGATGGCGACGTCGGTGAATCCGGCCAGGTCGAGGCCGCGGCGAAGCGCAGCAACTGCGCCGTCCATCATGCCGCTGGGGGCGACGATTGCGGCCCCGGCCCGCGCATGGTTCAGCGCCTGCTCCACCAGCCGGCTGACGGTTAGGTCGTTTTTGACCGTCGATTGGTCATCGGAGAGGATTCCGCAGTGGCCGTGGCTGGTGTATTCGCAGAAGCACAGGTCGGTGATGCCGATCATCGGGATTTTTCTGGCGGTGGTCTCTCGCAAAAGTCGGCAGACAACGTTGTCGGGGTCAAGGGCGAGGGAACCGGCCGAGTCTTTGCCGGCGCGATCGATGACCCCGAAGGCGAGAAACGCGGCAAACCCCGCGGCGGCGCGTTGCTGCAACCAGTCGGCGGCGACATCGACTGACATCTGATGGATCCCCGGCATGGAGGGGATTTCGCGGCGGACGCCTTTGCCGTCGCGAACGAAGACGGGCACGATCAGCTCGCGGCGGTGCAGGCGGACGCCGGCCAGGCTGCCGCGGAGTAGAGCCGACATCCGCATTCGCCGCGGCCTGTGAGACAAATCGAATTCGTTGCCCATCGCCGGATTTTAATGCGAATGAGGCTGTGGTTGCCAGTTGTCTGTCGCCAACGTAAGAACTTTCCCGAGATTTGGCATCAATCGGCCCGCAGGCAACTGGCAACTAATTCTTCGGCGCTTACAATCGCAAACCATGCGAATGCGGCTGGTTGTGTGCGCGGTCTCTTGCCTGCTCCTGGCCGAGCGGACCAGGGCCGCGCAGGATCAAACGTGGGAATTTCGCGAAGGCCGCTGGTTGGAGATGGCATCCCCGGCCCCCACCACGGCCCCGGTCGTGGCTGAACCGCAGGCTCGATCGGGCCGAACAACTGCTTGCCCAAAGCGACTATAAAACGGCCAAGAAAATCCTGATCGAATGGGTGAAGGCTCACACGAACGTTCATACGCCGCAGAGGGACCGCGCGGTTTTCCTGCTCGCCGACGTGTTCTATCAGGCGGATGACCGGATCAAATCGTTTTTCTACTGCGACGAACTGATGGACGAGTATCCGGAGAGCAAGTTGTTTCAGGCGGCGTTGCAGAAGCAGTTCGACATCGCCGACGCGTACATGAGCGGATACAAGGACCGGTTTCTGTTCATGCGGATTCTGGATGAGGGATCGGAAGCGGTCCAGATGATGTGGCGCATTCAGCAGCGGTCGCCGGGATCGCCGCTGGCGGAAAAGGCGATGCTGCGCACGGCGGATTATTACTTCAACGATCGGGACTACGATTTGGCGGAGGACACCTACAACGCATATTGGCACAATTATCCCGGGAGCGATGAGGTCCCGCGGGTGAAGCTGCGGGCCGCGTTCGCATCATTGGCGCAGTTTCGCGGCGTGAAATTCGACGCCACCAACATCATCAACGCGCGGGTGCAGCTCATGGAGATTCAGCGGAGATACCCTGACCTGGCGGCGGAGGAGAACGTGCAAACCGTGCTGGACCAGATCGACAGCGCGTTCTGCAAGAAGCTTCTGGACCAGGGCGAGTTTTACGAGCGAACGCACGAGCCGCGCGGCGCGGTTTACGAATATCGCTTTTTGGCGCAGACCTATCCAAGTTCGCCTGAAGCGGCCGAAGCGCGGCGGCACCTTGCCCACATGCCGGCGCTGGCGCTGGCCGACGCTCCCCCCGCCGGCGAGCGGGTATGCTCCGGCCACGGAGCCGAGCGCAGATGTGCAAGCTCGATGAGCCCCGGCGAAAAAGTTAAATGCAACCGCTGAGACGCAGAGACGCGGAGACGGACTCAGAGATGAATCATTCAAAGAAATTCTCCTCCGGACTCTGCGTGCTCCGCGTCTCTGCGGTTCAATTGATCTTGGCGCTGGTGCTGACGGGTTGCTCGTCGCAATCGGGCGGAGGCGAGGGCGGTTGGCATTGGGGATCCGTCCACCGACAGGACATTCACAGCGTCGCGTTGCCGGTCTTCACCACGCGCGACTACCATCTGGGCGTGGAGTATCAGTTGTCCGATGCGCTGGCGAAGAAGATTGAGGAATTCACGCCCTACAAGGTGGAGCCGCGCGAGCGGGCGGACACCGTGCTGGAGGGGGAGATCGTGGGGATTACGCCCGCCACGCTGACGCTCGATCCTTTCACCGCGACGCCGCAGGAGCAGCAGTACACGATCATCGTCAATTTCACGTGGAAGGACCTGCGCACCGGAAAAGTGCTCGTGTCGCGGCAGGCGTTTGAACAGGCCTCGACCTATTTTCCATACCTGGGCGAAGGACGGTACGTGGCGTCGCAGAGCGCGGTGGAGCGGCTGGCTCTGGGAATCGTCAACGAAATGGAAGGTCCGTGGTAGCATTTTTCGCCGTTGAAGGTGAGTTTTTAGCGTTTGCGAGGGCTGTATCGGGATTGAGGCTGGAAAATCGGGTGGATTAGGCCTTATGATGGCAAGGATGCCGATATTGAATCGACGGCCGGCGCGGCGTCGCCGATGCTGGTTGCGTTCGGCCAAGGGATTACGGCAAGGTGAACGATATGTCGGAACCAAGACCCCCAGAGCGGCCATTCCGTAAAAACGGCCGAACGCCGCCCAACGGCGGCGGAATGCGCGTCGGTCGGGGCCTGTTCGGGTGGGTTCTGTTCATCAGCCTGGCCATCATGCTGGTCATGCTCCTCAAGAGCACCAACCAGCCAAACCAGAAGGTCGCCTGGTCGGATTTCGAGAACCTTCTGCACGACAACAGGGTCAAGGAATTCACGATCGACGGCGATGAGGTCGAGGGGGAAGTGAAGGACAACGTCCAGATTCCCGGAGCGCCGGCCGGTTCCAAGCTGTTCAAAACGGAATATCCCGCCGGGACGTTTTCCAACGGGGCTTATCTTGCCGTGCTGAGCAAGGAGCGCGGCGACGCCAAAGGCGACGCGGAGAACAGCTCCAATATCCTGATGAACATCCTGGTTCCGCTGGTGCCCTGGCTGCTGATCTTCGGGTTCATCTGGTTCTTCGTCTTCCGGCAGCTTCGCAACAGCGCCGGGGCCGGCGGCATGCTCGGCAGCTTTGGAAAGAGCAAGCACAAAATCACCGCCAAGGATCACACCAACATCACCTTCGACGACGTCGCCGGCGTGGAGGAAGCGAAGGAAGAGGTGATGGAGATCGTCGAATTTTTGAAGAACCCGAAGAAATTCCAGCGGCTGGGCGGGCGGATTCCCCGCGGCGTGCTGCTGGTGGGCGAGCCCGGGACCGGCAAGACATTGCTCGCCAAGGCAATCGCCGGCGAGGCCGACTGCCCCTTCTTCAGCATCAGCGGATCGGATTTCGTGGAGATGTTCGTGGGCGTGGGCGCCAGCCGCGTGCGGCGACCTGTTCAAGCAGGCCAAGGACAACAGCCCGTGCATCATCTTTCTGGATGAAATTGACGCGGTGGGTCGGCGGCGCGGCAGCGGGTTTTCCAGCGGCGGCCACGACGAGCGCGAGCAGACGCTCAATGCCATTCTCGTGGAGATGGACGGATTCGACACCAACGACCAGGTGATCGTCTGCGCCGCGACGAATCGGGTGGATGTTCTGGACCCGGCGCTAACCCGGCCGGGGAGATTCGACCGGCAGATTTACGTCCCGCTGCCCGACGTCAAGGGGCGGCTGGAAATCCTCAAGGTCCACAGCCGAAAAGTGAAGCTCGGGCCGAACGTGGATTTGCAAAGATTGGCGCGCGCCACGCCGGGATTCAGCGGTGCCGACCTGGCCGCGATCATCAACGAATCGGCGTTGGGCGCGACGCTGGCGGGCAAGGAATTCATCGAGATGGACGACCTGGAAGAAGCTCGCGACAAGGTCCGCTGGGGCCGGGCGCGCAAGAGCCGGGCCATCGACGAGAAGGAAAAGATCGCCACCGCCTATCACGAGGCCGGACACGCGGTGGTGCAATATTTGGAGAAGGACGCCGATCCGATTCACAAGGTGACGATCATCCCCCGCGGGAACTTCGGCGGGGCGACCATGGCGCTGCCGGAGAAGGACCGCATGTCCCAATCCAAAAAATGGTGCTATGCGTTCATGAGGGTCTGCTTTGGCGGGCGCATTGCCGAGGAAATGTTCACCGGGGACGTGAACACCGGCGCGGCCGGCGATATCCGCCAGGCCAGCGCTCTGGCCCGAAAAATGATCCGCGATTGGGGAATGAGCGACCGCCTCGGATTCGTCTTCTACGGCGATGACGATTCGAAGATGAATTTCTTCGAGATGGGCGGCGGCCGAGATTATTCCGAAGCCACCGCCAAGGCCATCGACGAGGAAACCAAGCAACTGATCGACCGGCTATATGATGAAACGCGCAAGATTCTTGAGGCCAACAAGGATCGCGTGGAAGCCATCGCCAAGGCGCTGATGCGATACGAGACGCTGGACGCCGCAGAGGTGGATCGAGTGATGAAGGGCGAGATTCTGACCAAGCCGACGGTCGGCGATTTGCTGGAAAAGGAACAAAACCGCCGCGGCGTGGTGATTCAGCCTACGCCGGATTCCAAGGGCCAGGACCTATCGCTCGGCGGCGGTCCGCTGCCGGCGCCGGGGTAAACACGAGTTGGCTCTTCATGGCCGGCGTGTTGGCGGCGATCCTTCTGAAAAACCGGGCGATTTTGGCTGCGCGATAGGCGTTGATCGCCGCACCGCGATGCGGCCTCCGTCGAGTTTCTCGACGTGAAAATGCCCTCCCTGTGAAATGAGCGACAATATGCTCTGCATCTCCGGGTTCAGCGGTGTTGCCATTTTGATTCGCGATGCGTAAAGGTCCGGATGCACGATTGAGACGGGGCGCACCACGGACAGTTCATGTTGAAACTTCTCCGATGCCGCAATCGCGGTTTCGCTTGCGAAAACGACAACATTACAGGCCAGGTACCAGAGCACGCTGGTGTCGTTCCAGAGATGGCCGCGAATGATGTCCAGTGCGCGGTATTTGTGTTTTGCGAACCGGTCGATCCAATACTGCAGGAACTGCTCGTTGACGTGATGATGGCCGCCCTGAAACGGGATAGCCGCGGAAAAAAGCACAACGTCGCTGTGCGCCACCAGGGAGGCGATCAACACATCCGCCGCCCGTTCATGAAGATGCTCGCCGACTTCAAGGCAAAGGGCCAAATCGAATCTTCGACTCAGTGAGAATCCCTTTTCGAGATCGCAGGCCAGGATTTGGCTTTGCGGAATTTCAAGGTGTGCCGCGTCGAGCCATTTTCCTTCAATGCCCTGGATATCCGTGATGCCCATGTCGCGCGCCACTGCGAGCCAGGTTCCCATGCCGCAGCCGACATCGAGCACCGATTTTGGCTGGATGTACTGGAAGAGGATATTCAATATCCGGCGTGCGGATTCTCGCGTCCTGATTTTGTCGTCGAGAGACCGTTTCGCGAGATCACAGTAAATCTCCGCACGATTATCCCGATCCATAAGACATGTCCCGCGCCGATTGAACGCAGCTACTGCACCTGCAAATCCACGATGGCCTGATGCAACTGGCCATTTCGGAGAATGTCAACGTCGGTTCGTCCGCGCCGATTGGCAATGGCGGCGGCGAAAGCGGGCCCGTCGCCGACGGATTGGCCGCCCAGACTGATGAGCAGATCGTCCGGCTGCAATCCGGCGCGCTCGGCGGCGGAGCCGGGAATGACCTGTTCGATTCTCAGGGCGGGCGTTGCGCCGAGCGCGGGATAACGCCGGCGATCGGGATCGTCGGGAGCAACCCTATTGACGAAAACGCCCAGAATGGCGCGGCGAACGTAGCCGTGGTCCATCAATTCCGCCACCACGGGCGAGCACGCGCCGGCGGAGAGGAAGCGGCCGCCCTTGGTGAAGCCCGCGATGCTCCCGTCAATATTCACCAGCGCCGCAACGTCCGGCTCCCAGCCCTCCCAGACGGTGAGCCGATTGGCCGCCGGATTCAGCGACATCACCAGCAACAGCGCTCCGGGCTCGATTTTGTCGCTGGAGATGACCGCGGCCCTGGCCTTGACGCCATGGAGCTTCAGGAGGGTCAGATCAGTCTGGCGATCCGAGGCGATAAAAGTGGCTGTGGCATATCGACCGTCGCCGATGGCGACTGGAATTGGAAAGGCGCACGCCGCCGCGTCCACATAGCGCGGGATCAGCAGATGGTTTTTATCGTCAAGAACGATGCCGATGCCATTGGGCGAAAAACGGTCCAGCCTCAATATGATGACCCGCTGGCCCACGGTCGGCTGGGAACTGGACGGAGCGGTCGTCGGGCGAATTTCGGCGGTGGCGATGGAGGTTCCGGGGGCGCGGCGTTGCAACTCGACCAGCCGGGCAAGGGATTGCGGGTCCAATCGATCCGCCCATTTCGAAAGCGGATCGTCAGGGACGGGCGAGACGGCTGTCGGCAAAGGCATCTGGACACGGACGATACTGGAAGCGACTTGCCTGAAAAGCTGCTGGGTTTCGCGATTCATTTCGCTGAGCAGCGGGCGCGTGGTGGGGGTGTCGGGGATTTGGGCTTTTAGCAGCGCGGGGAGGAGGGATAGGAGGGCGACGAAAACCATCGCGGCGAGGCCGTGGATTCTGCGGGAGGAATTGAGCGCGATCTCGGACATTCGTTGCAATGCCGACATTCGGTCAGAATTTGTCCATCGCCGGCACGATGGCGGAATCGCCGCCATCCGGCGGCGCGGCGGCGCGGGCCGCTCGGAAGTCATGTATGAACCGATTTGCCTCATCGAGGGAATCAAATTGAAGATTGACTAACTTTCCAGTGCCATCATCGACCTCCACCGAAACCTTGCTACCCGTTGGCAATTGAGGACCTAAGGAGGCCACATGATTCGGCGAGAATTGACTGCCGATCGCGGTGGTCGGCGAGACGATGTAACGTTCCCTGCCAAGCCATCCGATTGTGAATCCGAAGAGGACCAGCGCCGCGACGGCGGTGACGATTCTGCTGAGGTAATGCCAGCGATCGAGCAGGTCTTCGCGCCGGGAAGCTGCGCATGACCCGTGCCTCGACCCGCGCCACCGCTTGATCGCCCGGATCAAGGCCCGACCAGACCATTCCCCTGACCGCGTGATCCGCGGCAGGCTGTCCAACTCGGACATCAGTTCGCGCTCGACGGCCAGCCGCCGCCACAAACCCTCGCACTCGGCAACGGGCAATTCGCCGTCAAGATAGGCGTTAAGCAACTCGAAATCGTTCTCATTTACCGCCATGTGACTCCCTGCTTTTTGCGCAAAAGCTATGCTCCTTCATACCTGCTCGGCAAAGGCGCGAAGCAACTCCGCCAACTGGCGCCGCCCTCGATGAATCCAGGTCTTGACCTGCGGGATGCTGGCCTCAAGTGATTCTGCGATCTGGGCATACGACATTTTTTCATATTCACAAAGCACCAGGGCCGCTCGAAAATTATCAGGCAATCGGTCAATGGCACGTCGGACTTGCAGAACCGTCTCGCTTTCGATCATGTGCTGGCCGGGCGAGACCGAACGGCCATGGTCGCTGGCCTCATCGGGCAAAACAGACATGCGAGGCTGGCGTAGGATGCGGAGGGCCTCATTGACCACGGTTCGCCGCATCAGGCCGCCGGGCTCGCGCCAATCATATCGGTCGCGGTGCTGGTACAGGTTCATAAACGCCTGTTGCACCACGTCTTCCGGAGAAGCACGGTTGCCAACGATGGCCCTGGCTATCGCCAGCAGCCGCCGCGAATGTTGCCGCACGGCACGCTCAAAAAGCTCGTTCGTGCTTTCGGCGACCTCGGGCACCCGTCCTTTCTCATCCAGTGACACGCGCTAACTCCGGCAAAGTTACACCCTATCCAGCCCTATATTAGTATCTTATCGCCCGTGCTTCGGTTTGTCTTTTGGCTTAACATTCGCAATAGGAGCCGCAAAGCATGAACACAAAAATACCTCGCCGCAAGCTCGGAAAGTCGGGTTTGACGGTTTCGGCCATGGGTTTGGGGTGCATGGGAATGTCCGAGTTTTATGGGACCCGCAACGATGAGGAGTCCATCCGGGTCATTCATCGCAGCATAGACCTTGGAATCGATTTTCTCGACACCGCGGACATGTACGGCATCGGGGCCAACGAGCAACTCGTCGGCCAAGCCATCCGCGATCGCCGCAGCAAGGTTACGCTGGCCACCAAATTCGGCAACGTTCGCGGGGCCGACGGGAGCTTCAAGGGCGTAAACGGAAAGCCCGAGTACGTGCGATCCGCGTGCGAAGCAAGCCTCAAGCGCCTCGGCGTGGAGGTGATCGATCTGTATTACCAGCACCGCGTCGATCCACAGACGCCGATCGAGGAAACGATCGGGGCCATGGCCGATCTGGTCCGGCAGGGAAAGGTGCGCTACCTGGGCATGTCGGAGGCGGCGGCCCAAACCCTTCGCCGCGCGGTGAAAGTACATCCCATAGCGGCCCTGCAAACGGAGTATTCCCTTTGGACAAGGGAAGTGGAGGCCGAAATCCTGCCGACCTGCCGCGAGCTGGGAATTGGATTCGTCGCCTACAGCCCGCTGGGGCGCGGCTTTCTCACCGGGCAGTTCAAGAAATTCGACGATCTTCCAACCGGCGACCGCCGCCGCGATTTCCCGCGATTCCAGGGAGAGAACCTGCGGCAAAACCTGGAGCTTGTAAAAAAGATCGAACGAATGGCCGCGAACAAGGGGTGCAAGTCATCGCAACTGGCGCTGGCCTGGGTTCTATCCCGCGGCGAGGACGTTCATTCCGATCCCCGGAACCAAACGGCTGAAGTACCTCGAGGAAAACGCGGCCGCGATCGACGTGAAATTGTCCGCGACGGAATTGGCCGAGATCGAGCAAGCCTTGCCCGCCCACGCGGTGGCCGGGCTGAGATATCCTGAGATGGCGATGGCAGCGGTGAATCGCTGAGAAAATCACGGAGCGACAATGGCACTCACAGTCGGGATGTTGTTGTTTGGGTCCATGACACAGTTGGATTTGACCGGGCCGTACGAAGTTTTGCGCGGATGCCTGATACCAATGTGGTGCTTCTGGCTCCGCGCCTCGATTGGATCCAAAGCGAATACGGATTGCGGATCATGCCGGATTGCGCCTTGGACGCGGCGCCGCCCCTGAACGTGCTGTTTGTCCCCGGCGGCCGCGGCGTTTCGGGGGTGATCCGGGACCAGGACACGCTTCGCTTTCTCCGCGAGCGAGCGGAATCCGCGCTTCACGTCACATCGGTTTGCACCGGCGCTAGTTCTCGGAGCCGCCGGGCTTTTGCGCGGTTATCGGGCGACGACGCATTGGCTGAGCCTCGATCTGCTTCCCCTGGTTGGAGCGATCCCCAGTTCCGAGCGGATCGTCATCGACCGGAACCGAATCACGGCCGGCGGGGTCACGGCGGGAATCGATTTCGGCCTGACGATCGCGGCCGAAATCTGCGGCCGACAGGCTGCCGAGCGGATCCAGCTCATGCTTGAATACAGTCCGCGGCCGCCCTTTGACTCGGGCTCCCCGGCGACCGCCGACGCGGAACTGGTGGATTCCATCCGGCTGAACGGCCGGGCTCAGTCCATTCACGAGGAACGAAAGTCATTGCTCAGCAAACTGCCTGGATTGCGTTGATTCGGGAGCGCCGCATGTACATGCGGTGCTTCGGAACCCGGATCAGTTCTTCGACTGCTGCTGCTGCTGCTGCTGCTGTTCCTGCTGGTCGGCGGAACTGCGGAGGGCGGCGGCGCCGCTTGGATACGCGGGGATTTCCAGGGATTGCATGCGGTCGGCGGCCAGCTCCTGGGGGATGTACGGCAACTCCTCGGATTTGATCGCAACCTCGATGGACTCGTCGGCGCTGCCACGGTAGACGCCGCGGTTGGGAGGCACATCGCGGAAATCCCGGCCGATGGCGACCTTCACAAAATTCCCGCCGACGACGCAACGATTCGCCGGATCGAATCCCACCCAGCCGGCCGAGGGGAACAGCAATTCGCACCAGGCATGGGTTTGAGTGTAGCCACGGTATTTTTCCGCGTCGGGGTGGATGAAGCCGCTGACGTACCGCGCCGGGATCTTCAGCGCCCGCCCCAGGGCGATCATGAGATGCGTGAAATCCTGGCAGACCCCGAAACCCGAGGCGAACATGTCGGTAATCGGGCTGGCGGCGTTGGTCATGCCTTTCTTGTAAGTGAATTTATCGTCGATGAGATAGAGGATGCGAAGCGCCAGCTCGCCGGCGCTGATGCCGTCCTTGGGGGCAAGCATATTCGCCAAATCGCGGAGTTGCGGGCAATCGACGATCGGGCCGCCGAACTGGAGAAAATCGTACACGCTGTAATCGTACGCTTCGGTGGGAATGGGCCAGGTGTCGCGAAAGCGCTCGGGCTCCTTGCGCGGCCGATCGGTCTCGACGACGCTCCTGGCGATGACGGAAATCTGCTTATGGAACGCGTTGACGCTGAAGGTGTGAACGGTGTTGCCGAGCCAATCGAAATAGCTGCTGACGGTGGTGGGCGGACCGATCGCCAGATCGAAGGAAAGGCGGTGCTGGTCCTGTTCCTGCCGGGGGACCATGCGCAGCTCCATGACCAATTCGCTGATGAAATCGGAGTAGTGGACGTCGGTTTGATGGGTGATTTTCAAAAGCATAGTTGGGCTTTGCGTCAGTGCATGAAGTAGGAGCGTTGGACCGCGACGGCGGCATCATGGATGGCGGCTTCGATGCGATGGAGATAGTTGGAAACGCCCTCGGCGAGGATCTCCGCCAACTCGGAATACTCGAGCTGCGCGTCCAGCCGGCCAAGGATGCGCTCGGCCGGGTCGATCGCGCTGCCGCGCGCCGCGGCGCGGATGGCGCTGATCGCCGCCAGGGCGCCGCTGGTGGTGAAGCGAATGCTGCGCGGGAAATTCCGCTCCAGGATCAAAAAAGCGGCCAGGCGCATCGGGTCCATGTCCCCCAGGTTGTTCTGGCGATAGGCTTCAATCGAGCAGCAGCTTCGCAGCACGGCCATCCAGTGCAGGTTGCGCAGCGTGCTGTCGAAGATCTGCTCGTTGGACTTCAGGAGATCAAATTTGGTCTGGATGATCCGGCAGGTCACGTCGGTGCGCTCGAGGTATTTGGCCAACTGGGTGAAAAGCCATCTCTGGTCGTGAGCGAGGGTCTGGTCGGTCAATCCCTGGAACAACATGGACCCGATCATGACCGAGCGAAACAGATCGTCCGGGGATTCATCGAAGCGCGTCTGGGCATCATCGGCCCGAAGGGACCAGTAGAGCGTGTTGAGGTTCTCCCACATCTCCGCGGAGATATTTTCGCGGATGCCGCGGGCATTTTCCCTGGCCCGGGTGAGACAACTCAGGATGCTATTGGGATTTTCGGCATCGAACATGAGGTGTTGGCGGACGCGAAGGGCGATGTCCGGGCCATCGGGAAGCTCGGGAAGCCGCAGGATCGTCAGGAGGCTTTGCCAATGGCGCGCCTGAAGCGCCGGGGCGAGGTCGCCGACGTCGATCAGCAGATTGGAATTGACGATCAGCAGGCGGGCCACGTGCTCGGCGCGCTCGACGTAGCGGGCCATCCAATACATGGCATCGGCGTCGCGGGAGAGCATGGGGCGCTCGGGCTTGAGCGTCGAAGGCGAAGTGATGCCGAAGGTCGTGAACGCGGAAACGGAAAATGGTTCGGAAGCGGTTGTCATGTCTCCTCTTCAAGGACCCAGGTGTCCTTGCTTCCGCCGCCCTGGCTGCTGTTGACGACCAGGCTCCCCTTCCGCAGGGCCACGCGGGTCAGGCCGCCGGGCATGACCAGGGCGCCGGGACCATAGAGGATGTAGGGGCGAAGGTCGATGCGCCGGCCTTCGAAGTGGTCCTCGACGAAGCTGGGATGCTGGCTGAGTTCAACGACGGGCTGGGCGATGAAATTTCGCGGGTCGTCGATAATTTTTTGCGCAAATCCCCCGCGCTCGGATTCGGTCGCCTGGTGGCCCATGAGCATTCCGTAGCCGCCGGATTCGTTCGTGCTTTTCACCACCAGCCGATCCAGATGCTCCAGAACGTATTTGCGATCGGATTCGCGGGCGCAGATGTAAGTCGGGACGTTGGGAAGGATGGCTTCCTGCCCCAGATAAAACTTGATCATGTCGGGAACGAAGGGATAAATCGCCTTGTCATCGGCGACGCCGGTGCCGACGGCGTTGGCCAGCGCGAGATTTCCGACACGGTAGGCGTTCATCAGACCCGGCACGCCCAAAGCGCTGTCGGGCCGGAAACAGAGCGGATCGAGGAAATCATCGTCCACGCGGCGATAGAGCACGTCCACCCTCCGCAGCCCGGCCGTGGTGCGCATGTAAAGAAATCCCTTGTCAACGAGCAGGTCGCGGCCTTCGACGAGTTCGACGCCCATCTGCCGGGCGAGAAAGCTGTGCTCGAAATAGGCCGAGTTGTAGATTCCCGGCGTCAGGATGGCGATGTTGGCGTCGTCGGCGTGATGGGGCGCGACGTATTTGAGGCACTGGAGCAGGTTGTACGGATAATCCTCGATGGCCCGGACGCGGTAGGCGCTGAACAGCGAAGGGAAAACCCGTTTCATGACCGCGCGGTTTTCCAGCACGTAACTGACGCCGCTGGGCGTTCGGCCGTTGTCTTCCAGAACGTAATATTTCCCGTCTTTGTCGCGAATGAGATCCGTGCCGCAGATGTGAATGTAAATATCGCGCGGCACGTTGACGCCGAACATCTCCCGGCGAAACATCTTCGCGCCGTAGATCAACTCCGGGGGAATGACTCGCTCCTTGAGAATGCGCTGGTTGTGATAGATGTCCTGGCAAAAAAGATTCAGCGCGGTGATCCGCTGGACGAGGCCGCGCTCGATCAGATCCCATTCATCGGCGGGAACGATGCGGGGGACGAGATCGAACGGGAAGATCTTCTCAACCCCGCGAGTATCACTGTAGACCGTAAAGGTGATCCCCTGATTGCGGAACAGGACATCGGTCATGCGCCGGCGTCGTTCAAAAGCCGGATGGCCCAGCGCCTGGAGGCGGCTGACGAGGGAAGCGTAATGGGGACGCGGCCGCCCTTGGGCGGCGAAAACTTCGTCGAAGAGGCCGTCAACCTGATAGTTGTCGAACATCGCCGGGATCCGATCTCCCGCACCCATCCGCCGCCGCCGGTGATTCTAGGGAAGGACGCTTGCCAGGCAAGGGAAATGTCGCCGGGAGACGGTGGGCGACGGCTTGCAACGGGCAAGGCATCCAATCACAATGCGACGATGTTATTGACCAAACATGAGGGCACGACGTTTCAAAACCAGACCATCTACATCAGCGGGCAGGCGTTCGTGAAATGCACGTTCGTGGCCTGCACGCTGGTGTTTCGGGAGACGGTGTATCACCTGGAGGGGTGCACGTTCGACCGCTGCAATTGGCACTGTGGACCGTGTCCTGATGTGGGGCAGCCCGGAATCGGTGCAGGAAGTGAAAGCACTGGTGACGATGATCGAAAATACGCAGCAGCAAAGCCCGGCCGTACAGGCCTCGGGCGCCACGACGGCGCCGGGCCAAATTCCGTGATCGCGGGATTACTTCCCCGATCGATCCTAGAATCCGCTCGTGAAATCCTATCGCCTCCTTCGCGCGTATGCAGTCATTTGGGTTGCGGTTTGGTTGATGCTTTCGCCGCAAGCGCGACGGCGGCCTTGCAACCCGATGAAATCCTGCTCATTACCAACAAGAATTCGCCCGACAGCCAAAAGCTGGCGGAATTGTATTGCCGGCTTCGTGGAGTTCCCGCAGCCCGGATCGTCGCGCTCGATTTGCCGAATGAGGAGGAGATGGCCTTCAGCACCTATGAAACGGGCGTGATCGCGCCGGTGCGGGAAATCCTGGAGAACCATCAGCTTCGAAAGAAAATCAAATGCCTGCTGACGTTCTATGGCGTGCCGTTTCGCATTCGCGCAAAGGTGAACACGCCCGACGAACAACGCGAATTGGCGGAGATGAAAAAGCTGCAATGGTCCGTGACGGATAAACTCCAGCAGACCGTCCAACAATTGGAAGCCGAGGCGGGCGGATCAGACCCGTCCTTCCAGCCGGGCGCGGGTGATTCCGCAGCGGCCCTGCTGGCGCGGGCGCAGGCGGCGATATCGGCAATCGGGACCCAAATCCCCGGGATCGCCGACGAATCCGCGCCAGCAGCAATTGAGACAATGGCTGAGCGGCTTGGAAACCATCGGCGGCAAGGCCGAGATCGATGCGCGAATGGGGGCCGCCGAACGCGCCGACCCGTCCAAAACCGACGATCAGCGCCGGTATTGGATCGATCTGCACGACGAGGTTTTGGCGGCACGCGCCCAGGTGCAGCACCTTCAGTCGCTCCGCTGGGACAGCCAGGCGCGGGCCGGGCTCCGCGCCGTGAGCGCGGCGAATTTCGGGATCGTTGGCACGTTGAACGTGCTTGGGGCGCAGATCAATTATCTGACGACGGACGCCACTGTATTGGCCACCGACAATGAGTTGGCGCTGTTGTGGGAAGACTATTACCCCCGGCAACGCTGGCTCAGCAATCCGCTAAACCTCCGGTACAGGAGCGCGCCGACCAACGCGCTCATGGTGATGCGGCTCGACGGTCCGGACCCGGCTACGGTGCGGCGAATGATGCAAACCAGCGTCGAAGTCGAAAAGACCGGACTACAAGGAATCGTGGCCATCGACGCCCGCGGCCTGACGCCCATCGATGATAAGGGAAAGCCAAGCGCTTTCGGCGAATTTGACCAGACCCTTCGGGGCCTGGCGCAATTGATTCGGCTCAAGACGGATTTGACGGTGAGGCTGGACGATCAGGACATCGTATTTCCGCCGCATTCGGTAAAGAACGTCGCGCTGTATTGCGGTTGGTACAGCGTGAGCCATTACATTCCCGGCTGTGATTTCAACGCCGGGGCGGTGGGATATCACATCGCCAGCTTTGAGATGGTCTCGCTGCACGAGCCCAGTTCATACTGGGTGCGAGGCCTGCTCAGCGACGGCGTGGTGGCAACGCTGGGTCCGGTGGCCGAGCCATATCTCAGCGCTTTTCCCAACCCGGACGAATTCTTTCCCCTTCTGCTGACGGGCAAGCTCACGCTGGCGGAGGTCTATTGGAAAACGACGCCGATGACCAATTGGATGATCAACTTCATTGGCGATCCGCTGTATTGCCCGTACAAGGCCAACCCAGCCCTGCATGTGGAGGACTTGCCGCCGCGAGCAGCCCTGGCGTTCACCGGGCAGGAATCTGCCGCGATAAACGATGCCACCGATTCAAGCCATACCTCCAATTGACCGATATGGATGTTGGAGCACCCCATATGGCCGTACAGATAATTTGCCCTAACCTCCAATGCCGTAAGATTTTATCGGTTCCAGACGACGTTCGGGGTAAACAGGTCAAATGTGAGCACTGCCACACTACCTTCCGCGTGCCGGAAGTCCGCAGACCCCCTGTCCCCGCCGGCCCGACCTCCCACGGCAAGTAGCTGGATACGTCATACCATCAGGCCCAGGACTTGCAGCGTCTGCCTGCAGATATCGAAGACATCCACCGGACTATATCGTTCAGCGCGCCCGAGTTTGGGCTTCCAATAGCGCCCGTGCGCCAACCAGTGGCGTAACTTTAGCACTCCCTTGAATTCCGCGATTGCGCCGCTGACGCCGGTAACAACACTGTGATTTTTCCAAATGTCCAAGATATCTTCTTCAAGTCGTATGTTTTCGATCCGCCGATTTTTGCAGACCTGCCGAAACTCCCGGGATACACTATCCTTTTCCCTGTTGCGCCACATCGGACGATGAAGTCGATCCGCAGCACCGCTTCTGTAGAAGCGAGCATTCCAAGCGAGGTTAGTTGCCATAGCTCTGCGGTCTGTTTTGTGAAGTCGTCTTCCAATTCCTGGCGAGTTTTCCCGAAATAGCGAAAGGCGGCGGGGCTGCCTCCACTTGCCAATACGTCAAGCACACGGCTCTTCTCTTCGCCGATCAACGTGCGCTGGAATTCATACCACGCCCAGACATCCTGGAGACCCCGCTCTTCATTGGAAAGAATGTTCGAAAGGGACCGCCGCGTCATGGCCGCATAACGTCCTTGAGAATCTCTGAAAACGACTCGGCATTCAGGTCGATAAGACGCAACGTCGGTGTGCGCGATGCGACAATGCTCCACCGGTCCCCCCGCCAAACAATCGTCGCCTCCCCGCGGTCTCCGTAAACATCAATTCTTCCGTTGGCGCCAACAATATTAGTCCCCTTAGGAGAAAAGAGGACCACCTCATCGCCGACACGAAGGCTGAGTTCGGGGATATGGTATTCGCCGATAGATGGTTCGGTTACAACTTTGTCGGGGTAAGTAATCTCCACCTCGGCTTTAGCGGCTTTGAGAAAATCATCTGTGATAGTCCGATATAGATCTTTGACCGCCTTGATCCACGCATCTCGCTTGGTGGCCCAGTCGATGCCCGCTGGACTGGCTTTTTGCTTCTTTTCGCGAAAGAAATCCTGTAACTGGTTCTGAGTCATTGGCACCTCGATAGCTGAAATAGCTGCAACAATATTATACCAAGGGGGACGGAGCGACGGCCATGGAATCACCCCGACGGCGCGCTATTATTTGATCCCCGATCGGCCGCAGGGGCGCCACTTTTCTTGTATTCCCGCCGTCGCTCTTGCTATCGCGCCTTGGAATATGCTCCCTTCATTTAAATCCCATCTCCAGCACATTTTTCAGGCTGATTGCCAAACTCTCAAAAGGATCGCGCTGGCAGATGTCCTGCTCGATGATATGCCACTGCACGCGTGCCTCACGGCAGGCTTGCAGAATGGCGGGCCAGTTCAAATTTCCTTCGCCCACCTCGGCCATTAATTGTGTCCGGTCGGATGTGACGGCCATGTCCTTGAGATGGATGCAGGGAATCCGGCCGGCGACTTTGCCGATCCATGCCGCCGGATCGCCGCCGCCATGCTGAATCCAGTAGGTATCGATCTCCATCCAGATGTCCGGCGAAAAATGATCCAGCAAAATCTGTAAAGCGGTTTTGCCTTCAAAGTGAGCCAGTTCATGGCTGTGATTGTGATAGCCCAGCGAGACGCCGGAGCCATGGAGTTTGCTGGCTATCGCGTTGTAGGCCCGGGCGAAATTCAGCCAGTCTGCCAAAACAGGATTCTTGGGGAAGAACGCGCCGATGGCGGTGTATTTGCAGCCCCATAGGTGATGCTCGTCGATGACCTTTGTCGTTTCATCGCGCAGGCATTCCAGCGAGACGTGCGTCGCACAGCAGATCAAGCCCTCTCCGCTCAGGATGGCCGCCAGTTCCTGGGGATCGATCTTGCCCATGGCCGAAAGCTGCACGGCGCCGTAGCCGATCTTTTTCACCCGGGCGAGGGTCGAAGCGATGTCGCGCGGCGTCTTGATGAAATCCCGCAGCGTGTACAATTGAGCCGCGATTGTGGTGGCCATGGTTGCCTTCCTTTTGCAGGAATTGTCTCGCCTGCTAACATACAATGCGGCAACCGCGATATGAAGCTCGATGAAAGGATTGCAAGAGCCAATGACCTATTGCCTGGGAATCATCACGAAATTCGGCCTGGTGATGGCCTCGGATTCCCGCACCAATGCGGGATATGACCAGGTCAACACCTGCCGGAAAATGTACACCTTCGTCACCGAGGGCGAACGCGTCTTCGTGCTGCTGGCCAGCGGAAGCCTGTCCTGCACCCAGTCGGTGATCACTCTGCTGCGGCGGGAATTCGACAAGGGCGAGGGGCTGGCCCAGGCGACGTCGCTGTATGACGCGGCCCGCATCATCGGCAACGAAGTCCGCCGCGTCGGGGAAATCGACCGGCCCGCCCTGGAACGCGACGACTACAAATTCAACGTCCATTTCCTCCTCGGAGGACAGGTCCGCGGCGAATCGCCCGCATTGTTTCTCATTTATCCCCAGGGAAATCCCCTGCAAGCCACCGAGGAATCGCCCTACCTTCAGATCGGCGAGACGAAATATGGCCGGCCGATCCTCGACCGCGGAATCCGCTTTGACAAGACGACGCTTGAGGAGGCGGCCAAATACGCGCTGCTTTCGCTCGATTCGACGATGAAATCGAACGTAACCGTCGGCCCGCCGATTGATTTGCTCGCCTACGAGTGCAATCAGTTGTCGATCACCCATCAGCGGCGTTTTAATGCCGACGATGCGGACCTGATGAAAATCGGCCAGCGCTGGCAGCAGGCGCTGCGCGGCGCGGTGGCGCGCTTGCCGAATATTCGCTTCTCGGTGCAAAAGGCGACGGAGAAAACGCAGGAGTCGATCCAGTTGGTGGAGACGCCCGCCGCGGATGCCGCGACCGAACTTCAGCCGCAGCAGGACACGCCCCAGACTGCCGCTTCGACCAAGAGTTCCTAAAAATGCCCATTCTTCAGGACCCCCTTCAAACTCCATTGATGCGCAAGCTGGAGGAGATGCGGCAGCGCTATCGGTCCCTCCAGGCGTCGATGAACGATCCGGCCGTCCAGGCGAATTCGCAGAAATTGGTGGCCGCGAGCAAGGAAGCCGGACAGTTGGAGCCGATCGTCAAAAAATTCGAGCGATACCGCGCCAGCCTGAAAACGATCCTGGAATTGCAGGAGATGGCCGGCAATCCCGCCGACGCCGAGATGGCCAAGCTCGCCGCGTTGGAATTGCCCGCGATTCAGGCGCAGGCGGCCGAGTTGCTCGATCTGCTCACCGACGAATTCATCGCCGCCGAGGACAATGCCGTCACCTCATTTTCCTGGAGATTCGGGCCGGCACCGGCGGAGAGGAGGCGGCGCTGTTCGCCCGCGATCTCTACGAGATGTACCGCAAATACTGCGAATCCAAAGGGTATCGCTTCGACGTGAGCGATTTTTCGAGTTCCGATCGCGGCGGGTTCAAAGAGGTGATCGTGAATATCCGCGGAAACGGCGTCTATCGCCGCCTGCAATTTGAAGGCGGCGGGCATCGCGTGCAGCGCGTGCCGGAAACCGAGGCGCAGGGCCGCATCCACACCAGCGCGGCGACGGTGGCGGTCCTGCCGGAGCTGCCCGACGTGAAGATCGACATCAGTCCGAAGGACGTGGAGGAATTCGGCTGCCGCGGCGGCGGTCCCGGCGGGCAGAACGTCAACAAGGTGGAGACCGGCTGGCGAATCCTGCACAAGCCGTCCGGATTGCAATTCAAGATGACCGAGCACAAGAGCCAGACCCAGAACAAGGAGCGGGCCTGGGCGCTCCTGCGGGCGACGCTTTACGAAGCGGAACGGGCCAGGCAGCACGCTGCCGTCACCAGCGCGCGCAAGGCGATGATGGGCAGCGGCGATCGCAGCCAGCGCATTCGAACTTACAATTTTCCCCAGAATCGCTGCACGGATCACCGCCTCGGCGGCGACAGCGGCGGGGAAAAGAATTTCAATCTCGACCAGATTCTTCAGGGGATCCTCGATCCGCTGATCGATGCCCTGCTGGAGTTGGATAAACGGCAAAGGCTCGACAGCCTGTAATCCGCCGCGATTTCGGGTAACATGTCGGCCATGGCAAACCAGAAGAAGGCGGCCAAGCCGCAGCGAAAAGCGCCGGAGTCCAAGTCGCAAACAGGAGCAGCGGCCGCGGCTCAGGGCATCGATCCGGCGCAATCGGCCGCTTCGGCGGCAGCGCTGGTGGCGCAGAAGATTTCCAATCCGACCCCCAACCAAGGCCCGACGGTCGAATCCAGCGGGTTTCGCAATCTCAAGGAGTCGCTGGCAAAGCCGCACGCGCAGGCGATCGGTGGTTTGCTGGACAAGCTGACGCCCACGGGACAGAAGCGTTCGTCGCTACCGTTCGGCGCGTCGAAGCAGGTTGGACACAATCAGACTTTCGGGGCGGACGTAAGCCGGAGGAACATTCCGCGCAGAACGAACGGCTAAAGCGCGGCTGGCCGACTTCAGTCGGCCAGTCTCCCCGAAACTCTCAAATCACCTGAACCAAATCCAGTCCCACAATCGTTCGCGGATCAAAATCAATCCGCTGCTCGAAAACTCCGCTCAGCCCCCCCTTCCCGAGCGCGATGATCCAGCCCTCTTCGACGATCAGATCGTCGATCACGCGGCCGCCGGCCAAGGTTGCCCGGCAAACGGCCGTGTATTTGCGTTTGGGAGCGCCGTTTTCAACCAGGAATCTGCGCCATTCCTCGGGCAGGACTTTGGCCAGCCGATTCCGACGTGGAGTGCGGGAGTGCATATCAATTGGCTTGAACCGCCTCGCAAGAATTCACCTCATCCGCCGCACCGGCATCCGGCCACACGCCGGGGCCGTCATTGCCGTACCAGCGATCCAGCACGCCTTGCCAATCGCGCAGGCTTTGGACCTGGATAAATTCCCGCTTTACCTCGCGCGCCACGGGATGGAAGCGGCTGTACTTGATCCCCATTTTCCGCATCCGCCGCGCGGCCAGCGATTCGCCGTGAATCTCCACCGCGATTTGAAAATGCTCAGTCAGCGCATCCCGCTGCTGTTGAACTGTCGGCGGAAGAATCTCGACTGCGGGGTCGAGCAGCAGCCGGGCTGAATTCTGGAAAATCCAGGGATTTCCGATGGCCCCTCGGGCGATCCAAACCATATCGACGCCGGTCTGGCGATACATTCGCACGGCGTCGGCGGCGGTGAACACGTCGCCGCTGCCGAAGATGGTTTTCGCCGGGTATCGCCGCTTCAGCCTCGGCCAGGAACGGCCAACGGGCCGAACCGATGTATTTCTGCTCCACGGTGCGGGCGTGAACGCGGGCGGCAACGAAGCCGAGCGACCAGACGGTTTCGATGATCTCAAAAAAGCGATCCTCCGCCTGCGGCGAATCATCGAACGCCCGGCGGAGGCTGACGGTTAGTGGCCGATCGGGCAGGCGATCGCGCACCGCTCTCATGACCGCCAGGGCGCGAGGCACGTCGAGCAACATGTGCCCGCCGCGCGCCTTGTTTTTGATCTTCTTCACGGGGCAGGCGAAATTCAGGTCGATCACGTCATATCCCGCGCCGGCCAGGATCGCCGCCGCCTGGGACATGGCATCCGGCGCGCTGCCGATGATTTGCCCGGCGATGGGATGGTCCTCGTCGTTGATGTCGATGGATTTTCGCAATCCCTCGCCGCCGTTGCAGAGAGTGATATCGAGAAGGGCTTCGGTGACGGCGTAGCCGCAACCCCGCCGCCGAGCCACCAGCCGCATCGCGCGATCGCTGTAGCCGGCCAAGCCGGCCTGGCAGAAGGGAGAGGATAGATGGATTGGCCCGATTCGCATTGGATTATTGCCTATTTCCTATTGCCTATTTCCCATTGCGTCTGTGCCTTCCTTCAATCGGCAATAGGAAATAGGCAATAGGAATTTCCCTACACGCTCACGCCAAACTCGTCGGCGCGATTGGCCAGTTCATCGGCGATCAGCGACGCCCTTTCCAGCGCGTCCACGGTGCGTGGGCCCTTCATCGGCTGCTCCTTGACGAACGCAACCTTGCCGTCCTTGGCGATGATGACCGTGCCCCGCTTGGTGGAGTTGTACGGCTCTTCGCCGGCCCACATGCCGTACGCCTTGGCCATCCGCCGGGTTGGATCCGAAAGCAGATCGTAGGGAATGTCATATTGCTTGCGGAAGGCGGCATGGCAAAACGGACTGTCGCAGCTCACGCCGAAAACAACCGTCTGGTCATCCTTGGCGATGCGTCCAAGCTCCGGCCCGAACGTGCAATGCTCCTGCGTGCAGATCGGGCTGAAATCCATCGGATAAAAGAGCAGGATTACCTTTCGCTTCCCGCGATAATCCGAAAGCTTCACCTTGTTCTTATCCTGATTCATCAGCTCGAAATCGGGCGCCGGCTGGCCGATCTTCAACGACGCGTTTTCCATGAGTGACTCCTTGTGCGAAATCGTAGGTCAACACGGCGAAGATGAAAAGCGGCTATTGAATGCCTTGACACCAATTTCGCCACATCTGGCGATAAGCCGCTTCCATATCACGCGCGAACCGAGGGGCATCCATCAGCGGCGAGGTGCGCATTTTCTCTCTCAAATCACTTCGCAGATGAGTTAAGCGCGGCAGGTCCGCGGCCAGTTCGACGGCGATGCGAACATACTGCTCCGGCGATTCCGCAATCAACTCGGGAAGGCCGATGTTGGTCATGATGCTCGCCCCGCCGCGGGAGATGGCGGTCTGGCCGCGCAGCGTGACTACGGGGACTCCCATCCATAACGCGTCGCAAGTGGTGGTGCCGCCGACATACGGGAAAGGATCGAGGCCGATATCAATGGTTTGGTACTGTTGCATGAATTGCGGCAAGGAAATCTTGCCCATGAAGCTCACGCGGTTTGGGTCGATTCCGTAATCGGAAAGTTTTTGGCGAACCGTATCGCGATGGCTGCCGGCGGCCGCGTGCAGCAGGAGATGGGAATTGGGTACGGCGCTAAGGATGCGGCACCAGGTTTGAATCGCCTCGGCGGTGATCTTGCAGAAATTGTTGAGGCAGCCAAAGGTGATGAAACCCTTCGTGGCCGCGGGCAGCGGAGTCATCTCCAGCGACTCAATCGGCGGCTCGTAGCACCAGTAGCTTTGGGCCAGGCGGATCGAGCGCTCGGTGTAATACTCGTCGGATGAACCGGGGGGATCGAGATGGGGATCGGTGATGCGATAGTCGATCGTGTCCAGACCCGTGGTGCCGGCATAGGCCAGATAGGTTGCCTGCACCGGCGCGGGCTTGCGGGCAAATAACAGCATCCGGTTCTTGGCCATGTGCATGGTCAGATCGACCAGAATGTCGATGCGATCCTCGCGGATAAGTTCGGCGGCTTCGTCATTGGTCAGGGCAAGAATGTCTCGCCAGACATCTGCGTGGCTTTGGATGCGGGACGTGAAGGTGTCGAGCTTTTGAACCGACGCATAGCAGTAGATTTCAAATTGCTGGTGATCGTGGGCGGACAGGAGAGGCAGAATAAATCGGCCGACCGGATGTGCATTGAAGTCCGGCGAAACGTAACCGATCCGAAGGCGTCGATTGGGATCGCGATCGTTTTCGTGCGGTCGGATCAACGGCTTGAGCGGATGGGCGTGCCGCTCCGCCCAGGCATGGTGCTGTGCGAGCAATTCGGCCGGGCTGCAACGGGTGTCGAAATAGAGCGTGTAGAGGCGGTTGCTGTGGATCACCGCATTGTCGGGCTGCAATTCCAAGCCTCGGTCGAATTCTTCGATGGCCTTGTCCACCTGGCCCCTTTCTTTGAAAACATTGGCCAGGGTGTTGCGGACTTCGCTTGCATGAGGGTTGAGTTCCACGCACCGCCGGGCCGATTTCATCGCCTGATCAAGCTGCCCAATGTCGATCAGATTCTTGGCGAGGTTGAAATGGCCCTCGAAGGAATCAGGATCAATTTGCAGTGCATGGCGGATCGCGGCGATGGCCTCGCGAGGGCGGTTCAGGCCCCGAAGCAGGCCGCCGCGGTTGCTCCAAAGCGGCGCCCAATTCGGCCGCAACGCCACCGCTTTGTCAATCGCGGCCAGTGCCTCGTCCAACCGCCCTCGACCCCACAGCACCACCGCCAGATTGTTGTAATTTTCCGCCGAGTCCGGCCAAAGGGCGATTACCTTTTGATACTCGGCAATCGCCTCGTCCATGCGCCCCGCTTCCCGCAGCGCATCGGCCAGGACGGAGATCGCTTCCGCGAAATCCGGCCGGATGGCCAGCGCCTTCCTGGCACAATCGATGGCTTCGGCCGGTTCGCCGTTTTTGAGCGTCGTGTTTGCAAGGTTCGCCCAAACGTCGGCAAGATCCGGCTGGAGGGACAGGGCGCGGCGGTAACAACCGATCGCATCGTCCAGGCGGCGCATTGAGCGAAAAATGTTGCCCAGATGGTTTTGGGCCGGCGCGGAATTCGGCTCCAGCGCGCCAGCGCGCCGATAGGCCTCCACCGCCCCCTCCAGTTCGCCCTGGCCTTGCAAGACCGCGCCCAGAAGATACTGTGCCTTGGCCGACTTGGGATTAAGCGTCAATGCCTGCCGGGCGCAGGCTACCGCCTCATCCAGCCGCCCGATTTCTTTCAGCGAAGTCCCCAGTTGCAATTGAAATTCCGCGTCTTTCGGATTCAGCCTCGCCGCATCCCGAAATGCCTTGGCCGCTTCCTCAATGCTTTTGGCCGCCAAGAGCGCATGACCGAGGTTTGCATGAAATCCCGCCACCTGGGGGCGGCGCGAAATAGCCTGGCGAATCAATTCCACGCCCTCCTGATTCCGCCCGCGCTGAGCGCAAGGGACCCCCAGGAGATGCTGCGCATCAGCCGAATCCGGATGTCGCGCCAGAATCCCGCGATAGAGATTCTCCGCTTGGTCCAATCGGCCGGCCTGCTGATGCCGCATCGCCGCGACCAACGATTGCTCGAGGGTGGTGGAATGCATAGGCGGGGCATGATAACCGATCCAAAGAATACGCTCCCCTTCGGGTCGCGGCTAAACTTTGTATCCGCGACAAATCGATTCTAATATCTCGATCATGAAATTCGGCCGGATCAAACGGCAGCATGGGCGCGTGGCGGGACTGGATGCGATTCTGGATCGAATCGTCGCACAATGTCCGTTCGTCTCGCGAATCGTTCCCGGTCGGATCAAGGTCCGGCGAGGAAAAGGCGCCCCGAGCTTCAAATTCCAATACCAAACGGCCGCCGGGCTGAAGTGTCTATATGTCGGAACCGGCACCGTGCAGGAGGTTTTCCTTATATGCGCGGATGGTCCTAAGGCCATTCGCTGGCTGGAGGAACAGGGTTTCACTGAATCGAAAGAGTAATCGCCCCGGATAGGCGTTTGGGGGAGTTGCGGATTCCGGGCCGGTGGCTTTTTGGTTTAGGTTCTTATTTGGAGAGTTATCATGCGAATGACCATGCAAATCGCCATTTTTCTGCTGGGCTTGATCCTTTTTTTGACGTACATGCCCGGATGCGTCGTGGGGGGCCACGACGATCACGGCGGGTGGGACCATCACGACGACCATGGTGACCACCATGACGATCATGGTGACCACCACGACGATCATCATTAAGATCATGCTTAATGCCCAGCCAGCAGCGCGCGGACATTCGTAAGGCCGTTGAAGTTCTGCGGCGCGGAGGATTGGTGGCCTTCGCCACCGAGACCGTCTACGGCCTCGGCGCGGACGCAACCAATTCCGAGGCCGTGGCGAAGATCTTCGTCGCGAAGGGCCGGCCTGCGACCAACCCGCTGATCGTCCACGTCGTGGATAAAGCCGTGGCCAAGCGTTACGTGGAAGCGTGGCCGGAATCGGCCGAACGTCTGGCACGAGCCTTCTGGCCCGGACCGCTGACGATGATTCTGCCAAAGGGAACGCAAATCGCGCCTGCGGTCACGGCGGGCTTGGCGACCGTGGCGATCCGCTGCCCCGACCATCCGCTGGCGAGCGAACTGTTGCGCGAATTTGACGGTCCCGTGGCCGCGCCCAGCGCGAATCGGTCCACCCGCGTGAGCCCCACAACCGCCGATCACGTCCGGCAGGGCCTGGGGAATGCGGTAGACCTGATCCTGGACGGCGGGCCTTGCCGCGTCGGGATTGAATCCACGGTCATCGACCTGACTTCGTCAAGGCCCGGCATCCTTCGTCTGGGCGGCGTTGGGCGCGGGCGGCTGGAAGAAATCGTCGGTCCCGTCGAGTCGCCGAATCCCGCGGGGGGGACATCATCAGCGGCGAAAAGCCCCGGCCAGCAGGCGATTCACTATGCTCCGGTTACGCCGGCTTTTCGGATTGAGCGGGGCGACGAACGTCTCTTCCCGACTTTTTTTGAACATCGACTTGGCAGAAAAGCCATATTCCTGATAATTCATGGTTCGGATTTGGCGCGAGTGCTGCCGCAGTGGGCCGATCGCGACGCGATTGTGGAATTGCCATCCGATGCCGCGGAATATGCGCGGCGGCTATACGCGGCATTGCGTGAAGCGGATGACCGGCACGCCGACATGATCTGGATTCAGGTTCCGCCCGGCGGACCCCAATGGGATGCGGCGCGGGACCGCGTCCACAGGGCGACACGCCCGGCATCCGAAGCATCGTAGCGCGGCAGATCATCAGGCGCAACATGTTGAATTCGCCATTGGAACCGGATCGAATGACCCATTGGACGCCGCAGGCGCGCCAGCGCAAGCCGATTCGCGCCCGGTTTGGCGCGAAAGTCGCACGGCAAAATTCAACGTCTTCCAGCAGCTGGCGCGTCAATGGGATCGGCTCCATCCGTACAACGCAGCGCAGGTCATCAAGGTTCGTGGGCAAGCGGACCTCGCGGCTTCACGCAGCGCCTGGATCGAAGCGCTCCAAGCCCTGAATCTTGGGGCGCTGTGCATTTCGGAAAACTCCTATCATTACCGATGCCTCAATGGCGAGGCGATCACGCACGGCGTCGTGCGCTGCCCCGAGGGCACGGAATTGGATCGGTGGATTTCCGAGGAGATGAATCGGCCGTTCGAGGCGTTCGGCGGCGTTCCGTTTCGGCCGTTTCTCCTTCAGAAAGCCGGGTATTTCTGGATGGGAGTCTGTTACCAGCATTGGGTGGCCGACAGCGCGTCGATCCGCATGCTCATGCGGGAATGGTTCGTGCGCCAATTCGATCCTCCGGCGGCGGCGAAACGTCCGGTGCGAATCCATGCCGGCGGATATTTGTCGCTCTTTGGACCTCATCGCGACGGCTACCGCACCGCCGAGGCGCTGATGTCGTCGCTGCGATGGCACTGCCAGTTCCGGCGCATCCGGCGCATCGAGGACCGGGAGAAATTCCGGGATATGTCCGAGCGATTTGCACTGTTCGACGCGCCGGAGGGATTGATCGATCGACTCTGCGTCACCGCACGACAGGCCGGGGCGACCGTGAACGATGTCTTCCTCGCCGCCATCGCCCAAGTTTGCAACCAACACGTGCCCGTGCTCCGGAGGCTGCGCCGTCGCGATCTGGCAGTGGGCACGATCGTCGATCTGCGGCCCAGCGCCGATCGGCCGCTCAACGACGTTTTCGATCTGTTGCTTGGATTCACCAGCATTTGCGGCCGGGCAAAACATCTGGGGGATTGGCAAGCCCTGCTGGCCTCGGTGGCGAGGCAGACCCGTAACCAGAAGCTCGGCGGACTGCCGCTGGCGAGCAGCTTCCGAATGTTGGTCGGGCTGATCGCGGGGAAATATCTGTCGCGCGACGGCATGATCGAACTCTATCGGAAGCGCGTCTCGCTGGCGGGAGCGAACTCAAACGTCAATCTCAATCGGTGCTGGCCCGCGAAATATCACGGCAGCCACCTGTTGGATTACCTTCGCGTGGCGCCCACCGGGCCGATGACCCCCCTGGTTTTCACCACGACGACGCTGGGCAAGGGACTGTCGGTGGGATTGACGTATCGCCCGGCGATCATTCCACCGGAGCGCGCCGAGAAGCTCGGGAAGACGTTCATCGATCGATTGCGAGAAGTGGCCCAGTGCCAATCGTAATCCCCTGGCACTGCCCTTGCTGGGCAATAAAGCGAGTTGGGGTTTGTGGACCCCTTTACTTTTGCGCGGCGGACGATATGTTCTAACAGCAAGAAAACTCTGCCGGACGCAATTTGAGCGGCCGGTTAATGGATTGCCCACTCGCACATGGAGGTGCTGCAATGTCTTTCCGAACGCTTTTCGTAGCCATCGCGTTGTCGATCGTTCCCGCCGCGGGCGCGCTTGCACAGGACGCCGTTCCCCAGCCGGATGTCGCCAATTCCAAGTACCAGATCGACGGAGTTGTCAACGTGGATTCGGTCTACGTCCGCAGCGGACCGGGCGAGGGATATTATCCCACGCAGACGCTGGCCAAGGGCGCGGCGGTCACCGTTGTGGGGATCAAATTCGACTGGTTGAAGATCCTCCCGCCGGACAACAGCTTCTCATACGTCGGCGCGGTTTTCGTGGACAAAAGCGCCGACGGAAGCGGCGGCAAGATCAATCGCAACGACGTGAACATTCGCGCCGGCAGCCTCGTCAATGCGATGAAGACCACCGTGCAAACGCGACTGAACAGCGGCGAACCGGTGGAGATCGTCGGCAAGGAAGATGAATACCTCAAGATCAAACCCCCCGCCGGGGCGTATCTGTACATCAATAAGCAATACGTGACGATCGCGCGGCCGGCGGTTGCGGACACTTCCACTCCGACCAGCGCCACGCCTTTGTCCCCCGCGGCGAAGCCCGATTCGATTACGGCGGACAATCAAAAACCCGCGGCAAAGGATAGTGGCTCGTCGATCGACGGAACCATTTTGACCCGCACGCCGACAACCTCGCCGTCTCAGGCGGCGGCATCGCCGACGACCAATCCATCATCCGTGGCGGCGGCGCCGGCGACGCGGCCGGCGCAAATGGCCGCTGCCCCCCCACCCCCCAGCGACGAGGAATTGTTCGCTCAAGATGAAGCGACGTTTGCCCAGATCAGCAAGCAGCCGTTGAATTCCCAGCCGGTGGACGAATTGATGGGCAAGTATCAAACGATCGCCAACAGCGCGACACTTTCCGATGAACTCAAGAGCGTGGTTAACATTCGTATTGCGACGCTGAAGGCGCGGTTGGATAACAAGGCAAAACTCGTGGAAATTCAGCGGTTGGAGAAGCTGGCCCAGGCCAGGCAGCTCGCGCTTCAGGCCGAGCAGCAGGAGTTGGCCGAAAGATTGAAGCAGTCTCAAATCCAGGTCTTCGTGGCCGTCGGACAGCTTCAACCTTCGAGCTTGCAGGTGGGCGGCGGAACCCTGTACCGGCTGGTCGATCCGGCCACCGGCCGAACGGAGATTTACATCCGGACCAGCGATCCCAAGATCACGGGGTTGATGGGCCAGTTCATCGGCGTGAACGGTCAGCCGACGGACGATCCGCAGTTGAGCCTTCGGGTGATCGACCCGACGGATGCGCTGGCGGTGGATGAGTCGAAGGTCAACACGTCGGTGATGGCCAGCATTCTTCCGCCGAGTTTGCTGGCCCGGCAAGCGTCGGCGAATTGACGAGGTTTGATATCAGAGTTTAATTTAACCGCGGAGTTCGCGGAGTGCGCAGAGACAAACGCGGAGAAGAAACACAAAAACGAATTTCTTCTCGTGTCTTCTCAGCGATCTCCGCGTGCTCCGCGGTTAAATATTGGATTAAAAAGGGTGAGCCGCTAGATCGCTTCTGAAAATGCTCTGAAGAGCCGTAGAAAACCCTCGGGCGAAACCGATTCAGGACGATCCGTCGGGCTGATGCCGACGGAGGCGAGCAGTCTGTCCGCATCGTCGCTGGCCAGTGCCACGGCGTTGCGAAGCGTTTTTCGGCGCGGAAAAGATGCGCCGGACAAAAGCGCCGAGCTCGGCCGTGCGGTCTCCCAGACGATCCTCGCGCGTCAGCCGCACCAGCGCCGAATCAATCTTTGGCCTGGGCCAAAACGCCTGCGGGGGCAGGGTTCGCAGCATTTCCACCCGCGAAAGAAGCTGAGCCATGATCGACAGCGTGCCGTAATCGGACGAATTCGGCGCGGCGCGCAGGCGGCCGGCGACTTCCCTCTGCACCGTGCACGCCAGCACGTCAACGCCGGCGATCAGCAATTCGATCAGAAGCGGCGAGGCGATGTTGTAGGGAAGATTGGAAACGAGTCGAACGGTCCGCCCGGCCGATTTGGCCCGCCGGATCGAATCGAGGAGGCGATCATCGAGGGCATGTTTGGCGGCCAGGGCATCGCCCTCGATCAACTCGAAATTTCCCGCCAAGGCAAACCGCTGGCGCAACAGTTCCGCCAGCGCGTGGTCGATTTCCACGGCCAGGACCTCTGCCCTGGACAGGAGTTCTTCCGTGAGCGTCCCGGTGCCGGGGCCAACTTCGATGACCAGATCGCCGGACGCGATCATCCCGGCATCGGCAACGATGCGGATCAGATTGCCGTCGATCATGAAATTCTGGCCCAGACGGTGGCGCGGCGTGGCGCCGGCATCGGCCAGGAGCGATCGGATTTGCCGCTTGGTCTGCGCCATGTCATGGCTGGGTCGTCGGCTCGGTGGCGGCGGAGTCTGTCGGGAATCCCGTCTTGCCGCGCTCGCAGCGCTTCCACGGCCGCTTGCGGCGAAGAGAGCCTGCCGCTGCTGATGTCGTCCGCCGTGCGCTGGATGGCCTGCGCCAATTGCTTGAAATAATCGCCCGATGATGGGAGTTCGGGACTGTGGCGAAGCCAATCCATGTTCAGCTTCCACTGTCCGTCGGATTTGATCATCTGGATGGACCCGGCTTCGAATCCGCTGAGCATGGCTTTATCGGCCTGGTCGGTTTCCATCATACCATCGACGCTGCCCGGCGTGGCCATCTGGGGCATGACCATTTCGACGGAATCCAGCCCGAATTTTTTCGCCGACGCGCCCTTGAGATGGCGGATGGCTGTCGCAATCGCCTGAAATTCTTGCACCAAGGCGCGGGAATCGTCCTGCTTTGCGGCGCAGAGATTCGCCAGATCGTCGGAATCCCCCTCCCACAGATCGATCGTGAATTGCTTGAATGCATCCTTGGGACCAGCTGGTTGGGTGGATGGAACGTCCGCCGCCGCGACGGGTAGGCAGCAAAAGAAGAAGATGCCGAAGATGCAGCAGCCGACTGATCGAGAAGACATATTTTCCTCCAGGGCTCTCTCGCAGAGCCCCACGGCGGCGCGGCGGGCTCTTTTTGCCCACCGCACAAAAAACGACCCGGCGCCAATATACGGCCGGTTGCCGGCCGCTACAATTCCGGTCATGAAATCGTACGAAGTCATTCGCAGCGCGGTCGATGATTTGGGCGTGAAAGCGGTGGCGGCGGGCCTGAAGGTTTCGGCGGCGCTGGTTTACAAATGGTGCGAGTCCCCTGGGGAGCATGTGGAAAGCGAGGCATCGGGGGCCAAGAACCCGCTGGATCGCGTTCGGGAGATGTATCTGCTGACTAAGGACATTCGCCTCATCCGATGGCTGTGCAACGAGGCGGGCGGATTTTTCGCCGTCAATCCGGTTCCCGATCTTCGCAAGAGCCCGGATGCGACCATCTTCGACGAAACGCGCACCATGGTGCGCGATTTCAGCGAGTTGCTGGACGCCGTGAACGCTTCGATGGAAGACGACCACCAGGTGGATGCCCAGGAGGCCGACCGGATTCGCCAGAAATGGGAGGATTTGAAGGCCTGCGTGGAGGGCTTTGCGGTGAGCTGTGAAAAAGGGCTGTACCGCGGGAAATAAGGCGATTCGGAATGCGGATACTTTCGCCGGCAAAGATCAATTTGCACCTGCGCGTCGGGCCGCCGGGAGCGGATGGATTCCATCCCCTGCTGAGTTGGATGTGCACGGTGGGATTGTATGACACGATCGAGATGGAGGCGAAGCGAGAGCCGGGCGTGCGGCTGAGATGCGATCGCCCCGACGTTCCCGTGGATGGATCGAATCTGATCGTGCGTGCGGCCGAGGCGCTGCGAGGCCCGCACATGGGGGCCGACGTGACGTTGCATAAGAAAATCCCCATGGGCGGCGGGCTGGGCGGGGGAAGTTCCAACGCCGCCTTCGCTTTGCAAGGATTCAACCAGTTGTGGGGCCTGAATCATTCGACGAGCCGCCTGGCGGAAATCGGCGCCACCCTGGGGAGCGACGTGGTGTTTTTCCTGCATGGCCCGAGCAGCGTCTGCGCCGGCCGCGGCGAGCGCGTGACGCCCATCGGCCGTCCCCTGGCGAAGTTCGCGGTGCTCGTCTTCCCCAAGCTCTCGATGTCCACTCCGGCGGTTTACCGGCGATTCGACGAAATGAAATTGGGATCGAGCGAGGCGATTGAACGGCAGCCCGACTGGAAGGCATGGCAGCAGTTGCCGGCGGAAGAATTGTTGCCGTGGCTGAAAAACGATTTGGAAGCGCCCGCGTTTTCACTCTGCCCGGAGTTGGGTGAGTTGCGGCAGCGCCTCGAGCGCCAAATCGGACGGATCGTCCGCATGAGCGGCAGCGGCAGCACGCTCTTTACGTTGGCGGACGATTTTGCCGCGGCGGAAGCGGTGGCCGCTCATATCCGCCGGCCGGGGATAGACGTGGATTTGTGCGATTTATCGCCGAATTCGGCTGAAATCTAAGCAATATTAAAAAGATTGACGATAAGGTCTGAATATCGTAGGATTTTGGGCGTTATGGCGAGGTCGATTCCCATTCTCCGGCAGCTTACGGTCGTCGTACGATAGGCCGGCGCCGCGGCCAGCGGTACTGGCGCAGCCGGCCCACTTCAGCGTTATTTTCATCCTGATAATTGATTACAACTGAGAGAACCCCATGGCAACGCTTCATACAGACGCAAAGGTGACCACGACGGCGGCGGATTCCAAGGCCAAATACAAGGGCAAATCGGGAGCCCAGATTTTCCACGAGATGCTGATCCAGGAGCACAAAGTGGAAGTGATGTTCGGATATCCGGGTGGCGCGATCCTGCCGGTATTCGATCAGCTCTATAGATCTCCGGCGAAATTCATCCTGAATCGGCACGAGCAGGGATGCGGGCATTGTGCCGACGGGTATGCGCGAGCGACCGGCAAGCCGGGCGTTTGCGTCGTCACCAGCGGACCCGGCGCGACCAATACCATCACGCCGCTGGCGACGGCGCAACTCGACTCCATCCCGGTCCTGGTCTTCAGCGGGCAGGTGGCCACGAGGTTCATCGGCAACGACGCCTTCCAGGAAGCGGATGTGACCGGGATTTCCCGGCCATGCACGAAGTGGAATTATCTCGTCAAGGACGTGCATGAGCTTCCGCGCATCATCAACGAGGCGTTTTTGGTGGCGACCAGCGGCCGGCCCGGACCGGTGCTGATCGATCTGCCCAAGGATGTCACCGCCAACATTTGCACCCGAGAGGTGGAGGATGCGCCACGGCCGCACATTCAGAAACGAAAGACCGCCTACATGGCGGCGCATGCGCGCCAGGTGCAGGAAGCCGCCGAATTGATCAACCGCAGCGAAAGGCCGATCCTTTACGTCGGCGGCGGCGCGATCATCAGCGGGGCCTCTCCCGCGGTGCGAAAGCTGGCTGAAAAAGGCAACATTCCCTGCACGACAACGCTGCTGGGTCTTGGGGCCTTCGACGAGTTGGACCCGCGCAGCCTGTGCATGCTGGGAATGCACGGATCGGCGACGGCGAATTATGCGGTGCAGGATTCCGATTGCCTCATCAGCATCGGCGCGAGGTTCGACGATCGGGTGACCGGAAACCTGGCCGCGTTCGCGCCCAAGGCGAAGATCATTCACATCGACATCGATCCCAGCAGCATCAGCAAAACGGTCGATGTGGACGTCCCGGTGGTGGGCGACGCCAAGGCATCGTTGGAGGTGATGCTTCCGCTGATCGAACACCGCGACCGCAACGCCTGGTGGGCGCAGATCAATGCGTGGAAGCAGCGGTATCCGTTCCATTACCACGATGACAGCCCGACGGCCAAGCCGCAGTACGTAATCGAGGAGATCAACCGCCAGACCGGCGGCGACGCGATCATCACCACCGGCGTGGGCCAGCACCAGATGTGGGCGGCGCAGTTCTATCGCTGGCGATATCCCAGGCAGATGATCACCAGCGGCGGGCTGGGGACGATGGGCTACGGCCTGCCCAGCGCCATGGGCGCCCAGCTTGGAAGCCCCGGCAAACTCGTCATCGACATCGACGGCGACGCCAGCTTTTCAATGACCTTGGCGGAGCTTGCCACGGTTGCCGAATACAACATTCCCGTGAAGGTCGCGATCCTGAACAACGATTTCCAGGGAATGATCAAGCAGTGGCAGGACCTGTTCTATCAGCGTCGCTATAGCCACGCGGAGATGAAGAATCCTCAGTTCGCGAAGGTGGCCGAGGCATTCGGCATTCGCGGAATCCGCTGCGAGAACAAAGCGGACGTGCCGAAGATCGTCAAGGAGATGATCGACCACAACGGCCCGGTGGTCGTCGATTTCCGCGTCGAGCCCAACGAACACGTGTATCCGATGGTCCCCACCGGCAAAGGACTGCACGAGATGGAATTGGGAACGCTGGCGTAAGCGGCGTTTTTTCGCTGATTCGCGGATCAGAGCGCACTATGCGGCCAGCCGATTTAGCTCGGCTGGCCGCTTGCCAATTCCAAGGGGTATTTGGCCGATATATCAGTTGTGACTGATGGGTCAGCAGACGCATCGCTCTTGCGTGCGCCGGGGGCGCGTGTTTCGCTGCGCGATCGCTCAGCCGCTGATCGTGCCGCTGTTTTGCCTCACCCTGTTTTGCAGCTCGGGATTGCTCTTTCTGGCTGAGCCGATGTTTGCCAAGATGGTGTTGCCGCTGCTTGGCGGGTCGCCGGCGGTGTGGAACACGTGCATGGTCAGCTTCCAGGCCCTGCTGCTGGCGGCATACGCGTACGGACATTGGTCGATCCAATGGCTCGGCGTCCGGCGGCAGGCGCGAGTGCAATTGATCGTGCTCATCGCCGTGGCCGCTGCGCTGCCGGTGGCGATTCCGCACGGATGGCAACCGCCGGCCGGGCAGAATCCGATTTTCTGGCTGCTGGCGGTCTTGTCCGTCGGCGTTGGGCTGCCCTTCTTCGCGGCGGCAAGCACCGCTCCGGTTTTACAGCGATGGTTTTCCTCCACGGGTCATCCGGCCGGCGCCGATCCCTATTTTCTCTATGCCGCGAGCAACCTCGGAAGCATGGTCGCCCTGCTCGGATATCCGACGCTCATCGAACCGCTCATGCACCTGGCGGATCAGAGCCGGCTTTGGTCGAGCGGGTATTTCGGGCTGATCGCCCTCGTGGGATGTTGCGCGCTCTTCGTCGGACCAGGGCGGCAAGCCGGCCGATTGCTTGCCGTCGAAAAAATCACCGCGTATCGGCGTTTGCGCTGGATATTGCTCGCGATGATTCCGTCGAGCCTTCTGCTCGGAACGACGACTTTCATCACCACGGACATCGCCGCCGTGCCGCTGCTCTGGATCGTTCCACTGGCGCTCTACCTGCTGAGCTTCATTTTGGTGTTCGCTTCGCGGCCACTGGTGCCTCACCGGATCATGATCCGTTTGCAGCCAGTGGTCGTGCTGGGGGTTGCCTTGTTCATGTTGGGCCGGGTCGGGCAACCGGTTTGGATGGTTCTGGCCCTGCACCTCGCGGCGCTTTTTGTGTCGTCGATGGTTTGTCACGGGGAACTGGCGAAGGACCGCCCCTCCGTCGGCCGGCTCACGGATTTCTATCTGACGATGTCGCTCGGCGGCGTCCTGGGCGGATTGTTCAACGCCCTGGCGGCGCCGCTTATTTTCCACAGCGCCGCGGAATATCCGATCGCACTCGTGGCGGCATGCGCCCTGTGTCCCAGGACCAAATCGGTCGCTGCCGGCGGCCGATGGACTCTTCGAGCCTTCGACGTGATTTGGCCCATTGGCGTGTTCGCGCTGGCCTGGGGAATGCCGCGCGGAATGACGGCAATCCTCGGCCGCGACTCGATTTCATTGCGGATGATCGTGCTGGGAGTCGCGGTCATGGCGGCGGGCGCGGCGATTCGGCGGCGGCCGCGCTTCTTGGCGGCGCTGGCGGCGCTCTTCTTCGTCGCCGGGATCGACGCGGCAAACGGGGAGGTTTTGGCCGTTCGACGCAGCTTCTTTGGAATTCACCGTGTCGTCCGTAACCCAGACGGGCCGTTCAACGATCTATACCACGGCACGACCGTGCATGGCCGGCAATTCGTCAGCGCCCATAGCGCAATGCCTTCCGAGCCGACGATCGCCCTGACGTATTACCATCGCACCGGCCCGATCGGACAACTCTTGTCTCAGCGATTGGCCGCGGGAGAGGCAAAGCGAATTGCGGTCGTGGGCCTGGGCGTGGGCAGCCTGGCCGCTTACGCCGATGACAACACCCAACTCACCTATTATGAGATCGATCCCGCCGTTCGATGGGTGGCCGAGGATTCGGGATATTTTTCGTTTCTCCGCTCGGCGGAAAATCGGGCGCCCGGATTCGCATCGTCATGGGCGATGCGCGGCTGACGCTGCGAGATGCGCCCAGCCATTCGTGCGATGTCCTGGTTCTCGATGCGTTCAGCGGCGACGCGATCCCGGTTCATCTCCTCACGCGAGAGGCGATGCGGATTTACACCGACAAGCTGGCCGACGGCGGCGTTCTGGCGATTCACGTTTCCAATATGTATCTCGATCTGCTGCCGGTTTGCTCCGCGCTGGTTGCCGATGCCGGGTGCGTGGGGATGTACCGGAACGATCTGGACGTCAGTCCGCGGCAGGCGGCCGGGGGAAAGTCGCCGTCACAATGGGTGATCGCAGCAAAATCCGGCCAAGCGCTGGCGGCACTGCGGAAGGATCCGCGATGGAAGTTGCTTCCGCAGGCCTCGAAAAACAGCGTTTGGACCGATGATTTCTCGAACATCCTTGGGGTGTTTCGCTGGCGGTAACGGCGGCGATTTGGGGATTCCAGCCGAATCGCACAGGACTTGGACGCATAAACGTAATAAACAACCACACCTAAATGAGGTTGGACAAAGGCTGTGACCGCTTCAGCACCTAATTCACTTAAGATTAACGTTGACGATAGTATGCTCCCGGTGAATAATCTGCCTTAGCGATGGAGGCGAGATGCGGCGGAAGAGGGTTGCCTGTCTTGGATTTGCGCCGATTATTTTTGGAGCGACCAATGTTGGCTTGGGCGCGATGGCGGCCCAGAACACGCTGTCCGCTTCCAACAACTGGGCCGGCTATTACGCCCTCGCATCCTCGCCAAATGCGTTCACCGATATCTCCTCCACGTGGGTGATTCCCGGGGTGCAAGCTCCTTCCTCCGGAACGGCCTACAACGCCGACTGGATCGGGTTCGATGGTGCCACTGGCAGCGCGGACCCCACGGTCGAGCAGTGCGGGACTCTCACCGAAATCACCAGTGGGGGAAGTGCCACCTATCTCGCCTGGTACGAATTCTATCCCGCGGCGCAGAGGAGGTGAACTTAACGGTCCATCCGGGCGACACGATGAACGCCGAGATCACTTATGAGGCCTCCCAAAGCTCAACCGGAAATTACGCCTATTATATCGATTTGAGCGATCGGACCACCGGCAAGTCCTATAGCAACACGTTGTTCACCTCAAATAATGATGCCCGGTCGTCGGCCGAATGGATCGCCGAAGCACCGTCTAGCGGCAATCAGATATTGCCCCTGGCCAACTTCGGCAGCGTCACGTTTTCCAACGACGTGGCGGCCTTGAATGGCGGCAGCGACGTTGCGCTCGGGTCACTTCAGCCCCAATGATTTCGAAATGATCCAAAACGGCAGTGTCGTCGCGTTGCCAACCTCGTTAAACTCCACCGGCGAGGCGTTCAACGTCAACTACGGCTCCGGACCCGGCAATCTCACCTGGAACAACACCGGCGGCGCCAGCCCGAGCGATGGAAAGACCTGGGACATCGGCGGCAACAACAACTGGAACAGCGGCACCAACGCCACGTTCTACACCGATGGCACTAATGTCACCTTCAACGACAGCAACAACGGCCACTACGCCGTCACGCTGAACACCACGGTCCGCCCAGGCACGATCACCATCAACAATAGTTCGGGCAACTACTCCATCAGCGGCACCGGCAGCATCGCCGGCTCCGGCTCTCTCACCAAGATGGGAAGCCGAACGCTCACGCTTTCCACGGTCAACACCTACACCGGCGGAACGATCGTCAGTGCCGGCACTCTGGTGGTTGGAGTCACCGGCGCGCTGCCCAACAGCAGCGTCAGCATAACCGGCGGAACGCTGCAACTGGCGGCGAACACCGGCTTGGCCCAAATGCCTTCGCTGTCGATCACCGGCAATGGCGTGCTCGACCTCAACAACAATCATATTATCATCAATTATGGCAGCGGATCCGATCCCATCTCGACCATCGCCGGTTATCTCGCCACCGGCTACAACGGCGGAGCGTGGAACGGGAAGGGCATCGATTCCTCTGCCGCCGCCGTAAATTCAGACTACGCCCTCGGCTATGCCGATGGAGCCGAAGGCGTCGTCAGCGGCCTCACCTCCGGCCAGATCGAAGTCAAATACACGCTGCTCGGCGATGCAGATCTCGACGGCTCGGTCACCGGTACCGACTTCACAATCGTGATAGGCAACTTGGGCAAGTCAACCCTCGCGAACGGAAATCCGGTGGGCTGGGATGATGGCAATTTCTTGTACAGCGGTTCGGTCACCGGCGACGACTTCACCGACTTGGTCGGCAACCTTGGCAAGACTGCCAGCGGGGCTGACATCCAGTTGCCCGCCGCCGACTGGGCCGCGGTTGACGCCTTCGCGGCCGCCAACGGTTTTATGCTCCCGGCCACTAACGGCTTCATGCAGGACGTTCCGGAGCCGGGCTCGGCCGCGCTTTTGCTCTTCGCGGGTGTGGGAATCCTAATGCGCCGCCGGCGCACGACTCAATCCTGAAACGTCAACTTCCGCTTTACACTTCCGGCCTGATTCTTCCACGGTGCTGGGTTTTTGATGGATGGAACGAGACGTTCGAGGCTTGAAACGGCCTTGTTGAAAGGATCTTCGCGCTTGGCGGAGCCAGGATGACGGGCTTCAGCGTCGTCGTCGGGGTAACGGTGGTTTCGGTACTGGCGAGATTCATGGCCGGCAGGGCAATGTCCGCTGCGATGGCGGATTTCCCGAAATTGGAAACGAGCAAGGTGAAATCGTCTCCGCTGACGTCGCCGGCGTAGTCGAAGTCGCCCTCGTCCCAGCCCGACAGAGACTTGCCCAGGTTGCTGCTCAGGATGGTGAAGTCGTTACCGGTGACCGAGCCGTTGAGTTCTGCGTCGCCATAAAGCGTGTATCTAATTTCAATTTGGCCCGCCGAGAGACCGCTCACGACGCCATCGCTTCCATCGGCATAGCCCAGGGCATATCCGCTCGTGGTGGCGGCGGCGGAACTGTTGATGCCGGCGCCGGTCCACGCTCCACCGTTGTAGCCGCTGGTCAGATAACCGGCGATGGTCGAGACGGGATCGGCACCGCTGAAGTCGATGAACAGGCCGTTATTGGCGACATTCAAAGCACCGGAACCGGTAATGGTCAGGGAGGTGACGGTGGAAGCACCGCTATTCGTACCCAGGCTCAACGTGCCGCCGTTGATGGTCAGGACCTCGATGCTAAACGCGGCGCTCACCGTCGGGGAGCCGGAGTTGATGACGACGTTGTTCGTGCCGAGCGGCACGGCGCCCGTACTCCAATTGTTGGCGTTGTACCAATCGTTGGATTGCGTGCCGGTCCAGATATCCGTTGACGGATACCCCGCCAGTGCCGGCACCAGCAGGGCCGCATTGGGTGATCCAAGTCCCGTGGCCAGATCGTAACCGGCAGTGGCGGGATAGCCGTCGTTCCCCGTCAGGATGTCGTGAAAATCGGAACCGGGAAGACCGTAAAGCATCGGCAGCGTCTGGCTGGGACCGTCGAGGGACGACAGGCCCTTGAGTCGCACGGCCCTGGTCCACAATGGCGATAAGGGCCGCCCACATCGGCGTGGACAGGCTCGTGCCGCCAACCTGGAGATAGCCGCTATAAAAAGAATCCAGCACGTACACGCCGGTTTCAGGATCGGCATCCATGGAGACGTTGGGCGTGGCGCGCAGGCCGGTGTTGTTAATGCTCGCGCTTTGATAACTCGGCTGCGCCTCCTGAAGACTGTCTCCGCCGCCGGCGCCGCTCCAGGCGCTCTCGCCGAGATAGCTTCCGTTGGCGCCGATCTCGAGCGTGGTTCCGCCGACGGCCACAACATTGGGTGAAAGAGAGGCATATCCAACGTTCGGTGCGCCGCCGTCGCCGGTGGAGCCCAGGAATGTGACTCCCGCGTGGCCCGCCGGTGTGGTGAATGTCGAATCTTCTCCCGGTTCATTAACGCCGGCGAAAAAATCGTCGAGCTGCGGCGTGCCAAAACTCATGGATACGACGCTGACGCCGGCCGTATCCGCCGCGGTCGCCACGGCCGTGTACAAATCGGAGGACGCGCTGCTGCTGGCCTCGTAGAGAATGATGTTGGCCCCGGGAGCGATCGCGTGGGCCCATTCCACGTCTAGAGATTCCTCGAGGTCCCATTGGCCCGCCGTTGGTGAATTGGACGGCAAGGTGGTCGTGCCGGTCTCACTCAGCACCGTGAGCGTGGGTTCTCCGCTGCCGTTGAATTGCGTCAGGCCGAATTGGGTGCTGAATTTGTTGGCGTCGGAGATGATGTCCGGATCGTTGTAGGCGTCGATGATCGCGATGGTTTGCCCGGCGCCGTTGCCGACAACACCGTTGAAATAAATGCCGTTTACGCCATAGGCATTTACGATTTGGGCCGGCGTGAAAGGCGCGCTGCTGGCCGTGGCAACTGCGGGCGACGCCGGTCCGAGATCGATGAAATCCGGCGTGGCGGTGGCCTCGCTTAAATGAATGGTGGGCTGCGGCAGGCTCGCAGCCGCAACCAGCGGCGAGGGGGAAAGCACCGCCGGAGAATTCGGACCGCCGACGGTTTGCACTTCATAGGCGCCGATATCCACCGTGCCGCCCACGATGCGGGGGAAGCCCGCGCCGCGCTGGTCGTTGGCCAGCGGGTTGCCGTTGGAATCAACCGCCAGCGCGTTACTGCCGGCGTTGATGGCGGGGCTGCCGGTCTGCAGCGCCATGGTATTGGTGGGGCCCCCGTTGTTTTGCAGAGAACCCAACTCCGGATTTGATCCGACGATGTTGCCCCGAACGCCGTTGCTCAGACCCCCGGAGCCTCCGGTCCCGATGAGATTGTACGAGCTTGGGGTTTGCCCGCTGGCCAGCGTGTAATCCAGCGTGCCGGTGATATCGCTGGCGGTGTGGTTGCTCAGGGTATTGGTGGCGACAATCGAATTATAAAGCGTGGCGGTGTAGCCGGGATCGACAAAAATCCCGGCGCCGGCGGCCTTGGGAGCGGTGGCGATGTTTCCGGCGATCGTGGTATCCGCGGCGGTGACGGCGCCGAAAGAAACCAGCCCGCCGCCGGCCACCGCCTGATTGCCCGCGATGGTACTGTTGGAGAAGAAAACCGTTGAGCAGATGTCGGCGCCGCCGCCGTAAAGCTCCGCCGTGTTGTTCTGCAAAGTGCTGGCCGATACGACCAGCGATGAGCCTGTGTCCTGATAAATCGCGCCGCCGTATTGGGCTTTATTTGCGGAGAACGTGCTTGACGCGATGGTGACGGTATCGCCGATAAGATACAGGGCGCCCCCGCCCTGAACGTTGAAGCTGCCGTTACTGCTGAAGGTCGCCCCGGTCACATTAAGCGTTCCCTCAAAGTCCGCCACCCCGGCGCCGACGAAGGTGCTGGCATTGCCGCTGAACGTGCTGCTGGTGATGTTGGCGGCGCCCTGGTAGTTGAACAGGCCGCCGCCAAAGTAACCGTCGGCCGTGTTCGATGCGACCGAACTGCCATTGTTGATCGTGAGCGTGGCCCCGGTGAAGTTGAAGATTCCGCCTCCATACTGGTCGGCGGTATTGCTCTGCACGACCGTGGAGTTCACTGTAAGCGTGCCGCCGGCATAGTTGGCTATGCCGCCGCCGTAGGTGACGGCCAAATTGCTGGAGACGGTGCTGCCCGTGATCGTCAGGGTGCTGTTTTCATTGCAGATGCCGCCGCCGGCTTCCTCGATCGTATCGTTTCCCGTAATCGTCGTGCCGGTGATGTTCACCGTCCCGCCATCGGTATTGAGCAAGCCCGCGCCCTGCTCGGCCCTGGAGTTGGAGAGCGTGCTGCTGGCAATCGCGACCTGGCCGCCGTTGTTGTAGATCCCCCCACCGACGTCGGCCGCCCCGCTAGTGATCGTGGTTCCGGTGATGCTGAGCGTGCCGGCCGCGTCGTTGAAGATTCCTCCGCCGTCGCCGTCGCTGCCGCCGCTGAATCCCAAGCCGGTAGCGACGGTGACGGTCGCGGTGTCCGCGGAGAGCGTGCAATTGCTGATCGTCAGCGAGCCGTCGTTGTAGATGCCCCCGCCATCGCCCAGGCCGGCATTGCCGTCCGTGATCGTCAGCCCGGAAATGCTCACAGTTGTCGCCGCCGATATGGCGAAGATCGTGCTGGAATTGCTCCCGCTGATGGAAAGGCTGCTGGCCCCCGGACCGGCGATCGTCAGGCTTTTTCCGATTGCCAATTCCCCGCTGATGAGGACGATCGTTCCGCCCGAAAGAGAGGAAGCGAATTGGATGGTGTCGCCGGACGCGGCGCCGGCAATGGTTTGCCGCAGCGATCCGGCGCCGCTGTCGTTCAGGCTCGTCACCATGTCCGTGGAAAGCAACCGCCGTGGCTCCAGCGCTTCAAGCGCCGCCAGGCTGAGTAGCCGACCGGATTGCGTCCCCCGCTGTCGACGAGATCGACCGCGCCACATTTTCCGCCCTCCTCAACGCCAACGACACGGCCGAAACAGACGGGTACGGCCGGAAAAGGATTATAGCACAGCTATGGCCGGGCATCGGACTAATTATCAGCCGGTTGCGATGAGACACCTGAGGCGCTTGGGCGTTGTTAATTAGTGTCCAATAGCTCGTCTTCTCATCATAATTGATTATTGTAAAAGCTCTTATCGCTGAATGGCAACGCGGTTATCCTTTTGACAGTCCCTGGCGCGCCTCATTTGACAACAAATTGCTATTGCTTTGAACGGGAGTCGGCGGGGTCATTACGGGCAACCGTTGGCTAGCTGCCGACTCGACGGTTTAAGCTCAGAGTCGTCTGGGTTCACTTCCCGCCACCATTTTCCCACTTTTATGGCTTTTTCAGGACGCTCGCCGCTTTATGCCGTTTCGCCGCTTGTGGATTGGCTTTTCCAACCCAGTAACCAGGAGCAAATCCAGAATCACAAAGCCTTCGTCGGTGGCGACCGAAATCATGCGGCCAGTGCGCAGCGAAGCCAGCCGCTCGGGATGTCTGACCTCGTAAGATCGCCCATCGGCAACCAGCAGCCGAAAGGGCTCAAACGGCCGCTGCGCGTGATGAAGTTGGAGGTGCCGAGTCGTCACGGTTTCCCACACTCTCTTTACCAAAGCCCTGTGGTGCTTGCACCATAGGGCGCACTTCCCAATCGAAAAATCCCCCCTAGGGAGCAAGCTCCCTACGCTTTGATAGGCAGAAGCACTTCTCCACGAAACCACACCGCCGCCCCCTTGCTCCGATGATCCAAAATATATTTAACCGTCGAAATCTGATGCGCCCGGTCTTTAATCGGCTGGCTTTTCCCGCCGCTTCCCCACAGCCCTCCCATCTCCCCTATCCCAGCCTCCTTCATATAGTGCGACGTTTCCCGCTTGGCGACGCCCATCCAGTGGTCCGGCCGGCGTTCGGTAATTCGCGCCAGTATATGAAAATGAACCGAATCCGTGCCCGCGATAACGACTTCGATCTCCCGTCTCTGCAATGATTCGACCAGAAATCGCACGGCCAACCTCCGCTGATCGGTATTCAGATAGATCGGCTCCCGCTTCATCACCGATTTTGCATATTGGTAAATCCGGTCGTACTTTCCCTGTGGCGGCGGCGATTTGTAATCGCCATCGACGTGCCGGCGGTGATGTCGTGTCCGGAACCCGCGCGGGTCGCCGGGCAGCCAGGTGCCGTACGTGTGGCCCATGAGGTGGTACCAGTTATTCCAGGGTTGTTGAAGATTCGGCGGATGGTCTGACACGCACGCAGGATTTTGCGTTGCACAAGTGGTCTTGTCCACATTTCACTCCCATCAAAGCCTGTGGTGCTCGCACCACAGGTCGCATCCCAGTGCCAACGCGATATCAGCCCAGAACCGACAACCGGAACCACACTGATTTTGAATATTCATGAAGCCGGTCGTACTTCGCTCGTGGCCGCGGCGATTTGTAATCGCCATCGACGTGTCAGCGGCGATGTCGTGTCCGGAATCCGCGCGGATCGCTGGGCAGCCAGGTACCGTAGGTGTAGCCCATCAAATGGTACCAGTTGTTGCGGGGTTGTTGAAGGTTTTTGTAATGGTCGGACACTCTGGTGGAATTTTTGCGTTGTAAATTCAGAGCTGTCCCGATTCAATTCTCAACAAGCTCCCATAAGCGATCAGCAAATACACCGAGGATCGCACCGACGATCAGATCAAGCCAGAACTTCATATACGTCCACAAAATGATGATGGCCGGCTGGGATCGCCAGCCGGCCTTCATAAAGACAAGTCAGTCGGCCCTTGCGGACCAATCTGGTTTTAATACATCCCGCCCATTCCGCCGCCGGGGGCGCCGGCCGGCTCGGGCTTGTCTTCCTTGATCTCGCTCACAATCGCATCCGTTGTCAGTAGCAAACTCGCGATGCTCGCGGCGTTTTGCAGGGCTGTGCGCTCGACCTTCGTCGGAACGATCACGCCCATCTTCATCAGGTCGCCGTATTCGTGCGTCAAGGCGTTGTAGCCGAAATTGACCTCGCTGCTCTCCTTCACCTTTTGAGCGACCACCGAGCCGTCCACGCCGGCGTTTTCCGCGATCTGCTTGATCGGGGCCTCGAGGGCGCGGCGAACGATCTCGATGCCGGAGCGGATGTCTTCACCGTCGGCCTTCTTACGCAAGGCGTCGAAAACCTTGGCGGCGGCGCGGATCACGGCGATGCCGCCGCCGGGGAGGATTCCTTCTTCGACCGCGGCCCGGCAGGCGTGCAGGGCGTCTTCCACGCGGGCCTTCTTTTCCTTCATGGCCACTTCCGTGGCCGCGCCGACGTGGATCTGGGCCACGCCGCCGGAGAGCTTGGCCAAGCGCTCCTGCAATTTCTCGCCGTCGTATTCGCTGGTCGTGTTGGCGATCTCGGTTTTGAGGGCTTCGATCCGGCCCTTGATGGCCTTCTCGTCGCCGGCGCCTTCGATGATCGTCGTATTGTCCTTGTCGATGCGGATCTTCTTGGCTCGGCCAAGCTGGCTGAGTTCGACGTTTTCCAGCTTGATGCCGAGTTCCTCGAAGAGGGCCGTGCCGCCGGTGACGATGGCGACGTCTTCGAGCATGGCCTTTCGGCGATCGCCGAAGCCCGGTGCTTTCACGGCCGCCACCTTCAGCGTGCCGCGAAGCTTGTTGACCACGAGAGTGGCCAAGGCCTCGCCTTCGATGTCCTCGGCGATGATGAGCATGGGCTTGCCCTGGTCGGCGGCCTTGGAAAGCACGGGAACCAGGTCGCGGGCGGAGGAAATCTTCTTCTCGTGGATCAGGATATAGGCGTCTTCCAGGACGGCTTCCTGCGTGCGGGCGTCGGTGATGAAATGCGGGGAGAGAAAACCCTTGTCGAACTGCATGCCTTCGACGAGTTCGACCGTGGTGTCCAGGGCCTTGCCCTCTTCGACGGTGATGACGCCATCCTTGCCGACCTTGGTCATGGCTTCGGCGATCATCTTGCCGATCTGCTCGTCCTGGTTGGCGCTGGAGGTGCCGACCTGTGCGACTTCCTTGTTGCTGTCGATTTTTTTCGACATTTTCTGAAGCTCGGCGACGACGGCTTCGACGGCCAGGTTGATGCCGCGCTGAATCTGCGTGGCATTGGCGCCGGAGCCGACGTTTTTCATTCCCTCGGCGAAGATGGCTTCGGCGTAGACGGTGGCGGTGGTAGTTCCGTCGCCGGCGACGCTGGAGGTCTTGGAAGCGACTTCCTTGACCATCTGGCGCCCATGTTTTCGTAGGAATCTTCCAGCTCGATTTCCTTGGCGACGGTGACGCCGTCCTTGGTGACGGTGGGCGAGCCGAAGGATTTTTCGAGCACGACGTTTCTGCCCGAGGGTCCGAGTGTGACTTTGACGGCTCGGGCGAGCTTGCGAACCCCGCGAAGGATGGACTCGCGGGCTTCCTGATCGAATGCGATTCGTTTTGCGGCCATGTGGACTCCTCTAATGGTTTATTCTGAACGGAAGACGCGCGGCCCGGGGGCCGCGGCTAAAAAAATTCGGGCTACTCGACGACGGCCAGGACGTCGTCGGTGGACATAATCATGAGTTCTTCGCCGTCGAGCTTGATTTCCGTGCCGGCGTAGGAGGCGAAGATGACTTCGTCGCCTTTTTTGATTTCGACGGGGGCGCGCTCGCCGGTGTCGAGGCGCTTGCCTTCACCGACGCTGAGGACTTTGCCGCGTCTGGGCTTTTCCTTGGCCGAGTCGGGAAGAACGATCCCGGACTTGGTTTTGGTTTCCGCCTCGACGCGCTTGACGAGGATTTTGTCACCGAGAGGACGAAGCTTGGGCATGGGGGACTCCTTAAAAATTTATAATGGACAATTGATAATTGACAATTATCAATTCACGCTATTTTTCATTCATCGTCGGGCCAACGATTCTCGTGGTATCGCCGGAGCACGCGGGCCAGGGCGTCGAGAAGCACGTTCAAATCCACCGGCTTGCTCAGGACGCTGAACACCTGCATGCCCAGCGCCTCGCGCAGCAGGTAATTGGTCAGATGACTGGTGAGCAGGATTGCCGGCGTGGCCTTGTGCAATTCGCGCAACATCCGGATCACCTGCAAGCCGCCCAACTGGGGCATCTGTGCATCCAACACCGCAACGTGGACGGGGAGGGATTCGATCAGATCCAGCGCTTCCCGACCGCTGTGAGCCGATACCGTCTGCACGCCCTGGGGCTGCAACAGACCGCGAATCGTCTGGTGCCATTCCTCCTGCTCGTTGGCCAAAAGCACGGTAAACCGATTTGTAGGCTTGGCATTCAACATTTATGCTGCCCTCGATTCCCGCATGGTGTCCCTAAACAATCGCCGTGCCGAAATAGATTCGATTTTTGTGGGGGCGTGATTTCATCGTAACTATTTATAGAAAAACAGCTTGCAATTAATGAGCCGATATGATTTTGAGGCCGTCCGCCAAGGGAGAGAGATGGCTTCCTGCCAAAGGCAGTTTGGCGTCAATTGGCGGCTGCCACGATGGCAGGAGCGGAAGAACAGGCATTGCGTCGGCGGCGAGCGAGGAATCTCAGCCCGGCAAGGACGAGCAAGCCGGTGCAAGCGGGCTCGGGAATGTTGGAGATGGTAAGGCCGTTGGCAGCCTCGTAGGCGTCGAGGGCAACCCAGTCGCTGCCCGGGAGGACAACGCTTGTGCCATTGGCTGTCTTTCCGAAATTGCTCGCCAAAAGAGTGAAGTCGTTGCCGGTCACGGCGCCGCCATAGTTGAAGTCCCCGTCCTGCCAGCCGCCGGAGACGGATTTGCCGAGGCTGGATACGACGGTGGTGAAATCGTCACCGTCGACGACCCCGTCGAGGTTCGTATCGCCGTAAAGAGCATAGGCGATTTCGATCTGGCCGGAGGTGAGGCCGGAGGCCACGCCGGCGCCGGCCATACCGACGCCGTATTGTCCTGAACTCGATGCGGCGGTGGAACTGATGATTCCCGTGCCGTTCCAGTTTCCCCCGTTGTCGCCGCTGGCCAGGTAGGACAGGATCGATGTCTGCACGGCGGGGGTTACGTCATCGACGATCACGTGCGTATTGGTGATGTCCAGGGTGCAGCCCGAAGCAATGGTCAGCGAAGAAATCTCGCTTCCACCACTGTTGGGCGCGATCTGCAACGTGGCCTTCACCGCGGGAACGAACGGACCTCCAATCAAGAGTTGTGCGTCGCCGGTGATGGCTCCGGTGGTCATGCTAGTGTAAATCGACAGGCTGCCGTCGTTGTTGATGGGGAACGACGCGGCATCGGCGGGGGCGATCGTGCCCTGCACGACGCCGACGAGATTCATTTTCGAGGAAATCTGCGTCGCGTAAGAGTTGTTCGGCGTGTGGGTGGTGATCTGGATGAGCGGGCCGCCGGGGGTATTTTGGTAGTAATATCCGTACTGGTCGTAGAGGGCGGCTTGAACCTCATTGCCGCTTGAGTCCAAAACCGTGTCAACCAGGCTATTGACTCCCGCGAGCTGATAGACGCCGTTGTTCAGGACGAACACTCCGCCGCCGCTGTCGCCGTTGGCCACGATGCATTCGTTGGGATCAGTTGGGTTGTTGTTGAAATCATATTGGAGGAAATCGCCGCCGAAATTCCCGGATGCGCCGAGTTGTGAGTCGGTGTCGATGGTGGAGACGGTATTGGTTCCCCAAGACAACTGGCCGTTGCCGGAGCCCCACACCCACCCTCCGGTGATGGCGTATGCGCGTTGGACGCCGTAGCCCACGTCCACGAGCGGCAGATTCGTTTCGTTATTTCCGGTGTAGAGCGGCGCGTAAGTCGCAAACGAAGCGCTGTCGTTCGGGGCGATTTGCCAGATCGCCAGATCGTCGAGCGTAGCGGCAATCTGCATGGGGTAAGTTGTGTTATTGAAAGTGAATGAGCCGGAGGTGCCACTGGAAATGTGCGTCGCAGTAAGCATGACTCGCGATGAGATCGTTGTGCCGGAGTAACCGTTACCGGTTTGGCCCAGGTAGCTGCCGATTCCGCCTGGCGGAGTTGTGAAGTTATTGCCCGTCCCGCCGAAGGTAATGATCGCCGACGCATGCGGAAGCATCGAGCCTAAGCCCGCGCAAAATACGAGCCAGCGAACTTGGGCCTGCTTTGGGGAATGCATGTTGGTTGAATAGAGAATAGCACGCGATCGCCGCGGCGTAACGAATAAAATTCGCGTTTTTTTTTGACAAACCGTGAGAAAGTTCAAAATGGCGAGGGCTTTCCCAGGAGGTGGAATCGCAGCAATGTCAGGGCCATTTTGGCGGAGCGGTCGCGGATCGTCTCGCGGTCGCCGGGGAAGTTGAACGTCCAGGCCAAAACCGACTGGGAGTCCGCCAAGGCGATGCAAACCGTTCCGACGGGCTTGTCGGGCGTTCCGCCGTCGGGCCCGGCGATTCCGCTGATCGCCAGGGCGAAATCCGCCCCGCTTTTCTGTCGGGCGGACTGGGCCATCGCCCGAACGACACTTTCGCTCACCGCCCCATCCTGAGCCAATAACCGCGGCACAACTTCGAGCAAATCGGTCTTGGCTTGATTGCTGTAGGTGATCCATCCTCTGTGGAAATACCGGCTGGAGCCGGGAATATCGGTCAGCATTTTCGCGAGCAGACCGCCGGTGCAACTCTCCGCGGTTGCGACGGTTCGGACGTTGCCGGCGGTCAGCAGATCGGCGACAACCGAGGAGAGCGTCTGCTGGTCGCTTCCATAAATCAAATCGCCCAGCGCATCGCGGCATCGGCCGGCGGTTTGTTCCAATTCCGCCCTCGCGGCGTCGCGGTGGTCGAAGCGGGCATTGATCCTCACGGAAACCACGCCGGATGAAACGGTCGTGCCCACCGAGGGATTTCGCCCGCGATCCATCAGATCGCCCAGCATCTGGCCGATGGCGCTTTCGCCCACGCCGAAGGTGTGAAGGGCGACAGAGAGAATGACCGCCCCCGCGGAGGCCTGTGCGCCTGTCTGGGCGAGGTGCGGCAAGACCGAGTTCCGGAACATGAGCTTCATCTCGCTGGGCACGCCGGGCATGGCGAAGATTCGGCAGGATCGAGACGAGCCGCCGCTGGTGAAATCGGCATCGATTCCCGGCGCGGTGCCGGCGGTGTTGTCGAGCAATCGCGCGCTGCGCGGAATCATCGCCTGGACCCGATTGGATTGGGGCATCGGCCGGCCGCGTTGCGCAAAAAAAGCCTCAAGCCGCCGCAGCCAATCCGCGTTCAACTCCAGCGGCGCGTTCAGGGCCCAAGCCAGGGCCTCGCGCGTGAGATCATCCTTCGTGGGCCCAAGCCCGCCGTTGATCAGAAGAAGGTCGCAGCGCATCGCCGCGCCGGAAATGGCGGCCTCGATTGCCGCCGAATCGTCGGCCACCGTGACGTGTTCCGCCACGGCGATCCCGATTGACGCCAGCTCCCGGCTCAGCCACGACGAATTGGTGTCCACGGTCTGTCCGAGGACCAATTCATCGCCGATGGATAAGACGATGGCTTTCATGGCGAGGCGTGCTCGCGGCGGCGGCGATCCGTTGCCTCCAGCGTCTGCTGGATGCGATAGACCACCGCCGAAAGATATCGCTGCGAAAATGCCGAGCGTCGGGTCGGCCCGTATCGAATGCGATAGAACAGTTCCGTGAGACGGAAAATGTCGCCGTAGGCCTGTGCGGGCAGATAGGCGAGCGAGCGGCTGAATTCCAGGGGGGTCAGATGGCGCGGCCGCTGAATATGATGCCGTTCCAGCAGCCGCAGCAGATCATTGTAAAAGCCCAACTGGCGAACGAGCCGCAACTGATCCGGAGTCGGAAGCGACTCGATGCCGATGCGCCTGGCGCGGCGGCGAAGACGCCAGCGCTCGATCAGGAACCAAGCCACGAAGAAGAAGCTCATGCTGATCATTCCGGTGATCACGGAACTGAGCACCGTCGGCGAAGCGATCGTGCTTTGGAATTCGTCGATCCAAGACGATGCGACCTTCTGGAAATCGTCGATCCAATCAGACGGGTTCCTGCCGTTCACCCCCGAGGGCGAGAGATGGTCGTTCAGACTGGTGATGAGGTTCTGACGGTCGCTGGTATCGTACGCGATCACCGTGCTGGCCCATTTGAATTCCAGATAATCAAAGAGTTTTCTGAACTGGGAAAACATCGGAGGTTTGGGCGATCCCGCGGCCTGGCGGCCGCTGGTGGGATCGAACGTCTCCCATTTTTGTCCGGTAAACACCTCGCACCAGGCGTGAGCGTCGGATTGCCTGACGAGGAAGTAATCCCCGATCGAATTGAAGTCCTCCCCCTGGCATCGGAAGCCCACGACGAATCGAGCCGGAATCCCCAGGCTCTGGCAGAGGAGCGTCATGGCGCCGGCGAAATACTCGCAATGCCCCTTCTTGAAATCGGTCAGAAACGCGGCCATCGGATCGCGATCGCCCAGCGAAGAGAAGTTCGTCAGATCCAGCGTGTACGCGAAATGAGTCCGCAAATCCCGTTCAATATTGGCCGCGATCTGATGGTCGTAAGCGTGATTTCCGGCCCGGGGATAATCGGCCAGAGGCCTGCCCTGCGAATCCACGCCGGTCACGGCAGTCCTGCGGGCATAGGCGGCGATCGCCGGGTCGATCACCGAGATCGCCAAAGACCCGCGGGCGGGCGGCGAGTCCGGCAATTCACCCACGGAGCGGACCGTGTAAGCGACGGGCCGAAGCGGCGGCACCTCGGTTTCCAGAACGCCATCGTCCGGGGAAAAGCGAATTCGCATGTCGTGCGCCGGGATAACGGCGGCCGGACCCGCGATGGCGAACAGCTTATTCGTGCCTGTCGGTTGAAGATTAACCACCTGCTTCCATGGGGCCTCCACGTCATGCCGGAGGTCCACGCTCCGGCCGGCCTGCGCCTCGTGAGGTTCGGTAAAGCGGTTGTAGTCCGATCGATACCATTGCCAGACGCCTCGGGTGGCGTCGTTGCCGGTATAGGCGTCCAGCGCCGAGCCGCGGAGCAACAGCTCGGTCGGATGAGTCACCTTTTCATCCTTGTAGTAGAGTTCCACGCGGGCCACCACGTCGTCGTTGCGAGTGATCTGGGCGATCTTCTGAAAATTGACCTGATCGGAAAATCCCGTCAGCGCCATGGCGGCACGGGGCTGAAGGGGCCCGAAAAGCGGCTGTCCCGACCCGCGCGGGAAAAACAGGAAGACCAGCACCGCCATCGCAATCCCCGCCAGTGAAACCAACCCCGTCATCCGGCGCATCGAACGCCGTAAATCCCGTTGATCCTGCACGAGCGGCGCCCGATCGAGCTGATCCGCCGGCTGCGGGTAAGCCTCCCGCGCCTGATCCATTTCGACCTTCAGATGGAACAGCAGGCAGCAGTGGAGCGACACAAAAAGGTACACGATGAAAACGATGCCGAAGAGCAGGCTCGCCGTGCTGATCGCCGCCGCCACCATCAGCAGCAGGCTCAAGACCAGTAGCTGCGCGTAATCTCGATTGGCGCACTGCTCAAAGAGTTTCACCAAATGAAGCACGACGATGAAATTGCCGATGGTCAGAATCGGCGTGGCATCCCCCGCGTGGATCTGGCGCGCCACCAGCACCAGTCCGCCAAGCGTGACCAGATTTGCCAGCAGTCGAGGAATGGGCGTGAACCGGCCCGTTTTCAGAAGCCAGGCGTTGACCAGAATCCCCCCGGTCGCCAGGATCCACGTCCCGGGCGTTTGCGCCGCGAGGGCAAAGCCGGTGACTCCGAGCATCAGCAGGAGGTAGAGAGTCGGGCGGAATTGGCGGATGTCGTACATTTGAAAGCCCGGTCACTTTTCGCGGGTCATCTGCGGCGAAGAATGACTCCCGACGATCCCGATCGCCTGTTCGGCCGGCATGCATCGGGAAAAGTCCACGGCTGGGTCAAAGTGAAACCAGTTTCGCGCCTGCTGCGAATCCACGGGCACGATGATCATCGCGCCGCGCGCGCTTTCTCTCAAACTCACCTGAATGGCGCGAGGCGTGAAAAGAATGGGCGTCACCCCCTCGGTCAGGAAGCGTTCGCCATGTTCGACAAGCCGGTCCGTGGGGACGGTGCGGTTGATCGGCAAATCCGCGAGGGCGGCGAGAATGTCGCGGCAATGCCGCTTGCCGCGCTGCGGGGCAACGTTCGTCCATTGGCCCGCCCAGGCGGACATTCCCACGGCCATGCCCGAGTCCAGCGCTCCGCTGGCCAGAGAAGCAGCCATCGCGATCGTTTTTTCCACCGCCGTATGCTCGGCCAGCGTCGGGGACTCGATAAACGCATCGACGAGGATCAGCAGCCGGGGCGGCGAAATCTGCGACATTTCCTTGCTGACCAGCTCGCCGGTGCGGGCGCTGCGCTTCCAGTGAATCCATCGCGGGTTTTCGCCGAGGCGGAATTCCTTGACGCCGTAGAATTCTTCGGCGCCGTTTGGCGCGGCTTCATGTTCGCCCCGCCGTGCTCCGCCGATCGGCACAGCGACAGCAATCGCGGGCTGACCGCTCCCAGCGCGGGATAAATCAAAATCGTGTCATCCGACCGGCCCATCAGGGCTCGCTTGACGAACCCGAACGGGAAGCTCGTGCTGATTTGAAAATTCGTCAGCTTGTGCAGCCCGCGCCGCTTGGGAACGACGTTGATCGGCGCGCTGGCCGACTTGCCCGGAGCGACGTGCAGCACGTACGCTTGTGGCTGTCGCGCGAACGCCTCCGCCCCGTCCAGCTCCGCCAGGCCGATCGACAGGCTCGGCCAGAATCGCTTGGAATTGAAAAAGTCGTACTGAATCGTGGCGTTCTGCCCGACGGCGGCATACTCGGGAATAACCCGCTTGACTCTCAAGCCGGCAAGCACCAGGCGGCAAACCAGGGCGCCGATCAGCAGAATTCCGATCATGAGTCCGAAGACGCCGAACAGCAGGTTCGCCTGGCTGTTGATCGCGGCCAGGCCCATGAACATCATCATCGCGGAGAAAATGAGGCCGGTGAGGGAGAAGTCCACCGAAGGGCGTCTGCGAACGGGGGTTGCCGGCCCCTGGTGGGGGATCGGCGGGCGGCGACGACGGGAGGTTAACCAACGCCATGCCGCGATCCCGCGCGGGCCAAACCGCTCGATCAAATTGGCGCTGGTGATTCTGGACATGGCGGTTTCATCGCGGCGCGGGAATTCTGTCCAATATCGACTGAAGCACCCGGCTCGTGGCCACCACGTCGCCGTTGTGCAAATAAGTCTTGCTCACCACCCGATGGCGCAACACGGGATGAACAGGGTCTTCACGTCGTCGGGGGTGACGTAATCCCGCCCGCTTACGACCGCCGCCGCCTGGCAGGCCTGCGTCAGCGCCAGCGCGCCTCGCGGCGATACGCCCAGGTGCAATTGCTCGTGACGCCGCGTCGCGTCCGCCAAATCGAGCACGTACTCCACGATCTGCGAATCCATGCGCGTTCGCGCGGTCTTATCCTGAATCTCAACGACCTGGGCGGCGGTCATGACCGGCTTCAACTGCTCCAGCGCCACTCGTCCCGGCTGGGTGGTGAGGATGCGGTGCTCGGCGGTCCGACCGGGATATCCCAACTGAATCCGCAGCAAAAACCGGTCGAGCTGGTTCTCCGGCAAATAGTAGGTTCCCTCAAACTCAAATGGATTCTGCGTGGCGACGACCATGAACGGACGGCTGAGCGGCAGCGTCTGGTTCTCCACGCTCACCTGCTCTTCGCTCATGGCCTCGAGCAAGGCCGACTGCGTGCGCGGCGTGGTTCGATTGATCTCATCCGCCAGAACAATATTGGCGAAAATCGGCCCCGGCTTGAAATCGAAGGTCTGGGCCTGGCTGTTGAATACGCTGACCCCCAGCACGTCGCTGGGCAACAGGTCGGGAGTAAGCTGGATGCGGGTGAATTTGCAGTCGATGCTGCGTGCCATGGCGCGGGCCAGCACGGTTTTCCCGACGCCCGGGACGTCCTCGATCAATACGTGGCCGCGGCCGAACAACGCCGTCAGCATCAGGTCGATGGAGCGCACGTCCCCGAGGAAAACGTTCCCAATGTTGTTTCTGAGCCGGTCGATCTGCGGGTTGGCCACGTAATTTCCTCAATGTCGGCCCTGGAATTACCAGACCCCCCAAATTCTAGCATAGGTGCGGCCCTCAGGGAAACGACGCCTGGTACATTGAATTGTCGTTGGAAATAAAGCCGGTCCCGGCCGCGACCTGGGGGTTGAGCGCGGTGAAGCGCTGAAAAAGCGTTTCGGCATGCCCGTCGCAGAAGGCGACGTTTGTCCCTCCGCGATGGCGAAAGCCCTGGGTTCCCGCCCACGCCGAGTTAAAGCCGAAGACCGTGTCGTCCGGACCGGGAAATGGGGAGCGCATGAATTTGTTCGCGCCCGCGGAGTATTGACCGTCGCCGAAAAGCGCACAGTGCGATGGGCGGGCCACCTGGCTCAACCTGGCCGGCCTTGCCGTAAGCGAGCCGGACTGCCCCCCGCCGATGTAGCTGGCGTTGTAGTTATAGCCGCAATAGGGATCGCCCGGGGCGTTGCTGTTTCCCGAGAACGACGGGCATTGTTGAATCTGGGCATTCGTGCTCCCCTGCCACAAAATGCCGGGAGTCACGGTGATCTGGCCTGTCGCCAGCACACGCGTCACCGTGAAATCCCAGTTGTAGCTGACGATCTGCGTCGAGTTCAGATCGGAGTAGTAGGCAATTGGATATTGCCCGTTGTACGCATCGGCATAGTTATGAACCGCGATCGCCATCTGGCGGAGATTGCTAAGGCAAGTCACGGTCAGGGCCTGCTGCCTGGCGGTCGATAGAGCCGGAAGAAGCACGCCGATCAAAACAACGATGATCCCAATGACCACCAGCAATTCGACGAGGGTGAAAGCTCTCTTGGCCACGGATGGACTCTCTGTCACGAAAGGCGGCGGCGACGGCCCGCGACCAAAAGGGCCAGCGGCAGCAACAGCGCCGCCGCCGGTTCCGGCAGCGATTGCGCGGCGATGGCGTCGATCACCATGCGGTCGCCCGAATCCGCCGGCACGGAAAACTCGACGAATTGAAAGCTGGCGAGTCCGGTCCCGCTCAGGTCCAGCCAATTGCCGCCCGCCGACCCGTTGAAAAGAGTGCGGATCTGATCGTAATCCAGACCGTTCAGATCGCTCAGGGTCCCCACAAATGGTTGCCCGAAGTTGGCCAGGACATTGCCGCTCGGCTGATAATATTCGCTGATCTCGGTGTCGAGATAGGCATTGGTCGGCAGGTCAAAGGATATGTCCCCGACGCTGTGCCAGGTGACGCCGTCCTGGCTGATGCTGACGTTCGCCTCGGGAATTGGCGAGATGTAGCTTGCCGGATTCCCAGCCAGGCCCGATCCGTCCGAGGAAACGTCGTCGAGGCAGTTGTTGACAAATACGCCCAGGGCTGGGGCCGATCCGATCGCCGCCGGCTGGGCGAAGGACAACTCGACGCTGCCGCCCGCGGGAATCACCACGATATCGTTGGTCTGAAACGGCGGATTGAACGGATTGATGGCTCCATACGCCTCATCCGTGGTTGGGGCCCCAAGCGCCGAAGTGGGATCGTTGTACGAATTGGCCGCACTGTCGCCAAGCCCCGACGAGTTGACCACGTTGGCGGCGTAAATCGTCCCGGCGGCGCACCGGGATGAAATTGCCGCGGACAAAAACAGCAAAGCAACGGAACACTTCCGCGCAATCGGAGAGAAGACGGACATGGGGCACTCCTCATCACATGGCGACGCGGCTGAAAGAGGAAGCGCGCACGCTCCGCAACAGCGGTCGCAAGCCTGAAATAATCAATTGCGTTCCCGAAAGCTGATTCGCGCAGCCGGTCGGACATGGCTTCGAGAGGGCATCAGCCGCTTCTCGCATGGCAGGCAGGTTTTCTGGCTCGTGATATCCGGCAGCAGTCTTCCCGGCGCCGCCTTTATCTCGGGGGACACCAGTGACTTTATAAATGTGCCGATCGGGCTTGCCCGCGAGGGGCTTTTTTTGCGCCCGCAAACGATCACTTACAGCGGCGCGTCCGCGGCGGATTTTCACCGCCTTCCCTGACGCCTGCGCCGACAACAAATCAAAATTCGGCCGCGAAGTCAACTCAAAAATAAAATGGAAAATTGCAGCGACGCAAACCGCGCCGAGCGGTCGCAAACCATTCCGCGCCGAGCCTGAGCGGCGCAGGCTTTTGAACCGAAATTGATGTCGTAAATGGGGACGGCTATTGCGCGGATGGGGGAGCGGGCGCGGCCTGCGGAGCCATGGAATCGGCTGTCGCGAGGAGGTGGAAAGACGGATCGATTTGAGCCTCCGCCTCCTCGGCCGCGTGAATATGATTCGCCGCGCCGTCGGAATCGCCGATCGCCTCGGCAAATTGAGCCCAGGCGCGGTTGGCCTGGGCTTGCCCCGTTAGCGCCACGTTGCGCCGCCCGTCGGCCGCCGGGCCCGAATCGATTGCCCCGGCTTGCGGTTCGTACCTCTGCACCGCGCTGTCGTACGCCTTGTTGACGTCATCCTCTTCCTGCTTGAGTTGATCGGGATCGGCTTTGACGATGTCCCCAAACGGCTGGGGCATGGGCACGCCGGTCCGCTGCGGATCCAACAGCGCCGTCAGGCCGGCAACCTTGATTGGTTTTGACGCGGCGACAACCAGAGCCTTGAAGCGGGCGGCGGCGTCGGCGGGGTTCATTTCGTATCCGTCGAACATCCCCGCGATCATCAGGTCGATGCGCGTTTTGGACGCCGCCACCGACGCTCGTGTTTGCAGCGCCGATGCCAATTGCAGATTGAAATACGCCGGATGCAGCGTCTCCTCCGCCTGCCGCCAAATCACCGCATCGGGATCGTCCTGCTTTTCCCGCAAATCGGTCATCCATTGGGTGCGAAGCTGACCGCACTGGCTGATCGCGTCGGTCAACTGGGGGATCACCGCGTTCAAATCGTTGTCGATCTTCTCGCGCACGGCGGCGGCCTTCTGCAAGTGCGTGGCCAACTGCTGCGCGAGCGTCCACATCGTCACCGGGCCGGTCTCTTCAGCCGCGGAGCCGATCAGCGTCTGTTGAACCTTTTGCTGGCCCTGGATTTGGTCGGAGATGCTGGTCCATCGGGTCCGCGCCGCCTGCACCTGCGCGTCCAGCGTCTTGATCGCCTGTTCCAGCGACGCCTTCTGGCCCTGGGCCTCATCGAGGCTCGACCGCATCCGCGCCAGTTCGACCTTCATCGCATCGGCCTTGGAATCGGCAAACGCCGCGTCGCGCCGGTCTTCGGCCGCACGAGTGCTGTCGTTGACCTGTTGTTCGCCGGACTCTCCCTCGGCCTTGCGCAAAAACGTCTCCGCCTCGTCGCCCTTGGCGGCGCTGAGCTTTCGCGCCGCCTCCGTGTCGGCCTGGTTGCGCTGAATCTCCCCGCTGAGCGCCGCGATCTTCTCGCTCAGGGCGGCGAGCGTCGGCAGCGTCACTTTGGCGTTTGGATCATCCGCCGTTGGATTCGGCATCAGCCACGTCAGCTTGTCGGCCGATCCCTGGATGTCCGCCTCCTGCGTTTCAAGTTTCTCGCCCTGCGACGCGGGGTCGTAGGCCTTGAGTGCATCGGCGCTGGCCTGGGCGGCGGCGATCTGCATCGCCAGTTGCTCGATGTCCTCAATGGTCCGGGTGGTCGCCAGTTCCTCCTGGCGGAGGTCGGCCACCATCATGGTGATTCGTTCCAGCCGGAGCTGCGCCTGACGGCTCCTGACCAGGACTCGCATCTGCTTGGAAAGATTTTGAATGTTTCCCGCCAGATCGTCGTAGCTTTTCTGGACCTTGAGCAGATCATCGAGGTCTTGCGCTTTGGCCCGGTCCTGGTCCGCCGTCTCGACCGCTTTCTGGGCCGCATGATCGGCCTGCTGCTCGCTCGTTTCGCAGCCGTTCAGCAATGAAAACCCGATCAACGCCAATGCCAATGAAAGCACAGTGATGCCCGCGGACGACTTACGCATGGAACGGCTCTCCCAGAGGATCAAGTCCCTGATTCTCCCCGTCGGGCCAATTCAAGTCAACTTTGTCTCAAGCCCCGGCGGCCGCGGGGGTGCGTGGCACTTCAGGCGGGAAAATTTTATTCCCCTCCCCCAGTAATCCGGGGGAGGGCTAGGGAGGGGGCTGGTCCGCAAGGGCGCAGCAGACCCCACAGCTTTTTCCCGGCACCGGTCGAGTCATTGCGCATCTGGCGCGCGAAGGTAATCAGCCGTTGGCTGCCCCCCTCCCCAACCCTCCCCCGGATTACCGCAACATCTTTCATCTACGAATTAAGTGCAGGTGTAAACAACAGTTCGCCGCCATGCTAACCTTTTGTTGCGTTGACAAGGAGGTCTGCCATGGAAGGCGAACTGTTTCGGAGACTTTACCTCCTCGTCCAGGAGGAAGCCAAGCTTCGTGGACGGCCCAAGCGGGTTCATTTCACCGATGCGCGGATCGTGCTGGTCTATTTCTGGGCCACGCTGCACGACCGGCCCGTGGCCTGGGCCTGTGAGGCTCGCAACTGGCCTCACGAACGCAACGGGTTTGGGTTGCCCAGCGCTGCGACCATGAGCCGACGGCTGCGGACGTTGTGCTGCTGGACGCTGATCACCGGCGTGTATGATCGACTGCGGTCCATCACCCCTCGGGGGTTGGCTCTGTGTCGGCGGATCGACACCAAACCGTTGGTGGTGGGAGGATTTTCCAAAGACCCCGATGCCCAACGCGGCTATGCCACCGGCGGCCTGGCCAGGGGTTACAAGCTGGCCGTGGCGTGGGGACACAGCGTTGTTCCCGACGCCGTCACGGTAGGCCCGCTGAACGCTTCGGACCCAAGCTGCGCCGTCAACCTGATCGATCAAATGACTCGGCGCGATCCGCAGGCCAGCGGCTACCTGCTGGCCGACGCGACGCACGACACCAATCCGTTGCACCAGTACGCCGCCGCTCATGATTTTCAATTGCTCACGCCGCGCAAAAAGCCGGGCACGGAGTTGGGCCACCGGGATCATAGTTTGGCCCGCCTGCGATCCATCGAATTGTTGGAAGGTCCCAGTCGTTTTGGCAAAAGCCTGTACGAACAGCGTGGAAACATCGAACGAGATTTGGCACACCTGTGCGGCTTTGGCGGCGGCCTGCAACCTCTCCCCAGTTGGGTGCGCCACCCCGCACGAGTCGCCAGGTGGGTCATTGCCAAGTTAATCATCAATGGCGTGCGACAGTGCACAATCAAAGGAGTTGCAGCGTAGATGAAAGATGTTGCGGAATACCGGGGGAGGGAGAAAAAGGGGCTGCCTATAAACTTCACGCACCCCGACAGCGGAGCTAACGTTCCGCCAATCGCCGTGTCAGCATTAAAATGGACAAAGCGTAATGCCGGTGCGATCCTGCCCAATGTCTAACTGGAATGCCTTCGCCATGCTTTTCATCTCTCGGCGATTTCTTGCGGCGACGGCGATTGTCTGGGGCTTGCTGGCAACGCCCGCGTTTTTATCGGCCGCCGATGCGCCCCAGCCCTCGCGCTGGCCCATGCACGCCATCGCCAGCGATGGAAGCGACGTCACGATCTTCCAGCCTCAACTGGATAGTTTTGAAGGCGACACGCTCACCGGCCACGCCGCCGTCGCCGTGGTTCCCGCCGGTCAGCAGGAACCGGTTTACGGCGCCATCTGGCTTCAAAGCCGCATTGAAACCGACCGCGTCGCCCGAACCGTCCATATCGTGGACGTGAATGTCACCAAGGCTCCTCTTCCCCGCTCCCGGCACGGTCTCGGCGCAACCGCTGTCCGATGCCGTCCGCCAGGCGATCCTGACGCATCCAATCGTGATCTCGCTGGACCATCTCCTGGCTTCCGTCGAGGCGATTCAGAAGGAGCAGACGGCAGCGGCTGATTTGCAGGTCGCGCCGCCGGCCATCGTTTTCCGCGATCATCCCGCCGTGAAGCTGCAATACGACGGAACTCCGAAATTGATCCAGGCATCCGATGCGGGCCTGATGCGCGTGGTCAACACGCCGTTTTTCGTCGCTCTGGATCCGTCGTCGCGCACGTACTACCTCCGAGGTGCCGGGCATTGGTTTGCGGCCCCCGACCCGATGGGCCCGTTCCAGTATTCCACCCAGGCGCCTCCGGCGATCTCCCAACTCGCCCAGCAGATCGGTTACGCCGACCCGCAGCAAGCCGTGCCCGACGACGTTGCGTCGCGCATTGAAATCGTCACCGCCACCGAGCCAACCGAGTTGATCTGGACCGACGGCCCGCCGCAGATGTCCACGATCCCCGGCACCGGGCTGCTGTATTGGGCCAACACCGATTCGGATGTTTTTTTGCAGATCAGCACGCAGCAGACGTTCGTGCTTCTCTCGGGACGATGGTTCACGAGCCACGGTGTCGCCGGTCCATGGACGTATGTTCCCGCCAACGCCTTGCCCGCCGATTTCGCCAAGATTCCATCCGACAGCCCGAAGGCGAACGTGCTGGCCCAGGTGGCCGGGACGCAGGCGGCGCAGGACGCGGTGGCCGACACCTATATCCCGCAGACCGCCGCGGTGGACGTCAACAATTTCCAGCAGCCGCCGGTCACCTACGACGGCGATCCCGATTTTGAGCCGATCCCCGGCACGAATTGCAGTTATGCCGTGAACACGGACGATTCGGTGCTGCTCGACGGCGGAGCGTATTACTGCTGCTACGACGCGGTGTGGTATCAGAGCGTAAATCCCACGGGCCCGTGGGGTCTTTGCCATCACGTGCCGCAGGATATTTACGGCATCCCGCCAACGTGTCCCATTTATCCGGTGTGCTTCTGCTACGTGTATGGGGCCACGGATCAGTTTGTCTACTGCGGTTACACGCCCGGCTACGTCGGTTGCTATCCGTTCGGCGGAGTCGTGGTGTACGGCACGGGCTATCGCTATAACTCGTGGTCGCACGACCATTATTTCGCGCGGCCGCTGACCTTCGGCTTCGCCGCGCGATACCACGCCTATACCGGGCACTGGGGATTCAGCTTCGGCCTGGCCGCCGGCGGAGGGGACGCCTGGATCGCCGCCGGTGAGCATGCGCGTCCGAGCGCATGGTTCGGCTACGGCGGATATCGCCCGTCGATGGCCCGCGCCGGCGTGAATATCAATCGCGCGATCATTGCCGCCAACAACGCCAATGCCAAAGCCGCCCACGACGTGTACGCGCGAAACGTGTACGAACGCCGGAAGGACGTTCACGTGGAGTCCGTCCGCGAAACCCCACGCGCCGGCGCCGGTCGTCCGGGAGGACTTGAAGACGAACAATGTCTACGCCAATCCGCAGGGCGATGTGTATCGGCGAACCGACACCGGCTGGGAGAAGCGCAACGGCAATCAATGGAAAGCCGAACCATCTGCCGAGCCGACGCGCGCCAGCCGGCGCGTGAGCCGGTTCAACAACAGCAGGTTCAACGCGAACCTTCGCCGCCACGGCAGCAGCGCGTGGCGCAGAAAGCCGCCGGCCCGCCCGAGCGCGATTATCAGGTGCGTCAGCAAAGCGAGGCTCGCGGCCAACAAAACAGCCCCCCGCCTCAACATGCGGAGCCATCGCATGCGTCGCCGGGCAGGAGGTAATTTGATCCAGCCGATGCGCAAGCGAGCGATGATCATTTTCGCTGTCGCAGCTTGCCTCGCGATCGGCAGCGGGCGGGCCGCGGTCGCGGAAACTGCGACGAGCGCCCCGAGCGATGCGGCCCGGCTTTACCTTCGCGCGGCCCAATGGATCACGGCCACCTCGCCGGCCGGGTCGGACCTGGTGTACCGCGAGTATCCGCCATTCGGCCCGGAATGGGATCGAATGGCCCAGGCCGCGTGGAATGCGAACGCCCCCGTCCGACGGCTGGCGCATCAGGCCCGATTCAGCGACCAGGCAAGCTGGCCCGACGAGAAGACCATGTATTTGAATTCCTGCCGCGCCCTGGCGAACGATTTGGGAGATGCGGCGTTGTACGAGCATCTTCACGGCAACGATGCCGGCGCCGGCGAGACGATGCAGGACCTCTTGCACCTGGCCGCGATGCTTCGGGTAAACCCGCAGAGAGGCCACCTTGCCCGGCCGCTGGTTGCCGCCGGAATTGACGCGCTGCTCGCCACTCGGTTGTCGGTCATCGCTTCAGGCGTCGAATTGACGACCGATCCGAGCAACACCCACGACCTGCAAGTGGCCGCCGTGCGCAAGCTGATCGATTCGCTGCTCGATCAGCCGGAACCGAAGCAGTTGTTCGCGCAGGTCGCTCTTTCTCCCGGCGGCGCACCGCTGATGGCCAAATCGTTGACCAACCGCTTTACGGATACCCTCGAGCGAGTGAACGCGGAGCGAACGTTCGCGGCGATATCGCTGGGCTGCCAAATTTTCCGATTTGAGAACCATCGATGGCCCCAGCGGCTCGATGAGTTGGTTCCGGCTTACGTGCCGCGTGTCCCGATCGACCCGTGGGGCGATGGGAAGCAGACGATTGAATACGTGCTGGTAAAGGGAGGCTTGCCGGACGGTTCGGATCGGCCGCTGGTGTACGACCGCTGCGAATCGCGTGATGGACTGTTCTACCGAACGGACAAGCCTCTTTATAGCTTTTACAACGAAGCCGACTTCAAATCGGCGGCGCAGCGACAAAAGCAAGGCGGCCAGTTCCGAGATGTCGCGAGTTGGACGCCGGCGGAAAACGCCAAACCCGAGCCAGCGACTCGCCCGCTGAATTGACTTGGCTACGTCGTCGGCAGATCGGAGCCGGCGGTGAAGCCGTCCACGTTCACCGAGTACGTCGCGCCCAGATTGACATTTTCATACACGTCGCCGGTCGGAATGCCGGTCGCTTCCCATTCGGCGGGCGTGAGCCAGCCTGCTTGCGAGCCGGTATCCGACGATTCAAAGAAGTATCCGCCTTGGGCCCACGAATTCACCGACGCGGGGATCGACCAGACGTTGTCCTTGATCTCGGCGAAGCTGTTCATGTCGTTCTCGTCAACCTTGATGAAGCCGGCACCGGCGCCGGTGACAAAGTTGGGATCGACGAAGAGGTTGTAATCCACGGTGAGGCCCTCGGCCTCGCCGTCGTTGACGGAGAGCAGCCCGCCCCACACGCTCGGCTCGGTGACGGTGTTGTTCTCGATCCAGACATTCTGCACCTGCCAGTTGAACGCGCCATCGACCTGCTGAGCATCGATGGTGAACCCGGCATTGCCGTTGCCCTCGATCACGTTGTTCCGGGCCATGACGTTATGCACGCCGGGCGTGAGCAGGATGCTGCTGTTGAGGACGATGTTGGAATCGAACACAACGTCGCTCATCGCGGCATTGGGATCGGCGGCGGGCGTGCCGAGCGGTCCGGCCTCGACCGGGCCGGTCGAAAGCGTGTTGCCATAAACATAGACGTTTCCGCCCGCCTGAATCGACAGGACATTCTTGGCAATCCCGTTGCCAATGGAGTTGGGGAGATTGGTAAGATTGTTGTCGGCGATGAGGAGGTCGGTAGCGCCGCCGACGCGCAGGATCGCCTCGCCGAAGGAGGCCGCCACGGTGTTGCCGAGGAACACCAGCTCGCTGCCCTGGGTCCAGGAGAAATAGGCGTTGAGCGCCGTCGGGTTGGGCGAGGAATTGCCCTGAACCAGGACGTTGGTCGGCCCGGACGCCATGTTCATGTCGTTCAGCAAATTCAGGAACGTGTTGTCGCTGAGGGTGATGTCGTTGCCGCTCGGGAAGAACGCCGAGGCGATGGCCTGCGAATCCTGGTTGTTCGCGTAGATCGAGTCGAAGGTCAGACCCTGCACGACCAGGCCTTCGGTGGAGCCGGACATGCCGATCATCGCGGTCTGGGTGGCCGGCCCGGTGTACATGAGGATCGGCTGGGCGCCCGAGCCGTAGGACCGATGTAAACATGAGACAGGCCGCCAACGTCGATGCCGCTGCCGCCGCTCATGTCGAACGTGTCGCCGGCTTGGAACAGGACCCGCATGTTGCTGGTGAGCAACTGGCTCAGCCGCGACAGGCTCTGAATGGGCGTGCCGGCCGAGAGGCCATTGTTGCCGTCGTTGCCGCTGGAGGAGACATAGATCGTCGGGCGGTTGTCCGGCGCGATGGTGATCTGCTTGGTCGCAATGCCGACATGCCCGTCCGGCGTGGTGATCGTCAGCGTGATCGTGTACGTGCCGGAATTGGCATACGCATGGGCGGCATTGAAGCCAACCAAAGTGTTGTAGGCCGAACCCGCCTCGCCAAAGTTCCAGGCGATGGTGCTGTTCAGGACCGTTCCATCGCCGAAGGTGGAATCCACAGCCTGCACGTTCACGGACTCCTGGGGCAAGACCGTCGATGGGCTGGTGACGGTGATGACCGGCGTTGGAGTACCGGGATCGCTGGGATTGCTGGGAGTGGTCGGAGTGCCGGTGCCGGTGGAGCCGGTGCCAGTGCCAGTGGAGCCGGTGCCAGTGCCGGTTGAGCCGGTGCCTGTGCCGGTAGAGCCGGTGCCTGTGCCGGTCGAGCCGGTGCCTGAGGAACCAGTGCCGGTTGAGCCAGTACCGGTGGAGCCGGTGCCGGTCGAGCCGGTGCCTGAGCCGGTGGAACCCGTCCCCGTGCCGGTGGAGCCGGTGCCAGTGCCGGTGGAGCCGGTACCCGTGCCGTTGGAGCCGCTCCCTGTGCCGGTCGAGCCAGTGCCTGTGGAACCAGTGCCGGTTGAGCCAGTACCGGTGGAGCCGGTGCCTGAGCCGGTGGAACCCGTACCCGTGCCGGTGGAGCCGGTGCCATTGGCGGTTGAGCCGGTGCCGGTGCCGGTTGAGCCGGTGCCCGTGCCGGTGGAACCGGCGCCGGATGTGGATGAGCCTGAGCCGCTGGCGCCGACGAAAGTGGTTGAGGTTCCGGCATTGAGCCAAGTCGTATTTCCATCGGGAGTGATGACCTCGATGGGCGTGTTGACGCCGACGGTAACCGTAATCGTGTCCGTCGCATTGCCGGTGTAGATGACAACGCTTTGCACGGCTGAGAGGGGAGCAACCGTTCCGAAGTTATTGGCATATCCCAAGACGCGATTTGGCTGGGCGGCGCGGACCAGGAACGTATTGTTTTGGTTGGCGGCGCCGATCAATTCCATAAGGCCGGCCGAAGTCAGATAGTCCGCAGCCGCCCCGTCCAAATTACCAGGATCGGGAAACGCGGTTTCGGGCACGGGAGCATTCGTGGTTGACGCGGAGACGCTAAGAAGAACGCGCCGTTCCAGAGGCTCGATCGCCGCCAAAGCCGCAGGCCTCAGGCGGCGTCGATAGCGTCCAACAGAGGCACAAATCCTGTTGAGCTTCGATTTCATATATCAGCTTGATCGGCGGGGGGAGAAACACGCGAAAGATAAAGCGTTGCAATCGCCTCTCTGGGGTCACCTCAGCTAGATCATGCCGGCGAAAGATCAGGTAAGCCGAGTCGTTGCGCGGTTCCAAGTCCTCTCGGTCCGCTTACAAATTGCGGACACGCTTGTACATATTACATACGCTCACGGAATCAACTTGTTCGTCGAATCGGCGTGATGCGTCAAAGCGCACCAAAAATTAAAGCGGCCATTGCGACCGCATTCACCGGATCGGCGCTGTGCGATGAATCTGATAACACTATCGGACGCTGCGCGAAATGGGTGCGCGCTACGCAAGTCCCGCCGCCAGCGATCCACTGATTTCCTGGCGGTGGAAGGCCCGGCTCAGGAACAGCCGCAACCGATCCATGTACAGATAAACCACCGGGGTCGTGTACAGCGTGAGCATCTGGCTGAAGATCAGTCCGCCGACGATTGCGATCCCCAGCGGATGGCGCAGTTCCGATCCGGTCCCTCGTCCCAGCGCCAAGGGCAGGCCGCCGAATAACGCCGCCATCGTCGTCATCATGATCGGGCGGAAGCGGAGCAGGCACGCCTGGAAGATCGCGTCCCTGGGAGATTTGCCGTCCCTGCGCTCGGCGACGAGGGCAAAGTCGATCATCATGATCGCGTTTTTCTTGACGATGCCGATGAGCAGGATGATTCCGATCATTCCCATCACGTCCAAGCCCGCTCCGAACAGGATCAGCGCCATGAGGGCCCCGACCCCGGCGGATGGTATCGTTGAAAGAATCGTGATCGGATGGATCAGGCTTTCGTACAGCATCCCCAGCACGATATACACCGTCACGATCGCGCCGATGATCAGGTATAGCTCGTTGGACAAGGTATCCTGGTATGCCTGGGCCGTTCCCTGAAAGCTGCCGTGAATCGACGCGGGAACGTGCATTTGGTTTTCCGCCTGATCGATCTCCCGCACGGCATCGCCGAGGGCGATTCCCGGCAGGAGATTGAACGAGATCGTCACCGCCGGAAACTGGGCCTGGTGATTGACCGTCAGCGAGGTCGTGTCCCGCGAGAAACTGGCGATCTGACTGAGCGGGACCTGCTTGCCTCCGCTGCCGGGGAGATAGATGTAATCCAATCCATGCGGACTTTGCCAGTAGGAAGGGGCGACCTCCATCACCACGTGATACTGGTTGAGTTGGGTGTACATGATCGAGACTTGGCTTTGGCCGAAGGCATCGCCCAGCACCCGGTCGATCGCCGCCGGGGCGATTCCGAGCCGGCTGGCGGTGTCGCGGTCGATGGTGACCATCGCCTCCAGGCCGTGGACCTGCTGATCCGTGTTGACATCCGCCAGGCCGGGGAGCGTTTTCAGCTTGTCCAACACTTTCGGCGCCCAGGAGAGGAGTTCCTTCAAGTCGTCGCCCTGGAGGGTGTATTGCCACTGTGCGCTGCTGGCGCGCCCGCCGATGCGCAGGTCTTGCACGGGTTGAAGATAGAGCGTCGCCCCCGGAATGAGCGAGAGCCTGGGTCGCAAACGGGCAATGACCTGGTCGGCGCTCAACTTTCGCTCCGCGAGCGGCTTGAGATTGATGAACATGTTGGCCGTGTTGATCGCCCCTCTGCCGCCCGTGAATGCGATCACGTCGCTCACGGCGGCGTCCTGACGGACGGATTGGGCGTACTTGACGAGTATGTCCCGCATCGCCTGAAAGCTGGTCGCCTGATCCGCCTGGATCGATCCGACGAGCCTCCCCGTATCCTGCTGCGGGAAAAAGCCCTTGGGCACGAAAACGTACAGAGCGGCCGTGAGCACGATCGTGGCCAGCGTCACCAGCAGCATCGCCAGCGGATGCCGCAGCACGATCGCCAGCGTTCTTTCGTAAGTGGACAAAACCCAGTTAAACGCTTTCTCATTGGCGCCATAGATCCAGCCGTGCTTTTGCTCCCCGCGCGGCCGCAGCAGGATGGCGCAGAGCATCGGCGTGGTCGTCAGGGAAACGACCAGCGAAATGGCGATCGCGGTGGAGAGCACCACCGCGAACTCGCGGAACAGCCGGCCGACAATCCCGCTCATCAGCAGTATGGGAATGAACACGGCCACGAGCGAGGCGCTCATGGACAGGACCGTGAACCCGATTTCCTTGGCCCCCAGCAGCGCCGCCTGCATCGGGCGCATCCCCGCTTCGACGTGGCGCGTGATGTTCTCAATCACGACGATCGCGTCATCGACCACGAATCCCGTGGCGATCGTCAGGGCCATGAGGGAAAGATTGTCCACCGAGTAGTTTGCCAAATACATCACGCCGAACGTCCCCACGAGTGAAACCGGGACGGCGATGCTGGGAATGAACGTGGTTCGCCAATCGCGCAGGAACAGGAAGACCACCAGCACGACCAGCGACACGGAAATGACGAGCGTGCGCTGGGTATCCTGAACCGAAGCGCGGATGGTGGTGGTGCGATCCATCACGACCTTGAGCTTCATTCCCGCGGGAATGACCGCCTGCATTTCCGGCATCATGGCAATGACGCGGTCCACGGTGTCGATGATGTTCGCGTTGGGCTGACGGAAAATGACCAGGACCACCGCGGGCTTCCCGTTGGTCAGCCCCTCGGTGCGCACGTCGGCGACGGAATCCTCCACGTCGGCCACGTCCGACAGGCGAACCGGCGCACCGTTGACGTAGGCCACCAGCAGCGGCTTGTACTGATCCGCCTTGAAAAGCTGGTCCGTGGTGCTGAGCGATTCGGTCCGGTGCGCGTCGCCGAGTTCTCCTTTTGCCAAATTGGCGTTGGCGCTGGAAAGGACGGTGGCGACGGAATTGAGGTCCAGACCCAGATTGTTCAGGGCGGTCGGATTCACCTCGACGCGCACGGCGGGCGAAGCGCCGCCCCCGACGAAGACCTGCCCCACGCCCGCCACCTGCGAGAGCTTTTGAGCCAGAATGGAATCCCCGAACGTCGTACATCCGGCTCTTGGGGTACACGTCCGAGGTGATCGCGATGATCAGAATCGGCGCATCGGCGGGATTGACCTTGCGGTAGGTGGGCTTCACGGGAAGATCGGCCGGCAGGTTGCCGCTGGCCGCGTTGATCGCCGCCTGCACGTCGCGTGCGGCGGCGTCGATGTTCCGGCTCAGATCAAACTGCATCGTGATGCCCGTCGAGCCGAGCGAGCTGGAGGAGGTCATCTCCGTCACGCCGGCGATGCGGCCGAATTGCCGCTCCAGCGGCGTCGCCACGCTGGTGGCCATCGTCTCGGGGCTGGCACCGGCAAACCGGCGCCGACTGAAATCGTCGGGAAATCCACCTGCGGCAGCGGCGAGACCGGCAAGAACCGATACGCCAGAATTCCCGACAGCGCAATGGCGATCGTCAGCAGCGTGGTTCCCACCGGGCGCTTGATGAACTGCGTGGAGGGGCTCACGAGACTTCCTCCACCGCGAGGGATTGTGGTATCGGCTCGCGCATCACGGCCCGGCCGAGCCGCTTCGCCAGCCGGTCAAACGCCAGGTAAATCACCGGCGTGGTGTAGAGCGTCAAGACCTGGCTGAAGATCAGCCCGCCGACGATGGCGATCCCCAGCGGCCGGCGCAGCTCCGCCCCCATTCCCTTTCCCAGCGCCAGGGGCAACCCGGCGAAAAGCGCCGCCGCAGTGGTCATCATGATCGGGCGGAAGCGCAACAAACAGGCCTGGAAGATGGCGTCCACCGGCGATTTGCCCTCTTTGCGCTCGGCCTCGAGGGCAAAGTCGATCATCATGATCGCGTTCTTCTTCACGATTCCGATCAGCAGAATCAGGCCGATGAGTGCGATGACGCTGAAATCGGTTTTGCACAGGAGCAGCGCGAGCAGCGCGCCACGCCGGCCGATGGAAGCGTTGAGAGGATCGTGATGGGATGGATATAGCTCTCGTAGAGCACGCCGAGCACGATGTAAACGGTGACCAGCGCCGCGAGGATCAGCAGCGGCTCATTGGTAAGCGAGGCTTCGAACGCGGCCGCCGTACCCTGAAATCCCGCCTGGATGCTGGGCGGCATTTTCAGGGAGGTCTGGGCGGCGTTGATGGCGGCAACGGCATCGCCCAGCGAAGCCGACGGGGCGAGATTGAACGAGATCGTCACCGATGCGAATTGCCCCTGATGATTCACCGCCAGCGGCGTCGCCTGTCTCTCCATATGCGTGAACTGCGCCAGCGGCACCATCGCGCCGGTGGCCGAGTGCACGTAAATGTTCTGTAAATCCCTCGGATTGCTCTGATATTCCGGCTCCACGCCCAGGATGACGTGGTACTGGTTCAATTGGGTGAACATCGTCGAAACCTGGCGCTGGCCGAACGCGTCGTATAGAGTGTTGTCCAGCGCCTGCGCGGTGATGCCCAGGCGTGACGCCGCATCGCGGTCAATCACCAGCACGGTCGCCAGCCCCAGGTTCTGCTGGTCGGTGGCGATATCGCGAAGCACCGGAATCTGGCCCATTTTCTCCACGAGCCGCGGGCCCATTGCGCCAGCTCATTGGGGTCCGGGTCTTCCAGGGAATATTGAAATTGCGTCCGGCTCACGCGATCTTCCACGGTCAGGTCCTGCACCGGCTGCATGTACAGCGTGATTCCCGTCACGCGATCCAGCGCCGGCTGCAACCGCCGAATCACGTCGCTGGCGCTGATCTTTCGCTCTTCGATCGGCTTGAGATTGATCTGAATGCGGCCCGAGTTCATCGTGCTGTTCGTCCCGTCGATGCCGATGAATGAAGACAGGCTTGCCACCGCCGGATCCCGCAGGATCGCGTCGGCCAGCGCCTGCTGGCTTTGGGCCATGGCCGGGAATGAAACCGTCTGCGCCGCCTCGGAGATGCCGAGGATCACGCCCGTATCCTGGACCGGGAAAAAGCCCTTGGGAATGATCAGATACAACGCCACGGTGACAGCGAGGGTCGCGACGGCGATCAGCAGGGTCGAAAACTGGTGGCGCAAGACCCACTGCAACGTGAGTCCGTAGAAATCGATCACGGCCCGATAGATCTGCTCCGATTTTTTGAACAGCCAACCCTGCTCGCTTTCAGGCGTATGCCGCAGCAGCAGGCCGCACATCATCGGCGTGAGCGTCAGCGAGACGAACGCCGAGACCACGATGGTCACGCTCAGGGTCACGGCGAACTCGCGGAAGAGCCGGCCCACAACGTCACCCATGAACAGCAGCGGGATCAGGGCCGCGATCAGCGAAACGCTCAGCGAGATGATGGTGAACCCGATCTGCTCGGAGCCTTTGAGCGCCGCCTGAAGGGGCGAATCGCCCTCTTCGATGTAGCGAATGATGTTCTCGATCATGACGATCGCGTCGTCCACCACGAACCCCGTGGAGATCGTCATCGCCATCAGCGTCAGGTTGTTGATGCTATAGCCCAGCAGGTACATCACGCCGAAGGTCCCCACCAGGGAAAGGGGGACGGCGACGCTGGGAATGACCGTCGCGGAGATGTTGCGCAGAAACAGGAAAATCACCAGCACGACGAGAACGATGGTGAGCCCCAACTCGAATTCCACGTCCGCGACGCTGGCGCGAATCGTCACCGTTCGGTCCGTCAACTGCGCGATCTTGATCCCCGCGGGCAACGATGATTCCAACTGCGGCAGGAGCTTCTGAATGCTATCGACCACGGAAATGATGTTGGCGCCCGGCTGGCGCTGGATGTTGACGATGACCGCCGGATCGCGGTTCATCCACGCCGCCTCCTTCACGTCCTCGACTCCATCCACCACGTTCGCTACATCCGACAGCCGGACCGGCGCCCCGTTCTTGTACGCAACGATGATCGGCTTGTAGTCCTTGCTGGTGAGGGCAACTGATCGTTGGCCCCGATGGTGAACGCCTGGTGCGGGCCGTCGAAACTTCCCTTGGCCTGATCGACGTTGTGCTGGGGAATGAGCGTGCGCAGATCTTCCAGGGTCAAATCCATGGCCGAGAGCGCGGCTGGATCGGCCTGCACGATCACCGCGGGCTTTTGCCCCCCGCTGATGCTCACCAGCCCCACGCCCGGCAACTGCGAAATCTTTTGCGCCAGCCGCGTGTCGGCCAGGTCCTCCACCTTGTAGAGAGGCATCGTGTCGGATGAAAGGGCCAGGGTCAGGATCGGCGTGTCGGCGGGGTTGACCTTGCTGTACACCGGCGGATTGGGCAGGCCCTGGGGCAGATAGTTTGTCGCGGCGTTGATCGCGGCCTGAACTTCCTGCTCCGCCACGTCGATGTTCAGATCCAGCGAGAACTGAAGCGTGATCAGCGAGCTGCCCTCGGAGCTGGTGGAGGTCATCTGGTTCAGTCCGGGAACCTGCCCGAACTGCCGCTCCAGCGGCGCCGTCACCGACGATGCCATCACGTCCGGACTGGCGCCGGGATAGAACGTCACAACCTGGATCGTGGGATAATCCACCTCCGGCAGCGCCGACACGGGCAACTGACGAAAGGCGACAAGACCGACCAGCAGCATGCCGGTCATGAGCAGGGATGTCGCCACAGGCCGCAGAATGAATGGCCTGGACGGACTCATTCGCTGTTCCTTGGACTGGCCTGCGGAGCTGAATCGCCGGTTGAAGACCGATGGGACCGCCCGCTGGGGCGCGTGGTGCTGCTTCGCGTTGTCGCCCGGTTGGCGCCGAGGCGGGTCACGACCACCTTCGATCCGGCCTCCAGCTTGTCCACGCCGTTGGTTACCACCAGTTCTCCAGCCGAGAGACCCTCGTCAATCGCCGTTGTATCCGCGCCGTTCACCTCCTGATCCGCACCCGGCTTGATCTTGCGGATTTCAACGGTGTTATCCGGCTTGGCGACGTAAACGAACGAGAAATCCGGCCCGGTCTGAACGGCCTCGGACGGAACCAGAACCACGTTCTTCAGCGTATTGACCAGCATCCGGACCGTCACAAGCTGGTTGGGGAACAACTCGTTGTGGGTATTGTCAAACTGTGCTTTGAGGTTGACCGTGCCCGTGGTGGTGTTCACCTGGCTATCGATGGCGAGCAGCTTCCCCCTGGCCAGCACCTGATCGCCGTTTAGCGCCGTCGTCGGCAGCGGCGGCACGTGGTCGGAACGGGCGATCACGTCCGGAATGGCATCTTGCTGAATCGGGAAAACAACGGTGATCGGCTGAAGCTGGGTGATAACCGCCAGCCCGGTTGCATCGTTGGCGTGCACGATGTTTCCCTGGTCCACCAGCCGAAGCCCGATCCGCCCCGTGATCGGAGAGTTGATCGTGCAGTAATTCAAATTCACCTGGGCGGCATATACCGACCCCTGATCGCTTTTGATGATTCCCAAGTCCAGATCCACGGTCGCCTGCTGCGTATCGATCTGCTGCTGAGTATATGCGTCGGGCGCTTGCCTATACCGTTTCAAATTCAACTGATCGTTCGCAAGCGTCGCCTGATCCTTGGCAAGCTGCCCCTGGGTCTGCTCGAGCGCCGCCTTGTATGGATTCGGATCGATTTGCGCGAGCAGATCGCCCTGATGGACGATCTGCCCCTCCTCGAAGGCAACCTTGATCAGCTCTCCATCGACGCGGGTATGAACGGTCACCGTATGCAAGGGCGTGACGGTTCCCAGCAATCCATCGACGTGAATGGGCAGATCCCCGAGCCTGGCCGTCGCCGCATCCACCGGGATGCCGCGGCCCCCGGCGAGATTGCGGGCATTGGCCGCGGTGGAGCCTGTCCCGGCACGCACCCGAACAACGATGAGGATTGCCAGCCCCGCCACCAGGCACAGCACAATCAGCCAGACGATCCAAAGCCATCGGCGCTTGGGGGAGCCGGTTGGCGGGGTTGGTTCAGTCTGGCGATGCGGCTGTGGCGATGGCACAACGGCGGTGTCCGCTTTTGTCATAGTTTGCACAATGGGCCTTCCGATGATACCGGCCGCGCGCGGCAGCGTCCAAGGGCGTGCGCGCACCTTATCAATCACGCGGCAAAAACGGCCCTGGTCCGCATCGATCCCCCGCACAAATCTTCGGCGATTCGATTCATCCGGATCAAGATGCCGCAGGCCCGATAAACCGCATTGGCGTCGCTGAATGCCCGAAGGCAGAACCAGCACACGCTGGAAAGTTGGACGCCTGAATGCTACAGAGAAACCAGACACAAGCGGCTCTAACGCGGGTGAACGCGGTATCTCGAGCCGCGGCGGTCAAACGGGAAACCCCGGCTTATTGGGAACGACGACATGACTCTTGAGCGGCAACTCGAAACCGGCATTACTCATCACCGGGCCGGCCGATTGGCCGAGGCCGAAGCCATCTATCGCCAGATTCTCGCCCTTGATCCGAGTGATGCCGACGTGCTTCATCTTCTGGGCATCATCACCAAGCAGACAGGCCGCGATGATGAAGCGATCGATCTCATCGGTCGAGCAATCGCGCTCGACCCCGAATATGCCGAGGCACATTTCAACCTCGGCGTAGCGCTCGCCGACCGTGGCCAGTTTGACCGGGCCATTTCTTCATACGAGAAGGCGATCCAACTCACGCCGGAATATGTCGAGGCGCACTTCAATCTCGGCGACGTACTCTTGAAAACTGGCCGGCTTGACGCGGCGATTTCCTCGCTTGAGCGAGCCGTTCAGTTGAAACCCGATTACGCGAAAGCGTACAACGGTCTGGGCAATGCGCTGGCGAAAACAGGCCGGCGCGACGAGGCGATCGCCGCTTACCGCCGCGCCGTCGAACTCAAGCCCGATTTCGCCGAGGCGCACAACAACATCGGCCAGCCTCTGCAAGAGATGGGCAGCCTCGATGACGCCATCGCCGCCTATCGCCGAGCGATCCAGCTCAAACCGGATTTTGCCGAGGCGTACAGCAATCTGGGCAACGTCTTAAGCCAACTGGGGAAATTTGACGATGCGGTTGCTTCCTATCTGCAGGCCATTGGGCTCAAGGCGGATGTTGCCGAATCGCACAGCAATCTCGGAAACGCATTGAAGGAAAGGGGGCAACTTGATGAGGCCCTCGCTGCCTATCGGCAGGCCATTCGGCTCAAGCCCGATTACGCCGAAGCCTATAGCAATCTCGGCGCCGCACTGGCCGCCAAGGGGCAACTGAACGACGCCATCGTCGCCTATCGGCAGGCCATTCGGCTCAAGCCCGATTACGCCGAGGCCTACAGCAATCTCGGCAAGGCATCGAAGGGCCTGGCGCAACTCGACGAGGCGATCGCTTCTTATCGCCAGGCGCTGCGGCTGAAACCCGATCTTGCCGAAGCGCACAGCAATCTGCTCTTCACGCTGAACTATCATCCCGATCGCGGGGCCGAAGAGATTCTGGCGGAACATCGGGCCTGGTCGGATCGGCACGCCCGTCCGCTGATGAACGACATCATCCCCCATGCCAACGGGCGCATCCCCGGAGCGGCGGCTTCGCATCGGCTATGTCTCGGCCGACTTTTGCCGGCATTCCGTCGCCTATTTCCTCATCCCGCTGCTGGAGCATCATGACCCGAGGATTGTCGAAGTCTTCTGTTACGCCAACGTCAAAAGTCCCGACGACATGACCGAGCGGATCAGGCGTTCCTGCGGTGTTTGGCGAAACATCCTCGGCCTAGCCGACGAGGCCGTCGCCAAACTGGTTCGTTCTGATGGAATCGACATTTTGGTGGATTTGTCGGGGCATACCGGCGGGAATCGCCTGCGCGTCTTTGCCCGCCAGCCGGCGCCGATTCAAGCGACTTACCTCGGCTATGCGAACACCACGGGAATGGCGGCCATCGATTACCGTCTCACGGACGCCCTGGCCGATCCACCGGGAACGACGGACGAGTTGAATGTGGAGAAGCTCTGGCGTCTGCCAACGTGCGCCTGGTGTTATCAACCGCCCGAAGATGCGCCGGATATCCAACCTCGCGCCGACCAGCCGATCACCTTCGGATGCTTCAATGCCTTCGCAAAGATCAATCCCAAACTGGTGGCGATTTGGGCGGAGTTGCTCGAGCGTGTGCCGGGATCGCAGTTGCTGTTGAAATCGGCCGCCGCAGGCGAAGACTCCGCGCGGCAGCGATTGATCGGCCAATTCGCCGAACACGGCATCCCCGGCCAGCGGATCGAAATGCTGGGGCGGATTGGCCGTCTGCGCGGGCATTTGGAACTCTATCACCGAGTCGATGTGGCCTTGGATACGTATCCCTATCACGGGACGACGACCGCCTGCGAAGCGACGTGGATGGGCGTACCGGTGGTGAGCTTGGCCGGCCGAGCGCACGCTTCCCGAGTCGGAGTGAGCCTGCTGAGCAACGTTGGCTTGCCGGAACTCATCGCCCAGACGCCGGAACAATATGTGCAGATCGCCGCGGACCTTGCCAAGGACCTGCCGCGGCTGGCCGAATTGCGCCGCACCCTGCGTGGGCGGATGCAGGCGTCGCCGCTGATGGATGCCCCGCGATTCGCCCGCAATGTTGAAGCGGCCTACCGGCAGATGTGGCGATCCTGGTGCGCGGAGGCCGTTGAATCGCAACCGGAAATCCGAATGAATGAAGACCGTTATTGATCGTTCGGTTAGGCAACGTGTTTTAACTATGCACCACCGGGAACCGTTCGCGTCACGCGATCGAGATGGATGGCCAGAACGGTCACGTCCGCCGGAGTGATGCCGCTGATGCGAAGGGCCTGTCCCAAACTCCGGGGCGTGAACCGGGCCAGCTTCTGCCGGGCTTCGTTGCGCAGCCCGGTGATTTGCGAATAATCGATGGCCGTGGGGATCAGCTTTGATTCCATCCTGGCGAATCGCTCGATCTGCCGATCCTGCCGGGCAATGTATCCCTGGTATTTGATGCGGGTTTCGACTCGGGCGGCGATTCCGGGATCGATCGCGGCGGCTTGGGGAAATCGAACGGCCAATTCCTTCCAATCCACCTCGGTGCGGCGGAGATGTTCCTCCGCTCCAACTTGGCCCAGCAGCGCCCCGGCCGCGTCAATCGCCTCACGCCGGGCGGTGAACGACGACCAGCGGCCATCATCAGCCAGGCCGATCTCGCGCCCCAGCGGAGTCAGCCGCTCATCCGCGTTGTCGCTGCGCAGTTGCAGGCGGTGCTCGGCGCGGCTCGTGAACATGCGGTAAGGCTCGGTTGGCGGTTTGGTGACCAGATCGTCGATCAGCACGCCGATGTACGCCTGATCGCGGCGGAGAATGAAATCGGTCTCCTGCCCGCGGACGAATTTTGCGGCATTGACGCCGGCGACGATTCCCTGCCCCGCGGCCTCCTCGTAGCCGCTGGTTCCGTTGATCTGCCCGGCCAAAAACAGACCCGCGATGAGCTTGGTTTGCAACGTGCTTTGAATCTGGGTGGGCCAGACCATGTCGTATTCCACCGCGTAGCCCCAGCGAAGAACCTGCGCGTTTTCCAGGCCCGGAATAAGCCGGACGATTCTTTCCTGCACGTCCGCCGGCAGCGACGTGCTGATGCCGTTGCAATAAATCTCATCCGTGTCGAGGCCCTCGGGCTCCAGGAAAATCTGGTGGCGAGTCTTGTCGGCGAAGCGCACGACCTTGTCTTCGATGCTGGGGCAATAGCGCGGCCCGGTGCTTTGGATCTGGCCGCTGTACATCGGAGCTCGGTGAAGGTTCTCGCGGATGATTTCGTGAATCCGCTCGTTGGTTCCGCCGATCCAGCACCGCGCCTGCGGCAGCGGCGGGGACCAATCCCTGCGATATTCGTTGAGATACGAAAACGGCGCGGGCCGCTCGTCGCCCGGCTGCGGCTCGAAGGCCGAGAAGTCGATCGAAGCGCGATGAAGCCGCGGCGGCGTGCCGGTTTTCAGCCGGCCCATTTCCAAGCCCAGATTTTGCAGTGACGCGCTAAGACCGGTGGCGGCGGCTTCGCCGACGCGGCCGCCGGCGGTTTGGCTCTGGCCCGTGTGCATCAGCCCGCGCAGAAACGTGCCGGTGGTCACAACCACGGCCCGGCAGTCGATGCGCGAGCCGTCCTTGAGCAGAACCGCGCCCACCGCCGGCGCGGCGAGAACCTCCGCGACTTCGCCGGGAACGATCGTGAGATTCCGGCACGTCCCGAGCAAACGTTGGACTTCCCGGGCGTATTTATATTTATCCGCTTGCGCCCGCGGCCCCCAGACGGCCGGGCCCTTGGAGCGATTGAGCATGCGAAACTGAATGCCCGTCGCGTCCGTCGCCAGGCCCATCAGTCCGCCAAGGGCGTCGATTTCGCGCACCATTTGGCCCTTGGCAAGTCCGCCGATGGCGGGATTGCACGACATCTGCCCGATGCGGGACGGATCCATGGTGATCATCGCGACGCCAGCGCCGAGGCGCGAAGCGGCCCAGGCGGCCTCCGCGCCGGCGTGCCCGCCGCCGATGATGATGATGTCGTAGTACGCGGTCAGAGGAAGCTTTCGTCAGAGTTATCTCACGGCGTTTCTAACCAATATCTGATCTCCTGGCCAACACGCGCGTCGCAAGCGACGCCGCTAAACTTATTTCGGCCATTCCCGAATCACCGCCAGTCCCGAGGGATCGCGCCATAAAACAGGTTCGTTCGCGTAGAATCGCTTGTCGCGAATCGCCACGATCATCATGTCCGGCGCATCGGGCGGAATTTTGCCCGACTCGATGAGCGGGATGCGCTCGGACTCGGGCTGGAAATTCTCGGCCGGCTCCGATACCGGAAACTGCGTTCCGTCCGATCGCCGCCAGCATAGGTACGTTGTCCACCGCTCGGGATTATCCACGATCGTGCTCGGCGGCGTGTTGTGCTGGATCCAATCGCAGGCCTGCAGGAACTGCGGCGGGAGGCCGACCAGCTCGGCGTTGAATTTCCATTGATTCCAATCCACCACCGAAGCCGCAAAGACGAGCAGCATCGTGATCCATGGCGGAACCTGCAGCTTCTGCCGGAGGAACCAAACCGCCATGCCGGCGAAGATGGGCAGGAAATAATTCAAATCGCAGAGAAAGCGCGAGGGGGTGAAGAACGTGAATGGTTCCTTGTGCATCGCCCAAAGCGCCAGGGGAAAAAGGTCTTCGCCGGCGACGAACATGGCCGCCAGGGCGAGGGAAGGGATCGCCACCACCGGCGGACAGCGAAGCTTGTGCAAAAGACATAGCCCAATTCCCAGCAGCGAGAAGAAAGTCAGGGCGTATCCAAAGTCTCGCGGCAAGCGCAATAGGGGCATCAGATCCTCACCGCCGGCCACGATTCCCGTCGCGCCGAGACTGCCGAGGCGCATCGCATAAGGGAAGAGGAAAAAAACGTTCAGCAGCATCGCGGCGACGGCCGGGATCGCGAGCGATTTCCAACTCGCCCCGGTTGGGTCGCGAAACATTTGCCACAAAACCAGCAGCGCCAGGATGACGCCGCTGACGACCATGACATGGTGATGCACCAAAACCGCCGAGGCGTACAGGACCGCCATCGCGACCAGGCCCGCTCGCCGCGGGCGGTCGAGCCACAGGCTGAGCATTGCCAGCAGCAGCAGCATGGCCAGCTCGTTGGGCAGTCCCCCCCAGCGGAAATAGTCGATGCTTCCGTACCAGGCCCACAGGCCGTACGCAGCCGCGGAATACAAAGCGATCGACGGATTGCCCATGGCCCGCCGGGCGAAGACGTAAATCTGCGCGGCCGTCAGGATTCCCAGAAACGGAATCAGGTCTTTGAACGTCGTGTGCAGCGGGAGCCGCGCCAATGCCGCGAGCACGACGACCAGCACGTGGCTGCCCGTGGGATAGTTCAGCTTCATGTCCGCGAAGGGAAGCCAGTCGTCGATGGAATGCTGGGCAAGCTGAATCTTCTTGATCAGGATGAGATGGAAAGTGGGGTCGAGCGCTCCGGGCGGGAGTTGTTGGGGCAGGGCCAGGGCATAGCGGGTGAGGGCCACCAGCGCCAGCACGACGAGCATCCAAACCTGGGCGGCGGAATCGGCGCCGGGGCGCGGCGCGAAAGGGACTTGATCCACGCCCCAAGGGCAACGACGCCCAGGCACGCCCACAGCGGATAAAACAATCGCAGATCGACATGGCTGGCGGCCGACGCAAGATATACCGCCAGCGCGAGGCCGAGCGAGCTGCCGTTGGTGCAGCGCTCCAGAAGATTGTTTCCGAGCGAAAAACAGCGTGCCAGACAGATTCCCGGAATCAGGACAAACAGGATGCCGGCCAAAAAGCGAATCAGCTCCATCGCCATCGCTCACCAGTCAAAGCGAAGAGGATTCAAAATGCAACCGCAGACGCGGAAGCGCGGACGGCAACGCGCCTGACGCGGATGAAAAATCAACCCGCTCCTTCATGACAATCCCCGGCCGCGGCGCTACAATCCGCTCGTCATGAAGTATTTTACGGCGAATTCGACGGCCAGGAGTTTCCCACGCAGGACAAGCTCTTCGGCTTTGACCAACTCATGCAGTTCATCATGGAACATGGCGAGCAAGCCCTCAAGGCCATCGAGCAGATGATGAACGATCCGAAGAACCAGGCCCAGTCGGACCTGCTCGAGCAACTGCTGAAAGACGGCATGCTGGACAAGGACGGCCAGGGCCGCCTCCGCCTCACCCCGGTTTCTTTTCTTTCAACATCGGAATGAAACATTCATCGCTGCTGGCAACCAGCCAACGAGCAATGGGTGAGAATGCTTCTTGGCGCGGTGCAGATCCTTACAACCCCGCGGCTGCTTACAAAGTACTCGCTACCAACACCGTCAATTGAGGCGCAGACTGAGGCTTGATGTCCGACAAATTCTAACCGTCACCTCATTACGTTGGCGACGAAACATATCGATCGCTTTCAGGAGCGTAACGGACATTACCGGACCGGCCGACTGCTGCTCCTCGGCCAAAAATAACCCAGACCGGGTCTGGACGCCTTAGTGCCCTGAACGGATACTGACGCTGCCCAAACCCAAAGAAGCCCGGGCCTTTAACCTAAGGGCCATGGCGCGGCTTAACGACATTGATGAACCCGCCGATGCACCCTAGTCACTTCCCGCGGTCTATTCCAAGTCCGTGGCCTATTCAGGACCATGCGCACGATGCCGCCGTCGCGCGCGCTGCTCGGTTCGGGAGGCTTCAATATGTGCCGTGGATGTTGCCGAACCAGGCTTTCCTGCTCGCGATGAGTTGATTCCGGCGGGGTGGCCGGGCGCTGGGCTTGGCCGCGGGCATGCCGACCCGCCGCGCGTTCTGACCTATTCGGTTGCCGCGGCCGCCCGTCCTGAGCGCCATCAGGGGCCGTTCCCGCCTTCGCAGCAGAACAAACCACCAACCTCATTCTGCGCGGCGGGGCAATTCCGTCCGCTGCCGGGCG
>CAWAPL010000028.1:0-95581 GCA_963783845.1 uncultured Phycisphaerales bacterium
CTGTTGCACCGCCTCGGTGGCCCGCGCCGACATCTCAGCGGGGGCTTTGCAGACGAAAACGTCGATGCTGCTGCCGCTGTCGATGGCCTTGACGACGCACGAGCCCGGCGCGGGGTCGATCGCCTCACCCCGGCGAACGACGCGGTAGGGGGGAGTTGGAAGGCCGGCTTTCTCCCAGACTCTTTTCGTCTGAACCTTGTCCATCCCCAGGCGCGAGGCTTTGGAAGAACTGCCGACGAACGGCAAACCGCGATCCTCGAGGATTTCCTGCAATTCCCCGCTCTCCCCAAACGCCCCGTGCAGGACCGGAAAAATGACATCCGCGGCCCGATCCAGCCCCGAAAGATCGCTCGGCGAAACATCGCTTGCAAAAACGTCGTGGCCCATCCCCCGCAGCGCATCGATGACCGCCCGCCCGCTGACAAGGCTGACCTCGCGCTCCGCGCTCGGGCCGCCGTATAAAACCGTCACTTTCACAGCCCACTCCGGGAATTTCCTATTGCCTATTGAAATTCAGCCTCATCAATAGGCAATAGGAAATAGACAATAGGCAATCTCATCACGGCCAAATCTGAACTTCGCTTTCCAGGTGAATCTGGTTGCGATCGAAAACTTTTTCGCGAATCAGCTTGATCATCGTCAGCACGTCGTCGGCCGTGCAGCCGGGATGCGCGATGATGAAATTGGCGTGCTTGGCGCTGACTTCCGCTCCGCCGACGCGCAGGCCCTTGAGGCCCGCCTGATCGATCAGCGCACGGCGCTGAGCCCGCGCGGATTCTTGAAGATGCATCCGGCATTCTTGGTGTTCAGCGGCTGGGTGTTGCGCTTGTACATCCAGATTTCCTTGGTCTTGCGCAGGATTCGCTCGGGATCCTCCTCCTCCAATTCCAAAGTCGCCCCGAGAATGAACGGCGCGGAAATGTTGGTGCTGCGATAGTCGAATACAAGCTCGTCCTTCTGCCGTGAATAAAGATGCCCATGCACGTCCAGCAACTGAACGCTATGGACGATGGACCCGATGTCGCCGAACTTTCCGCCGGCGTTCATGCGGATGCCGCCGCCGATCGTGCCGGGGATGCCGGCCAGGCACTCGACCCCGGCCAGCCCTTGCCGGATCGTGCGGAGCACCAGCTTCTGCATGTCCACGCCGGCGCCGACTTCCAGAAAATTCTTGTCGCGAAGCTGGACGCGCCGCCAGAAGTCCCCGTCAAGCCGGAAAACCGCACCATCCACCCCCGCGTCGCCTACCAGAAGATTGGCTCCAAGTCCCAGGACATAGGTCCGGATGTTCCATTCGGCGCAGCGAACAGTTGATTCCTGAAGTTCTTCGACCGTCGTGGGCTGAATGAACCAGCGGGCCGGGCCGCCAATGCGATACCACGTGTACCGCGCCAGCGGAACGTTCTCCTCGACGATCCGGTCCAATCCTGAAAATGGCTGAGAGAGTTTTAACATAACCATCGCAATCCAGTTTAGCGGCGTCGCTTGCGACGCGCGTTGCCAGCGCGTCGCAAGCGACGCCGCTAAACGAAATCCGTCGTCAAACCGACGTTAAATCCCTCCCGATTTCCCAGATGTTTCCCGCCCCCATCGTCACGATCAGATCGTCCTCTCTCGCGTTGGTCTTCAGGTATTCGACAATTTGCCCAAACGACGCCAAATGCACGGCCTTCTGCCCGTTCGCCTTGACCCGATCCACCAGATCGGCGGAGGTGACGCGCTGCCGCTCGGCCTCGCTGTCGCGAACAAAATAGATGTCCGGCACGATCGTCTCGTCGGCCAGCACAAAGCTGGCGGCGAAATCCTCCAGCAGCGATCGCGTTCGGCTGTGCTGGTGCGGCTGGAAAACGCAGATCAGCCGCCCGGGGTCAAATCGCTCCCGCAGCGCCTTCAACGTCGTGCGGATTTCAGTCGGATGATGCCCATAATCATCCACGACCGTCGCGCCGTGATACCTGCCCATGACCGTCATTCGCCGATCCACGCCGGCAAACCGGCACAGCGCTTCGATGGCCTCGCCGGCGTCTATTCCGCAGGCCGAGCACGCCGCGGCCGCCATCGTCGCATTCATGAGGTTGTGCTCCCCGGCGATCGCGAGGTGGAGCGTGCCAACCGGTCGGCTTCGATACGATACTTCGCCGCGATAGCACCCATTGTCAATCCCCAAAATGCGTGTGGACCAAATAAATTCCTGGCCCACGGCCGCCAATTCCATGGGCGTCGAAAGCCCGCTCAGCGCCTGCATCACGTGGCGATCCTTGCCGTTGGCGATGATAACGCCGTCGGGAGGAACGCGCCCGGCGAAATCGCGGAAGCTGCCGACGATCTCGTCGATGTCCTTGTAATAGTCGAGATGGTCCGGCTCCACGTTCGTGATCAGCGCCACCCTGGGCCGAAGATTGTGGAAACTCCGGTCGAATTCGCACGCCTCGGCCACGAAGATCTTGCCCTGGCCCGAATGACTTGAGCCCCCAAGCTGCTGAACGGTCCCGCCGATGACGAAGCTGGGATCGGCCCCGCATTGACGCATTGCGAAGGCGATCATCGCGCTGGTGGTCGATTTTCCGTGTGTCCCCGCCACCGCCACGCCAAAACGCTCGCTCATCACCATTCCGAGCATCTGGGCATATTTCACGATCTTCAGGCGCAGCGCCAGCGGCGATCATTTCGCGGTTGTTATCGGGCACCGCCGCAGTCCGAACCACCAGATCAATTTTGTCGCTGAGCAATTCTCCGATTTGGTCCCGCGAAATTTTTGCGCCCCTGCGGATCAATTCGAAGGTTTCGCCCCCGGCCGAGGCTCCGATCCGCTGACGATCGCCCCGGCGTCGATGAGCATTCGGGCAAGGCCGCTCATCCCGCTGCCCCCGACTCCGATAAAATGCACCCGTTTGCCCCGGAATTGACTGGCGGCGGTCGAATCCATTCGCGTCTTGCTGAACGTCGCATCCATGCTACCTCTTATCGTACAAACACCGCCGCCGACTTTCTAGAAGCTATACTGGCACAAATGCAAATCGCACCCTGGCTCGTTTTCGCGCTTCTCGGCGCGGTCATGGCGGCACTGGCTGGAATCTTCGCGAAGATCGGCACGCAAGGGATCGATTCCACCTTCGCAACGGCCGTCCGGGCGGTCGTCGGCACTCTCTACGTTCTGCTGGTGACGACGATCCTCGGCAAATGGCCCCATGCAAGGTCCCTCGGCGCCAAAAGCGTGATCTTCATGATGCTCACGGGAATCGCCGGCGTATCGTCCTGGCTCTTTGAATACCATGCGCTGACTCTTCCCGGCGGTCTGATCTCGAAAGTGGCCGCCCTGGATAAGCTCAGCGTTCCTCTAACGGTCGTCATCGCCGTGTTGTTTTTGAAGAATGAAAAGCTGCTGCCGTTAAACTGGCTTGGCGTCGCGTTGATCGTCGCCGGGGCATATCTCGTCGCATATAGGCCGCTTCATGCATGATGCGGCAAGTGATCGGCGATTCCTAGAACCGAACGCTCACGCCCGCGACCGATTCGATGGTATCGGACGCCTTGTTCAGGCCGAAATTCACCCCCATGTCCAGCACCACGTTGTCGTTCCAGGGACAGGTGAACCCGACATCCAGCGTCTGTTGCGCTTCCAGATGGCTCTGGGTGCTCACGTGCGACCAATATTCGAGGTAAATGTCGAAATTCCAGAAAAAGACGTGATCGATCGACGCCGAGTTCTGCCAGCCGGCCACGTCCCCGCTGTTCGTCGAATTGCGACTCCCAGGAGAACGTCGGCTGAAGCCCCAAATGAAAATCCGCCGGCAAATTGATCAGGAACGGCACGCCGACGAACAATTCGGGATGACCGTTGCCGAGATTTTCGCGCACCGTGGGAATCTTGAATTGCGGCTGAATTCCCAGGGCCGAATCCCAAACGTCATCGCCGCAGTCGTTGCCCCAAAAGTTGAGCTTTCCTCCCACCACCAAATCACCCAATCCGCTTTGCCGGGATGATTGGTTGCCGAGGTAGTCCGTGTTCCTAACAAAGTCATATGCATCGACAACCGCGTTCACTTCGAGGTCATTCAGGACGCCGAGCCGGAAGTTGAATTGCCCAAGATCGAGCGCCTCGGCCCTGGCGTTTGCGCCCTGGTACTTGTCCCGATAGTAGACATAGTCAAAACCCCCGGTCTCGATCTGGAGATGACCGGCATCGATCGTGTGCGGCGTGTTGGTTTTGTCCGGCCGGTCGGTATCCATGTCCCGCAGTTCGTTGCATGGGGTGGGGTTAAGCAGCGAGTATTGCCACTTATCCGACGGTTGAGTCGCCGCTGCCGACGTTGGAGCCGGATCGGCGAAAGCCGCGCCGCGGCAGGCGATCAGCAAGACCGTTGTCTCCGCGAACGAACCAATCGCCGACCACTTTCCGGCGTTCGGAAGATTTGCCATGATCAATTCTCACCTGGCTCGGATCAGGAGCACGGGAATGTCGATGTTGTGCTGCACCCGGCTGGCCGTTACGCCGAAAAAAATATCGGCCAGCAAGCGATGTCCGTGCGTGCTCATCGCCACCAAATCACAATGCTTCTCATGGACCCATCGGACGATCTCCGTCGTCGGCTCGCCGTAGGCGAGAAAGGCGTCGGCGGGAATCCCGATGGTTTGAAATTCCGTTCGGACCTGCTCCAGATACGCTTTGTCTTCGGTGATCTCCGGGCTGACCGCATCCGGTCCGAAAGTGCGCGCCGCCCAGCCATCCGCCACGTGAAGCAGCACGACTCGGCTGTGCAGGATCGATGCCAGCTCCTTGATGTGGTTGATGATCGCGCGATCCGTTGGCGTGGTATCGAGCGTCATTAAGATGGTTTCGTACATGATATTCCTTGCGCTGCGGTCGAGGGTCCGCGGGCAGAGGCCTTGGTGCGTTCATCCTCCGCTGATCACCTGCCAAGCCTGCCTGATCGAATCGGGCAAACCGTAGATGTCCATTGCCGTGATGAGCAAGGCGCTGCCCCATCCGGTGATCAGCAGGAACCAGCCGTTTCTCCATTTCCCCATCCGCTTGCCGGAACTGGTGAAGTGCAACAGCGGGAACATGGCCAAGGGCAACTGCAGCGCCAGCACGACCTGGCTGAGATTGAGCAGGTCGTTGATGCTGCTGTTGCCGCGGACGCCGATGATGAAGATGGCCGGCAAAATGGCCAAAGTGCGGGTAATCATTCGGCGAAGCCACGGAGCGATTCGCCAGTGCATGAATCCCTCCATGACCACTTGCCCGGCAAGAGTGCCAGTGATCGTGCTGCTCTGGCCGCTGGCCAGCAGCGCGATGGCGAACAGGAAGCTCGCCGCGACCGTGCCCAGGAGCGGCGCCAGAGTGAGATAGGCGACTCGAATCCAATCGGTGTTGGCGTCAAAGGCGTAGGTCTGGCCGCCGGAAATCGCGCTGGTTTTGCCATAGAACACCAGCGCCGCCAGAACCATGATCGCCGCGTTGACGAAGAAAGCGATGGTCAGGGAAACCGTCGAGTCGATGGTGTTGAAGCGGATGGCGCTGCGGATGGATCTCTCGTCGCGTTGCAACTTGCGGCTCTGCACCAGGGCCGAATGCAGATACAGATTGTGCGGCATCACCGTCGCCCCGATGATGCCGATCGCCAGGAAGGCCATCGTCGTGGTGTCGTTGGCGTAACCGACCCCGTGGAGAGTGGGCCGGAGGATCGCGCGGCCCATCTCCATGAAATTCGGCTGCGTCTGCGGCAGAATGAATATCTCGATGAAATAGCAAGACGCGATGGTGACGACCAGCAGAAGGACCACCGCTTCGATCGTGCGCATGCCGAATCGCTGCAAGGCCAGGAGCAACAGCACGTCGGCGCTCGTGATGATCATCGCCCAGAGCAGGGGAATGTGAAACATCAGGTTCAATGCCACGGCGCTTCCCAGCGCCTCCGCCAGGTCGCAGGCTCCGATGGCGACCTCGCAGAGCAGCCAGTTGGGCCAGCGGGTCCACCTCGGGTACCAGTCCCGGCAGCACTGGGCCAGGTCGCTTTCCGGTCGCCACGCCCAGCCGGGCGGAGATCACCTGCAGGAAGATGGCCATCAGGCTGGCGACGCCGACGACCCACAGCAGGCGGTACTTGTATTCCGCTCCGCTGGACAGATCGGTGCTCCAGTTGCCCGGATCCATGTAGCCGACGCTGACCAGGATGGCCGGACCGACAAAGGCGCGCCATTGCCGCCAAAAACCGGCGTCGTGCTCCGGAACGTTCACCGAATTGTGCATTCCTTCGAGAGAAAGATGGCTGACATTACCGCCTGCCCGCGGAGTCGGCGCGGAATCCGGCGGTAGAGTCGCTGGGCTTTGCATCGTACGCCTTTCATTCTATTCGAATACTCGATTGCCGTATTTTGACTAATCAAAGTTAAAATATCGGGCAGTCTCATCATTGTCAATCGGCTTCCGTCTCGATAAGCTTTAACCGGCAAAGGGAAAGGCCCCATGGCGACCAGCACGGTCGAAAACTACATCAAACGAATCTACATGGAACAGCCGCAGGCCGGACGCGGCCTGGTGGCGCTGGGCCACCTCGCGAAAATCATGAACGTCGTGCCCGGGACGGCCACCACCATGGTCAAGGCCCTCAGTGAATCGGGCCTCGCCCGCTATCGGCCACGAGAGGGCGTCCGCCTCACCCCCGCCGGGGAAAAGCTGGCCCTGCACGTGCTGCGCCGGCATCGTTTGATCGAGCTGTTTCTGGTTCGCGTCCTGGGCGTGGACTGGTCGGAAGTCCACGCCGAGGCCGAGGAGCTCGAGCATTCCATCAGCGACAAGTTGCTGGCGCGGTTCGACGAAGTTCTCGGGCACCCCGCGTTCGATCCGCACGGCGATCCGATTCCCAGCGCGGCGGGGAAGTTATCCCGCTCCCGCGTCCAGCCGCTGATCGCTTGTGACACGGGAACGCGAATGCGAATCGCCCGGATCGCGGATCAGGACCCGCGCTTCTTGCGGTACGCCAACAGCCTCGGCCTGGTGCCGGGGGCCAAACTTCATCTCAAGGAACGCGACGCGCTGGGGGATTCGATTCTCGTGCAGGTGAGCGGCCGCAAGCCGCTGAACATGGGTTCCTCCGCCGGCGCCAAAATCATGGTCGAGCCGCTGTCCAAATCCCGCGGAAATAGAACGGCCTAATTTCGGTTTGGCTTGCGAGATGGGCCGTCGGCGGACCCGCCCAGCTTGGCGGCTTTCGGCAACGAAACCGGCGCGGTGGCTTTTCCGGATCGGTGACGGGCCAGAAGGGCCGCTTCCTTCGCCGAGGCGTTGTTCGCCGCCCGGCCCAGCGCGGCCCGCGTTCGGGCCATCTCTTGGGGGGTCCGATAGATTTGCGCGATGCGCTTGAGCATCGCCTCGTCGGGGTTCGGCTCTTCGCCGCACGATTCGCAGAGCAGGACGTTGGGATCGAACGATTCTCCACAATGGACGCAGCGCCCCTCGGCCCGTCTCGCCGCGATCAGGCGATCCCGCTCGCGCTGGCGAATAAATGCCTGCGCGGCCCGATACCCCACGGCAATAATTCCCAGGATCACGATGACCGGATTGATCGTGCTGAGCAAAAACACCATCAAAACCCAGACGCCAACCGCTCCGAAGAAAAATGCATAGACCTGAAACGGGGGAATCCCCTGCCCATTGCGGGCAGCGGCTTCGTTGATGTACGTGAGGAGTCCAAACGCCCCCACGAACGGCCAGACGGTCCAGCCATGGGCGACGATGATATTGATCAGCGCCCCCGCGACGATCATTGCCGCGACGATGATATGCGAAGCGCAAGGTCAACCCGCGCGTACTCGCGCAAAACGCTTCCGATCCGGGTTTTGATCCATTCTTCGGCCATAACCCGTTTGCCAGAGTCTAACCTTTCTTCATCCATTTGCTCGAACTCATCGATTGACATTAGGACAAGGGCGATCTCCCGGTTACAATCGCGATTGCATATAATGGCGGAAAGATCATGGAACTGAGGTTCAAATTGTTCGGCTGGATCGGCATCTGCGCCGCCGCTTTTTCGGCGGCGGCCCACGCCGGGGTGGTTGCGCCGACCACGCACCCGTCCGTATCGGTCATTCGACAATGGATTCCCGCCGGCTTCCGCACGATTCGGGACGTGCCCTATGTCCCGCGCCGGCCGATCGCAAATGCTGGATGTGTATGTTCCGGACGTGGCCACCGCGCCCCGGCCGGTGATGGTCTGGATTCATGGCGGCGGGTGGTACAGCGGCGACAAATCCTCGCCGCCGGGAATGGGATTGTTGTTGCGCGGCTATGTCGTGGCGAGCATCAATTATCGTCTATCGCGCGACGCGGTTTTTCCCGCCCAGATTTATGACTGCAAAGCCGCGATCCGGTTTTTGCGAGCGCACGCGAGGGAATTCGACATCGACCCCACTCGCATCGGCGTATGGGGCTGCTCGGCCGGCGGCCAACTTGCGGCCCTCCTTGGGACCACGAACGATCGAATTGAATATGAAGGCAACGAAGGAGCGCTCGGCGTTTCCAGCAACGTGCAGGCGGTCTGTGATTGGTTCGGCCCGTCGGATTTTCTCCAGTGGAAGGGCCTGAACGTTCCCGGCGCGAAGGTGGTCAATCAACTTTTGGGCGGCTTAGTGGCCAACCGCGATGCCGCCGCGAGATTCGCCAGCCCCGCCGAGCAGGTGGGACGTTCGCCGGCCGTCCCATTTTTGATCATGCACGGGGATCAGGACAGGTTCGTCCCGCTTCGGCAAAGCCAGATTCTCTATGAAAGACTGCGCAGGGCTGGTGCAACCGTTAATCTCGTGGTTCTCCCGCGCACGGGTCATGGCACCGGCTGGTTCAAGAGCCGCGATACCCTGACAACGGTTTACGACTTTTTTGATCGGTGCTTCAAGAAATCACCCGTCCGCGGCCTTGCGACGACGCGACCTTGATTTCCCGTTTCCATCCGGTTTGGCGGCGTCGGGTCCCGGCCCTAACAACCACGTGTCCTCGGCCGACCAATTGCTGAAGTGTTGTGCGATGTATTTTCGCAGGGGGCAGGTGCAAACCGGCATGCGCCCGGACAAACGCACGAATTGGCAGGGCGGCTTGCTCTGTTCCAGGCATTCCAGGACGTCAATGTCGCGGTGATACCGCCCCTTGCACAGATCCGTCAGGGCCGAATCAAGACAGGCGAATTTCTTCAGGCAGGTCACGTGCGACCGCAAATCCTCAAGATGCCTTCGTTCTTCCGCTGTGATCATGGTCGCTGGCTTTCCGGATCGTCGGTGACCTCCCTGGAGCGTCTCACCTCGATCGGGATTTCGCATTTTGACCTTCCGCCGACCGCCATGGCGAGCCGCCGGTCAAGATCATACCTCGTTTTCGCCCTCCGCCAAAGCATATGGGTCTGAAGTCCCCGAAAAACGCGCGTCCGATAAGTCGAATTCCGACCTCATCCATTGTCCTACAGTCCGCGCCAGGCTAGCCGATATCACAGGATATGGCTGAAGCGGACAAAGTTATCTCGTCGGTCAACGTCTCAACCGAGGACAAGGCGCAGTTTCGCAAGGTCAAACGGCGTCTGGTCGAGCAGTTCTCCAAACAGGCGGTGAGCACCGGCGATCCCGCGCTGGACGCGGCCGCTCGGAAAGCCGTCGAGCAGGAGATTCCCCACACCCTGCGGGCGCAAGATTCCTCCGTGCCCGAGGCGGTGCGAGCGGAGTTGGTCAGTGCCGTCATCAACGAATTGTTCGGCTTCGGCCCGATTCAACCGCTCCTGGACGACCCGACCGTCACCGAAGTAATGGTGAACCGCGCCGACCGCGTCTATATCGAGCGCGACGGCAAGACGGCCAGGACCCCGATCACGTTTGATGATGATGACCATGTCTACCGGATCATCGACCGCATTCTAAAGCCCCTGGGAAAGCGCCTGGATGCCAGCAATCCGCTGGTCGATGCGCGCCTGCCGGATGGATCGCGCGTGAACGTGGTGATTCCGCCGGTGGCGATCGCCGGGCCGTGCATCACCATCCGACAATTCAGCCGCACCCGGCTGGGCATGAACGACCTGGTCCGCTTCGGCTCGCTCACGACGCAGGTCGCGGGATTTCTCAAGGCCTGCGTGCAGGCGCATTTGAACATCGTGGTCTGCGGCGGAACCGGCTCGGGCAAGACGACCCTGCTCAACATTCTCTCGGAATGCATTGGCGGCGATGAACGGATTGTGACCATCGAGGATGCCGCGGAGTTAAGGCTGAGCCAGGACCACGTCATCACGCTGGAGGCCAAGCGGGCCAGTGACGCCGGAGGCGAGGTGACCATCCGGGAACTGGTTCGCAACGCGCTGCGCATGCGTCCGGAGCGGATCATCGTGGGCGAGTGCCGCGGCGCCGAATCCCTGGACATGCTTCAGGCGATGAACACCGGCCACGACGGGTCGCTGACCACGCTCCACGCCAACAGCCCGCGCGACGCCATCTCCCGCATCGAAACGATGGCGCTGATGGCCGGAATCGATTTCCCCGTGCGGGTGATCCGCGAGCAGATCGGCTCGGCGATTCATCTGCTGATCCATCAGTCGCGCATGCGCGACGGGTCGCGCAAGATCACGCACGTGACCGAGATCGCCGGCATGGAAGGCGATAAAGTCCTGATGCAGGAACTCTTCCGGTTCAAGGAAATTCCCACCGCCGTGGGGGAAACCGTGCAGGGAGCCCTTCAACCCATGGGCCTGCGCCCGCAGTTCATGCACCGGTTCGAAGCCGCCGGCCTGGTCGTGCCCCCGGAAACCTTCTCCCCCGGCGCGGTCGGGAAGTACCGCAATGCCGCGGCCTGACGGATCGTCCGCGCAGCTCCGCATGTTTATGCGGGGCTTCTATCTCCCGCTCTCCGACAGCGCCTTCGCCATCGCGCCGATCACCTGCTTGGCATCGCCGAAGACCATCAGTGTCTGATCCAGGGTGTACAACTCATTATCGATGCCGGCAAATCCCGGATTCATCGTGCGTTTGATGGCAATAACGGTCTTCGCCTTGTCGGCATTCAAAATGGGCATTCCGTAAATCGGCGAACTCTTGTCGTGACGAGCCGCCGGGTTCACAACGTCATTGGCCCCGACGACCAGCGCGACGTCCGTCTGCGGGAAATCCCCGTTGATCTCGTCCATCTCCACCAGTTTGTCGTAAGGAATCTCGGCTTCGGCCAGGAGGACGTTCATATGTCCGGGCATTCGGCCGGCGACGGGGTGGATCCCAAAGGTCACATTGACGCCCCGGGACATGAGCAGGTCGTACAACTCGCGAACTTTGTGCTGCGCCTGGGCGACGGCCATGCCGTAGCCCGGCACGACGACGACATTGCTGGCCGATTTGAGGATGTCGGCAACGTCCTCGGGCGTCGCCGAGTGCACGATGCGCTCCTCCTTCGCCCCGGCGGCGCGCGGCTGGACCTGGCCAAAGGCGCCGAAGAGGACGTTGGTGAATGAGCGGTTCATCGCTTTGCACATAATGATGGACAGAATCATGCCGGAGGCCCCGTCGAGAGCGCCGGCAACGATCAGCACCCGGCTGTTGAGCACGAAGCCGAGCAGGGCGTCGGCCATGCCGGCATAGGAGTTCAGCAGTGAGATAACCGTCGGCATGTCGGCTCCGCCGATGGGCGTCACCAGCAGAACGCCGAACAACAACGAAATGCCAACCATGATCGGGAACAGAACCAGCCAACCCGGGTGGATCGTCAGGGCGATGCCCATCGCCGCCGCCGCGGCCAGGACCGACAGGCTCACGATGTTCTGCCCTTTGTAAGTGATCGGCCGCTGCGGCAGAATCTCCTGCAGTTTCCCCGCGGCGATCAAGCTGCCGGTGACGGTGAGCGCTCCGATGATGACTTCGAGCGAAATCTCGACCATGCCGAACTTGGTGGTGTGGGCGGTCGTGATGTAATACTCGGAGATGCCGATCAGCGCCGCCGAGAGCGCGCCGAAGGAATGGCTTAGCGCGGTTCGCTGCGGCACGGCCGTCGTCTTGACAAAGCCCAGCGGAACGCCAATGACACCGCCGATGGCCAGACCGATGAAAATCCACTTGTATTGGACGATCCCGGCAGCGGCAAGCGTGGTGAGAATCGCGATCGCCATGCCGACCTCGCCGGCGCGCACCCCGCGACGAGCCGTTTCCGGCGAGCTAAGCCACTTCAGCGACAGGATGAAAAGGACGATCGAGACAAGATAGGCCAGTTCCGTGAGGTTATGCGTGATGACCTCGTTCATCACTTCTTCTCCCCCTTCTTGAACATGCTCACCATCCGCTCGGTAATGATGAAGCCACCCACCAGGTTGCTGAAAGACGCGGCGATGGCGATCGTTCCCAGGACCACCGCGAGTTCGGTTTCCCTCCGACCGACAAGGATCATCGCCGCAACTACGACGACCGCGTCGAGCGCGTTGGTCAGCGACATCAGCGGCGTGTGCAGCAGCGGGCTGACCCGCCGAATCACCTGCACCCCCAGAAACGCCGCGAGAACGAAAACGTACAGATGCGATGAAAAATCAGACATGAGTCAGCAACTCCTTCATCCGCGGATGAACCACCTGGCCACCCTGACAAAGCAGGATGCCCGCGATGATCTCATCCGAGGTATCGATCTTCACTTCGCCCTTCGTCGTCAGAATCAACTTCAGCAGGTTCGCGAGATTTTGCGCGTACACCTGGCTGGCGTGGAAGGGAACTGTCCCGGCGACGTTGGTGATTCCAATGATCGTGACGTTGTTCTTGCGGACGGTTTTCCCAGGCTCGGTGGCTTCGCAATTGCCCCCGGTCTCGGCCGCCAGATCCACGATCACGGCCCCGATTTGCATCTGGGCGACCACGTCCGCGGGGATCAACTTGGGCGCGGGCTTGCCGGGGACCGCCGCCGTCGTGATCACAATGTCCGAATCGATGACCACCCGGGCCAAAAGCTCGCGCTGCTTTTGCTGCTGCTCGGGCGAAAGTTCCCTGGCATATCCGCCGGCGTCCTGGGCGGTGCTGGTTTCCAGCGGCAATTCGACGAATTTCGCGCCGAGGCTTTGCACTTGCTCCTTCACCGCCGGGCGAACGTCGTACGCGCTGACCAGCACGCCGAGCCGGTGCGCCGTCGCGATCGCCTGCAATCCCGCCACGCCCGCCCCGATCACCAGCACCTTCGCCGGCTGCAGCGTCCCCGCCGCCGTCATCAGCATCGGGAGAATCTTCGGCACGCATTCGGCGGCCATTATGACCGCTTTGTATCCCGCGATATTCGCCTGCGATGAAAGCACGTCCATCGCCTGGCCGCGCGTGATTCGCGGCAGATACTCCAACGTCAGCGCCGTGATTCCCTGCTTCGCCGCGACGGCGATCAGATTCGCGTTGCGATACGGCGACAACATGCCCGCCAGAATCGACCCGCTTCGCATCTGCCGAATCTCGCCCTCGCCCGGTGGGCCGACGACCAGAACGATGTCGGCATCGGCCCATGCGGTTGCGATCTTCGCCCCGACGGCCCGGTATGCGTCGTCGCTGTGCGATGCCGCCATCCCCGCCTGCGATTCGACCACGATTTCCACACCGGGAAGGCCGAGGCGCTTGATCGCCTGCGGGACCAGCGCCACGCGCGTCTCGCCGCTCGCCGATTCATTGGGCACAAAGATTTTCATGCTTCTCTGTCAGTGATTAACCCGATGCAACTCGGGGGCCGTTTATAGTTGTTCACAACATGGAAAGCGATCCACACTGTCCCTTGCAGTTTGGCCGCATCGTCGCATAGTGTGCGCAAGGCTCGGCTCCAACGCAATAGGACGCGGCCTTTTCGGTCTTCACATAATCTCGATCATGAAGTTGCTAACAACAATTCTGATTTTGTTCCTGACCCGCGCCGCGTATGCCGGATCCAGCGCCTCCCACCGGCGAAAACGGCGTGTTGAACGTCCTGGACTTCGGCGCCAAGGGCGATGGGAAAACCATCGATACCCGCGCCGTTCAAAAGGCAATCGACGCCTGCGCCGCAATGGGCGGCGGACAGGTTTTGCTCCCCGCCGGAAAAACTTTTCTCTCCGGCGCCCTCACGCTCCGCAGCGGCGTCGATCTTCACGTCGCCAACGGCGCGACCCTCAAGGGCAGCGCCGATTGGCGAGATTACCTTCCCAGCGGCTCGCTGCTGTTCGCCAAGGACGCGGCAAATATCTCACTCACCGGCAGCGGCACGATCGACGGAAACGACTCCGCACTCTGGCAGAAACTCGCCGACGAAGAGGCGGGTGGAGACCTCAACAAGGACGGCTGGTGGCCGGAATCATTCATCGGCGATTGGTGGCCGTTCGGCAAAAAACCCGGCGAGCCGGACAAAGGCGGCGGCCGGCCCATGATGGTCATCTTCATCCACTGCGACAACGTGCGCCTGCACGAGATCACCCTGCGCCGCCCCAAGCTGGACAGTCCATCTCGTCGGCTGCCGCAACGTCGCCGTTTCCGACATCAGCATTCGCAATTCCTGGGAGGTGGCCAACAACGACGCCATCGACATCGACCATTGCCGCGACGTTCGCATCGCCAATTCCCTTTTCGACTCCGCCGATGATTGCATCGTGATCAAAAACACCCCGAACTTCGAGAGCTACGGCGACTGCCAGCACATCACGGTAACCGGCTGCACGCTGGCTTCCCGCAGCGCCGCCCTGAAGGTTGACGAAGTCTACACCGGCACGGCCCGCGACATCGTCTTCGACGGCTGCGTCGTCTCGGGCAGCAACCGCGGCCTGTGCATCCAACTGCGCGACGCGGGAAACATCGAAAACGTGATCTTCTCCAACATCGTGGTGGAAACGAAATTCCAGCCGCACAAATGGTGGGGCGCCGGCGAGCCGATCCAGGTCACCTGTTTCCCGCGCACCGCCGAGACCCGGCTCGGCCACGTGCGCAACGTGCGCTTCAGCAACATCATCTGCCGCGGCGAAAACGGCCTGATTTTCCATGGTTGGCCGTCAAGCCCGCTGGACGACATCGTTCTGGACAACGTGAAGCTGGAGTTGACCAAACCCGCCCCCGGCGTCGGCGGCTTTTACGATCTGCGTCCCCAGGGCGTTTTCAAAGGCGTGTTCCAAACCAAGCTTCCAGGCGTTTACATTCGTCAAACCCACAATTTCGCGATGCGAAACTCGCGCATCGTCTGGTCCCAGCCCGGCGACGACGAATATGGCCCGGCTTTGGATCAGGACAGTTCAGACGGCTTCGAAATGCAAAACGTTTCTCTTACTCCGCCGATTTCGGGGTTTTAGATCGTTTTCAGTGAGTCAATCGCACAATCCGAATTTCACCAGCGCCGCATGCACGCCGTGATCGTTGTTCGACGGGGCAATCCAATCCGCGACGTTCTTGACGATCTCGCTGCCGTTGTCCATCGCGACCCCGACGCCGGCCATCTTGACGATGCCCACGTCGTTGGCGGCGTCGCCGATGGCCATCACGTTCTCCAGCGGAACTTGATAGTGCCCGGCCACCACTTCCAAAGCGGCCGCCTTGCTCACGTATTTGTCCATGATCTGGAGGATTTCCGGGTCGGATCGGAGGATGGTGACGTTGCCGTCGTTGTCCGCCGCCAGCATCGATTCAAGCTGGTCGATCGTGCCGCGGTCGCCCAGCAGCAGCAGCTTGGTGATGGGCTGGTTGCAGAAATCATCGAAGCCGGCGATGACGTCGGGCTTGAACAACCGGCCGGTTTCGGTCGTGTACGACTGATCGAAACGGTCGGTGTACCACCGATCGAGGATTTCGCAGCTCACCAGGACCGAAGGGAAGCGCGATCGCGCCTTGTCGATGAGCTGCCTCACCCGCTCGCACGGCATGGGGCGATGGAAGATCACCTGCTTGTTCGGCTCGTTCCAGATCAGGGCGCCGTTGTAATTGATCTGCCAGGTGTCGAGCTTCAGGGTGTTGTAGATTGGCCGCACGCTGCGCGGCGGGCGGGCCGAGGCGATCACCACCCGGATGCCGCGATCGATCACCGAACCGAACGCTTGCAGCGTCTGATCGCTGACCCGCTTGGAATCGTTCAGCAGGGTTCCATCGAGGTCCACGGCCACGAGGCGGATGTCCAGCCCCCGAACAGATCGGGAAACCGGCGCAATGCAACGTCCTGAAACAGCCTGGCGATTCATACTTCCCTGGCGAAATCGACGGATCGGTTATCCTGTATTGTAGGCGGATGCACAAGGGGCACGCCAAACGAGGGCTCAGTCCGGTCAATAGGCCATGGGCAACAGGAAACTGGCAATCGGCAATCGCCGGCCGTTGGCAACGGAGTTGGGGCGGATGTAATCTATATTTTGTTCAACCGTAGGGAGATTTCGATGAATCGGCCCCGCAGCAGCGTCGTGACGGAAGGCGACCAGCGCGCTCCGCAGCGAGCATTTTTCAGATCCATGGGCCTGACGGACGAGGATATTCACCGGCCGTGGGTCGGCGTCTCCAGCACGTGGAACGAGGCCACGCCGTGCAACCTGACATTGGATCGGCAGGCGAAGGCGGCGAAGGAAGGGGTGAAATCGGCGGGGGGAACGCCGCGGGAATTCGTAACCATCGCCGTGTCCGATGGGATCGCGATGGGACACGAGGGGATGAAAGCCTCGCTGGTCTCGCGCGAAGTCATTGCCGATTCAATCGAATTGATGATGTTCGCCCACGGCTACGACGCGATGGTGGGCTTGGCGGGATGCGACAAGAGTCTGCCGGGCACGCTGATGGCGATGGCGCGGCTGAACGTCCCGAGCATGTTTCTGTATGGCGGAACGATTTTGCCCGGCAAATTCAAGGGCCGCGACGTGACGATTCAGGATGTGTACGAGGCGGTGGGCGTGCACGGGGCGGGGAAGATGAGCGATGCCGACCTATATGAAATGGAGTGCGTCGCCTGTCCGTCGGCGGGAAGCTGCGGGGGACAGTTCACGGCCAACACGATGGCTTGCGCGGCCGAGGCGATGGGGATGGCATTGCCCGGCAGCGGTTCTCCGCCCGCCGTGGACGTGGAGCGCGATGCGTTCGCCGTGGAATCCGGCAAGCAGGTGATGCGATTGTTGGAGAAAAACATCCGCGCCCGCGACATCATGAGCAGGGAGGCATTCGAAAACGCGGTGACGATCGCCGCGGCCACGGGTGGATCGACCAACATCGCTCTGCATCTGCCGGCGATTGCCCACGAATGCGGAATGACGCTGACCCTGGACGACATCGACCACATCAGCCGGCGCACGCCGATCATTGCGGACCTGAAGCCGTTCGGACGATACACGGCGTTCGACGTGTTCAAGGCCGGCGGAATACCGGCGATCCTGAAGGTGCTGTTGGATGAGAAGCTGATTCACGGCGATTGTCTCACCTGCACGGGCAGGACGATGGCGGAGAATCTCGCCGCCGTGAAGCTGGACCCGGACCAGAACGTGATCCTGCCGGTTTCGCGGCGCTGGAGCAGACGGGCGGGCTGCACGTCCTGCGGGGCAATCTCGCTCCGGAGGGATGCGTGATCAAGACGGCGGGCGTGAAGAAGCTGCAGCATCGAGGGCCGGCTCGCATTTTCGACAGCGAAGAGCAGTGCATGGCGGCGGTGCAGGCGCAGCAGATCAATAAAGGGGACAGCGTGATCATCCGCTACGAGGGCCCCAAGGGCGGGCCGGGGATGCGCGAGATGCTGGGCGTGACGGCGGCGATTGTCGGGCAGGGATTGGGATACGACGTGTGCCTCATGACCGATGGCCGATTCAGCGGGGCGACGCGCGGGCTGATGATCGGCCATATCGGGCCGGAGGCGTTCGTGGGCGGGCCGATCGCGCTTCTGCAGGATGGCGACATGATTGCCGTGAACGCGGAAAAGGGAACGGTCAACGTGGAATTGGACGAGGAGGACTTGGTCAAGCGGAAATCGCGATGGAAGCAGCCCGAGCTGCGCTATCCGAACGGGGCATTGGCCAAGTACGCCAAGCTGGTCGGGCCGGCGTGCTTCGGGGCGGTTACGCACTAACTGGCCGCAAGTAGCGTTACCGTTTCATTCGTGCGGCGTATAAGAGGGAATTGAATCAAATGCAACAACCATTAATGTCGCTTGATCGTATCGGCGAGTTGATTCGCGCTGCTTTTCAGGAGCTTGTCGATCGCGATGGCAGCGCTCGCGCGGGAGACGTGCTTACATGGTCACATAATCACAATTTGTCTTTCTCGCCGTTGTAACCGATCGGGGGCTTCGGCGGGTGGTCCGGCGGAATCATCAACTCGCGGATCGCGTCAAAAACAACCCGGAATTGTTTGTCGTACTTCTTCTCAAGATCGTCGAGGCGGCGAGACAGCGCGGCTTTGGTGGCCAGGAGTTGCCGGAGGCGGACGAAGGTACGGATGATTAGAAGACTCATTGCTTCGGCGCGAGGGCTGTTTAATACGGTGGCTGCCATGAGTGCCCCATATTCCGTGAAGACTTGCGGCAAAACCGCGGAGTATTTGAGTCGAGTGAGGTGGTCACAATTTGTGATAACCTCCTTCTTCTCGGCTGTGGTAAGCCGAAACGCAAAGTCGGGCGGAAAGCGGCCCGTATTTCGCTTTACCGCTTGATTGAGTGCCATGGTGGCCACTCCATAGAGGGCGGCCAGGTCAGCGTCAATCATGACCTTTTGTCCTCGGATCAACAGAATGGCTCGTTCGATTCGTTCTACAGGGACGAGAGATAATGCCACGAAGATAGTTCGTAAGTCCGCGCCCCGGCGCGCCTTATATCGCTCGCGCCAGCCGCGGCCTTCTGAGAGAATGGTGTTGTTCAACGACATCACTCTTCAACAGGAGGCCACGGATGGCTGCGTTCGATCTCGCCCTCTGTCACGTTCGCAATGGCACGGACGATCTTCTCCTGCCGCAGCGGATCAATCAACTGGCGCTGGCTCAGGACCATCTCTTCCGCAACACCACGCTCACGCCCGGCAACACGCTTCGGTTTTTTGTTCAGCAGGTCGCCCACGGCAATGTCGCCTGTTCGGCGGTGCGTCATCTGGCCGACGAGAATTTTTCCGATTCCGCCTGGTGTCAGGCGCGGGCACGCTTGCCCGTGGAGTTGATTCAGAGCGTCCATCGTTCGATCGTGGACCAGGCGCGTTGCGAACTGGATAACACCGACGAGCTTGGCGATGAATCGTACCGCTGGCGCGGGCATCGCGTTCACGTCGTGGACGGCACCAGCGATTCGATGCCGGATGCGCCCGAGTTGCGTGCGCACTACGGCATTCCCTCGGGCTGCCGGGAGGGCCTGGGGTTCCCGATGTCCCACCTGCTGCTCTTGATGGACCACCGCAGCGGCCTGTTGATCGATTGCATCGACTCGCCGATGCACACTTCCGATATCTCGCAGACCCCGGCGATGCACGGGCATCCGCAGGCCGGGGATGTGCTGCTGGGAGATGACGCGTTCAGCGGATGGGCGCACCTGGCCCTGTTATTACAGGCGAATCTGCACTTCGTGGGGCCCGTCCATCACCGGCGCATCGTCGATTTCAATCCGCGGCGAGAACAGGCCCGTCCCCGCAAGGGCGGCGCCGCCCAGCAGGTCGGCAAGCCGCGATCCCGCATCGTCAAAACGCTCGGCCGGGCGGAAGGCAAAGCCTCCGCGGACGACCAACTCGTCGAATATTTCAAGCCGGTGGAAAAGCCGGCATGGATGAGTGACCAGCAGTGGTCCGAACTCCCGGAGTCCATCCTCGTGCGGGAGATTCGCCGCACCGTCCAACGCAACGGCTTTCGGCCCATCACGGTGACGATCGTCACCACGCTCCTGGACGAGCAAGCTTATCCCGCCGACGAACTGATCGAGCTGCGCCTGACGCGCTGGATGATCGAAACCAACATCCGTCATTTGAAGATCACGCTGGGAATGGACGTGCTGAAGTGCAAGACGCTTCAGGGCGTGCGAAAGGAGCGACTGATCTTCCTGCTGGTGTACAACCTGATCCGTTTGCTGATGCTGAAAGCGGCGCGGCGGCAAGGAGTCCACGTCAATCGTCTGAGCTTTGCCGACACGCTTGCGTGGTTGCGCCTGGGCGACATCGATCGATGTCCAGACTTGATCGTCAACCCGGTTCGTCCAGGCCGTCTGGAGCCCCGCGTGCTGAAACGCCCGAAGAAACAGTTTCCGTACATGACCCAGCCGCGTGCGATCCTCAAATCACAACTCCGGGAGAAATATTGCGTTGCGACTTAACTTCGTGGCATTAGGGACGTGAGATGTTTCCTTCGATGTTTTGCTCATGCCAAAATCAGTAGATTGGCATGATACCATCAAAAGCCGCGGGAATCGCCGCGGATATTTTCTGGGCCAACGCTTCCCAGCAAATTGGCGGAAGGGGGGTAATTTGGCAGAGCAACCGATCCAACTGGCGATAAGAATTCATTCGCGCCAGGGCATTGGGATCATTGTTGAGGAGACATTGCACGGCCAGTCGATCTCGTGGCGGAAGATCGCCGTCCAAATACTGAGTCAAAAGAAAATCGACTGTTTCGGAGGACATCGATTTTGTGTCAGAGATAGTCTTTCAGAATTTCCTTGAGCTTTTTCCGCCCTTGAAACACATGCCATTTGACGGCTTCGACGCTGCAACCCAACGTCTGCGCGACCTGCTTCTGTGGCATTTGCTCGATGGCGAACAGGATGATGGCCGACCGCTGCCTGTCGGGCAATTGTCGCAGTGCCTTGCGAAGGTGTCGGCCCATCTCGGCGCTTTCCAGTTGATGAGCGGGATCGACATGACCGATGGCCGAATTGCCGACGGAATGGCCATTCGCCAACGTCTTGTCCGAGGAGGTCAGGAGATCGTCCAGTGGAAGCTGGCTGCGCGAAGTTCGCCCGCGCCTGAAATTGAGCGAGAGGTTTGAAACGATTCTCATAAGCCAGCCGCCGAATGCTTCCGGCTTCTTCAGCGATCCCAGATTGACGAACGCGCGGAGGAACGCATCCTGGGTAATCTCCAGCGCATCCTGGGAGCTTCCCAGGAGCCGATATGAAACGGCGACGGCTTGGCGCTGATATCGCCGTATCAACACGTCGAAGGCCTGCGCGATTTCCCGCCAGGGTCCTTTGGACCAACGTTGCGTCCGCCGGCTGGGTGACCAGACGATCCTCGTCAAACTCAGCCGCTCGCCGCTTCAAAGGGAATGACACCCGGTGGATGGGGAGGTTAGAAGCAGCGGGGAAATTTAGAATCGTCACGTTCGCACCTCGTTGATAAACGGCGGGCGGATCGAGCGCAAACCCTTGATTTGCCAACATATCCGTCCTGCCCGTATGAGGTATAAACGCGATAAACGGCCGGCGCGTCCGCAAAGGCCGCGGGCGGTGAATGCGGGCGTATGGCTGATTGGTCAGCGGGATGCGGAGAGCAATTCACGGCAATAGTCGCCGATGATGACGGCGATTGCCGAAGGGCCGGCGGATGCGGAATCGATCATGCGTTTGACGATTGCGCTTCCAACGACCGCGCCGTCGGCGATGCCCGTCAAGGCGGCGAGATGCTGTGGCTTGGAGATGCCAAAGCCCACGCAGACAGGGCGGTCGGTCAGGCTCTTCAGTTGGCGGACGTTCTGGGCCAGGTCCGGCGGCAGTTCGCTGCGCGCCGGTGACGCCGGAAACGGAAAGGTAGTAAACGAAGCCGGTGCAGAGCGCGGCGATTTCACGGCGGCGCTGGGCAGTGGTTGTCGGCGCGATGAGCAGGGTAGCGTCCAGCCCCGCCGCGCCGATCTGCCGGCACGTCTTGTTCGCTTCGGGTGGCGGGAGATCGGGAACGATGACGCCTGCAAAACCCGCGGCGCGCGCGTCGGCGAAAAATCGCTCGGCGCCATAACGGAAGATGATGCTGTAGCTGAGCATCGCCACCAGCGGGGACGAGATGCGCGGCGAGGCGTCTCGAATCGCTTCAAAAATGTCGCGGACTTTCAGCTTGCGCTCCAGCGCCGCGGTGAACGCCTGCTGGATAATCGGCCCATCGGCGATCGGATCGGAAAACGGAAAGCCGATTTCGATTGCCGCGGGTCCGGCGGCATCGACGGCGGCCAGCGCGGCTGATGTCGTGTCGAGATCGGGAAACCCCGCGGGCAGGAAAGGCACCAAGCCGATGCCGCGGCCTCGAAGATCGGCAAAGGATTGAGCGATGGATCGCGGCTTGATGGGCATCGGTTGCTTCCGGCGAGCCGGCGATGATAAGCGTCGCGGAGCAATTGATGCAAGCGTTCTTTTCCGGAAGCCACGCGGTGATGATCACTTGCCGATCAGGCGGGCGACTTCCTGGCAATCCTTGTCGCCGCGACCACTGAGGTTGAGGATGATGATCTTGTCCTTCGAAAGGCGCGGAGCGAGTTGTTCGAGGTGGGCGAAAGCGTGGGCTGATTCCAGCGCGGGAAGAATGCCTTCAAGCTGGGCGACCTTTTGGAAAGCGTCGAGGGCTTGCTGGTCCGTGATGCTGACGTACTGCACGCGGCCGGAGTCTTTCCAGTACGCGTGTTCCGGTCCGACGCCGGGATAATCGAGGCCTGCCGATACGCTGTGAACATCGGCGGTCTGTCCATCGTCATCCTGGAGGACGTAAGACAACGAGCCGTGGAGAATGCCGGGCCGTCCGGCGCAGAGGGAGGCGGCGTGCTGTCCGAGGGCGGATCCGCGGCCGCCGGCTTCCACGCCGATGAGTTGCACCGACGCATCGGCGGCAAATGGGGCGAAAATGCCTGCGGCGTTGCTGCCGCCGCCGACGCACGCCAGGATAAAATCCGGAAGACGGCCTTCTATCTCCATACATTGCTGGCGCGTCTCTCGGCCGATGACCGATTGAAAATCCCGCACGATCATTGGAAACGGATGCGGTCCGACGACGCTGCCGATGATGTAGTGGGTATTGTCAACGGAGCCCATCCAGTCGCGCATGGCTTCATTGGTCGCATCCTTGAGCGTTTTGCTGCCGCTGGTCACTTCGATGACGCGCGTGCCCATCAGGTGCATGCGGAAGACGTTGAGACTTTGACGGCGAATGTCTTCCGCGCCCATATACACATCGCACTGAAGATTGAACGCGGCGGCGGCGGTGGCGGTTGCCACGCCATGCTGGCCGGCGCCGGTCTCGGCGATGATCCGCTTCTTTCCCATGCGCAGGGTCAGCAAGGCCTGGCCGATGGTGTTGTTGATCTTATGAGCGCCGGTATGGTTGAGGTCCTTGCGCTTGAGATAGATTTTGGCCCCGCGGTAATGCTCGGTGAGGCGACGGGCAAAATAGAGCGGCGATGGACGGCCGGCGAAATCTCGAAGATAGGAATCCAACTCCCGTTGAAATGCCGGGTCTGATTTGGCTTTTGCGTATTCGGTTTCAAGCTGGGCCAGGGCGAAGATCAATGTTTCGGGAACATAGACCCCGCCGTAGGGGCCGTAATGGCCGGAGGAATCGGGAAGGATGGGCGCGGCGGTCGTTTGCGTCATGCGCCGCCTATGGTAGGGGTGGCTTCGGCAGCCGGCAATAGCCCTGTTGGGATGGAAATCTGCCAGGGCTCCCGAAATGGACTATCGCCTCGCCGGCTTGGGTGTGTATAATACACACAATGGAAGGCAGCAGGGAGGTCGTGCGACGCCTGGAGGCTGAAGGCTGGGTTCTGGTGCGGACCAAAGGAGATCATCGTCAGTACAAACATCTTAATAAGCAGGGATTGGTAACCGTGCCTCATCCGAAAAAGGATTTGCCCGTCGGAACGTTGCGGAGCGTTTATCGTCAGGCCGGCTGGAAATGGGAGTAACCATGAGATACCCGATCGTTATTCATAAGGACAAGAAGAGTGATTACGGAGTCACTGTGCCCGATTTGCCGGGATGTTTCTCCGCGGGCTCAACGATGGATGAAGCGTTGGCAATGGCGCGCGAAGCCGTCGAATTGCATATTGAAGGTCTCATTGAGGAGGGTATGCCGATTCCCGATCCCACGCCGATCGAACGTCTTCAGCGCATCTCCGATTATACTGGCGGTGTATGGGCGGTGGTCGAATTTGACCCTGACAATCTGCGGGAAAAATCCAGGCGGGTGAACATCACATTGCCGCAGCGGGTGTTGGATTCAATCGATCGGTTTGCCGCCAGCAACGGCGAGACACGCTCAGGCTTGCTGATGAAGGCGGCGACGAGTTACATCGCCGCGCGGAGGCAGTCGCGACGGCGGTCGGCATGAGGAACTTGGATCATTATGCGACCGCTCTAATTGCGGTTGACATTGGATCCCAGGCGTTGTGTCATCAGATGACAAAAAACTGAAGGAGATCAAACCATGCCGCGTCCCGTTACGCTTTTCACCGGCCAGTGGGCCGATCTGAAATTTGAGCAAATTTGCCAAAAGGCGCGGAAATTCGGTTATGACGGTTTAGAATTGGCCTGCTGGGGCGACCATTTCGACGTTGAGGCGGCTCTGGCGGATAAGGGATATTGCAAGGGGCGATGGGAAATTCTTCGGCAACACGGACTGCGGGCGTTCGCGATCAGCGCGCATCTGGTTGGGCAGGCGGTGTGCGACAATATAGATGGGCGGCATAGGCAGATCCTGCCTGCGGACGTGTGGGGAGACGGCGAACCCGAAGGCGTGCGCAAGCGCGCCGCGAAACGAATGATTGAAACGGCCAAGGCGTGCCGCAAATTCATCGACGCGGCGCCGGAACCCACCGGGTTTCCCGCCGTGGTGAACGGATTTACGGGATCAAGCGTCTGGCACAGTTTGTACGCGTTTCCGCCAACGGATCAGAAATACTGGCAGAACGGATTTGACGATTTCGCCAGGCGGTGGACGCCGATTCTCGATGCGTTCGACAAGGTGGACGTGAACTTTGGTTTGGAGGTCCATCCGACGGAAATCGCGTTCGATATCGCGTCGGCGGAACGAGCCGTCGCGGCGGTGAGGGGGCACAAGCGGTTCGGGTTCAATTACGATCCATCGCACCTGGGGTATCAAGGAGTGGATTACGTGAAATTCATCCGGACGTTCGCCAAGCGAATCCATCACGTTCATATGAAGGACGCCTGGTGGGGCCACGGCGACGGGACGGTGGGCGTGTTCGGCGGGCATACGAGTTTTGCCGATCCGCGGCGGTATTGGGATTTCCGCAGCCTGGGTCACGGCGATATCAATTTCGAGGAGATCATCGTGGCGTTGAACGACGTTGGGTACGTCGGCCCGCTCAGCGTGGAGTGGGAGGATAGCCGAATGGACCGCGAGAATGGGGCGACAGAGGCGGCGGCGTTTGTTAGAAGGGTCGATTTTGAGCCGTCGGCAATCGCGTTCGATGCGCAGTTCGATCGTTAGCGTCGAGGTCAGCATGAAAGTGCGGCTGCGAATGTTCGCCGTTTTGCGGGAGCGCAGCGGGGTTTCAGAGGCTGAAATGGAATTGGCCGATGGAGCGACGGTTGCCGTCGCGGTGGAAGAGGTCGGGCGACGATTCGCGGGAATTGCCGAGTTGCTTCCGAGCACAGCGACGGCGGTGAACCTGTGTTATGCCAAGCCGGCGGCGCGATTGCGCGATGGGGATGAACTGGCGCTGATCCCGCCTGTCAGCGGAGGGTGAGGGATGAATCAGAAAGAGGATGTGATCGGCCTGCAATCGGGGCCGCTGGACGTCAACGCGGCGATCGGGGCTGTCAGCGATGGTGACAGCGGGGCGATTTCAGTATTCCTGGGAACGACGCGGCGGGATGCCGCGGCGGGCCGGGAAGTCGTCGCGTTGGATTACGAAGCGTATGGCGAGATGGCGGAGGCGCAGATGCGCCGGCTGGTGGAAGAAGCTCGCCGGGGCTGGGGGATCAGCCGCATTGTGATGCTTCACCGGATCGGTCGCGTGGATGTCGGGCAGCCTTCGGTGTTGATCGCCGTTTCTACGCCGCATCGGGCCGAGGCGTTTGAGGCATGCCGGTTTTTGATCGACCGCCTCAAGGCGGAGGTCACGATCTGGAAGAAGGAAATCTGGTCGGATCGAAGCTCAGACTGGGTGGAGGGTCGTGGAGGACAGCCCTGAGCTAGCGCGGAACCTGGCCGACGATTGACTTTGTCGGCCGCGCCTCTACGCTTCGGGGATGTTATTTCAGCTCGTGCAGACGGTGTACTGGCTGGCGCTGTCGATGTGGTTTGGCGGCGCGATGTTCATTGGGGTTGCGGTGCAGGCGATCCATCGGACGGTGAGGGAGAACGATCCGACGCTTCCTCACGTCCTGAGCGTCAATCTCGAGGGCCAGCATTCGACGCTGCTGGCGGGGGCCATCGTGGGGAATCTCATTTCGGCGCTGACCAGGGTGGAAATCGTCTGCGCGGCGGTATTGTTTTTGGCGATTGGATCGCAGTGGTTTCTGATCGATCTATCCGATTCGTGGGACAAGGCATCGGCGTTCGTGCGGTCGGGGCTGTTTCTGGCCGCGACGGCCGTCGTCATTTACGACGGATGGGTGCTTTGGCCAAGGGTCATGAAATCGCGGCAAATGTACATCGATCACGCGGATGACCCGGAGAAGGCCAATCCGGCGAGCGAACGGCTGGATCGCCTTCAGCGGGACAGCGAAATGCTGCTGATGGCGCTGGTGTTTCTGCTGCTGGGAATTATTCTATTCAGTGGGAACATCAGCCGTCCCATCACCTTCCACACCGGCGGCTGAAAACTGCTTATGGCCAAGACACGGGGCAATACGTTGCAGCAAAGACGCGAGCGGGTGAAGGCGATTTTGCCCATTCTTCAATCCGTCTACCCGGATGCCCGGTGCAGTCTTGATTATCGGACGCCGCTGCAACTGCTCGTGGCGACGATTCTTTCGGCCCAGTGCACGGACAAGCGGGTGAACCAGGTGACCAAGGGCCTTTTCAAGAAATACAAGACGGCCGCGGATTTCGCGAACGCGCCCGCCGGTGAATTGGAGCGGGACATTCAATCGACGGGGTTTTACCGCAACAAGGCCAAGAGCATTCGGGCGATGGCCGCATCGCTTCTGGAAAAACATGGCGGGCGGGTTCCGGAGACGATGGAAGAACTGACGGCCCTGGCGGGAGTGGGGCGGAAAACGGCAAACGTCGTTCTAGGAAACGCATTCGGAAAGAACGTCGGCGTGGTGGTTGATACTCACGTCGCGCGGCTCAGCCAGCGATTGGAACTGACGCGGCAGATGACGCCGGAAAAGATCGAGGCGGACCTGATGGAAGTGGTGCCCCAGGAACAATGGACGCTTTGGGCGCACCTGATGATTCACCATGGCCGGGCGGTCTGCACGGCGCGGCGACCGGAATGTGAGCGGTGCGCGATTATCGAGGAATGTCCGACCGGCCCGGGAATTCTCGCCGAACGCAAGGAAGCGCGTTGAATCATTGCCATTACACACCTTGAAGCGAGAACATCTGGATTGAGGTTGCGATGCGGCTGGCCGAGATCTTTTATTCGATTCAAGGCGAAGGGAAGCTGATGGGCATGCCGTCGGCGTTTGTGCGCGTCAGCGGATGCAATTTGCGATGCGTTTGGTGCGATACGCCCTACGCAAGCTGGCGGCCGGAGGGGGAGGATGTTCCCGTCGCTGTGATTTTGGAGCGTGTGGCGAAGTTTCCGGGCCGTCACGTCGTGTTAACCGGCGGCGAGCCGATGATCATGCCGGATCTGGTCGAACTCTGTGGCGCACTGAAGGCACGCGATTATCACATCACGATCGAAACGGCCGCAACTGTTTTTGCAGCGGTGACGGTGGATTTGGCGAGCCTGTCGCCCAAACTGTCGAATTCCACGCCGACGCAGCGGGACGGGGGACGGTTTGCGCGGGCATGAAGAAAACCGGCTGAATGTGGAGGTCATTCAGCGATTCATCGATTTGTCGCCGGATTTTCAGTTGAAGTTTGTCGTTTGCCGGCCGGCGGATTTGGAGGAGATCCGCGATCTGCTTCGCCTGCTGAAGGGCTGGTCGGCCAGCGACGTGCAATTGATGCCGGAAGGGACGGACCGGGAGACGCTGGAGGCACGATCGGCATGGATCAGCGACATCTGCAAGCGGGAGGGATTCCGGTTTTGTCCGCGATTGCAGGTGCTGCTGTATGGCAACCGGCGAGGCACGTAGGAGCTAAGTCGGCGACAAGCGATTCCGGGACATTGGCGTAACCCGCGGTGCTTCGCACCGCCGCTAAATATGGTTGAACTGTCCCTGAATCACCGTTCCCTATTCAATCCTCTTCAAGGAGCGACACGGGCTGGCGACCGGCAAATCCGGTTTGAATTTCGTGCCAATAGGCGATGCTTTCCTCGCCCAGCTTCCAGCAGAGGCAAACATCGTGCCCCCGGTGACGGCCGATGAAATCGACCAGACCCATCTGATAGTCTTTCAGGTCGCAGCCGACCTCGTGCAACTCCTCCACGTAGTTCTGAAGGAGTTCGACGATGCGGTCGAGCTGTGTCTGGAAGGCGGGCTGCTCCTTGGGCTTGGCGGCATCAAGGGAGGTTTGCAACGAGGTGATCTGATCGTGGGCTTTAACAATGTCGGACACGATGCGGCGCACCAAGGGGAGCGACCGGTTCGCCTCGGCCAGCTTGAATCGCTTGGTGGACCGAGAGGGGATTACAGATTTAGGCGTGATAAACTGTGGGCCGGCCATTGAAAAGACTACCTTTCTTCATGCGCCGATTGATCTCTCCCGCCCGTAGGGTTGGTGGCCCACGTCGGCAATGCAGACACCAGCGATTATGATCGGTCCTTTGCCGGTGTCAACCTGCGAAGCCGGCCGCAATTTGTTTGGCCGCCTGTACGATGAGTAAATGGGCAAGGCGTAACGGGCCGTGTGGGGGAGTCCGGTGCGTTCCGTTCAGATGAGCCTCTGCCGACCGATCGGGTCCGATACTTTCCGCCAGCGGCGGTATATCAACGGATGCCGGGCCAACGCCCCGGTTTCCTGCCGCTTAGGGGGGATATAGCAACGATTGTGCCTGGGGACGTTTTTTACGGCGGGCAAGGCCTCCGCGAAAGATTTTCTTAAAAAAATCCGCGTTTTTTTTGAAAACACGTCCAAAGCTTGCACCTCCCGGACCCTTTAATAGAGGGACCACAATAAATCGAGGCATGGAAGCGCACCGCTCAGCGGCGGGGCGTTTGTCGCGGTCCACCTCCTTACCGCGTCCGCCCCTGCCGCTGTTTTGGACACACACCTTATTTTCCGGAGTCGTCAATGACGAATCGCATTATTGCCATGGGCCTGCTTGCATTGGCAATCGGCGTCCTGACCCTGGCGTCGGCTTGTGCATCCCTGGAGACGCCGAACAACCCGACTACCCAGACGTTGGGCAGCGTCAGCGAGGCGGCGAGCGAAGTGGCGCCCGTAGTCGCGGCGACTGTTCCGGCGCCGTGGGGCCAGGTTCTTGCGGGAGTCCTGGGCGCAGTGGGCGTCATTGCCGGGATTGTTGCCCATAGCATGACTTCCAAAGTCAGCGCTCAGCAGGCGGTTGGGGCGGTGACGACGGGATTGCAGGCGGCCTCCCAATCGTTGGGATTGGCATCCTCCAGTCCGCAGAACTCGGCGGCGGGAAAATGAAATCGCCGCGGGTTCTCGACTCTTTAGCTGGGGATTACGATTTATGCCGCCACCCAGTCACCATGCGGCGGAAGGGCGAGCCCTCCGCGAGGATGGTCCTCCATCCAATGACGGTTCCTGGGATGAGTACCGGATCCACGTCATCAATAGCCTCAATCGGATCGACAATACCCTCGACAGATTGTGGCAGGCACTTTCGGAAGTGAAAAAGGACGTGACGGTCCTGAAGATAAAACTGGCCGTCTGGAGCGCGGCATTCGGGTTTGTGGGGGCGTCGATTCCGATCGTCGTGGACGCGATGATCCGGTGGATAGAGGTAACGGGAAAATGACTCGAGAAAATGGTGAATGCATGAATCCTGTCGTCCGGCGGATGGACAAACCCTCCGCGCGGAAGGGCGAGCCCTCCGCAATGCCGCGGTTCCTGCTGACGATCATTGCGATTTCACTCGTCGCGCGTGCCCTGGCGCAAACGTACATCATCCAAAGCAACGTTACCGACAGCAATGGAAACGTTGTGGCAACGGCCACCACGCGTTTTACGGCCTCCGTGGCGGGCACGACGCAACCCGCTGCGCCTCCGGCAACACAGTTAACCCCCGGTGAATCACCGGGAGCTAAATTGTTGGCGACGATGCCGGGGCAGACGTATGCCTCTGACGGCTGGCTGGCGAGCTTCCCGAAGGATGGCAATGGATTCGTCGATCTGACGTCATATATCCCGGCCAATGCCTGCATTATCTCCACCGCACAAACGCCGGGTCATTTGGCGAGCGATTACGGCGATTTCACCAGCGCGCAGAACGCAGCCGTGGCTAACGGCTCGATCTGCATCCTGTTCCGGGATGGGGGGGTCTACTCGGCTTCAGTCGTGGACAACAACGTCTGCGGCGCGACGGGAGCGGCGGCACATCCGTTCATCATCAGCCGCATTGGAGAAAAGGGGTTTCTCGACCACTCGCTGCCCCGGCCGGTGCTCCTGAACGGCATCGGCATCGCCGGCGCTCCCAATGGCACGCACGCCTGGGGCGCGCCGATTCACTACGTCATCATGGATGGCCTGGACTTTTACGCCGACCAGCGCGATCCCTCCTCGCCGACATACAACAAAGGCAACACCAGCCAAACGGGCTGCATCACCATGGTCGATCAATCATGGGGGGGCGCCAGCGATCACATCCTCATCGAAGATTGCCGCGGGCGATTCTTCCAAAAGATGATCGACATAGAGAGCGCCCAGTCCTATGTGATGAACACCGTGATCGTGCGGCGTTGCGTTTGCGCGTTCAATTACGGTGTCTTCTTCGGCTGCTACGATTACCACGTTCACGACCTTCTGGTGGTTGACAGCCTGTTCGACAACAACGGGTGGAACGCGACCGCCGCTCCCAAGAACGATCCCCAGGGCCGCGAACACGACTGGTACACGGCGATCAACCCGGCGTCGGAGACAACCGATCCGCAGCATCGCTACGTCAACGATCTGTTCGCCCGCGCCGACTCCGAGGGGCTCGAGGGTGATGCCGGAGGATTATGCGATTCGTGCCTGTTCCTGGCCAACCCGATCGCGGGCTACCTAGGCGTCTACCAGTCTCTTTTCAACAACGTGGTGGTGGATGGCGGAGGAGGAGAATTCGATAATGGAGTGGCCGGCTCCGCTCTGTCCCTCGTGCCCGGAAACGCCGGGGCCTCGCGAGGGTGGGGAGTCTTCCTGGATTGCTGCCCGACCGGCAGTATGACCAACGTCACCGTCATCAACAAGGCCAACGACACCATCAACAGCGGGTTTGCCGTTGGCGTTCATGTCCAGGACCCGGCTAAGCAGCTCGTGACCCTGGCGACGGCGGCCACGCTGAGCGGTGTGATGGTCCACAACTGGTTCGAGTGGAGTTCGACGCCGGGCGTAAGCGGGCCGAACGCGGTTGACCTCGATCCGCCGCCCGCCGCGACGATCACATGTTCCGGCTGTTATTTGCCGGGCGTCATGGGGGTGGCCGGCGTGACCGGGACCGTCCCGAATTATGTTGACCCGACGCGCACGGCGAGCAGCTATGCAAAGACTCTCGGAATTCCGGGACTGACCGATGGCCCCAGCTTGCTCATTGCGATGGAGAATCAGTGGAGCGGCAACTGGAACGAGAATCTTGATCCGGCGGCTGCGGTGAGTTGGATCCAGGCGGGATTTCAGGCGCCGCAGATCCCGATTACATCGGGGAACCAATAATGTTGGGTGGATACATCGGCAATTTCATTCCGGTCGGCGGCCCGATCAACGATCTGTCCGGCAATACCCGGATTCAGATCGTCAATTCCAGCTCGAATCGGGCGCTGAACTTCCTCGACGACCTCGGCAACGTCGTGGCGAGGGTGGATGAAGAAGGACTCACCATAGGGGGCGAGTTTTCCCTTGCCGCCTATGCCGGGATGAACATTGATGGCGTTGGCGATCTCTACGGGGATGGCGCCGGAAATCTCACGGTTGACAGCACGACCTTTCTGCTCAATGCAACGGCGGCGGGAAGCTCGGGGACAATCGATGGGGCGGAGATCTTTTCAACCCTCTCGCTTTCAGGATCGGTCACGGCAATTGGAACGGTGCTCGGCGCATCTTTCTACGGCAGCACCACCGGCAAAAAATACCTCGCATCGTTTCGTGGCGGATTCGGCGGCCCTGATTACAGTTTCGTGGATGCCACCGGGAATTTCGTCAAATCAACTTTCACCGCCGCCCAGGCGATCTACGTGGACGGGACCAACGGCAACGATACCTGGGGCAATGGAACGGACATCGGGCCATACCGAACGATAACCCATGCGCTCTCGATGGCGACCTCAGGGCAATGCGTCGTCGTCGGTCCGGGAAATTACAACGTTACCCAGGTCGTTTGCCCCAACGGCGTGAGCCTCGTCGGATCGGGGATGGATATTACGACGTTGACCTGCACGGGCTTCAACGGTCAAGGTCCATGCGTCATTGTCGGAACGGGGACGGTCGTTTCCGATTTGACCATCAATTCGGCGACCGGCCAAAACATTCCTCCCATCGGATTTCAGGCGTCAGCCCTCAGCGGAAGCACGCAGACTTCGACTCTGTTTTATCTTAGGAGGATTCGCGCGATCGGAAACGTTGACGGCCTTTACCTAAGCTATGGAGCGTCGGCCGTCGGTTCAACGACCTACACCTGCGAAGACTGCTGGATCACGTCGTTCTACGATACCGTGCAGCACGTTGTGAATGCAGGGGGTTCTTTCAACTTTACATTTCTGCGCTGTCATCTCCTGCCCGTGTATAACGGCACGTCCGGCACGCTTAGATGCCTGACGGGAGGCGGCATGGGGAATATCAGCGGCTATTGCGAGGATACAGAATTCAAAGTCACCGATGCGTCAAGCGCCCCCAACAATGGAGTGTTCATTCAAATGTACGGCACCGAGGTGAAGGGTTGCCGATTCGTGCAGAATACCCCAAATCTGTCGCAAGCCTTTATATCCCCGAACGCGACGCAGGTGGACGAGGGCAATACGTTCGTCGCGATTCTTTCCGGCGGCATCTCCGTCTCCGAGGTCCCTCAAAGCGCATCCAGTCCGGCGATTGCCTCCAGCGCCGTGACTCCGGCCCTCGCGAAATTCAATGAAGTCGCCGTTGATGCCGCCACGCTTAGTTCGAACACGTTGACGATCAATGCACCGTCCTGGAATCCGATCTATAATCCGGTCATCGATCTGACGGAGATCACGCTTCGAATTAAAAATAGTAACGCGGCCTCCACGGCGATGACGTTGGCGCTCGCTTCCGCATACGATGCCGGCGGTTGGCTGATCCCGTCCATTGCGCCTGGAGCAAGCCTCTATCTGACCTTTCGATACGACGCGGGCGACTCGCAATGGGATCTGGCCCGATGCTCGCCCGGAGTTCCCTGCCTGCCGCTGTCCGGCGGGACGATGAGCGGGGCCTTAAACTTAAACGCCAACAGCATCAATCTTGATGCGTTCAGCTCTATACGGGGCAACGGCGAAGGGTATGTCAATATTTCGGGATCCACAGTCGAGATCGATGGACTCGTCCAGGAACTGTTCATTCTGGATCCCCTTTCAGCCGCCGTGCCAACTATTGTCAAAGGCGCTGCGGCGGGAAGTGGCACCGGAAGTGGCTGCCGGCCGCAACTTTGGTCTCAGCGTTCGACAATTTCGGAAAGATAACGATAAAAACAGGGTCCACTTCTTCCACCACGGGAGTGATCGCGACCATCACCTACGGGGTCGGATTTTCCTCGGGCTCCAACGTTGTGATCTCGCCCGCCAACGCGGCGGCGGCGGCATTGAGCGGCGCGGATTCACCGTATATCAGCAGCAGCGGTCCCTCTAACTTCGTTCTTTCCAGCGGGACGACTGCCCTGGCTCCCAGCACAGCGTACCAGTGGAATTACATCGCTTTAGGAGATTGAGCATGATCAACATTTCACCCCCACCCATCGATCCGAACGCCCAGGCGGCCGCTAATTTGTGGCAGCAGGTCTGCAATCGGTACACGCGATTGCAAAGCCTGCTCAACGTGGGAGCAAATTTCGTGTGGGCCAATCCAAGCGGTCTCACTCCGCAGCAGGCGGTTGCGTACCTGGGAACCAATGCAGCCGCGGTATTTCAACTTTCCGGCCTACTTTGCGGATTGATCGGAACGATTTCTGGAACGACTCCGAGTCCCATGCCGCCAGGATGGGCTTTTACCGCCAACGCCGACGGCACAGTGACATTGACCCCGCCGGCAACAAATTAGCCCCCGGACTTCGGCGAGCTCAGTCGAGCCGTGATTCACCGGGGGTTGGAATTAAGATGTCGAAAGAACTCAAAACACCATTCATTTCCGGGGCGACGGTATATGCCGTCATCCTGGATGCCGCGGGCCAGGCGTGGCGTGCGGATAGCGGGGTCTTCGAGCCGCCGCTGGCCGTGGATTGGGCCCATTACGCAAATGGCGCCACGGAACAATCCACCACCGGCATCTACGAGGGGGATTTTCCGGCCGCGATCGCGACGGCCGGCGCGTATCACGTGCTATTCCGGCAGCAGTCGGGGAGCTCTCCTGCATCCACCGATCAGCCGAGCGGCATGATCGGCGGAACGATCTACTGGACCGGCACGGCAGAGTCGTTTCCGCTGGCCTCGAGCGCCTCAAGCGCGGCGAGTGTTGCGATGAACGGCGGCAACGTGAATGTGAACGTCACCCAGTGGAACGGCACGGCCGTCTCGCTGAATGGCGGATTGCCGAACGTGAATGCGGGAGACGCCGGCGCCGGCGGCGGTCCGATCGCGATCAATCACAACACCGGCGGAACCGACAATCTCCGATACGTTAACAGCAGCGGCAATGGCGTTGAAGGGGCCCGGGTGCTGATTTACCTGGCGACGAATTGGCCGTCGCAGCCCGATCTTGTCCAAGCCGCGGCGGCGACGGGTCCGGATGGCCGCTGGCTGTCGCCGGCCTACGTTCAAAGCGGGACGTACGTCGCCGTCTTCACGAAAATCGGCGCCGACGGGCCGGATGTGTCGGCCGCGTTTTCGGTTTAGATCAGCGGGACCCCGCCAGGCCGCGGGGGTTAAACGGTTTGAAAGGGATGGCCCATGCCTGTTACCGCGACCCCCATCAGCGACGGCTCAGCCTCTGGACGCTACGCCGCCCAGGGCGATGTCGAATCTCAGTTTGGCATCGACAACGTGCGCGTCTGGTCGCAGTTGGATAATTCGCAAACCACCGCGGACGTGTCGCGCATTCAACAGGCGCTGGATTTTGCCGACGGCAAGATCATCAGCGCGTTCGCGAATTTCGGGAATTACGTCACGCCGCTCGCCCCGATCGGGACGGATGCGGCCTTGGTTACGCGGTGGGCGGCGGTGATTGCCGGGGCTTGGTTGTATCAATCGCGCGGGCTGCGTGATGACGGCTCCGAGGGCGATCGCATTGCACAATTGCAGTCGCAGGTGGAGGCGGAAATGCTTCGCTATCGCGGCAACGAAAAACTCAATGCCGCGCGCCGCTGGCCGGCCGCGACGGCGCCGGTCGGGTATTAGGCCGCGGGGACAATTCAAAAATGACCGTCGAAACCGTGGCCATTGACAGCCTCTCTCCGGACCCGGCCAACGCGCGAAGCACGGGGCGCGGAACCTCGATGCGATCGTGGCGAGTTTGCGGCGGTTCGGACAGCAAAAGCCGATCGTCGTCGATTCGCGCGGAGTGGTCCGGGCGGGCAACGGCCAGCTTGCCGCGGCCAAGACGCTCGGCTGGTCGCACATCAAGATCGTCCGTTCCGATCTTCCGGCGACGGAACTGGCGGCCTACGCCATCGCCGACAATCGCTCGGCCGAATTGGCTGAATGGGACGCGACGACCCTGAGCAGCCTTCTTTCCGGCGGGGAACTGGGCGACGTTGGCTTTACAGACGACGAATTGCAAAAGTTCGCCGATGACGCGGGAGAAGGCGTTGAAGCGGCAACTGAGATTGACCCTTTGTTTGAAGTCGTTGTCGAGTGTCGCGATGAAGGTGGGCAGAAGCAATTGTACGAGCGGCTGACGGCCGAGGGATTTTCATGCCGACTGTTCACGCTGTAGTCGAGTGCCCGTTGCGCGACAGCTTTCGCGTCCGACAGGTGGCCGGGATGTTTGATCTGCCGGTGGGGTCCGGATCTCACCTCTCCTTCACGGTCGAACTGCCGTCGCTGCAGGAGGCGTGGAGCATCGGCGTGATCGTCGGGCCGAGCGGCTCGGGCAAAACAACGGTTGCGCGACAGGCCTTCGGCGATCGGATGGCTCAACATTGGGATTGGCCCGCCGATCAGAGCATCCTGGACGGCTTTCCGGCGAACATGGGTGCTACGGACATCACGCGGTTGCTGGGAAGCGTGGGCTTTAGTTCGCCTCCGGCGTGGATGCGGCCGTTTCACCTTCTCAGCAACGGCGAGCAGTTCCGAGTCAGCGTCGCTCGGACGCTGGCGGAAATGCCCGAGTTGGCGGTCGTGGATGAATTCACCAGCGTTGTGGATCGGACGGTGGCACGGATCGGCTCGAGCGCCATCAGCCGGGCGGTGCGCCGTATGGGCCGCAGGTTCATCGCGGTGACCTGCCATTACGATGTACTTCCGTGGCTGGAGCCGGACTGGGTTTTGGATATGGCCGACGGGTCGCTGTCCCGTTCGACAGGCTCAGGGCAGGCACGGGGGTTGCTTCGGCGACCGCAAATCGACCTGGAAATCGTGCGATGCAATACGTCGGCGTGGAAGTTATTCGGCCATCATCACTATTTGAGCGGCCAACTTCATCCGGGAGCCCAATGCTTTGCCGGGCTGGTAGAAGGGCGGCCGGCGGCGTTCGTGGCGGTTTTACCATTTCCGCATCCGGTGCGATCGGGCTGGCGCGAGCATCGCTGTGTTTGCCTGCCGGATTTTCAGGGCGTGGGAATCGGCAATGCCATGAGTGAATTTGTCGCGTCGTTGTTCGCGGCCACGGGCAAGCCGTACCGGAGCGTGACCAGCCATCCGGCGATGATCCATCACCGGGCGAGGTCGCCGCACTGGCGTATGAGCCGATCTCCCTCGCGCATTCGGCGGGGGCATCGAAGAAACAATCGAATGGCCGCGTTGGACAAGACGCTCAGCAGCAGGCGGTTGACGGCGAGTTTCGAATACGTCGGCGAGGCGCGCGGCGAGATGACGGCGAGATTTGGGATTGGCCAGCCTGGGGGGTAACGCCCCTTGGCCGCTGGCGTCACGGATCAAGTTTGGAACCTAGATGAACTGCTGGCGGCAATTCGAAGCAAACAATGACAGTCTGTTAATCTCAAAAATTCCGTCTACAACGGAATTTTTACCATATTCGATGAAACGAAAAACCTAGTCGGTACTGTATTTATGATAAAGGAATGAACAAATACCCTTTCGGGTACATTTTCGCTTGACACATTTCGGTTAACTACCGATAATATAAGGAGTAAAGCCAATTTTGGATGGTGACAGTGAGGCAGAATTTTCACGAGTGCCACGGACGATACATGCCCCACGACGACGATATGTAGACCAACCCGTGGATGGGTGAATCTATGGCGCTTGAAACAGAACAAAAAACATACGAACGCGAAAAATCGCAACTACTCCCAAGGGCCGGGAAGTTTGTGTTGATTAGCGGGGAACAGGTCGTCGGTGTCTACGACACCTATGCCGATGCCCTGAAATTTGGATACGACAAATTTGGTCTACAGCCGTTTATGGTGAAGAGGATTGAGGCCCCCGAAACGATACACTGCTTCACCCGGAATATCGCGGCATGCCCCACCTAAGTGTTCCCTTTTCTAGCGGTGCATGTCTGCTCGATATTTGGGTTGGCGTAAGCGAGCAGCGCGAAGCCGCAATTAAAGCTGCTGGGCAACCTGTGCCGCCGCCAATTCGCCTGCGGGCAATGATAGATACGGGCGCTAGTGGAACGGCTATAGACGAAGATGCAATTGTGCCGTTAGGGCTTTCTCCGACTGGGAAGATTCAGATTCACACGCCATCGACAGGACCAGCACCGATATTGGCCAACCAATATGACGTGCTTCTGGGGATTTATCATCCCACGTTTAGCCTTGTCCTCGGCACCGTTCCGGTGATTCACTCGGACCTCAAGGCCATGGGCATTGCGGCCCTGCTTGGCCGAGACGTGCTCTCGAAATGCCTGCTGATCGTCGATGGGCAATCTGGATCGTTTACGCTAGCATTCTGAAGTTCGCAAGTCGCTCGTTTTCAAATGATGCTCTAGCGCCCCATAGCGGCCATCTCATGCGCGGGTGGTTTGCCTCGGTCGGCGCACTCCAGTTGGGTAGGGTGGGCGTAGTCGCCCACCGTTTGCTCGCGCGGGGGGTCGAACGGTGGGCGAGTGCGCCCACCCAACATCGCTTTAAAATGTCGGCGAGGTGAACGGTGAAATCGCAAGGCGATTCCGAATCGGGAGCGGAACCGGACGATCCGTCGGAAGCGTTGGGCCGGGAGATTCACAAACTGGCTCTAAACGGGGCGACGAATCGTGACATCAGCGAGGTGTTGAAAATCAATGAGGTGGCGCTCGAAGAAAGATTTGGAGCGGTGCTGGTTGGGGCGCGGGCGAGCCGGAGGATTTTATTGCGGGGGAAACAAACGGAGGTGGCTGTGAAAGGAGGAAATCCCGCGATGCTTTCTTTGTTGGGGAAAAATGAGCTTGGACAAGGGAGAGCTACTACCGCCGGCAAGACTCCTCGGCCTGAACCGGAATTGGAGCCCAAGGTGGGTTGAGCTTCGGCCGCATGTGGAACAGTTGCGGCTGTGGCACGACCAGACGCGATTCAAGCTGGTTACGGCGGGCCGGCGCAGCGGGAAGACGGAACTGGCGAAGCGGCGGCTCGTTGAGCATCTGTTTCGGCGGACATGGCATGGCCGGCCGGGCTTTTACTTCGCGGCCGCGCCGACGGTGGAGCAGGCGAAACGGATTTTCTGGGACGACTTGAAGGCATTGGTTTGGGAGGATTGGATCGGCTCGATTAACGAGACGGATTTGCGGATCGAGACGACGAAGGGGGCGCAGCTTTGGGTGCATGGGATGGAGAAGCCGCAGCGGGTCGAGGGGAGCCCATGGGACGGCTGCGTGATTGACGAGATCGCGAATTGCAGGCCGAACGTGTGGGATGCGCACATTCGGCCGGCGCTGGCGGATCGTCGGGGCTGGGCGTGGCTGATCGGAGTGCCGGACGTTCGATTCGATGGGGCAGGAGACCTACGAGGGGTTGGTTGTCGCGGCGCAAAGCGGAGCGAACGACGAGTGGAGGTGTTTCAATTGGCCGTCGAGCGACATCCTGAGTCCGGAGGAGATTGAGTCGGCGCGTCGGCGGTTGGACCCGCTCGTCTTCGAGCAGGAATATCTTGGGCGGTTCGTGGGAGCGCGCGGCAGCGCGTTCGCGAATTTCGATCCGGCGATCCATGTGAAACCGACGGCATACGACCCGTCGCTGCATATTTGCTGGTCGCTGGATTTCAACGTCAATCCGATGTGCAGCGGGGTGTTGCAGCATAGCCGCAAACTGGTGCGCGTGATCGAGGAGTTTTCGCTGGCGAACGCCGATACGGACACGGCGTGCGACGCGTTTCTGGAACGGGCGACGGTTCGGGGTTGGAATTTACGGGACATGGCGGTTTATGGGGACGCCAGCGGATCGGCCCGGCATAGCTGCGCGAGCGAATCCGATTGGGATATCGTGAGGCAGCGGCTTGGGCATCTTTCGCCGCGGCTGAATGTGCCGGCGAGCAATCCGCGAGTGAAAGACACGATGAACGCGGTGCGGGCGGTCATTCGCTCGGCGGGCGGCGGAACGCGGCTGTCGATCGATCCCAAATGCATCAGGTTGATCCGGGACCTGCGTCAGTCGCCGGCAACAAATCAGGGGACGGCACAGGAGCCGTATCACGCGCTCGCCTGGTTGCGCTATTTCGTGTGGTGGGAATATCCAATCGAGCGGCCGGTGAGAGCGGGCAGCGCGGGAATCGGGTTTTCAAAATAACACCGAGAAACATGAGCATGACAGAACCATCAACCAATTCACTCGATCCGCAGGTTGGCGAAGCTACGAGGCGGCAAACGATCGGCGCCACGATCGGCGGAATTCCGAGCTCCAGCGCGGCGGCGCTGGTCGGCTTCCTGCCCGCGGCGTCCGGGACCTATCTGACCTACCGGCAGATTTCCTCGCATCCGACCAATGCCCTGGTGCGCGGCATCGTGGCGGCGCCGATCGTGGCCAATACCTGGCGGTTCAAAAATGCCGCCAGGACGTGCCGGATGAATGGGCGGAGTTTGCACAACAGGCCCTGGGTCCGCTCCGGCAAGGCATCGTGCGGGATGCGCTGCGGGCGCTGGAATTCGGGTGGGCGGGTTTTGAGAAGATCTGGCAAATCCAGGACGGCCGCCGAATTCTGCGCCGGCTCAAGCCGCTGCTGTCTGATTGCACGGATATTCTGGTGGACGATCACGGCAATCCAGCGGGACTGCTGAATCATCCGCCGGGTGGGGAGCCGGTTGCCCTCACCGCCGAAAAATATTTCCTCTACACCTACGATGGGGAGGCGGGCAATCCATACGGCCGATCGCGCCACGAGAACATTCGGCAGGCCTGGTCCGAGAGCGAGCAGATTCGCCAGCGACTGGCGCAATACATGAAGAAAATCTCGGGGATCGTGGTGCAGTTGCACTACCCCGAAGGCACGAGCCGCGACTCGGCCGGGGCGGAGCGACCCAATCAATGGCTCGGCCAACAGGTGCTCGATGCGGTTTCGTCCGGGCGCAGCGTGATGTTCCCCAACGGTTTTGCGTCGGCGAACGATCCGCGGATGGCGTACGAACTGGCGGGCAAAAGCCCGTGGCAGCTTTCGACGTTGGAAGTCCAGGGCGCCGATCACGCACCGGGGATGAAGGTGGTGCTGGAGTATTACGACGCCCTGATTTTCCGAGGTTGGCTGAGGCCGGAGCGGGCCGGGCTTGAATCCCGCCATGGAAGCAAGGCCGATGCGGAAACGCACACGGACACCGGCACGCTGGATTGCGAGCTGATCGATCGCGACATCGCGGATGCCGTCAGCCGGGACGTGGTGGACGAGCTGCTGATATTGAATTTTGGCCGGCAAGCTCGCGGGGCGTTGGCGATTGAGCCTGCGCCAATCGAAGCGGATTCACTCGGCGTTCTGCGGGGCGTTCTGGCGGCGCTGCTGGCTCGCGGCGCCGGCGAGGTGACGTCGAAGATCGACGGCGACTCTTTGCTCGATCAACTTTCGGTTCCGCGCGGCACAGTGACGTGGTGGGTCGAAGACAAGACGCGTCGAGGCCGACGCGGCTAAACGGGGAACTCTTGGCGCGGACTTTTTCTGGAATCGGAAATATGAATCGACCAACAAAACCATTTAAGCTGCACGCGTCGGCGCTTTCGCCGGATGCTTCAGTAACGCCTGCGGAGGCTTCGCCTTCCGCGGCCGGCGATTTGCCGGCCGAGGTTGCCGGTCAGCCCGCCACATATCTCTGGAAGGACATGATCCACACTGGAACGTATGTCCATCCAACGCGAAAGTTTTCTTTGGCGGTGGATCGCGACCGCCTTGGCCGCTGGGCCCAGACGGGTCAGAAGATGCTGGCGGCAGGAGTCGCCATTCCCATCAACTGCGATCACTCCGATTCGGCGCACGACGTGGTCGGATACGTCAAGGGATTCAAGCTGGATGACGATCGATTGCTGGGCTTGTGCCAGTTCATAGGAGACGACGCGGCCCTGACGGCGGCGCGAAATCTCGTCTCCGTCGGCATCGACCCGGATTTCACCGATGGCCAGGCTCGGCAGTGGGGGGAGGCGATCGTGCATCTGGCGCTGACGCCGGTGCCGGTCGTGTCCGATCAGGATCAGTTTGTCGAAGCCGAATCGGAGGGCGACGACGATGACGACGATTCGGTAGACGACGAGCAATCGCCGGAACTCGTTTTGGTGGCGGGTTCGTCGGATGAGGATGATGAGCCGGACGACTTGTCTTTGCCTTGCACGGCCGAGCAACTTCAAACGCTCCGCGGCCTGATCGGCGACGACTTTGACGCTGAAAGCGGCGTGGCGCGAATCATTCAATTGCTGCAATCGCCGAAGCAGAGCAACTCGACGGAAGACGAGTCGGAGGATTTGCAAGCGGAGTTGGCATCGGCACGGGGCCAGATTCTGCAACTTTCGGCGCGGTTGCCGCCGGTGATGCCGCCGGAGGTTCAGGCCGCATTGGTTGAATCGGCGACGGCGAAATTCGATGCCGCGGTGGCGCGGGGGTCGTTGTCGCCTCCCGCTCGTGACCGGCTGGTGGCGACGCTCGTCGAAAGCAGCGAGGGGCGGGCAAACGTGATCGCTCTGTCACGCACGGCCAATTCCAGCGGCGATCGCTCCCTCGCACTGGCGGTAGGGGAAATTCTCCTCGACAACAATCCGATCGAACTTGGCGAAACGACCGGCCTGCAAGCGATGGCGAGGCATATTCCCGGGGAAGAGTCTTCGCCGATCGAACAGCTTCGCCAATACATGACAAAGATCGCGAGCGTGTCGGGGTAGGAGCCGGTCTGCAGTTCACGTTTTCCGAAAACGACAATTCATTTTCTTGGAAAGGACCACAATGTTTTCGATTCCTCAAGGCAAACCAGGCGTGGTGGGCAATTATACGTCTCAGCCGCGCGAAGTGTTTTATTCCGGCCGGGAGTTTGCGCAGTTTTGGGCGCCGCCGGTGACGGTGGACGGCACGAATTCCAGCAATCCGCTCAATGCGCCGTACACGTGGCTGCTGTGGGCGGGCATGCCGATGGGGCGAGTCACCGCAACCGGGAAATATGCCAACAGCATTCTCGGGTTAAGCACGGCGGCGGCGGCGAGCGCGGCGACATCGGTGAGCACGGACGTGAACACGGCGGCGGAAATCGTACGCCGCATCGGCGCATCCGGCACGTTCAAGCTCACGGGCCCTGCCGCGACGGCGGGAACGGTAGCGACGCAGGTCGTCACCTATTCGGCGGTGAATGCCACCACGGGCGTCATCACGTGCACGGCGCTCTCGGCGGCGGCGGTCAGCGGTTCGCTGATCCAGCCGACCGATGGCAGCGAAACCATCCTCACGCTGTTGTGCGAGACCGATGGTCTGCAGATCGTTGACCAAACGCACACCAATCGCGTGGACGTTTTCTGCGGCACGTTGCTGGCCGGAGGCGGAACGATCAATACCGGCATGATCGTCAACTATCCTTCGGATCCCAGTTTGAAGGCGTACGTGAAGGCGTCGCTGCGGGCCATTTGTCCGGGCGTCTCCTTCCTGGATGACATCACGGGATAGGGAAAGCCGAAATCTGAATCTCGAATTTCAGATTTCAGATTTCAGATTTCAAATCTCAAATTTCAAATTTCAACACAATTTGCACTTTCAAGGACCATCATCATGGCTTACGTTTCCATCAACGACATCCTCGGCGCCGAATCTCTGCGGGATCATCCAGAGCACGGTCAGCGGCATTCCCAATCCATTTCCGCAGGCGTTCTTCCAGGTCGATCAGACCGTGGACGGGGACACCGGCGAATACAAGGTGTTCAGCGGCTCGCGCACCAACGCGACGATCTCGCCGTACGGGGCGCCGTCGAAGAACCGCCAGCTTCGCGAGATCGGCGTCAAGTCGGTCAAGCTGCTGCACAGCATCGAGAACATCGTGCTGCCGGTAAAGGATTACATCAACCTTCTGAACTACAACGAGCTTGCCAAGCAGAAGCTGGGCATCGACGAGGTGAGCCGGCAAATCCGCGAGGCGCGGTGGACGCAGGACAATTTGCGCATCAGCGCGCTGACGTCGATGCTGTTCAAGACGCAGATTTATTACGACAACCAGGGGAACCTTCTGCCCAGTTCCACGGCGCGCAGACCACCGTGGACTATACGGTTCCGGCCGGGAATCAGAATCAGCTCGACGTATTCGGCACGGGCAACCCGATCCTCAGCGCGCCGTGGTCAACCACGACAACCGCGATCGACACGCAGGTCCGGGCGCTGCACCAGGCGGCGGTGGAGTTGACGGGCTACGAACTCAAGCACGCGTTCTACGGCAAGAACGTTCCCGGATACCTGACCAGCAACAGCAATTTGGGGAATTATTTCTTCCGCGACAGCTACGGACCCGATGCCTTCGGCCCGCAGTACATCGCGACGGCGGACATTCCCAATCCGTTGCTCGGCGTGACCTGGCACAAGGCGTACCAGAGCTTCTTCTACGATCAGAACGGCAATCGCCAGACGCTGGTTGGCGATGACCAGGTCGTCTTCACGCCGGAACCAAGCACGGCCTGGATCGGGTTTTTGGAAGGGACGTATCCGGTTCCGACCAAGGCGGGGATCATCACGGCGGCGGAGCCGGCCGTGGTCTCCGGCATGGAAGCGCGAGCCGGCATGTTCGCCTATGGCATGGCCAGCGCCGATCCTCCCACGGCGAAGATTGTTTATGGGGACACGTTTCTGCCCGTATTGAAGATCCCCAGCGCCGTCTTCGTCGCGACCGTGAAGTTCTAATGCCGGATTGCGTTTCTCGGATATCGAGAGGAACGCGTCGCAAGCGACGCCGCTAAACTTGCAATTCAATCCTATGATCGATCCCTTTACGCAAACGTCTCAGGCCATCCTGGGCTCGCTTCGGGCCGATGCCGGCTGGGCGTCGATGGTCAAGCCGGGCAACGTGGTTGATATGACCGCTGACTCGTTCGAGCGGTTCAAATTGCAACTCCAGCCCGCCGACGTGCCGGAGGTCATCCTGCTCCAGGGTGGATTCAAGCTGAAGCCCTTCGGCGCCGGCAGCCGGATGACGGAAATGGAGCAGAGCTATCAACTCATCGTCACGCACGACTCGCTTCGGGTCAGGCCCGTCAATCAGTTGAAGTTCCAGACATTAATCGCGCTGGCCAAGGCGGGTCCGTCGCTGGGGCTGGAAGGGTTGATTCGCGAGTGGGAAATCACGCAGGGCGATGACGACGCCATGGGCCAGAAGCAATGGCGGCGCGGCACGCAGCGATGGGTGAGCGTGCTGAGCATTCGCGTCAGCATGTATCTCGCGCGAGCGGCTGGTTGCGTGGTGCTGAACTTTTTGGAGACCGTTTGATGTCAACAACTCTTTCCAATCCGCAGGTCAACGTCCAACTGAAATGCCAGCTCACGGCCGGTGCGGCGCCGGCTGTGGTCACTTCGCAGGTGAGCCATCAGCCGAACATCGCCCTGGGCGCCGGCAACTCCGCCGGGAACGTGGATCGTTGTTTTTCCGAACCGTTCACCGTGAGCGCGGGCTCGCCGCTGACGGTGACTCTTTCATCGGCCGCCGATCCATTGGGCAATGCATTGGCCATAGTGCACGTCACGAGCGTATTGGTTGAAAACGACAGCAGTACGGCCGGTCAGGACTTCACCGTCGGCGGCGGGACGCATCCCGTGCTGGGGACCGATCAGGGGACGGCCCAGGCCAACGGAGGCGCCTTCCTGGTGACGAACCCCAACCCCGGCTACTCGGTTGTCGCCGCCGCGAGCGACACCCTGCAAATTTCCGTCGCCTCCGGCACGAACGTGCCGGGCAAGCTCACCATTCTCGGCCGCTCGGCGTGAGCCGGGCGAATTCCTAAACAAGTCATCAGTCACAGGAGTCTTTCATGGCCGCCTCAGTATTCCATTCCGGATCTTTCGGCACCGCCGCGCTCGGCACGAACGAGCTATCCATTACTGCTTGGAGCGTGCAACCCACCGCTCAGCTTGTTGAATTCCGGAACAGCAAGAGCGGGGGATACGTTCTGCGCGAAGCCACGTTCAAGGACTGCAGCGTGGCGATCGAAATGGATTTTGATTTTGGCAACAACCCGTTCCAGACGCCGTATTCCATCCAGCCGGGGACGACGCTCACCAACGTCAAGCTGTGCCTGCACGAATCGGCGGCGGGGGTGTTGGATGGACTGGCGTGGACGTTTTCATCGCTGGTGGTGGATTCGACGCCGCAGAGCCTGAAGGTGGACGGCAAGATCACCACGCGATTCACGGCCAAGGGCAACGGCAGCTATACGCCGGTTTCATGAGGTGAGGCATGAGCGAACTGAAGGAACTGGTGGGCCTGGGCAATGCATCGGTGTTTCCCGGCCACACGCTTTCTCCGCCGCGGCTGATCGAATTCGCCGAGGCGGAAGAGGAGGCGGCGGCCCAATATCTGCGCGGCATCGCGAAATCCGCGGCGGCGCTGCCGGCGGCGGTTCGCGATGCGATGCATCAGCGGGCCGTGGATAATCTGCGCAGCCATCCGTTCAGTTACGGGTCGCAAGCGTTCGACCAATGGGCGCTGTCGATGTCGGCGGCACCGTTCTTGGCGTGGCTGCTGCTGCGGATCAAGCATCCGAAACTGACGTTGCCGGAGGCATCGCAGCTTTTGTGCGAAGGCGACTATGCGGCGAAGGTGGGTGCGATCTGGTCTCTTTGGGGATACAAGCCGGGAAAAAAACCCGCGCCCCGCCGGCGAGCGCGGCCCCGGCGGAGAAGGCCGCGCAATCGACTGGCGGGGAATCTTCGGGCGTCTGACCGACCGCGGACCACGGGGCGGGGGATTGAGTTATGCCCAGGCGGCGGAGCTGACCTGGCCGCAGTTGATGCACGCGCTGGGGATCGAGCCGGATGCGAACGGGGATTCAAAGGCCGAGATCGCGGCGAAGCAGGATGAAATCTTCGCGAAGATAATTCATCGCCGGTGCTATCTGGCGGTCGATTTGTTGCGTTTGCCCACGGCGGATTTGATGGCTTTGGTTGCTGACGAAGCCGGCGTGAAACCACCAGCACTTGGATCGTTGTTAAGCGGCCTAAAGCGGTTTATCGGCAACCGTGAGTGAACGACTAGGTCGGGACTTTCCTTATCGAAGTTACAACGATGCCATCGAGTTCCGCCTTCACCTTTGCATTGGCCGGACTGTCCGCCTGGATGTATTTGGAGATATCCATTTTCGTTTGTTTGTGAACGCCCTGGATGCGGTACTGACCCGGGCCGCCTAGCGGCGCGGCGGAAGGGTCAACCATAACGGGAAAACCCGGTGGACCCGGGATGATTTGCGCCTCTGGAACGGGCTTCTCGACGGCTCGCAAAAGTCTCATTGCGAAGCGGATGATTCCCAAGATTATGCCGGCTACTCCGATCCACAACAAAAGAGGCAAGGCTTGGTCGAGAAACCGACGAACCGATTCAGGATTCTGTAACGAACGCGGGTCCCCGGAATTCGCGATGTGCATAAGCACAACCATCGCGACAATGGCAAGGCCGAAGGCGATCAGGAAAAGCTTTAGAGCTTCTAAAAATGGTCCTTGCCATGCATAAAAAGTCTGGTCACAATGGTTGGCATTGCTGTCATGGAGGACAGGATGAGCAAGCCGTTGGTACCCGACGAACTGTGGGAACTGGTCGAACCGATCCTTCCCAAACACCCGTATATTCCCGGATTGGGCAAGCCACGTGTGCCGGATCGCGTCTGTCTGACCGGAATCATCTTTGTACTCAAGACCGGCCTTCCTTGGGAGGACTTCCCGCAGGAGATGGGCTGTTGCGGCATGACCTTGTGGAACCGCCTCGACGAATGGCGAGAGGCCGGCGTGTGGGACCAACTGCACCGCCTGCTGCTGGACAAACTACGCGGGGCCGAGCAGATCGACTTCTCCCGCGTGATCGTGGATTCCACATATGTGCGCACCGTGCACGGGGGAAAAAAACGGGTCCCAGCCCTGTGGACCGCCGGAAAAACGGGTCGAAACACCACCTCGTCGTCGATGCCGACGGCGTGCCTCTGGCCGCCATCCTCACCGCGGCCAACCGTCACGATGTGACGCAACTGATTCCGCTGATCAACGCGATTCCACCGATTCGGGGCAAAGTCGGCGCTCCGCTGCACGTGCCGGAGGAAGTGATGGCCGACCGGGCTTACCACTCCGATCCGCATCGGATGCAACTGTCGGGGCGCGGCATTTCCACCGCCATTGCCCGTCGGGGGCAAGAGCACGGCAGCGGTCTGGGAATCTTTCGCTATGTCGTCGAACAGACCATCGCCTTGTTCCACCAGTTCCGCCGGCTGCGGACGCGTTTCGACAAACGCGACGACATCCACGAGAGCTTCATGACGCTCGGCTGTGCGATGATTTGCTGGCGACGGTTTCATCATGCGTCAAGCTATTTTTAGAAGCTCTTAGCCTCCGATAACGTTGACTCAAGCAACCTCCAATCCAACAGGCCCAAATTATCCCAAGGTGGAGGTCTTATCAAGTATTTCGTAACTCATGGAGGCTAAGAGAACAAATGGCTACACCGAGCTTAGAAGGCGATGATTCGGTCTCGGACGTCTATGAAGCAATCCAGTCCGGGAAGGAGCACCTCGACTCCCTATTGGACGAAATACATGGTGCCAGCATTTATGACCGCACAGATATCAAGGATAATCAGCAGTTCGCGGATTATAAGCGCAGCAAGATCGAGGGCGAATACGGAGGGACAAGGGGGGCAGCTAACCAGTTATACGGAATACTTGGCTTGCAACCGTCCTATCAGGCAGAAATGGCGGCGTTAACGGAGGGATCGAACTATACGCACGCAGGCGACGCCAAATTCGCAAACGATTCCGATCAGCAAGAAGCTCGGCAGCAACTACAGCAACTGCAAGTCCAAATGGATGCCGCGATTTCCGGTGAAAGCAAAACAGCCTTCCGGCGACAATGGGAAGCCATAGATGCAAACCTCGCTCAGACAGTCGCTGCTGCCAATAGCATCGCCAACGACAAGACGTTCTATGGTCAGGTGTTTCACAGCCAGGCGGAGGCGAACGCCTACGCGGATCACCTTAAGAGTGATGCCGAGAAGATTCACGACAGTGAGTTCACCAAGTTAGAAAGTGCCCGGTATGACGAGATGCAGACCGGCCAAGAGCGATTGGAGGTCCTGCAGCGATCGGGTGCGGGCGACAAAGAAGGCGCGGCGCGCGAGGCATTGGAATCCAGCCTCAATGCCGAAGGGCGAAAGATCGATCCGAACGACATTGAGAAAGTCAAACAGTTCGAGCAAATCTATAACCAGTCCCTGGCCAACTTCGACGCCGATGCCGCGCACAAAGCAAAACTGCAGGAGGCACAAACCGACGATCAAATTCAGTCCTTTCAGGAGGAGGCAAAGGAGGCACAGCTTCGTGCGGCGGGTCGGACGGACGACGCCCGGGTCGAGGGCTTGAATTTTTCCACGCAGCAAAGAGTCAAATCGCTGCAAGAGGCGGCCGATGCGGAGACCGATCCGGTCCGCAAGGCACAGCTCCAACGTGAGATCGCGGCGGCCAATAGTGCCGGGAAGATCGAACAGGATGCCTTGCAGCAGGAAATCCAACGTGAGCACATCTCGAACACACAGGCGTCGGCGTTGTCGGCCGTGTCACAACTGGCCAATTCCAATATGAATGCCCTGCACGATGCAGGGGGCGCGTCGAATCTCGCGGATGCAGTGAAAAAGCTCGACGCCGCGACCACGAAGCTCGACAAGGCATTGTCCGATTCAAAGACGCTTGTGCTTGTGAAGGATTGAACCATGGCGCTCGATTCAACCACGGCGATCACGTTTCTCGGCGTGCAGGTGTGGGACGAGGGGACGGAAGAAAACTTCGTCCGAACCGGCCACAGCACGGCCGTGCGCACGATGCTCTGCGCCTGGGAAGACCGCGTCACGATCATCAATCAAATCCGCGGCGGCGGCGTGCAGCTTGGCGCGTACTACTATTACACCGTCTCGCAGGTCTATCCCGATGCGCCGTTCCTTCCGTTCGATTCGATTCATGTTGAAGGCCTTCCCGGTGAAAACGGATTGACGGTGGGGCCCAACGGGCTGGTGGGCTACAAATACGCTCGCCTGCGGATCACCTACAAGAGCCTGGACTATTTTGAGGGCGTGACGACGGGAACGATGTCGCTGGATTATGCGACGCACACCATGAGTTTGCCGCAGAGCGCGCCGACGTACCAGTTCCCCGACGGCACGCCGCTGGCCCCGCAGGACAGCCCGCCGCTTCGCGTGGGCATCGTCACGATCGTGCAGACGCGAAAGAACCTGGCGGTGCTGCCGTCGTCGCTGGTTCAGGGCTTGGCGGGTTGCGTGAACTCCTCGGCGATCCTGGGAGGCGCCGCGGGCACGGTGCTCTTCGACGGCGCCCATGCCGATCGGCGACTCACCACCCTCGGGGCCGAAAATTGGGACATGACCTATAAATTCCTTTACCTCCCGTCGGGATGGAACAATCTCATTCAAGCCACGGCCAAAAGCGCCAGCACGGTCGGAACGCTTCAGCCGGTCGCCCGCATCTCCGACAGCAGCCCGCTCTATCCGTTGGCCGATCTCAGTCCACTCTTGCAGTGAGGAGCAATTTTGAAACCGTATCCTCGGGCCAATATCAGCGAAGGCGACGGCGTCGCGCTTTCGCCGGAGTTGTACAACCGCATTGTCGAGGACATTGAACGTCTGGATCGGATGGCGGTGATGCCGCCGCTGTTTATGACCAGCGGGGCCAGCGGCAGCACAATCGGTCTGCGGTTATCCCCGGCGGAGTTGGTATTGGTCGCGATCATCGGAGCCGAGACCGGAGGCGGGCGATACCAGGGCTCGATCCTCTACGGCAATAGCACGGGCAATACGTCGAACAATTTTCAACTGCAGGCGCAAACGAACCAGTCGGCGACAGACGGTCCGGCGCCGCTGACCAATTCCAACGGGACGTTGGTCAAAAATGCCCTGGTCATCAATCTGATGGAGCCGAATGTCGGCGGCAGCCACATCCTTTGGGGCAATACGGCGGACATGATCTACGCGGTCGGGCGGGTCATGGGCTTCACGTCTGAAACCACGCCGCGCACGATTGTGTACATCGAAACCTGGCCGATCATGCCCGTGATCGCGAAAGTGACCGGAACCTATCAGGCTTCGTACGGAGGCGTGTACTATGGGCGGATCGTGCAGGGGCAATTCGCCAGCGGCAGCAACTTTGGCTACAGCTTTCCACTCAGCAGCTTGAATCCCGCGTTTCTGCCGTCCGTGGAGAATTGCTGGATCACCAACAATTGGGAACAAACCTACGGGACGCTGGGCCGCAATGCGCTGACAACGGGCCAATACATATGGGGATTGGTGGCGGGTTTACCGCAGTATTCGAGCATCACGTCCACCAATTCAAACGCCAACAACATATGGTATCAGGTGTATACCTGGTTTCCCCCGCAGTGCGCGGCATTGACGCATGGAATTCAAAATCTGGTCACCACTCAGACCGCAAATTCCACGTATGCGATCAATGAACAAACCATGCTCAACAATTTAAAAACTGACGTATCAAACATTCAGGCGTCACTGAGCAATCTTTACGCGAATTTGAAAACAGCCGGATATTCTTTATAGGCTGTTGAGGGAATTTCTGGTATTGACGGCTTTTGTGACGATGTGGTATCGAAGAATTAATGACGCCGCTGTGGACAGCGGCAGAAGTTTTTTAAAGTTAGGGAGGTACACATGAGCGGTAGATATAGGAAAGTTGCGATAGCTGCGGGTGCGGCTCTCGCGGGGCTGAGTATGTTGGGCGCGACGTTGGCGCCCGCGGTCGAAATTCAGAATACAAGCCCGGTTGCAATTGACGGTTGGGACATTTCCTGGAGCACAGGCGTGGGCCTTTCCGTTACCCAGGACAGCAGTTCCAGCCAGGTCGATGTGGAAAAAACGGCCACATTCACAGCGCCGAACCAGGGCTACCAGATTACTTTTGAACCCATTCAAGGTTTTTCCGGAACATCGGCGACGCAATTCGTCATTCCCGACGAAACGATCGCGAACAACACCGGTGCTTCGTTCAACGGGTTTTCGTTCGTTCTGATGCCCACGGTCGCCGGCAGCACCACGTTCGACAGCGTCGCTCGGACTTTCATCCCGCCGACCGGATCGGGCTATGACTATACGACCGTGAACCTGACCTCCAGCAACACGATTCTGGCCTATACGGGCACGCAGAATAATGGCGTGACTTCGTTTTGGGGCAATGGCGATCCGAGCCCAAGCGGCGACAATCTGCTGATTGACGCGACTGCCGGCGACGGCTTTTCGCTTAAGGAATTGTCTTCGTCAGGCGGCCCTGGGAGCGTTGTCCCCCTGCCGGCTGCCGCTTGGCAGAGCTTGGCGGGATTGGCCGGGCTGGCCTTGATCGGCCTGCGACGCCAGATGAAGCATCGGCGCATGGCGTAGCTTGAGTTACGTCGTTTCCGCGCGATCACGATTGATCGTTGAAACTCGGTGGCGGAGCGGGCGGCGGCTTGACGAATAGGTCGAGCCGAAGCTCGCTTCGCCCCTTTTTCGTTGGGTGGCGGGAATTGCCGGCTACTCCTCTTCAGGCACCATGACCTGTTTGGAAACGGCGCGAGCGATGCGAACGACCTCATCGCGATGAACTCGCTGGTCGGCTGGATACTTTCGACGGTTCCAGCACCGAAGAACGTAGACGTCGGGATCGCTCTCATCCTTAAAAACCCGTTTGAAGGTCGTGGAGCCGTCCGTGAAGGCGAGATAATAGGATTTGCCCGGTAGAATTCCTTCGCGCTCGACGGCCTCGAAACTGAAGACCACGATCTCGCCATGTTTCCACTTGGGATGCTGGCAATCCCCATCGACCGGCGCGGTGAAGGCGCGGCGGTCGGAGGCGGCCACCAGCCGATTGGAATCCGGGTGCTCGGCAAATTTGTCAACGCGTCGGCTGGCGGCGATTCCAATCTGAAATTCCGGCAATACCCGGGCAAGATGGACGCGGCGAAGATCCAAGCCGGCCGGCAGTCCGGACCCCGCGGCATTGCCCGACCCCTTGGTGCCCGTATGATCCGGCCGCCTTTACGGAGGCGCCGCCAGGCGCGAGTTCCGACACGCAAAAGCGAGCCTTGAAGTCGTCAAAGCTCAAGTGCAATGCTGAAGCCAATTTGGGCAGACGTTTGGCCAGGATGCCGGCGACCTCGTGACGCTCAATCCGGCTGATGGTTTCGTCCGAAACCCCGCCGATCGCCTCACCGAGTTCACGCTGGGTCATTGCCAACTCCTCGCGGGCCTCCGCCAGCCGTTTTCCGAAGATGTGCGCCACGCGCGCCATGGGCTTGGGTTCCTTATATCAGAAAAATTTGCAAAAACCAAACATTTACCTAACTTTTCTGTTGCATATTCCCAAGTTTGGAATATGATTGGATGGTTGTCAAGGGCGTTCCTAGGAAATTTCCCATGGGCAAAGTCCGAACTGATCATTTCCGCCTCCGACCTTTGAGCGTTGCCTGGCAGCCGGGTCTGCCGGCAGGGATTCGCCAGGCCGATTGCGACGGCCGGCCGGACGACCTGGACGACCTGGACGACGCCGACGGCAATCGCCTTTGGAATGCCTGCGATGCGATCCAGCAGGAGTCGGTGTCGGCCCGCTTCGTTCACGTCCATGCGGAGCGGCTTCGCGATGCCTTGCTGGACACCCAGGACGCGCTGGGCTTGGCGACCGCCTCGCCAAATGGTGCGCCGGGGGCGCTATTTGGCCGCCTGCTGTGGACGTTGTGGATCAGCTACCGGGACCGGGCGCTGCGGGAAATGGTTAGACGGGGAGATCTTTCCTCAACTTGAGTTGACCGCAACTGCGGAGGAGATGGCGATGGCCGATTTAGCTGTAAATAATCCAAACATAGTTATCGATGGGTCAAATAGCGGCGCGGCGGCAAAGTTCGGGCGGCAGCGCCAGACTCGGGAGCCTCGACCGGAAACCGAGGCGGCCCTCGTTCGCCAGCTTCGTCAGATCCGCCGCCAAATTGAGGAAACGGCTTGCTCTTCCACCTGGGCGGAGGACTGGCTTTACCGCGGGGCCGCGTACGCTCCTGATTTCCAGTGCAACTGCCCGGTCTGTCGCAAGCTGTTCCCCAATCGCCGACATCCCCGCCCGGTGCGCGAGTCCAATTATTCCATCGATTGTCAGATCGAAACGAATGAAGATCCGGAATTTGCCGAAGAACTGGCCCGCTTGCGCAACGATCGCGCTCGATTCGGGAGCGTTTTCATCGGCGGCGCGATGAGATCCATCCGCCATCGGGGTCATTCACGGAACGTGAAATCATATGGAGAAGACGCGTGAACTCACTGGTTATGACGGAAAAGCAGCAGGAAGTCCTTTGGCTTCGCTATGGGCGCCGGGCGGCAATCAATCAGATCGCCGCGTGGCTAAAGATCAGCCGACGTGCCGTCCTATATCGATTGCGCAATGCCAGGCGCCGGGCCGCGCGTGCGGGATCGGCCTTTCCCGCGGCAGCAGTACGGCCGACCGCGGGGCAAAGGTTGCGGACGTATCCGGCCTCGCAGATTTCTGAACAGGGCGGCGGCGGCGTACTGCGGCTCGACGAAGTCTGATTCAGCGGCGCTGCACTGGGCGGAATCCAGGGTCAATGGGATCAATGCTGGCCCCGGTGGCCAAAGCCGCCGGGCGGGCCGCCGAAGCCACCGGGTGGTCCGCCGATGTTGCCCGGTGGTCCGCCGACGCCGGGTGGTGGGCCGCCGGGAAGTTCGCCGCCCGGCTCGGGAGCGCCGTTCTTGGTCTGCTCGACCCACTGCAACTTCTCTTTGTAGTCCGCGCTGCCGGCTTCTTGCGTGGCGTCGAGTGGCTTGGCTACGCCTTCTCGGTCAACGACCGTAACGAGTATTTTGTTGGTCTTCGGGCGCCTATCCACGAAGCTATAGCCGGTGGAATAGTCCACTCCGCCGTCCACTCCGCCGATTGGATCGCCCAGGTTGACGTTGAACGACCCCTTTTGCCACTTTCCATTGGACCAAGTGAAAACGTCAAATGGAGCGGCTTCGGTCTTGCTTACGCTCTGGGATTTGCCGCAATAGAAGTAAGTTTGATCCGGAACGGTTATCTCCGGCGTGTAGTCGCTCATTGGCGAAACCAGATCGAATTTATTGACCCAGTTTTTGTTGGCTGCCTTTTGCGGCGCCTTGTTGAAAAGCGGATTGAGCGCCTTGTAAACGATGCGATATCGATAGGTTTTGCCCGCGTCGGCTGAATTATCGACGATGTACACGCACAAATCCGGCGACTTGGCGGGCAAGGCAACAACATTCAGCTTCATGACCGGCTCAATCGGCGTGGGATTGGGCGCCACCTTCGGATAACCCGGCGGGAAGACCGGGTCAACCGTTCCGGCGCAGGGGGCACAATTACCGGCGGCGGAGGCGCCTGCTCGGCCGGCGGTTGCTGCGCCGCTCGCGAGGGAGGCGCAAAGCGGCCCCCTCCGCCAAACCCGCCGGGTGGCCCGCCGAACTGAGCGTACAGCGTGCCGTCCAAAGTGTTGGACGTATTTACGACGATTCGCTGCTGCGAGTCTGGCAGGAAACTTGCCCCGTTTTGGTCTGGCGTTTCGGGAGCGACAGGCTGTTTGGATGCCGCGGTCAAATAGGCCAGCGGATCTTTCCACACCACGCCGGCGATCGGGGTTGGGATCGTTGGCGCAACGGCGGCGTTCGGCTTCATGGCCACCGCTTGCAAATAGGCCATCTCCGAATTCCTATCGCCTGCGGCTGGATAAGCCGGCAAATCGCTGTTGAACGCGGGCACCTCCTCATCTTTGCCCCAATCGTTGTCAATCTTCTCGGAACGATACGCCGTGACGGAGAGAATCTGGAAGTCAGCCGGGTTGAGCCTGGCCTGGCCGCCGGGTTTCGGCGGCCCAAACGATTTGTTCCATTGATCGTAAAGCTCGGTCCAGGGAATGGTGAATGTCGCGACGACCAATCGCGTATCTTTGCCCGGGACCGGGGCTGCGGGAGCGGCGGCTGGGGCAGCGGCGGCGGCGGCAGGCAGTGCGAAGGTGTCAAGGGCGGCACCAACCAGCAGGGGATGCGCCGCCGGCAGCGTCGGAAGCTGCTGCACCGGAACGCCCAATTGGTTCGGCGATCCCGGCAATTTGGCGAGATCAAATGGTGAGTAATCGAAATCCCCGCCGGCTATTTGTGGCGGCTTGAACGAATCCATCCTTAACTGCGAATCAATCGCCAGTGAGAAATCCTCAACCTTGAAGCTCGGCGGCTGAACGTCGCCCATCTTCTCTCGCAGCCGCTCCGCCGCACCCTGATCGATGACGCTGTCAACCGTGCCCGGATTGACGGTGTGCCCCTCCATCTCCTTCGAAACAGGATCACTGATCAAATAATAGAATGCACACCAGCCCAGGAAGGCCAGGGCGCTCGCCAAGGCGATCCATTCCACGCTTGATTCGAGCAATCGCACGATCTTTTGCATAAGTCACCCGAATAACGAATCCGCGTCCCTGCTAATGGACGTGTCTACCAAAGCCGCCGGGAGGTCCGCCGAAACCGCCGGGAGGTCCACCAAAACCGCCGGTAGGTCCGCCAACGCCTTCGGGAGGTCCACCGTATCCCGGCTGCTGACCGCCGCCGTTACCCGTGCCGGCTGTGCCCAACGCGCTCTTGCCCAATCCACCCTTTCTGGAGTCGGGAAGGATATCGTCCGTCCACTTCCGCATCAGCAAATCCTCGCAGTCAATCTCGATACGGACCACCGGTTTGTCTCCGTAGCGAAAACCTCCCGCCTGGCTTGAGGTTGCCACGGCAGGATCGACAACTTCGTTGAATTGCACGTTCAACACGGTGATAAACTGGCCAACCTCCAGTTGACGCAAGATCTGCGGAACCTTGGTTGCATCCGCCACGAGCCGGATCCTGAACCGCAGGACGTCGTACAGCCCGTTGCAGACTCGCCCCGTGGGGGAAACCGCCGTGTCCTTCGGCGTGGCGGCGCTGACGCCGGCGGCGGTATCGACACCGCCCTGTGCAATCACCGGCGAGGGAGGGTCAATCCCCTCGATGTTCTTCACGGCGGCGTGGAGGATGTCGTGCTGAGGCGGCCCGCCCAGCGAAGATGGATCGGAATAAAGTTCATTCGCTTGCGCGATCGCGTTGGTGACGTCGTCCAATACCCACATGACGATCTGCGCGTCACAAATCTTGTCCGGCGTTGGAAAGGTGCCATCCTTGATCGTTGGGTCCACCGGAAGCGTATTGGGCAAGAGATAGATTCGATGTTGCTGCGCCCGGTCCAATTCCATGCGGGGCTGGACCGACGCCGACTCCAACTCGAATTCCGCCTGCGCTTCGGCTTGTGAATCCGGCGTTGCGTTGCCCTGCGCGTCATAAGCTAATCGGGCCTTGTCGATTTCATCGCGGAGCTTGTCCAATTCCGCCTGAACCTCGGCGGATGTCGGCGGCGCCGTTGAGTCCAGAATCTTCTGCCAGCGGGCATAATCCGTCACTTCCAGAGCATATTGCTTGGCGAACATGTAACGAATCGCGTCCGTCGGTTTGGGCAGTTCATCCGGAAGCAGCGGCAAGTGCTGATTGGTCTCGACGGCCCTCCCGAGCATCTTTGTCGCCTGTTGGCTGACTTGCTCCGTGGCTGCGATCCCCGCATCGATGACCGGCTGGGTTGGAAAAACCTGCAATGGACCGGGAACGGTCTCATCGGGCGACAACAGCGGCATCGACCGCGACGCGGTGGCCAGATTATCCAGACTGCTGTTGATCTGCATGCGCGAGTCAAGCTCCGACTCCAGGGTGTCGTACCTCCCGCTCATCGGCCAGTACAATGCCACCACCGCCAGGATTGCGATGATCCCGAACACGATGCTGAAAATATTTTTCTTGATCACATCCATGGTTCTCTCCGCTTTTTGCCGCGGCTACGGCGACGGCTGCGCCGGCGTGGGCGGGGCCGGCGGCGGATCGATCACCACGACCAGTTCCACCTTCATTTCCCAGTCGTCGCCACGATCTTCCTGTGTCATCCGATCGATGTATAAACCGCGGTCCACGTTCGCTTGCCCTCCCGCCGCCGGTGGGCCGCCAAAGCGCCCGGCAACTCCCCCCGGCTGAAAGCCGCCAAATCGTGCAGCGCCGCCGGAGGCAGCGCCGCCCGTCGTCTGATCTCCGGGTTTCACCCCAAGGAGGGCCTGAGCATCGTCGTATGAGTTTGTCAATTGCTGAATCCGAATCGGGTCGTTCTTGATCTGGATTTGCTGCATCGGCGCCGACACCTTGGCGATGTAGAAATCGCGGCGGTTTTTCGGGTTGTCGGCATTCCACTTGTCCATAGCCGCGCGATCGAATTTCCTCAGGTTTGGAATGAAGCTTTGCAGCGCATACAAAAAGCCGTCCCTATGCGGCGTCGTGATGCTGATCGTGAGGATAAAACCGCGCGAACCGCTGGGAATCGCCGGATCGCTCGCCGGCTGACCCGCCGACGCGGGCGTCGCCATTCCAAGCTCCGGTGGGGCGCCGGCGAGGCCCAGCAGCAAATCCGGATAATACGCCGATTCAATCTTGTCGATGAGAACGATCTCCCGCATCGGCCTCGGATGGGACTTGAGATACGCCTCGCTGGGATATCCCTCCGGCGCCGGAGGCAGCGCGGAAAAGATTTCGCCAAGCAAATCGATCCACAGCCCGCGGCCGTCGAGCATCGACCGCACGTTCTGAATCGTCAGTCGATCGCTGCTTCCATTGCCTTCGACTTTATCTTTCCACTGCGAACTCAGATCCGTGGCCTGCCTCAGGACAGGATCAATGCGCGTATCACGAGTTTCGGCGGCGTTCTTGAATTCCAAATCCCGCAGGTAATAACCCAGGAGCGACATGCCGGCACCGAGCACGAATATCGCAGCCGCGGCGCCAAACCACTTGGTCTTGTCCCTCCACATTTTCGCACGGCGAATCTTCATCGGGAGCAGGCTGCTGGTGATCTTGCTCTGGCCCATCGCCTGAATTGCCAATCCGTACGCGCTGACCAGCGACAGGAGGTTCTGATTGAACGTCGCGGCCAGCTTGGCGTCCGTGGGGGCGCCGGCGGTCAATTCGTTCAGCTTGTCCACTTCCAGTTGCAGGTTCTGCTGAAGGTATTTCTGCAGTCCCGCCAAACGGAACGTGCCCCCCAGCGCCAGCACCTTTTTGATGCGCGATTCCCGGTGCACCGATGAATAGAACCCAATGCTTCGCTGAATCTCGGCAACCAGATCGGCAAAGACCGGCCTCATCGCCTGGAAGATCTGGCGGGCGTACTTGCTCGTGTTCGCGTTCCGCTTGAGGTCCATCGGCCTTGTTGAACGGCAGCTTGAAGCTCTTGACCAGGACTTCCGTGAAATTGTTCCCGCCGATTGGAATCGATCGCAGCCAGATCGTTTCCCCGTCCGCGATGATCAGGTCGGTGTTTTCCGCCCCCAGGTCGATGAGCATCGTCGTGCCCTGAAGGCGGTTGTCGTAGTACATCGCGTTGTAAACCGCCAGCGGATTCATCTGAACGACCTGAACGTTCAGGTCCACATCCGTGAAGTGCTTGATATGCGCGTTGATCAGTTCCCGACGCATCGCAAAGATGCCGACTTCCACGTCGGGAGATGCGGGAGTCTGGAAAAGCTGATAACTCCATTCCACGTCGTCCAGCGGGAAGGGGATTTGCTGAATGGCCTCGAATCGGACGATTTCCGGAATCTTCTTGGGTTCGACCGGCGGCAGCTTGATGAACCGCGCGAAGCTGGAAACCCCGCTGACACTGATGGCCGCCACGCCTCCCTTGGTCGCGTGCCTCTGGACAAAATTCGCCAGGGCGGATTGGATCAGCGCTTCCTTGTTGTCCCCCGCGTTGGACAGCACGTTCTCGTGCTCGATGACCTCGAAATCATCAATGCGAAGCCCGGCCTCCTCGCGGACGAGCTTGATTGCCTTCAGAGCGCGGTTACCGATGTCGATGCCCCAGGCGAAACGGGCGCTGGCCATACCTACTCCTGTGCTGACGATCGTTCCGGAAGAGCGGCGGACCGGCTGTTGTGCCGCCGCTTGACCTCAGGTTGCGTCTGGGAAACTTCGCCGGTCCGCGTTCACCCGCCCAGACTGAGCCTAAGATGTAACCGCTTTTCCGTAGGAGTTCAACAACCGTCGATCTCACGGACAAACCGGCCATTTATTAGACGTTCGAGCGCCCCTTGAAGTTCCCGCGATGGCCGGGATCATTGGACGGCCTATTCGGACGCTTTTTGCATGAGAACGTTCTCCATCCAAACCCTCGGCTGCAAGGTCAACCAGTACGAAAGCGAGCAAATCGCCGCGCTGCTGCGCTCCCATGGCTGGGTTGAATCCGACGCCGAGGCGGCGGAACTGAGGATCATCAACAGTTGCAGCGTTACAGTCGAGGCTGCCAGCAAAAGCCGCCAATCCGTCCGGCAGGCGGTCAAATTGCCGGTTATGGGGCAAGGCGACCGGAAATCGCGCGTGATCGTCATGGGCTGTTGGGCCACAAGCGACCGGGAAGCCGCCAGCCGGTTGCCCGGCGTCGATCGGGTTCTGACTCATCAAGACAACGTCGCCCAGCGCTTAACGGAATTTTTATCTGAAGAGGTTTCGGTTGGCGCCAGGGCAACCGTATTCTCCGATTCCCCCTCGCCCGGTACTCCGGGAGAGGGCAGGGGTGAGGGTCTTTCGCGCAATAGCCCTCACCCTAACCCTCTCCCGGAGTACCGGGAGAGGGAACAAAAGGCTCGCCTGCCAGAGTGTGGTTGTCCTGCGGCTGCCACCCATTCTTTGCCTCTTCTGGCCGAGCGCCAGGAGCAACATCAACGAGCCTTCCTCAAAATCCAGGACGGCTGCGACGCCCATTGCACTTACTGCATCATTCCACGACTTAGGACATCGCTCTGGAGCAAACCGCCGGATGAGTTGCTCAAGGAAGCTCGCCAACTCGTGGCCGCCGGGCATGTCGAAATCGTCCTGACCGGCATCTTTCTCAGCGCGTACGGCCGGGAGACCGCCCTTCGCCGCCGGCAATCAAAAGCCGCCGGAAATCCACTGGCCCGGGCGATCGAATTGCTCTGCACCGGCGTCCCGGGACTTGGCCGCATTCGCCTGTCCAGCCTCGAGCCCGGCGATCTCGACGACGATTTGCTCCAGACGCTTCGATCGCATCCGCAGGTTGTTCCGCACTTCCACCTGCCGGTGCAAAGCGGCTCCAGCGCCGTTCTGCGGAAAATGAATCGCCAATACACGCGCGATGATTTCCTTCGCCTTCTGGATCGCATTGACCTCGCATTCGACCGACCGGCCCTGACGAGCGACATCATCGTTGGTTTCCCCGGCGAAACGGACGCCGATTTCCAGCAGACGCTCGAGGTCGTCAACCGCGCCCGGTTCATTCACATGCACGTTTTCCCGTTTTCGCCCAGGCCCGGCACCGCCGCGGCGCTGGGAAAGCGATTTCGTTCGGGGACCGATTGTTAGCCGGCGCATCGATGCTCTTCGTCGCCGCGAAATCGAATTCAGCCTGGCGTTTCGATCCAATTTCATTGGGCAATCCGTCCAACTGCTCGTGGAACGGGATGCCGTGCGCCCGCCCCAATTCGCCGGCGTCCGCCATGGCCGTTGCCCGCGGTACTTCGACGTGCATTTTGAGAGCGAAACAGTCGCAACCGGCGATCTCGTCGATGTCCGAATCGACCGTGTCACACCGACGCGAACTTTCGGAACGTTGCTTTCCGTCGCAGCCAGGCGCAAGGAGCTTTGTTCCGCATGATCTGCGTCATCCAGCGCGTGAGTCAGGCGAGCGTGACCGTCGATGGCCAAATCGTCGGCCAAATTGGTCTGGGGATGCTCGTCCTGGCCGCGGTTCATTCCGCCGATTTGGCCGAGGACGTGGCCTGGACGGCGCGTAAACTGGCCAGCCTGCGGATTTTCGCGGGCAGCGGGGGCAATTTCGATCGGGACGTAAAGGAGATCGGCGGTTCGATTCTGCTGATCAGCAATTTCACCGTCGCCGCCGACGCGCGCAAGGGGAGGCGTCCGTCACTGTCCGGCGCGGCCGATCCGGCGGCCGGCCGTGAGAAGTTCGATCAACTCGTCGCCGCCGTCCGGGCGCTCGGGGTGAATGTCGATATTGGCCGGTTCGGCGCGGACATGAAGATCGCCCTTGTCAACGAGGGGCCTGTTACGTTCGTCCTGAACAGCCGCGAGAGATGAGCGCCCGCCAATCGTTGCACCCCGCACCGTTTCCGCTACCGTTACTCACGAACATGCTTGGCGTTTTGCACCTTCACCCGGCCCATTGTGACTTTCAAACGCAGCGCTCCGTCGAAATGCTGTCGAAGGTCTCCAACAACGGCGTTTCAAAAGCCGCCATGAGCATCGGGCCCGGCGGCGATTTTACCAGCTTGCCGCAGGCGATTGTCGCGCTGCGGTCCTCGCGCGGACCGCATGCGCGCATCGTCCACGCCTGGGGCCCCGCGGAGCTTGTCGCCGCGGCCGCTTCGCCTTCTTCACGCATCATCTTCAGTCCGCAATCTGCGGTGAATCGCGCCTGGCGGCCGTGGATCAATCTCGTCCTGCGCCGCCGTCGGGTCGAAATCGTTTGCCCCACGGCCACATTGCGAAATGTCCTCATCGAGCGCGGGATGGCCGACGACCCATGCCACGTCATTCACCCCGGAGTTGATCTCGATCGGCTGCGCGAGCCGGACGCCAACGTTCGCGCTGATTTAGGCCTGGCTGAATCCGACGTGGTTTTGCTGGCACCCGGCGAATCCACCAGTGAGGCGGCCCATCGGTCGTCAATCTGGTCAGCGGCGATTCTGCATTTCCTGGACGAGCGCTACCGCCTGCTGACCTGGGGTCGCGGACCGTGCGTTGGGTTCCTGGGTCGCTTTACGCAGTCGGGCCGGCAGAATCATCTTTTGATTCAGGCGGAGGAACGACTTCATCGAGCCCTTGATTTCGAGCAAATCATTCCCGCCGCCGACGCGGCAATCGTTTCCGCCCAGGCGTTGGCGCCGATCCTTCCAGTATTGATTTGCATGGCGGGCGGACTTCCGATTGTCGCGGCGAGAACCCCGGCTTCGGATGAATTCCTGAAAGACAACGTGACGGCGTTGATTGAGCCGAGCGGCAACCCTCGCCGGCTGGCGCAGCGCGTCCTGGACCTGCAAACAGATCCTTCGTTGAAGCGCGGCATCGCCGCGGCCGCCTGCATCGAGGCGCACGAGCGATTCTCCGCGGCGCGCTTCATCGAGAATTGGCAAAAGTTCTACGGCCGCCTTGGCTCGGATGATTCCCGCGCTTTCGCCACCCGCGCCTCGGCCTCTTGAAGGCCGCACAATTCCTCGCCGCACGCCAGCGGCGGCTGCCCGGCGGGAATTGCATCCTCGGGACATCCCTGTTGCCGGGAGGGCAGGCCATATCCCGATCTCAACGTCCGGCGATGCTGCAGAATCTGCTGCATCTCCCGCTTGGTCCCCTTCACGGGCGGCCCATTCGCAACAGCGTCATGGAGCATCGCCCAGGAGACTTCGGAGGCAACGACGCTGTCGCGTGCCGACGGCATCCCCAAATTCTTCCCCGCGGACACCGATCGGGCAAACGCATCGACCATAACGTCCAGCTTCTTGTCGTTGAACAGCCCCGTCTTCTTGACCGTGGCGTGGACGCCGTGCATTTCAATCGTGGCATCGATAAAATTGTGCCGCATTCGACAAATCCCCTTGGTTCCGATGGCGTCCAGATAGCAGTTATGCGTCTTCTCGATCGCCAGATGCCCGTAAACAAATCCCTGGGTGATGTCGAATACAACGCCGTTGGCAAAGTGGCCGTGGGCGTTCACCCACCACGGATCCTTGTGATCCCACATTCGAATTCCCTGGGCGTGCCATTTTTCGTATTCGCTGTGGGCATACCAGCGGGCAACGTCAACGTAGTGCATGCCGCAATCGTGAAACGGCGGGCCTTCCGGCTCGTGGCCCTCGGTCGGCATGTGCCCGGGAGTCATGTGGCAAACGCGGACGATCGCCAGATCGCCGATTTCCCCTTCGGCGATAAACGCGAGCATGTCCTTGTGATACCACGCATTGCGGTTGAACAGATTGACCGCGACCAGCCGATCGCTCGCCTCGATTTCCTTCACGAGTTGCCACTCCGTGGCAACGTCGGCGGCGAGCGGCTTTTCGGCGATGATATGCTTTTTCGCACGCAGCGCCAGAGAAATCTGCTCGGGCCGAGCGTCGGCCAGCGTAAAAAGGCCCACCACGTCGATGGATTTGTCCGTAAAGATGCGGCCCGGTTGCGACAGAACGTGCGCCCCGGCGCCGATCTGCCGGCCAACTCACGCGCAGTCGGCCGAGACGTCGCAGATTGCCGCGACTTCCCAATGTTCGCTCTGCTGCATCGCGGCGACGAAGCCTCGACCCATCCGGCCATATCCAACAATCCCGGCGCGCAAAGGTTTTCTCATGGTTTCTCGCAAAAAAATACCAAGGACTATGACGCATATTCTAGTCGATGCGGGAAAAACTCAATGGCGCCGGGGGTTGCGATCGGCCCGACATCAAGTTACCGTCGTTAACTGCGGTAGTTTATGGCTGAAATGCTGTGGCTCAACGGCGAAATAATCCCATTGGCCGAAGGGCACGTGGGAATCGAAGACCGCGGCTTCCAGTTTGCCGACGGCGTGTATGAGGTCATCCGCCTCTACAACCGCAAGCCGTTCGCCCTCGACCAACATCTGCAACGCCTGCAAAAGTCCGCCGCGGGAATTCTGCTGGCCGTACCGATGGCGCTTCCGGCCCTCGCCGCCGAGATCGGAAAGTTCCTGGCCCGGGCGTCGGTGACCGAGGGAATGATTTACCTGCAACTGACGCGCGGATGCGCCCCGCGCAGTCACGCGTTTTCGCAAACCAAGCCCACGCTTCTGTTTTACGCCCGCGCCCTTGGGCCGCTGGCCGACCTCGCGACCACCGAGGGCGTAAAGCTTATCACCGTTCCCGATGAGCGCTGGAAGCGTTGCTGGATCAAATCCATCGCGCTCCTGCCCAATGTCCTGGCCAAGAATCAGGCCCTCGCCGCTGGCGCCGACGAAGCCGTCTTCATCGAAAACGATCGCGTGACGGAATGTTCCTCCAGCAACGTCTTTGCCGTGATCGGCCGGCGTCTCGTGACCCACCCGGTTGGCGCAGAGGTCCATGCCCGGAATCACGCGCGCGATCCTGCTGGAGTTGGCCCCCAAGCTGGAATTGACCGGGGACCAGCGCCCGTTTGGCGAGGAAGAAGCTCGCCGGGCCGATGAGTTGTTCATCACCAGCACCACTCGCGAAATTTCGTGGGTTGCCCGCTGGAACGACCGCAACGTCGGCCAAGGCCGCTGTGGCCCGGTCACGCTCAAACTGAATGCCGCCCTGCGCGAAAAAGTGCGGCGCGATACCGCGTAAATAGCCGGCCGCGAATCTCGAACGGCGGTCAGGATTCCGCCGCGAGGCCGCGGCGGCTAAACCTGTGCGTGGGGTTCGATGATCGCGGGCGTTCGATTCACATTCGCGGATCGTCCTCCGGCTCAACTTTCCCCTCGCTGTCCTTCAGATCGTTGAGCAGATCGACGTAATCCGCATCGTCCAGCTCAAACCAGTCGGGGATGGCCGCCGTCGAACATCCGCGGCGCTGGGCCAGCGCATCGACAATCCGGCGGCGGAGATCGGAGTCGAGGATTTCGCGGATTCGGATCATTGGAGCATTCTCCTTCATTCCCACGACTGTGAAAACCATCAGTTGATCTTTTTGCCGTCGAGATTCAGCGATTGATCCTCATCGGTGACGCTGCCTTCCACCTTGTGAATTTGACCCAAGATCGGAACGTCGGCCTCAAATCGCATGGTCCGCGGGTGAAATTGGCCTTTATAGTTGCCCTCGGTTGTGCGACCCTGAATTTGCAAGGATTCCGGCAAATGAATCATGATCACCGGATCCTCAAATACAACGTTCAACGCCTTATGCCGTGAAATCGCCGTGTCTTCATCGCCGACGGCGAATCCCGCGTACACGTGCTGAATCGCGCGCGTGATCTGCGAAACGATGTTCCCTTCGGCCGTGGGTTCAATCTTTTCCAACTGGTGGCTGGCCTTCACCGGGCCTTGTTCGACCAGGAAGATCGCGCTCGGGTACGACGATCGCCAGAAGCACGAGCAGCACAATGAGGGGATGCACATGGATCGAAACGCGGGAGGGTTTATCCGCGGCTACGCGACCGGGCCGGTGGAACGAGGGATACGCGGGCAACGCGGGCCCCCTCGTGTTTGCCGCTTGGGGCTGAACCGCGACCTTTGCCTCGCGGATTGGTTCATCCGCAAGCTCAAGAGGCTGCGCCGGCGCTTCGGCCGCCGCCGGAACCGTCACCGTTCGTCCGCAGGCTTTGCAACGTCCCCGTTTGCCGGCGAATTGGTCGCCGACGCGAAATCGCTTGCCGCACTCGCAGGAGACCTCGATTGACATGCTTGGCCTGTCTCGATCAACCTCTCGAATTTAAAGCCCGTATTCCTTCCACCGCCGCTCAATCAGCTCTTTGGTCTTCTGATCCATCTCCAGTTCCGTGGGCCATTTCCGCACCTTTCCCTCGCCGGGCCATTTCACCGTCGCGTCGAAGCCGATCTTGCTTCCCGCGCCGTGTTCGGGGCTGGCATGATCGAGAATGTCCACCGGCCCGTGAACGATCTCGCTGTCCCGCTCCGGATCGCAGTTTGAAAACAGACGAAACAGCACGTCCTGCTCGTCATGCACGTTCACGTGCTCATCCACGACGATGATGAACTTGGTAAACGACATCTGCCCCGCGCCCCAGATCGCGTGCATCACCCGCCGCGCGTGATACGGATATTCCTTGCGAATCTTCACGAACGCGCAATTGTGGAAAACGCCGCTGATCGGCAGGCTGTAATCCACGATGTCCGGCACCATCGTCCGCAGCAGCGGAAGGAAAATCCGCTCCGTCGCCTTGCCCAGGAAATAATCCTCCATCGGCGGCTTGCCGACGATCGTCGTCGGATAAACCGGGTTTTTCCGATGGGTGATCGCCGTGACGTAAAAGGCGGGATACCAATCGGCCAGGCTGTAAAATCCGGTGTGGTCGCCGAAGGGGCCTTCCAGCAGTTTCTCCCGCGGATCGACGTATCCCTCGATCACGATTTCAGCATTGGCGGGCACTTCGAGGGGAATCGTCCGGCAAGGAACCAGCTCGATTCCGCGGTCGTTTAGGAATCCAGCGAAGAGCAGTTCCTCGATGCCCGGCGGCAGGGGGGCCGTCGCCGCGTAGGGCAGCACGCTTTCGCCGCCCAGAACGATCGCCAGCGGCATTTTCTCTGCGCGCTTCTGATACATGCGAAAGTGCCGCGCTCCATCGTGGTGCATGTGCCAGTGCATGGCGCATTTTCGGGGGCCGAATTGCTGCACGCGGTACATTCCGATGTTGCGATCTCCGTTCTCGGGGTCTTGAGTGAAAATGCCGCCCAGGGTGATGTATCGTCCGCTTCCGCGCTCGGTCGCGGCCGCGCTTGCCGCCGAGTCAGCCACTTGCCCGCTGTCCAGATCGCCGTCCAACGGCCAGCACTGGATAATTGGAAGCCGATTCAAATCCGCCTTCTCCCCTTCGAGCACCACCTGCTGACATATCCCGCTGCGGACGGATTTGGGCGGAAAACTCCCCAGCTTCAGCAAGTCCGGCAACTTCTTCATCTTTTCGAGCAGGGTGGTTGGCATCTCCGGCTTGACCAGGGCCTGCACTCTGTCGGCCAACTCGCCGAGGGTTTGCGTCCCCAGCGCCTGGTTCACCCGCCAATACGATCCGAAAGTGTTGATCGCGACGGGAATGTCGGATCCGGAAACGTTCTCGAAGAGCAATGCCTTGCCGCCAAGTGCCGCCGCCGGGGACCGATCCAATTCCTGATGCCCGTGCGGGGCAGGCATTTTGCAGACCCGATCGCAGATGGCAGCGATCTCGAGTTTGGGATCGACCCGGGCGGTAACGTGCGCCAATTCGCCCTCGCGTTCCAAGAGGTTCAGAAATTCGGAAAGGGTTTCGGTTGCCATGGGGTAAAGGCAATTGAAATCATACCGCCGCGAGGCCGCGGCGGCTAAACTTGTGTGCCGGATCAGCGCCAAATGGTTTCGCGAACGGCCAAGCCTGCTTCGGCAGGCCGTGCTTCTCTGGATTGCCGTTTACATATTGCGCCGCGCCGTCAATTTCGACGCGGGTGTTCAGATAGCGTTCCCAACCCCCGTCGGCCCATGGCGTGGGAGTTCGGCCGGTTGGATCGGCAAATCTCGCCAGAGGATGCAGACCCTCTTGCGTCAATTGCCTCGTGGCCGCGGATTTCAGAACGCGGGCGATAAACTCAATCGGCTCTCGGTGCCGCTGGGAAACGACATGAACGTGGTCCCAAAGAATCGCGCACGCATGGAGCACGATGCCGAAACGTTCGACGGCATCGGCGAATCCCCGGGCGATGCATTCGATCTGCTGGCGCGTGAACCGGACGGCGGGAAACTTCAGTGCATCGCGCATTTCTCGCCGGAGATTCGGATCGTACGGTCGATTTGCAAGAGATCGCTTTTCCGTCGTCTTGGTCGCCGGTCCGAATCGGCGCAAATGCGGCGCCCAGACCTCCGTGGACCACGATCCGCGTTGTTCGTTGGGAAGCCAGAACCCGTAGGCGCTCCAAATGGCTTGGTATGCGATGACCATGGACGTCGTGCCCTGATGTTTAGCCGCCGCGGCCTCGCGGCGGTGTTAATCGGGATGATACCGCCGCGAGGCCGCGGCGGCTAAACATCGTTCAAATGCCCCTCCATCTCGGTTGACTACGTCTCCTTCCAATGGCATGATAAGCGCTCGATATTTCCGGTCATGGATGACCGGGGCTGCAACGGGTTCCCAGCCTGATTCCAGGGAACTTTTTGGACCCTCCTGCATCCAATTCAATGTCGAGCTTGAGCGGCGCAATACGAGGCCGAGCTTCCCCCCAAAAGCGAGGCCCAGGGTGCGGCCCGCGGTCGCGATCGGGAAACGGCTTTGTTCCTCAAGGCCCGTGGCGGCGACCGCTCGGCTTATGGTCAAATTGTCGTCCTCTATCAGGATCGCCTTTTCAATGCCCTGCTCAGAATGCTGGGCGAAACCGAAGAAGCACGCGAGTTGACTCAGGAAGCCTTTACGCGCGGGCTGGACAAGATCGAAACGTTCCGCGGCGAGTCCTCGCCCTACACCTGGATTTTCCGCATCGGCATGAACCTGGCGATCAGCAGCCTGCGCCGCTCCCAGCGAGTCCACACATTCTCGCTGGATGGCACGTCGAGCGGCGGAAACGGCATGCACCGTCATGACGATCAGGCCGCGGCCCTTGTGGAACGCGTCGCCTCGAACACTGACGAGCAGCCGCCGCAAGCGGCGGAACGGCGCGAACGGCACCAGATGGTGCTGGATGCCTTGAGCCGCCTCGACGGCGAATACCGCGCGGTCTTGATTATGCGAGACGTGGAAGGATTCGACTATCAGCAAATGGCCGACGTGCTGGGCCTGCCGCTGGGAACCCTGAAAAGCCGGCTTTTCCGTGCGAGACTTGCCTTGCGCGACGAATTGGCCCCTTATCTGTCTGACAAGATCAGGCACAAATAGCGCCATGGAAAACATCGAAGCCATGTTGTGCGCCTATATCGAGGGGGACACTCGACGCAGCGGGCCGCGCCAGATCGAAAAGCACCTACAGGATCATCCGCAGCATCGGAAGCTGATTCAGGAATTGAGCGCAATGCGCGAACTCGTGCGCGAGTTGCCGCGCGTCAAGGCGCCGATGGAGCTTGGCGAATCGCTGCGCGGCAAGGCCGAGCGCTCCCTGTTGCTGGGTGACACGGGGGACGCCGTTCAGCACGGCGCCCACGGAAATCGTTGGCCGCAGATATTCGCCATCGCCGCGATATTCCTGCTGTGCGCCTCGCTTGGCCTGGTTCTTTACAAGGCGCTGGGTCCCACGATGAAGCCGGCGGTGTTTACGGAGCCGGTGGCATCAAAGCTATCCGTAATCCCACCGGCCGATCTGATCGCCTCGCCGTCCATGCCAAGAACGCGGGAATCATTGGCCGCGAATGTCTCAACGGAAATTCACCAGATTGAGCCAGGATCGCCTGCGATTGGTTCGTTCGGCTCGGCGGCCGTTCGGTTGTCAACAGCTTTACAACAGCAACAAGCCGTTGTCTCCACGCAGTTCAACGTGGAGGCCATCCGCCGGCGGTTGCTGATTTCCGGATATGACATCGCCGGGGCCAATGCGTCCCCGCCCGTGGTGATGGTTGTGAGCAGCAAGGATCTCCCGGCCACCAATGCCCAGGTGACGCAGTTTCTTAACGGCAGCAGCGGAATCTCATGGAAGAAGGTGCCGGCCAATGTCGAGGCAAAATCGACCCCCGCGACCGTTCCCAGCGCCGAGGTCGCCAAGCAGATGTTGACCGGCGCCGATGACAAATTCAATTTGGGTCGGGAGTCTGGCGCCCCCGCGACGCAACCGGCCAGTGACGTGTACGTCGCCAACGGGCTGACGCCGCAACAGGCCGATGCGCTGCGGCAATCCTTGGCCGTGCAGCAAAACGGCGCCGAGGTTCAGGTTTTCCTGCAGCCGGTCAGCGTTCCTGCGACGAGCCAGCCCTCGAGGGGAATGACCGCGAAAAGCGCCGAATCGAATCTTTTTGGCGCTGCGGCTTTGCCGGCCACGGAGCCGTCCGAGGCGGCCAATTCAGGCGGTGAACTGGCCGCGCCGACCACCTTGCCGGCTAATGAATCAGCCGCCGCACAGCCTTTGGTCGCTACGGGCGGCAACCGCGTTTCTGCCGGCGCCAATGGGGTATTCGATGCCAATGGCGCCGCGGCGCTTTCGGATTACTCGCAGATTTTGCAGCCCGTGAACGCCGTGATCGTGATTCAGCCCACGTCGGCGGCGGCTTCCATGCCGGGCTCAGCCCCACAACTTCTTCCCACCGTGCGCGTGCCTGCTGAAGAAAACTCCTCGCCGGCCACCCAGCCTGCGCCCTCAACTCAGCCCTGAATTCGTGCAAATAACGGCTTTGCCGGGTAACGTGTCGGCGCAAACGGAGCTGACATGCATCCGGTGACGATTGAAAACAGCGCCATTCGCATGGAAATCTGGCCGCAGATTGGCGGAAAGGTTTCCAGCATCATTGACAAGGCCGATCACTACGAACTGCTTTTTAATTATCCAGCCGAGTTGCCGGATTCACCTCATTACGACGCTCCCTACAGCGACCATTGGTACAGCGGATGGGATGAATGCTTTCCCGCCGTCGCTCCCAGCATTTATCCGCGCCATCCATATAACGGCATCGCCGTGCCGGACCACGGTGAACTTTGGGGAATCCCCACGACCACGGCCGTGCCGGCCAAGGATGGCATCACCACGGTGTGGCACGGCCTGCGATTCGGATACCGGCTCACACGCAAGCTCTATCTCCAGGATTCATCCATCGTCGCCGAGTACAACCTGGCAAATCTGGCCCCATTTGAATTTCGATTCGTTTGGGCGCTGCACAGCCTGATGTCCATGGTTCAGCCGGTGGAATTGAGCGTGGAGCAGGGCCGCTTTCGATTGAGCCACGATGCCACGATTAAACGAATCGACAAGGATTTCACCTGGCCTTCGGTGGCTCCAAATGAGAGTTTTTCCAATCTCGAATCGTTGCCGGCAAAGCGAAGCTGGAAGAGCTATTCCGCCGATTCGATCCAAGGGGCATTCCTCGTTTCCTACCCCACGCGAAAGCGCTCGCTGCGCATCGAATACGAATCGGATGATGGTATGCCCGCGTATTGGGGCCTGTGGGTCAACACGGGCGGCTGGGCAGGGAATCGCCATTTTGCCATCGAACCCACCACCGGTCGCTTCGATGAGATCGACCGTTCCATCAAAGACGGTTCCGCCGGGCAGGTCGATCCGTTCGGCCGCCGGCAGTGGACCGTCCGCTGGTCCCTAGGATAACGGCGCGAGTCGCCAATCCCCAAAATTATTTGCTCATTTCGGTTAACTTTTTGCATTTGGGCGCATTCTAAGGTTGGAAGCCGCGCGATATTTGGCGCGTGAGCCGATCTTTCCCTCCCCTGAGCCCCGGATGCACCTCCCCGCGTCCGGGGTTATTTTATTTCCGGAATCTATGGCAGAGGCCGCAACTTGATCAATCTCCATTGCGCCGCCGCGATGAAACCGCCGAAAATGACCGCCAGAAACGAAATGGGGGCGAATCCGTATCTCGAATAGCTGCCGATGCACCAGGCCAGGTTGAACGCAGTGGTTATGATCGTCAGAGCAAATGCCGCCCAATAAAGTTCCCGTCGCCGGGTAAACATCACCAGGCCGTCGATGATGAGCACAAAACCGAATAGCGTGGGGCCCAGATCGCTCCAGAATTCGGGAAGAGTTTGATAGGGCACAATGTTGCCGTCAGCATCCCGGAATTCGTTGAAGTAGGTGTGAAACAGCCGCGAGCACAACCATTGCAAAAACCTGGGCTGATAAAGCAGCAAAAAAATTCCGATTCCGATGCTGAGCCAGGTTTCACTCCAGCCGGCCGCCGGCGCCGATTGCGAAGCTCGGGCGTAAGGAACGACCGCCGGCGATTCGGATTCCGCCGCGGATGGCTCAATCGCCGACGGCGGCGGCGTCTGGCCAACCGGCCGCTCGGCTTCGCTCGTCTTTGACAGTCTCGGCAGTTTTGAGAGGTCCATGGAATCCGCTCCGATGCGTGCCAGCCTTGACCCCTGCGCAATCAATGTAAAGACCCCAAGCCGCACATTCAAACTATTCATAGGACGAATCCGGCGGCGGAGAATTTCATGGCGGATGTGACGCAGCAGATCGATGCGATCTCCAAACAGGCCGACGAAGAACTGGCCGCCGTTGCCACGATCGCACAGCTCGAGCAGTTCCGCATCAAATACCTCGGCGCCAAGGGCAGCATCAAGGGCCTGATGAGCCTTCTGGGCCAGACGCCGAAGGATCAGAAGCCGCTCGTCGGCCAGCAGATCAATTCGCTCAAGGACCGTGTAGCCGGCGCGTTCGAGGCCCGCCGGGCGGCATTTTCGGCGATGGATGGCGTCAGCGACGCGGCCGATGTCACCGAGCCGGGTCTGCGGCCTCAAATCGGCAACCGCCACATCCTCATGAAGGTCACCAATGAATTGACGGAACTTTTCGGCCGGATGGGCTTTTCCCTGGCGTCCGGTCCCGAGGTGGAGGACGAGTTTCACAACTTCATCGCGCTGAATATTCCTGCGAGTCATCCGGCTCGCGATCCGCTGGACAACTTTTACCTGGCTGCCGAACCCGGCGAAGGCCAATCCACCGCCTTGGATCGCGTCCCGCCCGAACCGCTTATGCTTCTGCGCACGCAAACCAGCACGGTTCAGATCCGAGTCATGGAAAAGCACAAGCCGCCCATTCGCGTGGTCATCCCCGGGCGCGTCTATCGGCCCGACACCCACGACGATACGCACCTCTCGATGTTCCACCAGCTCGAAGCCCTGGTCGTCGATCGAAACGTCACCATGGTCGATCTGAAGAGCACCATCCTCCAATTCGCGCAGGCCTATTTCGGCGCGGAAGCCAAAACGCGTTTCCGGCCCAGCTTTTTCCCGTTCACCGAACCGTCGGCCGAAGTGGACGTTCGGTTCGATTTGCCCGGAGGCAAGAGCCGGTGGGTGGAGCTTGGCGGGTGCGGCATGGTTCATCCCAATGTCTTCAAGGCTGTCGGCGTCGATCCCGAGCAATTCACCGGCTGGGCCTTCGGATTCGGCATCGAGCGCATCGCCATGCGAAAGTACGGCATCAACAACATTCGCCTGTTCGTCGAAAACGACGTGCGGTTTTTGGGGCAGTTCTGACGTCAGATGAATCCCACGCCGAACGATACGTAGTAATGAAGGTAAATGATGCTGATCGTGTAAACGCATGATGCCAACGCCAACAGAACGGTGATGAGGTTTCGCCAGGACGCGCTTCTGTGCGATTGAAATTTTGCCGGCAATGCACGCCACAACGCACTGACCAGCAGCAGCGTTGCGGCGGCGATGGGGATGAAATAGCGGCCCTGTAGCCCGTCAACGCACAACCCGCCAACGGTGGTCCAAATCAGGTAGATGAGCAGCAACAGCGTTTCGAGGCTCGCCACGATCACAACCGCGGTCACGGCGATCACTCGCCAGACTTTGGAAAACTCCGGATCATCAATTCCCGCTCGACACGCCAGCACCAAGGCCGCCAAATAGACGAAAACGAAAACGGGAGATACTTGAACGTTGTACCATCCCAGTCTGCCCACCAGGGAAAGAACGACGGCAATCCCATCCCGCCGGGCCGAGAAGAGCGGAAGAGTCAACAGCGTTTTAGGATGTCCAACTAGGAAATCCAATTGTCGGCGAGCTGAGACAAAGGGATTGTCCATATAGGTGACAGTGTCCAGGCCCGGCGTTTGACGCGACCACAAAAGCAGGGGCACGAGATTTGCCAATGCCAAAATCAGAAGAATTGTCGCGAATCGCTTCGGCCCGCCCAGCCGCGCTGCCGGGACAAAGAAAATGAATCCCGCCAGCGGCAAATAGGCCGCCTTGGCCTGGGAGAGGGCCGCGGAACAGACGACGAATGCGGCCACCCAAGGCCACCCGATGAAGGAATCCTCCTCGTCTCGCTTTTTTACTGTGGCGGCAAATCCCAAGGCCACCACCAGAAATGCCAGCGCATTAGTGACTGCGTCGGGCGAGACGGAGGCGGCCATGAACAGGGACATGGGCATGAGCATGAGCAGCATCAGAGGTCGGTCGAATCCGGGGGCGATCCGTAGCGCCAGGTAACCTAAACCGGTCCATGCCCAAACATTGACGAGTCGGCCCAAGTACAAGAGCACCAAAGGCGGCCAGCAGAAGACGCGCCCGATCCCGACGCCGATCGCCTGCGGCAGATAGGGCAGCGGCGAGTAATGCGCGGTTTCCAGAACGTAGTTCGCGCGCAACTGTGGCCGGAGGGGAACTCGCAAGACCCGGCGAATAGCCGAAAAAGAAGTCGTCGCCGTGTTGCCTCGCACCGCCGCGAATGGCTCGGTGGTTTGGTATATGCTTAGCGGTAATTCGCCTCGGCCGAGATTCTTCTCCCATTTTGCCACCAAATGGCCTTCGGAAATCTGGTACGCGTGCAGAAAATGGTCCTGCTCATCGGGAACCTGGTATGGGGGCACAACCAGGGCGATCACGGTTCCGAACGATATTGCCAGCACCAAAAACAGACGCGGCAGCGTGGCTAAAGGCACTATAAGATATTTGTGGATAGGGCGTTGCAAATTGCCGATAATATAAAAATGTAAAACCTGACGAAATCGCTCTTGAAACTCATTCTCAATAAGCTTATATCTAACTCACCGGAGCATTCATAAGGATAACCGGAGCGGCAATTATGGAGAAGGCCTGCACCAATACTGACTGCGATCATCGCGGAACTCCCGATTCCTGCCATTTGAACCAGTTGGGCATCGGCTGCAAAGGCTGCGTGGTGTCCGTCGATGGCGATCACGACCTTCGCCGCCGGTTGTTGGAAATGGGATTCTGCAACGGCGCGCAGGTCGAGGTCATTCGCCGCGCCCCTTTGGGCGACCCAATCGAGTTCCGCCTCCGCGGCTACCATTTGTCCCTTCGTGGCGAACAGGCTCGGCACGTGACCATCAACAAAGAATAAAGTGCCTCGGCCATGTCTTCCTGCTGTAAAGTCGATGACCCGCCCAAATCCGACGGCCGGATAATGACCGTCGCCCTGGCGGGCAATCCCAACAGCGGAAAGACCACGATCTTCAATGCCCTCACCGGGCTTCGCCAGAAAGTCGCCAACTATCCCGGGGTCACGGTTGAAAAAAAAACCGGCCGATGCAGGCTTCCCGGCGGCGGCTTCGCCAACATCATCGATCTTCCCGGCACGTACAGTCTCATCAGCCGCTCGCCGGATGAACAGGTCGCGATGGAAGTTCTGCGCGGAGTGCGGTCGGATTTGCCGCCGCCCGACGCCGTTATCGTCGTTGTTGATGCCAGCAATCTACAGCGCAATCTGTATCTCGTCAGCCAGTTGATCGAACTCGGACAGCCCCTCGTCGTCGCTCTTAACATGATGGATATCGCCGAGCGCCGCGGATTGAACGTCTCTCCGCAGCGTTTGGAAAAGCAACTCGGCGTGCCGGTGGTCCCGGTCGTCGGCCACAAGCGCCGGGGCATCGACTTGCTCAAGAAAGCGATTCTCCAGGCACGGGTCGCGCCCATGCCCGATTGGCCTCTGCCGCTGGAAATGCGCGAAGAAGTCGCGCGGGTCGGCGGCGCGCTCGAGCGTCACTCCAACCCGCAACTGCGCGGCCAAAGCGGCGCCATCGCCGAACGCCTGCTGATCGGCGACCGCGCCCGAGATTTGAGCGACATTTGGTTGTGCGATCCGGTTGCCTCGCTGCTGAACAAGGCCAACGAGCGTTTGTCCGCGCTGGGCATCGATCCCATGCAGGCGGACATCGAGGCCCATTATCAGTGGATCGATTCCGTCGCCTCCGCCTCGCTGTTGCCGGCAGGTGAGCGATTGGTCGAATCCGGGCCGGTCCTCGATTATGCCACACCCCGGCCGCCGACATTCACCGAGCGTGCCGATGCCATTCTTGTCCACAAATTCTGGGGCTTGCTGATCTTCGCGGCAATCATGGGGACATTGTTCGTCACCATCTTCTGGCTCGCCCAGCCAATCATGAACGAGATGCAGAACGGCATCCTGTGGGTCGGCCATTGGCTGACGCACGCGCTGCCCGGCGGCCCGCTGAAATCCATGCTCAACGACGGCGTCATCGCCGGCGTCGGGACCGTGATCGCTTTCGTGCCGCAGATCGCGCTGCTGTTCATGTTCCTGGCGATCTTGGAAGACACCGGGTACCTCGCCCGGGCCGCGTTCCTGATGGACAAGCTCCTGGCCCGCGTCGGCCTGCACGGCAAGAGCTTCATTCCGCTGCTCAGCAGCTTCGCGTGCGCAATTCCGGGGATCATGGCGACGCGCACCATCGAAAATCGCCGCGATCGCCTCGCCACGATCCTGATCGCGCCGTTTATGAGTTGCAGCGCTCGCCTGCCGGTTTATGCGCTTTTGATCGGCGCGTTTTTCTCCACCGTCGGCGCACTGGCGCAGGCCGGCATCATGCTCGGTTGCTACGCCCTGGGCATACTCGCCGCCGTTGCCACCGCGTGGTTCTTCAAGCGCTCCCTGCTCAAAGGCGGCGCGACCACATTCATCATGGAACTGCCGAGCTACAAGTTGCCGCAGGTTTTGCAGGTTGCCCGGCAAGTTTGGACCAATGCCGGGCAATTCGTCACCAAAGCGGGAACGACAATCCTTGCGTTCAGCATCGTATTGTGGGCGCTGAGTTATTATCCCCGCCTGCCAAAGGACCGTGCAGAATCCATATATGCCTCTAGTCTTCGAACGGCGCGAATGGACATCTATAATCACCTGAATCCGAATCTGGTCTACTGGCCTCCAAATCAGACGCCCGTGCAATATTATGTGTTTCAGGGAAACTTGAGGGTGGAGCAAGTTGCCGAGAAGGCCGCCATCGATGGCGTTCTTGCCGCCCAAAGCGAATACAGCATCGCCGGCCGCATTGGCCACGGGATGGAACCCGCGCTGCGGCCGCTGGGATTCGACTGGAAAATGGGGATCGGTTTGATCGGCGCATTCGCCGCCCGCGAGACGTTTGTCAGCACGATGGGCATCAGCTATGCCGTCGGCAATACCGACGAAAGCGGCACGCAGAGCCTCCAGTCCGCCATGCGCGCCGATCGATTCGCAAACGGCAAGCCGGTCTGGACGCCCCTGGTGGCCATTAGCCTGCTGGTTTGGTTCGTGCTGGCCTTGCAGTGCATCAGCACCGTCGCCATCGCCCGCCGTGAAACCGGAGGCTGGCGCTGGCCGATCTTCATGATCGTGTACATGAACGTCCTGGCGTATGTCGGAAGCGTGGTGGTCTATCAGACGGGATTGCTGCTTTTGCACGCGTGAAGGCGAGATGGATGATATAATCATCGTGGTGCGGTCATGACTCTGGCAGAACCCATTATCCGACGTTGGTCCAAGACTGAGTACATGCGCATGGCCGAGGAAGGCTGGTTTGAAGGTCAGCGCGTGCAGCTCGATTCGAGGGGAGATCGTACAAATGCCTCCGCAAGGCTTTCAACACACAAAGGCGGTGATGCGCGTATTCGAGTTTCTGCGTGAGGCGTTTGGCGCGAAGCACTGGGTTCGCTCGCAGTTTCAGGTCGATCTAAGCGAGGATTCGCAACCCGAACCGGACGTGTCCGTCGCCGAGCACGCGTTCGAATGGTACAAGGACCATCCCACGACCGCGTTGCTCGTCGTCGAGATCAGCGATTCCAGCCTTCGCCTGGATCGGCGAAAGGCGGGGTTGTATTCCTCGGCGGATGTTCCCGAGTATTGGATCGTCAATCTCGGCAAGCGGAGCCTGGAAGTGTATCGCGGGCCGGTTGCCGATCCCAAGGAGGAATTTGGCCATCGCTATGGCGATTTCCGCGAACTCAACGAAGCCGAGACGGTTGCACCGCTGGCCAAACCGGAGGCTCAGATTCAGGTGAAGAGGTTTTTTGAGTAACCCATGCCGATCTGGATTCAAAATCTTCTGGTTGTGCTGGCGGTGGCGATGGGCGCCGGGTTTCTATTTCGCCAGGGTTGGCTGGCCCTCGCCGGCAAGCGAAGCAAGCTGGGATCGTGCTGCGCCAAGGGATGCGCCGCGCATGAGCCGCCGAAGCCGGGCTCGGGTGAGCGCATCGTTTTCCTTCCCGCTGAGATGCTCGGTCGAAAGAAATGAAGCAGGGCAAGCCTTCCCGCAAATCCAATCGCCGAGATTCCATCCGCACCGATTGGAGCCCGGTCGCCGATTGGTATGACCAACTCGTCGGCGACACCGGCGGCGAATATCATCGGGAAGTCGTCATCCCCGGCGTCTTGCGGCTGCTGGCCGCGGCGCCGGGAGAATCGGCGATCGATATCGCCTGCGGCCAGGGCGTGCTTTGCCGAGCGCTGCAAGCCCGCGGCGTTCGCGTGACCGGCGCCGACGCATCCGTCGAATTGATTCGCGCCGCCCGCCAGCGCGGCCCGGCCGAGATCCATTACCAGGTCGCCGACGCCCGGAATCTATCCAATTTCCCCGACGCAAAGTTCGACGCGGCCGCTTGCGTGCTGGCCATCCAGAACATCCATCCTCTCCCGCCCGTGCTGCACAGCATCGCCCGAATCGTCAAGCCGAGTGGCCGGCTGGTGATCGTCATGATGCACCCGTGTTTTCGCGGAGCGAAGGAAACAAGCTGGGGCTGGGATGAATCGGCGAAGGTTCAATATCGCCGGGTTGATCGCTATTTGATTCCGCGCAAAACGCCGATCGTCACCCATCCGGGATCGAATCCGAATCAATACACCTGGGAGTTTCATCGGCCAATCGAGGGATACGTCAAAGCTCTGAGCCAAGGCGGATTTTTGGTGGATGCGATGGAAGAATGGCCGAGCCACAAGCGAAGCACCAGCGGCCCGCGAGCGGCCGCGGAGAACGTGGCTCGCCAGGAAATCCCGATGTTCCTGGCGATTCGGGCGTAAAGAAGGGTATGCGTGACTGAACGGAACTGGGGAATAAACTACATCCGGGGAGGAGCGGTTGGGAACGGTGGCATCCACCGTTTCTACGATAATTTCTCATTTATACTGTCGCCGCAAGCGCAATAATCTTCAATGCGCGAACGGCGTGCCGAACGGGATTGGATCTGTCCCGTTTTACGGGAGCTATGCCTTGGACAGCACGGCTTGGTCCGTGTCGGCTAGACGTTGGCCGGTTCCATCCAGTTGGTCCGTCAGGACATCGGACAGCGGCGAAGCGGCGGCGAAAGCCGAACTGGCCGACGATTCCGCGCTGGGACCGGCGCTGTTGGTTGCTTGGATCGATGGAATGACCACTGACGGAGCAGCCAGCAGAAGGGCGGATGAATTTCTGAGCAGCGCCCGCCGCTCCGCAAACGCGAGGGCCGGCTGGCTCAATGGAATGGCGCTGAAGAGGAATCGAGGAACCGTAATGGGGATGACCTCGATATCGCTGGTGGTGGCGGCGGTGAAAGCACCGTCGGTGGCGTGCAGGACATAAGTGCCCAGCGTGCCGAGGGCGAGATCGTTGAAGACGGCCTCGCCATTGACGGCCGCGACCGTCAACCTGCCGGTCAGCGCGCCGCCGGCGGGTCCGGCGGTCATTTGAAGCGTCACATTCGAGTTGTCGGTGTTGACGACGTTTCCGCGGGCGTCTTCAACGGCCACCACGACGGGGACTGCCAATGGAATGTTGACTGCGGCGATGGCCGGCTGCGCGATGATCGCCAATTGCGACGCCGGCAGAACATTGACGGTTACGCTGACGCTGCTGGTGACGGAAAACCCGCTGGGATCGGCGATGGTTGCGGTGAAGTCGTAGTTGCCGGCTTTGGTAAAATTGGCGGTGATGTTCTGGGCGGCGTTGGTTCCGTTGGTGGCGCCGGTGTAGGTGACGCCGCCCGGGCCGGTGGAGGACCAGGTGTACGTGAGCGTGGAAGTCCCGCCGATTTCCGATCCCAACACGCTCAAGGCGGTGGATGAGCCGGGAACGGGATTGGGATTTGCCGCCGCGGCCGTGGCGACGGTGGGCAAGCCGGTGACGCTCACATTGGCGAAAGAAGCCTGAGTGAGCTGGGGATTGTATTCCGCGCTGGCGGCGAGGCCGACGTTGGCGGTGGTTGGCATCGCGGCGATGGCGATCGTCGAGCCAAGTTGAGTCCACGTGGTTCCGTTGGAACTGTAATATCCGCTGAAATTGTCGCCGTCGCGGACGATTTTGACGTATCCGGGCGTGATGCCGAACAGAGTTGACGACTCGGTCCCGCCGGTGGTGGTGCGATATTCGAACAAAACGTCATACGGCGTCTGCACCATGGCGGCGAAGGGATCGCCGGCGCTTGTGCCGGCGCGGATCATGACGCCGGACTCGGGCAACGCGGTGTTGGGGTCGGCGTTGGTCATGGCGGTGATCTGGGCGGAGATTACGGCGCTGCCGGTGATCGGCTCATACGCGAAATTGAATTGATCGCTGGTTCCCTGGATTCCCGCGCCGCCGCCGTCAACGGTCCACTGACTGACCGTCGCGCCCGTGGAAAGCGTGGTGGAACTGGCGGCCCAACCGGGATTGCCCGGGGTGTTGATGTCCGCATCGGCCCAGCCGGCGGGGAGGCTGCTGGTGGGATTGCCGACGATGACGCCGCGTCCGTTGATGCCGAGGTACACGCGTCCGAAGACGTTGGGGTCGGCGGCCATGGAAGGGACTATTCCGCCCCATTGGTGGCTGACGTCGTTGAGCTGCACCCAGGTGCTGCCGCCGTCGTCCGATCGGTAGATGCCGAGGAAGTTGCCGATCAATCCGTCGATGTAGATCGCGGGGGTCGTGCTGCCCGGCGCAGGCGCGCCCAATGCCATGCTTGGGACGTTGTTATACCCAATCACGCTATCTATCGTGAAACTAGCGCCAAAGTTGGTCGAGTGAAAGATTCCGATGTAAGAGGAGATCCACAAATCGCCGGCCGTGTACGGATTGGCGACGAGCGTGATGTTTCCGATGCCCCCGGTGCCGGCATTGGCCGGCCCATCGGCGAGGAAGGAATGTCCGCCGTCGGTGCTGATGTAAAGCTGCCAGGAATTGTTGCCGTTGTTTTCGGTCCAATAGTAGAAATCATTCGGGTCAACGCGGTCGGAGACGATGGTCCCGCCGGTGGCCGTGCCCGTGGGCAGGCTGGACTCGGTCCAGGTGGCGCCGTCGTTGGTGGAATAGTATGGCCCGTTGCCCGATGGGGCCCAGACAAACGTCGAGCCGTCGGCGGAGACGGCAATGGTTCCGCCGGAGTCGGAGCGGCCGGGCGAGGAGGCGAATTCCGTCCAGGTTGTTCCGTCGTTGGTGGTGTAGGCGCCGTTCGTGTAAACGGGCCCGCCGCTGTATCCCTGAAGACCGACGATGGCTTCGATATTGGGGTTGTCTTGGGCAAAGTCCACGCCGTTCATGCTGCCGGTGGAGCCGCCGCGGATCGCCGCGGCAATGCCGCCGCCGGCCGGGGAGGAGGTCAGAGTGCTGTGGGCAAAACCGTTGATGTCGGCCAAGGCGCTGAACAGCGGAACGCCGCTCGGAGGGGCCGCCAACTGGAATACCTCCGTAAACTCGATCCCGTTGTCGGGGAAATACCAACTGTTGGCGGCAGTCAGCGGCGTGTTCGTGCCGCCGTTGCTGGCGTTGTTGGTGGCCCATAGTCCCTGGCCCGTGCCGTACATGAGTTGATCGGAATCGAACGGATTGATTGCGATACTGGCGGCCCAGTTGCCGGTTCCGTCGTCGAAGGCCGCGACCCACGGCGCATTGGACGTGTTGCGCGTGGTGTTAAACCCGGCAAATCCGCCGTTCCGCGAGGCCGCGATGTCGAAGATTTCGGTCCAGGTTGGCGTGGCGTCATTGGCGTCGATCGTACGCCAGATCTGGTCCGGACCCGAGTAATCATCAAACGAGGTCACGACGAGGGTGTTGGGATTCTCAGGGTCGGCGGCGACGGCGTCGTAGCCGAAGCTGGGATTGCTGCCACCCGGCGTCTGCGGGGAAATATTGTCCCATACGCCGGTGCTCGGCACATAGCTGAAAACCCCGCCATCGGTGATGCTGTTGCTGGGGGCCTCGGCGTTGGCGTAACCGAGGTAAAGATTTCCGCCGGACAGCACCGCACGGCCCGGGAGCCAGCCGGTTGGCAGGGTTCCCGTGCCGGTGATCTGCGACCAGGTCGAACCTCCGTTGCCGGTAACGTAAAGATTCGTGCCGGCGCCGGTGGAGTCAATGCCCACGTAAATCGTTTGGCTCGCATGGCCCGGCGTGCCGCTCGTGGGATCGAACAGGACGAATGTCGTGCTCGTCGGAGTAAAGCTGCCGACCTGCGTGAAGCTATGGCCCGCGTTGGTACTCTCCCAAAGTCCATTGGCGTTTGATCCGAGGAAAACGATATTGCTGTCATTGGGATCAACCTGGATCTGCTCACCATCTCCGCGTCCCAGGGAATTGCCGCCGACGTAAAAGCTGAGATTGTCCTGCCCCCAAGTCTGACCGCCGTCGGTGGAATAAAAGACCGCTCCGTTTGTTCCCGAGTATTGGCCGACGTTGACGTAAAGATTATTCGGATTCTCCGGATCGAGGGCGAAGCTCAGCACGCCGATTTCCTGCTCCTGCGTCCCGTTGCCGGAAGTGCTGGTGTTGTTGCCGACGAAATCCAGAAGTTCCTGCCAGCTCTGGCCATCGTTGATCGACTTGTATAAACCCCCGATGTCGGTGCGTGCGTAGATGACGTTTTGCTGGGTCGGGCTGTAGAAGACGCCATCGACAAATCCCCCGGCCCCGATCGCGGCGTTTTGCCAAGTATAAGCCTGGGCGGTGAGAAGCAGGCGACGCTCCAGAGGTTCAATGGCGACGAGCTTGGGCCGTCGATGCTGCCTGGTTGTACGCTGGAATTTCCCCACCCGTGTCAGCCTCCGCTTGATACGCATAAAACCTCCCGGCGCTGGCGCTAAAGCAAAATGAATAACCGCCAACGCTTTGTACGTTCATTCATAATGAAAGACGCACCGGTTTGCCAAATTTTCGGTTGGAATGCGCTTGACTGTATTTTGCCGCGGCAATGACGCAAAAGACGATATCAAATGGAATTAGAACGCGCCCTACGCACAATGACGAGGGTTTGGTCGTCGATGATTGAATGCCCGGCGGTAGACTGGTGGACTTGAGGTCCAGCCTCTCTCCGCCCACGCGATTGACGGCGGCTGGAAATCCTTGACAGGGGTCATCGCGCCCCCTAGTGTAAATGCTCGACCGGCTTCTGGGCCGGTTTGTTTTTAACGTCGCTTTAACAGGAGCTTTCTATATGGCCGCTTTGAAAATTGGCATCAACGGTTTCGGCCGGATCGGCCGACTCGTGTTCCGGGCCGGCGTCGGCAATCCGAATCTCGAATTCGTGGGGATCAACGATATCGTTCCGGCGGATAACCTCGCGTATCTCCTCAGGCATGACTCGACGCACGGCAAATTCAAGGGCACGGTGGAGGCGAAGGAAGACGGCTTCGCCGTCAACGGCAAGTTCGTCAAGTGCTTGTCGGTGAAAAATCCCGCGGAGTTGCCGTGGAAACAACTCGGGGCGGAGTATGTCATCGAATCGACGGGTTTGTTCACGACTTATGACGCGGCGGAGAACCACCTGAAAGCCGGCGCCAAGCGGGTGATCCTAACGGCTCCCAGCAAGGACCCGGAGAAGATCCCGACGTTTCTGATGGGCGTGAACCAGAACAAGTTCGACCCCTCGAAGGACAAGATCGTTTCCAATGCCTCGTGCACGACGAATTGCCTGGCTCCGATCGCGAAAGTCATCAACGACAACTTCGGGCTGGCTGAAGGGCTGATGACCACGGTGCACGCGACGACGGCGACGCAGCCTACGGTGGATGGTCCGAGCAAGAAGGACTGGCGCGGCGGCCGCGGGGCGGGACAGAACATCATTCCGGCATCGACCGGGGCGGCGAAGGCCGTCACGCTGGTGCTGCCGGAATTGAAAGGCAAGCTGACCGGGATGTCGTTCCGCGTGCCCACGCCGAACGTGTCGGTCGTCGATTTGACGTTCAAGACGGCCAAGCCGACGAGCTACAAGGAAATCTGCGCCGCGATGAAGCGTGCTTCGGAGGGCGAGCTGAAGGGAATCCTGGACTACACCACGGATCAGGTGGTATCGACCGATTTCCTGGGCGATTCGCACAGCAGCATCTTTGATGCCGGCGCGGGGATCGAGCTGAATCCGAACTTCTTCAAAGTCGTTGCCTGGTACGACAATGAATGGGCCTATAGCTGCCGGGTCAACGATCTGGCTATTTTCATGGCGAAGAAGGAAGGATTGCTGAAGTAAGCGAATTGCCCGGGCAAGGTTGCCCTTAATCGGGTGAACCGCAGCGGCTCACGCGGTTTTCCTGCGCCATGAGATGGAAGGGCGAGCACTCGGTCGGCTGCGACGGGATCATAAATGTGTTCGCCGCAGTCAGGGCACTCGTAGCACTCCACGTTGGGGATGCGGACTTTCCGACCGGCGATGACCTGGGAAAAGGCCATCCGCACTTTGTGAATGCGCTTTCCGAAACAAATTGGGCAGGTCTTTAAGGACTTCATAACCGCGACCATAATTATACGTCCCGTTTGGCCGAAATAAAAAGATAAAACCATTCATCTTCGGGTGGGCCAGCCAACTTACCCTTACTATAGATGAGGATCCCATCGAGTGTGTAACCTCGTATGACGTGAAGAAACTCCCGTTTCCGCATGCGGGCGGGGCTGGTTGATCGAATCGTTTTGAAGATTCGATGCGCGTTGATAATGGACTCCGCCACGTCCTCACGAGACAGAGCGTCGAGGTGCATTTCGATCAAAGCCTTTTCAGTGAATCGCATGCGACCGCGCAGGACGGCACGTTTGATTCGCACCAAAACGTCGGACATGGCTGCGATTGTAAGCCGCGGATGGACGAAATCGCCAGCCGATCATCCTTTCGGTGGCTGGCATTTCGGACAAAAATGCGTGGAGCGGCCGCCGAGCACGAGGCGTTGAATCGGAGTGCCGCAAACGACGCACGGCTTGCCGGCGCGGTCGTAAACCCGGTGAATTTTCTGAAAATCGCCTGGCTGGCCATTGGCGTCGCGATAATCCCGTAGCGTGCTGCCCCGATGATGAATGGCGCGGTTCAAAACCGTCTTGATGCTTCGATTCAGCCGGGCGATCTGGGTTGAGGAAAGTTTGCTGGCGGCGATCCTGGGATGAATGCCGGCGGCGAACAGCGATTCATCGGCGTAAATGTTTCCCAGCCCCGCGAGGATATTCTGATCGAGCAGCGCCGTCTTGATCGCGCGTCGAGTGCGGGTGAGTCTTGCGGCGAGTTGGCTGGCGCGGAGTTGCAGCGGCTCCGGGCCGAGGTCGGCATCGGGCGAAATGTCGGTTCCTAGCCAGAAGACGCCGCCGAATCTTCGGGGATCGGTGAAGCGAAGCTCGCCGCCGGCGATGTGGAGGATCAGATGCGTGTGCGGGGGCATCGCGGCTTGCGGGCGATCGAGGGTTAGGCGGCCGCTCATTCCCAGATGGACGTAGAATCGCGCGCCGTCATCGAGGTTAAAGATGATCTTCTTGCCTCGGCGCGAGATGGCGAGGATCGCGCGGCCGGTTAACTTCGAGGCGAAGTCGATATCTCTGGGGCGGAGGATGTCTTGCCGAATGATGCGCAGGGCATCGATTCGGCGGCCGAGCAGGCTCGGCCGCAGACTTCGCACGATTGTTTCAACTTCGGGCAGTTCAGGCATTTGAAACTTTGCCGCTCGCCGGCTGTGTCTATGGATTGTTCACGGTTGTTGGGATAGAAACAACTGTCCCGGCAAAAGAAGAATTGTGCAAAGGAGAGCCGCGTCATGGAATCGCACATTGGCACCGTGGAGCCGCAGGGCGCCGATCTCGCCGCCGACGAACTCGCGTCAATCGAGAAGCTCCAGAAAAGCTACCACGACATGAAAACCGAACTGGCCAAGGTGATTGTCGGCCAGGAGGGGGTTATTGAGGAGTTGCTGATCGCGCTGTTTTGCCGGGGGCATGCGCTGCTGGTGGGCGTGCCGGGCCTGGCCAAGACGCTGCTGATCTCCACGTTGTCGCGGACGCTGGGGCTGAGCTTCAGTCGTATTCAGTTCACGCCGGATTTGATGCCTTCGGACATCACCGGGACGGAAGTGATCGAGGAGGACAAGACGACGGGGGGGCGGCAACTGCGGTTCGTGCGCGGGCCGGTCTTCGCCAACGTGATTCTGGCCGACGAGATCAACCGCACGCCGCCGAAGACGCAGGCGGCGCTGCTGGAGGCGATGCAGGAACATCAGGTGACGGCGGGTGGGAAGCAGCATCGATTGCCGCAGCCGTTTTTCGTGCTGGCGACGCAGAACCCGATCGAGCAGGAGGGGACGTATCCGCTGCCCGAGGCGCAGCTCGACCGGTTTATGTTCAACATCAACGTTGCGTATCCGAGCGAGGACGAGGAGTTCCAGATCGTTCGCCTCACGACCATGGCTCGGAACGTGGAGTTGAAGCACGTGCTGAGCGGGGACGACGTTTTGCAACTCCAGGAAATCGTGCGAAAGGTCCCCGTGGCGGATCACGTGATTCGCTACGCGCTGCAATTCAGTCGGCTGACTCGGCGAACCGAGAGCGGATGCCCGGATTTCATCAACGAATTCGTCGAATGGGGCGCCGGGCCGCGGGCCAGCCAATATCTGATTCTCGCCGGCAAGGCGCGGGCGCTTTTGAAGGGGCGGTATCACGTGAGCACGGACGACATTCGCCAGGTGGCGCTGCCGGTGATGCGCCATCGGATCGTGACCAACTTCAACGCCGAGGCCGAGGGGGTGAAGAGCGACCAAATCGTGCGAAGGCTTCTGGAGCACATTCCGCGCCAGCCGTATGAGGAGCTGGACCGGACGGCGGCGAAGATGATCAAGGATGCGCCGGCGGCATAAGAGACAGTCGATGGCTGTAACTCAAAATATTTTTACCAAGCTTCGGCTGAAGCCTGACCAAATGCGCGCCGTGGCTGAAAGGAGGTTCGGGGATTCAAAATGCCTGGTCAAAAGCAATGATACAGACCGGGCGAATGGGGCAATCTACATGGCCGGCTTAGTGATCGAATGCCTATTGAAAGCTTTGCTTCTTGATCGGCATCCGAATTTGCGGGCCGGCATTGATCCGGCGAGGCTAACATCATCTGACAAAGAGGCGTTCAATCTGATTTATCAACGTCACGAGTTGGACGATATGTGCGGTTTCATTCCGGAGCTTGAAAAGAAACTCAGCGACGTCAAAACGAAATCCGGCCTATCTGCCTGGCGCGAATTTGAAAACATATGTGAGGAATGGGCCATCCATGCCCGATATTCTGCGCAATTTGCCACGCTCGCCAAGGCGAGACGTTACTTGGAAACCGTAGAAGAGGTGAAAAAATGGCTCAAAGAACTGTAATGGATCCTTCGTATGTTTCGACTCTTTTGAAGGCGCTTCGAAAAGGGATTCCAGGTGCGCAAATTGATCGGGAGCAAGTACGGCGAGACCGCTACCGCTTCATCGTGGTCTCTCCGAAATTTAGTCGATTGGGACATCCTGAAAGGCAGCGTCTCGTTTGGGACATCGCCGACGAGGTTTTGAACAAAGATGATCTGTTCAAGGTTGCCATGATTCTTACTTTGAGTCCCAAGGAATTGTTGTCCAATGGGTGAAACCTGGTCTGGTATTTGAATTTGTGTCCGAACCCGTCACCGATTATCGCCGATATCTCGAGCCGCGCACGTTCGCGCGGATCGGATCGTTGGATCTGCGCGCCCGGCTGATCGTCGAAGGGCTCATGGCCGGGATGCACCGCTCGCCGTATCAGGGGATTTCCGTCGAGTTCAGCCAGCATCGGCAATACGTGCCCGGCGACGATATCCGCCACGTCGATTGGAAAGTTTTTGCCAAGACCGACAAGGTCTATCTCAAGCAATACCTGGAGGAGACCAACCTGCATCTCATCTTCGTGGTGGATGCCAGCGAATCGATGGGATATGGCTCGGTCGTCGAGGGCCGGCACGTCTGGAGCAAGTACGATCACGCGACGGCCATCGCCGCGTCGCTGTCGTATCTGGCGATCCAGCAGCAGGATTCCGCGGGGCTGGCGATTTTCGATAACGAGCTGCGGCGGTATTTCAAGCCCAGCAATTTGCCGGCCCAATGGAAAACGATCACCCACGAACTCCTGCTGGTTCCGCGGCTGAAGAAAACCGGGACGGGCCGGGTGCTCGATCAGCTTGCCGAGAAGCTGACGCATCGCAGCCTGATCGTTCTTCTCAGCGATTTTTTCGACGACATGGACTCCATACAGAAGGGCCTGCGGCATCTTCGCTATCGCAAGCATGAGGTGATCGCGTTTCAGATTCTCGATCCCATGGAGATCGAATTTCCGTTTGAGGACGTGACGCTGTTCAAGGGAATGGAAGAGATGGGCGAACTGCTGACCGAGCCGCAGAGCTTGCGGCAGGGATATCTGGCTGAACTGGCGGCATATACGGACCGGCTGAAAAAGACGTGCCGCGGGATGCACATCGATTTTCTGCTCGTGAACAGCGGGCATGCGCTGGACGTTGTTCTGAGCGGTTTTTTGGCGACGCGAGCGGCCAGCATTCACTAGCGCTGCGTTAAATATCCGGCTGCGAATCTCGAATGAGGGTGGGAAAACCGCCGCGAGGCCGCGGCGGCTAAACGAGGGAAGAGGTTCGAGAATCGCGGGCTTAGGACTCTTTATGACCTACGAGTTGCCGTTGGCATTCGGTCTTATCTCGCCGCTGTTTTTCTGGGCGGGGGCGGGGCTGGTTTCGGTTCCGATCGTGATTCACATCCTCAATCGGCGGCGGTTCAAGGTCGTTTCGTGGGCGGCGATGGAATTCCTGCTCCGGGCGATGAAGAAGAATCGCCGGCGGCTGCGGTTTGAACAATTGATTCTCCTCGCGACGCGGTGCGCGGTTTTGCTGCTCCTGGGTCTGGCGCTTTCGCGACCGCTGGGATGCCAGAACAGCAGTCTCGCCGAATTGGCCGGGCGGCGAACGGGCCTTCACGTCCTGGTCATCGGAAACGGCTATTCGATGGCTTACGAGGCGGATCGGCCCGGGGCCAGGACGCATCTCGATCAGGCCAAGATCATCGCCAAGGCGCTGATTCGCCGGCTTTCCTCCGGCGGCGAATCGGTTGCGGTCGTCACGGCCTCGTCGCCGCCGAGGGAAATCATCGGTTCACCGATTTACGATTTGAAATCGGCGGAGGAGGCGGTGGACCGGATCGAGCAATCGTGGGGCGCGACGGATGAAGCCGGGGCGCTGTCGCTGGCGCGGGACATCGCCCTGCGCGACCCGGGCAATGGCAATAAGAGTTTGTGCCTGATTGACGATTCCACTCGCGTGGCGTGGGAATCGCACGGCGACGTGATGCGGCAACTCGGGCCGGAACTGGCGGATTTGTATAAATCCGGGATCACGCATTTCAATCTCGGCCTGCCGGGGCAATGGAACCAGGCGATCGTGGGATTGACGCCGGCGGATTCGCTGGTCACCAGCCGTTTTGCGGCGAATTTGGTGGCGGACGTGCGCGGATATGGGCCGGCGGTTACCGAGCCGAAGCTGGTGGTGAAGGTGGATGGGGCGATTCTTGCGCCGGGGGCGGTGAGCGTGACGGCGACGGCCGCGGCCTCGCCGCAGACGATTACGGCGAACGATCTGGCCGGCGGCATACACGTCGTATCGGCGTCGCTGATGAGCGACGATCGATTGCCGGTGGACGATGTCCGATATCGCGTGATCGACGTGGTCAGCCAGCTCAAAGTTCTAATCGTCGAGGGGGAGCGCGGCGTTGGCGGACAAGGTTCCAGCGGGGCGTTTCTGGATGCGGCGCTGAATCCGACCGGCTCGGGCGGGGCGACAGGCAAGCCCGGCGGTTATGTGGCCACGGAGCGAATCAGCGACCTGGAACTGGGCAACAAAGTTCTGGGCGATTATCGGTGCATCTGTCTGTGCGGCGTGGGAGAGATTCAGGAAACGACGGCCGCCCAGTTGGAACAATACGTTCGCCAGGGCGGGACGTTGATGGTGTTCATGGGCGATCCCGTGACCGCGGAGAATTACAACGCGACGCTGTACAAGCATCATCTTTTGGCTGGGCCGCTGACCAAGCGGATCACCGTTACCGGCGACGAGCCGCCGCGGCGATTCGATTTCAATCCGCATCGGCCGCTGAATCGGCTGCTGGCGGATTTTCAGGATCAGGAAGACACGGGGATGGAATCGGCGGAGATTTACAGTTATTGGCAGATGGATCTGGCGGCGGGTTCCGGGGCCCAGCGAGTTTTGAATTTTTTGCCGCCGGATCATTCCGCGAACCAGCCCCAGGACCCGGCGATTACGGTCCATGCGCTCGGGGCCGGGCAGGTCGTTTTCTATGCGACCAGCGCCGATCCGAACGCGGAATGGACGACGTTCATGCCGCATCCGGCCTATCCGGCGCTGATGCACATGCTGCTGCTGGGCACGACCAGCAGCGGGGATTCGTGGATGAACGTCAGCGTGGGAAATCGGCTGCTGATTCCGCCGCCCATTCAACTGACCGGGATTCCGGTGCTTAGGGACGCCGCTCAGATTGAGCATCCGATGGAGCTGCAGACGATTTCAGACGGCAAATCGGTTTTCGATGGGCAGGCGGTGTACGTGAGCCAGCCGCTGGAAAAGCCGGGGATTTATTCGCTGTCCACCGGGGCCGAGGATTACAAGATAGCGGTGAACGTTCCGGCTGCGACGGAAGCGGACGTGAGAACGATTGACGACCCGGAATTGAAAAAGGCGATGGGGGATGTCGATATGCAGATGCTGGGGGATTCGGTTCCGGCCCAGGCGGAGTTGGCCCAGCAGGGGAAGGATTTGGGCTGGGGATTCATGTTTGTCGTCTTTGTTTTGCTCGGGCTGGAATGTGTCATGGCCATGCGGTTTGGGCATCATGATAGAACGCGCTCCCCTTCGGGTCGCGGCTAAACGGCGGCGATGCGGCGATTGCTTGAATTCATCCTCGGCCTTCCCAGCGGCTTTCTTAGCCGGGAAGGCCATTTTACGCTTCAGTTCAATCCTAGCTGGCCGTTGCAGCAGTACGTCGGCGGAGCGGCGGTTTGGAACTTCGTCCTCGTTGCCCTGGCGCTGGCCTTGGTGATTGCGATCTATCGGCGCGAGGGACGACCTCGCCGAACGCGCGTGGCGCTTGGCATTTTGCGCGGGATTGCTGGGGCTGACGCTTTTGCTGCTGAATCGTCCGGTGCTGACGCTTGGACAGGCGCGGCGCGAGCCGTCCGTTCTGGCGGTGCTGATCGACGACAGCATCAGCATGAAGGTGAAGGACGTGACCGCGCCGGATGGGAAGCCCATCAGCCGGCTCGACGCCGTGATCGATCTTCTGGGCGGGGAGGATGGGAAGCTGCTTCGGCGTCTCGCGTCCGTCCATGACGTGCGCATTTACGATTTCAGCCGGGGACCGAAGGAGATTGCCGACATTTCCGGGCCGACCACTCGAAGCGCGGATGGGGGAATAGACCAGGCGATCTCGGCCCTGCGCGATCTCAAGCCGGAGGGAAACGGGACGCAGGTGGTCTCGTCATTGACGTCCGTGCTTGAGGATTTGCAGGGTCGGCGGCTCGCCGGGATTGTGGTCCTGACCGATGGGCGTGAGACGCCGGCCCAGGCGCCGGCCGATGCGATTGCGGCGGTGAAATCCTTTGGCGTGAATATATTTCCCGTGATCGTGGGTTCGCCTCGCATGCCTAAGAATATCGCCGTGCAATCCGTTACGTTTGAAGATACCGCGTTCGTGGATGACTTCACGAACCTGCACGTCACGCTCCAGGCTTCGGGATACGAGGCGAATCATCCGATTACGCTGGCGCTGCTGCGGCAGAGCAAACAAAACGGCCGGACGGTGAACGAGCCGGTTTTGGATGACGCGGGGAATGAAATCGCCAAAACGGCGTACGCCGCGGATGACAAGCCGTTTGAAGCGGATTTGCAGTTCAAGCCGACCAGCGGCGACATGCCGGTCGCGAACCTGGTTGTCGAGGCCAAGCCGCAGCCGGGGGAAATGGATGAATCGGACAATTTTCACCCGGTCCGGCTGAACGTGCTGGATGACAATATTTCGGTGCTGTACGTCGATGGGTATCCGCGCTGGGATTATCGGTATCTGAAGAACAGCTTGCTTCGCGATAAGACGGTCAAGGTCAGTTGTCTGCTGACCAGCGCCGACCCTTCGTTCCGGCAGGAAGGGAGCGACGATCCGAACCGGCCGCAATATCAGAATTCGTGGCGGATCACGGCCTTTCCGGAAACGATGGATCGGCTGCTGGATTATGACGTGGTGATACTGGGGGATGTCGATCCGCGGCAGTTCACCGATGCGCAATTGCAGATGATTTCGGATTTTGTGAGCAAGAAGGGGGGCGGGTTTGAGATGGTGGCGGGGCCGCGGTGGTCGCCGCAGGGTTATCGCAATTCGCCGATCGAATCGCTGTTGCCTGTGATCATCACGCACACGGAAAGCGACGATTCTCAGAGCAGCATCACGCAGGGCTTTCGGCCGGTGCTGACGCGGGCGGCGGCGCACTATCCGATGTTCCGTTTCTTCGCCGACTGGGACGCGAACGAGGAATTCGTCAAGAACCATCTTCAGCCGATCTTCTGGTATTGCCGAGGGGTGATGGTCAAGCCGGGTGTGGGGATCACGCTGGCGGAGCATCCGACGGATTTGGGCCCGGACGACCACAAGGCGCCGATTCTGGTCATCGGAACCTACGGGACGGGGCGGACGATTTTTTCGGCCATCGACGATTCCTGGCGTTGGCGCTTTTACACCGGGGAATCGACCTTCAACACCTATTGGGTGCAGCAACTGCGCTATCTCGCCCGGGGGCGGAAAATCGGGCAGCGGAAATTGACTTTCACCGCCGACCGCGACGTGTATGAATTGGGCAAGCAGGTGACGATCCGGTTTGAGCCGCTGTCTCCGGATTTGATTCAGCAACTTTCGCCGCCCCTGTCCGTCCAAATCGTTGACGACGCGACGGGGCAGGCGGTTCGGCGGCTGGATTTGCAACGCCAGGAGCCGTCCAGCGCGGTTTACAGCGGGGCCTTTACGGCCGATCAGATCGGGCAATTCACGGCGAAATTACCCCATATTACGGGCGAAGATGCGAACGTCTCGTTCAAGGTGGCGACGCCGGATATGGAGCTTCGTGAGCCGCAGGCGGACGCGTCGTTTTTGAACCGTTTGGCCACGGATGCCGCGATTCCGCTGGCGGAGGCGGGGCCGAGGCTTGCGGCGATCCGCTCGGCGACCAAGATCATTCCCGTCGATACGACGCAGCCACTCTGGAATGCTCCCCTGGTTATGGTCGTTTTCGTGACGCTTATCACCCTAGAATGGATCGTGCGTAAGATGGTGGGGTTGCTTTAGGGAAGAGACCAAGAGACGGAGAGGCGAAGTGGGGGAGTGTTTTGGAGTTGGTATGCCGCCTGTTGCGTTGATGCATACGCTGGAATCGCTGCGGCGGCGCGTTCGTGTTCTGAGCATGTTGTATGGGGTGGGGTTTGTCATCGCGGCTGGTGCGGGGCTTCTGCTGGCGACGGTTCTTTTGGATTATTTGCTCAATTTGCCGCCGATTCCACGCATTGTGCTGATGCTGGCGGCGCTGGTGTGCCTGGCGCGGCTTTCGGCTCGCTGGGTGGTGCGGCCGGCGATGGCGCGGCTGGGGCTTTCAGATGTTGCCGGGCGGCTCGAACTCGCGTTTCCGGATTTTCACGATCGGCTTCGCAGCACGGTTGATTTCGTCACGAAGGCCACGCCCGGCTCGGAACTCATGAAGGGTCGGGTCGTTGCCGAGGCCGCGGAATTGGCCGCGCAGCGTTGATCTGAGCAGCGCGATTCAGACCAAGCCGGTGTGGGAATCGTTCGCCGCGGGCGGGGGGGCGATCGCGGTCCTGATTATTCTGGGGCTTATGGTGGGGCAGGATTATCTTTCCCCGGCCCTGTCGAGATTGGGCAATCCGTTCGCCCCGCATCCCTGGCCGAAGCGAGTGGAGATCGAAATGGCGGCCGATCTTCCGCAGCGCGTGCCGGTCGGCCGGAGCGTGGACGTTCGCGTCCGATTGGTTAAAGGGGACAAGCCTTCGCGCGAGGCGCGGGTGTATTACCAGTACGGGGACGGCCGGATCGAATCGGAAATCATGACGCGCGGGGCGGATGGGGTGTATTCGGCGAGTTTGGATGCCCGGCTGGATGCCGGGGCGAGCAGCGGCCTGATGCCGGTCTGGATCGAATCGGGGGATGATTCCACGCCGCGCCGCACCATTGCGATCGTGCAGCGCCTGGCGATTGCGTCGGCGCAACTGGTGGTGCAGGCGCCGCCTTACGTGAACGAGCCGCCGACGACACTTCAGTTCGATTCCACGCCGGCGACCGTTACTTATGGATCGAGCCTGACGATGAAAGTGACCTTTACCAAGGAGCTTGATCCTGGGCGTCTTGCATACATTTCGGCCGGGGAGCAGGCGGGCAAGTTGCCCCAGATCGCCTGGGAATATCCGGTTGGCCCGACGGTGGTGGGTCATTGGGTGGCGCGGGATTCGGCCGCGTTCCAGATCCATGCCCTCGATCGGGATGGGTTCGCTAACGCCGATGGGGCGGATTTTCAGTTGATCGTTCGGCCGGATCAGATG
>CAWAPL010000029.1:0-37566 GCA_963783845.1 uncultured Phycisphaerales bacterium
GTAAAAGACGTAATCATTGGCATATCCGGTGCCTATGCAGGTGCCGACTACATGGCCCTGATCGTCGATGCGGGTGGTCAAGCCGTTCCAGCCGGCTTGTGCGACCGGACCATAGGCGCTGGCGTCGAGCCAGCCGCGGTTGACGCCGCGAGCCAGGGCGAACGTGAACATGGCAGAGCAACTGGTCTCGGTGTAGGTGTCGGTGCGGTCGAGCATTTGATGCCACAAGCCATCGCCCGCCTGCATGGTGGCCAGCGCCTGGGCGTGGGCGCGGAAAAGGCGGAGAACGCCGGCGCGCTTGGGGTGATCCGGCGGCAGCGCGTGCAGCAACTCGACCATGGCCATGGCGCACCAGCCGTTGGCGCGGCCCCAGTAATATTTGGGCTGATTGTCCGGATTGGTCGTGGTCCAGTCATGCGTGAACAGCCCCGTTGAAGGAACGAACAGATACGACGAAAAATGCAGCATTTGAGCGGCGGCGTCATCGAAATATTTTCCGTCGCCGGTCAGTGCCCCCATCTGGGCGAGAAATGGAATGCTCATGTAGGCATCGTCGGCCCAGACGGCATTCTTGAATCGCGTGGGCCGGGCCAGCGTGCCGTCTTCGAGCCGAAGTTGTCCGGCGCTGATGTAGCGGGCGATGTCGTCGATGGCAGGCTTGAGGTCCGGTCCAACGCCGGCGCGGCGAGCCTTGATCAGCGCCGCGCCGATCGCGCCGCAATTGTCCAGCGTGGTCGGATTGAGCAGGTAGGTGATCTCGCCGTGATGCGTTTCGATTTGGGCCTTGTCGAGCCTGGCGATGGCATCGGCGAAAATCCGGAAGCGGGCGGCGTCGAAATCGGCGAAGGACCGGTCGCCCGTGGCGTCGGCGGCGGCGAGCATCCCCGAATAAATCACGCCCATGGGATAGCTGAGCAAGTCGAACCTCCCGCCGGGACGTGTCGTGGGAGCCGACGCTTCGATTTGTCCTTTTACTGCCAGCAGAATCTGCGTGATGCGGTCCACCTTCGGCCTGCTGTAGGGAACGGGGTAATCCGGAGTAGTGGACTGGGAAGACGGCTGGGCCGCCGGCGCGGAAGAAATCGCCGCGGATAGAACCATGCTGATGAAAAGCGGAAGTGAATGTGTCATCATGATTGTTCCGAGAGCCTGGACATAACAAGCGCCCGATTCGGAGGGCGGGAATTATAACTCTTTTGTCTGGAAAGGAACGCTAAATAGGTGACCGCGATTCTGGGACATCGGGAACAAAGCGCAGTCCCGGCGCACCGGGACGCGGCTAAAACGGGGGATTAGTTTCGGTTTCGGGAGACTTCATGTCGCTGATTGAGGGACCGCCGGAAACAACCATCGACATCGCCGGATCGCACGGCACGCGCCGGCCGACGCGCTTCCGGTGGGTGATCTGCATGCTGCTGTTCTTCGCCACCACCGTGAACTACGTGGATCGGTCGGTCTTGAGCGTGCTGGCGCCGACGCTCAAGGACGAAATCCATTGGACGGACACCGAGTACGGCTACATCAACGCGGCGTTTACGGCCGCGTATGCGGTGGGACTCCTGCTGGCCGGGCGGATGATCGACATCATCGGCGTGCGGTTTGGGTACGCCATCGCCCTGGTTTGCTGGGCCATTTCCAGCATCTGCCATTCGCTGGCGCGAACGGCCCTTGGATTCGGCGTGGCGCGGGCGTGTCTGGGATTGTTCGAGTCGGCGAATTTTCCCGCGGCGGTCAAGGCCGTCGCGGAGTGGTTCCCAAACAAGGAGCGGTCCTTCGCCATCGGGCTATTCAATTCCGGCTCGAACATCGGAGCGATCGTGGCGCCGCTGGTGGTGCCGATCATCGCCATCAAATTCGGCTGGCAATGGGCGTTCGTGGCGACGGGCAGCGCCGAACTGATTTGGGTTTTCTTCTGGGTCCCGATTTATCGCCGGCCGGCCGAGCATCCCCGCGTGTCGAAAGAGGAATTGGCGTACATCACCAGCGATCCGTACGAGTCGGTCACTCCGGTGAGATGGGCCAGGCTCGTGCCCCATCGGCAGACCTGGGCGTTCAGCGCCGCCAAGTTCCTGACCGATCCGATTTGGTGGTTCTGGCTGTTCTGGGCGTCGCCGTTTTTCCACGACAAGTTTCACGTTGATCTGAAACATATCGGGCTGCCGCTGATCATCATTTACAACCTGGCCAGCGTCGGGAGCATCGGCGGAGGGTGGATTCCGACGGGGCTGGCGCGATTGGGGTGGAGCAATAACGGCGCCGGAAAATGACCCTGCTGATCTGCGCCGTGTGCGTGTTGCCGGTGGCGATCACCCCCAAGGTGGACAATGCGTGGTTAGCGATTGGGCTGATCGGCGTGGCGGCGGCGGCGCATCAGGGATTTTCGGCAAACCTCTTTGCGCTGAGCGGCGATCTGTTCCCGCGTCGGGCGGTGGGATCGGTCGTGGGCATCGGCGGTATGTGCGGAGCGATTGGAGGAATGATTTTCCAGGCCAGCGCCGGCCTGATCGTCGATCATTTCCACAGCTATCTGCCGCTGTTTGTCGTAGCGGGGTCGGCTTACCTAGTGGCGGTTTTCGTCATCCACGCCCTAGCGCCGCGGCTGGAGCCGGTGCGGTTCGAGGACGATCGGACGACCCAGCGATCCGGGTCGTCGCTGGACCCGACGTAAAATCCGCCGGCCAGATTGCGGAGGGGATAGACCCAAAAACAAACTCGGCAGGCAGGACTCGAACCTGCAACCAGCCGGTTAACAGCCGGCTGCTCTACCATTGAGCTACTGCCGAAAATCTAATGCATCCTGACGATCCAGCCGCCTAATCCCGACCCGTCGGGATTCTCCCATTGAGCTGCTGCCGAGTCGGCGGAATACGAAAACTCTATCGGCCAACCAAGAGGAGTCAAGAAGAACGTCTCTGCCGAATAACCAAGGGCACATTCTCGCGGCAGTTCAGAATGCAATCAAAGGTTGGAGTCAACTTTCAGCCCCGATGAGCCGTTCATGAATCAGTTCGGCGGACAGTCCGGCAATAAGAACCTCTTTGCGCGGGCTTCCGTGACCGCGGGTGATTTCAATGTTCGCCGTGGGAACCTTCAGCACTTCGGCCAGGAGCGCGATCACGGCCTTGTTGGCGGACCCGCCTTGGGGGGCTTGGCGGACGGTCAGCTTGATTCCACCGGCATATTCACCGGCGATCCGCTCGCGAGATGATCCGGGCACGACTTTGACGGCCAGGGCGAATCCGCCGGATTTGGGAGTTAAGTGGAGCGGCATGCCGCCTCTGGAATTCGCCGGTTCTGATCGGGTTGTCCCATGGCCGTTGATATACCCGCGTGGGGCGCGAATTGGCAGCGGGCCGCCCCAAAGCGAATCGGATGTTCATACCGAGCCACGACATTCGAGGCTGTTGCGGAATGACCGCAACCGAATTCGTGGCCGAGCGCGAGTATCGGGAACGGGTTGCCCATCTCCAGCGGATGGCGGCTCGGGCGCCCGAACGGAACGAACGCGAACGCGCGCCGACACGCGAGGGGATCGAATATGACAGATAAGTTTCTGCATCATCGCCCTGGTCGCCTGATTGAAGAAAGATTTGATTCGGGTCCGTCTGCGGATTCCGGCGGCGTCGATGATTTTCATTCGTTTGGCTGGCTTCGCGGAATTCGGGAGCGGGCGACAATGCTTGAATTGCGAAAAAAATCCGGCGAAGTCGTGGCGATTGGCTATAGCTGGATTGAGCGGGTGGAATTTAGTCCAACCGCTGGGATCACCTTGCACGTTCATGGCGACAAGATTCGCATCACGGGGCGCAATCTGAATGCCGAAGCTCGGCCCGAAATTCGTTTGTTTCAAGGAATCGCCCGTCATCGCGTCGCCTGGGTTCAGGAAGCGGACAGACCCGGCGCCATGAATGGCGGCGAAACGGCCCCGATCGTCGAGGAAATTGCTTGGTGATATCTGCACCCGAACGCGGCTGTCACGCGTGGTTGAAAGGTCAGACATCCCTACCTGTAGCTGGATTTATTGGTCCGATTATTCGCCGCACTCTCGTGTTCTGTTTCGCCGCGAACATATTGGAATTAGAACACACGAACCGGGAATACGTGAATTTTAAGCAGCCACCTTGCTAAGTCGATAATACGCTCATGTGGCCTTTCCGAAAGTACCGTAACCGACATGACCTTGCGTGTTTAAAGCTAATTCCACAGGGTTCCCTCGTGCTCACAAAAGAGGAGGAGGACGTAGTACAAAAGGGCTTTGATCAAGTGCACCAAATGGCTGCACCTGGCCGATGGGCAGTGAAGACAGAACACGTCCAGTCATTCCAGTATTCGATTGCGGCAATGGCCTTGCATTTGCGCGCTGATGAATTAGCGATGCAACTTCGCATTGGCGTCCTACGCCCGACACCAGATCGCGAGCAAATTGTTGAGAAAATGCTGTCGGCGGCGAGTAAAGCATGCGCCTTTTTTCCTGTGCCAATCTACTTGTATCATTTGGCATGCGCGATGGAACTTGCCGGCAAGATCGATGACGCGCGGGAGACCTTTCGCGTATTTGTGCATTGGCAGCGGGAATTCATACCGGGTGAAATCCACGGATTTGGGCCTTCAGACGATGATGTTCCAGAGGCATTGGCCTATGCTGAAACAATGGTTGCAGCTTGATTCTCCGAATCTCGTTCGTGTACTGATCGAAGCGTCAAGCAGCTAACGGTTGGGCTGCCAATTCTCGTGCAGCTTCGTTGACCCACTCCGCGAATCCTATTTTTAGAAAAATGTCGGCAAAGGCAAAATAGATCATCACGTGTACCCCTGGATTGTTCGTGCCGGCCATCTGCGTGATGTTTCGAGCGAGCTTGCTAAACAATGAATCCCCTGTAAAAATCTTATTGTTCTCCGCCAAGAGACCGCGGCACGGCGTGTAGTCTGCTTCTGCCGCGTTCAAGTTATGAAATAGTTCGGAGCAGAGCCGCTCCCTAAATTCCTCATATATTTTTATATTTTCAGCGTATTTTGTGTCTGAAGGGCCAGTTTGTACGCACCACTGCCTGACGAAAGCCTCGATATATTTCGGAACAAGCTCTTGTTGCCACCTTTTACCAATCGACTCTCCATGGTCCAAATACATTCGTCGATTTACTAAGTGAACAAGAAAAACGAAGAATTCGCTCGCCAACTCGTAATATTTTGTGCTCCGTTCCTTTTCGTCCGCAGTCTTAACATGTTCTTTTACGGCTTCAAGACACTGGCAAGCCGTGATGGTCAATACGTGTTGGAGCGCCAACCCTGCTCGCAGGTCCGGCGGCTCATGTTTTACAAGCGTGGCAATGCCAAGCCGAAATTGCCGTATTGCCTCTTTGTCCGAGAGAGGCTGAGCTTCTTTTGCGTTCGGCTTGTCTCTTCGAAATAATTTACTTACTAGGCCCATCTATCCTCTTGCGAATCGACATAAGAATTCTCCATCACAGATAACCGCGAACGCGGTTGTCAGCGTTAAATGTGACCCGTTGAAATCTGGGGCCGCAATAGAGTTCGTGTAGGTGGCTGAACGCAAATCTCGGCCTTTTCAACCGCCATCGTTGAGCCGGGCAGCATATACGTAAAAAACGAGCCATACCTTTGAAACATCCTCGCGAAATTCGCTTGTAGTGTTTGCGTTGAATCAGATTCAATGGCATCGTGATATTGGTCTATCGCTGCCTCGAACTGGCGATACAGCTTCAACAAATCAACAATAATCTTCTGGTTCGAAGACGACCGAATAATTAGATGTTGATACGGGTCGAGGCCGAATGCTAAATCGATGTGGAACCCGTTGACGTCGAAGGACAGACCGTATGAATGCACCAATGAGTTTCGTAGTCGGTAAAGGATGTCTGCATCCGAATTGGTCAAGCCGAGGAACTTCGTGGCAAAAGTGTTGAACCTTTCACCTACCTTTCCCGACACGTCGCACCCGGTATAAAATTTGGCCAAAAGGTCAATGCCGGCCATGATCGTTATCGTTCCAGACCAGAGTGCTGTCGATTGGGTAGTCGAGGACAGTTTTCCATTTGACGGGTCTGTTCCCATGCAAAACGCAACATCGCCGCGCAAGGCTGCCAAGATACTGTGCCTCACCTGGCCGGCGGCATTGGCAACCGGTTTATCGGGAGGACTTTGAAAAAAGAATCGCGCATCGTCCATGCTGAAGGTGGGTTCGGAATTTGCTGGGCGTGCAATCATCATTGTTGCTGCCCAAGGAATTCTTGGATCCGGTGATTTATTGCGGCGGCTGTCGTACCTGAGGGAAGTTCCTTTGCTCCATCAAGCAATTCTCGAAGGTCCCGCTCCTCAACCCCATTTGGGCCTTCGGGTTTAGGTGTCAAGGCGATGGTCACAAGCACGCGCTCCGGGGTTTTGTAGGCAGAACCGACGCTGGTTACAAAGTAATATTCGCCATCATGTTTGCCGCATTTCCCCTGGAATTGGGCGCGATGGTGGACCGCCTCGGAATTACTGACGAGTTTTTGGAATGTTCGCTGCGATTGCCCCATTTTGCGTTTTTCGGCGACTAGTTGCCACAAGTTTAGTAAATAGCGTTTCAAGCGGCAGAATCAAGTTGACTGTGCCGATAACTCGGGAATCTATAAAAATCACTCTACTGGCTGGCCTGATTAATTTTAACGAGCCTCCGCACCGAAGTTCTTCCGATGCCGAGCCGTTTGGCGATCTGACTCTTGCTGATTCCCGCTGCAAATAGCCGATTCACCTTATCCGCGAACATCTGCACACTCGCGGGCCTTCCATGCGGCGTACCATTCTTCCTGGCTTCAGCGATGCCTGCTTTGACCCGATCCCGCAAAATATCGCGCTCATATTGGGCGAACACCGCCAACATCCCCGCCATTGCCTGACCGCTTGGCGTCGTGAAATCGAGCGAATCATTCAGCGACACGAAATTGACGCCGACCGCATGCAATTCCTTCAACGTCGTCACGAGGTCGAGCAACGATCGGCCCCAGCGATCCAATTTCCAGACCAGCACGATATCAATCTCCCGTCGCATCGCGGCGCGTAGGATTTCATCGCGGGCTGGTCTATCCTTCGCTCCGCTTCCGACTTCCTCAATCTGCATGGCAACTGTCCAACCCCGTCGGTCGGCGTATTCCCGCATCGCCGAAATTTGCAGCGGCAATGTCTGCTGGTCGTGGGTCGAAACACGTGCATACAGCCCGACGCGTAAATTCTCGCCCAGCCCCTGGCCAAAAACCTCCTCCTGATTTCCGGTCATGCCCCCTCGATAATTCAACCGCTTGCAAAAAACCCTTTACACCGGCCAAAAACTATAGTTTATGGTCAGGTCAGGGCGTATCACGATTCATCGAAGGGGACAAGAGAATTTCTCGCCGCATGGAAAACCTGCTCACGATTGCACTGGAAGCCCACAACGACGATCTCAATCATCACCGCCGCTACGAAATCACCGTTGGACGGGATTTGCTCGACGATTGGACGCTGAGCATCCGCTACGGTCGCGTCGGCGGCGGATAGGGCCCCCGCCCGCTCATTTATGCTGCGGAAAGCCGGTGTTGACCGATATAAGCCTCGGCCAACAACCGGAGACCATTGCATGGATCGCCCCGCCCTACCGCAATGCTGCTCGCCAGAGGCGTTCAGGCTCCTGGGGCGACAGGTGGAGACCCTCAAATCCACGGATGCCTTGTTGTACGGGGCGGTGGCCATCGCGACGCATCACATGCCGGATGCCAATCCGCAGCGCATCGATCGCCAGTTGCAGTATTACGTTGATGCCGTTCGTAAGCGGGTCCGCGGCCAGCAGACTCAGGCGGTGCTGGCGCACCTGCACGACGTGCTGTTCGACGAGGGGAATTTTCGCGGGAACACGGAGGACTATTACAACCCGGCCAACAGCTATTTGCCCGCCGTTGTGTCAACCAAACGCGGCTTGCCGATCACGCTGAGCCTCGTTTACAAGATCGTCGGCGAACGGCTGGGCCTCAGGACTTGGGGCGTGGGACTGCCGGGACATTTTCTCGTGGCGGTGGAGGAGGCGCCGGGTCAGATTCTGCTGATCGATCCGTTCAGCGGCGGGCGGGCGCTGACGCGGGAAGAAGCGCACGCCCGGCTTCAGGAATTGTTCGGGCCCGAAATGGAATGGTCGGATGAAATGCTGCGGCCGGCTTCGCACCGGCATTGGCTGACGCGCATCCTTCAAAATCTTCTGCACGTCTTCGGCACGAACAACCAGTACGCCGATGTCGCGGCCGTCTTGGAAATGGAAATGCTGCTCTGGCCGAAGCAGGGACATCTGCAGCGCGATCTGGCCCTGGTGCTGGCGCGCATCGGCATGGCGCGGCCGGCGAGCCTGTGGCTCGACTCTTATCTGCGAGATCATCCGGATGATCCGCAGAAAACCGATCTGAAACAGTTGCTGGACGTTCTGTCGGCTTAAGACGCGAGGCGGTTTCAGCCTCCGCCATGCGGGGAATCCGCCTGCGCATCGGCCTGCGTGGTGGGAGCAGGGGAAATCAACGGCGCCAAAATGGCCGCTGCGAAGCCGCGCGACATTCCCCCGATGTGATCCCCGAAATCGCCGTATCTTGCCCAATCACTCTGATAGGCGCGGGACCAGCTTTTGGTACATGAGCGGATCGGCGTCCTTGGGCCGGATGAATCCGCAGAAGCCCGCCGCCTCGGTTTGAACACCGTCGATTGTTCCAAATATTCGGGTTCCGGTGAACAAGACCACCCTGTCGAACCGGCTGGAGAAGGCGTACAACTTGCCGTTCACGTGTCGCAGGGCCGGGGATAGATCGAACTTTGGGGAAAGAGCCGGGGCAATGAAGATGACCGTTTGGACGCTCACATCAGGCGGCAGCTTTGCCAGCGCCCAAGCGGCCAGGCCGCAACCGCCGCTGTGGGCCGTGATGTAAATGGGCGATTGCGGATCGGCCGCGGCGTGAGCGGCGATCAGATCCGCGATGGTCTGTGCCTCGGCCCGGTTGCGGTCGTATGCTTGCAGCGCGTGTATGCCTGGGTCGCGTTCGGTCCAGTCATAGATGACCATATTGGCATCGACGCCGGCGTCGCGCAGTCCGGACAGCATCCGTCGATCGACACCCAAAAGCCCGGCGACGCCGGGAAGATGCAGAAGCAGCGGTCCCTTCTGGCGGACCTCGGCCAGTACAGCATCGGCCGGCGACGGCCGGGTCGTTGGCCCCCCCGCCGCCATGGAAACAATGGCCAGAAGAACGCCGAGTGAAATCAGTAAACGGCCGCGAAACATGGTGAACATGCTATCAAGTATAGGCGGGGAACGCGTAAAACGATCGAGGCGCCGCGGCCAAAATGGAATATGGCGCACCACGGCGATATACTCGCCGCAAGGTAAATTATGTCCACCATCAGCACCGCGAAAATGACGGCCCGGCAGTTTTTGGAATTGGGCGAAGACCCGGTCGGGGTGCGGCTTGAACTGGTTGACGGGGAGGTGGCGGTGAGTCCCAGCGCGACACCGAATCATTCGTATACCGAAAAACTTTTGTCCATGATTCTGGTCAACCATGTCCGAAACAAGAAGCTCGGTCGGCTGTACGGCAACGTCGATACCATTTTCGGCCGGCACGATGTCCGCCGGCCCGATCTGATCTTTTTTTCCAACAATCGTTTGGACCTCGTGGGCAAAAAGGCGATGGAAGGCCCGCCCGATCTGTGCGTGGAAATCGTGAGCCCCAGCAGCCGATTGATCGACCGTCGCGACAAATTCAAACAATACGCCAAGGGAAAGGTGGCTTATTACTGGATCGTCGATCCGGAGGATCGGACGGCCGAGGCGTTCAAGCTCGTGCGACGCGATTATCGGCCCGCCGGCGCCGGAAGAGAGAACGACATCGTGAAGTTCCCGCCTTTCCTCGATCTTAAGATACCCCTGGGCGAAATCTGGCAGCCCGAAAGAACGAGACCTTCGGTCCATCGCAATTCCTGAGCAGACATTTGCAGACGAGGCCGGTTCACTTCTCGCCGACGGATCGACGCTATCTCTTCATATTCGAGTGTGCCCGGGGAAGATGTTGGCCTTGGGATCGAGATAATGCTTGGCGAAATTGACGGCGATGCAGGCTTCGCCGAAGCCGGTGGCGATCAGTTTCAGCTTTCCCGGAAACGTGGCGATGTCGCCGGCGGCGAATACGCCCGGGATGGTCGTCTGCATCATCGCGTCGACCTTGATCGACCCGCCCTCGATTTCCAGGCCCCACTCCTTGATCGGCCCAAGGGAATTGTTGAATCCGACGTTGACGAGCAGCGCGTCGATCCCGAGGGTTTGCTCTTCTTTACTACGATTGTCATAGATCGTTGCGCTCTCGATCCGCTCGCCCCCCCCTATCCGCTTCAGCTCGTAAAACGTGAGGATTTTGGTGGGGCCGCGGCGCATGAGTTCGACGCTTTGCTCGTGGGCGCGGAACCCGTCGCGGCGATGGATGAGCGTGCAGGATGCGGCGATGGGCGATACGGTGTTGGCCCAATCGACCGCGCTATCCCCCCCGCCGACGATCAGGACGCGCTTGTTTCGCAGCGATTGGAGGTCCTTGACGAAGTAGTGCAGTCCGCGGCCGGCGAATCGCTCGGCCTCGGGCAGGGGAAGGGTTTTGGGCTCGAAGGCCCCGACCCCCGCGGCGATCAGGATGGCGCGGGCGTGATGCTGGGTCGTCTTTGTATGTAGACTAAATAAGCCTTCCGCCCCCTGCCGCTCAAGTTTTTCCACGCGCTCGCCGAGGCAGACGATGGGCTTGTATTGGCCGGCCTGCTGGCTCAGGGCCTGGGCGAGGTCCTTGGCAAGGGCCTGCGGAAAGCCCCCGACGTCGTAGATGAGTTTTTCGGGATAGAGCGTGGTGAGCTGGCCGCCGAGGATGTCGAGCGAATCGATGATTTTGACGGACATTCCGCGCAAGCCGGCGTAGAACGCTCCAAAAAGACCGGTTGGCCCCCCGCCGATAATGGCCAAGTTGACCGGCGGGTTGTTGTTCTGGTTCTCGGACATGGGGTCAATTTAAGGCAGCGCGTTGGCGCGATCCATAACCCTCAGAGCTTATTTATATTGGCAATTATTATATATGTACTATTGTATATCTATACATAACTACGAATTGTGTTCCACGTGGAACATCAAGATAGTCCAGAATCCGTGCATCATTCGGGCCTGACTCCGAGCTTTTGAAGAAGATCGTCGAATTGGTCCAGTGAAGCGTAGTGCACGATCAACTTACCCTTCCCCTTGGCGGCTGATCGCACCTCCACTCGCATTCCGAGTTGCCGGGCCAGCGATTTTTCAAGGTCCTGGATGTGGGCGGGCGAACTCGTTGACTTGCGGGCCGAAGCCGGGCGAGTGCCCGTTTGCAAAAGTCGCTCGAGGTTTCGCACGGAAAGTCCTTGCGCGACAACTGTATCGGCGAGGCGTTGTTGCTCTGCCGGCTCGGCCACACCGGCCAGTAGTTTCGCGTGTCCAAGGCTCAATCGGCCGTCCCGGATCATCGTCCTAACGCCTTCCGACAGATCGAGAAGCCGCAGGTAGTTGGCGATGGAACTGCGATCTTCCCCCATTCGGCCGGCCAGCTCGACCTGGGTTAATCCAAGCTGGTCCATCAGCACGCGATATCCCTGGGCTCGCTCGATGGGGTTCAGGTCTTCGCGTTGGATGTTTTCCACCAGGGCCATTTGGGCCTGGGTGAAGCCATCCACATCCCGCAGGACGGCGGGGACTTCGGCCAAGCCCGCCAGTTTCGCGGCTCGCCAGCGCCGCTCGCCGGTGATCAGCTCGAAGCCATCGGCCGTTCGTCGGAGCACCAAGGGCTGGATGATTCCGGATGATTTCACGCTGGCGGCGAGTTCAGCGATCGATGCGTCGCTGATTGTTTTCCGTGGCTGATGGGGGTTGGGACGGATCGACCCGATGGGAATCAACATCGGCTGGCCATCGGCTGGCGGGGGGGTGACAGCGAATCGCGCATGTGGTGAATGGTTTCCCGAATCCAGGGGAGCGACCTCAGCTTCGACCGGCAGGCTGGAAACCGAGATCAAACTGCTCAACCCCCGGCCGAGACGCGGCTTGGTTTTCGTCGCTTGGGCCATGGCAAGGACTCCTTTCCTTGGAAAGATAGGCAACTCATTGTTCCACGTGGAACAACGTCCCGAGCGGAAGAATCTAGCATGAGATTGCACAAACGCAACCAAGGCCATATAAGTTAGTAGATACTAATAGATTCTTGGAGCACTCTGGTGCGCACGTGGGCCGCCGCTATAATCCTTCCGCTATGCCATTTACCCTCAGCCAGGCATCGAGCGAGGTTATGCCGCCGGAGATGGGCGGCTCGGACGGGGAGAACCGCTGGACCCTCAATTTCGGGCCGCAGCACCCGGCGACGCATACGACGCTTCGGCTGGTGCTGGAGCTGGATGGAGAGCGGATCCTTCGGGCCACGCCGCATATCGGGTTTCTTCATAGCGGTTTTGAGAAGCTGGGGGAGCATCTCAATTACAACCAGTATGTGACGATCGTGGACCGGATGGATTATTCGGCCCCGATTTACAACGAATTGGCGTGGCATGGGGCGACGGAAAAGTTGATGGGGATCGAACTGACGCCGCGGTGCAAGGCGCTGCGGACCATCGCGGGGGAGTTGGGGCGGATTCAGTCTCACCTGCTGTGCATCGGGGCGGCGGGATTGGACCTGGGGGCGTTCACGGCATTTTTGTACGGGTTCAATGAGCGCGAGGTGATCTACGACATCGTTGAATACATGTCCGGGCAGCGGTTCCACACGAGTTGGACGCGGGTGGGGGGGCTGAACATGGATTTGCCTGATGAGCCGACATTCAAGCGGATGGTGAAGCGGTTCGTCGATGAGGTCATGCCGCCGGCCATGGCGGACGTGGAGGCGCTGCTGAGTAAGAATCGGATTTTCGTGGATCGGACCAAGGGGATCGGTGTGATCAGCCGGGAGGAGGCGATCGACTGGAGCCTCACCGGTCCGATGGCCCGCGCCAGCGGCGTGCGGCGGGACATCCGCAAGGACGAGCCGTACCTCTGCTTCGCCGACAACTGGGATGGGCAGGGGGCGCCGGCGGTCGATTTCAAGGTTCCGGTGATGAGCACCGGCGACGTGTATGCGCGCTATCTGGTGCGATTGGAGGAAATGAAACAAAGCCTGGGCATTATCCGCCAGCTCATCGACAATCTTCCGGGCGGCCCGGTGGACGTCAGCCCCGAGGGCAAGGAAGTTTTGCCGCCGAAGGACCAGGTCTTCAGCAGCATCGAAGGGTTGATCCAGCATTTCGAGTTGATCATGACCAACCGCGGTTTTGAAGCGCCCCGGGGGGAGGTTTACGGCTGCATCGAAAGCGGGATCGGCGAGCTGGGATATTATATCGTATCGGCGGGGGAGAACATTCCCTGGCGCGTGCGCACGCGGCCGCCGTGCTTCATCAATTACCAGGTGTTTCCGAAGCTGATTGAAGGGCACATGATCTCCGACGTGGTGGCGGTGCTGGGAAGCATCAACGTGATCGCGGCGGAGTTGGATCGGTGACGCTTTGGCTTGATTTGGGAATCCAAATTGCCGATAATTGGAATCATGAAAACCACGGTTGATATTCCCGATGAGATGCTAAAGAGGGCCATGCGGTATTCCGGCGCATCGACCAAGCGTGAAGCGGTGCTGGCGGCGATGGAGGAATACAATCGCCGCCGCGGCCAGGCCGAACTTGTGAAATATCTGGGCACCTTCAAGGATTTTATGACTCCGGCCGAATTGAGGCGCATGCGGTCAATGGACTGAAGGAGAGACGCAGTGGCCGCAACGCTGATCGATAGCTCCAGTTGGGTTCACGCCCTTCGAGAATCCGGCGATGAGGAGGTTCGCCGCCGAGTTTCGCACGTGGTATCGTCTGGAGACGCGGCATGGTGTAATGCGGTGCGGCTGGAATTGTGGAATGGCGTGCGGGGTCAACGCGAGACGAAGCGGCTGAAGGAATTTGACGATCGCCTGCCGCGCCTGGAATTGGATGAAAGGGTCTGGGATCTTGCCTGTTCGCTGGCAAGGGCTTCTCGCGGCGCGGGGCTTACCATTCCGGCGATCGATGTATTAATATTCGCTTGTGCGCGTCGTCACGGGGTCAAGCTGGAACATTGTGACGATCACTTTGACCGCTTGGCAAATTTGCGTCCGTCGGAGAATGGAGGTCTTTAATTTGGCCTGGATAACCGAAAATCGTCGAACGGCAACGGTCGAGCGTCGCGGCGAGCCTTATTTGACCGAGGAAATTAAGCAGGCGCTGGCCGCCAAGTATTTCCCCCGTTATCCCAACAAGCGCGCCGTTCTCCTCCCCGCGCTGCACGAAATCCAGCACGTTTACAATTGGATACCGGTGCAGGCGATGGAGGAAGTGGCGGCGTTTCTGGAAATGTCGCCGGCGGAGGTTTTGGATACGGCCACGTTTTACGAGGAATATTGGCTCCGGCCGAGGGGGCAATATCTTTTGCAGGTTTGCCGGTCGCTTTCGTGCGAGATTTGCCAGTCGCGAAAGCTGACGGATCACCTGATCGAAAAGCTGAAGGTGGAGGAAGGGGAGACGACGGCCGACGGGCGGTTCACGCTGGTGGAGTTGGAATGCCTCGGCGCCTGCGGGACGGCGCCGGTGATGCTGATCAATGACGTTTTGCATGAGAACCTGACGGTCGAAAAGGTGGATGAATTGATTGCCGGGCTGCCGAAAAGCGCCGGCGACTATCACGACCCCACGGTGACGTGGGAAGCAGGCGACGATCATTGAACGTCGCCGATCGATTTTCAAAAAGGGACACAACCATGCAAACGCTGGAACAGCGCGTGGAGCGCCTGGAACGGTCTTGTCGGCGATGGCGATGGGGATTTCTGACGGCCATCCTCGCGGCGGTTGCGGTGGGGGCGTCGAAGCCCTCGTTGCCGGCCGATGCGGAATTCGGCAATCTGACCGTGCAAAGTCTGAAGGTGCGCACGCAGGCGGATGGGGCGCTGCTCTGGATGACGTGCGGCAAGGACGAGGCGTCGATCAAGCTGGCGAGCCCCGGGTCGGCGACATCGGTGGCGCTGCTCGCCCAAAAGGATTCCGCCAACGTGTTCGTCTCCCGCAATGTCGGCAAGGTCTTCACAACCGCGTCGCTGAGCGCGGATGAGCAATCCGGTTTCATCGACGTGCGGAATGCCGCCGGAAAGAGCAGTGAGTTTGAGCCGCAATAGCCGGGAGAGAAGTGGGTTTTAGACCGCAAATCCTGGGTCCGATAATCCTCGTCACGGCGATACTGGCGGCGGCGGGGTGGTGGGTTTTCTGGGCCTATTTCGACACGTATCATTTGGCGACGGTGAGCGCCGGCGTTCTCTATCGCGATGGGGTTCGCGACCTGCATCAGTTCGAGTTGGCCGCAAAAAAAACGCACGTGCGGACGGTGGTTTCGCTGGTGGACGATTCTGAAATCACCCACGCGCCGTTCACGGATGAGTTGGCCTATTGCCAGGCCAATGGAATCAAAGTCATTCGGCTTCCGGTTCCGCTGGGTGGTTGGCCGCGGGGGGACCAGATCAGCCGGTTTCTGGCCATCGCGCGGGATCCATCTCTTCAGCCGGTGCTGGTGCATTGCGCCCAGGGGGTTCGGCGGACGGGAATGATGGTGGCGGCGTATCAGCGAAGCGTGCTGAAATTCGACAGGAACCAGACGACGGCGGCGATGCTGACATTCGGCCACAGCCAGCGGACCGTCGGTGATGTCTTGCGGTTCATCGAGGCATATGATCCGAAGACCGAGCAGATGACGGCGGAAATGCCGCTATCATCTGAATAGTCATTTGTCATTGGTCATTGGTCATTTGTTATGGCGAGCAAGATTTCTTACACGTTGGCCCGACCCATGCCTGCCGGCAACGATTGCCTGCCGCACGCGGCGATGAATCTGGGATCGGCGCACGGATCGGGAACACGGCCCATGCCTGGAATGGTGAGCCGGTTAATCATCGAATCACAACTCGACAACTGGGTGCTGTACCGGTTGGACGATCGCGGTGGTTTTGTCGGCGATACCTGGCATGGATCGCTAGAGGATGCGCTGGTACAGGCGAAAAAGGAGTTCGGCGTGGATTTGTCACATGAATGTTGATCCATCCAAACCTCCGCGGCAGCTTCAGGGCAAGGGCCTGCTCGGCTGGCTTGGCCGGCAGGTGGCGTATGTTCGCCAGGCCATGAAATCCGATGTGTCGGCCTCGAAGACGATCTATCGCGACTGTAAGATCGAGGAAAAGCCACTGCCGCAGGACCCGAATGTGGTCTTGCGGCGAACGGTGATCGATGAGGTGGTCGTGGAGAAGAACCCGACGCCGCGAAAACAATCGTGATACAATATCCCTATGACCCGCGAAAAAATTTTTGAGCTGTGGAGAGCCGAGCCGTTCCAGAAATTCACCATCCACATGGCGGACGGCCGAAAGGTTCCGGTCCTTCACCGGGAATTTCTCGCGATCTCACCGAGCGGGCGCACGGTGCATGTGTACCAACCTGACGACTCGCTTAACATCGTGGATCTTCTGCTGGTCACTGACCTTGAGGTCCGGCGCAACGGCCCGTCTCCTCGCGGCGACAAGCGCCGCTGAACGCTTCTAACGGAAAAACCATGGCGTACACCGAACCCGTCCTGATCAAGCGCATCGATCCCGATCCCGAAAAGCGCAAGCTGCATTGGTACGGCGATTACGTCGCCACCGGCGGATACGCGTCTCTGCGCAAAGCGCTGGAGATGACGCCGGCGGACATCATCAAGACCGTCACCGATTCCGGCCTGCGCGGGCGCGGTGGGGCAGGATTTTCGGCCGGGCAGAAATGGTCGTTCATCCCGCGGGAGAAAAAGGGGCCGCATTATCTGGCCGTCAACGCCGACGAGTCCGAGCCGGGAACATTTAAGGATCGGTATCTCATGGATTACGATCCGCACAGCCTGTTGGAAGGGGTGGCCATCACCGCCATCGCCACGCAGGTGGACGTGGCTTACATTTTCGTCCGCGGCGAATTCCACCATGAGATCAAGGTGATGGAGCGGGCGCTGAAGGAAGCGTACGAGCAGGGCGTCTTCGGCCGGGGCGGAATTTTCGGCAGCAAGCACAAGCTCGAATGCTACGTGCATCGGGCGCCGGGGCGTATATCTGCGGCGAGGAAACGGGACTGCTGGAAGCGCTGGAGGGCAAGCGCGGCTGGCCGCGGAACAAGCCGCCGTTCCCGGCCATCGCCGGGGCGTTCGGCCGGCCGACGGTCATCAACAATGTCGAAACGCTCTGCTGCGTTCCGCCGATCATCGAGCGCGGTGCGGCGTGGTTCAAAACGATGGGCACGCCGTCGTCGCCGGGGCCGAAACTTTTCGGCATGTCGGGGCATGTGAACAAGCCCGGGGTTTACGAAGACGAGCTTGGCATCACGCTGGATTACGCGATCAACAAACTTGCCGGCGGAATGAAAGGCGGCAAGCACAAGGGGACGATCTGCGGCGGAATCTCCATGGGCGTTCTTGGCCCCGATCAACTCGACATCAAGCTGGATTTCGACGACGTGCGATTCCGCGGCGGATGCCTCGGGCTGGGAACGGCCGGAATGATCGTGATGAACGAACATACCAACATGATTGAGGCGCTGCGGAACTGCGTGCGGTTTTATGCCCACGAAAGCTGCGGCCAATGCACTCCATGCCGCGAGGGCAGCGCGTGGATGCGGAAGATTCTGGATCGCATTCTCGCCGGAGAAGGGCGAGCCCGGGACCTGGACATGCTGCTGGAGCTGGAAAAGTCGCAGGGGATCATGCCGGGGACGACGATCTGCGGCCTGGCCGACGGCACGGCCTGGGCGACGCGGACGTTCATCAACAAATATTACGAAGAGTTCGCGGCCAAGTGTCCGGAGGAGCCGAGAATACCGTTGTCGATCAAGCGCGGCACGAAGAACGTGACCACGCCGATGGGAAGCAACACGCGGTAAGCTGAGGTTGATTGCGCAGGGGTGGATCAAAGTTCTCCGACCAATCCGTCGGAGATGTGGGAGGTTTGGGAGATCAGGGATCGATCGATGCCCCAGAATGCCGACAGAATATCCCGGAAATTTCGGTTCTCCCCTGGGACTTCCGCCCGGAATGAATGGCTCGGAGGCGGCGCGCGAGTCGAACTCGGTGGACATAGCTGGTCCTGATCGCTCGGGCGGAGCGGGCGACGATGGGAAAATGATCCTCCTCTATTAAAGGGTCCAGGAGGTGAACGTTTTGGACGTGTTTTGGGGAAATCCGGGGATTTTTATTATTATTTTTTCGGGGTGTCGAAAAATGCCAGTGGAGGGTCGAAACAAGTTTGTACAAGGAAATCCTCCCGGCCCTGTTCAATGCCTTGAGTTGGTTTTCAACTTCGCTGTTTGACTTTACTGGTAGGGATCGAGAACATGTCGCGAATCACACGAATGGGAGATCATGGGCGATGCAACCGCTCAATCCGGGCGCGACCAATACGATGCCATTTATCGCAAAGATTTGGCCGCCGAGGCGGAATGGCTGCGACTGGGAGCCACCGATAAAACCGACTCCATCGGCATTCTGATGCGCCGATGCGCCATCGCGCCGGAAAGCATTCTCGAACTCGGTTGCGGAACCGGCGAGGTCATCAAGGAATGCCAGCGTAGGGGATATGCCCGCAGATACGCGGCAACGGACTATTCTGAACCTGCAATCCAATACTTGCGAGACAATTCGCAAGGGATCGAAATCAGCACGGGGGACATCGCTTCCCCTTCATTCTCCATTTCAGGCCATTTCGACGTTGTCGTTTTGAGCCACGTTATCGAGCATCTGGATAATCCAGGACAAATGCTCAAAGCACTTGGCCGAATTGATTATTCGTATCTGATCGCTGAAGTTCCGCTGGAAGACCTGCCGCTGTGCAGGTTGAAAAGCTATCTGAAAGATCGCACGAAGAACCCGGCGGGGCACGTCCAGTTCTTTACGGCGGCGTCGTTCAATTCCCTGCTGGCGAACTCTGGATTCCCCCCCCCCATTCACTTTCGTCGATATGTTCCGAAACAGCCTGCTGAAAGAATCCGGTTCATGTGCCGGAAGAACGGGTGGGGGGCCGCCAAACAATGGCAGGCCCTGATGACCGGACGATACCTGCCGATGATATTCGGCCCGCTGTGGTCGCGCATGTATTACTCGCATCTCGCCGTGATTTGCCGCAAGCCCTAACGCCACAGTTGTGGATTATAGCTGCGTTGCCGAACCGGAAAGCTCGAGCAGTTAGAATTTCGAAATCCGAGCCTCCTTTCGGCTAAGCAGTCACGGTCATAATTATCGTAATCACTCGCGTTTGCCCGCCGGCGGTAATGGTTACCGTGGTTGGATAGGTTCCCGGCGCTAGGTCACTGGAGTTGGCAGTGAGGGACAGTATCCCCTCGCTGCCATTGTCGTCCTCGCCGGTAATGGTGCCGTTGCCCGAGTCGCCGCTCGTGACGGTGAGCCATTGCGTGCCCGATGCGATCGTTGCGGACCAAGATAGGCTTGAAGCCCCGTCATCCCAAAGCAGAATGTTGATGGGAACGCTGCCGCCGGAGGCGGCGGTCGCATAATAAACGTCGGACGGCATTTCCAATAGGGATGACGAACTCATGCCGCCCGCGTACGCATAGATATTCGAGGAACTGTAGTTCTCGTAATTGTTGTTGCGCAGGAGGATCGCCGCAGGAGAACTGTCGTAATAAACGGCCGGTGACGGTAAACCCGAACTCGGCTCGACGAACGTGTTATTGTATAGGAGGGAGTCCGCGTTATTGCCCAGCAGCTCCACCGCCGCGACCGTGCCAGCCTCGGCCGAGGGGGCAACCAAGTTGTGCTCAATAATCGCTAGGGTTGCTGGATACGAATTTCCCCGATATACTCCCTCCACTTGTATTCCCGTTGCAGACTCCCTCAACACTGTTGTCTCGAGCGAGGTCGCCAACGTCATTAGGGGTGTTATTAGGCGCGCTTTCAAACCCAGCGGTGAGTACGATGCCGCCCTGCGTGTCTTCAAACTGGTCGTTGACCGCCTGGTTGAAGAAATCGGGCTGCCACTCATCCGCGCTGGCGAACACGGCCCCACCGCCTGTGTTTTGAACTACATTATTCGCGAATATATCACTATATCCCCCATCCCAGATTTCGAATCCGGCGTTGCCCCCGGCATTTGGCGCATCTGAGAGGTTATTGGAGTAAAACGCTTCGTCATAGGGCTCGGCCACCACGGCAACGGTACTTGTAGAATCAGGCGTATCGTTCCAATTCCCGCTTAATGTCAGCGTATAGAGATCGCCCACATGCGAGACAGCGGCGATTGGTTCCAGTTGTCCCAAGCCTGTTCCACCCACCACGACGACAGAGTCGCTGGCGTGGAATGCAGCGGTATTCTGGTCTTGGATTTCCACGGTATCACTGGTCGCCGATACAACGGGCGCATAGTACGGTGGGTCGCCCTCCTGATCTCCCTCCAAATTGATTTGCTCGCCCACGTTATTGACACGGGGATCGGGCGTTAGATTGATCGTCGTATTATTCCCAAGGTAGTAATTAGACTGCGAACCCCAGTACGCGTCCTCTTCAAGTATCCGCCCCGAGCCGAATCCTGATACATTGTCTGCCGAGTCATCATAGTCGTGGACCGTGCAGTTCGTAACGCTCACATTAGACGATCCCCAGCCCTCTACCGCGGCGACGGAATCATATCCCAGGAAGAAGGTGTCGTTGTTAATGAAATCGTCACTGCCTCCCCCAAAGAAAACGGAGCCCATTCCACTGCTTCCCCCAATAATAGTGGAATTCTCTATACTAAGCTCGCCTAACCCTGTCCCATCTGTAACTCCAAGTGGACCGGAAATCAGGGTCACATTATTGAACACATCATTGGAGCTGTGTCGGAGGTTAATGAGGTATCCGCTGTTGTCCAAGCCGTTGTACTCAAATGTCATTGAATCAAATTCGATGGTTCCCTCAACGCCGCCCTCAGATTGGCCGAATTCCCAAGTGCCCCCGACGGTGGGTACGACTCCCTCGAATAGCATGGTAGTCGTTGGGGCGGAGGCACCCATAATCCGAATATCCGGGACGCGTTGGGGAAAATGAAGTTGCGTGTCCCCCGGAGCATAGTCCACCAGGTATGTGCCGGCCGGAAATTCTAAAGTGTCTCCGGACTGAAGAGCATTGAGCGCGGATTGAATCTCCGTATAATCGTTGGTTTGTCCGTCTCCCACCGCGCCGTACGAAGTTACATTGATCGTCGTACCGGACCATGTCGGCGCGCTGCTCGCTACGACGCTCAAGGTCGTCGGCGCTTCCGACCAACTATATTGGCCGCCCAGGCCATTGTTGATCCATATCTGGTAGGTGCCCCCGACTGTCAGCGTGCTGGGAACCGTGAAGTCAACCTTGTAGGGATTTACCGCCGTCACGGTGGCCCAGGTCCCGGCGGCGCCGCCGGTCGGCTGGAGATAGACCCAAGACTGCGGGGTAGCCGCGCCGTTCGAGAGGGTTTCGCCGTAAACCGATAGCGTCTGGCCGAGGTACGCGGAAACTGATGCTATAGACTGAGATTGCTGAACCGGCTCGGTGGGCGCCCCGGCCCACCAGGCTGTCGTTTGATTGATGGCAATGGGCGCACTGATGCCACCGCCATTGACGGCCCAAACAAGGTAAAGCGAATTGGAAGGCTCCGATGTGTCGATCGTCAACATGGCACCGTTTAGAGTGGGGTCCTGAGTCTTGGCATTGGAGAACGTCCCATTGGAGGCGCTGGTCTGCCCGTAAACGATGAATTCGGTATCGGCGAAAGCATTCGACAGGTTGGGATAATCCGTAAATTGGCTTCCGGTGACGGTAATCGTTTGATCTGGCTGGGCCGTGGGATCGGACGCCGCGAAAACTGGGGCCCACGCTGCGGGTGAGCCGCTGATTTCACTTGAATTGAGCGCGAACGTGTTCATGCCCGAGGGCAGCGTCGGGTTGGATGCCGGTCCATTGGGTGAATAGGTCGGCAGGATTCCCGGCAGCGTGATGGCCGAGGCGGCTGTCGGCGCTACCGCGACATCCGCCGTGCTGTTTACGGAGACTTGGGCGCCATCGTCAGCCTCGGTAATTCCGACCTGAATGCCGAACGTTCCCTCCTGCTCATAGGTATAGCTTCCAGTCACCTCATAGGTCCCACCGCCTTGATAGGTGATCGTCCCGCCGGCTGGCGTTGAGCCATCTCCCCAGTTGATGTTCGCGGAGTAGTTGCTCGTGTTTCCATCGGGAGTGCCCACAAAGGTGGCAACAGGCCCGCTATAGCTCTGGCCTTGCGTGGTCTGAATAGCGTTAGCATCGCCAGAACCGGAGAAATTCAAAGCCACATGGATTGTTTCCGGAGCCGTGTACGATATGGGTCCCGTCGAAAGCGGTGGCGGTAATGTTAAATAAGCCGGTCGAACCGGAATACGAATGCGTCACGACCCCCCAGCCGGGATTGAACGCGGGACTTTGATAATACGTTTGGGTTTTGCCATCGCCCCAATTCACCGTCCAGGACCCTGATGTTGTTATCAGCGCCGTCAAAACTCGCCGCGAACATCGCCGACAGGTCAAGGGAATATGCGCTGTTCGTCGCGCCGGCCGGGCCGTTAATCATCAGGTCCGGCAGAAAGGTAACATCCGCCGTGCCGTTGGCGGTGGAGGTGGCCTGCGTCGCCGTTTCCGTAACCTTAACGGACACACTATACGTTCCGGTGGTGACGCCGCTGGAATTCGTATCGAGCGGGTAAGTATGAGTTCCCACGACGGCGTAATTCCCACTGCCCTGGGCAATGATGGTTCCCGCCGTTGGCGAGGTCGCCATCGCCCCAATTGATGGTGGCGGTGTAGTCGCTGGCCAGTCCGTTGGTCGCACCGGTGAACGTCGCGACGTACTGCGGAGCCGTGGTCGTATCCGATACGCGTGAAGAACTGCCGGTTTTCCCAAAGTTTCCGACTATGGTGGTATAGTCGTTGCCGGTAATAAAGCCGTCGTAGTCGATATCACCTGTTGCCCATGTTCCTGCGTGCCCGAAATTAGATACTAAGGTCGTAAAGTCATTCCCAGTTACACTCCCACCCAAATTTAGATCGCCCCACAGCGTGTATTCGACAATGATGGAATTTGCATCAGCGGTTTGACCGCCATAGGAGGGCTGCATTGCGGACGGCCCTCCACTGCCGTCGGTTCCCGTTGAGTAGTTATAGTTGCTGTCGTTGACGATGAATCCCAGGCCGTAACTAGAATTGCTTGCGGCCGTCGAACTGATGATGCCCGTCCCATTCCAAGAACCATTGTTGTATCCGCTGCGAAGAGCGGCCTGGAGCATATTCAACACGTTCTGGCGATTCGAAGCGGTCGTCTCGATGATCAGGACGTTGTCGTTCAGGTTCAGCGTTCCCAGGAACTTGCCGCTGCCGTTGGTATCCATGACCAAATTATCCACCACGCTCGCGTGGGAAAAATCGTCATTGCCGCTGCCCGGGTCGATCGTCATCGAGCCATCGACGGTCAGACTTTGTTCTCGAACGCGATCGGCCGACAGGCTGTTCCCCGAAGCCACGTAGACCGAGCCGGTCCCGTCCAAGTCACCCGGGTCAAACGACTCTGCTTCCACCGCGTAAATGTTGGCGGGTGAAGCGGATACGCTAAGAAGGACGCGCCGCTCCAAAGGCTCGATCGCGGCCTGAATCGCTGCTTCCCAACGGCCACGAGAATGCCGACGAGATCGACGGGATTCATTTCTCCGGAAGCTTTTTGCGGTTTGATTATTTGACGGGGACTTCCCTGTAGAAACGTCGCAAGAACGTAGCGCGGGCATGGCTTCTCCTTGTAATTGCGCCAACGACTCTGCACGACTCAATATGTCAATACGAAATCTTCCGCCGAGGAATTGCGTGACTTATTCGGCTGTCGCTCAACCCAAGGTTGCCGAGGCAATGTTTTCGATGTGGAATCAAATTACATCTCTTCGCGCCGGATTGTCAATGCAAATCTTCAATTCCATCTAAATTATGATTAAAAAAATATACTGAAAGCGCCGCGATCGCGCGTGGCTATTAATTAACGAAAGAAGACCCGATTCGGGAATGTCGCGTAGTCCGCGGCGCTCTCCTCTGCACGGTCCGAACAGTTTGAACCGCCGCTGAATGGCTCAACGGCGCGTTGATGGAATTGAGAATTCACTAACCGCCGGCGATGACTGAAGTTTTCGCAATTCCTTTTGCACCTCGGGCCAATCGGGACGCAGGTCCAATGCGATCTTGAATTGACGAATGGCGGCGACGCGCGAGCCGAAGGCGATGTTCCATAGGCCGAGAATGTAATGGGCCTGCGCGTAATCGGGTCGCAGGGCGATGGCTCGTTCGAGCAATCCGTGGGCGCGGTCGCGCAGGGCGGGGTCTTTGCGATCGAAAGCCTCCTGGCCGAGAAGCTGGGCGTAATTGGTCATCGTGGCGACGGGATCGGCGCCGGAACTGTTGTTATTCAAGAGCCATTCGTATTGATGTGCGGCGCCGGCGAAGTCGCCGATGTCGCTCAGCAGGTTGGCCAGGTTGTTGCGGGCGGTGGCGTCGTCGCTCTGGATGGAGAGGGATTTTTCATATTCGGCGATGGCCGTGGACCAGTCACGGCGCTGCTGGGCGACGCGGCCGAGGCCATCGTGCGGGCCGGCGGCGGTGGGATTGGTGCTTTGCCATTGCTCGCAGAAGGAAACGTCGCCGGCGTAATATTCGCCGCGAAGATAGCTGACGCCGGCGAGGAGGAGGGTCCACAAAAGTGCGAAGACGATGGCGGCCTGGCGAAAGCGCTTTTGGACGGCGCGATCGAGCAGGACGGCTGCGGCGACGGCGGGCAAAGCCAGAATCGCCAGGGCGACGTATCGCTCTGAATATGCCGCTTCCTGCTGGAGGATGTGTGCGGTCGGCAGTTGCAGGAGAACGAACCAGCCTAGCCAGAAAATGGCGGCGACGCGCACGGCTTTGGCGCTGAATGCCGCGCCGGCGAAAACGAGAATCACAATCGCGCCGGACAAGATGGATAAGGGCGCATCGAACCAGACATCAAACGGCGGCTCGTAGCGGAGAGCCATGAACGGCGCGATCCCGGTTTGCACGCCATAGAGCAGCGACTTGAGCGGTTCCAGCGGATGCTGCGCGATCGTCAGATGCAAATTCGACTCACGGAATACGAAATGCCTGACGAGAAAATAGAGGGCGAGAATGACGGCGAGGAGTAAATATCGTCCGGCAAAAGCGGCGGGATTTCGCCAGCGCCGATTTAGACCAAGAATGTCCGCCAGCAAGAAAATCCCCGGCAGAACGACGGCTTGTTCCTTGCACAGCAGGGCGGCGAGGAACATCGCCATGGCCAGCAAAAGCGATTTCCAACCTTGCCCGAGATAGGCCCAGGTTGCCAGGAGAATGAATAGGGCGGGGAGAAGGGTTTCGCGTCCGGAGGCGGCGGGATAGACGCATTCGGAAAATGCCGGATGGAGCGCGAACCAGGCCGCGGCGATCAGAGCGGCGAGCCAATGGAGCCGAAACGCCGGACGGCGAAGAAGCTCGTAAGCCGACAGCATCACCGCGCCGGCCAGGATTGCGTTGAACAGGTGATACGCCCTGGGATTTTGGCCCCAGAGGTTCATTTGAAGAGCGAAGGTCGTCCGCGTCAGGGGGCGGTAATAGGGAAAGTTCAGATAATGCGGCTCGCGGAAGATCCGGACAAGATCGTTGAAATGGCGGATGGGGAATTGTTTTTCGATCACTTCATGATCGTCGTAGATGAATTGGTTGGACCAGGACGCGGCGGCGTAAAGCGCGGTGACGAGGGCGGCCGTCAGAAGCGGCAGGATGCGGCGCGTGCGGCCGGTTTGCATGGGGCCGATTATAGAAGAATTTTTGCCATAGATGGGGACCGATGCACACAGATGATTTGCCTTTGTCTTATCTGTGTCCATCTGATTTTCATCTGTGGCCAATTCCTGATTTGAATTATCATGAAGGGCGATGAGCGAACTGGACGTCTCCGACCTGATGACAGTCGAGCAGGCGATGGGGATCGTCGATGCGGCGGAGGTTCGGCTGCGCGCCCAGCGGGTGGGACTGGAGCGGTGCGAGGGGCTGTATTTGGCGGAGGATTTGACGAGCGATCGGGACGCGCCGCCGTTCGATAAGAGTCTCATGGATGGATATGCCGTCAGGGCGGGGGATTTGGAGAGGGGGCCGCGCGAATTGACGGTGGTGGATCGGATTGCGGCGGGGGAATCGGCGGCGTCGCCGCTGGGGGAGGGGGAGGCGATGGCGATCATGACCGGGGCTCCGCTGCCGGCCGGCGCGGATGCGGTCGTGCCGATCGAGCAGACGGAAAAGATCGAGGGCGACAATCGGGTTCGGTTTGGTGAGCCGACCGGATTGGGCCGATTCGTCGCTCGGCAAGGGAGCGATGCGGCGGCGGGTTCGGTGGTGCTGAAGGCGGGGACGCGATTGGGAGCGGCCCAGGTCGCGGTGGCGGCCAGCATCGGGATGGTGAATGTGCCGGTGTATCGTGCGCCATCGGTGGCCGTGCTGGGAACGGGCGATGAGTTGGTGTTGCCGGAGCAGGTTCCCGCGGCAAATCAGATTCGCTCGTGCAACAATGCGATGTTGATGACGCTGCTATTGCGGCAACCGTGCCGGGCGATCGATCTGGGTTTGGTGAGGGATGATCCGGCGCTGATCGGCGAGCGAATCGAAGCCGGGCTTGAACAGGACGTGCTGCTGATCAGCGGCGGGATGAGCATGGGCCAGCGCGATTACGTTCCGGGCATCCTGCGGCGTCTGGGAGCGGAAATGAAGATCACCAAGCTGCGGATCAAGCCGGGCAAGCCGTTTGTGTTCGCCAAGATGCCCGGCGGGAAATACGTTTTCGGATTGCCGGGCAATCCGGTCAGCGCGTTCGTTTGCACGATCTTTCTGGTATCGCGGCTGCTGGAAAAGATGGCGGGGGGGACGGCTCGCCGGGAAATGCGCAGCGGCGCCGCTGGCGCGTTTGCTCGTGGCGAACGGGAATCGCACGTTTTTACAGCCGGCGATTTTTGACGGAGGCGCGATCACGCCGTTGCGATGGAAAGGCTCGGCCGATGTTTTTACGCTGGGCCAGGCCAATGCCTTGATCGTTCGGCCGGAGAATCAACCGGCGCAGGCGGCGGGGGCGATCGTGGAATTCATGGAGTTGTGAACATGGAAATTCCAGCCGATCTTCGTCGTCGCGAGCAAATCATCTCTCCTGGAGATAAAATGTCGTCGCCAAGCAACGCCGGATGCCGACCAAGCGGGTGCACATCCTCGCCAACTCGGTTAAAAACAGCCAGCATTGCATCGCCGGCCGCGAGTTGGTCGAGCGCGACGGCAGGCGCTCTTTCGGAGAATGGATCAGGCCCGTGAGCCGTCATGGGGGAGGCGAACTGTCCTGGTTTGACTGTCAGCTTCCGAACGGGCAACTGCCAAAGGTATTCGACGTGGTGGACGTTCCGCTTGAGGCACACGAAGGCTCGATTTGCCAGCCGGAGAACTGGTTCATTGAACGTCATCGACCCTGGCGCCGGGTGACGATCGAAGGCGAATTTCCGGAACTCATCGTCGATTCGCCGCAACTCCTTTGGCCGGAGGCAGCGGCCCGCGGGGATCGCATTTCGCCCAAGGCGCTAGCGAAGTTGAACTGCGGCCATTCGCTTTACCTGATCGAGGTGAGCCGATTTCGCATCGAGCTAAGTTGGCGCGACTACGAGGGGGAGCTCGGCATGCGCCGCCGTGCGCTGTTCAACTACAACGGACGGGCCTACGAGTTCTCGCTTACCGATCCGGTCATGGACAAGTATTGCAGCCCGTTTCCGAAGCCCGAGGATGGCATTAAGACGGTCAACCTGGACAGCGCGGGCGACTGTCTGCTATGTGTAAGCCTGACGCCGCCGTTCAACGGCTATCATTACAAGATCGTTGCCACGGTTATCGAGCGGAAGATATGACCGATGACGGGTCCAACGCGATTTTCACGGTCGGACACTCCGACCATGACATCCAGCGGTTCATTGAATTGCTGGTTGGTCACCGCATCACCGCCGTTGCCGACGTACGATCCATGCCGTACAGCAAGTTTACTCCGCAATTCAATCGGGAGCAGCTCGAAGGCCGCGCTGGGGGCTGCGCATATCCGCCATGTTTTTCTCGGCAACGAGTTGGGAGCGCGTCGCGTAGAACCTGAATGCTATGTGGAGGGGAAGGCCCGATATGAATTGATCGCCCGCGCGCCGCGATTCCAGGAAGGATTGTGCAGGGTTCAGGAGGAAATGCGGCGATATCGAGTTGCGCTGATGTGCCGCAAAAGGATCCCGTCACTTGTCACCGCGCCATTCTCGTCTGCCGGCATCTGCGCCCGCTTGGCGTGAGGGTTTCTCACATTCTGGACGACGGTCGCGCTGAGAGCCAAGCCGAAATGGAAGAGCGTCTTTTGAAGCTTACGGGCGTAGAGGGCGAGGACTTATTCAGCAGCAGATCCGAAGCCATCGAGTGCGCGTACGACATCCAGGGCGAGCGGATAGCTTATTCGAGCAATGGCCCCCCAAGCGAGGATGCGGAAGTTGAGCACGAAGATATTTACAATCGGCTTTACTAAGAAGTCGGCCGAGCGCTTCTTCACCACTTTGCAGCAGGCGGGCGTGAAGCGCATCGTCGACGTTCGTCTTAACAATATCTCGCAGCTCGCGGGTTTCACGAAAATGGATGATCTCCGCTATTTCCTGAAGGCCATCGGCGGCATTGAGTACGTCCATCTGCCGGTATTGGCGCCGACGCAGGAGATGCTCGATGCCTACAAGAAACGGAAGGGGGATTGGTCGGTGTACGAGAAGCAGTTTCTCGAACTCATGGCAACTCGCCACGTCGAGGGCAAGGTGCCCAGAGACATTCTGAACGAGGGTTGTCTCCTGTGCAGCGAGGACAAACCGGATCACTGTCACCGCAGGCTCGTCGCGGAATACCTCGCCAGCCATTGGCCCGACGTTCAGATCAATCATCTTTGAGGTCAGTGGGCCTTTCACACGCCCGCGCCGAGGGCCTCGGTGACGTGAACGACGGCGTTCCTGAAAATTTGCAGGCCTTGTCCCTCTGAAGGCAGGGGGCCGCGGCTTGTCCAGGCGTAATGCTGTAGCGGATCGACGTATCGTTCGGGATGGGGCATCAAGCCGAAAACCAAGCCCGTTGAATCGCAGATGCCGGCGATGTCGTCCACCGATCCGTTGGGATTGCCCCGGTCATAAACCAATGCCACCTGGCCCCGGTCCCATAGGGCGCGGCGGACGGCGTCGTCGGCGGGTACGAATTTGCCTTCGCCGTGCGCGATCGGCAGGTCGATGGGACCGATGCCTTTGGTCCAGATACATTTTTCGCCGCGGGGAAGGAGGTGTATCCAACGATCGACGTATCGGCCGCAGTCGTTGTTTGTGAGCGTGGCGGTTTGGCCGGTGCGGCCGGCCAGGGGACCGGGAAGCAGGTCGGTCTTGACCAGGATTTGAAAACCGTTGCAGATTCCGATGACGGGTTTGCCGGCGTCGATGAATCGATGCAGGGCGTCGCCGAGGTGATGAACGAGCTGGTTGGCGAGGATTTTACCGGCGGCGATGTCGTCGCCGTAGCTGAAACCGCCGGGGAAGGCGAGGATTTCGAACTGGTCGAGGAGTGCGGGTTTTTCAAGCAGGCGATTGATATGCAGCGATTCGGCGCCGGCGCCGGCGAGCTGGAAGGCGTAGGCGGTTTCGCCGTCGCAATTGGTTCCGGCGGCGCGGAGGATCAGGGCTCGGGGCTTCATCGGTCGATATTTTAGGGCTTTGCTCAGCAATGTTACAGGTCAAACGAATTTCGTTGCGTAAACGGAAAGTCGCGGCATAATATCCGTTAGGAATTTTCGAGGATTAGTCGCCTGCCAAACTTGTTTCGTGAGAAGGGACCCACCCATGAAAGTTGAGAGGAGCCGGGCCGACCGGATTGTTGAAAGCGACGACGCCGATGGAGACGCGCCGCAGGCGGCGAACCAGGGGGAGGAACGGCGGCTGACGCTGCACGATTTTTTGAAGACGTGCGTGAAGAGCGGGGGTTCGGACGTGCATCTGCAGGCGGGGAGCACGCCGATGGTGCGCGTGGACGGGCGGGCGCGGTTTTTGGATTGCTCGCCGCCGACGGATGACGCGATGAAGGAATACGTGGATCAGATCATGGACAGCCAGGGCGAGCCGGCGGAGAAGCGGCACATCCTGGAGCACAAGGGGGCGGTGGACGTGGCGTACGTCCTGCCGAACGTGGCGCGGTTCCGGACCAACATTTTTCACAGCCGGGAGAAGCTGGCGATCACAATGCGGCGGATCGTGGCGAAGATTCCGCAGTTCTCGGATTTGAATTTGCCGACGCAGGTGGAAGGGCTCGCCGAACACAGCCGCGGGATCGTGATCGTCTCGGGAACTACCGGGTCGGGAAAATCGACGACGCTGGCGGCGATCATCGGGAAGATCAACCGGACGCGCTGCGAGCGGATCATCACGGTCGAAGACCCGATTGAGTATCAGCACGACAACGCCAAGAGCCTGGTGAGCCAGGTGGAAGTGGGGACGGACAGCGAGAGCTACGAGTACGCGTTGCGATCGATGATGCGTCAGGACCCGGATACGATCCTGATCGGGGAGATGCGGGATACGTTTTCGCTGTTGACGGCGCTGCGGGCGGCGGATACGGGGCACCTGGTCTTCACGACGGTGCACGCGACCAATGCGCCGATGACGATCGAGCGAATGGTTTCGCTTTTCGATCCGATGCAGAAGGAGCTTCAGCAGGCGCAACTGGGGCTGAACCTGGTGGCGGTTTGCTGCATGCGTCTGGCCAAGCGCCGCGACGGCAAGGGCCGGGTTCCGGTGATCGAACTCATGCAGGCCACGCCGCTGGTCCGAAAATACATTCTGGACGGGGAATACGAAAAGCTAAAAGGGACGGTGGGGAACCGGGAAGCGGGCTGCCAGAGCTTCGATCAGCATTTGACGGAGCTGTTCCAGAAGCAGATCATCGACGTTGCCGAGGCCAAGCGGTTGGCGTCCAACGTTGATGCTTTGAACCTGGCGCTGCGCGGGATCGGCAACAGCGACACTCGGCTGCGGTAATGAACAAGCTTCGCACGCGGCAGGTGCATCTCGATTTTCATACGGGTCCGGCGATCCCGGACGTGGGATCGGCATTCGACGCGCGGCAATTCGCCGCGACGATGAAAAAGGCGCACGTCAACAGCGTCACGGTTTTCGCCAAGTGCCATCACGGACATCTTTATTACAACACGGATCGCCCGGAGCGGCATCCGGGGCTGGCGCGGGGTCTGAACCTTCTTTACGAGCAGGTGGAGGCGCTGCATCGCCAGGGGATCCGGGCGCCGATGTACATCAGCGTGCAATGCGATGAATGCGCGGCGAACGCGCACCCGGAATGGATCGCCCGGAACGCCGACGGTTCGCCGGTGCGGAGGCCGCCGGGAATTTTCACGCCGGGCTGGCAAATCCTGGACATGTCCTCGCCGTACCAGGAATTCGTGGCCGAGCAGGCGCGGGAAATTCTTGGGCTGTTCAAGCCGGTGGACGGGATTTTTTTCGACATGTGCTGGGACCAGCCCTCGACGAACCCGTGGGCCGTGGCGGGGATGCTCAAAGAGAATCTCGATCCCGAATCCGAAGCGGATCGGGCGGCCTATGCGCGAAAAGTCGCTCTTGGCTACATGAAGCGGTTTTATGGCATGGTCAAGGCCTCCAGCCGCGGCGCGAGCGTTTATTTCAACTGCCGCAGCCTGGATCAACTGGCGGGAGACATTTCACGGCTGACGCACGTGGAGATCGAAGCGCTGCCGACGGGCGGATGGGGATATCAGTATTTTCCGCGGCACGTGCGGCACGTGCGAACGCTGGGCAGGCCGTACCTGGGACAGACGGCGCAGTTCCATAAATCGTGGGCGGATTTCGGCGGGCTCAAACCGTACGCGGCGCTGGAATATGAAACGAGCCTGATGATGGCGCAAGGGGCGGCGTGCAGCGTGGGCGATCAGATGCATCCGCGCGGAGTGTTGGACAAGGCGGGTTATGCGCTGATCGGCAAGGCCTACGCGCGGGTGGAGGCGCGCGAGCCGTGGCTGGATGGAGCGGTTCCACTGGCGCAGATCGGCGTGCTGCAAACGCCGGCTGAATCGATGCGCATCGAAGATGGCGTGACGCAGATGCTCGTGCAGCTCAAACATCAATTCAATATCATCGCGCACGACGCGGATTTTTCGCGCTACGAGCTTCTGATTCTGCCGGATGCGACGCAATTGTCGCCGGAAACGGTCAAGCGATTGGGCGCGTTCCTGCGGCGCGGGGGCGCGATGCTGGCGACGGGGACGTCGGGACTTTGGGACTCTGGGCGGCGGGCGATCCCGCAGCTTGGGATTCGGCCGGAGGGGTTTTCGCCGTTCACGGCCAGTTACGTTCGCTTCGGCAAGCAGATTGCCGCGGATATTCCCCAGACGGATCACGTGATTTACGATCGCGGGGTTCGGGTTCGAGCGGCGGCGGGGGCGGTGAAACTCGCCGGCGTCGTCGAGCCGTATTTCGAGCGATCGTGGCAGGAATTTTGCAGTCATCGGCAGACGCCGCCGAATCGGATTTCTCCGTACGCGGCGGCCGTGCAACGCGGGAACGTCGGGTATATCCCGCTTCCGGTGTTTGACGGATATGCGAATCACGGAAATCTGGCGTGCCGATGGCTGGTGGAGAAATTGCTGGATCGTCTGTTGCCGGAGCCGCTGATTCGGGTGAAGGGTCCGGCGATGTTGGAGGCGAGCGTGCTGCGGCAGGCGCGGCGGATGATCGTTCATTTGCTGCACTATTGTCCGCAAAGGCGGACGCCGACGCTGGATATTGTCGAGGATATCGTGCCGCTGATGGACATGGAGATTTCGCTGAAGACGGGTGCAGGCCGGTTCGCGCTTATGTTGCGCCGGAGCGGAAGGCGCTGGAGTTCGATTATGCGAGGGGAAGGACGCGGGTGGTCGTGCCGCGAATGGATGGACATGCGATGGTAGTGTTTGAATAGGCCGAGATCGGGACGGTTTCTTCTTCACGGGTTCATCGGGTTCGACTTTCTTGGTCGTGGGAACAACCAATAGTCCGAGATTCTCTGTTGCTTCGGAACATGATAAACTCAGCCAAGATGGCTAGGGTCTATCTGGAAACCAGCTTCTTCAGCGCCTGCGTGGCCGGCAGAACGGACGCTGCCAGCATCTTCCGCAAGCAAGAAAGTCAGAGATGGTGGACGGTCCAAAGGAGCGCCCACGATTTGTCGCTCTCGGCCGAAGTGCTCCGTGAACTGTCCGATCCGGCGTTTGGGCAGCGCGACCTCGCCTTGGCGATGACGGCGGGCCTCAACCTTCTGCCGCTCGATGCGGATGTGGTTGGCCTAGCGAAGATTCTGGTGCGGGAACAGGTGATGCCAGGCCCCGAAAGCTCAGGCGACTCGCTGCATGTGGCGGCGGCGACCGTCTATTCCATGGAGTATCTGCTCACCTGGAACGTGAGGCACTTGGCGAATCTGAATAAAGTGAAGCATTTGCAGGAGGTGTGCCGCCGCGTGGGTTACGCGCCCCCGACGATTGTTACACCCGATCTCTTATGGACGTGATAGAATGAACGCCATGAATCCAGCCACCACTGCCGGCGAAGAAGTGGACCTTCTCATCGACGATGTGAGAGCCATTCGCCGCTCCATCTGCGACCTCTATGGGAAGGACGTGGAAAAGCTGGCCGAGCACCTTCGTGGCGTCGAACAAGAGTACCGCGGACGCACCGGGCGCTTTGCCGGTGTTCCGCTCCAGCCAGGGCAGGAACTTTTTCCAGATGCGTTGAAGGCCGAAGCCGACCCGTTTCTCTCCGACCTACGCAAACTCCGCAATGCTTACGAGCTGAAATCGCCGCGCAAGCCGGGTCGGGCTTACGTTGCGCCGGAGCGAAGGGCGCTGGAGGCTCGATTATGCGCGGGGAAGGACGCGGGTGGTCGTGCCGCGAATGGATGGACATGCGATGGTGGTGTTTGAATGACGGAAAACCGGGGCGACACGCCCCGGCTCCGTACCATCAGTTTCAGCGTTTACCCGGAACCGGATTCCCCGCTATCATGGCTCCGGCAGTTGTTCAAAGTCACCAACCTAGGAGATTCATCATGCCGAACCCTCTCTCTCGACGAAACCTGTTGACGCAAACCGTGCCGGCTCTGGCGGCGGCTGGAATCATGGCCGGGTATGCGGGCGTTCTAACCTCGGGCGCTTCGGCCCAGGAGAACGCGCCGGCCGGGGCGATGTCGCCGACGGAAGCGATCCTTGCCGCCAGCTTCCGTGACGGCGTTTACGTTTTGCCGCCGCTTCCTTACGCTTACGACGCGCTGGAGCCGCATATCGACAAGGAGACGATGATCCTCCACCACGACAAGCACCACAAGGCTTACGTGGATGGACTGAATAAGACGCTGAAAGAAATGGCGGCGGCTCGGGCGGTGGGGGATATCAACGTTTCCACGCTGGCCGGGATGCAGGAAGACCTGAGCTTCAACGGCAGCGGACACATCCTGCATTCGATTTTCTGGTCCACGATGGGCCCCGGCGCCGGCGGCGAGCCCGGCGGCGAACTGGCGGATGCGATCAATAAGAGCTTCGGCTCGGTCGAAGCGTTTCGCTCGCAGTTCTCCAAGGCGGCCGCGGGCGTCAAGGGAAGCGGATGGGCGATCCTGGCCTATGAGCCGGTTGCCGACAGCTTGATTGTCCTGCAAGTGAAGCAGCACGATCTGCAGACGGTGTTCGGCTCGGCGCCGCTGTTGCCGCTGGACGTTTGGGAACACGCGTACTATCTCAAATACCACAATGTGCGCGGGGATTACGTCAAGGCGTGGTGGAACGTGGTGAATTGGCCGGCGGTGGAAGCGGCGTATGCGGCGGCCCGGCGAAGTTCGGGTAAATAGGCGGCTGCGATTCCTGAACATACGAAAAACGCGCTCCCCTTCGGGTCCCGGCTAAACGGCGTTGAGGGATTCTAGAATTTGTAACTGAGGATCACCTTAACCAGATACGGGGCCGTCATCTGATAGCCGGTGAAACGCTGGTAAACGGGCACTTCGATGTCCGCGTAGAGCATTACCGGATGCAGATCGATTTCCAGGCCGGGAGAGAGAAGGACGCGTTCATAACCGGAGGCGACCGGATTGGCCGAGTTCGCGCCGCTATCCTCGCCCCGCGCCGAGGCGAGTATCTGGGCGATCGGCGTGATGCCCGCGCGACCGAGGGATAATCCGTTGAAGTACACGCCCAGCGCCCCGTCCACTTCGTCGCCGGGCCGGTATTGATCCTGGATCAGCACCGGCAAATCGAAATTCAACTGTGCGAACCAGTCCAGCTGGCCGTCGGGCGTCAGATTGTTTCGATAAAATCCGCCGAGGAGGATATCGGTGCTTCCGGTTCCGATTTCGGAGTCGCGATCGATGTCGCCAAAGGCATCGTTGTGGTTGTAGTTGCCGGTGGGCAGCTTGGCGCCAACGGTGATGCCCGCGGACTGATCCGGCGAGAAGCCGGTATAGATGCCCTCGATGCGAACGTCGCCGATGGTGGTCCAATCCATCGACACGATGTCGCTGCCGCCGGCGCCCCCCGTGGTCTTGAAATACCGATCGTCGAGCGGGACCGTCCGCCTGCACTCCCCAACTCCGGTTGAACACGTATTGAAGGCCAAAGGTATAGAAGCTCGTTCGGATTTCCTTGTCCGGATTGTTTGCCGGCGGGGCCGGATGGTTGCCGCTCCAATTGATGTTCTGGTCCTGGTAATCGTATTCAAAGTAAGCGGTTCCGCCGGCGCCTCTGGGGAGCATCGAGCTTGTACCCACCTCGAAGATTCCGCATCCGCAGGCGCAGGCCCAGCAAATACCCGGCGCCAAGGCCACGGCCACGAGAAATGCCAGGCTGAGTGGCGCGGGAACCGACCCGCATCGAATCAAAGCTGTTTTCATGTTTCATGTGAACGCCTAACGGGAAGAGAAGCCGTGGACCACGGTCCTCGGACCCAATAGCGCAACCCATCCGGTTACGCAAAAAGCCGCTGGGGATTTTGAGAAGACGGTTTTCAGGCGCGAATCGCGCGGGGCGGGGGAGTCAGTGGCGGCTTGGCCAGCGTTTGAGCCAGCCTGTCGGATTCCACCGGGACAAGCTGGAATCGATCCGGTTCGGCCAGCAGGCACTCTTGGTTGACGGGAGGAAATTCAAGTCGGGTCAGGTTCGGCATGGAGTCGGATTTTTTCTCCGACTTCTTGCTCCGAGCGATCGCATTGCAAAGAGGGCAGGGGTGGCGTCCATCAAAGGTGCGGGACATGGCCTGTGGCAATGAATCCGTGCGGAGATGGTTCACGAGCATGGTTGCCCATGCGGCGGATTGCAAGACGGCCCACGGGTCACCGGTCACGGTGATCAGCATCAAGACCAGAAGAAGCCTTGGAGTTCGCACGGGCATCGCGGACAATTACTACCGCCGCGCCGCGCGCGGGTCAAACCGCCCGGCGTTGGCCGCATCTGATCGCCGCGATGGTCAAGCGGGCTTTCGCTCAAAGGAGCGAAAACTGACCATTGGCAAAGCGATAGATGCACCAGCAGATGACGAAGGCGGCGGCGACGTGCACCGCCGAATAGAACGCGGACCGTTTTTCTTCTGCGATTCCTGGAAGCATAACTTTCTCCCACGTTACATCGGTTACAAATCCATCGCTCTTTAGAATGCCGTGGGACGGGAGACGCCAATTTTGCCTAAATGGCGGTGTTTCTTGAAGCTGAGGCCGATCCAACACCGGAACGGAAGAATTGGAACGGCGGTCGGCATTGAACGTTTTGAGCGGGAGGGATAGGATTGGGAGTCGGTTTGGAATGTTCCTGAACGTGCAGCGGGGTAACGCCATGAAAACCGCCGGGAAAATCGCGGTCATTGTCATTGCATTGTCGCTTGCCATGGGAGCCGGAATCGCGGCGGGGCAGGCCAATCGGCCGGACAACGCGGCGAGCCGCAACCGCAAGAGCCGGTGATAACGCAACAGGGGTTGCAGCAGGAAGTTCGCCAACTGGCGGCCGATCTGGACGATCCCAATTACGATTATTCCAAGGCGCCGGCGCGGATTCGGCAAGCGTTTCAAGACATGCGGAATGTCACCAGCGGCATGGACCCGGATGCGGCACGGCAATTCCGGATGGACCTGATGCAGCAAGTCGGTCCGGTGTTCGCGAGGAACCAGGCCAAGATTCAAAAGGTGATGCAGATGGCGTTCCTGAAGGACCTGCAGGAGCCGCTAGGGGCGACGGACGACGAATTTGCGGTGATCGAGCCGTTGCTGGA
>CAWAPL010000030.1:0-53025 GCA_963783845.1 uncultured Phycisphaerales bacterium
TGGATGGCGCACGTCTGCGCTTTGCTTCCACCATGCAGGCGCTGCTGGCGGGCGGCGGGGTCGATACCGGCATCAATCCGGTTGCGCTGCATCACCACTTCACCTTGCACAGCGTGGTGCCCGCGCCGCACACCATACTTCAAGGCATCAGAAGCTGCCGCCCGCACATACCATGAAATTCAACGTGTCCGGCGAAGTGACGCTGCGCCGTTACTGGTCACTGGATGCAATGCGGCCTGCAGTGGCGCTCTCGGAGCAGGACTGGATCGCGGCGACCCGCACCGTGATGACACGTGCTTTGGAGCGGCATCGCCTGGCATCCGATGTGCCGGTGGGTGTGCTGCTTTCCGGCGGTCTGGATTCGAGTCTGCTGGTAGGTATGCTGGCCGATCATGTGGACGACCTGAATACATTTTCCATTGGTTTCGAGGATGTGGGCGGCGAAACTGCCAACGAGTTCGAGTATTCGGACCTGATGGCAAAACATTTCGGTACGCGTCACCACAAATTTTCCATTCCCAATAGCGAGGTGTTGAAGACGCTGCCGGAAGCTATTGCGCAGATGAGCGAGCCCATGCCCAGCTACGACGTGACCGCGTTCTACCTGCTCGGGCAAAAAGTATCCGAGCATGTGAAGGTGGTGCTGGCCGGGCAGGGCGCGGACGAAGTGTTCGGCGGCTACTTCTGGTATCCGCGCATGGACGCCGCCCATGGTTCGCCGCTGCAACGTTTCTCGCAACATTACTTCGACCGCGATCACGCCGAGTATCTGGCGATGGTTACGCCGAAGTACCACATTGCCGATGTAACAAGCGAATGGGTAGCGGGCGAATTAGCCAGGCCGCAAGCGGATGAATTCCTCGATGAAGTATTCCGCCTCGATGTGACCGCGCTCATGGTGGATGATCCGGTGAAGCGCGTGGATAACATGACCATGGCGTGGGGACTGGAAGCGCGCGTGCCGTTTCTCGACCACGAGCTGGTGGAACTGGCCGCGCACATGCCGCCGTCGCTCAAACTGAAAGAGGGCGGCAAGTTTCCGCTCAAGGCCATCGCGCGCGGCGTGATCCCGGATGCAGTGATCAACCGCCCAAAAGGCTACTTTCCGGTGCCCGCCTTGAAATATGTACGCGGCGATTTCCTTGAAAAGATGCGCACGATTCTGAATTCCGAAGCCTGTCTGCGCCGCGGCCTGTACCAGCGCGACTATGTGGAAAAGTTGCTGGCCGATCCGGAAGCGCACCTTACCCGCATCCAGGGCAGCAAACTGTGGCATCTCGCGCTGCTGGAATGGTGGCTGCCGAAATTAACATTGACGGCGTTTCAACTGTCCCTGCATAATCCGGCCATGAACTCCAAGCACTCCATTCGCCGCACCCGAGCACTGCCTGCCGCATTTATGCGCATGGCATGGCATCGCGCGCCGCGTGGTCTGGAGAGTTAGTACTTAGCACCGTTTAGTATTTGCAGCTTCATCAGGCCACAGACGAAACTCTGTGGCCTTTTTGCTTTTGGCCGTTCCCCTTTGACAGGCTCAGGGCGAACGGAGCTTTAAGATTTGAGCCTTGGAGAAAATCATGTCGCTTCCAGCAGCATTCGTTACGGTCATCCTGATCTGGTCCACCACGCCGCTCGCCATCAAATGGAGCGCACTGGGTATCGGTTTCAGCTTCGCGGTGTTTTCGCGTATGGCCATCGGCGTGATGTTGTGTGCTGTCCTGCTGGCGGCCTTCCGCGTGCGCGTGCCACTGCACCGTAAGGCATTGTCAGCCTATGCGGCGGGCGGGTTGAGCATGTTCGTCGCGATGGCGCTGACCTACTGGTCGTCGCAGTTCGTCAGTTCCGGCATGATTGCGGTGTTGTTCGGCTTGTCGCCGATGATCACCAGTCTGGGGGCGATGTTGTGGCTGGAAGATGAAACACTCACGGTCAGCAAGTCTGCCGGAATAATCATGGGGGTACTGGGCTTGTATCTGGTGTTCCGCGGCGGACTGGGGGCAGGTTCGGCGACTGGCCTGATCGCATTGTTTCTGGCGGTAGTGTCGCAATCGCTGGGACTGGTTTTGCTCAAGCGTATCGACGACGACAGCCCGCCACTGGCGATGACGCTGGGTATCCTGGTGGTAGCGTTGCCTTTATTCTTTGCGGCATGGTGGCTGATTGATGGACACGTGCCCGTCGCCGTTCCTGAGCGCGCTGTCGCGGCAACGCTGTATCTCGGTGTATTCGGTTCGGTGCTGGGGTTTTCGCTGTACTACTACCTCATCAAGCACATGGAGGCGGGGCGCATCGCGCTCATCACACTGATCACGCCGGTGATGGCGTTGCTGCTGGGACACGGACTGAATAACGAGGCCGTGCTGCCGCAGGTGTGGCTGGGCACGGCGAGTATCGTGCTGGGTTTGTGCCTGCATCGCTGGGGGGAACAGTGGGTCAGACTGGTGGTGAAGTAATCTGTACCGGGTGGGCATGAGATGCAGTGATTGCCCACCCTGTTCTATCCGATTTGAAAAGGCTCATTGGCCGCTATCGTCTTCCTTTTCCAGCTGTTTGCGGATAGCCAGCAATTCCTGTTTGCGTTTCTTGTCGACCTCGGGGTAGTGCATTTTGAGTGTTTTGAAAGTGTCGAGAATGACCTGGGAAATGATCAGCCGTGCATTTTCCTTGTCGTCGGCGGGGACAACATACCAGGGGGCGTCTTTTGTGCTGGTTGCGCTCAGGCACGCTTCATAGGCCTGCATGTACTGATCCCAGTAACCGCGTTCTTCGATGTCGGCAGGGCTGAATTTCCAGTTCTTGTCCGGGTCGTCGATGCGTTCCAGAAAACGCTTGCGTTGCTCTTCTTCCGAGAGGTGCAGGAAAAATTTGATGATGCGCGTACCGTTGCGGCGGAGATGGTTTTCCAGATCCACGATGGAGTTGTAGCGTTCCTGCCAAATCGTTTTCATGTTCAGCAGTTCAGGCGGAATATTTTGTGCCTGCAGAATCTCCGGATGCACGCGAACGATTAGCACTTCCTCGTAATATGATCGGTTGAAAATGCCGATGCGTCCCCGTTCCGGCAGCGATTGCGTGGTGCGCCACAAAAAATCGTGCTCCAGCTCTTCAGCACTCGGGTGCTTGAAACTGAACACCTGACAACCCTGCGGATTGATGCCGGACATCACGTGCTTGATGGCACCGTCCTTGCCTGCCGCATCCATGGCCTGGAATATCAGCAAAACAGAGTAGCGATCGGAAGCGTAAAGCAACTGTTGCATCGCGCTGAGTTCGGCAATTTGCTCTTCGAGCAATTGCTGATACTGCTCCTTTGAATGGTAAACGGGCTTCACCAGCGTCGGCCACTTCTTCAGCTTGACCTTGCCGCCTTCGCGTACGCGGAAATCCTTCGATTTAATTTTCATGGTGCTCCTTTCGATTTGTCCGCTTGCACACCGTGCGATGAGGGTACCGACAGCGCCTCAAAACCGGAAATGACATCGAACAATTCTTCGTCGATTCCGCTCTGGCGCAAACGGTGAAACGTCCGATTCAAATCTTCCAGCAACTCGTCGATATTCTTTTCCGCGCGCTGCATGGCGGCAAGGCGGCTGGCATTTTCGCTGGCGAGCGATTCCGCACAGGCACGGAAAAGCGAAACAAAAAGATATTCGCGTACCAGTGCCCGCAATGTTCGTACACCGTCGCCCATGACTTCCGGCAAATTGCCTGTCGGCCATTTGATCGCCGCCAGATCGCGCCGCCACACAGCGTCCAGCGGCAATAATCGCTGGCTTGCGGGCGAATATATCGCCCCGGTTTTGGGCTGGTTGTGAAAAACATAAACCTGTGTGATTTCGTCCTTTTCACGGCGAGCTTCCATTTCGATCAGTATCTGTCCGACCAGCGGTGTGATCGCGCTGATTGAATTCGGCAGAGTGAAACCGGCCAGCGGCGACAGATCGGTTTCTTCAAGACGGGACTGGATGCGTTCGCCCACGGCCCAGACAGTCTTTTTCCCCGGAAGCTTTACCAACGTATCGACAACAAACTCGACCAGCGCTTCATTGAATTGACCGACCAGGCCCTGATCCGATCCAAATACGATCGCGCCGATCGCATTGGTTTTCTGATGCGTCTTGTGTCTTGCGATTGCGGGTGGACTAGCGTGCCGCAGACACGCAGCCAGACCCAGTTGCACTGTCCGGTAGTAATCGCCAAGGGAGCGCACCGCATTCTCGTATTGCCCGATATTGGACGCAGCCATGGCTTTCATTGTGCGCACCACGGATTCCAGATCGCCGGCACTGGCGATTTTGTGGCGCAGGCTGGCGGCGGATTCGCTCATGATTGTTTGTCTTCAAAACCTGTTTTGGCCACAGAGAACACAGAGTACACAGAGAAAGATGTTGTTCCTCTCCATTTTGAGGACTTGCCCATAGATCGAAACGGACTTGTGAAGTTCTTGCGGTACGTCATGGTGCCCCCGCCGTTTGCTCTGTGTCCTCTGTGACCTCTGTGGCTAAATGTTTTTTCTTTTCGGGTTCAGGTTCGGGCGCGGGCGTAAACACTGCCAACGCCTGGCGCGCGATATCGATAATTTGTTTGCGATCCTTATCGCCCAACTCGTCGGCGGCTTCCAGGCGCGCGCATGCCTCCGGCGGAATGTCTGCGGCAGCCTTGTGCACGGTCTGTTCGGCCTCCTTCATTTTATCCAGCGGCACGTTGTCGAAAAGTTTGGCAGTCAAAGCCAGCAGCACGGCGATTTGCGCGGGCACGGACACTGGCGCAAATTCAGGCTGTTTAAGGCAGGCACGGATGCGCCGTCCGTGCTCGATAATCTTGCGCGTGTTTTCATCCAGCCGCGCGCCGAACTTGGCAAAGGTTTCCAGTTCTTCGAACTGGGCGTAGGCGAGTTTGAGATCACCCGCAACGGCGCGATAGGCCGCACGTTGTGCCTTGCCGCCCACGCGCGAAACGGATTTGCCGACATCGACCGCCGGTAGCACGCCCAATTCGAACAGGGAAGGCGACAAATAGATTTGTCCATCCGTGATGGAAATCAGGTTGGTCGGGATGTAGGCGGAAATATCCTGCGCTTCGGTTTCGATGATGGGCAGTGCGGTCAGCGAGCCACCGCCGAGTTCCTCCAGCAAATGGGTCGCGCGTTCCAGCAAACGTGAATGGATGTAAAAGATGTCGCCGGGAAAAGCCTCGCGGCCGGGCGGTCGGCGCAACAGCAGCGACAGCTCACGATAGGCGCGCGCATGATGTGTGAGGTCGTCGTAAACCACCAGCACGTTGCGGCCCTGCTCCATGAAATATTCGGCGATGCTGGTTGCCGCATAGGGTGCGATATAGGCAAGGCCGGGCGGATCATTGCCCTCGGTTACCACCACAACGGTATATTCCAGCGCGCCATTTTCGCGCAGGCGGCGATCACTTTGGCCACGCCGGAGGCGCGCTGGCCGATGGCGCAATACACGCACAACACATTTTGTCCGCGTTGATTGAGTATGGTATCAAGCGCAATCGCGGTCTTGCCGGTCTGCCGGTCGCCGAGAATCAGCTCGCGCTGGCCGTGCCCGACGGGAATGAGCGCATCGATGACCTTGATGCCGGTCTGCAACGGTACGGTGACGGGTGCACGGTCCATGATGGGAGCGGACGGGCGTTCGACCGGTAAGCGCGCGCCGGCAGCTATAGGACCATTGCCGTCCAGCGGTCGTCCCATGGGATTGATGATGCGTCCGATCAAACCATCTCCCACCGGCACGTCCACCACATGTCCCCTGCGCTCGACTTCGTCGCCGGCTTGCAGATGCGCGTAATCGCCAAGCAGCACGACGCCGATCTCTTTTTCATCGACGTTGAAAGCAATACCGTAGATGTCGCCGGGAAACTTCAGCACTTCTTCAAAGCTCACGCCGGGCAAGCCGGAGACCATGGCAATACCCGTAGCAATGCTGGTGATCGTGCCGACTTCGCGCGGAGCCAGTCGCGGCGTGTATGTTTCCCGCGCTTGGCCAATTTCAGCCAGCGCATTATCGAGAACATTTTGCAGGCTGTCGGGTTCCACGGTCAGGTGCTCTTCGATGCGGGCGCAGGGGCTGCAGGTTCAGCTTTAGTTGCGGGCTTGGCTTCAGGCTTGGCTTCGGATTTGGTTTCAGGCTTGGCCTCGGGCTTAGCTTCAGGTTTAGCTTCTGGCTTGGCTTCAGCTTTGCTTGAGCCAGGAATCCCACTTCGGATCTCGCGTTCCGCCGCATCCCAGTTCTGGACTGATTGCCCCTCTTTTCGGCCTTGCAACTCGTAAAGCTCGTAGGCACGTTTGCCAATCTTCGTTGCCAGGTTGGCCCCGGTTTTGGCTTGGGCATCGGCTGCTGCCTTGTCCTTCTGTTTCAGAAGTTCGTCGACGCTGTTGCCCAGCGCTGCAAGATAGTCAGAAATGCTCCACGCAACCTTCTGCCCATTCGCAATTAACTCAATGCCGCTGATCAGCTCCGGTGCAGTCTCAAAACGGAGAGGAATAGCCGCCGAGAAGGTTTCGTTGAGTGCATTTTGTATTGCCGTGCGTTGCGCCTCGGGCAAGTCAAACGCGCTGCGCAAGAGCGCAGGAGCGGAGGCTGACTTGAATGCTTCGCCGAGATTCTTTTTCGCCTGTTCATCCAGTTCATGCAAACGGCGAATGAATACCCCGGCCATGCGCTCTTCCAGACTGGAGGCGGCAAGATCCGTCAGTGTCTTGCGTGCGATGGCGAATACTTCCTGCCGGGTGCGTTGACTGAGCTCCTGGTTCAGATTGTGCGCATCGCTGAGCAGCGCCTGATGCCGCCTGGCGCTTAAGGTGTCGGCAGCCTCCCGCGCTTCGTCAAGAAGCCGCTGACGTTCGGCTTGCGCTTCCTGCGTTGCCTTGTTCATGAGTGCATCACGTTGCCGGTCGAACTCCTCATTCTTGTGCTGGAACTCGTCGCGCTCCTTCTGTGGCTTCAGTCTTCTTCAGGTCCGCATCTGCCAGTTCCTTGGCAATCTTCTTCTCGCGCGCATCGAGCGCGTCGAGAATGGGTTTGTACAGAAAGCGCTTCAACAACCACACCAGAATGAGGAAGTTGACGATTTGTGCGACAACAGTGAACCAGTCGATCAACATGGTTTACTTTCCGGCTGCCTGAGCGATGACATGGTTCCAGAACGGATTGGCGAAAATCAGAATCATCGAGACCACGAAGCAGTAGATCGCGATGGACTCGACCATGGCCAGTCCGACAAACAGGGTGCGGGTGATGGTCGCCGCGGCATCGGGCTGTTGCGCCAGCGAGCTCAATGCAGTGGCGACGGCTCGCCCTTCACCGAGCGCCGGGCCGATGCCGCCGATGGCGATGGTGAGTCCGGCGGTGATGATCGAGGCTACAGCGATGAGAGTCATGCTATCCATGGTATTTCCTTTCGTTGTAAGCGTTCATTTCGCATGTGCTGCATCCGTTTCTGGCTTTGGCTTGCTGGTACGTGCCGCCGCCGCGATATAAACCGTGGCCAGGATGCTGAAGATGTACGCTTGCACCATGCCGGTCAACAGGCCGAGCACGCTCATGGCGATCGGGAAACATGAAAGGCGTGATGGTCAGCAGGATGGCGATGATCATCGTCCCGCTCATCATGTTGCCGAACAGGCGGATGGCCAGTGCCAGGGTACGCGAGAGTTCGCTGATGATATTGAACGGCAGCATGATAAGGTCGGCTGCAGGTAGGACTTGAGATACCCGCCCAGCCGCTTGCTCCTCGATGCCGAACAGCGGCACTGCAACAAACACACAGAACGCCAGCGCGGCCGTGGTCGAGAGCGAGCCGGTCGGCGGTTCATAGCCGGTACGATGGTGCACAGGTTGGCAGTCGCGATAAACAGGAACAGCGTGCCGAGGAAGCCGATATATTTTCGCGGATAGGCTCAGGCCAACTTCCTCGATTTGTTTCTCGATGCCGGTGACGACGATTTCCAGCAGGTTTTGCCAGCGCGGATGCGTTGCATCTCCAGGGAAAGCTTGCGCGTGACCAGTATCGAGCCGACCACCAGCACCACATCAGACCCCAGGTATACACGATGGTGGCATTGAGCTTGAACAAGCCGTATTGCCAGAAAATGATATCGTCTGGACTAAGGTGCATGATCTGCCTCTTGTGCCAATGGACTGGCTTGTTCGGACTGCGGGTAGAGCAGTGTCACGATCAGCGCGGGCGATGAAAAAACCGAGCAGACACAGCCAGCAGCGCTGCCAACTGGTCGCCCAGCAACAGATAGAATCCGAGCATGACCACGCCAGTGCGCAGCAACATGCTGCCGAAGAACCAGAGCGCCACTCGCTCCGATTTGACACCCTTGCGCACCGTCCACCACAGACCTCCGAAAAAGAATCCACCGAGCAACAGGCCCGCGATCAGGGACGAGATAATACTCAAAGTGTCAGTCATGGTCTTCTCCCTCCCTGTGGATTTCTTTGTCTTCCTTGTCCACCCAGTGCCACGCATTAAAACAGCCGAGGCACAAGCCAGCGACCAGCAACGCCAGCGTCCACGAATGGCTGCCCGGATAGTGCTTGTCGATCCATATCCCAAGTGCCGCCCCGAGCAGCGTGGGCACTGCCACCGACCAGCCCACCAGCCCCATCATGCCCAGACCGGTCCAGACGGTTTGCGTGGTGTGACGCTGCGCCTTGAGTTTGAGCGCCGCCATTTCGCCTACCTGCTGGCCGAATTTGCTCTCGTCCGCTGCGGGCTTGTCATTTTGTTCATCACTCATGATGAAACTCCGCGAAACGCCGTATGAATCCGCTTTCCAGTTTCGCCAGCACCGAACGCACTTTCTTTTCCTGATCGTTCAGGTTCAGGAACTCCTGACCCACCGCCGCGTGCAACTTGCTCAAGTCCGTTCCCCCGATCGCATTGCGCACCGAGACCAGTACATCCTGTCCGGATTTGACCAGCACGCCTTCATCGACAGCCATATATACCTCACCTTCCGCCTCGGTCTCGAAAACCAGAATTCCCGGCACCAGAGCCGCCACACAATCCAGCCGGTGCGGCAGCAGTCCGAACGAGCCTTCGCTGGTGTCGCGCCACGATGCGCGACACGTCCGGTCTTTTCGGCGAAGACTTTGTAGGGCAAGAGCACCTTAAGATTCATGCGTGCTGGCCGCATGCTCTGCCTCGGTTTGTTCGGTTTCAGGTATTGGTTCAGTTTTCTTTTTTGCAACCGCCTCGTCGATGTTCCCGATCATGTACAGCGCGCTCTCCGGATAATCCTTGAATTCATCGCGCAGAATACGTTCACAACCGTCCAGCGATTCCTTGAGGCTGACAAGCTTGCCTTTAAAGCCGGTGAATTGCTCGGTGGTAAAAAATGGCTGGGTCAAAAAACGTTCCAGGCGGCGCGCGCGCCCGACCACCTTGCGGTCCTCCGGTGAAAGCTGCTCCAGGCCGAGCATGGCGATGATGTCCTTGAGTTCCGCATATTGCGCCAGCGTGCGCCGGATCTCCTGCGCCAGCGCGTAATGCCGTTCGCCGACGATGCCCGGCGTGGCCATCTTGGAACTGGACTGCAGCGGGTCGATGGCAGGGAACAAGCCCTCGCTCGCGCGTTTGCGCGACAGCACGATGGAGGCGGAAAGGTGCGAGAACACATGTACCGCCGCCGGGTCGGTGAAGTCGTCTGCGGGCACATATACCGCCTGGATCGAAGTGATGGCGCCGGTGTCGGTATTGGCAATGCGCTCTTCCAGCTGCGACAACTCGGTGCCCATGGTGGGCTGATAGCCGAGGCGCGACGGCATCTGGCCCATCAGTCCCGATACCTCCATGCCGGCCTGAATGAAGCGGAAAATATTATCGACCAGCAGCAGCACATCGCGGTGTTCGTCGTCGCGAAAATATTCCGCCATCGTCAGGGCGGCATGGCCCACGCGGAAGCGGCTGCCGGGCGGTTCATTCATCTGGCCGAACACCATCACCATGTTCGGCAGTACGCCCGCCTCTTTCATGTCGCGATAGAGCTCCTCGCCCTCGCGGCAACGTTCGCCGATACCGCAAAAAATACTCACGCCTTCCTGATGCCCGATCATGTTGTGGATCATCTCGGTGAGCAGCACCGTCTTGCCCACACCGGCGCCGCCGAACAGTCCCGCTTTGCCGCCGCGTTCCAGCGGCGACAGCACATCGATGACCTTGATGCCGGTTTCAAATACTTCGGATTTGGTGGAGCGCCGGGCCAGCAGCGGGCGGGGCGTTGTGCACGCTGCGCCATTCGATTCCGGACGGTGCAGGCTGACGATCGATGACATTGCCGAACACATCGAACATGCGCGAGAGAATTGCTTTGCCGACCGGCGCCTTTAGCGGCCCGCCGCTATCCTCCACCACCGTGCCTCGCGCCAGGCCTTGCGTGGGCGTCAGCGCGATGCCGCGCACGCGGTGTGCATCAAGCTGGGAAAGTACCTCGATCGCGATTTGTTTATTCGTCCTGGCATGAAACAGCGAGTAGATTGGCGGCAAGCGATATCAAAGCGCATATCCACAACGCTGCCGCGGATCGAAACTACGCTACCAAGATTGGAAGAGCCAGATTTGACCTTCATATGCCCTTTCGCACGGCCCAATGGCCCATCGCCGGTGGCTGTAGCATACACCCGAGGCACTGAAACCGGCGCCCCCAAGCCGGGCCATGGATATCATGTTGCCGCAGGATATCCGTAATGCACCTTGAGTTCATCGCGATTGATCAGCGCCTGAAAAAGAAATTTGTAGCCTCCACGAAACCCTCGACGTTGCCGCAATCAAATCGTTTTCCCGAAAAACGATAGGCGATCACGTTGCCGTTTTTTGCCTGGGTTTGCAGCGCATCCGTGAGTTGCACTTCGCCGTTTCTGCCGGGAGGCGTGTTGCGCAGGATTTCGAATATGTCCGGTGTCAGAATGTAGCGCCCGATGACGGCTAGATTGGACGGGGCATCCTGCGGAGCAGGTTTCTCCACCATACGTTCGACCCGGATATGCTGTCCATCCAATTGCACGCCGCTGATGATGCCGTATTTATCCACTTCCTGGACGGGGACCTCCTCCACAGCAACAACGCTGCAGCGATACTTATCATAGACGCGTACCATCTGCGCCATCACCCCGACAGGTTCACCGACGCAAAGATCGTCGGCCAAGACCACGCCAAAGGCTTTCTCGCCGATCAGCGTCTCGCCGGTCAGGATGGCATCGCCCAGCCCGCGCATTTGATTCTGTCGCGTATAGGAAAAGGTGCACTTGTCGATCAGTTCGCGTATGGAGTCCAGCTGCCCTTCCTTGCTGGTGCCGCTGATCTGGTCTTCCAGTTCGTAGGTGATATCAAAATGGTCCTCGATGGCACGCTTGCCGCGACCAGTGACGAAACCGATGTTGTTCATCCCCGCTTCCAGCGCTTCCTCAACACCGTATTGGATCAACGGTTTGGTAAGTATGGGCAGCATCTCCTTGGGTTGCGCCTTGGTTGCAGGCAGGAAGCGGGTGCCGTAACCGGCTACCGGAAACAGACATTTCTTGATCATCGCATTCTCCTTTAAGGCTGGCGACAAATTGCCGGACGATCAGAACGCTTGGTCCCAGCGCACCGATAATCGTATCGCCGCATTGATCATCCCCACCATGCTATAGGTCTGCACGAAGTTGCCCCACTGCTCGCCGGTCTTGGGATCGATATGTTCCGCCAGCAAACCGTGGCGGTTGCGGTGCGTCAACAATTTCTCAAAAAGCGCACGCGCTTCGTCGCGCCGCGCCGTCGCCGCCCAGCGGGCCGCCGCGGGCCGTCAGCGTTGCCGCGTCGCTCGTCGTGCCCTCGGACCAAAGCGCGATCGATCCCCCGGAGCCGTTGCCCGTCGCGTCGGCATCGACGCTCGAGTTGGAATCGACAAACACGATCTGCGCATCCGGCAGATCACCTCCGCCGTGCGCTCCTCCGCCGATCTCCACCGAACCCCCGCCGGCTGGACCGGAGACGTTGATGTCGGCGGAAACAAGATCGACCTCTCCGCCGGTGATGGCGACGTTCCCCCCAACGGCGCCGGCGGTGTGGCTCGACGCGTCGATCGACCCGGAGATTTGCACCTGCCCTCCCCCGCCGTTGATCAGGACGTTGCTCGCCTGGATGCTGCCCGTGTGCCGGATGGCCAGGGAATAAACGTCTCCCGCGGCCATCGCAGAATTGCGGAGATCGGGCGCGGCCGAGGCGGCGCCTGACGCGGCCGTCGAACCCGCCACTGGGGCCGCCGAGGCCACCTTCGCCGTGATGTGGCTGCCTTCCACGCTGACCAGCACGTCCGACCCCGCCAGCATCGCCACGTATCCGTTCGGAGCGATGATGTTCCCCTGGTTCATCACTTGCGTGCCGATGAGAGAAACCTGATTGGCCCGGATCTGGCCGCTGTTGGAGACCATCCCCGAGACGCTCGTGAAGTGGTCGATGCCGCTGAGAAAATCCTGGTTGGAGAAGTTCGCCGCCGCCGCATAAAACCGATTCACGTCCACCACCGCCCCCGCCCCGAAAATGACCCCCGCGGGGTTGATGAGATAAACCGATCCGTTGGATTGCAGCGTGCCGTTGATCAACGACGGCGTTGGCGAAGTGACGTGATCCAGCACCCGGCCCGCGGCCGACGGCTGGAGAAAATTCACCGTCGAGCCGCCGGCGATGTCAAATTTCGAGAAGTACAGGATCGTGCTATTGGTCCCCGTGCGGATCGTGGTGATGGAACCTTGTTGCGAAACCGACGCGCTTCCGGCGGCGACGCGGCTGAGCTGCACGCCCGCCGACGCCCACGGCGACAGCGCCGCCACAATCGGCCCGACCGCGCAGGCCACGATGATTTTCGCGCGGGCGGCTCGCCGTTGGGTCCACCGGGAGTTTGCCACTGCACTGGCTCGGGGATGTATCGTGTTCACAAAAACCTCAGTAAAGCAGGGTTACTAGCACCGTAAAGCGGCTGCTTCCGGTCTTAACCTCGTTGGTTATATTGGTCAGCGCCACCGCCCAGTCGCCGCGAACGTCGATGTTCTGGTAGATTTGCAACTCCGCGCCAACGCCCGCGCCGAACAGCGTATTGTTTGTCTCGCCCGAAACGATGCTGCTCTGCAGGACCTGCCCCCCATCCATGAACCCGCGGAGAATCAAATCCCAATCCGGGCGCTGATACGGCTGCTGCGGCAGCAGCCGGAATGGATCGCCGAACACTTTGAATTTCGTCGGATTCGGCGCGATCCCCAGCGCTCGGGGCAGATGGAACCGGTATTCCGCCGTCGCCAGCAGAACGTTGTCCCCCGCCGTCACCGCCTCCGGATACCCGCGCACTGAATAGAACCCCCCCGCCGTCTGCTCGAACTGCGGAATCACCCGGTAATTGAACGCCCATTGTCCCCGGAACGACAGGTATACTTCGTGCGCGAACGTGCCGTGACCCGCGTCGAAGTCACCCGGATCCACCAGCGGCTCCATGTAAAATGATCCCTGCGCATTCGGCTGGGCGAGGATGAACGTCTTGTCGGGACTGGCCCGTCCCATTTGCTCCAGCGTTGCCGCGTCGGCTGAGGTGATGCCCCCCTCCACATTCATCGCCGCCGCGAAGTTGTACGTCAATTTGTTATCCTCGACCCGCACCCCGGCGTACGGGATGATGTAGTCGGCGCTGGCCTTGGTCTCCTCGAAGGAACTCTTCACGTCCGAATCCTGATATCGAGCCCCGCCGATGATGTCCACGAACAGGCTGTGTCGCTGATACACGTTGAAAATCGCCTCGATGCCCGCCGAGTAGTCGTCGCCGCTGAAGCTGTCGCCGGCGAATCCCAAATCCGCCGCCGTGTATTGGTCCCACGTTCCATAAACCCGCCCCCGCAGCCGATCGGTGCCGAAACGCGGGCTGTTGGGAACCAGCGGAAATTCGTACGAGCCCGTGACGTTGGTGGAATGGTCCAGGTCGCTGACCACGTCCACGTTGAATATGTCGTCGTTCCCCGTCAGTTGGTTGTCCACGAACCCAATTCGCTCGCGCCAGCTCGGCGTGTTGATCGGTCCGGTGTTGGAAGCCTGCGCGTATCCGTACCACGGCTTCATCTCGTTCACCAGATAATCCAACGTGTACTGATCCGGCGCATCCGCCGCCGAAAGCGCCACGTCCACCCGCCGCCCCGGCTGCCGATTCAGCCGATCCACGTAATCGTTGATCACCTGCTGATTGAAAAACGGCGTGCTCTCGTCGGTGACCTCCGCGTTGGCCTGCACCGGCGAGTTCTTAACGATCCGCTCGTATGCCGGGTTGTTGACGCGCGAAGCCGACGAACCCAACCGTTTGCCCGTTGCCACGGTCCTGACCGTGGCCGCGGTGGGAATCGAGATGAACAGATGCAGCGTGCCGTTCCGGTGCGGCCGCAAATCGCTCTGGTCCTGCGGATCGATGTCATTAGGGCTGGGCACGGCCAGCACCGCCCCGTAACCCTGGGCGTTCAGGCTGCGCACAATCGCCTGATCGATCGCCAGGATCGCGCTTTCGGAATAAACAGCCGCACCCGTCACGTTCAGATCGGAGATTCTGGGATGTGAGACCGAAACGTCCCCGACCGGGCCGACGTACATGCCTTTGCTTTGTCCAAGATCGACCTCGGTGTCCCCGATGATTTCGGTCCAGGCCGCCTGCAACGCGGCGTTGGCCGTCGGCTGCCCGGCCCGATTCTCAAACACCGGAGCAAAAAAGCTCACCGAATAGGTCTTTTCCGCAGCCGCCTTGCCGCCGCTCCCATCCGCTAGCGCAATCCCCGGCCCCATCGCCCCAGTCACCCCCACGCACACCAGGCACAATATTTTTGGCAGTGAATCGAACAGGCGGAACAGGCGGCGGAACGATCGGTTGCAAGGAGCCGAGAGACTTCGCATAACTACGGACCCCATATAAACAATGGAACCAGGAAAGTGATCGCCGCAAACAGACACCGGTTCCATTACACGACAAGGAATATCCCCGGTCAAGCCCCGCCAAAAACGGGGAATTGGCTCGAAAGATTTTTAGCCGGCCCGCCTGCGGGCCGCGCGTCCGGCAAGGATTGTCAGCGAAGCATCAAACCGACCCCCTACCCAAAACCGGGAGCATTTCTACACTCCATGACAACGGTTGATTGCGTTTCCCGAAACGCGGAAGGCCGACTACACCTCCATCCTCCGTCAGGTAGAATAAACCTCTCATGCGTTACGGCGAGGCAGATACCGGACTGCTGGAAGCTGCGCAATCCCGCGCCGTCGGGATAGGTCTAGCGCTCACCGTTGGACGATTATCCGCCCGTCACCCATCGGTTGGCTAATTCGCGGTCTCATCGCCGCAATTTCGAGGCGACGGGGCTCTTTGCATCGATGAAACGCAGAAGCCGGTGTTGCCAGTGCTTGGCGTAGGTCACGCCGATCCGCTTGGTTTTCAATACTCGCGGGCGGTAATCGGGATCCGATTCGAAAAAGATTTCGTCTCGGGTCAGGTCCGAAGCGTTGTCGGCGCGGTGATTCGAAATGCGCGGGCGAGTTTTCCCGGGCCGCAGAGATCGGCTTGCCAGCCGTCGAGGGCTTCGGCAGCTCGGAAGAGCACCGCCTCGGCTTCACCGGGGACTCCGACGATCACGTTGAACATGTCGTACGTACCGTAGATGAAATAGACATACGCGCGCCGGGCGGGCCGAACATGACTTCCGTGCGGGTGGTGCGGCCTTTGCAGGAATGGGACGCCAAGTCTTTCGGACCGAGATAGGCTTCGGTTTCGATGATTCGCGCCCGGAGAATTTGGCCGCCCAGCCGGCGGTTCATGATCACGCCGAGCAACTGTTTCGCGACCTCCACGGCCGGCTGTTCGAAGAATCTCGCTCCTAGCCGCGTTTGGGACAAATCGGGGGATGAAACGCTTTGCGGCATTGGCGTCGGCGATCCTCGGTCCACCCGCAAGACAGTAGAAGCGTAAATAGGTCATTGCAAACTTGGAACGTGCTACTAAATTTAGTGGTCCGTGACGCAGGCCTTTGGCTGGGGGGGCATTTCGTGATGGAGAGACCCCTATGGACGAAGCGACGATTCGACTGCGCGTGGAGCCGCTGGAGGAAGGAGGTTTCCTGGCCACAAGCCCGGACGTTCCCGGCTTGGTTGCCGAAGGGCGTACCATCACCGAAGCCACCGAGATCGCCCAGGGACTTGCTCGCAAGATTGCCGAGTCCTGCCTGGAGCACGGCGATCCGCTCCCTCCGGCGTTAGCGCCGATTGCCACGACAGGTTCAATCGATCTGCTGGTTCCCGTCGGCGTGCGATGACATAGGACGCCTCTCTGGATTCAAATACCGCAATGTTGCCGAATCGCACGGGAGCGAATTGTCGTTTTGTGCGTCGGGCAGGTTTTTTGGTCGAAGCAATCGCGAGAGGCAATATGTACTTCCTGTTAACGGGCACTTCGATTGCACAGTAGCGGTGGGTTTACAGGCAGACTCAACCAAAGCAAACCTCCTAGCCATCATCCCGCGTGACTCGCTCCAGCCGTTCGATGATTCCCGCCCAGCGACGATCCTCTCTCGCTCCGCGGATTGCTCGTTCGGTCTCAAGGGATTATTCTCACCGGCATGGCAAAGATAGACCTGTTGACAATCGCGTTGCGTGCAGACTATAGTCTTCATCATGCCTGAAAAGAGAATGACAGCCATCAGTCTGTTCACGTCCGGCGGGATCGGCGATCTCGCGATCCGCGATGGCGGGTTTGACATTCTTGTATCCAACGAAAAGCTCCATGAGCGGCACGCCGTATTCCAGCACAACTTTCCCGGCACGTTGGCGATTACCGGTGACATTTGGAAGTCCATCGACCGGATCGAAGAACGGACTCGTGATCGATTGGGAGGCGAGGAGCTTACGCTTTTCTATGCGACGCCCCCTTGCCAAGGCATGTCAAAGAACGGTCGCGGCAAACTGTTGAGTGAGATCCGCGCGGGCCGCAAGCCCCATATGGATCAACGGAATCGGCTGATCATTCCGACGATTGAGCTTGCCAAGTGCCTTCAGCCGGAAATTGTGCTGCTCGAAAACGTACCAGAGATGGCTGACACGATCATTGTGAATGGCGCTGGCGAGGCGGTTAACGTCATCGATTTCATCCGAGAGGAATTGGGGAGCGCATACCACGGTCGAGCGCAGGTGGTGGAGTTCGCCGACTATGGCGTACCGCAGTGCCGGCAACGACTTGTCACGGTATTCTCTAAAGCGCCTCGCCTGGTGAATTGGCTCCGTGAATGCGAAAGCTTCATGCCGCCACGAACGCATTCGCAGTGGGGCCGGAACGCGACCGCGAAATGGGTTACTGTCCGTGACGCGCTTGATGGCTTGCCGAGTCTCGATGCGGGGTGCGATGAGCGGGCTCGGTCAGAAATTCCGTATCACCGAGTACCTCTGCTGGATCAAATGAAGTATTGGTGGGTAAGCAATACGCCGCCGGAGCGAAGCGCGTTTGATAATCAGTGCGTGAAATGCGGCTTTGACGCCAACCCCGCACACTCCGCGCAACGTGATCGGCATGGGATTAACCGGGCGTCGCGCGAAACGCCGCTCTTTTGCCTGCGATGCGGCGAAATGCTTCCCCGTCCAAGCGTTAAGCGAAACGGCGAATTCGTGCTGATGAAGGGATATACGTCCGCATACAAGCGCATGTCGCTCGACAAACCCGCCAGCGCGCTAACTCGCAATCTGTCGTATGCATGCAGCGACAACAAGCTGCATCCCACGCAAAACAGGGTTCTCTCCTTGTTTGAAGCCTTCCGCATTCATACGGTGGATCAATTCCCCTATGAATGGAAGAGGAACGATCGCCGCGCCGTAAGCGACAAGACCATTCGCGAGATTATCGGCGAGAGCATTCCGCCGGCTGGCTTTAAGGTGATCGTCGATCACGTTGTGAAGATCTATCGCGGCGGGGCCCGAAGGTTGGGCTTTGCGGGATCGCTTTTCCCCGCTGAGCCAACCGGAATCGCATCGCCGGCGTTGCGTTGATTCAGAAACTCCGCGTATCCACCAGCGGCGAGGACGCACAGCCAACCTTGGTACATCTTACGGATGCCTGAGTGGCCCATAATTGAAACGCTTGTCGTTCTACCCCCTCCTGCTTTGGGTTGTACAATTTTTCCCCAGTCGCTTTCTTCGAGGTCACTGGAAAAGAACATCGCAGAAACCCTCGGCCTCCCTTTGATAAAGTCCCATAGAACTCCCAATAGGTTGTTTGTCTCGCGATGATGTGCTTTCCAATCGTAGCCGGTAAGACAACTGATTCGGGAATCTCCGATTCCTGGCCGTTCGATTTTTCTACGCCGACAGACAGCAGGGGTAGGCACACTGCCACAGGTCGCCTTTACCTCGATTCCGCCGCCCGGAAACGGACTAAACGGCGACTTGTCATTCAGCCTGCCCTTGAGTCGTTCCCATTCGCGCTTTCCGGTCGCGTCCATCAAAAGAAGGTCTGGATAGCCGTCCTGGTGAGGATTCTTCTGAAACAATCCCTTCCCGGTTTTTGCAACCGCCGCCGCGACGAGTTCACCAACGAAGGCGCTAAGATTACGCATCCCGAGAGTCCTTGCGACATCGAGATCGACTGCATACATGTCGTCGATCAACTCATGCGCGACGTTTATCGCGGAAGTAAGGGTAAGCGTCGGCACTTCAATGCGCTCCCCCCGCCGCATGAATTCCAAATGATCGATTGGGCGGACGACGTAGTCTTCCGGAACGCGAAGAGCGTTCATCCCCTTCCGATCACGCAGAAGCATCCGTGCTTCAACGCCCAGGCACCCTGCTAGCTTCTCCAACGATGTCAGCGTTGGGCTCTTTAGGCCTCGCTCCAACTGGCTGACGTACGTCCGATCAAGACCCGCCTGCGCCGCAAGTTCGTCCTGAGTCATTCCCACCGCTTCGCGGTAATGCTTGAGCGCCGTGGCGAAAAGCTGGGTCAGGGCCATGCCGCGAAGACTATTGTCCACAGACATAAATCGCCACGGACTATAGTCTTCACTGTGGTGATCGGTTCCGGTTCACAAGTTGACCGCTATTTCACGGACGGCCGGACGTCTGATCGGATGCGGCGCGTCCATAGCACCGACACAAAACCCGAACGGCTTGTCCGCGGCCTTCTCGCCCGGCTCGGCTACCGCTATCGAGTCCATTTTCGCAGTCTACCTGGACATCCAGACATCGTCATGCGCGGTCCCCGCTGCATCGTATTTGTCCACGGTTGCTTCTGGCACAGACACCGTTGCAAGGCGGGACGTTCATTCCCCGTCTCGAATGTCGAGTTGTGGCAGCAAAAGTTCAATCGAACGCGTAAGCGCGACCAAAGTCAACGGATGAGCCTTCGTCGGTTGGGCTGGCGCGTATTAGTGGTTTGGGAATGCGAAATCCGCGACCAAAACCGACTTATATTGAAGCTCGTCACGTTCATCGAAAAGGGGGTCCGACGTAACGTTGAGCGCCGTCTTGCTGAAATGGCATGCCCGGTAAGCGCTGGAGTTTCAATCGCCCATTAGGAACATTAAACAGGTCGCGATCAATCCGGGTCGGGCCATAGGTGTGGCCCAATGCAAAATCCCACCAATGATACAGTTGAGCCCGGTGATACACCTTCTCGCCAACTCATCCCGTGTACGCACTCATAAAATGCCATAACCTGTAGAAAGTAATACGCTTACGAGATAACATGTAACTTAGCGTTCACTAGTGAAAATCGAAAAAGTGTAACGTTTTGTAACTTTCTGTAACGTGCCGCCCCGGCCGGTTCGCTCAGCGCAGCATCTCATACAGCAATGGATTCATCGCATCGGCCCAAATCTCGTAGCCCGCTACCGTCGGATGCAGGGAATCGGCCATGATCTCATGGGGAATGTTGCCGTCGGAATCCAGAAACCTGTCGCCGATGTCCAGAAATCGCGTCTTGTTGCCGTCGTCCAGCTTCGCCAGGCCTTGGTTCACCTTCTTGATCTTGGCCTGCATGAGGGGGGGCGAGCCGGCCCGTTTGTCCGCTCGGGGAAAGATTCCCATGATCAGGACCTTGGATTGCGGCAGCTTGTCATGAATCTCCTGCACGATCTTTTCGTCGGCCTTGAGGATTTCGTCGGCTGGATATCCGATGTTGTTGGTCCCGATCAGCAGGACCACGACCTTCGGGCTGATTCCGTCAAGCTCGCCGTTTTCGATCCGCCAAAGAACGTGCTCCGTCCGGTCGCCGCCGATGCCGAAGTTGGCCGCGTCGAGTTGCGGATAATATTTCGGCCAAATGGTCTTTCCCCACCAGTGCCATCCTTCGGTGATGGAGTCGCCCAGGAACAGCACGCCGATCTTGCCCTGGGTGCGTCGCAGCAGGAATTCCTCGTGCTTCTCCTTGAAGTGATGCTCCAGTTGTCCATCCGGGCCGAGCTTGGGCGCGGCCACATCGGCGGGTTCGTTGCCGCTCGGCTGCGCCGTCGGGCGCGGCTGTCGCCCCGTCCCCGCGGACGTTGGATACCCACGTCAAGTTCGCCAGACCCAAACCAATCGCAAAAAGAAAGTGCCATCGTTTCATAAAACCTATCTCCGCCAAAAAATTGTAGATGATTCAAGCCGCCAATATAGCGGCGGCGGCCGCTTGAGCAATTTCCGAAGCCTCGGTTAACATAACGCGCGATGACCGCCCTGGCCGAGCCCGCGAGCATATCCGGCAGTTCCCGCAAAATCGCCTGGTCCGGCGGCACGAGCGCCCTCCTGTGGGCCATCATCGCCTTCGGGGCCGTTTTGCGGCTGGCGAGGTGGATTCACTGGCGATCCCTTTGGCTCGATGAAATCTATCTGGCCAACAGCCTCCTCAGCCGCAACCTGCATGATCTGCTGTTTCGGCCGCTGGAGGATTGGCAGGCCGCCCCGCCGGGATTTCTGGTGCTGGTTCATCTGACGACGCGCCTGTTCGGAGGCGGCGAGCGGTCCCTGCGGCTGGTTTCGCTTGTGTTTGGCCTGGCTTCATTGCCGCTCATGTTGGCCGTTGCACGGCGGTTGCTCCGGCCGGGCAGCGCTGTCGCGGCCGTGGCGATGTTCACTTTTCTGGGTCCGCTGATTTATTACTCCAACGAACTGAAGCCCTATTCCTGCGACGTGGCTCTCTCGCTGGCGATCACCCTGGCGGTTCTGCGATGGATGGAGACTCCAACGTTTCGCCGAGCGGCGATGGCCGCGCTCGTCGGCGTCGCGGGAATATTCCTGTCGTATCCATCGATATTCGTGCTGGCCGGCGCCGGAGCAATCGTCATTTGGCGGATGCGTCGATCCGGCAACGGCGCGCACCTTCGCCAGGGTCTTTGGGTTTGCTTGATCTGGGCGAGCGTGTTCGCCGCGGAATATCTGATTTTCGTTCGGCAATTCGCCAGCGGCGAGGCCTATCCGCATCTGGTATATTACTGGGCCCAGCAGGATGCCTTCATGCCGCACTGGCCGATCGCGGCATTCACGTGGACTATCTCGTGCCTGACATCCATCGCCCGCAACCCCGGCGGAATGTGGCTGGATTATCCCGACGCGGCGGTGTTGGGATTGATCGTCGGTCTGACCGTCGCCCTAGCACGCCGCGACAATCTGCTGATTCTGGCCGCCCCCCTGCCGCTGGTTCTGCTGGCTTCGGCGATGAAGCGATATCCTTTTGGCGATCGCCTGGCGCTGTTCTTCGTGCCGCAGTATCTCCTGCTGATCGCGGTTGCCTTCGAATCGCTGTGGACAAACCTGGCCGGGAAGATCGCGGCGCTGGCGATGGCGGGCATGATCCTGCTTCCCTCGGCCCGGCGCGCCAACGGCTACCTCTTTTCCCCGCCGGGCGCGAGGAATCCCTGCCGGCTTACCGCTGGGTCGCCAGCCAATGGCACGGCGGCGACGAACTTTATCTAACCCATTTCGCCGAGGAATCCTTTCGTCTGTATCAATCGCAATCGGACTGGCCGGCCGATCTTGACCGGCCCGGCGCGTTGCACATCCAGCCGCAGATCCTGGGGCCGCGAGACATTCTGGACGACGTAAAACCTTTTGCCGGCACAAAGCGCGTATGGGTGATCCTGATTCACGCTGAGGGCGGCGAGTTCGACGTGCACCAATATACGGTGGCCGCGTTCTCTGACATTGGGGTTCCGATCGTCCAGCATTCCGAGCCGGGGGCGATGGTCTATCTGTATGATTGCTCCGCGCCGAGGCGGACAAGCGGCCGATAACACCATGCAACCTTCCGCTGGCAATCGATCGGGGAAAATCCTCGTATAACAGCATTTGGACAATGCCGATACTTGTGATGCCTCATGCAACGAAGTTTGTCCAAGGGACTGAACGAGGAGAATCACCATGCTTTGTGTTGGAAACGAGATGTATCTTCTGATTCCTTCGCCGTCGAAACGGCGTGTTCTTCATCCCGGCAAGGTGATCGAATCCAATGCGACCTGCTTCGTGGCCGAATTTGAGGAACCGATCGCGCCGGCCGTGAATGGCGATGTCAACGCCTATTGCGAGGTGCGCGGGAAATTCTTCCAACAGGGAGCGGTGGTAACCGAGATCCGGACCAGCGAGCCCTGCGTGATTGCGTTCCGGCGCAACGGTGAACCGGTTTCCGCCGAAAGCCGCCAGACCTATCGCGTCTCTCTTGTCACCTCGGGGTTTGTCGTTCACGTCAACAAAGAGCCCGGATGCCAAGTCCTGGACATCAGCCCCGAAGGCTTTGCCGCCATCACATCGAGGAAGCTCAACCTTGGGTCGCTGGTGAATATCCGGTTCACGGGCGAAGGACAAACCTTCGAGGCGTCCGCGCGGGTGCAGACCGTGCAGGAGAGGCGTGACGGCAAATTCCGCTACGGCTTTCTCGTCCCTCAGAGCAATGCGGCCGCCCGCAAGACGATGCAGCAGATCAGCGTCGAAATGCAGCGGCTGCAACTCAAGAGGTTGCGCGGCGCGGCCTGACAACTCGTTTTATTCCTCACTCCCAGCCCATCGCGCGCTCGATGGTCTTGTGCCAGCCGGCCATGCGGCGATCGCGCTCGCTTGGCGACATTCCCGGCTCCCAGGTTCGATCGGCACGCCATTGGGATCGCAAATCGTCGAGATCGCTCCAGAATCCCACCGCCAATCCGGCCGCGTAAGCGGCGCCAAGGGCTGTCGTTTCTCGCACCTTGCTGCGGATGACCGGCACGCCGAGCAAGTCGGCCTGGAATTGCATGAGCAGCGCGTTGGCGGTCATGCCGCCATCCACTTTCATGCGCGTCAGTGGCCTGTTTGAATCGACGATCATGGCATCGACAACGTCGCGGGTTTGGAAGGCGACCGCTTCCAGCACGGCGCGGGCGAGATGATGGCGATTGGAAAAGCCGGTCAGACCCGCAATGATGCCGCGGGCGTCGCTGCGCCAATAGGCGCGAAGAGTCCGGAAAACGCCGGGACGATGTAGACCCCGCCGCTGTCGGGGACATCGGCCGCAAGCGATTCGATCTCCGCCGAGGTTTGGATCATCTTCATGTTGTCGCGCAGCCATTGGACCAGCGAACCGGCCATGGCGACCGATCCTTCCAGGGCGTATCGCGCCGCTTCGCCGGCGCGCTGGCAGGCGACGGTCGTAATCAGCCCGCGGGTGGATGTCACCGGCGTTGTGCCCGTGTTGAGGAGCAGGAAACAGCCGGTTCCATAGGTGTTCTTCGATTCGCCGGGATCGAAGCAGCATTGGCCGAACAGGGCGGCCTGCTGATCGCCGAGATTTCCGCAGATGGGAATCGAATCGCCGAAGCTCCCGCCGGGGATGGTGCGCCCCCATCCCTCGGAGTCGATCGAAGGCGTGATCCGCGGCAACATCTTCGGTTCGACGTGGAGATGCTCGATCATGGACTCGTCCCAGCGCAGGGTTGCGAGGTTCATCAGCATCGTTCGGCTGGCGTTGGTCACATCGGTTACGTGCCGGCCGCCGCGCACGCCGCCGGTGAGATGCCAGATCAGCCACGAATCGATCGTGCCGAACAGGGCGTCGCCGCGTCTGGCGGCTTGGCGAATCGAAGCGTCATTTTCCAAAACCCACCGCAATTTCGGCCCGGAAAAGCAGGTTGCCAGCGGCAAGCCGGTCACGGCGCGAAAGCGATCGATGCCGCCGCCCGCCGCCAGCTCGTCGCAGATCGGCTTGGTGCGCGTGTCCTGCCAGACGATGGCGTTGCAGAGGGGTTTGCCGGTGTTGCGGTCCCAGACGACGGTTGTTTCGCGTTGATCGGCGATTCCGACGGCGGCGATGTCGCCACGCTTGGCCCCCGCCATTGCCACCGCTTCGCCGATTGTCTGCTCGGTATGCTTCAGGATTTCCAGGGCATCATGCTCGACCCTGCCTGGGCTGGGGAAGATCTGGCGGTGTTCCTTCTGCCGCAGGCGACCGGACCATCGCGGTCCAGAATCATGCAGCGCATGCTGGTGGTGCCCTGGTCGATGGCCGCGATGAAGCGGGGCATGCGGAGATTATACCCGGCCGCCAGCGCCGGATGGCCGGGGCGTGGAAGCCGGCGCGGGCTTGTGACGCGAACCGCGCGTCGCCACGATCGCCGCCGCCAGTGCCACCGCCGATAGCAGACCCACGGCGAAGCGCGTTTGCCGGGCGTACCAGGCCATCATGTCGCCGGTCACGGGAACGTCGCGGAGCAGATAGATGGCCCAAAGCGCCGCCAGCGTCGCGACCAGTCCGAAGCGCACGAGCAGCAGCAGAATCAGCCCGGTCACCAGCAGCGATTGCAGGCACGGAACCCAGCCGACATCCGGCCATTGCTGCGACGCGATGCTGGCCGAGGCGAGAAGAACAAACGTAATCGATGCGATCCACCTCCGGCCAATCACCAATTGGAACAGCACGAGCGACAGCAGGTAAAGCAATCCCATGTAGAGCGCTTCGAGCAGGGCCCGCAACGACATGGCGGCGGGATTCTCCTTGGCCATGAAACGAACCAGCAGCGAAATGTTTGTGACCGCCGCGGCGTGGCCGAGGTGCATCGACACGATATTGGCCAGTTCGCCAATGACGGTGACCGCTGCGGCGACGACCAAACCGACGAGCACGTGCGATGCCACGAGCGGGTCATCCAGCCGGCCCGTCAGCAGCCGGCTCCAGGAAATCACGGTTTCGGGCCAGATGCGCCTGACGTACGGCTCCAGGGCCAGATAAAACATCCAGACAATCCCCGCCGGGACGAGGATGAATCCGAGCACGCGGAAGAAGAGCCGCATCTCCAGAAACAGCTCCGGGATATGGCTGGCGCCGAGCACCCAGATGAGGATTCCGAGGATCAGAAACAAACCGGCGAGCTTCTGCGCGCCGCCGGAATCGCCGCGCCCGGCGCGAACGTTCCGCCAGGCCAGAACCAGTGCGCTGCCGGTCACGACGAGGATCAGCGTTGCCTGCAAAATGATGTTGCGGCCGATGGGAATGTCCGAGGATGGCTCAATTCCCATTTGGGCCGCTTCGGCCTTCCAGGGCTCGATGATCTGAAAAAAGACGGGGCGCCCTGGAACGACGCCGCCGTGATGACGACCTCATCATTGGGCCGCTCGGGATAATGCCCGCGCCAGGCCAGGCGGGTGTCGGCGAACATGGGCGGCGTGGTGGTGGGTTCGATCGGAACGAAATCCTCCGGGTGCAAATCCGCCAGCTTGAACAGCGGCGAGAAATCGGCCTTTGCCGGTGGACCGCTTGCGGTTTGGCGGAATTCGGCGTTGCGAGGAAGCGACCTCCAGGCTCTTGAGGTTGCCGGTCACGTCCACGACAACCGTGCGCATCCCCGGCACGCTACGGGCAGGCTCGTCCAGCGTCACCATGCCGATGTCGTCCTTGGAGATCATGTACTTGGGACTTTCGCGATACCAGAACATCACCGCCCCGGGGCGCGGCCCGGCAAGATGTCGCCAGCGCGCCGCCGAGTGATCGGTTGCCTGCACCCAGTCGATGTATTGCTCGTCCAGCGCAAAACCCTGGGCGTGAGTGCTCAGGGAATCCGAAAAACCCGCGGCGACCAGGACGCTGCGCGCCCGATCGGCCAAGACCTCCGGCGGCACGTTCGCCGGCACCTGCGGCAGCAGAAACCCGCGGCCGGCCAGCGCGATCACGATCGCCAGGCCCAGCAGCGCCAGTCCAAGCAGAACACCGGCGCGGAGGGTGCTGATGCCGGCGGTGTCGCCCGCCGCGGCGACCATTTCGGGGCTGGGCGTTTCACCCGCCGCCAGCGCCGCGGCCAGCGGATCGCCGCCCGGCAACGCCGCCGCCACCGCCAGCGCGCTGCCCGGACGCTTGCTCGGATCTTTCTCCAGGCAACGCATGATCACCCGCTCGGCCAGCGGGTCCATGTCCTCGATAAACGTCGAGGGATGCGTTGGCGGAGTGCTGCGATGAAGGCGGGAATACTCCGGCATCGAATGCGCCGAAAACGCCGGGCGCCCCGTGAAGATCTCGTAGAGCACCAAGCCCAGGGAATAGATGTCGCTGCGAACGGTGGCGTCGCCCTGGGTGAACTGTTCGGGGGCCATGTATGCGGGCGTTCCGGCCGTGGCATCGTGACCGCCGTCCACGCGGCCGGAAATTCCGAAATCGGTGATCCGCACCTGTCCCCGGCCGTCGAGCATCACGTTGGCCGGTTTCAAATCGCGATGCAGGACTCCCTTGTCGTGGGCGGCGGCGAGGCCGGCGAAAGTTGCCGGGCGATCTGAACCGCCTTGTCCCGCGGCAGGCGCCCGATCCGCCGCAGCAGGGATGCCAGTGGCCTCCCCATCCACGAATTCCATCGAGATGAACTGCTCGCCTTCCACCTGACCCAGGTCAAACACGCGGCAGACATTGGGATGCGTCACCTGGCGCGAGAGCCGCACTTCGTTATGAAACCGCTCCAGCCAGGCGGGGTTCGATTCATACGACGGCGGCAGGAACTTCAGCGCAACCGGCTGATCGAGGGTGATGTCATCGGCGCGATAGACCTCGCCCATCCCGCCCAGACCCAGGAGACTCACGATGCGATAACGCTCGGCCAATACAGTGCCGGATTCAAATCGCCCCCTGCCGGTGAGATTGGCCGTGTCACCATGGACCGTGCCGCCGGCGTGCGAGTCTGTGCGAACGGTAGGACATGTCCGAAGCCGGCTTTTTGGCCGATGGCTTGGCATCCCTGTTGCCCTGTGGCTGTGACGATTGGAGGTCGTCGCCGATCGCGGGTGGGTCGGGCTCGGTGGTCGCGCTGCTTGGCTCGGCGGTTTGGCTGAGATAGACGGTGCTCCCGCCCCGGGCGGCATTGCGATGGGATTCCAGGAGGGACTGCACCTCCGCTTTGAGTTCCGCGTCGTCGCCGCAAAGACGGGCCGCGATCTGGTCGTGCTCCGCATCGGGATGCTCGCACACGGCCAGAAAGACTTCTTTGACTTTCTTGTATCGCTCGGAAGTCATGCTCACCGCTATATTCTACCGGCTCAGTTCCCGCATCAACCAGGCTCGTGCCATCGTCCAATCCCCCTCGACGGTGCGCTTGGAAACTCCAAGGGTTTGCGCCACTTCCTCGACGCTCATGCCCGCGAAAAACCGCATTTCCACGATCTCGGCTTGACGGGCATCGAGCTTGGCCAGCTTTTCCATCGCCTCGTCGAGGGCGAGAATCTCCTCGCTGCGCTCGGGGGCCAGTGCGACCGATTCATCGAGTTCCACGCGCTCGGCGCCCCGCCGCGCTTTTGCCGTTTCCTCTGCCGGGCGTGATCCACCAGGATTCGGCGGATCGCCTGCGCCCCCACCGCGAAGAAGTGCGTCCGGCCCTGCCAATCGACGCGGGTCTGATCGATCAGCCGCAAATACGCCTCGTGAACCAGGGCGGTCGGCTGGAGGGTATGGTTCGCCCGCTCGCGGCGGAGTTGCCGCGCCGCCAGGGCCCTGAATTCATCATAGACCAGCGGCATGAGCTTGGCCGCCACCGCCGTGCGGTCGCCGCTCTTGAGGCTGGCCAGAAGTTGTGTGATTTCCGTCGCCGCCACGAGTGCGCAAAAACGCTAAAACACCCCGAAGCGGATTATCGCAGCAATTGCGGTTGGGACAAGGGAATGCCCAATGCCCTGAGCGAAGTCCAAGGGCATTCGGCATGCCCCTCACACCGCCTGGACTTGCCGGCTTTTATCCTGCGAAAACGCCAGGGCCGCGCGACAGAATCCCAAAAACAGCGGCTGCGGGCGCAGGGGCCGGCTTGTCAATTCCGGATGGGCCTGCGTCCCCACGAAATAGGGATGGACTTCCTGCGGCAGTTCCAGGATCTGCATGATCGGCTGGGTGGGATGCTTGCCGCTGAAGATCATGCCGTGGTCTTCAAGCGTTTTGACGTACCGGGGATCGACTTCATATCGGTGGCGGAATCGAAGGCGGATGGTGCGAGCGCCGTCGAAGAGTTGGAACGCGAGCGTTCCGGGTTTCAACTCCACGTCTTTGCCGCCGAGACGCATGTTGCCGCCGAGGCCTTCGATTTTCTTTTGTTCCGGCAGGATATCGATGACCGGATTGCGGCAACTCTTCTCGAATTCAGTGCTGTTGGCCCCTTCGATGCCGCAGGCGTTCCTGGCGAATTCGATGACCGCCATTTGGAACCCGAGGCACAGCCCGAGATAGGGAACCTTGTTTTCGCGGGCGTATCGGATGCATTCGATCTTGCCTTCGGTCCCGCGCACGCCGAAGCCGCCGGGAACGATGATGCCGTGGCAATCGGCCAATCGCTTGGCAACGTTGGCCGCGTCGATCAAAGTGGTGTCGATCCACTTGAAATTGACGTTCACGCCGAGATGAACGCCGCAATGCTCCGATGCCTTGATGATCGACGCATACGCATCCCGCAGAGCGGTGTATTTGCCGGTGACCGCGACGGTCACGTCCTTGCGCGGCTTGTTGATGCGGTCAACGAAGCCTCGCCATTTCATCCGGGCCTGATCGTCCTTGCCCTGGTCCACGCGGTCGTGCAGGTTCAGCAATGTCAGCACTTCGCGGTCGATCCCGGCCGTCCTCAACGCATCGGGGATCGTGTAGATGCTGTCCACGTCGTGCATCGAAACCACTCGCCGCATCGGCACGTTCGTGTACATCGAGATCTTCTCGCGGACTTTTTCCTTGACCGGGCTGGCGGCGCGGCAGGCGATGATGTGCGGCATGATCCCCACTTCCATCAGCCGCTTGATCCCCAACTGCGCCGCCTTTGATTTCTGCTCGCCCAAAGCCCCCGGCTCCAGGACGTACGTCAGGACAACGAACGTGACGGAGTTTTCGCCTTCCTCGTAGGCAAGCTGGCGACACGCTTCCAGATAAGCCTGGTTCTCAAAATCTCCGACCGTTCCGCCGACTTCCACGAAAACCACGTCCGCGTTGGTCTTGGCCGCCAATTCGCGCAGCGCAATTTCACCTCGCCGGTGACGTGCGGGATGAACTGCACGTCGCGGCCGAGATAGCCCCCTTCACGCTCCTTTTTCAGCACGGCCGAGAGAATCTGGCCGTTGGTCGTGAAGTTCGCCGAGGTCAGGTCCTGATCGAGCATTCGTTCGTAGGTGCCCCAAATCCATGTCGGTTTCCATCCCGTCGTCCAGGACGAACACCTCTCCGTGGCGGTAAGGATTCAGCGTGCCGCTGTCGATGTTGTAATAACCCTCCATCTTGATGGGCGCGACACGCAGACCTTTATCCTGCAATAGCTTCGCCAGCGAGGACGAGAAGATTCCCTTGCCCAGCCCGCTCATGACCGTGCCGACGACCACAACATATTTGTGATGCCCGCGCCGGTAGCCTTCCGGCATGGGCGTGTAAAATTCGGTCTCTTCGGTCGATTGCCCGATGCGAAACAGCAGTTCTTCATTGCTCATGGTTTGATCGCGTCCCGGCGTGCCGGGACCGCTCCTCGTTGGTATCGTTTGACAAATTCCTCGTACTGCTTGGGCGTGTCGATGCCGTGCACCGCCCGCCGCGTCAAGATCACCTCGATCGACCGCCCGTGTTCCAACACCCGAAGCTGCTCCAGCTTCTCGCTCGACTCCAACGGCGTGGGCGGCCAGGATGCCAGTTCCAGGAGAAATTCACGCCGATAAGCGTAAATTCCCTGATGTAAATAATATGCCGGCCGCGAAGCCCCGGCCGGATCGCGCACAAAAGGAATCGCGGCCCTCGAAAAATACAAGGCCCTGCCATCGAGGCTGATGACGACTTTTACGAGATTCGGATCGGCCGGATCGTCGCCGGCGGCAAACGGCGTCGCCGCCGTCGCCATGTCCCCCTCGCCCTTCTCCAACCGGTCCACCAGGGCGTCAATGGTCTGCGCTTCAATCTCCGGCTCGTCGCCCTGCACGTTGACGATGATCGACTCTGTAAGCGACCGCGCCACCTCCGCCACTCGATCCGTCCCGCTGAGATGCCTGGGCGAAGTCATCACGCATCGCGTTCCGTAGGGTGCGAGGGCATCGACGATCCGATGATCGTCCGCCGCCACGATAACATCGTCAATTTGCCGAGCCGCCCTGGCTCGTTCAACCACATGCTGCACCAACGGCTTGCCGGTATTGGAGACGACAATTTTGCCTGGGAACCGAGTGGAAGCGAACCGGGCGGGGATAACGCAAATCGCAGCCAAAGTCGATCCTTGGACAACAGCTTCGGGCCAACTCCAAACTGCGGAGCGAGGATACGATGCAAGCCGGGGGCGTGTCAAGAAATGGGTGCGGATGAAATGAAATGAGACACATGAGACACTTTTCAGAAATAAATTAGTATATACTAATATATTTTTCTCGTTAATTGCTTTTGCGAAAAAGGCTTATCGATGAGGTGCTGGGAGATCCGTTTTGCGCGAGGCGGAGCGCGCCTCATTTAACAAAAAGATGCCCCGTCGCGAGACGTGGCATCCGGATGCTCCGTGGAGCAGTGCCTGCGAATCTTTCGTCTTGTTGCGAAAAGTCTCGCAGGTCGGGATTGGATAGACTTTCAACTAAGATAGCGATTGCCACATTTGTGTCAACATTTTACGGGGCACCATATGAGCAAGCGTACTTTGGGGCTGGATGTCGGAGCGAATTCAATTGGCTGGTTTCTGATCGACCCAGATACTCGGCAGATCATTGCATCAGGGGTTCGGGTGTTTCCCGAAGGTGTTGACAACTTCGATACCAAGAAGGAAAAGCCCAAAATGGAAGCCCGGCGAATTGCTCGCGGCATGCGGCGGCAGATCGCTCGGCGGCGAGCTCGTAAGCGTCAGCTTCGCATTCTGCTAACCAACTCTGGATTGCTCCCAACCGAATCTGACGCCCAGCACGAACTCGATCAGACTGATCCATACCTATTGCGCCGATGCGCGTTATCCGAACGGCTCTTCCCGCACGAATTCGGTCGCGTGCTGGTTCATCTCAATCAAAGGCGGGGCTTCAAGTCGAACCGGAAATCCGACCGCGGGCGAAAAGCGGATGACAAGGGTTTGCTCGGCGAGATCAACGAATTGGCGGCCAGACTGAAGGAGGACAATTGCCAAACGCTCGGCCAATATCTGGCCAATATCCACGACGATCCACATGCCCGCGTGAGGAACCGTCACACCCGCCGTGACATGTTTGAAAATGAATTTGAGACATGCTGGGAAAAGCAGCGGGAGTTTCACCCGGCTATTCTGACCGACGAACTGAAGAAGCGGATTCACAAAGTCATTTTCTTTCAGCGGGACATGTATTGGCCCCCGTCGGTGGTGGGACGATGCGAACTGGAGCCGCGCCAACCGCGCTGCCCGCGCGCGGACCGGCTGGCCCAAAAGTTTCGGTTGTTACAGGAGGTGAACAATCTTCGCTATTTCGATCCCGACGCCCGCGAGGAACGGCCGCTGAGTTCCGAGCAACGAGCGCTTCTGCTCAAAAAGCTGTCCAGGGTTGCGAAGATGGATTTTGACCAGATTCGCAAGGCGCTCGGATTCATCGAGTCCATCGCGTTCAATCTGGAACGTGGCAGCCGTAAGTCGATCAAGGGGATGCCGACCGATTACGCGCTGGCAAACAAGGAACTGTTCGGCAAAGAGTGGCACGATTTCGCGGAGTCGCGCAAAAACGAGGTCGTCGGCAAGCTGATCGACGCGGATGACGACAAATTGCCGGAGTTGGCCAGCGAATGGGGTTTGCCGCCCGAATCCGTGGAGAAGCTGTCGGCCGTCGATCTCCCCGACAGACATGCGGCTCTGAGCCGGGTGGCCTTGGAAAAGCTGCTGCCCCACATGGAGCGCGGGCTGCTGTACATGACGGATGACGACACGCCGTGCGCCTTGACCGAGGCGGGATATCTTCGGCCGGACCAGGTTCCGCACAACGTTTTGCCCGAGCTTCCCGAACCGCCGGATATCGCCAATCCGGTTGTACGCCAGGCGATGTTCGAGTTGCGGAAGCTCGTGAACTCGATTATCCGTGAAATTGGCAAACCCGCGCACATCCACATCGAGCTGGCGCGAAACGCGACGATGTCCTCGGAAGACCGGCAGAAGGCGTCGAAGCGGCGGCAGGAAAACGAAGACTTACGAAACGACGCGGCCGAGTTGATCCGCGCCAACCAGTTCAAGGTTTCGCGCGACGGAATTGATCGTGTACTGCTCTGGAAAGAGCAGGACTGTAATTGCGTCTACAGCGGCCGGCCGATCAGCCTCGCCCAATTGCTACAGGGGGAGGCGGACATTGATCATATTCTTCCCTACTCGCGGTGCCTGGATGATTCGATGCAGAACAAAGTCGTGGCATTTCGGGCGCTGAACCACGAGAAGGGAAACCGCACGCCGCGCGAGTGGCTGGAAGCCGATCCCGATCGATACAACCAGGTGCTCCAGCGTGCGTCCAGCCTCCCCTACCCCAAGCGCAAGCGGTTCGCGCAGAAGGAACTCGATCTGGATAAATTTGTGCTGCGGCAACTGAATGACACGCGTTACATTGTGCGCGAGGCGGCGCGGTATCTCCGCTCCATTGTGGAAGAGCCGCATTTTGTATTGTGCCCCAAGGGAAGCCATACGGCGGAACTGCGGCGGCACTGGGGCCTCAATACGGTGCTTCGAGAGCTGCCGGACAGCCCGGCATGGACGGGCGAAAACGACCTGCGTGACGGGGAAAAGGACCGTTCCGACCATCGCCATCACGCCATCGACGCGCTCGTGGTCGCGCTGACCGATCAATCCCGCCTGCAACAGTTGGCCCGCATTCAGCGCGAAGGCGGCACGGAAGCCACGGGTGAAATTCTCCCCGAGCCGTGGCCGATCTTTCGCCAGAGCGTCATCGACGCGGTCTCCAAAATCAACGTTTCGCATCGGGTGCAGCGGCGGGTCAGCGGCGCTTTGCACGAGGATACCATTTATGGCTCTGTGCGAAAAAGAAATATCACGGGTGAACTTGTACGCTGCGCCAATCAATTCGTTGTTCGCAAGAAAGTTTTGGATCTTACGCCTTCAATGGTGGAGGACATCCGTGATGAAACGATAAAGGCGACTGTGAAGCGCCGCCTCGATGAACGCGGCGTAAGCTATGGCCGAAATGCCAAGGGAAGTATCCCAAAATCCACCTGGGTTCCGGAACTGACAATGCAATCAGGCATTCCGATCAGAAAAGTCCGAATAAAAATCGCGATGAACGAAGGTGGCGTAGCTCATCTTTCCGAAAGCAGAATCGTCGCCAAGGGAAGCAATCATCATATTGAATTATTCTCATTACCTCGCGGTAAACGCGATTTCCGAATTGTTTCCACATTCGAAGCTGCGACTCGAATAAGGGAGACAAAGACAGTCGTGGACCGAACGCATCCGATGGGTGGTAAGTTCCTGATGTCTCTTTCAATCAACGAAATGCTCTTAATCGATGGCATGCCGCCGGAAAGAGCTCTTCACCGTGTTCAGAAGATGGACGTAAACGGCGCCGTCATCTTGCGACCCCACAACTTTTCCGGAAGAGCGCGCGATACTGACAAACCGCCGATGATTCTCCGCAAGACAGGAAGCACACTTCGAGGAAGAAAAGTAACCGTTGATCCTCTCGGTCGCATCCGTTGGGCCAATGATTAAGCGCACGATCGACATCTCGCAGGGCCCGACGTTTCTTTCGATCGAGAACGATCAGCTTGTCATCTCGCGCGAAAGGCAACGGGTCGGACAAGTGCCCTGCGAGGACGTCGGCGTGTTGCTCGTGGATCACGTCGCCACGACCTACACCCATTCGGTGTTCACGCGGCTTCTGCATTTCGGAGCGGCCATCGTGATCTGCGGGCCGAGCCATCTGCCGGTGGGAATGGTGATGCCGATGGAATCGAATGAATTGACGGCCCGGCGAATGCGGTTGCAGGCATCCGCCCCGCTGCCGCTGCGGAAGCGGCTTTGGAAACAGATCGTCCGGCAAAAGGTGATTTTGCAGGCGATGAACCTTCCGACGGACAGTCCGATTCGGAATCGGCTGCTGGCGATGGCGACGGAGGTCAAGAGCGGGGATCGCTCCAACGTCGAAGGGCAAGCGGCGCGGTTTTATTGGCCGGCGCTTTTCGGGAAGGAATTTCGCCGTGATCCCGAGGGGTTGCCGCCGAACAATCTGCTGAACTATGGTTACACCGTGTTGCGCTCGGCTTTGGCGCGGGCGCTGGTGGCGGCCGGGCTTCATCCGGTTTTCTCGCTCCAGCACTCGCATCGCAACAACGCTTTCGCGCTGGCCGACGATCTGCTGGAGGTGCTGCGACCGCGGGTGGACCGAGCGGCGCTGGAACTGATGAAGCAAGACGCCGGGTTCATCGACCGCGAATCGAAGGAAAAACTGCTGGGGATACTGGCGGAGGAAGTGACGCTTGGGGAGCAGTCCGGGCCGCTGATGGTGCAACTGCACCGCTTCGCCGCGTCGCTGCTGCGGTGCTACGAAGGGGAAAGCCGTACGCTGACGATGCCGGAATTCACGGCAAAGTCGGGTGCAAATTCACAGCCCGCCGCCGATTCCGACGCCGCCATGCCGGAATAAGCTCGACCCCCACCCTGCCCGGATCGAAAATTCACCGTGTGGACCTGAGCGCCTACCGGATTATGTGGCTGTTCGTGATGTTCGATCTTCCCGTGGACACCAAGGCGGCGCGGCGGGCGTACGCGCAGTTCCGGAAATTCCTGCTGAAAGATGGATTCACCCAGGTACAATACAGCGTGTACGCGCGGGTGTGCGCCAGCGAGGAAAACATGCACGTCCATTCCCGGCGCGTGGAAGGGCGCGTGCCGGACGATGGCGAGGTGCGACTGATATGCATCACCGACAAGCAATTCGAGCGACAGCAGGTTTTCTGGGGAAAACTGCGCAAGCAGCCCCAGAAGCCGCCGAAACAACTCGAATTTTTTTGACCCGATCGGCCCTAAGTTCCTTTCAGCCGCGGCATTGCAGGGGAGAAGAGTCTATCCAATCCCGCCCTGCAAGCAATCCGCAACCACCCTCCTGCGTTCGGGACGGCGGCACTAGAGTCTATCCAATCCCGCCCTGCAAGCAATCCGCAACCGGGAGGTGGTAGGGGATCGCGCTCATTGCGAGTCTATCCAATCCCGCCCTGCAAGCAATCCGCAACCAATGACGATACCGACCTTTGCTTGCGTATGAGTCTATCCAATCCCGCCCTGCAAGCAATCCGCAACGACCGACCCAAGCGCTAACCGCTGCGGTTCGAGTCTATCCAATCCCGCCCTGCAAGCAATCCGCAACTTAGCCGCCCCCATCGACGATCGATGTCGCGAGTCTATCCAATCCCGCCCTGCAAGCAATCCGCAACCGAGCGGCTGCGCCGCTCGGTTGCGGATGCTCCACGAAGGGGGCGATTAAACCCTTGGGATGGCCAGGACGTTGAAGGGGTTGAGGGATTCAATCTCGGCATAGCGGCGAAAATCCGCGTCGTTGAAAGTCAGGAGCCTGGGAACGCGGTGCTGGATCATGAGGGCCACCAGGCGAACGTCGTGAGCCTGCTTGCCCTGAACGGCGTGCTTGGCGATCAGGCCTTCCCAAGTGGGATAGACTTGCGCCGTCTCCGGGAGAATCTCAAAGATGGCACGAGTGGCGGCGATCTCCGCGACATGCCTGCTCGGGAGTGAACCCAAAGCCGTTGGCGCCGGCCGGCCGCGTGCAAACGACGTACATCTCGTAAAGACTTTGAGGGGCGATGGCGAAATGCTCCTGCTCCCGCACGGTGAGCAGTTGCAGGGCATCAAGAGCCGGTTGGCGATGCGGATGTCCGATTTGGGCGATGCACAGGGGAATATTGGTGTCAACGAGGATCATCGATCGTCCCGGAGTAGATGCTTTCGCGGCTGTCGTCAACCGGATGACCCAAGGGCTTATGGCTGTCGGCCCAGGCGCGGAGACTCTTGATCCAGGGGTTGTCGCGGGAGTCTTCGCCTTGGCCCTGCTTTTCGTCGATAACGATGACGCGGACCTTGCGGCCATGGAGATCGTGTCGAGCCACTAGATCGTCCCAATCGCCTTGGATAATCTCATCAGCCATGAAACACCTCGGGGTTTGAGTCTATCCAATCCCGACCTGTAAGCAATCCGCGAAGGGAGCACGTTCCACTGCCGCAATTGCAATTTCGCCGGAATGTCTGCCATGGTCCGCTCATCCCGCCTTTCGGACAAGTAGACGCAGGCTTCGGGCGATCAGCTCTGAGCGACCGATCTTCTCTCGGCGACCCAGGGCATCAGCCTCGGCCAGCAGGCCACGCTCGATCGTGATGTTGATCCGCTCGGAGCCTTTTCCAACCCGTGGCCGGCCGCGGCCGCGTTTGGCGGCGCGGCGATGCCGCTCACGTTCCGCGGCGTTCAGCGGGCGCCCGCGGTCCATGACGAATGGCTCGTCGAACGCCTTTGTGGCCTCGGCCAGCTCTTGCGCGTTCATTTCTGGATAGGGCTTCTTCATTTTTTTCATTTTTTTCATTGGAATCTCCCGCGCAATCTCCGCTTCTCCGCATCGTTGAGCGGCCGGGCGTGGATCACGAAAATCACGTCCCGTGGAGAAAAAATGTAAACCACCTGAACATAGCTCCCCGCGGCGGTCTGACCCGCGACCAGGAATTTCCCCCGCCCCTGGGCTTGAGGGAACGGGCGGCGAGCGCGGCGCACTACGAATTCCGCTTCGTCCGGCCGGATGCCATGCGCGGCGATGTGCTCGACATTCCAGCGGTTCCAGCGGAATTCATATTCCACGCCTGAATATTATACTTACTTAATTTGCGAATGCACGCGCAAACTGGAAACCGGGGCGAGGACGCCCCGGCTCGTTTTGGGAATTTATCCATCTTGCCGGGCGAGCAATTCCGCAAGCCGTCAATCACACCGCCCGCCCGCGGCGCGAGAAAATGAGGTTGCCCGGCGTCCTTTGCACCATGTCGTAGCCTCGGGTTCCGAGGAAGATGGTGAGGGAACGCTCGATCTTGGGAAGCGGCGGCGGACTGTCGTGCTCGACGATGATGATGTCCGGGCGGGAAACCGGCTGGAGCGACTCCAGGCTCAGCGTGGCCAGCACGTCCAGTTCGGCGCCTTCGGTGTCGATGCTCAAAAGGTCAACGTGCCCGATCAGGTACGCGGCCAGAACTTCGTCGAGACGGCGGACCATGACCTGGACTTCCCGGCCGCCGCGATCGAACCCGCTCCAGCCCTTGCTGGGATGCACGAAGAATTTGCGCGAGGGATCCGAGCCGATGGCGCACTGAACGATCGGGCAGGTGCGGTGGGCTTTGAGGTCGGGCTGCAAATCCGGGTTGGGCTCGATGCAGATTCCGGTCCAGCCGTCCAACTCGAAGTGGAAGGTGTTGCTGCCGGTGACGCCGTCCTCGGCGCCGACATCCACGAAGACGCCGCGGGCCGGCGGATGAAGGTTCTCGGCGATCCATCTGTCCTCGCCGTATTGTGAAAAATAACGGATCAAGCGCACTCCGATTCGTCCCCGATGCAGGTGCGGTCGGGAAGTTTATCGTCCATCCTTTTCGAGTCTATTCAATCCCGCCGCGCAAGCAATCCGCAACCGACTTGGGGAATGATGCTCGTAGGCGGCCCCCCGGTGAATCACCGGGGGCTAAATGGGGGAGACACGGGTTTCGGGTTGCCGGGCATTCATCGAAACAGCGTTCGAGGGTTTCATCTGGGCGCGGTTCGATCATAATGCCCGACCAAGGAGATCATCGTGAGGATCGTCGGAATTCTTGCGGGCGCGGCGCTGATCTTTTTCGTTCTGCTCGATACGTTCGAGACGATCGTTCAGCCTCGGCGAGTGACGCATCGGTATCGCTTCGCGCGGCTGTTTTACACGTGGAACTGGATGCTCTGGTCGAGCGTCGGGAGGCGAATCCCCAGCGGCAAGCGGCGCGAGGCGTTTCTGTCGTTCTTTGGCCCGCTGTCGCTGCTGGGGCTGTTTCTCGCCTGGGTGTGCGGATTGATCCTTGGCTTTGCACTGTTGAACGAATCCGTGCCGACGGCCGTGCAGACGGCCGACGCCCGCGTCAATTTCTTCACTTATCTTTATTTGAGCGGGACGACGCTGTTTACGCTGGGGTATGGGGATGTCACGCCGACGGGTCATCTTGGGCGGGTGCTGGCGGTGGCGGAATCGGGGCTGGGATTCGCGTTCCTGGCGGTGATTATCAGTTATCTGCCGGGGATCAACCAGGCTTTTTCCAGGCGCGAGGTGACGATTTCGCTGCTGGATGCGCGGGCGGGCTCGCCGCCGAGCGCGGCCCAGGTGCTGCTGCGTCTGGCGCGGGCTGGGAACATCGAGGGATTGAATTCGTTCCTTGTCGAATGGGAAGCGTGGTCGGCGGAACTGCTGGAGAGCCATCTTTCGTTTCCGGTGCTGAGTTATTTCCGATCGCAGCACGATAACCAATCCTGGCTGGCCGCCCTGACCTGCATGCTGGACACGTGTGCGGTGCTGATGGCCGAGGTGAAGGGGTGCAATCCGTATCGGGCGCAGTTGACGTTCGCGATGGCTCGACATGCGGCGGTGGATCTATCGCTGATCTTCAAAGTCCCGGCGGAACCACCGGGGGAGGACCGGTTGCCGGCGGAAAAGCGAAATCAATTGAGGCGATGGCTGCGTGAGGCGGGTCTGGAAATGCACGATGAGGGCGAGGTGGCCGCGAAATTGTCGGAGCTTCGCGGGATGTACGAGCCGTTCGTGCATGCGCTGGCTGGGCGGTTTCTGCTCAGGTTGCCGGCGATTGTTGCCGAGGGAGAATCGATCGACAACTGGCAGCGCAGCCCGGGGCATGCGACGGGCGCCGGGAATTGGGAGTCTGCCGATCACCGGGGCGGCGGATGAGCATTTTGGGGGATGAAGGCAATGCGCATTCGGCGGATCGTCGGGGGCCATGCGGGGTCGTTTGCGGAGGAGCAAGCGAAACAACGACGATCAGAGCAGGCTGCGAAACTCTTCTTCGGTCAATCCCGCTTGCTTGAGGATCTTCTTGACTAAACCCCGGCCGAGGTCTCCGGGATGCATCGGCACGCCGGTCAATGATTTTCTGGCGTCGTGCCAGAGGTATAAGTGGCTTCCTTTTTGATTGATTTCCGTGAATCCCGCCCGCTTGAGAGCCGCAACAACCTGCTTGGCGGTGACGGTCGGGAGCCGGCCGCTCATGCGGGCACCCGGAGCTTGACTTGAACCTTGCTGATGACGGCGTTCTCCCGGTCGGATTCCTCCGGGATGGGCTCGCCGAGCTTGGCAAGCGATTCGAGATAGCCTTCGATAGCCTCACGGGCGCGCTTCATGCATAATTCAATCGTTTGGCCTTGGGTAAAACAGCCCGGAAGGGCAGGGACCTCAACCCAATAGTTCTTCTCTCCAGCCTCGGCGGGGTGAATCAAAATCGTGTACCGATATATTCTCTTGGCCGTTGGCCGACGATTCGGATTCCTTTGAAGCCGTCGCTTGCGCATGTGAACTCCCTGCAAAAAGCATATCGAGGGGCAATTCAATCACAAGGCTTAAATCTCCGCATCATTCAGGGAATCCGCCAACAGTGGCCGTTTGGGCGGCTCTCTCCTATCATCAATGGGCAATTTTTAAGAGTCGGATTAAATGACCCATCCTCGTGCGGCGACCGTTGGGCAGTTGAAAGAGTCGGGCTACGTTCCTTGCTCGGTGAAGGACGAGTTGCGCAAAAACGTGATCCGCAAACTGAAGGCGGGGGAAGAATTGTTCGCGGGGATCGTCGGATATCGCGAGTCGGTCATTCCGCAAATCGTCAACGGGATTCTCTCCCGGCACGATCTGCTGTTCCTGGGTTTGCGCGGGCAGGCCAAGACGCGGATTTTGAGAATGCTGCCGATGCTGCTGGATGAGTGGGTTCCCGTGCTCGGCGGGACGGAAATCAATGATGACCCGATCGCGCCCAAGACCAAGACGGGCCGGCGGATCGTGGCCGAGCAGGGTGGCGACGCGGCCATCGAGTGGGTGCATCGGGAGGACCGGTATCACGAGAAGCTGGCCACGCCGGACGTCACGATCGCGGATTTGATCGGGGAGATCGATTTGGTGAAGCATGCCGAGGGGAGATACCTGTCGGATGAATCGACGATGCATTACGGGCTGATTCCGCGGAGCAACCGGGGTCTGTTCGCGATCAACGAGTTGCCGGATTTGGCGCCGCGGATTCAGGTGGGATTGTTCAACGTGCTGGAGGAGCGGGACGTGCAGATTCGGGGGTATCCGATCCGGCTGGAGTTGGACGTGTGCCTGGTGTTCAGCGCCAATCCGGAGGATTACACCAACCGCGGTCGGATCGTCACGCCGTTGAAGGACCGCATTGGGTCGGTGATTCGGACGCACTATCCGGAAACGGCGGCGGAGGGGATTCGGATCGCCAAAGAGAACGCGTGGGTGGATCGCAATGGCAAATCCGGCGCGGAGAGCAAGGTGGCGGTGGAGGTTCCACCGTTCATGAGCGAGATCGTGGAGGAGGTGGTTCGCCTGGCGCGGAGCAGCCCGCACGTTTCGCAGGCGTCGGGCGTGTCGGTGCGGACGAGCATCGCCAACCTGGAGACGCTGGTGAGCAACGCCGAGCGGCGTGGTTTGCTCACCGGGGAGACGCACGTGGCGCCGCGCGTGTGCGATTTGAATTATCTGGTGGCAAGCTGCCGGGGAAAGATAGAGATGACGCTGGCGGAAGAGGAAGGGGCGGAGGACAAACTGATCCGCGCCCTGGTGGGCGAGGCGGTGAAGGCGGTGTTCGGCCAATACGATGATCCGGAGGCTCACGAGGCGATCACGGAACAGTTCAAGGGGAATTTGACGTTCCCGGCCGGGGACGATCTGCCGGCCGAGGAATTCGTGGCCAACATGAAGGCGATCAAGGGTCTCCCGCAGGCGGCGGCGATCTTGGCCAAGGAAATGAAGCTGGATGCCAACGATCCGGCCATGCTGGCATCGGTCGGGGAGTTTCTTCTGGAAGGGTTGTACGTGAACAATCGGCTGAGCAAATTCAGCGCTCGGGGGAAGACGTTTTTTAAGAGGTGAGTTGACCGGCGGCGGGCGCGTGGTATCCTGCCAGCGGCGGTTCATGGATGAACTGGCCGGGTTTTTCGTGCGTCGGACAGGGAGGTCCGCTCTTATGCATATCTCTCGCCGTGGAATCATCGTCGCATTGTGTTTCGGAGTTTGGATCGGGGCGGCCGGGCTTATTTGCCGGGCGTTCGTGAAGTTGCCGCTGGAGACCGATGAGACGCAGTTGAAATTGAGAAATCCCGCTGTCGTGGTACATGCGGAGCCAGTTGCGCCGCGCGGGTGGCGCTGGCGTATAAATGATCTGAGGAACCCGCCGCGAGGCCGCGGCGGCTAAACTTCGGTGCAGGGTGGGGCTCGTTGACATCGCCGGGGGTGGGGTCTAGTTTGGGTTTATGATTCCGCTGACCCGTCATGGCTGGCGCGAAATGTTGATCGGGTCGCTGGTTTTGATCGTGGCGGCCTTGGGGCTTGGGCTTATTTTCCGGCCGCTGGCGCTGATTGTGGCGCCTTTGCTCGTTTGGCTGTTCGCTTTCTTTCGGGACCCTAATCGCCATTCTCCCGTCGATCCGAACGCGGTGGTCTCGCCGGCCGATGGGAAGGTGTCGGACATCACCGAAATCGAGCACGACGAGTGGATCGGCGGTCCGGCGGTGAGGGTGGGGATTTTTCTCTCGGTTTTCAACGTGCACGTGAATCGTTGTCCATGCGATGGGCGGGTGACGGCCATCGAATACAAGGCGGGAAAATTCATTAGCGCGCTGAAGCATGGCGCGGCTTCGGATCAGAACGAATCGAACACGATCGTTCTGGCCGAGCCGAAGGGCACGAGGACAATCGTCGTGGTCAAGCAAATCGTGGGGATGATCGCGCGGCGAATCGTTTGCACGGTTTCCAATGGTGAACTCCTGGAGCGGGGCCAGCGGATTGGCATGATCAAGTTCGGGAGCCGCACGGAACTCACCATCGCCAAGTGGCTGGAGCCGAAGATTCAGGTGGAAGTCGGGCAGAGCGTTCGCGGGGCGGCGGACGTGATCGCGGTATTGGGCAAGCCGGTTCGCGCGGAAGCGGCAGTCGGCGAGGAGTTGGAACCGCAGGAGACGCCCGCATGAGCCGCGTGGACAAAGCGATCCCGGTGGAGTCTTCGGGCGAGGAGGGCGCGTTTGTTTTGAAACGCCGAAGGCCCAGGCGATCGCGCGAGCAGAGGCGATTGCGTCTTCGCCGGCGCGGGAGGCGGGCGTACATCCGCTCGGTTTATTTCCTGCCGAGCCTGGCGACGCTGGGCAACGCCGTCGCGGGATTCGCGGCGATCTACGTGGCGGCGATGGTGGCGTCGAGCCCGTCGCCGCCTCGGGATCCCTTGGCGAGTTTTTTTGTCATGCGCGGATTCGCGGCGGCGGCGTACCTGATCTTCCTGGCGATGGTATTCGATGCCCTCGATGGCCGGCTGGCGCGGTTCGCCCGGCATACCACGGATTTCGGGGGGCAACTGGACAGCATGGCGGACGTGATCAGTTTCGGCGTGGCGCCGGCGTTCGTGGCGCTGCGGCTGTTCCGGGTCGAGGGGCCCGACTTGAGCCTGCCCCTGACGCGATTGGTCTGGGCGATGGCGGCGCTGTTCGTGTGCTGCGCGGCGATTCGGCTGGCTCGGTTTAACGTCAGCAATCAGCACGGGGAGCAGCATCATTTCAGTTTTCTGGGCCTGCCTTCGCCTGGGGCGGCGGGTGCGGTGGCGTCGCTGATCCTCATGGAGCAGGAACTGGCGCGGCAGTCGATGGAATTTCTGGCCCACGCGTGCCTGGCGCTGCTTCCGCTGGTGGTGCTGGGGACGGGTTTGCTGATGGTCAGCCACGTGCGCTATCCGCATTTCGTGAACCGATACCTGCGCGGCAAGCGGTCGATCGGGCGATTGATCCTGATTGTGGGGATCGTGCTCTTGATCATTGTCGCCCATCAGTACGTCCTGGCAATCGCAGCGCTGACGTACGCGGCGTGGGGACCGGGAGCCTGGCTGATGACGCGGACCAGACGATGGATGCGGCCGCCGGAAATTGGACCGCAGAGACGCTGAGACGCAGAGACAGACGCAGAGAAGATTTCTTGCCCCCGATGAAAAACTCCATTTTTGTTCTCAGCGTCTTCCTCCGCGTCTCTGCGTCTCTGCGGTCCAATTTAGTATTTTTCAGAACAGGAATCATGGCATGAGTTCCAATGTCGTCACTCGATTCGCGCCGTCGCCGACGGGTTATTTGCACGTGGGCGGGGCGCGAACGGCGCTGTTCAGTTGGCTGCTGGCTCGCCATTGCGGCGGGGAATTCCTTCTGCGAATCGAAGACACGGACCTGAACCGAAGCACGGATGCATCCGTCACGGGAGTGCTGGAGGACTTGCGCTGGTTGGGACTGAACTGGGACAACCCGGAACTGGTTTTTCAGTCGAAGCGCGTGGAGATTTATGATCGGCTGATCGATGGGCTGATCTCGCGTGGGTTGGCATACAAGGCATACGAAACGCCGGAGGAACTGGAGGGGCAGCGGCGGATCGCGGAGCGGGCCAGGCGTCCGTACATCTACAGCCGGCCAAAGCTGACGGAGGAGCAGATTCGGAAGTTTGAATCCGAGGGCCGGAAATCCGTCGTGCGGTTTGCGATGCCGGTGAAGGAATATCGGTTTACGGATGTCGTGTTGGGCAAAGAGATCGTGTTGGCGGCGAATCAGGTGCAGGATTTTGTGATTCGCAAGACGGATGGGATGCCGACGTATCATTTCGCGGTTGTCGTCGATGATGCGGAGATGGGGATCACGCACGTCCTGCGGGGGCAGGAGCATCTGCTCAATACGGTGAACCATATCGCGCTGCAGGATGCGCTGGGGTATCCGCGGCCGGTTTACGGGCATTTGCCGGTGATCCTGAACACCGACGGCAGCAAAATGGGTAAGCGGGATCGGGACAAGAAGATTCGGCATCACGCGCATCTGTGGCTGAAGAATTCGAAGCTGGCGGCGGCGGATTTGGCGCGATTGGCGGAACTGGAACTGGAAAGAATCGAATGGTGGCTGGCCGATGACGGGCGGCAGCTTGAGGGGACGGAGCAGAAGAAAGTCATGGCTGTGGTGGGACTCAAGGAAAATGATTTGCCGGAGGTTTTGGTTCATGATTTTCGAGCCAATGGATATTTGCCGGAGGTGCTGCTGAATTTTTTGGCTTTGCTCGGCTGGAGTCCGGGCGGGGATCGGGAGCGGATGAGCACCGCGGAAATGGTGGAACTGTTCTCGCTGGAGCGGATCGGTCAGGCGAACGCGAAGTTCAACCGGGAAAAGCTGTTGGCGTTCAATACCGAAGCGTGCGCGACGAGTTCGCCGGGGCGGCTGGTGGCGGCGATGCGGGATTTTCTGGGCGTCAATCCGCAGTCGCCGCTGAACGCGGCGAATGATGATGAGTTGCGTGCAGTTCTGAAAATGAATGCGGGAATGAGAATCCTGCGTGAAGTGGAGGAGAAAAGCCGGTTCCTGTTCGTCGCGGATGATGAGCTGGAATATCAGCCGGAGGCGGTGGAAAAGGTGCTGCGAAAGAACGACGGGCAGGGGCTTGAGGCGGTGAAGAACATGCAGGCGGCGATGCAGGGTCTGATGGAATGGAATGGAGCGTCGCTGGAAGAGGCGGTCAAGAAATATTGCCAGACGACGGGGCTGGGGCTGGGGAAAGTGGCACAGCCGATCCGGGTCGCGGTCAGCGGGACTATGGTGAGCCCGCCGATTTTTGAGACGTTGGTGTTCTTGGGGAGGGAGCGGACGATGCGGCGCGTGGCGCGGTGCCTCGAGATTGTTGGGAAACCCACCGACTGAAGTCGGTGGGCTTTGGTTAGCGGCGATGGGTCATGGCGCGGCGGACTTCGCGATCCTGCTCTTTTCGCTTGATGGCTTCGCGCTTGTCGTGACTTTTCTTGCCGCGGGCGACGCCCAACTCGATCTTGGCGCGGCCATCCTTGAAATAGATGGCCAGGGGAATGAGCGTGGCGCCGCCCTGGAAGGTTTCGGATTCGAGGCGCCGCAACTCCCGTTTGTGAACCAGCAGCTTCTTCTCGCGAAGGGGTTCGTGGCCGATGGCGGCCTTCTCGTACGGGTCGATATGGCAACCGTGAAGGATCAACTCGCCGTTTTCGATGCGGGCGTAGGATTCGGCGAGCTGGCATCGGCCCAGGCGAAGGGATTTGACTTCGCTGCCGAGCAGGACCAGGCCGCATTCCAGCTTGGCCGTGATGAAATATTGATGGAACGCGCGGCGATTGGCGATGCGCGGGGCGAAGTTATGAACCGGCCGGTCCTCCATGTGGGTGGCGTTAGCTTAGCATAATTGACATTCTATTGACTCGCGTGGGTGGCCATTTAAGATTCGTATAAGCGCCGCGGCTGTGGCGAAATTGGCAGACGCGCAAGATTCAGGTTCTTGTGTCCAAAAGACGTGGAGGTTCAAATCCTCTCAGCCGCATTGCTCCTTCCAGAGCGTTGGGGGATCGCGTACCATCAAAAAGCTATGAGTGAACCCGTCGCAGCGCCGCCAACCGATTCGACCGCGGCCGCTGAAAAGCGCGCCAAGCCGGAGGATGGTACGAACATCAAGGAGACGATCGAGTCGATCCTGGTGGCGTTCATCCTGGCGTTCATTTTTGCGCGTTCGTGGTGGAGGCGTTTGTCATACCGACGGGATCGATGGCCCCGACGCTGCTCGGGCGCATATGCGGTTTCAATGTCCGGATTGCGGGTGGACGTTTGACGTGAATTACTCGGCGAGGAACCAGACCGAGGACGAGGAGATGCAAACCCCGCCGGATGCCTTTCCAATGGCGGACATTTATTGTCCGAATTGCGGATACCACGTCGCCAGCCCGCGGGGGCAATCGGCCGCGCCGTATCCGGTAAATTACGGGGACCGGATCCTGGTGCTGAAATACGTTTACCTGCTGCATCCGCCGCGGCGGTGGGACGTGGTCGTGTTCAAGTCGCCGGATTCGCCGCAGGAATTTCATTACCAGCAGAATTACATCAAGCGGCTGGTGGGACTGCCGGGCGAGAGGCTGATGGTGCTGGATGGCGACATATACAGATGGAACGCGTCGGCAACCGGTTGGGAAATCCTGAGGAAACCGCGATCGGCGCAGGAGCGCTGTGGCGGCTGGTGAACGACAACGATTTTCATCCCCGGCTGGAGCATCGGCCGGCGCCGCCGCAGTGGGAGCAGCCTTGGAAGGCTTCGGGCGACGGGTGGGAAGCGGACAAGGCGAATCCGCGAATATTCGATTTCGACACCGCGAGCGGGGCCGGGGCGCTGCGCTTCGATCCGACGGCCAACAGCACGACGCAGACGCTGACGGATTTTCTGACGTACGACACGAGCCCGCTGCCGGGCATGATCCGCCGGCCGGGGCAAGTCGCGCTCGACGATGAGAACAGCAACGCGGTATCGGATTTGAAGCTGGTGGCCAACTACACGCGGACGAGCGGGAGCGGCGCATTTCGGATGAGGCTGTCGCGGTCTGAGGATGTCGATCACACGTTCACCGCGGAGATCACGCCGGATACGGTGCGGTTGATCCATCGCACGAGTTCCGGGGCGATCGCGAGTTGGCAGAAGCCGCTTTTGGAATTGGGCGTCCGCGGGGACAAGCCGATTTTCGTCGAATTCACCAACGTGGATTACCGGGTGACGCTCCGGCTCAACGGCCGGGAGGCGTTTGAACCGATGGATTACGACCCGAACGTGCCGTGGCTGCTGGATCAATGGCGCGGCCATGGGCGGGGAAAGTCGGGGGAGGCGGAAATCGAGGCTGAGAACCAGGCGTGCAAGATCGAGCACCTGAGCCTGTGGCGGGACGTGTACTACACGAACCGGTCCTATGGCCGGGATGAACCTGCATACGGCCGGGCCGGGCAATCCGGTGCAACTCGGCGCACGGGAATATTTCGTGATGGGGGACAATTCGGCCATCAGCAAAGACGCGCGGTATTGGGATGCACCGATCGATTTGCCGCATGAGGGGCTGGAGATGCCCGAGGGACGGGTTCCGGAACAGTTTTTGCTGGGCAAGGCGGTGTTCGTGTATTGGCCGGCGGGGTTCAGGGCGTACGATCATTTGTCCATCATTCCAAATTTTGCCGACATGCGTTGGATTCACTAGAGCGGGGCTCCAAGCCGATAAAGAAGCTGTCTTGGTTGGGAGCGGCGGGATAAGATGTGTGGGCGTTTTGCGCACTCACCCGCGGTGCTGCGCACCGCCGCTAAATATATGGAATATCGTCCTACCATAGCGATCACGATGGGAGAACCGGCTGGGATCGGACCAGAGGTGATCGTCAAGGCGCTGGCCGATCCGGTGCTGCGGCACAAGGCGCATTTCATTGTCTATGGGATGAACGAGTTGCTCCACTATGCGGCGGACATTGCCGAGTTCGACGTCTTCTGGTGGCGGGACCAGTTCAACGGGCGGCTGAGGAATTATCCGCACGACGTGGTGGTGGTGGATTACGATCAATACTCGATGCTGGGGACGGCGATTCGCGCCGAGCAAAATGGGCGGCGAGGCGTCGATGCGGTTTTGCCTCGATGCCATCGATGCCGCCAACAAGAAGCTGGTCGATGCGGTGGTGACCGGTCCGATCGCCAAGGAGAGCTGGAAGCTGGCGGGATATCATTTTCCCGGCCACACGGAATTGTTCGCCCAGCGCACGGGGGCGAGGCGTTTCGCGATGATGTTCGCCGGCGGGCCGCTGAAGGTCGTGCTCGCCACGGTGCACGTTCCGCTGATGGGGCTGTGGGGCCGGCTGAATATCGGGGCGGTTTTTCAGCCGATCGAGCTGGTTCATCAGGCGATGGTGGAGTGGTTTGACATTCCCAAGCCACGAATCGCCGTCTGCGGGCTGAATCCACACGCCAGTGAGAACGGCCAGTTCGGGGATGAGGAGGAGCGGATCATCGAGCCGGCGATATTGATGGCCAAGGACCAGGGCGTGGATGTGACCGGGCCGTATCCGCCGGACACGGTCTTCCTGAAGGCGCGGGACGGGCATTTCGACGCGGTGGTGGCGATGTATCACGATCAGGGTCTGATTCCGGTGAAGCTGCTGGCCTTCGATCAGGCGGTGAACGTGACGCTGGGCTTGCCAATCATCCGAACGAGTCCGGATCACGGGACGGCATTCGACATCGTCGGTCGCAACCGCGCGAATCCGGGAAGCATGCGGGCGGCGATCGAACTGGCAATCGATCTGGCGATCAGGAAGCATCGCCGATCGCTGAATCCGAGTCTTTCGCGGAATGTGGCGAAAGGAAAGTGAGCCACATCTGCCGATACGCCGATTCGATGTCTCGGGCGAAACGTTCGCCATCCATCAGCGGCGACGACCGCGTCCGTTCCCGAAGCGTCCGGCGAAGCTCGGTGAGTTTCGGCAAGTCCGCGGCGAGCTTCGCCGCCAATTCCACGAATTGATCCGCCGTCGTCGCCGCCAGTTCGCTCAGGCCCACGTTGGACAACTGGCTGAATCCCGCGCGGCCGACCACGGTCCGGCCCAGCAGCGTCACCACCGGAACGCCCATCCACAGCGAGTCGATGCTGGTCGTGTGTCCGTTGTACGGCAAGGTGTCCAGGCCCAGGTCGATGCGGTTATAGAACCGCAAATAATTTCGCCGGCTGTCGCGCGAAACAAAATCGACGCGCTCGCCCAGCGTGCGAGCGACCCACTGCCGCCGGGAGCCGGGCGGGGCGAGCAAAACCATCCGCGATCCGGGCACGGCATCCAGCACGCGCGACCAAAGCTCCAGCAGCGGCTGATTGACCTTGCAAAAGTTGTTAAAGCAACCGAAGGTGACGTGCCCGGCCCGCTCGGCCGGCGGCGGATTGATCCCCGGCATCTCCGATGCCCCCAGCGCTTCCGGATCCATGCACCAGAAGGTGTGCGGCAGGCGAAGGGACTTTTCGGTATAAAAGGCGTCGGTTTCCCCCGGCGGGTCCAGATACGGATCGGTCAGGCGATAGTCCATCGTCTCCAAGCCGGTGGTGCCGGGATAACCCAGCCAGGTGACTTGCACGGGCGCGGGTTTGCGGGCGAAGACCAGCATGCGGTTCTGGGCCATGTGCAGGGTCAAATCCACCAGGATGTCGATCCGATCGCGGCGAATGAGTTCGGCCAGTTGTTCATCGCTCATGGCGACGGTGCTGCGCCGACGTTGGCCCAATCGCGCACCCGGGCGGTGAACGCATCGGGGGATTTCACGTCGGAATAGCAAAAGATCTCGAACTGTTGGTGATCGTGCCGGGAAAAGAGCGGGGCGGTGAACAGGGCCTGGCAATGTCCCCAGAAATTGGGTGAAACGTAGCCGATGTGCAGGCGGCGATTGGAATTGCGGTGGGCGGGCTTGCGGGCGTATCCCGCCGCGCCAAAGTGCATCGCCTGATTCAGCCCATCCTGGAACACGAAGCCGACATGGTGGTCGGGTCGCGGTTGCACCAGGAATCGCAGAGCTGTTTTCAGCGGCTCAACCGCTGGGGCAACCGCCACTTCCTGACGATCCTCAATACGATTTTTCACGTCCGCCTCACGGACATCTTATCGGGTTATCGCGCTTCGAGCCGCACGTTCGTCAAGACGGTTGCGCTGGTCGGCGGCGGGTTCGAAGTGGAAACCGAGTTGACCATCAAGACCCTCGAAGCCGGATTCCGCATCGCGGTCTCGGTCAACCTCGGCAGGCGGCCGGGCGGCAGCTTCTCCAAGATCCAGGTGTTCCGCGACGGTCTGCGCATATTGAACACGATTTTCGCCCTTTTCCGCGATTACAAACCGCTGACTTTCTTCGGTTCCATCGCCCTCGCCCTGGTTGGCGGAGGACTCATCCCCGGCGGTATGGGTGGTGCTGGAGTATCTGCGCACAGGACTTGTGTTGCGCATCCCCTTGACCATCCTCGCGGTGGCCCTGGTTTTGCTGGGAACGCTGAGCCTCACGGTAGGCGTGATTCTGCACTGCTTGTCCCGCCGCATTCGGGAAGTGGAGTTCTTGATCCGTCGCACACCCGGACTGGACATTCCTTTGGAACGCGTCGCCGAACGAAGAAAAGCCGGCTAGGCGCGGATAGGCCGAGCGAGCCCGCGAGGCGAGATGAAAATGCGGACCGCGCACTTCCTGCGGACGCACGGCCAAGAGGGCCAGGTTTTTGCCCAGAATGCGGCCCGCGATCCGGTCCAGAATGCGGCTTACCGGGAATCGCCGGCGGTCGTAGATCGCCAGGCGGTCCGATTCAGGATCGCCAGTCGGTTGCCGAACAGCCGATACAAGAGGGTGGCGAAAGCCCCAGGCTGTCGGCATAGCGGGCATGCTCCACCACAAAACCGACGCAGTGAATTGCGCGAAAGATCGCCGATCCGATAGCGCCGATAATGTCCCACTTTCTTGTCCATGCTCGAATACAGCATGTTGAACGCGGGCAGAAAGAGAAACAAGCGTCCGCCCGGCTTCAAACGCCGGTACAAGGCCTCGATCGCCGCCCGGTCATTTTCGATATGTTCCAGCACATTCAGGGAAAACACGAAATCAGCACAATGGCGGCGGGAATCGTATCCAGATCGGCATGGCGCGGCAGGCCGAGGCTATCTGAGCGCATGGCGTAGCCCGTCGTCCGGTTCTACGCAGGTTACCTGAACCCCATTTTCGCGGAGGGCACGGGCAAAAGTGCCGGTGCCTGCGCCAAAGTCGATGGCAGTCGATGCGCCGCGCACTTCGCAGCACTTCACGAACGAGAAACTGGTTGTAATGTTTTGCCTCGGCCATCGCCTCGAGGTTGTCGGCGCCGGTATAGGAATGTCCAGACATTTTCGCCTTTCAGGTGACTGTGAGATGCGAAGAATAGAGACTTCAAAACAGAAGGTCAATCCCGAATCACCACTCGCGCATCAGTTGGAACATGATCAGAGAAAGCCAACCCAGGCCCGGTGCCGGCCACACGCCGAAGCTTGACAAAATGCTTGCAAAAATCGCTAGAACGGGCTAGGATGACGCTTATCATGGTGAGGAACTGTCCAGAAGCAGGCGGAAGATCAAGGCGGCCGCCGAACAGGCGGGTTTCTTCGGCGACCTTCGCCGCGAATCGCTCTTTCCCGAAGACCAGTTCAGAACTGGCCGCCGAGATCCGCGTTGAGTGGCCACTGCTCTCCGACTTTCGCTCCGGCGAAGCGGAGTGCCGTCCCCGGCCTTGGACCGGCTGGTCGCAGCCCTCGGTCTCCGCTTGATGCAGGAAATTCCGCGATGAATCTTCGCTAGGCCATCGGTGACGGGCCGCTGATTTCCGCCTCTATCGCTGAAATTCCCCTCACCCGCTGCCCTTCTCCCAAAGGCGGAGGGGAGTATGCACGGTCAATCTCCAGCAGCCGGTTGTACTTGGCGATCCGTTCGCTGCGGCAGGCCGACCCGGTCTTGATCTGACCGCCGCCCATGGCCACGGCGAAGTCGGCCAGGAAGGCGTCCTCGGTCTCGCCGAGCGGTGCGACACCACGAAGCCCCAGCCGGCCTTGCGGCACATCTCGATGGCCTCGATGGTCTCCGTGACCGAGCCGATCTGGTTGAGCTTGATCAGCACGGCGTTGGCCGACTTCTCCTTGATCCGCGTTCGATGAACTTGGTGTTGGTCACGAAGATGTCGTCGCCGACGATCTGGATCTTGTCCCCCAAGGCGGCCGTGTGCTCGCGGAAGCCCTTCCCAATCGTTTTCCGCCAGGCCGTCCTCGATGGAGACGATCGGGATACTTATCGACCCACGCCTTGTAAAGGGCGGTCATCTGGGCGCTGGTCTTCTTGCCTTGGCCCGACTTGGAAAGGTTGTAGGTCCCGTCCTCATAGAAGGAACTGGCGGCCGGGTCCAGGGCGATGGCGATGTCCTTGCCGGGCTGTAGCCGCCGCCTTGATGGCCTCGATAATCACCTCCAGGCTTCCTCGTTGCTCTTGAGGTTGGGGGCGAAGCCGCCTTCGTCGCCGACGCTGGTGGCGTATTTCGTTTGTGCAGGATGCCTTCAGGGCGTGGAAGGTCTCGGCCCCGTAACCAGCGCCTCGGCGAAGTTCGGAGCGCCGACCGGCATGGCCATGAACTCCTGGAAGTCCACGCTGTTGTCGGCGTGCTTGCCGCCGTTGAGGATGTTCATCATGGGCACCGGCAGGCGCACGCACCCGTCCCGCCCAAGTAGGCGTAGAGCGGCAGATCGGCGGCCATCGCCGCCGCCCGGGCCACGGCCATCGACACGCCCAGGATGGCGTTGGCCCCCAGCTTGCTCTTGTTCGGCGTGCCGTCCAGGTCGATCATCAGGCGGTCGATCTCGGCCTGCCGGCGGGTCCATGCCGACGAGCTTCGGGGCGATGGTCTAGTTCACATTGGCACGGCCTTGAGGACGCCCTTGCCGCCTTATCGCTTTTTGTCGCCGTCGCGGAGTTCC
>CAWAPL010000031.1:0-16511 GCA_963783845.1 uncultured Phycisphaerales bacterium
GTCATTTCCGGTGGGAGACTCCATGCCAGTCGTTGAACTCGGGGCGTAACCAAAGCCTACGAGAGCAAAGTTGCGGTTCGTCAGTCTGAGCCTTTCGATCGATGCCGGTCAGATGTTCGGCTTACTGGGTCCGAACGGCGCCGGGAAAACAAGTTCGATTCGCATGATGATGGGCATCACCTTGCCCGACTCCGGGCCGGTCAATCTCTTCGGAAAGCCCTTTGAGCGCGCCAGCCTGGATCGCGTCGGCTATCTGCCCGAAGAGCGCGGCCTCTACAAGAAGATGAAGGTGCTGGATCAGCTCGTCTTTTTTGGCGAGTTGCATGGACTGACTGCCGAGGATGCCCGCAAGCGCGCTACCAACTGGGCCGAGCGTCTCGAGATCGCCGACGCTCTCGATAAAAAAACCGAAGAGCTTTCCAAGGGCATGCAGCAGAAGATCCAGTTTATCGCCGCTCCTGCACGATCCGGGCCTGATCGTGATGGATGAGCCATTCAGCGGCCTCGATCCCGTGAACGCCGTGCTGCTGGAGCGACGTCTGCTGGAGCTCAAGGACCAGGGCAAGGCCATCTCTTCTCCACCCATCGCATGGACCAGGTGGAGAAGCTTTGCGACTCCATCTGCCTGATCAACAACGGCGAAGCCGTGCTTAGCGGCAGGGTGCGCGAGATCAAGAGCCGCTACGAGCGCAATCACGTGTCGTGGAATTTGAGGGCAGCGCCGAGTTCCTGAAGAGCGCGGAGATCGCCGAAGCCAAGAACTTCTCCGGCCACGCGGAGATCAAGCTCAAGCCACACGGCGACGCGCAAAAGCTGCTGCACGAAGCTGCTGCCGTGGCCACGATTTACCGCTTCGAGCTGGTCGAGCCTTCGCTTGAAGAGATCTTTATCCAGACCGTGGGAGGCAAGAGCCGATGCGTAACATGCTGCTGATCGCCCGGCGCGAGTACCTCGAACAGATTCGCGGCCGCGCCTTCCGCTTGTCCACTATCGGTCTGCCGGCTTCTGTTTGCCGGCTTCTCGCCATCGGCTACGGTCACGGCGCAGGCATCGGAGGAAACAAGCACATCGTGGTGGCCTCCGCTAATTTGGCCTCGCCGGCTGATATCGCGAGCAGCTGGTCGCCAGAAGGGACGCAGCGGCGACATCGAGGTGATTTCCTCGCCCCTCCCGAGCAGCGCGCCGCCCTCGTTCAGGAGATTCAGGACAAGTTGGATGGACCTGTGGATCGAAACTCCGCCCGGTGGCCGCCGATGGCGACCTTACTCGAAATCGGCCGGCGACTTCATTACCGGTTCGCGGATCAAAGACGCGCTGGACGATGGCATTGTGGAAGAGAGGCTGGCCGGCGGCGGAATGACCGCAGCGCAGGCCCGCGCATCCAGAGCATGGCATCTCCATCTACCTACCAGGTGATCAATCGACGGCGCGGTCATAAAGAGCAATGCCGAAGCCTCGTTCTGGAAGGGCTATGTATGGCCTTTCTGCTCTCGCTCACCACTATGATCTACGGCATGAATGTGGCCCGTTCCATTATTCAGGAAAAGACCTCGCGCATCTTCGAGGTGATGCTGGCCACGGTTGAACCGTCCGACATGCTGGCCGGCAAGCTCATCGGGGTAGGCGCCGTGGGGCTCACGCAGATTGCAATCTGGCTGGTTGCCGGAGTGGCCATCATGGCTTCGGCCTTTGCCGCGGCCATCCTTACCGGGCAACCCTCGATTCATTTCTCCTGGCTTGAGGGCGTCCTTTTCCCATCTATTTCGTTCTAGGTTATCTGCTTTACAGCTCGCTGTTCGCGGGTTTGGCGGCGACCTGCGAAAGCGAGCAGGACTTGCAGATGTACATGCCTCTGGCCGCCGCGCCCACCTGGCTCAGCTTCGCGCTCATCGTGCTCATCATGAACGACTCCAACTCGACCTGGGCGGTGGCGGCTTCGCTGTTCCCTCCCACCGCGCCCATCGTCATGTTTCTGCGCATGGCTCCCGGAGATTCCGCCGCATTGGCAGTTCGCGCGTCCCATCGGCCTGATGGTTCTCAGCATCTGGGCCGTGCTCTGGTTCGCGTCGCGGCTCTATCGCGTGGGCATCCTGATGTACGGCAAGCGCGCCACGCTGCCCGAACTGCTGCGCTGGCTGCGCTACTCGTGAGGAAGCGGAGAAAGCGAAGCTCCGACTGCTTCCACTAGAATCGACCGTGACCACCCAAGCCAGCCCAGATTCACCTTCCGCCAGCGCCTGGTGCTGGCTGTGGTTCCGCGCCTGGTGTGGGCGCTGGTTGGCTGTTGGCCGCACCTGGCGCTTCGAAACCATTGCCGAGGAAGGCGCAACGCTCTTCCTTACGGCGAAGGCGCGGGAGCGGAGATCTATTGTTTCTGGCATCAGTGCGTGCTGCCCTGCACTTTCTATTTCCGCCGCACCCATGCCACCATCCTCGTCAGCCGGAGCTTCGACGGCGAATTGATCACGCGCATGCTGGAGCTGTTTGGATTACAAGGCCGTGCGCGGCTCCAGCTCCCGCAGCGCGCGCGAGGGTCTGCTTGGCCTGAAGCAGGGTGATCGAAAGCGGGCGGCCCGGCGATCTTTACCGCCGATGGCCCGCGCGGGCCCATATATCGCACCAAAATGGGTCCCATCAAGCTGGCTCAGCTCACCGGCGCGCCCATCGGCGCATTCCATCTGGAACCGGAGCGCGCCTGGACCATGCGATCCTGGGATCGCTTTCTGGTTCCGAAGCCATTCACGCGAATCGTCGTGAGTTGGGCGCGGTGGACACAGGTTCCTGGCGATCTGCCGCAGGAGCAATTCGAGCACAAGCGCGAAGAACTCAACGCCGCCATCGAACGCGCGCGCCTGCGGGCGTTCGCATACTTCGGGAAGGCCTGCTGAACAGCGAGCATGAGCGGCCTCTCGTCGCCGACTTCGACTACGAGCTGCCCGCGGAGCTGATCGCGCAACAGCCTGCGGCCGAGCGCGGCATGAGCCGCATGTTGGTGATGGATCGCGGCACGGGCGCTTTGCGCGACGATTCGTTTTCTGGATTTCGGCGCTCATCTGCGGCCGGGCGATCTGCTGGTCCTCAACGACAGCCGCGTCATTCCTGCGCGCCTTTACGCCCGCCGCACTCTGCGTCGCGACCATGAAAAGCCAACCGGCCGCATTGAAGTCATGCTGACCGAGCCCGCAGGTGAAAACCAGTGGCGCGCGCTGGTGAGGCCGGGCAGAAAGGTGGCTATCGGCGAGCGGCTGGTTTTCCCGCGCCCACGGGCGAGATCGCGCTCGAAGCCGAGGTGCTGGAGCGCGGACAAGTTCGGCGAACGGCTGATCGAGTTCGCGCCCGGTCATGACGATTTCTTTGCCGTGCTGGACGACATCGGCCACATGCCGCTGCCGCCCTACATCCGCCGCGACGACGCGGACGCGGATCGCGAGCGCTACCAGACGTGTTTGCCGACCAGCGCGGATCGGTGGCCGCGCCCACGGCCGGGCTGCACTTTACGCCGCAGATGCTCGAGGCGATCGCAGCCCGCGGGAGTTGAGATCGCGCGGGTCACACTGCACGTGGGCCTGGGCACCTTTGCGCCGTTGCGCGTTGAGCGCGTGGATGAAGTGCGCCTGCATCGCGAGCGGTACACGATTGAGCGCCGACAGCAGCCGATGCAATCAACCGCGCCGTCGCGCGAGGGCCGGCGCATTGTGGCCGTGGGAACAACGGTCGTGCGCACGCTGGAAAGCGCTGCGCTCGCGGCGGGCGGGGAGCCAATCTACAGCCGCATTCCGGCGCGACGGAGATCTTTATCTCGCCCGGCTTCGAGTTTCGGCTGGTGGGCGCACTATTGACGAACTTTCACCTGCCGCAATCGAGCCTGCTGATGCTGGTGAGCGCATTTGCCGGCCGCGAGAGGGTGCTGGCCGCCTATCGACATGCGGTTGAGGCAGAAGTACCGGTTCTTTAGCTATGGGGATTGCATGTTTATCGCGTAGGTTCGTCACCAATAATTTGGATCATTTTTCGAATTGATACGCGAGCATTTGGTTTGTAAATTTTTTCCATCGTTGACGACTCGGAAAATGAACTATTCCGCCGATACTGATTTTGTTAGAGCATTTTCGATTCACTTATCGACGTTGCAACATCGTCAGGTGGCTTTTTCTTGAGATGAAAGCCACTTGGCATCCAGGTTTCTGTAAGAGCTGAATCGAAAATGCTGTAGGCGCGCCAAGTTTGAACCAAATCGCATTTTTCGGCACGCTGCATACAAAGAGTTATTCGTCACTGCATACAAAGAGTTATTCATCAAAGCAAAACGACGTCATACGATTGTCTATTTGATGGGCATACTTGCCGGTGCGTTCAAGGAATGGACACCAGGCCACGGAAGCCGCAAGGATCGCGGAGACATTGACGAACCCACGTGGAGATGAACTTATGCCAAGGCCGGGAACGATGATTGGAAATCACGGGCCACTGCCCAAGCATCTTCCGCTCGCTACGGTAAGGGTTTTGCAGCCGCGATCATGAGTTCCAAGGGAGCAAAGATGGGTAATGTGTCCGCAATTCGCGAGAGGCCACAGGAAAACCAGCCGCCGGCCTTTGCCGCCGCGCACCTGGCCGCTTTGATTGAGAGCACCCAGGACCTCATCTGGTCCGTCGATCTGAAATACCGCCTCGTAACCTTCAATAAGGCTCTCAGCGACGCTTTCGCGCGCGGCTATGGAGTGAAGATCGCCGCCGGAATGACTCCGCGCGATCTGCTTCCGCCCGAGAAGGCGGCATTTTTCCCTCCCCTCTATGAGAAAGCGCTTAGCGAAGGGCCATGCTCAGCCGAGTATCGCCTCGAGGACGGCCGCTACCTTGAGATGGCCTTCAGCCCTATGATTCAGGATGGCCGGAAGGTCGGTGTCTCCGTCATTGGCAAGGATGTGACGGAGCAAAAATCCGCCAGAGAGACATTGCTCAGGGTAACGCAGCAGTATCGCGAATTCTTCGAGTTCGCGCCGGAGGCCATCTTTCGCATCACGAAGAGGGCAAGACAGTTGCCCTAAACCCGGCTGGGGCAAAGCTGCTTGGGTACGACTCGCCAGGGGAGGCAATTGCCGTCCTCAACGATTGGGGCCGCCAGGTATGGTTCGACCCTCAAGAGCGCGCCGCCTTTGTCGGGGTTATGGAACAACAAGGAGAAGCTCGCAGCGGTCCTCATCAATTCAGACGTAAGGACGGAACGCTTTTTTGGGGCATCCTGACGGTGCGCAAAATCTGCGGGCCGGACGGCAAGACACTCTACTACCAGGGATTCATGGAGGACATCACCGAGCAGAAGGCGATGGAGCTGGATCTGAGAGGCAAAGGTCCGGGAGCTGAGCGTGCTGAGCAGATGAATAATGCGCTGCTGCACGCGAAAACCGAAGAGGAGCTGCTGACCGAGTACTGCCGGATCGTGGTCGAGGTGGGCGGCTACAGGATGGCCTGGGTTGGCTTTGCAGAAGAGGGACCGGAAAAACGCGTTATTCCGGTTGCGCATTACGGGCATGAAGACGGATATCTCAAGATCGCTCAAGTGACCTGGGCGGACACGGAGCGCGGCCAAGGGCCGGCCGGGCGTTGCATTCGGACCGGGGAAATTGCTGTGGTGAAAGACTTCGCAGCGGATCCGACGACCGCTCCCTGGCGCGAAGAGGCGGCCAAGCGGGGCTATATGTCATGCATCGCCATTCCTTTTCGCCAATTCGATGACAAACTGGCATGCCTCACGGCGTATGGAGTGCGGGTTAGCCGCTGGTCCGATGCGGAACGCAGGCTGATGGAACAGGTTGCGTCGGCGCTGGGGTTCGGCATCACCACGCTTCGCACAGCAGTGGCCAAGGCCCAGTATCAGGAAAGCTTGAGCGCGAGCCTGGAGCAGACCATCGAGGTGATCGCGGAAACCGTGGACCAGCGCGATCCCTACACCGCGGGCCACCAGCGCAGGGTGGCGGATCTTTGCGTGGCCATCGCGGGCAAGCTCGGCCTTTCGAGCGAACGGACGCAGGGCCTTCGCCTGGCGGCCAGTATTCACGACCTGGGCAAGATTGGCATTCCCGCCGAGATTCTGGCCAAACCCGGCCTCTTGACTGAAAACCAGTACAGCCTTCTCAAGGAGCACGTGCAGCTTGGCTATGAGATTGTGAAGAACGTCCAGTTCCCGTGGCCGATCGCGCAGATGATTCTCCAGCATCACGAGAGGCTGGATGGATCAGGATATCCGCGGGGATTAAAGGCGGATGAGATCTTCTCGAAGCCCGCATCCTGGCGGTTGCGGATGCGGTTGAGGCCATGAGCTCGCATCGGCCTTACCGTCCCTCAAGGGGCATTGACGCGGCGCTGGATGAAGTGTTGTCGAATAGTGGCACGCTGTACGACCCTGAGGCCGTGGAGGCCTGCGTCAACCTTTTCGCCACGAAGACTACCAGTTTCCTTCACCATGAGCGGCGGCCGCTGATTCGGCAGTGCCGGGAACCACGGGCGCCGGGCATCCACAGGTCTCGAACTGCAAATTCAACAGGACAGAGGCTGCCTCAGATCCCGACCCGAGCGTCGCCGCCTCGATGAGCTGGAAGCTAGGAGCTAGCAGCTAGAAGCTGTTCTTCGTCCCCCGGTCCCTCGGTCCAGCAGTCCTTCAGTCCCTTAGTCCTTAGTCCTACGTCCCTCTTCCCTATCCCCAACACCTCCCTCCACAGCCTCTCTTCCACCAGATCCTCCAGCGTCTTGCCGTTCGCCGGCACCACCCCGTACACCACCTTGCAGCCCATCGCCTCCGCCATCCGCCCCAGTGACTGCATCGAGATGGTCTGGTCCCGTTCGCTCGCCTCAAGTCCGTTCACCGTCGATCGCCCCACTTCCAACTTCTCCGCAATCTCTTTCACGGGAATCGCCAGCGCTTGCCGTATTGCCCGCAGCAGCGCATTCGTGGGGTTCGCCTGCCTCGCCGCGCTTCGGAAGGGCTTCATCTCCGCATCCAGTTTCTTCCGCGCCAACCTCCGCTCCTTCTCGACCATAACTTGCCGCCTCGCCTTTCTGACCTCTGATCCCACACTAGCGAAAAGCGCGTAATTATCTGCAAAAACGCGCTCTGGAAGATGGCTCTCGTTGCTGTTTTTCACTTTTTCGTACCGGCTGGGCTCGGACATTGCGCAGCAATTTGACCGGCTGGAACAAAAGTTTCCGCAAAATCTGTACGGCTCGGACTGGTCATTTCCAGCGAGCGCAGCATTTTCGCTCAGAACGTCGCGCTATAAGCGGCCAAAAAACACTTAATTTGTCGGGTCCCTACTCTCTGTTCTTCGCAATCCACGCGTCAATCCGCTCGTCCAGTACGTCCAGCGGCAAGGCCCCCGCGTCCAGCACTTGGTCGTGAAACGCCCTCAAATCGAACTTGCCGCCCAGCGCCTTCTCGGCGCGCTCTCTCAGCTCCAAAATCTTCAATTCGCCAATCTTGTAGGCCAGCGCCTGCCCTGGCCACGCAATATACCGGTCGACTTCGGATTGGATGCTGGGCTCGTCGATGTTCGAGTGCACGTGGAAGTAATCAACCATCTGCTGGCGGGTCCAGTGCTGGGAGTGGACGCCCGTGTCCACCACCAGACGGATCGCCCGCCACTCGTCAGCCTCGAGCCGGCCGTAATCCGAGTACGGGTCCTGGTAGAACCCCGCATCCTTGCCCAGATGCTCGGCGTACAGTCCCCAGCCCTCCACGTAGGCCGTGTAGCCGCCGTATTTGCGAAACTCCGGCAGCCCCGTAAGCTCATGCGCAATCGAGATTTGCAGGTGATGGCCGGGAATCCCCTCGTGATAGGCGATCGACTCCACGGCATAAAGGTTGCGGTGCGCGAAGTCATAAGTATTGATAAACAGCCGTCCCGGCCGGCTGCCGTCGGGCGTGCCCGACTGGTAGTAGGCCGGCGCCGCGGTCTTCTCAGCGTAATCGGGTAAAGCGACCACCTCGAACGGCGCCTTGGGCAAGCGGCCAAACAGCTCCGGCAGCTTGGCCTCGATCGGCTTCAGATACCCGCGATAAACGTCCAGCAGCGCATCGGCCGAGGCCGCGTGCATCCTGAGATTCGCCTTCAGACTGGCGCGGAAACTGGCCAGGTCCTTGAACCCCAGCTTCTCGGCAATGGCCAGCATTTCGGCCTCGTCCTTACTAACCTCGTCGAGGCCGATCTGGTGAATCTGCTCCGGCGTAAGATCGGTCGTTGTCCTCTGCTTGACCAGAAACCATAACTTGCGAGCTCCGCAGGACAAGGCGACTTCGCAGTGAGGTCCAGGAGCGGCCAGTGTCTACATAGACTCATCACCGAACCAGCTGCCAGGAGGTGCATTCGGAGGCGCTGATCACCGCCTCCAATGGCGGAACGATCTTGAAACGGATCACGCCGTCGCTGGTCGTGCAGAAGCTTCTTTGTCCGGTGCTGCTGGAGACGGGTGCGGCCACCGTGTCGCCGGCCACGATCGTGTTCTGCAACGTCGCCGACGCCCCGCTATACAGGTCGATCCCGCCGCCTTGATTCGTGGCCGAATTCCCGGAAATCGTCACATTCGTCAGCGTCAACTGGCCGCCTTGCTTTGAGATGGCGCCGCCAAACGCAGCCGTATTCCCCGCAAAGGTCACGTTGCTCAGCGTCACAACCCCCTCGCTGAAGATCGCCCCGCCGTAGTAGCCGCTCGCCGTGTTGCCCGCAAACGTCCTGTTGCTGACGGTCAAGGTGCCAGCCCTGGTCGCTGTATCCGCCCCCGAATTGGGCCGTGTTGCCCGAGATCGTCCTGTTGTTCATGGTCACATTCATCGACTGGATGGCGATGCCGCCGCCGAATTCACCGGCCGAATTGCCCGACACCATGCTGTTGCTCAAGTTCAGCGATCCGCCGAGGCCCAAGATGCCGCCGCCGCTGCCGCCCGTGTTGCCCGAGACCGTGGCACTCGTCTGCGCCGTCAAAAACCCCGCCGCCGGCGAATCGGTCTCCGCCGCTTTCGTCAAGTTTCCGCTCGTCCAGCGCATCCTCGGCCAAGGCCCCACCAAGGCCAGCGTTCTCACCACCAAGGCAATGCAGGTCGATCTCCGCATCGTCCCGGCGGAGAATTTCGGCGCGGCCCTGCAATATTTCACCGGATCGAAGGATCACAACACCCGCCTCCGCGGCCTGGCGCAGGAAAAGAAAATGACCCTGAACGAATGGGGCCTCTACAAGCTCGACGAATACGACCGCTCCGAAAAGAAAACCGGCTTCCCGCCAAAGGCAAAGCCCGTCGCCAGCAAAACCGAGGAGGATATCTACCGAGCCCTTGGCCTGGAATGGATGGAGCCGGTCCTGCGCGAAGATCGCGGCGAGATCGACGCCGCCCGCGCCGGAAAGCTCCCCAAAATCGTCCAACTGAAAGACATTCGCGGCGATTTGCATTCACACACCGTCGCCTCCGACGGCCAGGCGACCATTGAGCAGATGGCCCAGGGGGCAAAGAACCTCGGATACGAATTCCTGGCCATCACCGATCACTCCAAGACCCAGGCCATCGCCAATGGTTTGTCCGCCGAGCGCCTGATCCAGCACGTCAAGGAAATCCGCCGCGTGTCGGATCAACTCAAGGGCATCACGCTTCTTGCGGGATGCGAGGTGGATATCCTGGCCGACGGGCGGCTCGATTTCGAGGACGCGATCCTGGCGGAGCTGGATTTCGTCGTCGCCAGCCCGCACGTCGCGCTCAAGCAGGACGCCGCCAAGGCGACCGACCGGCTGCTGCGCGCGATCGAGAATCGTTACGTGAACGTGATCGGGCATCCGACGGGGCGGATCATTTTCGGCCGCGAGGGATTGCCGCTCAATTTCGCCCGGATTTTCAAGGCCGCCGCCGATTCCGGAACCGCCCTGGAAATCAACGCCGCGTTCCCCCGCCTGGACCTGAACGATTCCAACGCCCACGGCGCCCTGGCCGCCGGGGTGAAGCTTTCCATCAACACCGACGCCCACGGCGTCGAGGGATTCGGCGAAATGCAATTCGGGATTTACGTCGCCCAGCGCGCCTGGGCCACGGCCGGCGACGTCATCAACTGCATGAAGCTCGCCCAGCTAAAAGCGTTCATTCATCGCAAGCGCGGATGAGAAAAGAGAAACGGACCGAAGGGGAGCCACCGCCCTCGGCCCGCACGAGTGTTTCAATTGCGAAATAAAAGATAACGCGCCGCTGCGCCGCGTCAATATCCGCGCCGCGAAAAATCAAATGCAACCGCAGAGACGCAGAGACGGACGCGGAGGAACCTCAAATTTCAAATCTAAACTTTGTGGCTTCTCTGCGTCTATCTCTGCGTCTCAGCGTCTCTGCGGTTGCATTTGGATTTCTCATCTCTCAAAAATCAACGGACGCAGCACCGTGCATCGCAGCGCCGCCAGCGCGTCGGTCAGTTCCTGGTATTGCCGGGCGCCGTGATACAGCCCGACGATGGCTCCGCCGCTGCCGGCGAATTTCGCGCTTGCACCCACGCCCCTGGCAGCCTCCACCATCCGCAAATTCTCCGGCGAGATGTTCATGATCGTTCGCCGCAGATCGAAATTCGCGTTCATCACCTCGTGCAGCTCGCCCCAGTTCCCGCTCATCAGCGCCTCCCGCCCGCGATCCGTCAATTCCCGGTATTTCCGCATCGCCTGCACCACCGCCTGATCCCCGCTGCCGTACAGCGCCCGCAGGTTCCGATGCGACACGTCGCTCACCTCCGCTCGATCCGGATCGTAAGCGACGTACAGCGGCGGCATCTTCTGGGGATGAAGCTCCTCGTAGACGCCATACCCGCGCTGCTCCATGAGCGTTCGGTCGAAATCCATGAATACGATTCCCTCGTACGTCTGGATGACGCGGTCCTGCATGCCGGCGGAAATGCCCAGTTCGTCCCTCTCCACGCTCAGCGCCACCGTGGGCAGCAGCGGCTTGGGGATCTCCACCTCGTAAAACTTCATCAGCGCCCGCAGCGTCGCCACCACGATCGCGCTGCTGCCCGACAGTCCCACCAGACGCGGAATATCGGTTTCAATTCCGACGGTCATATTCCGCTTGTGCGTTTCGCGATGGCTCTGCCGGCAATAGTCGTGGAAGCGCTTGACCGTCGCCTTGATCAGCCGCATTCCGCCGTAATAACCGTGCAGTTGAATGTCGCGCAGAAACGCATCGACCGTGTCGAACCGGGTCAGGTCTCCGTGCGTCGGAACGATTTCAAAATGCGGGCTTTCCCAGAGCCGGACCGTCGCCGTGAAATTCCGGATCACAAACGAGATCGTCTTGCCGAAATATCCATCCGATGGATTTCCCACCAGACCGGCGCGGGCGAAGGCATGGGCGGCGTAAATCATGGGGCCTCGGGCGGCAGCAGCCGCGGATCGACGATTTCCCTCCGCGGCGTCCCCGTGCGCGCATCGCTGCCGATGACCGCGATCGGCTGATTCGATTCCCCGATCCTCCGCAGGACGTACCGGCTCATCTCCGGCTCGATGCGAAGCCCCAGGCGGTCGCGAATCAATGTTGTCAACTGCGATTCTTCCACCGGCGATTCCCTCCACCGTTTAGCCGGCCCGGCCTGCACTGAGCTTGTCGAAGTTGCCTCGGGCCGCGTCTCTCTACTTCGCCTTTCGCGTACTCGCAGGAAAATGCGACGATTCCAACTCCCCTTTGAGTTGCACCGCCCGAGTCATCAACCCCGGACTCGCCTCCGTCGCCGGAGGCATCGGCTTCAAATCGTAACTCAGCGCATGATGGTACTTCAGCGGGATCGGCAGCAACTCCGCCAGCAGGTCGAAGGGAATCCAGTCATAAATCGGAGCGATCACCGGCTCGGGCTTCTTGATGGTCTCATATCCCTCGTGCCGCACCGTCACGTCATACGTGCCATACCAGGTGAAATCCCGTTGCACGGGAGTCCGGCCCATTTCCTGGCCGTTCAGATAAACCAGCGCCACCGGCGGATTGCTTTGCACGGTGAGAATTCGTTCCACGCACCCGCCCGTACCGGCGAAAACCGGCGCCATGCAACAGAACAGACCGATGCGCCTTTTCATCCAACTCCAGAGTATAGACGCCGCGCCCTGCAGAACAAGATCGTCGCAAACCGATCGCTCCTCGCCAAAACTCTTCAATCACCCATTTAACCCCCGGTGATTCACCGGGGGCTCAACCCCTCCCGCCGGATGCTTTCGACCGGCTGATGGCATAAACTCTCATCCGCGGACTTCCAAAGATGCAGCTTTTATTCTTTGCCATTCTCGGCTCTTTCCTCCTTCTCGATGTTTTCGTGTTCTGGCGGATGTACGCGCTGCTCGGCGCGGTGCGCCGACCGTGGATTTGGCGAGTGGTCCTCTGCCTGATGGCATTCACCGCCCTGGCATTCTGGATTATCGTCGCCGTCGCACTTCCGTTGATGGGCGGAACAAGGGACCCGCTTCCACGATGGCTGGTATCGAGTTTGTACGTCTGGCATTTCCTGACGCTTCCCCTGATGGCCGCGGCGCTGCTGATCGATCTGCTCGTTCGCGCATTTCGCAAAGTCCGGCGGCGGCCGCCTTCAGACGCCGGGAAAAAAACTCCCGATCAATCGCCCCCGGCCCCGATGCTCTCCCGCCGCAATTTTCTCACCTCCCTCGGCTTGACCGTCGTGCCCGCCGCCACCCTCTCCATGGCCGGCGTTTCGTTGACCCAACTCGGCAAGTTCCGAATCATGCCCTACCAATTGTCGCTCGCCGGTTGGCCGCGGGAATTGGACGGATACACCATCACAGTTGTCGCCGACGTTCACACCGGCGTGTTTTCCACGCAGAAGATGCTCGACGACATCGCCGATGCCACCAATCGCCTTCGCTCCGATCTGATTCTCCTGGCCGGGGACCTCATCAACATCTCCCTTTCCGATCTGCCCGTGGCGCTGGACATGGTCCTCCGCCTGGATGCCCGCGACGGCGTGTACATGATCCAAGGCAATCACGACGTGATTCAAGGCCCCGACCGTTTCGATCATGCCGTCCGCCGCCGCGGCGTGAATCTGCTGGTCGATGAGGTGACCACCATCACCCCAGCGGGGCGGGGCATGCCGTTTCAACTGCTCGGCCCGCGCTGGACCGCCGATCGCTTCAGGGACGATTCCGTCGCCTACACCGCCGGACTCCGCGATCCCGGATTGTTCCCGCTCATGCTCGCCCATCATCCGCACTGCTGGGACACGGCCGCGGCGTGCGGCGTCCCGCTGGTCATTTCCGGCCACACTCACGGCGGTCAAATCATGCTCACCGACAAGATCGGCGGCGGTCCGCTGCGATTCAAATACTGGTCCGGAAGATACGACAAACCCGGTTCCACGCTGATCGTTTCCAACGGCGTGGGCAACTGGTTCCCCCTGCGCGTCAACGCCCCGGCGGAGATTCTGCAACTCACCATGCACCCCGCGCACCCCATTTAGCCCCCGGTGATTCACCGGGGGCCGATCCGCCAAATCACAAGCCCCGCCCCGATCAACCCCAGCCCCAGGCGCAAATCCACGAACCCAGCGCCGTCTCCCCCCGCGGCCACCGAAAATCAATCGGCCCGCGATCCGTCGGCCAGACAACCTCGCCTCCGCTTCTCTCGGCCAGTTCCCGCATCGCCGCGCGATCGTTCCCGACGGCATCGAATTCCTCCGCATACCGCCCCGGCAGGGACACGCGTTCGATCGTCTCATCCCCCACGCGCACCGTGGCGATCTGCGAATTTCCCGGCGCGTCGAAGCTCGCTTCATATCGCCCCGGCCCGGTCTGCTCCAACTGATGCGTTCCCCCGGCCGCGTCATCCACTCGCTCCAGCCGAATCGACAGCCCGTTGAGAAATCTCCCCGCGTCGATGGCCTCCACAATCACGCGAACCCGCCGGCCCGTCTCCCATCGCACCGAAAACCGCGGATCGCGCGGCTTGGCGGCGATCCGCTCAGCCAACGCTTCGATCCGCGATTCATCCGGCTCCAGCGCCACCGCCGCCACACATCCGCGCCCAAAACGCCAATATCCCGCCATCGGCAACTCCATGGCGTTGCGCGTCGCGCGGGCCCACCGCTCGGCCGGCGGTTTGAGCCAGGTGCGATTCCAAACCGCAGCATCTTCCCTCCCCAGCGATTTCGCCTCATTTTCAAAAACGACGGTCACCGGCTCATGCACCACCCGATCCGGCACGGCCGCCTGGGACAATTTCGCAATCGACTGCGCCCACCGCCGCGGATCGAATTGCTCGACCACCTCCCCGCCCGTGGCTTCGGAAATTCCGCTGATGATCTCCAGCGCGCTGCCGCGGCCGATCGCCAGCACGTGCAGCCGGATTTTCCGCGCGCGAGAAGTTCCCCAGCTCGCGCGGATGGTCGAACGTCGTATCGCAATCCGAAACCAGCAAAAGCTCCGTCGGCAACGTTCCGCCGGCATTATGCGCGATCTGGTTCAATGCCGATTCGAGATTCGTCGGCCCGTGCGGAAACGCATCGGCCGGCGGCAGGGGGGTTCGCGCGGCTTCCGCGGCGGTCGTGCCCTCGCTCCACCATCGCACCACATCTGAAAATTGTCCGATCTGCACCGGATCGGCCGGCGGCAGCGACGGCAGCAGATGAACCACAGCCCGCACCGCCGTCTGCCAGCGCGAAATCCCATCCCCGGCATCCTGGCTCATCGAGCCGCTGCCATCCACCAGCAGAATCCACCGAGTCGTCGGATCGGGTGGAGAACTCGACAGCGGGCTAAGTTCTTCCAGCGCGGTCCCCGCATATCCGCCGGCCGCGAACGCGTGATCTCCCCCCACGATCAGCAGCGACCCGCCAAGGTCGCGAACGTACTGCATCAGGCAATCCATTTGCGACGGCGTGAAGCGATCGGCCGGTTGGTTATCGACGACGATGATGGCCGCAGTGAGATATTCCCGCGAGATCTCGGGAAGCGATACAGGCGGAAAACTTCGCCAGCCGCCGCCCGGCGGATTCTGGCCGATCCACCATTTGTCGCTGGCCGGCGCCGCCGCGACGCGCAGCGACAGCGAATCATTTTCCGGCCAAAGGCCCCGGCATTCAGTTTCACCCCGGCCGTGGTCGCTCCGCCGGCAATCGGCCGCGCGATCACCAGATTTCCCGGATCGATTCTGGCCGTCGGTGATCCGGTCGTGCCTTCGAGAGACGCTTCTCGCGGCGGACCGGAGTTGGCAATCGTTGCCGCCAGCGTTCGGCCGCGAAGTTCCAATCGCTGAACCGAGGCGTCCGATACGTTCTCCAGATTTTCGTCCACCGCAACGTAAACCGGCGGCGACGACTTGGGCAGATCGAACCGCGCATCGCTGAACAGGACGATCGCATCCGCCGCGGCCGGCGAAAACCGCGTCTGGTCCGCCGGCATTTCCTCCATCGGTTTGGCAGGATCGATCGCCACATTGTGGTCCGCAAACGCGAAAAACTGACGCGCAGAATCGCCGATGAGTTCCCGCGCCCGGCGGCGAAGGAAATCGGCGTCTCGAAACCGCGCTCCGCGAGTGCTGGGAGAAAGGTCCACCATTACGGCGATGGTTCCCGGTTCGGAACGATGCCAAACCGGTCCGCCAGCCGCCATCGCAAGTGATATCACGCCGGCAGCGAGCAGCATCGCCGACATGATCGGCACATCGATTCGGCGAACGATCGCGATCCCCGCCGCCGCGATCGCCAATGCCAAAGCCGCCAGCCCAATTTGGGGCGAAGAAAACGAAACCATTGCCAGGGCGGACATGAATCCGCATTATAATGTCGCGGATGGCCCGGAAGGCCCATGCAAACATGAAACCCGCTCAATCCACGACCATTCTCAGCGTTCGTAGAAACGGCCAGGTCGCCCTCGGCGGCGATGGCCAGGTCACGCTCGGCAACGTCGTGGCCAAGCACGACGCGGTGAAGATTCGCCGAATCGGCAACGGGAAAGTCCTCACCGGCTTCGCCGGATCGGCCGCCGATGCTTTCGCGCTGCTGGAGCGTTTCGAGAATAAGCTGGCGGAACATCCGGACAACACGCGCCGCGCCGTCATCGAACTGGCCAAGGATTGGCGCACCGACCGGTGCTGTGCCGGCTGGAGGCGATGCTGGCCGTGGCCGACGCCGGCGTGAGCCTGATCGTCAGCGGCGCCGGCGACGTGATCGAGCCGAGCGACGGCATCATCGGCATCGGCAGCGGCGGGGCGTTCGCCCTGGCCGCCGCCAAGGCCCTGCTCGCCCACTCGAATCTCTCCGCCGCCCAGATCGTCGAGGAAGCCCTGAAGATCGCGGGCCAGATCTGCATTTACACCAATACGAACATCAAGGTCGAATCACTTTAGCGTTCAAAACGCTTTCTTTAACCGCAGAGATCGCGGAGATCGCTGAGACGGACGCAGAGAAGAAAGGATTTTTGGGCACAGATGAAAGGCCGATGCAGACAGATAAAAAAATAGCGCAATGGCCATCACCGAAACGATTCCCCATTTTCGCGGGCACGCG
>CAWAPL010000032.1:0-19846 GCA_963783845.1 uncultured Phycisphaerales bacterium
CGCGGGCCGTCTCCAAAATGCAGCGCAAGGCGCTGATGGAGGTCTTCGCCAATCTTCGCGACGGCCAGCGCGAGGGGCACGAACGCACCACGCCGGGACAAGGCGGCGAGCGAATCGACGGCGCCAAGCCGTACGAATACGGCGATCCCGTGTCCGAGCTGGATTTCCACCAGACCCTCCGCAACGCCCTGACCCGTCACGGCCTGCCCACCGTCAAGGGCAAAGGCCGCATCCGCTTCGACGAAAAAGATTTTGAGCTGCACCTGCACGAAGGCGTCACGAGTTGCTCCACCGTGGTTCTGCTGGACATGAGCGGCTCGATGATGCGCTACGGGCGGTTCTTCTCCGCCAAGCGCGTCGCGATGGCCATGCAGGCGCTGGTCCGCGTCCAGTTTCCACAGGACTCCATCGACTTCGTCGGCTTCTATTCCGGCGCGAACCGCATTCCCGAGGTCCTGTTGCCGCTGGCCATGCCCAAGCCGGTGACGGTTTACGATTACCAGGTTCGCCTGAAGGTTCCGATCGATCTTCTGGAAAAGGCCCCGCAGCATTTCACGAACCTGCACATGGGCCTTCAACTCGCCCGGCGCATCCTTCGCAAGCGCGCCGCCGAGAACAAGCAGATTTTCATCATCACCGATGGCCAGCCGACCGCTCACGTGGAGGGGGATTACGTTTATCTATTGTATCCCCCCGATGCCCGCAGCACGGTGGCAACGCTGAAGGAGGCGGTGCTGGCGGTGCGCGAAGGCTGCCGCATCAGCACCTTCGCACTCATCGAGGATTATTGGGGAATGGATTGGGTGGGCTTCGTCGATCAGTTGACCAAGCTGACCAAAGGGGTCGCCTTCTATACCAGCAGCGGCGAGTTGGCCTCGTGCATCATGGAAAGTTACCTCAGCGGCCGAAAGAAAAAACAATTCATCGCCTGACAAAGTTAGCGGCGGTGGGCAGCACCGCGGATTCGCATGAAGCTCAAACTCCTAGGCGTCAGCGGAAGCCTGCGAACCCATTCGCACGGACTTCAAGCTCTTTCGATCCTCCTGAATGCCGCCGCGGAACTCGGCGCCGACGTGCGCCTGCTCGATCTGCGCACGAGCAACCTCCCGATGTACAACCCCGACGCCGGGCCGGAAGAGCACGTCGCGCGCGTCCTGGCCGACGTCGCCTGGGCCGAGGCGCTGGTCCTGTCCACCCCCGACTATCACGGCTCCATGTCCGGCGCAATGAAGAACTTCCTCGATTACCACTGGTCCGAATTCAGCGGCAAGCTGTTCGGCTTCCTCTGCACCTCTCACGAAAAAGGCATCACCGCCATGGAAGGCATGCGCCTGGCCGTTCGGCAATGTTACGGGTGGAGCCTGCCCTACGGCGTTGCAATCCACGGCCAGCACGACTTCGGCGAGGATGGCAAGATCAACAGTCCCCGCCTGGAATCCCGTCTTCGGATGGCCGCCCGCGACATGGTAGTTTACGGCTCGCTTCTGCATGGACAATTCAACGAAGACCTCGCCAACAACATCCGCGATACCTTCGCCGCAAAATACGCCTGACCCCCGTTCCATTCGGCATTTGGCCCTGAGCGAAGTCGAAGGGCATTCGGCATTCCCCATTGACACCCCCCTTCCATTCTCCTACGAATGACTCGATGCCGCTCGATGCCGCCGAGGTCGTCGAAACCTTCGAAGCCGCCGCGGAGGAAAATCGCCTCTCCTCCCTGCGCCGGGAGCAGACCGTCACCCTCCCCGCCACCGGCGAGGTCTGGATGACCGGCGACCTGCACGATCATCGCACCAATTTCGCCAAGCTCATTCGCCATGCCAACCTAGCCCAGCATCCCCACCGCCACCTGGTCCTGCACGAGCTGATCCATGGCGACCATTACGATCAAAACGGCGCCGAAGACAGTTGGCGATCGCTCCACAAAGCCGCCGAACTGAAATGTAATTTCTCCGGCCAGGTGCATTTTCTCCTGGCGAATCATGATCTGGCCCAGATTCAGGGCGAGGGCATCATGAAGGCCGGCCTGAGCGTCTGCGAGGCTTTCACCGCGGGGGTGATCCGGGATTTTGGCGACCGCGGAGATGCCGTCAGTTTCGCCATCAGCGATTTTCTTCTGTCCCTGCCCCTGGCCGTCCGCTGTCCCAACGGCCTATTCTTCTGCCACAGCCTCCCCACCGACGATCAAATCGGCGATTTCGATTTCACGATTTTTGACCGCGCCCTGACCGGCCAGGACTATCAGCGCCGCACCGGCCCGGTCTATCAATTGATCTGGGGCCGGAACATGAGCCCCGCCACCGCCGCCACCTTCGCCGAAAAAGTCGCCGCCGCCCTACTGGTCACCGGCCATCAGCCCCAGGACTCAGGCTTCGCCGCCAATGGCGAGAAACACCTGATCCTCGCCTCCGATCACAATCAGGGCGTGTTTCTGCCGCTACGGCTCGACCAAACGTATGACATGCCCGAACTCCTGAAGTATATTCGCAAGTTCGTGGCCATTGATGCGTGAACGAATGTCCCCCTACATCCAAAACCTCTTCGCCAATCGAATCGGCGGCAAGCTCTTCGGCAAGGGCGCCGACATTTACAAATTCGAGAAGATCAAGCGCGCCAAGCGAGCGGCGCTGGCGGCCAATCCGGGAGCGGAATTGATCGACATGGGCGTCGGCGAGCCGGACGAGATGGCCCCGCCCGATTGCGTCAAGGCCCTCGCCCAGGCCGCCGCCAAGCCCCAGAACCGAACCTACGCCGACAACGGCGGACCTCTATTCAAGGAGGCCGCCGCCCGCTGGATGCAGAACGTCTGCGGCGTACCCGGCATCGATCCGGACACGCAGATCGTTCACTCCATCGGCACCAAGGCCGCCCTGTCGATCCTCCCGGCCTGCCTCATCAACCCCGGCGACGTGGCCCTCATGACCACGCCCGGATACCCGGTCTTCGGGACCCACAGCCAGTATTACGGCGGCGAGGTTTTCAATCTCCCGCTTCTGGAAAAAAATCAATTCCTGCCCGATTTCAGCATCATCCCCCCCGACAAACTCCGCCGCGCCAAGACATTGGTGCTGAATTATCCCAACAATCCCACGGGAACCTCCGCCACGCCGGAATTCTTCGCCGCGGTGGTCGATTTCGCCCGGCGGAACAATCTCGTGGTCATTCACGACGCCGCTTACGCCGCACTGGTCTTCGAGGGAAAGCCCCTCTCCTTCCTGGCCACCCCCGGCGCCATCGACGTCGGCATCGAACTCCATTCGATGAGCAAAGCCTTCAACATGACCGGCTGGCGCCTCGGCTTCGTCGTCGGCAATCCCCTTCTCGTCCGCGCCTACGCCGACGTAAAAGACAACACCGATTCCGGCCAGTTCCTCGCCATCCAGGAAGCCTGCGCCTATGCCCTCGATCACCCGCAGATCACGCAGACAATCGCCGCCAAATATTCCCGCCGCATGGACGGCCTGGTCGCGGTCCTGACTCGCAGCGGCCTGCAAGCCCGCAAGCCCAAGGGCTCGTTCTTCCTCTACGTGAAATGCCCTCGCAGCGCCGTCGGCAAAGACGGCAAGCGCGTGACATTCGAGCGGGCTGAGAATTTCAGCCACTGGCTCATCACCGAGCAGCTCATCAGCACGGTCCCCTGGGACGACGCCGGCCCCTATGCGCGCTTCAGCGTAACCTTCGCCGCCAAAGATATTGCCGATGAACAGCGTGTCCTGAATGAACTGGAGCAACGTCTCTCCAGCGCCGCCTTTGAATTCTAATGCGCACTCATTATTCAGCCGCGGAATCCCCATGATGCGAGCGAAGCCCCTACGGAAGATTTTTTTGCGGCCGTACAGTCTGTTTCTTGCGCTGAATCTGCTTGTGATGTCGTTTCCGCACATATTCCGCCACGATGGGTGGACGGATGTTTACCTCGACACGTCGCGTCGCCTGGCGACCGGGCAGGAAATCTATCAGACGCTTTCCGCTTATGTCTATCCGCCATTCAGCGCCATCCTGTTCGTGCCATTGGCTCGCCTTCCCGACAAAGCGGCCCAGACGATTTGGTATGCAATCTCCGCCGGCGTGTTCGCCCTGCTGCTCAAAGGCGCCTGGTCCTTAAGCGGCGGGAAGACCGTCGATCGACTTGACGCGCCCAAAGAAGAGCACGTCATCGCAATACTCGGCGGCCTGTGCGCCCTCCAGTTTGCGTTCAATGCGATATCCCATCTGTCGCTCGATCTGGTGATCGCGGCCATGCTGATGGCCGGAGGACTGGCCGCGTTGGGCGGACGCTGGATGCGCACGGGAATCTGGTGGGGAATCGCCGCCGCCTTCAAAGGCCCGCCACTCTTGTTCGCGGGATATCTCGTTTGGCGCAAGCATGGCTGCCCGCCCTCGTGATGATCGTTATCGCCATCGCGGCCAACCTGTTGCCCGATCTGATTCACCGCCCAGCCGCAGGCGGCCTGTGGGTGACGCGCTGGTTTCAGGACTACATCCGCCCCCTGGGCCACGCCGATCAGTCCGCGGGACAATGGTACGCCGGCATTTCGGACAACCAATCGCTGGCCGGCGACATCGATCGCTGGTTCCTGACGACAGTTTCGCCGACTCCCGAAGGAGTCAACGTAAACTGCGCGCACACCCGATCGCCCCCGAGCCGCTGAAGCATCTGGTGCTCGCCGTCGATGCGGTTGTCTGCCTGTTGGTCGCGGCGGTGATGCGGCCCGGCCGTCCGCGTCCGTGGAACGATCCCGCCATGCCGACCCGGGCATCCCTGGAGTTCGGCCTGGTCATGCTCCTGATCCTCCTCATTTCGCCGATGTCGAGCCGATCACTCTTTTGCATGATGCTCCTCCCCGCGTTTTGCATCGCCCGCGCAGCCGTCTATCGCCGCGATTGGATAGCATGGACGAGCATCATTCTAGCCGGCCTGGCCAGCTTTCTTTCCCTCAATTTATGGTTTGCCCCAACGTTCAGCCACGAGACGCTGTGGGTTGGATTTTCCACGATCAACACGATGATGCTGTTTCTAGGCTGCGTCTGGCTCCTGGGATCAAACCAGCAACTCGCCCCCGCCCCGCTCACCCCCACATTCCAAAGCCCAGGGATGTCCATCCCTGGGTTCCCGCCCGAAAAGAGCCTGCCCTGAGCTTGTCGAAGGGAGCCCGTCGAAGTGCCTGCGTGTCATTCTTGTCCAAATTCTCCCGCATCGATACGATTTCCCCCCGTTCAGAAAGGAGTCTGACGTGAAGGTGAAATACTTCATCATCGGGGCGGCCAGTTCATTCGTATTGCTGCTCATCGTCGGGGGGATTTTCGCCATCAGGGCCGAACCGGGCATCCAGGAGACCGGCAGCGCACCGCGCAATTCTCAGACCCCGAGTCCCCTGGCCGCCGCTCCGAAGACCTCCAGCAACTCGCCCGCGCCGACGGCGATCCTCGCCAGTGACATCGACCCGGCCGCGGCGGGTTATACCGTTCTTGCCTCGGCCGATTCGGGTTGCACGATCTTCGCCCAGAAGCCTGACGCCACGACGGTGCAGATGGCAATCGTCGCCGCACTGCGTGATCTCACGCGCATCCTTGATTCCAAGCCAACCGTTCAGGGCGCCTTCGCCGACGCCCAGCAGCAACATCGCGGCGGAGCCACCTTCACCGGAACGCTCAAGGGATTGACGATCAAGGGAACGATCATGTGCGGCATCGGCGACAAAGGCGCGGCCATCACCGTCGTTTACGATCGCGCCGATGCCCCGGCCGCCGATTGGGCCAAGCTACGGCCGCTCTCCCGATGGATACGCAAATGCAGGAGCAATCCATCGGCGACGGCGCGGGAACCATCAGCATTCCCGCCAACTGGAAGATCACCAGTTCCAGCAACCTCGGGGCCGTCGTCGCCGACGGACCGGACCAGGAGAAAGTCGCCCTCGGCATCGGCCTGGTAGTTGTGACTCCCGATTCCATGGCCGCCGGCGTGCAGCGGCAGCTTGCCTACAGCGGCCAACTGACCGCTGCGACCAGGATGCTCGTCGCCCCATACACCGGGCCGGTTGACGCACTGAAGAACCTCACCCCGCAGCTCAGCGAGATGTCCCAAGCCAACGGCGGCCCGCCATTCACGCTCGACCAGGTTTTGCAATCCGATTCCGTTGCCGCCCAATTGCCGAGCGGCCAGGCGGCGCGCATCTACTTTTCTTCCACCCAAACCCAGAACGGCCAAACCATCCACATGCGGGCCTGGGCGCAGATGGAATGTTATGTGGTGGGCAACGGCACGTGGGGGATCATCTGCAACGAAGTGATCGGCCCCGATGCGACCTTCGACCGCGATTTGCCGACCATGCTGGCGATCGCCAAATCATGGAAGCTCAACGACGCGGTCGTCCTGGAGCACGGCAACCAAAACGTCGCGGCCTCCAATGCCCGCTTCGCCGCTTTCGAGAATTCCATGAAGGAAAAGCAGGATGCCTTCGACAGCTACCTCAAATCCGTGCAGCACAATGAGCTGATCACCGAGCGCAGCAATGCCGATTTCGACGAAGTCATCCGCGGCTACCGCACGGTTTACGACACCGAAACCGGCGACCGCGCCAGCGCGGACCTGGGAAACGTCAATGAGATCGTCAACGCGCTCAACGAGCACGATCCCGGAAGATACGTGCAGATCCCGCTGAGGGATGAGGAATTTCCCCTGACGCAGGGGCAGTGAGAGATAAACCAGAAACCCGAATGACTGAAGCGGGCTTCGTTTCGGATTCCTGGTTTCGGATTTCTGGTTTCGGATATCCCCTTAGTGCCTTGGCGGGAAAAATCCATTATTCTTACCGCCATGTCCATTCGAGTCGGCATCGCGGGAGTCAGCGGATACGGCGGCGGAGAGTTGCTGCGCCTGTGTGCGGGGCATCCGGCTTTCGATGTCGTCTATGCGGCTGGTGAATCGTCAGCGGGACAAAAGCTCGTAGAGCGGTTCCCGGGGATATCGCCAAAGCTGGCGGAGCTGGTCATACAGAAATGGGATCCGCCGGCGCTGCCGAAGCTGGATTTGCTGTTCGCCTCGTTACCGACGGGTCAGTCGCGCGGCGCTGGCGAGCGTGCCGGGCGGCGTGAAGATCGTCGATGTCGGTGGCGATCATCGGTACGTGGAAGGGTGGACGTACGGGCTGGCGGATGTGTGGCCGGAGAAGATTCGCTCGGCCACGCGGGTGGCGAATCCGGGATGTTATGCTTCGGCGGCGCTGGCGGCGATCATGCCGCTGGTCGCGGGGAAGATGGCGAATCTTCAGTCGCCGATCATCATCGACGGCAAGACCGGCATCAGCGGGGCCGGGCGCGGAGGGTTGGATTCCAAGTTCGGGTATGGCGAGGTGAATGAGGACGTGTCGGCGTATGGACTGGTGAAGCATCCGCATGTGCCGGAGATTACGGCCACGGTGAACCAGGCGTCGCAGGGGAATGGCGCCAACATTATTTTCGCGGCGCATTTGATTCCGATGACGCGGGGAATTCTGACGACGTGCTATCTGGCGGGCGCCGCGACGGCCGAGCAGTGCCTGGCGGCGGCGCGGAAGTTCTACGCGGGCCGGCCGTTCGTGCGCGTGGTCGAGCAGCCGCCGCACACCAAATGGGCGACGGGATCGAACCTGGTGTTTGTTTCCTACGCCTCGCCGGGAGCCGGAACGATCATCGCCCTGGGCGGAATCGACAATCTTGGCAAAGGGGCGGCCGGGCAGGCGGTGCAGAATGCCAACCTGATGTGCGGGCTGGCGGAGACGACGGGGCTGGAGGGCGCACCGCTGTGGCCGTGAGCGGGGAGGGCAGGACGTTCGTCGCTGGCTCCGCCGGGCGCGATTGCAGTTTCTCACGCCGATAAAAATCCGAACGACTGGCCCCCTTGAAAGCCACTTCTCGGCAGGATGGCCCCGGACTTCATTATTGGACCGGACCGAAGCCGCTTTATCGCCGCAAATTTCTTATTTAGTCTCGCGCCGCTTAAAGCGATATAGGCATCATAGACGGATTTCGCCTCCTAGAAGGACCCAAGATGACTCGCGATGAATCGTTCACAACTCAGTTGAGTGTCACCGGCGTTACGGACGGGTATTGGCAATACGCCCCGATCATTCGCAAGCGCGTGCGGCGCCGACGTCCGGGGACAAAGGTGGCGATGGAGCAACTGGAATCGCGCGTGATGCTGTCGGTGACGGTCAGTGCCGGCACGGTGCTCCAGGCGGTCGATATCGGTGCATTGGGTGTGAACCTGACGCGGTGGGATAACACCCTGCCCACTACGCAGACGGCGCAGATGCTCGAAGCGTCGGGCATGAACTTCTTCCGCATTGGGGGCGGAAGCGAAATGGACAACGATGTCCATTTCAATGTGTCCTATGCGTACCAGGAACCCTTGCCGGCCATGGCGCAGGTGGTCCAATCGGTCGGCGGCACGGGATTGGTAACCCTGGACTACGGGTCGGGAAGTCCGCAGGAGGCGGCCGCGGAGGTGGCCTACCTGGATGGCTCCCCCACCGACACCACCGTGATCGGCAATGGAGAGGAATATGACACCAACACCAGTACGTGGGTGCAGGTGAATTGGGAAACCGTGGGCTACTGGGCCAGCCTCCGCGCGGCCACCCCGCTGGCGACTGATGACGGGCTCAACTTTTTGCGCATCGGGCAATCGGCGAGTTTTGGAATCAATTATTTCGAGGTCGGCAACGAGGAATACGGCAGTTGGGAAACGGACTACCACGGCTCGGGCGGTGATACCGGCGCGGCTCACGATCCTGCCACCTACGCCGCTTTCTGCAATACGTTCTATAACCTCGCCAAGGAAATCGACCCCAACCTCTCCGTCGGCATCGACTCCAGCGGCCCAGGCGGCGATGACAACAATTGGCTGGGCAGTGTTCTTACGGATGGTCTGAACTCGGGATTCATTCCGGGATTCATCTCAGATCATAGTTACATGCAGTACGTGTCTGGAGAGGAGACCGATAACTACCTGCTGAACGATACCGTCTCCAACACCGGCCAAAACTCCGGCGACCCCACGGACTGGACGCAGGCGCGCGACGGATTACGAGAGCGACCTGAAGCAATACCTGGGGGCGACGGACGCCGCCAAGGTCCAGTTGATCGCCACGGAGTTTAACTCCATTAACGGCAACCCTGGAAAGCAGACCACCAGCTTGGTGAACGGCTTGTTCGTGGCGGAATCCATCGGCAACGAGATCGAGAGCGGCTATTCCGGCATGATGTTCTGGGGCCTGTGCAATGGCAACTGGCAGACGGGTGACAACAACTCCTCCAGCCTCTACGGGTGGCGGGACGGCGGTGACTTCGGAATGATCGGATCTCAGTGGACTTCCGGAAGCCCTCCCGAGACCGGCCCCTACGTCGGATATCCGACCTATTATGCCGAGGAATTGGCCTCGATGATGGTTCAAGCCGGCGGGAGCGTCGTTCAAGTCGCCAGCACTGATACGAACGTTTACGCTTACGGAGTTCTTGAGGCCAACGGCGATCTCGATCTGATGGTCATCAATGCAGACCCCAACTCCGCGCATTCCGAGCAATTCAACGTCACCGGTTTCTCGGCGAACGGGCAAGTCGAGGTCTGGCAGTATGGCGAGACCCAGGACACCGCTCAGGAGAATACGACCGACGGCGCTTCATCGCTGGCCAATTCCACCGGCAGCGTCACGGTGACCAATCACGACTTCAGCTATTCATTCCCGCAGTATTCGATGACGGTCCTGCAGGTGTCGCCCATAGCCAAGCCGACGATCGCGCAGGCGGCGGCGGCTTCGCCCAATCCGGTGACCGGCACGACCGCCAATTTGAGCGTGCTGGGTTCGGAGAATGGCACGGACGCGGGTTTCATCTACACGTGGTCGGTGACGGCCGCTCCCAGCGGCGCCACGACGCCCACTTTCAGCGCCAATGGAACCAACGCCGCCAAGAATGCCACCGCGACGTTCTTCGCCGCCGGCGACTATACTTTGATGGCGACGATCACCGACACCAACGCCCAAAGCTCCACCAGCAGCGTCAACGTCGTCGTCAATCAAACGGTCACGAGCGCTTTGGTCAGCCCGGCCTCGGCGGCGATCGGCGAAGACGGCACCAAGCAATTCACCGCCCTGGCCTACGACCAGTTCGGCGCGGTGATGGCGACACAGCCGACGTTCGCGTGGAGCGTGGAAAGCGGCGGAGGCTTGATCTCTTCCACCGGTCTTTACGATGCGCCTAATGCCACGGGCACGGCGACCATAATGGCCGCCTCCGGCTCGGTCAGCAACACCGCGACGGTAATCATTAACAATCTCGCGGCGTCGCAGTTGGCGATCGTCGAGCAGCCCACGGGAACTTTTGCCAACGACCCCTTCCTGGTGACGGTCCAGGTTGACGATACCTTCAACGACATCGTTTATACGGACCACTCGAACGTGACGTTGAGCATTGACACCGGGCCGAGCGGCGGCACGCTCATCGGCGTGGTCACCGTGGCGGCGGTCAACGGCATGGCCACGTTCAGCAACGTCGCCCTCACCCAGATGGGCAACTACACGTTGACGGCCTCCGACGGATCGCTGACCCCCGACACCTCGTGGAATATCTCCGCCATTCCCACGCCGCCCGCGCGAACGCTCATGAGCGGCATACCCATCAGCCCGCAAATGATGGTGTTCGAGGAGCGGCGTCTGATCGGCGGGCTGAACCCGATGACTTTCCTTGGATATACTTCCCCGAACCAGGACACGCTGGTGTTGCACGTCACGCCCTCAGCGGGCGGCGAGCCGGCTTTCGCGGTTCTCGGATCGGTTTCAGACCAACTGGCGTCCCCCATGGACGGAATCAACGAAACCGGCGGACAACCGACCGACAACCTCGCGACGGCCGACGATATCTTGAAATAGCCGCTGTTTGGCTTTGAAGATCGGACGAAACAGGGACTCTCGCGAGTCCCTTTTTTCATTGGGCTTTTTCATCCGCGACCGGCAGCGGCTCCGATTGCCTCGGCTCTTTGGCCATCCGGGCCTGCAGGGCTTGAACGGCGACGGGAATAAGGGAAATGACCACGATGGCCACGATCACGATCTGGAAATGCGTGCGGACGATCTCGATTTGATTGAAGTAATATCCGGCCAGGGAAATCGTCACGACCCAAAGAATGCCGCCGCTGATGCTGAAGCCGATGAAGCGTGCGAACGGCATCTGTCCGATGCCGGCCACCAGCGGGGCGAACGTGCGGATAATGGGGACGAATCGGGCCAGGATGATGGTTTTGCGGCCGTGCTTTTCGTAGAAGCGATGGGCCTCTTCCAAATGCCGCTTGTTCAGCATCCAGGACGATTCGCGGCTGAAGAGTTTGGGCCCGATCCGGCGGCCGATGGAATAGTTCAGCACGTCGCCGCAGTTGGCCGCCAAGACAGAACAGGAAGATCACCCCCGGCAGGCTGATCGGCGACCCCGACGCCGCCGCCAGCGCCCCACCGCGAACAGCAGGGAATCGCCGGGCAGGAACGGCCAGACGACCAACCCGGTCTCACAGAAGATGATTGTCCCCAAAAGCACATAGACGCCGACCTGATGGACCGAGGCGTAGCTGTTGAGGTGCTTGTCAAGATGGAGAAACAGATCGAGGGCGTCGTGCAGCAACGGCAAAGAGACTTTCCTTGTAAGGTGCGATTGGTGTTTATCGGCAAACCGAAGCCATGATGCAAGTTCCGCCGAGGGCGATCCTTGGACTTTATCGAACGTATTATTTGAGCCGATAGAACGATGTGGGGCCTTATGCATCGCTTGATTATGGGTATAGCCCCCCTACAATCGAAGGCCTCCCCGGTGCGGCCGCTTGTGGATGACAGCGGGCGCGCGATTTGCTTGAATTCTTCGGTGAGGGGCCGGCACCCAACCCTGCTGGCCAAGTAGGAGATGGACATGTTTGAACGATTTACGGACCGCGCTCGGAAGGTGATGGCCCTGGCCAACCAGGAAGCCCAGCGCTTCAATCACGAATACATCGGCACGGAACACATTCTGCTCGGTCTGGTCAAGGAAGGCAGCGGCGTCGGCGCTAACGTCCTGAAGAATCTGGACGTCGATTTGCGCAAGGTCCGCCTGGAAGTCGAGAAACTGGTCAAAAGCGGCCCGGACATGGTGACGATGGGCAAACTGCCCCAGACGCCCAGGGCCAAGAAGGTCATTGAATACGCCATCGAAGAAGCCAGGAACCTGAATCACAATTACGTAGGAACGGAACATCTTTTGCTCGGTTTGCTGCGCGAGCACGATGGCGTGGCGGCCCAGGTACTCATGAATTTGGGTCTGAAGTTAGAGGAAGTCCGGGAAGAGGTTCTGAATCTTTTGGGAGCTGGTGTGGAAAGCGAAGAACCCCAGGCACAGGAAAAACAAGGGCAGAGCCGCAAGAGCAAAACACCCGCGCTGGACAGCTTCGGTCGCGATCTGACCGAACTCGCGCGGGAAGGACAGCTTGACCCGGTCATCGGTCGAATGAAAGAGATCGAGCGGGTCATCCAAATCCTTTGCCGGCGGCAGAAAAATAACCCCGTCCTTCTGGGCGAAGCGGGCGTCGGCAAGACCGCCATCGTCGAGGGGCTGGCCCAGATGGTCATCTCCAGCACCGTGCCGGAATTGCTGCACGATCGGCGGATCGTGCAGCAATTCCGGCACGGTGCTGGAGATGACCATCTGGGCCAGCCCCTCGACGATGGCGGTCTTGCCGACGCCCGCTTCGCCCAGAAGGACGGGGTTGTTTTTCTGCCGCCGGCAAAGGATTTGGATGACCCGCTCGATCTCTTTCATTCGACCGATGACCGGGTCAAGCTGTCCTTCCCGCGCGAGTTCGGTCAGATCGCGACCGAAGCTGTCCAGCGCGGGTGTTTTGCTCTTGCGGCTCTGCCCTTGTTTTTCCTGTGCCTGGGGTTCTTCGCTTTCCACACCAGCTCCCAAAAGATTCAGAACCTCTTCCCGGACTTCCTCTAACTTCAGACCCAAATTCATGAGTACCTGGGCCGCCACGCCATCGTGCTCGCGCAGCAAACCGAGCAAAAGATGTTCCGTTCCTACGTAATTGTGATTCAGGTTCCTGGCTTCTTCGATGGCGTATTCAATGACCTTCTTGGCCCTGGGCGTCTGGGGCAGTTTGCCCATCGTCACCATGTCCGGGCCGCTTTTGACCAGTTTCTCGACTTCCAGGCGGACCTTGCGCAAATCGACGTCCAGATTCTTCAGGACGTTAGCGCCGACGCCGCTGCCTTCCTTGACCAGACCGAGCAGAATGTGTTCCGTGCCGATGTATTCGTGATTGAAGCGCTGGGCTTCCTGGTTGGCCAGGGCCATCACCTTCCGAGCGCGGTCCGTAAATCGTTCAAACATGTCCATCTCCTACTTGGCCAGCAGGGTTGGGTGCCGGCCCCTCACCGAAGAATTCAAGCAAATCGCGCGCCCGCTGTCATCCACAAGCGGCCGCACCGGGGAGGCCTTCGATTGTAGGGGGGCTATACCCATAATCAAGCGATGCATCAGGCCCCACATCGTTCTATCGGCTCAAATAATACGTTCGATAAAGTCCAAGGATCGCCCTCGGCGGAACTTGCATCATGGCTTCGGTTTGCCGATAAACACCAATCGCACCTTACAAGGAAAGTCTCTTTGCCGTTGCTGCACGACGCCCTCGATCTGTTTCTCCATCTTGACACGCACCTCAACAGCTACGCGTCGGCCCATCAGGTCGGCGTCTATGTGCTTTTGGGGACAATCGTCTTCTGCGAAACCGGCCTGGTCGTTTGGCCATTCCTGCCCGGTGATTCCCTGCTGTTCGCGGTGGGCGCTCTGGCGGCGGCGTCGGGGTCGCCCATCAGCCTGCCGGGCGTGATCGTCCTGCTCTGTCTTTGCGCCAACTGCGGCGACGTGCTGAACTATTCCATCGGCCGCCGGATCGGGCCCAAACTCTTCAGCCGCCAATCCTCCTGGCTGCTGAACAAGCGGCATCTGGAAGAGGCCCATCGCTTCTACGAAAAGCACGGCCGCAAAACCATCATCCTGGCCCGATTCGTCCCCATTATCCGCACGTTCGCCCCGCTGGTGGCCGGCATCGGACAGATGCCGTTCGCACGCTTCATCGGCTTCAGCATCAGCGGCGGCATTCTTTGGGTCGTGACGATTTCCCTGGCCGGATATTACTTCAATCAAATCGAGATCGTCCGCACGCATTTCCAGTTTGTGGTGATGGCGATCGTGGCCATTTCCCTAATCCCGGTCGCCGTTCACGCCCTCCAGGGCCGGATGCGGAAAAACCCGAGCCAATCGGAGCCGCTGCCGGTCGCGGATGAAAAAGCCCAATGAAAGAAGGGACTCGCGAGAGTCCCTCTTTCGTTCGCTCTTCAAATCCAAGCGGCTATTTCAAGATATCGTCGGCCGTCGCGAGGTTGTCGGTCGGTTGTCCGCCGGTTTCGTTGATTCCGTCCATGGGGGACGCCAGTTGGTCTGAAACCGATCCGAGAACCGCGAAAGCCGGCTCGCCGCCCGCTGAGGGCGTGACGTGCAACACCAGCGTGTCCTGGTTCGGGGAAGTATATCCAAGGAAAGTCATCGGGTTCAGCCCGCCGATCAGACGCCGCTCCTCGAACACCATCATTTGCGGGCTGATGGGTATGCCGCTCATGAGCGTTCGCGCGGGCGGCGTGGGAATGGCGGAGATATTCCACGAGGTGTCGGGGGTCAGCGATCCGTCGGAGGCCGTCAACGTGTAGTTGCCCATCTGGGTGAGGGCGACGTTGCTGAACGTGGCCATGCCGTTGACCGCCGCCACGGTGACCACGCCGATGAGCGTGCCGCCGCTCGGCCCGGTGTCAATGCTCAACGTCACGTTCGAGTGGTCCGTATAAACGATGTCGTTGAAGGTATCGTCAACCTGGACCGTCACCAGGAAGGGGTCGTTGGCAAAAGTTCCCGTGGGCTGCTCGACGATCGCCAACTGCGACGCCGCGAGATTGTTAATGATTACCGTCGCGGTGTTGCTGACCGAGCCGGAGGCGGCCATTATGGTCGCCGTGCCCGTGGCATTAGGCGCATCGTAAAGACCGGTGGAAGAGATCAAGCCTCCGCCGCTTTCCACGCTCCACGCGAACGTCGGCTGTGTCGCCATCACCGCGCCGAACTGGTCGTAGGCCAGGGCGGTGAATTGCTTGGTGCCGTCTTCGCCGATCGCCGCCGAGGCCGGGCTGACCAAAGCGCTCGTGACCGTTTGATTGACGACGACGTTGACGCTGCTGGTGGAGCTTTGGGCGTTGGTGTCGGTGATCGTCGCCATCAAAGTATAGTCGCCGGCGGCGAAGAACGTCGCGGTGGCATTCTTGGCGGCGTTGGTTCCATTGGCGCTGAAAGTGGGCGTCGTGGCGCCGCTGGGAGCGGCCGTCACCGACCACGTGTAGATGAAACCCGCGTCCGTGCCATTCTCCGAACCCAGCACGCTCAAATTGGCGGTCGTGCCGGTCACCGGATTGGGCGAAGCCGCCGCCGCCTGCGCGATCGTCGGCTTGGCTATGGGCGACACCTGCAGGACCGTCATCGAATACTGCGGGAATGAATAGCTGAAGTCGTGATTGGTCACCGTGACGCTGCCGGTGGAATTGGCCAGCGATGAAGCGCCGTCGGTCGTATTCTCCTGAGCGGTGTCCTGGGTCTCGCCATACTGCCAGACCTCGACTTGCCCGTTCGCCGAGAAACCGGTGACGTTGAATTGCTCGGAATGCGCGGAGTTGGGGTCTGCATTGATGACCATCAGATCGAGATCGCCGTTGGCCTCAAGAACTCCGTAAGCGTAAACGTTCGTATCAGTGCTGGCGACTTGAACGACGCTCCCGCCGGCTTGAACCATCATCGAGGCCAATTCCTCGGCATAATAGGTCGGATATCCGACGTAGGGGCCGGTCTCGGGAGGGCTTCCGGAAGTCCACTGAGATCCGATCATTCCGAAGTCACCGCCGTCCCGCCACCCGTAGAGGCTGGAGGAGTTGTTGTCACCCGTCTGCCAGTTGCCATTGCGCAGGTCCCAGAACATCATGCCGGAATAGCCGCTCTCGATCTCGTTGCCGATGGATTCCGCCACGAACAAGCCGTTCACCAAGCTGGTGGTCTGCTTTCCAGGGTTGCCGTTAATGGAGTTAAACTCCGTGGCGATCAACTGGACCTTGGCGGCGTCCGTCGCCCCCAGGTATTGCTTCAGGTCGCTCTCGTAATCCGTCGCGCGCTGCGTCCAGTCCGTGGGGTCGCCGGAGTTTTGGCCGGTGTTGGAGACGGTATCGTTCAGCAGGTAGTTATCGGTCTCCTCTCCAGACACGTACTGCATGTAACTATGATCTGAGATGAATCCCGGAATGAATCCCGAGTTCAGACCATCCGTAAGAACACTGCCCAGCCAATTGTTGTCATCGCCGCCTGGGCCGCTGGAGTCGATGCCGACGGAGAGGTTGGGGTCGATTTCCTTGGCGAGGTTATAGAACGTATTGCAGAAAGCGGCGTAGGTGGCAGGATCGTGAGCCGCGCCGGTATCACCGCCCGAGCCGTGGTAGTCCGTTTCCCAACTGCCGTATTCCTCGTTGCCGACCTCGAAATAATTGATTCCAAAACTCGCCGATTGCCCGATGCGCAAAAAGTTGAGCCCGTCATCAGTCGCCAGCGGGGTGGCCGCGCGGAGGCTGGCCCAGTAGCCCACGGTTTCCCAATTCACCTGCACCCACGTACTGGTGTTGGTGTCATATTCCTCTCCATTGCCGATCACGGTGGTGTCGGTGGGGGAGCCATCCAGGTAGGCCACCTCCGCGGCCGCCTCCTGCGGACTTCCCGACCCGTAGTCCAGGGTTACCAATCCCGTGCCGCCGACCGATTGGACCACCTGCGCCATGGCCGGCAAGGGTTCCTGGTACGCATAGGACACATTGAAATGGACATCGTTGTCCATTTCGCTTCCGCCCCCAATGCGGAAGAAGTTCATGCCCGACGCTTCGAGCATCTGCGCCGTCTGCGTAGTGGGCAGGGTGTTATCCCACCGCGTCAGGTTCACACCCAATGCACCGATATCGACCGCCTGGAGCACCGTGCCGGCACTGACCGTCACCGACAGCATCACGCGCGATTCCAGTTGCTCCATCGCCACCTTTGTCCCCGGACATCGGCGCCGCACGCGCTTGCGAATGATCGGGGCGTATTGCCAATACCCGTCCGTAACGCCGGTGACACTCAACTGAGTTGTGAACGATTCATCGCGAGTCATCTTGGGTTCTTCTAGGAGGCGAAATCCGTCTATGATGCCTATATCGCTTTAAGCGGCGCGAGACTAAATAAGAAATTTGCGGCGATAAAGCGGCTTCGGTCCGGTCCAATAATGAAGTCCGGGGCCATCCTGCCGAGAAGTGGCTTTCAAGGGGGCCAGTCGTTCGGATTTTTATCGGCGTGAGAAACTGCAATCGCGCCCGGCGGAGCCAGCGACGAACGTCCTGCCCTCCCCGCTCACGGCCACAGCGGTCCGCACCTCCAGCCCCGTCGTCTCCGCCAGCCCGCACATCAGGTTGGCATTCTGCACCGCCTGCCCGGCCGCCCCTTTGCCAAGATTGTCGATTCCGCCCAGGGCGATGATCGTTCCGGCTCCCGGCGAGGCGTAGGAAACAAACACCAGGTTCGATCCCGTCGCCCATTTGGTGTGCGGCGGCTGCTCGACCACGCGCACGAACGGCCGGCCCGCGTAGAACTTCCGCGCCGCCGCCAGGCACTGCTCGGCCGTCGCGGCACCGCCAGATAGCACGTCGTCAGAATTCCCCGCGTCATCGGAATCAAATGCGCCGCGAAAATAATGTTGGCGCCATTCCCCTGCGACGCCTGGTTCACCGTGGCCGTAATCTCCGGCACATGCGGATGCTTCACCAGTCCATACGCCGACACGTCCTCATTCACCTCGCCATACCCGAACTTGGAATCCAACCCTCCGCCCCGGCCCCGCTGATGCCGGTCTTGCCGTCGATGATGATCGGCGACTGAAGATTCGCCATCTTCCCCGCGACCAGCGGCATGATCGCCGCCAGCGCCGCCGAAGCATAACATCCCGGATTCGCCACCCGCGTGGCCGAGCGAATCTTCTCCGGCCGCACATCCGCCAGCCCGTACGTCCACCCTTCCACGTACCGATGATCGCCACCGACATCGACGATCTTCACGCCGCCCGGCACGCTCGCCAGCACCGCGCGACTGACCCGTCGGTAACGAGGCGAACAGCAAATCCAGCTTCGGCAGCGCCGGCGGATCCCATTTCTGTATGACCAGCTCCGCCAGCTTTGGCGATATCCCCGGGAACCGCTCTACGAGCTTTTGTCCCGCTGACGATTCACCAGCCGCATAGACGACATCGAAAGCCGGATGCCCCGCACGCAGCGAAGCAACTCTCCGCCGCCGTATCCGCTGACTCCCGCGATGCCGACTCGAATGGACATGGCGGTAAGAATAATGGATTTTTCCCGCCAAGGCACTAAGGGGATATCCGAAACCAGAAATCCGAAACCAGGAATCCGAAACGAAGCCCGCTTCAGTCATTCGGGTTTCTGGTTTATCTCTCACTGCCCCTGCGTCAGGGGAAATTCCTCATCCCTCAGCGGATTGCCGTATCTTCCGGGATCGCGCTCGTTCAGCGCGTTGACGATCTCATTGACGTTTCCCAGGTCCGCGCTGGCGCGGTCGCCGGTTTCGGTGTCGTAAACCGTGCGGTAGCCGCGGATGACTTCGTCGAAATCGGCATTGCTGCGCTCGGTAATCGAGCTCATTGTGCTGCACGGATTTGAGGTAGCTGTCGAAGGCATCCTGCTTTTCCTTCATGGAATTCTCGAAAGCGGCGAAGCGGGCATTGGAGGCCGCGACGTTTTGGTTGCCGTGCTCCAGGACGACCGCGTCGTTGAGCTTCCATGATTTGGCGATCGCCAGCATGGTCGGCAAATCGCGGTCGAAGGTCGCATCGGGGCCGTCGCTTCGTTGCAGATGATCCCCCACGTGCCGTTGCCCACCACATAACATTCCATCTGCCGCCAGGCCCGCATGTGGAAGGTTGGCCGTTCTGGGTTTGGGTGGAAGAAAAGTAGATGCACACCGCCTGGCCGCTCGGCAATTGGGCGGCAACGGAATCGGATTGCAAAACCTGGTCGAGCGTGAATGGCGGGCCGCCGTTGGCTTGGGACATCTCGCTGGCTGCGGGGTGAGGTTCTTCAGTGCGTCAACCGGCCCGGTGTATGGGGCGACGAGCATCCTGGTCGCAGCGGTCAGTTGGCCGCTGTAGGCAAGCTGCCGCTGCACGCCGGCGGCCATGGAATCGGGAGTCACAACTTCCAGGCCGATGCCGAGGGCGACTTTCTCCTGGTCCGGTCCGTCGGCGACGACGGCCCCGAGGTTGCTGGAACTGGTGATCTTCCAGTTGGCGGGAATGCTGATGGTTCCCGCGCCGTCGCCGATGGATTGCTCCTGCATTTGCGTATCCATCGGGAGAGCGGCCGTAAGCTTGGCCCAATCGGCGGCCGGGGCATCGGCGCGATCGTAAACGACGGTGATGGCCGCGCCTTTGTCGCCGATGCCGCACATGATCGTTCCCTTGATCGTCAATCCCTTGAGCGTTCCGGTGAAGGTGGCTCCGCCGCGATGTTGCTGCTGGGCGTCGGCGAAGGCCCTGAACGGTTGGCTTGGAATCAAGGATGCGCATGAGAAATAGCGCATGCGGCGACGATTGCCATCTGCACCGTCGTGGCATAAGGCTCTGGCGAAGATCGTTCAACCCGAATCGGCCAAGGCAAGAACGGTA
>CAWAPL010000033.1:0-150194 GCA_963783845.1 uncultured Phycisphaerales bacterium
TTTCCGGCGAGGTCATCCAGATCCTCGGGGGGGGGAGCAATCTTCCGCCCGATACCAACGTGACGTGGTGGGTCAAGCTGACCGGCGATAATGCGTCGACACTCACTCCCGGCGCGGGGGACACGTTCGAGCTGAAGCTCCTGAAACCGTTCACGACCGGCGACGTCTTCACGTTCACGTCGAAGGCGGAAGCCGTATCCGCCGACGACGGCGCAGCAGGAATTCAAGGGGGCCCCGTACGTCGTCCCGAATCCGTACGTCGGGGCGGCGAGCTTCGAGCCGGCCCCCTTCGGCGTCCAGGGACGCGGCGACAGGCGGATTGAATTCCGGAACCTTCCGCAGTCGTGCACGATCCGCATCTTCACGGTCCGCGGCGATCTCGTGCAGACGATCCGGCAGGACGGGTCGACGGGCGGGTACGCCGCCTGGGATCTCAGGACGAAGGACAACCTCGACGTCGCACCCGGCCTCTATATATACCACGTGGACGGCGGGACATCGGGATCGTTCGTGGGCAAATTCGCCATCATAAAGTAAGCGGGGGCCTCCATGATGAATCGCTGCGTTGTATTGTTGACGGTGACGGCCCTCGCTGTCTCGTTCGCGCACGGGCAGTCAAAGACCGGGGACGACGGTCGGACAATTTCTCCGATCGAGCCGAGCGCCCGGATCGGGGGGATGGGGAACGCGGGCGCGACGATGTACAACGAGATCGAGGCCGCGTACTACAACCCGGCCGCGATCGGGCACTTCACGCAGAACGGCGTCCAGTTTACGCACAGTCCCTGGCTGGCGGGGATCACGTTCGACTACGCGGGGGCCGCGCTCACGCTCGGGAATTTCGGGAACCTCTACGGCTCCGTCACCGCGCTCAACTCCGGCGACATCGCGGTCACGACGGTCGACCAGCCGCTCGGTACGGGGGAGAACTACAACGTGACCGACGTCGCCTTCGGCATCGGGTACGGGAGGGATCTCGGAGCGGTTCTCGGTCGGCGTGCAGGTCAAATACCTCCAGGAGACGATCTGGCACAGCGCGATGTCGGGATTCGCCCTTGACGTGGGGACGCTCTACAGGATATCACCGAACGGTCTCCACATCGGCGCGAGCATATCGAATTTCGGCTCGCGGCCCCAGTTCAACGGCCGCGACCTGAGGATTCTCTTCGACCAGAACAAGCTCATCAACGGGGACAACCCCGCGATACCGGCCAGATCAACACGCTCGATTTTCCGCTCCCGATACTCTTCCGGTCGGCGTCGGGCTCCCCGTCGCCGTCGACCAGAACAACAAGCTCCGCATCGAGGTCGACGCCTACCACCCGAGCGACAACAACGAAAGCGTGAGCTTCGGCGCCGAGTGGATGTTCTTCGACACGTTCGCCGTCCGCGGGGGATACCAGAACCTCTTCCTGCAGGATTCGGAAGTGGGGCTGACCCTCGGTGCGGGATTCGCTATTCACTGGACAACGTCAAGATCTCGTTCGATTACGCCTGGGCCGAACCATGGACGGCTGGACTACACGCAGCTCCTGACATTCGGCGTTTCGTTCTGAAATCCATCGGACCGATGAGCAATTTCAGGACCAGGTACGGCTCGTTCTCGCAGGACGGGACGGAGTACGTCATCACGACGCCCGCGACCCCGCGGCCCTGGATCAACGTTATAAGCAACGGCGACTACGGGTTCACGGTCTCGCAGGCCGGGCGGAGGGTACAGCTGGAGGACGCACGCACAGCTCAACCGGCTGACACGGTGGGAGCAGGATCTCGTCAGGGACGAGTGGGGGAAGTTCATCTACATCAGGGACGAGAAGGAGAACGTCTGGTCTGCGGGGTGGAAGCCCGTCTGCGCCCCGCCGGACTCCTACAGGTGCCGGCACGGCATCGGCTACACGGTCATCGAATCGAAAAATTTCGGCATCGAGACTTCCCTGCTCATGTTCGTGCCGAACGACGCCCCCCTCGAGGTATGGAAGCTGACGATCCGCAACGTTTCCCGCCGTACCCGGAAGCTCAATCTCTATACCTACATGGAATGGGGGCTCGGGCAGGCGCCCGACTGGCACCGGGAATTTCATAAATCGTTCATCGAGACCTCGTACGACGGGCCGGCCCGCACGATCTACGCGACGAAACGTCTCTGGGAGGTGCCGGCGGAACGGGGGCACTGGAACACGGAGTGGCCGTACGTCGCGTTCCATTCATCGAGCCTCAGGCCGGCGTCTTTCGATACGGACAGGGAATCGTTTCTCGGGCGTTACGGCGCCGTCGCCTCTCCCGCCGGCGTGCGGATGACGAGGCTGAAGAAGAGATCCGGGAACTGGCTTGATCCGTGCGCCAGCCTCCACAACACTGTCGTTCTGAAACCCGGGGAGACGAAGGAGATCGTCTACACGCTCGGGTGTGCCTCGACGAAAGGCGAAGCGGAGAATCTCGCCGCGGAGTTCTCAACGGCCGCCGCCGCGGATCGCGCGCTGGAGAAGGTTGCCGGAATGTGGAGGGGATTCCTGGAGACGGTGCAGGTCGCCACGCCTGATCCCGCCATGGACGTCATGGAAAATATCTGGCTGAAGTACCAGGCGATTTCCGGCAGGATGTGGGGAAGGACCGCGTACTACCAGACGGGGGGCGCGTTCGGTTTCCGGGACCAGCTCCAGGACTGCCAGCTCTGGCTCCCGATCGATCCCGCGCGGACGAAGGAACAGCTTCTCCTGCATGCCCGGCACCAGTTCGATGACGGTACGGTCTACCACTGGTGGCACCCGCTTTCCGAAATCGGGCTGCGGAACAGGATTCCCGACAATCTCCTCTGGCTCCCCTTCGTCATGAACGCCTATGTCCAGGAGACGGCGGACCTCTCCGTGTTCGACTGCCGTGAGCCGTTCGTCGACAACGCCACGGGCGCGTCGATGTACGAGCACTGCATCCGGGCGATCGAAAAAGCGCTCGAACGGTTCAGTCCCCGGGGTCTTCCCCTTATCGGCGAGGGGGACTGGAACGACGGGCTGAGCGCCGTGGGGCTCGACATGAAGGGGGAATCGGTCTGGCTCGGCCATTTCCTTCACCGCATACTCCTCGACTTTTCCGCGCTCGCCCTCCTTCGGGGCGACGGGCCCCGTGCCGGGCGGTACGCGACCCGGGCGGAGATCCTCAGGGGGAAACTCTAATGCGCTCGCGTGGGACGGGAAGTATTACTTCGGCGCGACGAAGGATTCGGGGGAGAAGATCGGCAGCAGTACGAACACCGAGGGGAGCGTCTGGCTCAACCCGCAGACGTGGGCGGTGATCGGCGGCGTTGCCGACCCCGAACGGGCGCGCGACGTCTTCGACGTCGTCGAAAACAAGCTCGAGTTCGACATCGGCCCTCTCCTCCTCCATCCCGCGTACTCAAGCCCGGACAGGTTCATCGGGTACCTGACGCGCTACTCGCCGGGGATGCGCGAAAACGGGGGCGTGTACACGCACGGGGCGACGTGGGCGGTGATCGCCGGCGCGATGCTCGGCCGGGGGAAGAGCGCGCACAGGATGTACTCCCGACTCAACCCGGTCAACCGCGGCATGAAGCCCGACTTGTACTGTGCGGAGCCCGTACGTGACCTCGGGGAACATCGAGGGGCCCGAATCGCCGTTCTACGGGAGGGGAGGCTGGACCTGGTACACGGGTTCCGCCTCGTGGCTCTTCAAGGCGGGGCTCGAATGGATACTCGGTGTGCGCCCGTCGATTGAAGGCCTCATCGTCGACCCGTGTATTCCCCCGTCGTGGGATCTCTTCACCGTGCACAGGAGGTTCCGCGGAGCCGACTATGACATCACGGTCCGGAACCCTGCGCACGTGGAATGCGGGGTGCGCGAAATCACCGTGGACGGCGTGGCGATGCCGCGAACGCCGGGCATCGGCATGCGATGCTCCCCCTGTTCCCGCCGGGGAGCGTCCATGCAGTTGAGATCGTTCTCGGAAAGGTATGAAATGAAACGCGTCATTACGGCCCTTGCCCTGCTCCTTCTCGCCGGCGGATCCTCGCCGGCCCAGACCCCGATTGCGGCGATACTCGACACGATCCAGCATACCGCGTTCAATTATTTCTGGTACCAGGCGAACCCCGCGAACGGGCTCATCAAGGACAGGAGCACCTCCTCCTCCCCGTGCAGCATCGCCTCCGAGGGGTTCGGCCTGAGCGCGATTTGCATCGGGGTCGATCACGGCTGGGTATCACGGGCCGCGGCGCGCGACCGGGTCCTGACGGCGCTGAAGACGTTCTGGTACGGCCCCCAGGGGAGCGGCGACGGGTACACCGGGAACTTCGGGCTCTTCTATCATATGCTCGACATGAACACCTCGACCCGCTCGCCGGGGAGCGAGCTCTCAACGATCGACACCGGGCTCCTCCTGGCGGGGATCATCGATGCGAAGCAGTATTTCAACGGAACCGACTCGCTGGAAACTGTGCTCCGCGCATACGCCGATTCGATCTACCTGCGCATGCAGTGGAGTTACATGCGGGGGCCGTATCCGTTCGGCCTCGCCCTCGGATGGATGCCCGGCACGGGGTTCAACGGGTACGGGGAGTGGCAGGGCTACAGCGAAGCGTCGATAATGTACATACTTGCGATGGGCTCCCCCTCGTCGTCAAACCGCCTGACGCAGTACGGGTGGCTCATCTGGACGTCGACGTATCCCTGGTTCAACTACGACGGGTACCAGTACGTTGCGTTTCCGCCGCTCTTCGGGCACCAGTACTCGCAGTGCTGGCTCGATCTCCGGTCCGTCAACGACGACAAGATGACGTCACTGGGATTGACGTACTTCGAGAACTCGCGGCGCGCCACGCTCGCCCAGCGTGCGTACGCGAGGACGAACCCGTTCGGGTGGTCCGGGTACAGCGACTCGCTCTGGGGGCTGACGGCGAGCGACGCACCGACCGGGTATGCGGCACGCGGGGCCCCCCCGGCGCAGGATGACGACGGCACGATCACGCCGACCGCGCCGGTAAGCTCGATCCCGTTCGCCCCCGATCCGTCATCCCTGTGATACGAAATCTTTGGGAACATTACAGGACGCAGCTCTGGACGCCCTACGGTTTCCGTGACGCGTTTAACCTGAGCGCGAACTGGTACGATACCGATATCATCGGGATCGACCAGGGGCCTGAGATCATCATGATCGAGAACTACCTCAACGGGCGCGTGTCTGGAACACGCTTCATGCAGAATGCGGACGTCCAGCGGGGGCCTCGCCGCCGCCAATTTCGTCCCTGTGACGGCCGTCAGTCCGGCAGGGACCCCCTCCGGCATGACCGCCTCTTCCAGAATTACCCGAATCCGTTCAACCCGTCGACGAAGATCGCATTCAGCCTCGCAGCCGGCGGGCACGTCACACTGGGCGTGTACGACGTGCTCGGGCCGCCTCGTCGCGACGCTCGTCGACGCGACGCTCCCCCCCGGGGACGCACGAGCGCGATTCGACGCGCGCGGCGCTCGCAAGCGGCGTGTATGTCTGCCGTCTCAGCGCGGGGACGTTTAACGGCACCAGGTCCATGATTCTCCTCCGGTAAGAACGTGAAAACACTCATACTGCTGATCCCCGTTCTCGCGATCCCGGTGCTTGCGCAGCAGGGCGCCCCGCGCTGGGATCCGTTTCTCGATACGCTCCAGGTGCGGACGATCGAATGGTTCCTGAAAGCGACACCGGGGGAAACGGGGCTTACGCCCTGACCGGTGGCCCTCGCGTTCCCCCTCGAGCATCGCCGCTGTCGGGTTCGGACTCACAGTGCTTCCTATCGCGGTCGAGCACCGGATGATCTCCCGCGCTGAAGCCGCATCGAGAGTCGGAAGGACGCTCGAGCTCCTTCTTCATGCCCCGCAAGGGGAGGCACGGGGGGGCGTCGCGGGGTACAGGGGATTCTTTTATCACTTTGTCGCGCTTGCGGATGCCTCGAGGGCATGGAACTGCGAGCTCTCCACGATTGACACGGCGCTCCTGATGGCCGGCGTCCTCTGCGCGGAGTCGTACTTCGACATTGACGCCCCCGCGGAGTCTGCGATCCGGGCGATGGCGGACTCGCTGTACAGTCGCGTCGACTGGACATGGTCCGCCGCCGGGAGGCCCGGCATTATGCTCGGATGGACCCCCGAGCACGGTGCGGACAGGAACAGCTGGCACGGGTACAACGAAGCGATGATCATGTACGTGCTCGCGCTTGGATCTCCCACGCATCCTGTAGAGCCGAAGGTCTGGGATTACTGGACGTCCTCCTATGTCTGGGGGAAATATTACGGGAATGAATTCGTCAGCTTCGGTCCCCTCTTCGGCCACCAGTATTCACACTGCTGGATTGACTACAGGGGAATACGCGACGCCTATATGAAGGAGAAGGGGATCGATTATTTCGAAAACTCCCGCCGTGCGACGTATTCGCAGCAGGGCTACGGCGCCGGGAACCCGGGGGGGTTCCGCGGTTACTCGGGCGACGTCTGGGGGGTGACCGCGTGCGACGGCCCCGGGGATACCGCGTTCAGCGTCGACGGGAAAGAACGCCGGTTCATCGGGTACGGCGGCCGCGGCGTCTCGTTCGACTGGGTGCTCGACGACGGGACGATTGCGCCGACCGGGGCGGGGGGCTCTTTCTCGTTCGCGCCGGAGATCTGCATTCCCTCGCTCAAATCGATGCGCATGGTGTACGGAGACCGCCTCTTCCGTGAATACGGATTTGCCGACGCGTTCAACCCGACGTTCGTCACTCCGGGGACGGGGGAGGAAGGGTGGGTCGACGTCGACTACCTCGGCATTGACCAGGGTCCGATCGCAGTCATGATCGAGAATCTCCGTAACGGGTTCGTGTGGAAGCTTATGAAGAAGAATCCCTCCATTGTCCGCGGGCTCAGGAACGCCGGGTTTGCGGGCGGCTGGCTTGACGAGGCTCATTGACCCGCGGACGGCCCATTCTGCCGAGTCTATCGATGCGTCGTCTCATCCCCCTGGTGCTCTCCCTCTCGGCGTCCTCCTTCCTCCGCGCCGGAGTCCTCGACACGTTCGAGGACCTCGCCGGGTGGCGCGCGGTGACAAGTCACGGCGACGCTTCGAAGGCGTCGCTCCGCCTCGACGCCGGACGAACAGGGAACGCCCTGCTCATGGAGTACTCGTTTCTCGGTCACATGGGATCTGCCGCCGCGGAGAAGAGATTTGACGCCCCTCTCCCCGCAAATTACCAGTTATCGTTCGACATCCGCGGTGAGGGGCTCCCGAATAATTTCGTCATCCGCCTCATGGACTCGGTCGGAAATGTCTGGTGGGTCAACCGGTCGAACTGCGTTTTCCCGGCCGCGTGGACAAGGATGACGATCCGGAAGAGCCAGTTCCAGTACGGCTGGGGCCCCTCAGGGGGAGGAGACCTGCGCCGGCTCGACAGGATCATGCTCATGATCGACGTCGTCGAAGGGGGGAAAGGGAAAGTCTGGATCGACAACCTTGCCGTCGAGCCTCTGGCCGAAGGGATGAACGCCCCCCTGCGCGTCTCGGTCTCATCCTTTCTCCCCGGGGTGGAAGCCCCGTGCGGATTCCGCCCGGCCCGTTGTGAGCGGATGGCGGACCGCCTCCGGCCGCAGTCAGGATTGGATCGAGCTGAACTGCGGCTACCTGAAGGACATGGGGGGCATTGTCGTCGACTGGGAAGAAGGGCGTGCCGCAGGGGCGTTTGACGTACTCCTCTCCTCTGACCGGAGGACATGGCACGCGGCGTACCGCGCAACGAAGAGCGCAGGGGCAAGGAGCAGCGTCTATCTCGCGGGCGCCTCGGCGCGGTATGTGAAGCTCGAACTTCGGAAGCCGGCCGCCGGGAAAGGGTTCGGCATCAGCCGGATCGGGCTCCTTGGCCCCGAATCCGGGTTTTCCGTCAACGAATTTTTCAGGGGGATTGCCGCTTCTGCCCCCCGCGGGTATTACCCGGCATACCTGGACGGCGAGCAGTCGTACTGGACGATCGTCGGGGCCCCCGGCGATTCCAGGAAAGCGCTTGTGAACGAACAGGGGATGATCGAGCCCGACAAGCTCTCATTCTCCCTTGAGCCCTTCCTCTACTCGGGAGGCCGGCTCTTCACGTGGACCGACGGGCGCCTGTCGCAGTCGCTTGAGGGCGGGTACCTCCCCGTCCCGTCGGTCCGGCGTGCGATGGACGATTCGCTTTCGCTCACGACGACAGCGTTTGCCGCGGGGGATCCGGGAGAAAGCAGCCTCGTCGTGGGATATACCGTCCGGAATGGTTCTCTTCGGCGTCAGGAGGGAGCGCTTTTCGTCGCCGTTCGCCCGTTCCAGGTGAACCCTCCCTGGCAGACGTTCACGATCGTGGGGGGATCCGCTCGCGTCGATTCCATAACGTACGAAGGCGCACTCCGCGTAAACGCTATGACGGTACTCCCCCTCACACCCCCCGCGGATTTCGGCGCTGCCGAATTCGACGAAGGGGACATCACCGATTACATCTCCCGGCCGCGTTCCCCCGGCGCACTCTGTGCACGATCATTTCGGGTATGCATCCGCGGCGCTCCGGTATGATTTCGACATCCCTCCGGGGGGCACGTACCGGGTCGTCCTCTCCGTTCCGTATCACGGCTCCCGATCATCGCTCCCCGGGGCATTCTCCGGGGAGCGGGAATCTTCCGCGTGGTTTGACAGTGTCCGCTCGCGGACCGCGTCGGCGTGGGAAACGCTTCTTGGGGATGTCACGAGATCGCTCCCTCCGTGTGCAGGCGACATAACGAACACCGTTCGATCCAATCTCGCCTACATACTGATCACCGCGGACGGTCCGGCGCTTCAGCCCGGGGCGAGGAGCTACGAGCGCTCATGGGTGCGCGACGGTTCGCTCACATCTGTCGCCCTCCTGCAGACGGGGATCAGCGCGCCGGTCCGGAGGTACATCGATTGGTACGCGGCGTACCAGTACCCGGATGGCATGATTCCCGCCGTCGTCGAATCGCGCGGCCCTGAACCGACCCCCGAGAACGACAGCCACGGCGAGTTCCTCTATATGATACGGGAGTATTTCTCGTTCACGCACGACACACTCTGGTTGAAGGGGAAATGGGAGAACGTCCGAAAAACCGTCGGGTACATACGCCGCCTCCGCGGCCGGCGGAAAACCGCGCGCTACAGCGGGGGTTCTCCCCTTGACCGCGCATGCTACGGCCTTGTCCCCGAATCGATAAGTCATGAAGGGTACTGTCCCGCGCCGATGCATTCCTACTGGGACGACTTCTTCACGCTTCGAGGCCTGAAAGATGCGGCATACATCGCGGGGGTCCTCGGGGAAAAGGAGGCCTCTGCGGCGTTCGCCGCCGAGTGTGACGATTGCGGCGCCGACCTCCTCGCATCTCTCCGGCACGCAATTCGGAATACGGGGGTGGACTATATCCCGGGATGCGTCGAGCTTGGTGATTTCAGCGGCCTCTCGACGACTGTGGCAGTTACGCCGTGCGGCGTTACTGATTACATGCCTCCATTGGAAACGCAACGCACGTTCGAAGAGTCGTACCGCATGTTCCTTGATCGGAAGGAAAACAGGGTCGCGTGGGATTCCTACCTTCCGTACGAGGCTCGGTTTATCGGGACGTACGTCCTCCTCGGGGAGAAGGAGAGGGGCGCCGAAGTCCTCGAATACCTGATGCGGGACCGCCGGCCCCGCCTCTGGAATGAATGGGCCGAGGTGGTCTGGAGGGACCCCCGGGCGCCGAAATCCATAGGGGATATGCCGCATTCATGGGCGGCCTCGGATTTTATCCGATCCTTCCGTACAATGTTTGCCTCGGAACGGGAGAAGGACTCGTCGCTTGTGATCTGCGCCGGAATCCCCGATGCGTGGGTCAGGGATTCGGCGGGAATACGTGTGAAAGGCCTTCCGACGCATTTTGGCCCTGTCACGTATATCGTCACGTCGGCCGGAAATTGTGTCGTCGTTGAAATCGCCGCGGGGACCGGTATTCCCCCCGGGGGGATACGCGTCAGCTCCCCGCTTTCGGCACTGCCGCGTACAATCCGCGGGGGGACTCCGTCCCCGGGAGCCAACCGCGAAGCGCGCGTGTCCGCACTCCCGGCGCGCGTCGTATTTTCGTACTGAGATCAATTCACCAGGTGAGGAATCCATGGTCCGGAAAATTTCGTCAGGTCTCCTGAGAGAGCTACTCTTTTGTATTTGTGGACTCCTGTTGCTCGCTCCTCGTGCGAGCGCGGGTGCCCTCGACGATTTTGCCGACATCAGCGGGTGGAAACCGGTGACGTCCGACGGCGCACACCTGAAGCTCTCGCGCGGCGAGGGGAAAACCGGCAGCGCGCTCGTCATGGATTTTGACATGACCGGCGTCTTCGGATACGTCGTTGCGGAGAAGGCGTTCTCGTTTGACCTCCCCGCGGATTACCAGTTCACGTTCGACATGAAGGGAGAGACCCCCGTCAACAACTTCGAGTTCAAGCTCACGGACTCGAGCGGGAACGTTCACTCGATCAAGAAGCTTAACGTCGACTACCCCCGCGAGTGGGCGACACAGCGGGTGACGAAGCGCCAGATCACGTTCGCCTGGGGCCCCTCCGGGGGAGGGGTCATACGCACGGTGCGGAAGATCGAATTCGTCGTCTCCTGCGGGACGGGGGGAAAGGGCGCGTCATGTTTGACAATTTCCGGTTTGAGCCGATCGACGACTCCGCCCGCTCTGCCGCCGTCGCCCGGGTACTCCCTTTCGGCGCGGCGCTTGAAGGCGTCCCCTTGATCGACCGGGGGGGGAACCTTCTCCGGAACTGGCGCTCCGGTCCGGCGGGGGAACGGGCCCAGCTAACGTCGACTTTAACGCGCTCAAGGAGGTGGGGGGGCTCGTGATCGACTGGGATTCGCTCGACTACGCCTCGTCGTTCGACGTGCTCCTCTCCGACGACGGGAGCGAATGGACGACGGCATATTCCGTCGGACACGGGAACGGGGGAGGGACTAATTTTCATGCCGGGAGGAGAAGGGAGATACCTCCGGCTGGACATGAAGACGAGCAGCAGAGCCGGGGATACGGCATCACGCAGATGGCGGTCAGGGGTGCGTCCTTTTCCGGCTCGCCCAACGACATGTTCCGCGCAATCGCCTCCGACGTCCCTGCCGGCCGGTATCCGAAATATTTCCGGGACCGGCAGACCTACTGGACGATCATGGGCGTGAGCGGCGATTCGAAGAAAGCACTCATGAACGAGGAGGGTCAGGTCGAGGTGGGAAAGGGGGAGTTCTCGCTGGAGCCTTTCCTGTACGTTGACAACCACCTCGTCACGTGGAACGACGTGACAACTTCGCAGGCGCTCCTTGAGGGCTACATCCCGTTCCCGCAGGTGACGTGGACGAGCAGTGACGGCTGGGTTCTCACCGTTCAGGGGACCGCTGCCGGGGTGCCGGGGAATTCTCTCCTGGGGATCCACTATGCGCTGGAGGCCAAAAGGACGCTGGGGAAGGGGGCTCTGTTTCTCGCCGTGCGTCCGTTCCAGGTCAATCCGCCGTGGCAGGGGATGAACGGGAACGGTGGATCCTGCCGCATCGACAGCATCAGGTACCAGGACGGCTTTCTCGACGTCAACGCGGAAACGGTCGTCCCGATGACGATGCCTTCCGCGTTCGGGGCGGCGGAGTTCGACCAGGGGGACGTGACGGACTACATGTCGAGGGGAGTGGTTCCCCCTTCGCCCGTCGCCCGTGATCACGCCGGGTTTGCCTCCGGGGCGCTGAAATACGATTTTGACCTCCAGGCGGGTCAGACCGCGGACGTCGTCGTCGCCTTCCCGTTCCACGGATGGAGAAAGAGCCCGACACCGAACATGTCCCCCGGGAGCCCGCAGCTCTACCACCGGCTGATGACGTCAACGATGGCGGGCCGTTACCGCGCGGATCTGAACAGGGTCCGGTTCACTCTCCCCTATGCGGCGGGGGCGGTTGCCGCCACGCTTCGTTCCATGCTCGCGTACATACTCATCGACAGGAACGGCCCGGCGATCCAGCCCGGATCCCGGAACTACGACCGGTCGTGGATCAGGGACGGGTCCTGACGTGCGCGGCGCTCCTGCGCCTTGGATACAAGGACGAAGTGCGTGCGTTCATCGACTGGTATGCAAAGGGGCAGTTCCCGAGCGGGAAGATCCCCTGCGTCATCGACGCGAGGGGCCCCGATTCCACACCCGAGCACGACAGCAACGGCGAGTTCATCTACGCGGTGCTCCAGTATTACATGTTCACGAAAGACACCGCCTGGCTCCGCGGCAAGTTCGAGGCGGTCGTGAACACCGTCCGTTTCATAGAATCGCTCCGGAACGAGGGGAAGACCGAGACCTACAGGGTCGGGACGCGCGAACAGCGCGCGCTCTACGGGCTTGTCCCCGAATCGATAAGCCACGAAGGGTACTCGGACGTCCCGCGGCATTCGTACTGGGACGATTTTTTCGACCTGCTCGGCCTGGGTGATGCCTCAACGATTGCGGGCGTGCTCGGGGATACGACGCTCGCCGGCCGGTTCGCGGCGGAGCGCGACGAGTTCCGCGGCGACATATATGCGTCAATGCGCCTCGCGATGAAGAACAGGGATATCGATTACATCCCCGGGTGCGCGGAGCTGGGGGATTTTGACGCGACGTCGACGACGGTGGGTGTCGATCCGTGCGGGGAGCTCGGGAAAATCCCCGAGCCCGCTCTCCACAACACGTTCGACAGGTATTACGCGTTCTTTGATAAGAGAAAGGCCGCGAAGAATTTCGTAAACTATACCCCGTACGAGCTTCGCGTGATCGGGACGTTTGTCCGGCTCGGACAGAAAAAGCGGGCGGAGGAAGCTCTGAACTTCTTCATGGCGGACAGGCGCCCGGGCGCGTGGAACGAATGGGCCGAGGTCGTCTGGCGGAACCCCGACACGCCGAAATATATCGGCGACATGCCGCATACCTGGGTCGGTTCGGATTTTATCCGTTCCGTGCTTACGATGTTCGCGTACGAGCGGGAATCCGACTCGTCGATTGTCGTGGCCGCGGGGCTCCCCGATTCCTGGATACGGGACACGGCGGGCGTGAGCGTTGAAGGCCTTCGCACGGAAGGGGGGGATCTGACGTACAGCATCCGACCGGAGCGGAAGGGGATCGTCGCCCGGCTCTCCGGTGACGTCGACCTTGCGCGCTGGAAGCTTGTCCTTGCCTCGCCGCTCGGGAAGCCCCTGAAAGGGGTAACCGTCGACGGGAAGAAGCAGCGCCTCCCCGCCTCCGGCGCTCTGCGCGTCATGAAGCTTCCCGCAACAATCGGGCTGACATATTGAAAATTCAGGCCGCACTTCTTTCTGTTCTTCTCCTCGGCCGCGTGTGCGCGGCGTCCCCCGGGCGTGCCGGCGGGGAAGTCCCCTCCGACACGCTTGCATCGGTCGGCTCCGGCGTTGTCACGGCCGCCGATCTCACGGAGAGAATCGACCTGATGCCTTTCCCGGGGAAGGACAGGCCCGCGGAGTTCGACTCGCTGAAGGTGCACGCGCTCGAGTCGCTCGTTGCCGAGCGCCTTCTCGCGGAGGAGGCGACGGTCCGGGGGATGGGGTTTGATTCGGTCACGGCGCTCCGCCTCGACGCCCTTGAACGCGCGTTCGTCAGGGATGAGCTCTACAAAAAAGAGGTCTCCGCAGGCGTGCATGCGTCGGATGCCGAAATCCGTGCCGGCCTGAAGAAGTATCTCTTCCGGCTCCGTCTCGTTATATTCCGCTGTCCCACGGAAGAATCCGCCCGTGCACTGTCGGGTTCCCTTCAGAAGGAGGGTGCGGATTCGCTCTCCTCCTTCGAATCGCCCGGCGGGGCGCGGCCGACGTCCGCGGACACAGTGACAATGAACTTCGGCGTGACCGACGAATCGATCGAAGGTCCGGCGTACGCGCTCGATGCCCGGCACAGGGTCTCACCGGCGCTCCTCTCCCCCATGCTCGGATGGGCCGTCCTCTACCTCGTCGACAGGGGCCCGAACCCCGCCGCATCGGCGCAGAGCGTCGGTGAACGGGCGATCGCGGTGAAGAACACGATCGAGAGGAGAAAAGCGCAGGCGAAGGGGATCCGCTACATGGCGTCCGTCCTCGACCCCCGGAAGGCCGAAGCGGACAGGGGGACGATCGAAATCCTCGGGAAGGCTCTCCGTGCGCGGATCGCCTCCGATACCGCCGCGCACAGGTCCGGCGACAGGTTCATCGTGACGCCCGGGGAGGTGGACAATCTTGAAGAGACTCTCCGTGCCGATCTTTCCCGTGTTCTCGTGACGATGGAAGGGGGGGCCCTCACGCTCGGCCGGGCACTCCAGTCGTTCCGTCTTGAGCCCTTCACGACACCCTCGCTCGGCGGCCGGATTTTCGCCTATATGCTCAACGAAAGCGTCAAGCGGATCGCCCGGGAGGAGCTGCTCGCCCGGGAAGGCTACAGGATGAACCTCGAGTCGTCATCCGCCGTGCGTCATGATCTCTCCACGTGGCGGACGAACTGGCTTGCGCACATGGCCGAGTCCGACTTCACGCGCAGCGCGGGAGAGCCGACCGAAGAGGAAGAGACCAGGGAGCTCATAGGGTATGCTCATCTCCTCAGTCCGGGATACGAGGTGAACGTGAGAGAGATATTTACGGACAGCCTCACGAAGGCTGAAACGTACGCCGGTATCCTGCGCAGTGGCGGCGACATGGCATCTCTTCGCGCGGAGCGTCTCCGCCCGGAAGGGATGGGCGGAGCGGGGAGGAGAATCGGAATATTTCCACGTCCGCTCGTTCCCCGAGCTCGGCGTGCGTGCGCTCCAGGCGGACACCGGGCGGCTCGTGGGCCCGGTGAGTCTCACGGGCGGGTATTCCTCCTTCCGCGTCCTCGGAAAAGCGGCTCCCCGCCGGAGACAGCGCCGTCACTGTCGATTCGCTCCGCAGGGCGCTTCACGACGACATCCGCTCCGGCATACGCTCAAGAAAAACCTGGACAGGTTCATTGCCGGTCTTGCGGAGAAATTCGGCGTGCACATGTACGCCGGGGTAGGCGTAAAGACGTCACGCTCTTCACGCACAGCATGTTTACAAGGCGGCTGATCGGGTTCGGAGGGATGATGAAGACGCCGCCCCGCTCCTGAGCCCGAGTGGGGCTGGGTGAGCGAATACCTCCGCGCGCATAACCAGGCGCCATGAAATCCTCCTCTTCCCCAAGGCGCGTTCAGTCCCTGAACGGCCTCTGGGACATCGCTCCGGGAACCGCCGATTCCCCTCACGGAGCGTGGCAATCGCGTATCCCCGTTCCGTCCCTGGTTGATTGCGCCGGGCCCCCCTACGACTGGAAGTCCTCATCCTACCACTGGTATCACCTCGGGTTCCGCGTTGATGTTCCGCCCCGGCGCGGGAGTGCGACTTCCGCATAGGGCAGGCGATGTTCGGCACTGAAGTCTGGCTGAACGGAACACGGCTTGGAGGCGACATCGCATGCTACACGTCCCAGGAGTATGACGCCGGGCCCGTTCTCAGGTTTGACGGCCCGAACGATCTCATCGTGCGCGTCGGCCTGAAAGAGACGCTTCCCCCCGAAAGCGCTGTCGGAAAAGACCAGGAGAGAGAGACGTTTATCCCGGGCATCTGGGGTGACGTCGCACTCATACTTACTGGAAATCCGCGCGTGTCGCTCGTCCAGGTGATCCCGCGGCCCGGCGATTCAAACGCGATCGTGAACGTCACAGTCCGCAATGATTCTCCCCGTGCCGTCCCCGTCAGGATCGTATCACACGTCCGCGAGCACGATACCGGCCATCCGGTCGGGAGGGTCCAGGAGTCCGCGGCCGTTATCCCCGGTGCCGGTGAGAGCGTTGTCGCGATCGTCCATGCCGTCGACCCGCTCCACGTCTGAAGTCCGGATCATCCGTTCCTGTATGATCACTGCGCGGACGTCATCGTTGAGGGGGAGGTTGTGGACACGGTTGCGACGAGGTTCGGCATGAGGGAGTTCACTATCCGGGAAGGCGGCTTCTACCTGAACGGCGAGCGGATATTCCTGAAGGGGGGAAATATCGCGTTCCACCGTTTCCTGTCGGACCCGGAACGGAAGCTTCTCCCCTGGGACGCCGCCTGGGTGAGAAAGCTCCTCGTCGAGATTCCCCGCCGCCACAACTTCAACTTCATGCGCGCCCACATCGGACAGATGTACGGCATGTGGTACGACATCGCCGACGAGGGGGGGATGCTCCTGCAGAACGAATGGATGTTCTGGACGACGACGGGGACCGTGGAACAGATTACGAAGGAGTTCACACGCTGGCTCCGGGATAACTGGAATCACCCGAGCATCATCATCTGGGATCCGCTCAACGAAAGCTCGGACAAAGCTGTCCAGACCGTCGTCGTACCGGAGATGAAGAAGCTCGATCCGACCCGCCCCTGGGAATCGGTCGATTTTCTCGAGGAGCATCCGTACATTTATTCGCTCGGGCCCGTGCTGAACCCGGAAAAATTCGGGTTTGCTCGCGGGCTGACTGAGATCGAGGAATCCCGGCAGCCCGCGGTTCTGAACGAGTTTCTCTGGTGGTGGCTTGACAGGGACAACGAACCGGCCAAACTGACGCTGGAGGTCGTAGAGAGGTGGCTCGGACGGGACTGGACCGCGGAGGACCTGATCGCCCGCCAGTCCTTCCTTGCGTCGGAGCTCGTGGAGCTTTTCAGGCGGATGCGCGTCGACGCGATACAGCCGTTCGTCTACCTGAGCAACAGCGCGGGTCCCACCGGCCACTGGTTCCTCGGCGATATCGCGGCGCTCGTCCCCAAGCCCCTCCTCGGGACGCTCAAAAACGCGTTCTCACCCTTCGGCGTCAGCGTGGAGCTCTGGGACAGGCACTTTCTCCCGGGTGAAAAACGGAACGTTCGCATATTTATATTCAACGACGAACCGGTGAAGAAAGAGGGGAAAGTCCGGTATGGATTCGTGCAGGCCGGTGGGAAGCTTGCGCACGAGCCCCACGAACACGTCAGCGTTGACCCTTCCTCGTGCAGCATACGCCCCTCGCACGTCACGTTTCCTGAAAAACCGGGTTCGTACGAGCTCGTTGCGGAGCTCACAGGGCCTGCGGGGGTTGCCGCAGCCAGCAGGAAGATCGTTCATGTGGTTGACGACGTACACGCGGACCCGGCGCTGCAGAAAATCCGCTGCATCGCCGGCGACCCCCTTCGGGTCGCGGCTAAACTTGATCCCGGTCGAACTACGCGGTCTCTTCGCCGCCTTGAGTTCTGACCAGTTGGCGCTGGCGCTGGCGGCCTTGCGCGCGGCGGCCTTGCGGATGCGGCGCGTGCGGCCAACGGTTTGCTGATCGACCGTCGCCTTGCGCGTCGGGTTGGCGTTGGCGGTCTGAACCGCGCTGCGCCGTCCGGGGCGTACAGATCGGCGCCGATCTCTTCGGACAATCCCTCGGCCCGCTTGTAGATTCCGCCGCAGCACATGATCTGCATCTCCGGACAACTGTTCACCTCGCGGAGATAGTCGATGAGCTTCCGCACGGAGGGGACGCCGGTGGGAAGCGTGCCGCACATGACCAGAAGATTCGGACGGAATTCGCCGATGAGCTTGAGAATCTCGTCATCCGGCACACCGCCGCCGGCGAAGCGGGTCAGCCAGCCATCGGCCTCGAACAGATCGGAGGTGATCTGCCCGCCGAGTTCCTCCGGCTCATCGGCGCCGCAGAAGATGAGGGCCGTTCGGCCGTTGGCCGGGCGACGTTCGATCTGAGCGGAGACTTGATCGGTGATGCTTCGATTGAGTCGCGTGGCCAGATTCAATGCGCTCTGGGTGATGCGGTCTTCGCGGTAATGCGATTGGATCAGTTCCATCACCGGCCAGAGTAATTCGGTCATCAACTCATAGGCCGAGGCGCCTTCAAAGAACGCGTGCTCGATGACCTTTCGGCATTCGGCGCGGTCGCCCTCGAGCAGCGGCTTGAGGTAACGCTGAGTGAGATTGGTGCTGGGGATTGATAGACTCATCGGCACGGTTCTCCATTGCGTTCCCCAAACTTCCCAATCGTGGGGATCGCACTAAATGAAATATGGAGGCTTCCGTGCCGCCTGGGTTTCCTTGGCCGCATGTTAAAATAGATAACTTGCGACAATTTGAGTATCGGAAATGGCGATTAGAAATCTTTACTATTTTAACATTCGGCGGAGGTTGGCGAGGCATGTTATTGTCATAAATATTTATTTATCATAATGTTACATGAAATTTCCTGGTGATTCTTTGGTTTCCGCCCGATCATGGGGCAACTGAGGTTTGAAAGAGATGCGGGGATGATGACAATGGGCCAATCATGTCCAGCCGCAAAGATTATCTCGGACACGTCCGCACGCTGGTGGTGAAGCTCGGCACGCACTTGCTGAGCGACGGCCAGGGGCGGATTGATGCGCCGTTCGTCGCGAGAATCGCCGAGCAAGTGGCTCGGTTGCGACTCGATGATGGGGTGCGGGTCACGATCGTCAGTTCCGGGGCGATCGGCTGCGGATTGCGGGAGTTGGGTCTTGGCCAGCGTCCGACGGATTTGGCGAAACTTCAGGCGATCGCGGCGGTCGGCCAGCGGCGGTTAATGGACGTTTGGGCGGATGCCTTTGAGCCGCATCATTTGCCCGTCGCTCAGTTGCTGGTGACGCGGGAGGACATCGATGACCGGGCGCGGTTTCTCAATCTCGGCAACACCATTTCGGCCGTCCATGGAATGAACGCGGTTCCGATCGTCAACGAGAACGACACGGTCAGCACGGCGGAGTTGGTGAAGATCACTTTCGGGGACAACGATATTCTCGCGGCCCTGCTGGCGCAGCGCTGCGGGCGGAATTGCTGGTGCTGTTGTCGGTGGTGGATGGATTGCTCGGCAAGGACGATCAGCCGGTGCGGCTGGTGACGCAGGCGGAGGATGCGCGAAACCTTGTGCGGGATGAGAAATCGGAGTTCGGCAAGGGGGGCATGGATTCCAAGCTGCAGGCTGCGCAAATGGTCAACGACGCGGGCGACGCGATGATCATTGCCGATGGCCGGATGGATCAGATTCTTCCTCGCCTGCTGGCGGGAGAGGAGCTGGGGACGCTGTTCGCGGCGGGGAACAAAAGGCGTTCGAGCCGCAGCCGATGGATCGGCGCGGCGCGGGCGGCGGGAACGATCGTGGTGGATGAGGGCGCCGCCGCGCGCTGGTGGAGCACAATAAGAGTTTGCTGCCAGCGGGGATTGTGAAGGTGGAGGGTGATTTCGGTCGGGGCAACGTCGTCGCGATCCACGGGCCTGACGGCAAACTCATCGCACAGGGGCTGAGCAATTATTCCGCCTCGGACATGGGCCGAATCCGCGGCAAGAAGAGCCAACAGGTTCGGGAACTACTTGCCGAAGCGGCGTATGATGAGGCGGTCCATCGCGACAATCTGGTGGTGAATCGAAATGCGTAACATAAGCTCCTATTCGATCGGGGATTAGGAATCACTGCGTCCTTTGCCGTGGTATGTCGCGTATGATTCGTGAGGGCGTGGCGGGCGACTAACCATGGCTCGCCGGCGCTGGTCTAGGTGATACGGGATGATGCGGGGCCAAAGGAGCTTTGTCATGAAACGTCTAGCGATGTACGGCGCCAGCGGATTGATGGCGATGTTGCCGAGCATTGCGTCGGCACGGCCGCATTTCTTCTTTGGGTTTAATTTTGCCGCGCCGCTGTTCGCCGCGCTATTTCGCGCCTCCGGCATGTTACGCGCCGGCCGCGACGTACGTGTCGCCTCCCGTTGTGTATACATCTCCTCCCGTGACCTATGTCGCTGGGCCGGTGGTGTATGCTCCGGTTCCGACGTACAGCTATTATGCGTACAGCTATCCATCGTACGGCTATTACCACCGCTACGCGTACGTCAACCCGGCCCCGGTGCGTTACGGCGGCGTGACCTATTACTACGGTGGATATCGGCGATGAATCCATAAATCCGAACCGACGAGATGGCGACACGACTTTCGTATCGTCATTTCGTCATTCGGATTTCGGATTTCGGGTTTCTGGTTCCTCCCCCACGCCGAGGCGCTCGCGGACGATATACAGCGGCCGTTGCTTCACCTCTTCATAAATCCGACCGATGTACTCGCCGAGAATTCCGACCGAGATCAGTTGGACCCCGCCAAAGAACAGGATGCAGACGATCTCCGTGGTGAATCCGGAGATTTGCTTGTGCCAGGCGAAGAAGGTGACGACGTAGAAAATCGCCAGGGCGAAGGCGACGGCGGAGGCGCCGAAACCGAGCCAGGTTGCGACGCGGAGGGGTTTGTAGCTGAAGCTGACCATGCCGTCGGCCGCGTAGCGGATGAGGCGCCCGAGGGTTTGCTTGGGTTTGCCGGCGGCGCGCTCGGATCGGTCATAGAGAACGCTCACCTGGCGAAAACCCAGCCAGCTTCGCAAGCCGGGGATGAAGCGGTTCCGCTCGGGCAGGCGGTTGAACTCATTTACGACCGAGCGATCCATCAGGCCGAAGATGCCGGCGTCGGGCGCGCTGGGAAGATCGGTGATTCGGCGAAGGATCGGATAGAACAATCGGAACCCGATGCCGCGAAGTCCTCCCTCGGCCCGGCTGGCGCGCTGGGCCAGGACGACCTGAAAGCCCTCTTTCCATTTGCGGATCATTTCGGGAATGACTTCGGGGGGATCCTGGAGATCGCCGTCGATGAGGACGACGGCATCCCCGGCGGCGTGATGAATGCCGGCGGAAACGGCGGGCTGATGCCCGAAGTTGCGGGAGAGGACGACGACCTTAAAGCGGGGATCGGAATCGTGAAATTCCCGCAGGATTCGCGGGGAATCGTCGCGGCTGCCGTCATCGACCAGCACGGCTTCCCAGCTCTCGCCGGAGGCATCCATCGCCGCGGCGACCCTGCGGCAAAGCTCCGGCAAGTTCTCCTGCTCGTTGAAAATCGGGATGACGATGGAGACCATGAAGCATTCATCTTACCGAAGGGAAGCCCAAAATCCGAAATTCCCCCGCGGCTTTGCAATTGCGGCTGAAACGGTCGAGAATCCGCATTATGAGCGAGCTGATTCAATCCTACATCATCGAACACGCGGTGCTATTGGATCGCGTGTCACGGCAACTTCCGCCGAAGATCGAGGAGGTGGGAAAGCTGCTGTGCGAATCGTTCGGCAAGGGCGGGAGATTGCTGACGTTCGGCAACGGCGGGAGCGCGGCGGACGCCCAGCATCTGGCGGAGGAGCTGATGGGAAAGTTCCTTCGCGATCGCCGGCCGCTGCCGGCAACGTCGCTCTGCGCGGACGGCACGGCGATGACGTGCATCGCCAACGATTTTGGTTATGCGGAGGTTTTCGCGAGGCAGGTGCAGGCGCTGGCGCGGCCGGGGGACGTGGTGATGGGGTTCAGCACGTCGGGCAATTCGGAGAACGTGCTGCGCGGCCTGCGCGCGGCGAAGGAAAAAGGGGCCACAACCGTGGGGCTGCTGGGACGGGATGGCGGCAAGGCGGCGGCGCTGGCGGATCACGCGATCGTTGTGCCGGGAAACGTCACTTCGCATATACAGGAGATGCACGTCATTATCGTGCATCTCCTGTGCGATATCGTGGACCGTTGGGCGGCGGGAACGAAATGAGGGAATTGGAAACACGGCGGCGCACGCCGATGTGCCGCCACCCGGTACAGCGCGTCGCCTCAGGCGGGTTGACGGCGAGTTCGGGCGCAAAGCGCCGGAGAAAAACGATCGATTCGTTGCGAGGCTTGGCGGTCAAACAACCGCTGGCCGCACGCGGAGCATTCGTAAAACTCCAAGTCGGGCACTTCGTATCGCTTACCGCGATACTCGCGCACCAGCGTGCGCTTGACGCGGGAAATCTTCTTGCTTCCACACGTGGGACAGGCCGAAATCTTGAGCATGGTTTTCAAAGCGCTCGCTTGGCGGATATCAGGACATAATAGGTCTCCACGCCGCCTTGGACAACAAGTTTGCCCTTGGAATAAACGAGAACTCCTTCGAAGTTCGTGCTTTGGATAATGTGGAGATATTCACGGCCTCGTCGGCCTGGGTGGGTGGATTTGATGGTTTTGTGGATAGCAACCGCCAAGACGATGGATTCGATCACATCGCCCTCCGTCAGGGGCGTCTCGCTCGCGTTCGGTTGTCGCCTTCTCCGTAAAAACGACGTTGCCGGCAAGAACGGCGCGCTTGATTCGGGTGAGTGTGTCGTGCATTGATCGGAAGACTGAATCGAGGAATTATGAATCCGCCCGTTCCCAAATTCAATCTTCCGACCGAATCGCGCCGGGGGATCTTGTGGCAGGTCAAAGGGCCAGGAGATGCACGTCATTATCGTGCATCTCCTGTGCGATATCGTGGACCGTTGGGCGGCGGGGCTGCCACGCTGAGTTCGTGGCCGAACGCTCAATTCATCGGCTGCTGCGATTTGGAAGCCGCTCGCTGTGGTTGGGTAGTCGGCGGCTGCGTGGCAACGCTGATTGCCGCGAAGAACAGACGATAATAGGCGTGAAGGTCCATGGTCCCGATCACGTCGCTGTCCTTGACCGTGAAGGTCTCTGACTTGATGAAATTCTCCATGGTCGTCGCGAACAGTGCGTTTGAGCCCGGCTGAGTTTTAAGCTCGTGGCCAATCCGCTCGATGGCCCTGTCTTTGGCTTTTTGGGCCGAGGCGGGGTCCGAGTGGTGAGCGAAGATTACAAACCCCGGGGAAGCGGCTGGCGGAAGCACGAGACTGATCGAACAATATTCAATGTCCTTGTAGTCCTCGTCGTTAAGGTCCATGCCAAGCTTACCGCTGGCCATGCACTTGGTAACAATCTCCCTGAGCTTGCGCGGATTGACGGCGGCGCGGATGGGCGCGTCGCCCCCGACCGATAATGCCGTGGCCAGGGCCGGGCGGGGATCGGGCGAGCCGTCCGCGCTCGGTAAGTTGGGCGACGGAGTTTTGTCCACGCCCACTACGGCGTTGCCGACGACTTTCAGCGGCGGGGAACCCGAAGCGGTGAGGAATCGGGCCAGGAACCGCGCCGCGGCGGGGGAATCCGTTGGATACACAACGGTGCCCGAGAGCATCATGGTTGGGGCCTTGGCCGCGGAGTTGACCGTCAGCTCGTCCGCACGGCTAAGGAAATATATGGTCGTGCCACCGGCCTGCTTGAAACCATTGATCCACTGTTTCCCGCCAAAGAGTGCCATCTGCATGACCCCAAAGACGCGGGCGGTGGAGGGCGCGTCCATTTTGGCTTGGAAAAGTTCCTGGCCCATGTCGGCGCCCAAGGCATCCAGATCAAGTTTTCTGAGATCGATCGCGATGACGATGTCCGTGCGGTCGGTCACGAATGGGACGACGCGCGGATCAAGGCCGGAATTTGCCTCCTGGAGAGCGTCGGCGGCGATGTCCGGGGCGACCGATTGCGTCGGGGCGACGGGGCGATCGACGGAGTTGACCAGGAGATAAGCCCCCGTTCCGACGGGGATGCTGCTGATCAGGATTAGGGCGGCGACGATTTTGATTTTGGTCGAGATCAACATGGTGGAAACTCCTTTAGAGATGGCCGTTGCCTTGATCGAGGCGGATGCCGGGACACAACCCGCGACAAAAGACGCGGGGGCCGCGTGGGTGACATGGGCGAGCAGGGCGACGCCGAGGGCGTCGGTGGGAACAGCGACGCCGCGGCGACGTAAAAGACCCCGCAGCTTTTCGATTGCGCGAAGGATGCGGATTTTCGCCGCGCCTTCGGAAACGCCCAGTGCCGCCCCAACCTCGGCCAGGCTTTTTTGCTGATAGAATCGCAGGAGCAGTGCATCGCGGTCCCGGGAGCGCAGGCGACTCATCGAATCATCCAGCACGGGCGCGATTTCCTCCACATCTTCTCCGGATCGGCTTCGTGAATTTCGCTGGTAAACATGGCAGCGCGCCTTTCGTATTTCTCACGCCGCGATCGGGCTCGAATGGCGTTGGCCGATGCGTAGCGCGTGACCTTGAACAACCAGCGATGCAAAGGCACGGCGGCGAGTTTGCCCGCCTTCTCGGCCATAATCAGAAAGACGGCCTGTGCAACGTCCTCGGCCAGATGACGGTCGCGCACCATGCGCACGGCGGCTGAATAAACCCAATCGGAGTGCCGCGAGACCAGTTCGCGGAACGCATCCTGCGAACGGCGAGCCGCGAATTCCTGAAGCAGCGAAGAATCGGGTTGGTCGGTAGTCACGGTCATTCAACCATATTGTGTTCTGCCGAACGAACTGGGTACACAAAAGTGCAATGCCTGGGGCCGGCCATGTGGAAACGATTGGAAGATGCGGCTGGCTTATGAGTTATACGAGGAAGCACCGCGTGTACGTGCGGTGCTCCGCGGCGGGCCGCCGCGTGCGGTCAATCCTTTGATGCATTGAACATTTGCAACTGATCGCGTTCGAAGATGAACTTGCTGTCGGCACGGTCGATGGGAATCTTGTACTTGCCGCTCCAGCAGGCGGTGCAGTAATGCTCCTTGGGCATCTTCATGCAGGAGAGCAGGCCGTCCAGCGACAGATAGGCGACGCTGTCCACCTCCAAAAACTCGCGGATCTGCTCGACGGTGCGGTTGTGGGCGATCAGCTCCTCGCTGGTGGGGAAGTCGATTCCGTAGAAACAAGGATTGCGTATGGGCGGGCAGGAGACGCGAAGATGAATCTCCTTGGCTCCGGCGGCGCGGATGGCGCGCATTTTGGATTGCGTGGTCGTGCCGCGGACAACCGAATCCTCGACGATCACGATTCGCTTTCCTTCGACCACGTCGGGAATGATGTTGAGCTTGGCGGCAACGGCGCGGTCGCGGGCGACCTGGTTGGGAAGAATGAACGTGCGGCCGACGAAGCGGTTGGGGACGATCCCTTCCTCGAAGGGAATCTTGGATTCCCGGGCAAACCCCAGCGCCGCCGAACGGCCGCTGTCGGGCATGGGCATGACGTAATCGGCGGAGACGGGCGATTCGACGGCGAGCTGGCGGCCCATGGCCTCGCGGACGATGTGGACGGTTTGGCCGAAGATTTTGCTGGCGGGGTTGGCGAAATAAACGTGCTCGAAAATGCAGTGGGCGCGCTCCGGCGCCGGGGCATCGAACGTGCGGGAATGGATGCCGTGCTGATCGATGCGGACGATTTCGCCGGGCTCCACCTCGCGCACCAGCGTCGCGCCGATGGCGTCGAAGGCGCAGGTTTCGCTCGCGACGCACCACAGGCCGTCGCGCGATCTTCCGATCACCAGCGGCCGCACGCCCCACGGATCGCGGCAGGCTTCGATTCGGTCCGGAAACAGGAACAACAGGCTGAAGGCGCCCTGCAAATGCTTCAGCACGTGCGGGAGCGGATCGTGCTTCTGGGCGTGCGTCGGCTTCGCCAGCAGATGGACGATGATTTCCGTGTCGGTGGTGCTTTGGAAGATGTGGCCGTGCTCTTCGTATTGGCGGCGAAGGAGGCCGGCGTTGATCAGGTTGCCGTTGTGGGCGACGGCGACGGGACCCAGCAGAAATTCCCTCAGCAGCGGCTGCGCGTTGGCGAGTTTGCTCGATCCGGTTGTGGAATATCGGATATGCCCGATGGCCGCGTGCCCTTTGAGTTCCTCGCGGAGCATTCGCGGATTGAAAACCTGGCTGACCAGCCCCATGCCGGTGTGGCCGGCGAGAGCGGTTCCATCGCTGACGACAATGCCGGCGGATTCCTGTCCACGATGCTGCTGGGCGAAGAGGCCGGAATAGGTGATCTGCGAAGCCGCCGGCGTGCCCCAAATGCCGAACAGGCCGCACTTTTCCTTCTTCTCGTATTCGTCCAGTTGTGGTAACGAAAGGAACAACGCGGTCTCCAAAGAAATACTGTAATTCACCCACCGGCAACAATCAAACGTGGGAAGAATGTCATGGGTCAATGGTCGGATGACGCCGACCCGACTTCCCGCCTTTACAAATGACAAATGACAAGTGACAAATGACAAATGACGCGCATGCGAATCCTGCACATAACCGCCGGCTCGGATGCCGGGGGGATAAGCCGCTATCTCTTTGATCTGTGCAGCGCCCTGCATGCCGCCGGGCATGAGGTGGCCGTCGCCGGCGAAAAAGGCTCGTGGCACGAGATGTTTCGCCCCGCCCCGTGGCCGTGGATCGAGGCGCCCATTAAAGGCGGCCCGCTGCGCCTGCTCGCGGCGTCCCGAATTCTGGGGCGATATCTGCAGGAGCATCCAGTCGATCTCCTCCACACTCATTACCGCAAAGCCACCCTGGTTGCGCGCCGCCTGCAAAAAAAAATTCGACGTGCCGATCCTGTACACGCTTCATCTCTCGCACATGGCGCTGGGCGGACCCTGGCGATGGCTGAGCGATTTCGGCGACCACGTCCACGCCGCCGCCGCCGATGCCCGACAATGGCTCATCGAGCAGGCCCGAATCCCCCCCCAGCGCATCTCGCTGATTCCCCACGGCGTTCATGCGGAACGATTCCCCGTCCCCGATGCCGCCGCGAAGCGCGACGCTCGCGCACAGCTTGGCCTGGCCGACGACGATCTTGTCGCCTTGTATCTCGGCCGGCTGGAAGACCCGAAGAATGAATCCTGGCTCATCGACCTCGCCGCGCTGTCGCGAGATTCTCTGCCGCGCCTGCGCGTTTTGCTGGCCGGCGAGGGCCCAAATGAAATCGTGGTGCAAAGGCAAATCGAGCGCGGGGGCCTGCAAGACCGCGTGTGGATGTTAGGCCACCGCCAGCCCCTTCCGCTGCTGCACGCCGCCGATGCGCTGCTCCTTCCGTCTCAGCGGGAGGGATTCTCATATGCCTGCGCGGAAGCGATGTGCGCCGGCGTGCCGGTTCTGCGAAACGCGCACCAGCGGCGCCAAAGAACTGATCATCGAAGGAACCACCGGCCGATCCGTCGCCATCGACCGCCCCGCGTTTCTCCAGGCCGCGCTGGAGTTCCTCTCCGACAAATCCTCCCTGCAGCGGATGGGCATCGCCGCCGCCGAGCACATCCGGCGGAATTTCACCTTCGATCGCCAGTTGAGCGAAACGATGGCGATGTATCAGCATCTTACAGAGCAGGGCCGCCCCGGTCTTCGGTGAACAGCGGCGATTCTTAGGTTGTATGACGCGGGTGCGTAAAGCATTCGGCGGAGAAGATGGCAGAAAAAGACGATCGTTTGCGGTTTTCGTGACGCCCGCGGTCGCTTGCTCGAATATGCCAGGGCGATGCCGCCGCGGACACCGCTGGCTGGCCCGTCAATGTTCCGGACGGCTTTGAGGAACGAAAGACAGGAGTCGCCGCCTTCGGCGGCCAGCGCCGAGGCGTTTCGAGCCCATGCTCGACCTCGGCTCGACTGAGCTCGCCGAGGTCGCGCTGGGGCGCGAAACTCAACAGCATTTGCCGCCGAAGGCGGCGACTCCATTCTTCGGCCTCGAAACGGCCTGCTGGAACATCGACGGGCCAGCCAACGGCGTCCGCGGCGGCGGCGCCTTGGCATATTCGAGTAAACGCCTCCGGCCGTCACGAATGGCGTAAACGATCATCTTTCTCTTCCATCTGCTCCCGCCCTTGGCGATTCGGCCGCGGCTCCGAGTCGCCAACCGGCGCAACTTCCGCTCCAAAAAAGATAGGATGCGGTTGCTGGGGACATGCGCCCGCCGGCGCACGTTTCATCGCCGCTTCATGCTTGAATAGAAAATGCCCGCATGAGGTTCACTCGTCGCGCGGCCTTCACGCTGATCGAGCTTCTGGTGGTTCTGGCCATCATAAGCATCTTGCTGGGAATTCTGCTGCCGGCGATGGAGCATGTCCGCCATCAGGGATACATCGATAAGTGCGCCTCCAACCTCCGTCAGATCGGGCTGGCGATTTCCATGTATTGCAACGAGAATCAGGGCAATTACCCGCGGACGCTGTACGATCCGACCCAGCCGCTGACGATGGGCACGGGATTCGCCGCCTCCGATCCGTTCCAGCCCGGCGGCGTTTTGGCCAACGACCTCACCGCCGCGCCCTATCTTCTTCTTCGATCAGAACATCTTCCCGCCGAAATCTTCGTCTGCCCCTACAACGACGCGACCTCATACCTTGTCGATCCGGCCGATCCGCAGAAGCATTCCAATTTCACCAATTGGAAAGAGAATCTGGCCTACAGCTTTGCCAATCCCTATCCCGCCCTCTCGGTTGCCGATGGCGGCTACCGCCTGACGAGCCGTCTTCGCGGCGATTTTCCGGTCGCGGCCGATTTGAATCCCGGCGCCAAGCCGCCCGTCGCCGATGTCACCGCCGCCAGTCCCGGAGCATCCTCCAGAGTCATCGAGAACGCCAATAGCCTCAACCACGAGCAGGACGGCCAGAACGTTCTATACGCCGACGGCCACGTCGTTTTCCAGCAGACCTGCCTCTGCGGCATCGGCCAGGACAACATCTTCACCAACCAGTCCAACCAGGTTTTGGCATCGCCGCTGAATCCCAGCGACGCGGTCCTGCTGCCGGCGAATTGAGCGGCGAAATTTCCCGCGGTGGTTGCACGGCCCCCGGCAGCGGGCATAATTTCCTGTCAGTGAAAAGGCCCGCCATCTTCTTCGATCGTGACAACACGCTCATCGCCAGCGACGGCTACCTCGGCGATCCGGCGGCGGTCCGATTGATTCCCGGCGCGGCGGGCGCCGTCGCCCGCGCCCACGACCTCGGGTTTTCCGTCGTCACGTTCAGCAATCAGTCGGGGGTGGCGCGCGGCCTGTTCGGCGAAGAGGCCGTCGCGGCCGTCAACGAAAAGATGGCCCAGCTTCTCCTGCAGGAAAATCCCCGCGCCGAGATCGACCGCCACGAATTCTGCCCGTTCCATCCCGAGGCAACGGTCGAAAAATATCGAAAAGACAGCGAACTCAGAAAGCCAAAGCCCGGCATGATCCTTTCCGCGGCCGGGGCGCTGGACCTGGATTTGGCGGCCTCCTGGATCATCGGCGATTCCCGCGCGACATCGAAGCGGGCCATGCCGCCGGTTGCCGAACCATTCTCGTCAGCAACCCGTCGCTCTCCCCGTCGCCGGCAACGCTTCAGCCCAGCTCCGTCGATCCGGATGAAACCGCCTCCAGCCTCGCCGAAGCGATGGACGTCATTGCGGCTGCCGTGGACGACGACCCGCCGGCAACCGATCCCGGCCCGAGCGTGGAACTTTCCCGGATCGAACATCTTCTGCAGCGGATTCTCGATCAGGTTCGCCGCAATAGCGAACATCCCGCCGACTTTTCACTCGGCAAAATGCTCGCCGGCGTGACGCAAGTCCTCGCCATCGCCCTGGCCGTCGGCAGCTACTTTTACAAGCCGGTCGGTGAACCGCTCATGCCGATGCTCGTGGCGATTTTTTTGCAGGTGCTGACCATCTCGCTGCTGGTCATGGGCCGCGAGAAATAGAACATCCAGAAGAACGCGCTCCCCTTCTCTTCGCGGCTAAACCTAGTCCGCGTATTTCACGCTGCATCCGTACGGCTTGGTTTGCGGCACGCTAACGCTCTTGCCGGACAGAATCTCATCCAGCGCCTTCTGAACGTAATTCACCTTCTCGCTGGTCTTGTCCCCGTCGGGATCGTTGTCGATCGCCCCCTCATACGCAAGCGTGCCATCGCTCGTGACGATGAACATCTGCGGCGTGTTCGTCGCGTGATACGCCTTGCCGGTGCTCCCGCTGGAATCGTTCAACTCGGGATAGGAAATACTCTGCGACTCGGCCCACTGCCTGCTGGCATCATTCGTCGCGTAGCTGCTGGAATTGATCGCCAGCCAGACCACGCCCTTGTCCTGGTATTGGCTGGCCAGGGTCTGCATGGTCTTTTCCTTGTAATGCCGTTGAACGAACGGGCATTGGGGATTGGTCCATTCCAGGACGACGATCTTGCCGGCAAAATCATGCAGGCTGATGTTCTTTCCGTTTTGGTCCTGAAGCGTAAAGTCCGGCGCCTTGGCGCCGATGCTGACGCCCGAATCCTTCTGATCCTCGGCAAAACTGCGCCCAATCAAAGCGATCGACGCCAGCACCAGAAGCAACGTCAGCGCATAGGTCTTTATTCGCACGGGGTGTCTCCTTCGCAAAAGAAATCCAAAACCAGATATTCCGCAACGCTAGTGATTGTTGGCGCCGGCCGGCCCCAAGACAAGCGAAACATTCACGCCCCTCCGTTTTCCCTCTTTCGATATATGTCCCACGACCGCGTGCAGCGTTGTGGGCGGCGGAGCGGTCCCAGCCAGCGGCTGGACGCTGAAGTGAATCACAGTCATCTTGCCAACTGTGCTTACCTTGGTGTTGGAGATGTTGTAATCCTCCAAAATGCCCGGAAGGAATTCGACCGAATCCGCCGGGCGATCTCGCCAAGTAATCTCGATCACATACTCGCCGGTGTTTTCGGCCCTGGACCGCACGTCCGCCACGTCGGGGCAATCGCCGGCGTCCACCGGAAGCTGACCGATCCAGTCATCGAACAATTCCCGGTTTGCCGGGGTTGCGCCGGCGGCCGAACCGAGCGTCAGATCGACGGTTTGTTTGCCTGGAATGCAGACATTCGAGCAGACCAGCCAGGAAACCGCGGCCCGGAATTCGCCCTGGAAATCCGCGGGCAGGTTCGCCGGCGGCGTGACCCGCGTCAGAAGCAAGACAGAATCCTCATACCCAAAGGCGACGATATTCCCCGGCTGGTCGTATCGGTGCGGCGTGGGGAATTGCAGCGGGCCGGCGCTAAAACCTTCCGGAAGCGTCATCGCCACGCGCGTTGGCAGCCCGGCATCGCCCGGATTCTTCCAATACACATGCCAACCGGGATCGATTGAAAGGCGAACTCCGAGCCAAAAAGGCTTACCCGCCTGAACTGAAGAAACATTTGCCAGAAGTTCGGCGCGCACATGCGCCGCCGACGCCCGCGCCGCCATCAAACAGCACAAAACCCCCAATGCCAGCGCTCTTCCAGTCGCCATAAACTTATCTTAGTTTAGCCGCGAAGCGATGGGGAGCGTGGACTTAATTTCGCCAGCACTTCCACATTCCCGCCGCTGCCCTTGATCGGCGAGCGCACGCTATTTTCCCAAACCCATCCCGCGGCCTCGATTTCCCGGCGAACGGCCTCAACCACCGATTCCACCGATTCCTCAGGCACCACCCCTTTGCGCAGGATCGCCGGATCGGCTTCATAGTGCGGCTTGATCAAGCTCACGACGGTCCCCCCCTCGGCCAGCATTTTCCGAGCGCTGGGCAGAATATTCCGCTGCCGCGTCCAACTGACATCGATGGTGACGATCCCCACGGATTGGGGAAGCTGCACGTGCATCGCATTGGTGCGCATCCATGACGACCACGCGCAGGTCCTTGCGCAGCTTCCAATCCAGGACGCCATAGCCTGTATCAATCGCAAATACCTTGGCCGCCCCGCGCCGCAGCAGGCAATCGGTGAATCCGCCGGTGCTGCATCCAAGGTCGGCGCAAATCTTCCCCGACGCTTCCACGCCGAAAAACGTCAGCGCACGATCGAGTTTTAATCCGCCTCGCGAGACAAATTCGGACATGGGCGATATTGTCATTTGTCATTTGTCATTTGTCATTGGCGAACGCGCTTCGCCGTGCAGCGTTCCACCCGCCAGCGCCTTGCCAATCATCTCCAACAACCGCTCCCCCTCTCCCGGCCAGAAGCGCAAAGACAATTCCGCCCGCCAAACGGGCATGGAAATCCGCCCGCACACGCGGGACAACTTCACCCCATCCTTCTCGGTCACCACCAGTATTTCCGCTCCGGCCGACGCGGCCTCGTCAATGATCTCGGCAACGTCCCGCTCCCGATAATCGAAGTGATCCGCAAACTCCCGGGTCCCAACACAGATGCCGCCGGCCGCTGCCACCCGCCAGAAAAAGCTGGCCGGGCTGCCAATTCCGCAGAACGCGAAATACCTTTTTCCCTCCAGCGATTGAATGGGCATCGATTCGCCCGTGGCCGACCCGAACCCGTGAATCACGTGATCGGCCCGGAAGATCGCGGCCCGTGGATTGTGTTTTCGAAATCACCGCGGAAATCCTGGCGATCTCGGTCGAATCCACCTCATCGGCATGGGTTACGACAACGGCGTCGGCCCGCCGCAGCCCGGACAGCGGCTCGCGCAGCAAGCCGCGCGGAAACACGCGACCGCCTCCAAACGGCTCCCGCGCGTGAATCAGCACGATCTCAAAATCCCGGTTCGCCCGACGATGCTGCATCCCGTCGTCAAGAATGAAAACCGTCGTCTGGGGATGCCGCTCGAGCGCCCCGGCCGCTCCACGACGCCGGTCGCCATCGACCATCACCGCCGCGCCGCCGGCGGCGAGCAATGCCTGCTCATCGCTCAATCCCGCCGCAGTCGATTTGTATCCCCGAAGCAGAACGCACGGCCGCTGGTCCTTCAGGCCGGCGGCGAGCCAACGAACCATCGGCGTCTTGCCCGTCCCGCCCGTGGTGATGTTCCCCACGCTGATCGTCGGCCGGCCCAGAGGATGAATCGGGAGGATTTTCGCATCGTAGAGCCGATTGCGCGCCCGCATGATCGCGGCATAAACCGGCTCGGCGCAACTCGCGGCGATTCGCAGCGCCCCCGCCGCGATGGAGCGGTCCGACCCATCCATCACCTGCTTGAAATGAGCGTCCGTGGATTGCTTCACTGGCCCGTCCCGCGGAGAAAGGCGTCATCGGCGGAGGTGAAGACAACGGGGGACGGCGAAATCGCCCGCAGGTCGAATCCATCGACCAACTGATGGGGATCGTCAATGTCCCGCCCGGCATCATTCATTCCGCACCATTTCGCAAGCAGCCCCAGCATTCGCGACCGCCTCACGCCCATCTCCCGATACGTGGCGATGCGCGTGTCGCCGTGGCGCTTGGCCAATCGCCGGCCGTCGGCTCCAACGACCAGCGGCAGATGAGTGTAACGCGGAAGGGCGCTTCCCGCTGCGAGCGCGTCATAGAGAAGGATTTGCCGATGCGCCGATTCCAGCAGATCGTCCCCGCGAACGATTTCCGTGACTCCGCCGGCCAAATCATCCACGACCACCGCAAGCTGGTAAGCGGCCGTGCCGTCGGACTTGGTGATTACGAAATCACCGAGCCGGCGCGCGACGTTGAGGGTTTGGCTTCCGGCGAAGCGGTCGAGGAATTCAACGTCGCGGTCGATGGCCGCAAAGCGGATCGCCGGTTCCCGCCCGGATTGATCTTTGGCCTCGGCGGCGGAGGCAAAGCGTCCGCGGCAGGTGCCGGGATAGATCGTCGCCCCATCCTCCGCGTGCGGGGCGCTGGCCGCGGTGTCCACTTCCTGACGGCTGCAAACGCACGGATACGCCAGCCCGCGCACCACCAGCGATTCAATCGCCGCCCGGTACTGGGCCGCCCGGCCCGATTGATACACCGGGCCTTGGTCCCAATCGAGGCCCAGATACTTCAAATCTTCGATGAGCAGGCGATCGGCCACCGGTTTGATCCGCGGTCCGTCCAGGTCCTCGATGCGGAGGAGGATGCGCCACCCGCAACGCCTGGCGAGAATCCAGTTGACCAGAAACGTTCGAGCATTTCCCAGGTGCAATGCGCCGGTGGGAGAAGGAGCCAGCCGCGTTGTGGCCATGACGAAACCGCAGACTATTGGAATGCGAGCGTTTTGACCGGATGGGCGGTGTCAATCATCGATCGGACGACCTGTTGGTCCTGGTCGTACTGTTGTTGCGTCAGGCCCAACAGATCGAAACTGCAGGGAAGAAACTTCTGCTGATAGGGAACGAAGACGATGATGTTCCAGGAAAGTTGTTGCGACGGAAGCGTCGCCGCCGGTCGGGTTGCCGGATCGCCCGGCGAGGTCAAATAGGTGATCCGCTCGATCATCCCAAGCCCGGTTTTGCTGGTTAATTGCCGCACGTGGATCCGGTCCGGATGCTTCTGGCTCTCATCGATCGCTCCGGTGATGAAAAGCCGGCGATTGCGATCAACCATCGAATCCATCAAAGACAGGGAGATTTCCACGTCGCCGCTCGGCGTCGGTCCTTCCAGAAACGACGGATTCATCGGCGGATCGAGCTTCCAGCCGGCCGGGAGCGTCAGCGTCAGCGGCATAATGTTCAGCGGGACATTCACTTGCGGGCCGCTTGAACCTTGACGTGCCGGCGCTTCCGCTCCACCGGCCGCATCCGGAGCATTCGACGTGTCCGACTCGGGTTGCTTATCGCACCCGATCAACAGGACCATCAATGCGGACAAGGCTCGCAAGACGACGCGGCGCATCAAAAAACCCTCCCAGGCAGAGCCCTTAGCAGCTTCCCCTCCCAGGAAGCGATTTTGACAGGCCCAACCCCTCTTAAGCTAACAAGAAGCGCCGCCTGGTTCAAGATTCCGCAAATTGACCGTCGTTTCATGTAACAAACACGGATTTTCATTTCAACCTTTTGATAACATCCCGTATATTTGCATTCCGTAAAGCATATTGTTCATATTATGTCGGTCGCAACGCGGCCGTAGCTATAACTCTCCACATTAGGAAAGGATCAATCTCATGCCCCGCCATCCGAATGACAAAGAACTCAGCATCGTTCAACTCGAGAAAATGCTGGACCAACGACGAACCAGGATTGGATCTCTGGAGCGCAAGCGGTCCAGGATTCTGCGGCAACTGGACGTGCTGAATGCGCGAATCGCCGCGCTGGGCGGCTCGGCGCACGCGCGGCGCCCGCCCCCGAAACAAGATCACTCTCAACGAAGCCATCGTCGCCGTCCTGAAGAAAGCCGGCGGGGCCATGAAAGTGGCGGACATCGCCCGCAATGCGTTGGACGGCGGCTACTCCACCTCCAGCTCGAACTTCCGCGTGATCGTCAACCAGGCCCTGATCAAGGACAAGCGCTTCGCCAAGGCCGGCGCCAGAGGAACCTATCAACTGAAAAAATAATTCCCGCCGCAACCCGTGAGGAACTTTTCGTCTCCGGCAGCGTCCAAGTTGCCAAAAGACGGAGGTTTTTCATGTTGCGGCAGCAATTCCAATCAACGTTAATATGGGCGGTGGGAAGTTTCGGCGTGGCGCTGGCGCTGGGACTTCCATTGACCTCGGACGCTGTGAACCAGCCGCCCGCGACGCCGTTGGTCCAGCTCATCCGCTCGCCGGGGCTTACGGAAAACGGCATTGAACTGACCGTCGAAACGGCCGGCGCGACGACCCGGCAGTCCGCTCAAACGTCGGATCGTCCTCTCACTTTTTTGGTTCGCGCCCATAACGGCTCGAACGCCGCCGCCACAGCGGATTTCACGTTACAGCTCACCTCGGCTGCGGTGCCGAGCTTCTTCGCCAGAACCTTGCCTGTGCCAAAAGAAATCTGGGCCGATTCCGGCTCGTTTGATCTGAACCCGGGTGAGACCCAAACGCTCCACTTCACGACCGGGGCGCTGCCTCCGGGGCGAAAGATCGAACTCAATCTCCGCGCCGGCCAATCGCAGATCACCGCCCTCTCGCTTGCGTCGGAGGCGTTGTTCTCTGCGACGACCCGGCCCGCAATGGCCTTTCAATAATCGTGTCATGCGTCCCCGACCATCGCGTGCGGTCGCCGTCCCGGCGCTCCTGGGCTATTGTCGGCATCTGCGTCGGCGTGGCCGCGGCGGTGGCCGTGATATCTCTAAACGGCGGTCGGGTCACGACGATCCAGCCGCACGGCCCGATGATTTCCGAATGCGACGGCCGTATTGGCTCGATCGTCATCCAATACGTGCGCGGCGCCGACTTCGCCACGCCAATCTATCGGCAATTGCTCCTCGCCTTGCCGGCGGATGTCCACGTGTATGCCGTGTGTCCGGACCCGAATTCGTTCGATGAACTCAAGCGCGGCGTGGGAATCTCCGCCGGGAGACTTGAACCCATCCTGACCGGACACGCAATGACGGCCTGGTCGCGCGACCGATGGATCGCTCTGGCCCCCGCGCGTTTCCAGACCTCGGCGACGCTGCTCGCTCCTGCGGCGGAAAACGGCGGTGAAATCTGGCCCCAGCGACTCGGCGATCAGCGAATCGCCGAGGATCTGTCGCATGCGCTGCCGGCCGTGCGCGCCGACCGAAGCGGCCTGTTTTTCGACGGGGGCGATCTTCTGGCCGATTCACAATCCGTATTCGTTTCCCCCGCCGCCATCCGGCGAAACATTCAGCACACCTGCCCGGATCGGGCCGAGCTGGCGCGTCTCCTGGCGGAACAGTTGCAACGCAACCCAATTCTTCTGAACGATGCGCCCGACCACCACGTCGGAATGTTCCTCATGGCCGCGGGCGAAGGACGGGTTGTCGTCGGCGATCCCCGCTTGGCCAAGCCGCTGCTGGCGCCGATCGAACTGCCCGGCGGCCCGGATTTTTCCGCCTCGACGCAGGGGCGATTCGATTCCGTCGCCGCGGCCGCCGCCGCCGCCGGGTACCGCGTCACGCGCATCCCTAGCGTGGCCTCCTCGGACGGAAAAACATTCATCACCTACGTCAACGGCCTGATCGACCGGCGCGACGGTTGCCGCGTGATTTACATGCCCGTCTTTGAGGGCCAGGACCGCCTGAACGCCGCCGCGCAAACCGTCTGGCAAAACCTGGGTTATCGCGTCGTGCCCATCGACGTGACCAGCGCATTCCGCTATTTCGGAACGCTGCACTGCCTCGTCAACGTAATCGAGAAAACGTAGCCTAAAGCGACGCCGCTATTCGCTGATAGCTTTCCAGCCGCCACTGCGGCGCCGTCCCATCCCGCACATCCGGAAAGAAATCGGCGAGATTCTCCGCGCTCACGCCCCACAGCCCGAACAATTTCACGCCCGGCGTGTCAATCACGTATCCCCCGATGTCCAACGGATACCGCCGCGCGGACGTCGTCGTGTGCCGCCCCTTGTCGTTGAAATTGCTGATCTCGCCGATGCGGATGTCCAGTCCCGGCTGAATCGCGGAGATGATCGCGCTCTTGCCGACGCCGCTGTGGCCGGCCAGCACCGTGGTCTTTCCAGCCAGCGCGCGGGCCACCGGCTCAATGCTCTCGCGTTGCTCCGCGCTGGTTAGAAACGTGGCGATGCCCAGGCTTTTATAGTGCCGCATCACCTCCTGGGCCACGGCATATTCGCCCCGGGATTTCTCGTCCGCGCTCCCCAGGTCGATTTTGTTGAGACAGAGCAGCGGGGTCAGTCCGCCGCTTTGCGCCGCGATCAGCATTCGATCCACCAGGCCCCATTTGACCATCGGCCGTGCAAGGCTGGCGACGATCAGCATCTGCTGGGCGTTGGCCACGATCGGATGTTGCGAGCGCGCTTGGAAACTGTCGGCTCGGGTAAGAATCGTCTGCCGGGGCATGACCTGCTCGATCACCGCCTCGCGCCGGCCCAATTCATCGAGCGTTGGGCTGTCGCGGAAACGCACGAAATCCCCGACGACAATCGACGTGGCCGCCAGCTTGGACAAGGTCTTCCGCGTGACGCATAGGCGCTGGCCGGTCGGATGATCGACCTCGCAATAGCGCGAATAGACTTGCATGACCTGCCCGATCGGCAGGATGTCCAGGTCCGCCGACTGTTCCCCGGCGCGAAACAGCGCGGTTTGCTCCATCTTGTTCTGTTGCGCGTGTTTGGATCGATGGCTGAACCGCTGTTGCGATTGAAGGCGATCGGTATCGGCATCTCCGTGGCCGTCACCGCCCCCATCAAGAAAGCGGCTGGTGAGGTTCGTTCTCCCGAGGAGGTTTTCGGCGTCGATTGGGCATTAGTCATTGGTCATTCATTTGCAGGAGAAATTGAAATCGATCCGCCTTCGAATCACAAGTGACAAGTGACCCATGACAAATGACGAATGACCCATGACCGAACTTCCGATATAAAGTAGCCTTTGGCGGCGCACCCATGATCGATGTCCTGATTCAGACCCATAACGAAGCCCTGAACCTTCCGCACACGCTGGAAAGCGTCAAGGGCTGGGTGAACCGGGTGTTCGTCGTTGACAGCGGATCGACCGACCGGACACGCGAGATTGCAGGCGAATTTGGGGCGATCGTGGTGCAGAAGGCCTGGGAGGGATAGCGCGGCAGAAGAATTGGGCGCTGGCCAATCTGCCGTTCGAGTCTCCCTGGATCCTGATTCTCGACGCCGACGAATCGGTCACGCCGCCGCTCAAGGATGAAATCCTGGAGGTGGCTTCGCGGCCGGCGCCGAACGTTCGGGAGAGCGGCTTTTTTCTCAATCGCGTCACGGTTTTCATGGGCGCAAGATTCACCATTGCGCCTATTTTCCGGCGTGGAATTTGCGCCTCTTCAAGCGCGGCGCGGCACGGTATGAAGAGCGGAACGTTCACGAGCACATGATCGTCAGCGGCCCCACCGGACAATTGCGGCATCTTCTTCGTCACGAGGACCGGCGCGGGCTGGAACACTTCATCGCCAAGCACAATCGGTATTCGACGCTGGAGGCCCTGGAGATCTATCGGCATCGCGAGCGATGGCCGGGATTCTGGCGATTCGTGAACGACCGGGTGGCGCGGCGGCGGTACATCAAATATTGCGTGGCCCCGAAATTGGCGTTGCCCTGGTTTTTTCGGTTCGTCTACATGTATTTCATGCGCGGCGGCATCCTGGATCGCCGGCCGGGGCTGACGCTTTGCCTTTTCATCAGCACCTACGAATTGTTCATTCGCGCCAAATACAATGAACTGGTCCGCACGGGAGGCGAGGCGCCGGCGGGAATCGAGGGCCTGGCGGTGGCGGAGGGAGGCGGCGCCGCTTCGCCGCTGACGGACGTCACGCCCAAGATTCTGTTGCCTCCCAAGCCGCTCGCCCCGCCGCACCCGCCCGAGCAAGTCCCGGACCCGCGGATCGCGCCGGCGGCTGCATCGGCGCCGTCGCGTTCCGCGACGCGAGGCCCAAAAGTCCAAGCCAGCCCCTGGAAACCCATGGAAAACATCAAACGCGCCTTGTGGATGATCGTCGGTGCGAGTTTGTTCCGGATGACGTTTCACAACTGGTATGGGTGGCGACGGCTTCTGCTGGAGCTTTTCGGGGCCAAGCTGGGCAAACGCGTTCGGGTCCGGCCGACGGCGTGGGTGGAGATTCCGTGGAATTTGTCGGTGGGAGATGACGTGGTGATCGGCGACTACGCGATCATTTATTCGCTGGGCAAAATCACCATCGGGCGCGCCTCGACGATCAGCCAGTACGCCCACATCTGCGCCGGCACACACGATTATACGACGCGGCGTTTCCCTCTGCTCAAACCTCCCATCGTGATCGGGGAGGAGGTTTGGATCGCGGCGGACGCGTTTATCGGTCCAGGCATTACGATCGGAGACCGTGCCGTGGTGGGGGCGCGGGCCACGGTCGTCAATGACGTGCCCGCGGATCAAGTGGTAACCGGTCCGGCCGCGAAAATTCTTAAGCGGCGGAGGCTTGAAGATTAGCGGGATTTGCTTGCAAAACAAACCATAGCCCTTAGAATACGGGCTTGGAATATCGTAGAAAATCGGGGCGGGACACAAGTGGTTTTCGTTGTTTGTGTACACCATGAGTGCGGCAATCCGGCAAACAGGGCGGCACTTTCTTTTAGCGACCATCGCGGTTGCAATTGCGCTGGCGGCGACGGAAGCCCTGTATCACGCTGACCGGCGTCTGCAACAATCCGGGACCATGGCATTTTTCCTGGCGGCGGTTGTGATCGCCGCTAGGCGCGGCGGGGCCGTGTCCGCCATCTTCGCCACCGTGCTGTCCGCGCTAATCCTCGCGTGGATGATGCCGCCGGACAGGCTCTTTTCGCGTTTCCAATCCAGACGATGTCGTACGGCTTTCGCTGTTCGCGTTTCTCGCCCTGTTGATCAGCTATCAGCATTTCGCCCGGCAGCGGGCGGAAAAATCGCTGAAGGAAAGCGAAGGCCGGCTGAACTTTTCGCTGGATTCGTCCGGGGTGGCGTGCTGGGACGCGAACGTCAAAGGGAGGACGTTCTGGAAATCCCACAATCTTCCGGCGATTTTCGGCCGGACCGAAGCCGATTTCGCGACGACCTACGAGGGCTTCTTCGCCTACATTTACCCCGAAGACCGCGAGTTCTTTCACCTGGCGTCTGTGGGCGGCGGAGCCCATCAGCGCGACTACGAGATTTCGCATCGCGTGGTCTGCGGCGACGGGACGATCCGGCGGGTGAGCACGCGCGGCAGAATGTATCTCGACGAGGAAGGCCACGTCGAACGCATGGTGGGCGCCGTCTTCGCCGTCGATACCAAGTTGGTCGGCCCCGCCCCCTCCGCCGCTCCCCCACGCATGGCATTGGGGGATATTGCCGCTTATCTCATTTGACCGGCCAAAACCTGCTGATAATTCTCGATCATCTGCTGGGCCACTTTGGGCCAGGTGAATCGACTGACGACCAGGGCGCGGCCGGCGCAGGCCCATTTGCGCCGCGGCGCGTGGATCGCCCAGGACGGTTTCAATTCCCGCGGCGATCGCCGGCGCGTTGAGTTCGGCCACGACGCCCGCGCCGGCTTCCCTCACTTCCGGAAAATGGCATTCCGTAGAGATCACCACCGGGGCCTCGCAGGCCATCGCTTCGGTGATCGCGAGGCTGAATCCCTCCTGTCGGCTGGGCAGACAAAAGCAATCGCAGTCGCGAAGAGCGGCGAGCTTTTGGTTCGCATAGAGGGGAACCGACGAGGTGGACGCGCGGTGCGATCCCCAGGCGGGCGATTTGCGATTCAAATGCCGCCCGGGCGCCGTCGTCCGGGCCGGCCACGATCAGATGGGCATCGGGAAAATTTCGGGCAACGACGGCGAAGGCATCGGCCAGAAAATCCAGGCCCTTTTTGTAATGCAGGCGACTGAGGAAAAGGACCAACTTGGTGCGGGCGAATTCCGGTTGGGCGGCGCGAAAAACGCCCCGCTCGGGAAGCGGGTCGAGTTCCTGGAGAAAGATGCCGTTGGGGATGATTCGGCCGGGCGAGGTCAGACCCAAGCGTTTGGCCAGGGCGCACTCGTCGGCATTGAGGAAATGGAGAAACGCGGCGCTATTGAGCATGTGGCGATACCCCAGGGTCAGGGCCAGGCGTTTTTTCCACCGTTTCTGCGCCAGCGACCAGGGGTCAAGCATGCCGTGCGGGGTCAGAACGAATGGCTTGCGCAGCTTGGCCGCGAGCGCGCCGATGGCGTACACCAGCGGGCCCCATACCCCATGCAAATGGATCAGATCAAACCGTTGCACGATCGGCTCAAACCGCCGACGCGCGCCGCCGGTCAGAAAAAGCTCCGGCTTCGTCAGCCGAGCGAAATACTCCAGCTTCACTCCGCTGAATTCTGGAATCGTGCTCAGCGCCGCGGCGATGCGAGCATCGGAGCCCGGGAAACGGTACGAGATGACCTGCACCTGGCAACGGAGCGTCGCCTGCGCCGCGGCAAGCCGCGCCGCCACCATCGGAGGACCGCCCCCCGCGGGGTCCATGGATTGAATGACGTGCAAGACTTTCATCACGTGCGACATTAGGCGCCGTCAGATCTGAAACGCTTTTTCCTTGCAGCGGGCGCCGTCCTTACCCGGTCATCACCGCATCGTACCCCTCGATCATCTGTTGGGCCACGGTGGGCCAGGTGAACCGGCTGATAATCAAGGCCCGCGCCGCGCGGCCCATTCGCCGTGCCATTTGGGGGTCTCGCAGGATGGCTTCAATTGCAGCCGCCATGGCCGGCGCGTTCAAGTCGGCGATGATGCCGGCGCTGGCATCCCGCACCTCCGCGAAATGGCAGTCGGTGGATATCACAACCGGCGCTTCGCACGCCAGCGCTTCGGTCACCGCCATGCTGAATCCCTCCCGGCGGCTGGGGAGACAAAAGCAATCGCAGTCGCAAAGCGCCGCGATCTTTTGCGACGCATACAGGGGTCCGAGAACGTGCACGCGATCGGCGATTCCGAGCCGGGCGATCTGCGCCTCGAACGAGGCCCGAGCGCCGGCGTCCGGGCCGACCACCACTAGGTGCGCATCGGGCGTGGAGCGGCCAACAATCGCAAACGCATCGGCCAGGAAATCCAGCCCCTTCATGTAATGCAGGCGGCCCAGGAAAAGGATCAGGCGGGCGGCGGAGAATTCAGGATGCGCCGCGCGAAACGCGCCTCGATCGGGCAACGGGTCGAATTCCTCGAGGAAAACTCCATTGGGAATGATTCTCGTCGGCGGCGTCAGGTGCAGATCCGCCGTCAGCCTGCTCTCTTCGGAATTGCCGAGATGCAGAAATCTGGCCCGGTTGAGCATTCGGCGATATCCAAACGCCAGCGCCGCCCGTTTCTTCCACGATCTCTGTTTCAGCGCCCAGGGATGCAGCATGCCGTGGAGCGTCAGGACAAACGGCCTGCTCTGGGCCGTGGTCACGGAAGCGGCGGCGTAAATCAGCGGGGCCCATACTCCGTGCAAATGGATCAGGTCGAATTCCTTGACGATGGGTTTGATGCGGCGGCGCGCGCCCCAGGCGAGAAAGCGTTCGGGTCTGGTCAGCGGCGGCAAATATTCGAGATGGACGTTCGGCAATGTGCGGGATGGCCGCCAGCGCAGACGCGATCCGACCGTCAGCCTCGGGGAACTGGTACGAGACGATCTGCGTCCGGCAGCCGAGCGCGGCCTGGGCTGCCGCCAGGCTCGCCGCGATCATCGGATGGTCCCCCGTCGCCGGGTCCAGAGACGGGATGACATGCAGAACTTTCATCCAGTGCGACAAGGCGGATGTCCGGAAGGACGTTGCCCGCGTTCGACGGGCACAATCCGGGTCACGGCGCGGGCTTCAGCGCCGCAAATATTGTATCAACCCGACAGGGTTCCTCCCATCGCCCCAGTGGAATATGATTACAATGGTCCGGCGTTGACGACGATCGATTTTCGCAATGGAGTTGGTGGCCGGTGAATCGTTTTATCAAGGCATCGGGGCGGGCGATCAAATACGGCGCCCTGAAATGGTCCGCGGACCGGCGCGTGGCCCAGGCCGATTCAGGCAATGGGTCTGTGCCGGCGATTCGTTCGGCGTACCTGATCGGATGCGGGCGATCCGGCACGACGGTGTGCGGCGAGGTCCTCACGCGCCATCCCGAAATCCACTATTTTTCGAGCCGTATCATCTCTGGGCATCGATCGATCCGACCATCGACGTGCTCAATCTGTACCACATTGGGTCCTCCACCCTGCTGCTCGGCGCCGATCGGTGCAGCGACCGTTCCCGCAGGCGGTTCAATCGATTGCTTCTCGATCCGGCCGAGCGTGCCGGCGCGAAGTTGATGTTGGAAAAGACTCCGTTCAACGCGTGCCGGATCGGGTATCTGGACGCGCTGAGCCCGGGGTGCAAGTTCGTCCACCTGGTTCGGGACGGCGCGGACGTGGCGCGGTCCATCGACCGGCTGTCGCGCGACCGCAGCTATGGGATCGTCGGCAAGCCTGATTTGAATCGATGGTGGGGACGAGGCGGATGCAAATGGACGGCGCTGGCGACCGACGGTTCCGGCGCCAATTATTTCCCCGACGAAATCCCGCTGCTCCAGAGCTACGAGTCCAAAGGCGCGTATGAATGGCTGGTGAGCCTCGGCGAAATTGACCGCTGGCGCGGCCGGCTCGGCGATCGATTGCTGGAGATAACCTACGACGATCTGACGGCCCAGCCCGAGCAATCCCTGCGGAAAATATGCGAGTTTTTGGGTGTGGCGGCGAATGATAAATGGCTGGCGGCCTCACTCAAAAAGATCGATGCCGCCAGGAGGAATTACGGCGTCCCGATGGTTCTTCCTCCGAAAATGGCCGAAGCGTTCAATCGGGGCCAGGAACGATTCAAATTCGCGAATCGCGCCGTCGTGGGGACGCCGCAAAGCACGACCCGCGTGCAGTTGGCGGTGATCTCCAATGAACCGACGCCGTATCGGCTGCACGTGCAGGAGCGCATGGCGAGCGAATTGGACGACGTTGCGGTCCACAACATCTTCACGCACACCATCTCCAATCCCAGCATGCCCTGGCAAATGCGCGTTGCGCCGGAACTGAATCCTATTTTCTTCTCCCGAAACCATATCGACGCGAGGGTGCCGATATCGTTTCGGCACATCCGGCTGTTCCGCGAGATTCAGCAGCATCTGATTCAACATGGAATTCAGATGATCATTCTACTGGGATACAACGATCTGACGCGGTTCCTGCTGATTCGCTGGGCCCATCGCGTGGGGATTCCATTGGTGCTGGCGGCGGACTCGAATATTTTCGCCGACACCCGGACGCCGTGGTTCCTCCGCCGCGTCAAGCGGCCGTTTTTGCGATGGGTGCTGAGACGGGTCGCGGGCCTGATGCCGATGGGGACGTGCGGCCGGGCCTATTTCCGCAGTTATCTCGACCACAATCTGCCGGAGTTTCTGTTCCCGTACGAGCCGGATTACGCGTCGCTGTCGAATATCGACGAGCGCGAGGTGGACGCGTTTCGGGCAAGGCACGATCTGGCGCCGGACCGCAAGCGGCTGCTCTACTGCGGGCGACTGATCGCCATCAAGCGCGTGGACGTGCTGCTGGAAGCGTTCTCGCGCGTGGCGCTGGCGCGTCCGGAATGGGACGTGGTGATCGCCGGCGACGGACCGCTCCGCGAGACCCTGGAGGCGTCGCTCAACGAGACGGTGCGGCCGCGCGTGAAATGGCTTGGATTTCTGCAATTCCACGAGACCGTGCTGGCCTATCATGCCTGCGACGTGCTGGTGCATCCCAGCGAATATGAACCCTGGGCCCTGGTGATCAACGAGGCGATCGCCTGCGAATTGCCGGTCATCGCCACCAGCGTCGTGGGGGCGGCGGTCGAGCTGGTGCGGCATCGCGAGAACGGGTTGATCGTCTCCCCGCGCAGCGTCGAGGCCATGACCGATGCCTTGTGGGAAATCACCAAGACGGACCGGTATCTGGAAATGAAGGCCGGTTGTGCGCCGATGCTGGATTTGTGGCGCCGCGCCGCCGACCCAGTCGAAGGCGTGCGGGAATCGCTGCGGCATTTCGGACTGATTTGGCGGCAGCCGGTCGGGCCCGCTCGGCCGCGCAAATCCGACCCGCCTTCGGCCGTGTCTGTCGGAGTCGGTCCGGTAAGTGAGCCCGACGCTTCGGCGCGCTGAGAAGAAACGTCATGGGGCCTAGGTGGCTCGTAAACGGCGATTTTGGTAGTCTGAACTGCCGATAGCGGAATTGAGCGTCCGCCAGCGTTTTTGCAAATGCCGTTCAAGCAGGGACCGCGGGGCTGAATCACTTGCCATGCGCCGGGGCGGAGCGCCGGGATGCGTCAATGGGCGCGTGAGCGGCGTTCCCAATAGAGGCGATATGAGTCAATACGCCACAGATTATGAGTTCGGAGCGAACGATCTCGAATCGCAAGCGGATTTCGTCGCTCCCGTCGCGGACGTGGGTCGATCGAAACTCACGCCGTTGCTGCTCGTTCCATCACTGGCGATGTCAGGCATAGCGTGGATGGCGGGCGGCCTGTCGCCGTTGACCGATATGAGCTTTCTGCTCCTCACGATCGTTTGCGCCGTCTTGATGGTGCGAGAGTTGATGATGTTTACGCGGCGTTGGGGAATAGGCGGCATGGTGCTTTACGGCGGAACGCTGATTTGGTTCAGCTACGACTATTTCACTTTCTGGTTTATGAACCCAGGGCAGGCGGCCACGATTGGATTCACCAACGACGTGGTGGCCAAGGCCGCTTTCTTCACGATCCTGTTTATCGCTTCGATGATGATCGGCGTGAACATAAGAAAGGGCGAACCGTTGGCGCGATTGATGCAACGAACGCCTGACATCCGAACACCGGGAACGGGGTTCATTCTGGTGCTGATTTTGTTCGCGATCGGCGTGTCTCCGTTTTTTCTGTTCACCTCGGAACCTTGGTACACGGCGATGTATCACCAGATCACCGCAGGCCGAGGCGGCCACGGAGTTGCCTGGACCGTCGGTCGAACCGGAAACGTCAACTACAGTTGGGGCGGGTACGTCGCGCAAATCCTGCAGGTCGGGCAGGTGGGTTCGATCTATGCGATCCTTTGGGTTGTTTTGGTCGGCAGAAACGTGTTTCTACGGATTATCGGAACATTGATCTGGGTGCTTTGGCTGCTCTTGGGAACGGGCACCGGCACTCGGGGCGAAGTGATCGCCTCAATGCTTCCGGCCATATTCGCATTCTTTGTCAAGTACAGCGCCGTTGCCGCGGCCTATGCGAAAAGAATTAGCATTCGAGCTTACGTGGTGGCGGCCACACTTTTGCTGGTCACGCTCGTTTTTGTGCAGTTCCAGATAACGTTTCGGAACACGGGATTTCTCGCCGGTTCACTGGAAGCCATCAGCGGAAAAATCGAGGGCAACAGCATGTTTTCAGAGGGGATGCTGGGGTATAGGCTGATTCCCGACCGATTCGGCTATTTTCACAATGCTTATTACATCGAGGGGGCCATCCGTCCGATCCCGGACACCGTCTTCTGGTTCTTCGTGTCACCCATGCCACGCGCCCTGTGGACTTCCAAACCGATCGATCCGGCCTGGAAGTGGTACAACGAAGTCGTCACCGGCGATCCGAACGGCACGGAAGGCACCACCATCGCCACCGGCGCATCGGGCTATTGGTTTATCCGATACGGGCCCCTGGGAGTCGTTGAAGGGGGAATTATGATTGGCTGGCTGATGGCTTACGGCGAGATGGTCTTTCGCCGCTGCAACGGCCGGCTCAATCTGTTGCTGTTCGCGCTGGGGTGGGAGACGTGGCTTTTTCGCAGCTTCAGAGGATTTGGTTTTCCCGATCTCGACGCCTTGCTCATTGGATTTGCCGCTCTGTCCGCGCTAACGGTGGTGGCGAATGCCTTTGGCGGTGAACCAGCGCCGACCGAATCGGCTTGATCCTTTTGTCCGCTCCCGGACACCAGACGGATGCCGCGAGGACGCACGTGAACTCACCCCCCCCTTCGCTGCGGATTTGCCGGCGGCAAACCGCCTGATTTCATCCCGGGATAGACAGCAACTCCCTGAAAAGACTCAGATAGCGCGAGATGATGTTGTCCCGGCTGAACCGTTGAAAGGATCGCTCGGAGATTGTCGAAGGATTGATCTTGCCTGATTTCCACTTTGAGGCGACGGATGAAACGATCTTGGCGGCAGCGGCGGCATCGTTGAAGGGAATCAAAGACCCGAGATCCGGGGAATCGATGATATGCGGCAGGGCGCCGACGGCGGTCGCCACGAGCGGCCGGCCCCGGCTCAGTACCTCCAGGGCCACCAGACACTGCCCCTCCGTCCACGACGTGTTGAGGAACAGGTCGCAGGAATCGATGGCATCCCACTTGGCTTTGCCTTCGACGATTCCATGGAACACGATGCGCTGGGCCGTCGGATACGACGCGGCCTTTTGCTCCAGCTCCATCCACTCTGAACCATCGCCATACATGTGTAGCTCAAAACGCTCCTTGGTCGATTCGCAGAGGAACTGGAATATGTCCAGCAAATACCCGAGGTTTTTTTGATGTTCGAATCGTCCCAGATAGCCGACGCGGATGACGCCGTCCTTGTGCCACGGAGGGGGCAAGTGCGGCGCCGCCGGGGGCGGGAGTAAATTGAGGACCTCCGTGCGCCCGCGATAATGCATCGCCTGGAGATCTTCGGCAAAACTCGGGGCTGGGGCGACGATGACGTCGAAGCAATCCAGCAGGCCCTTTTCCGGCCCCCGCGGCCACATCTCGGCGGGGCGATAGGGTATAAACAAGATCGAGGGAATTGGGCGGCCGTCGGACCCGAGCACCGTTCGCAGCCTCAGATGGATCTGAGAGGGCATGATTTTGGCGAAGACCAGAAGATCGGCCCGCTGCGTCATTCGCAAACCAACGGGCAAGAGGAGGCGATCGGGCAGAGCCCAGCGGCATCCCCATCGGAAAAATGAGCGGCGAAATTCTGTCGCGTACGCCTTGATCGGGCCCAAGCCCGGTATCTCGCGCAGAGGCTTGCTCCACAACGCGACGCTGATGTCCGCCATGTCCCGCGGAAGACAATTGATCAGGTCGATCGTAAACGACTCCACCCCGCCGACCGGCGCGAAAACTCCGCAGTAAAAAAGGATGTTCTTACGTTTGCCTGGCATCTTCTAACCGTGGAGAAGCCTCCGGAAAAAACTCGACAAATCCGCCTGGTAGGCGTCCAGATCGTTCGCCAGGACGCGCTCTCTGGCGGCGTTGCCCATGCTCCGGAGCAAATCGCGGTCCTCGTCGAACCGCCGGATCGCCTGCTCAAACCCGTCGATGTCGTCGTAGGCCCGAATGAAACCCTCGATGCCGTCGCGAACCCGCGAGCCGCTGTTGGGCGTTGCTATAATCGGCAGCGCAGTGCCCATCGCCTCGAGTATAGCAGCGGCCGAGCCTTCGCAGGTTGAGGGGAAGAAAAAGACGTTGAATTTCCGCAGCCAATCGGCCACCTGGCTGTGCGGCACCGCGCCAACGAACTGGACGCGATCGGCCAGCGGCTCGAGCCGTGCAGGATCCAACAACACGGGTCCGACCATCGCGAACCGAACCTGGCCGGGATTGAATCGCCTGGCCGTTTCCAGAAACCAGGGCGCGCCTTTCCGCAGTCCGACGGCCCCGACGAATCCAACCAGCAGCGGCCCGGATTTTTTTGTTCGCTGGATCGGCGGCCCTTGCGGCGCCTGCCAGGGATACGGCGCTACGGTAATCCGCTGGGCGGCGATGCCGACGGAGACGAGTCCTTCGCGCACGTAATCCGATGCGCAGGTGATGCCGTCGAGCGTTTCCCAGGTCTGGCGCTCGAAATCGAGATACTCCCCATGCAACTCGATTCCCTCGCGGGCGCTCCAGCCGGGCCAGCGCTCAACCTGCCGCTTCATTTCCGCCATTTCCACTTCCAGGGGCGCGATGATCTGATCGCCGCTGGTGCGCAATCCCCGGGCCTTGGCGGCCCTGTACGCCTCCGGCGCGGCGTTGCGGATGAAGCCGTGCAACACGTTCGCTTGGCCAAATCCCTTGCCGATGATCCATCGGGCGGTTTCGCGGGAGGCCCAGAGGTAGGCATCCTCGGATTTGGCGAACTTGCGCATCCCCAGCTTCAGCCTCAGTGCCATCGCCGGATTGCGAACGACGCGCGAGGCGTCCAGCTCGGGACAGGTGCGCTCGATCATTTTCCGGCCGAGTTGCGGTCGGAATTTCCTTCCCACCCGCGCGATCTTTTCTTCAAGCGAACCTTCGCGGACAAACCAGTCGATGAAGACGCGCTCGAGAATGCCGGCTCGCTGCATCGCCAGCGGCACCGTGTAACGGAGACGCGCACCATCCTGAATCATCGCCACGCGCGGCGCTGCTGGAGTCGAAGTCACCATCGCACGTTCGCCGTTGACATCATGCCAAGGATATGGGACTCTCCGTCACCCATGACCCATGGGATTCAGACCTTTACCAAGTTTCAACTCCGGAAACAATCGCTCATGCCATGACATCCCCTGTCGCCGACGCCACGGTGGTCATCACCACCAAAAACCGGAAAGACGATCTGCGGCAGGCGGTGGCCTCGGCCCTCGGGCAAGATGCGGCGCCTCGGGTGCTGGTCGTTGACGACGGTTCCACCGACGGCACCAGCGACATGATCCGCAGCGAGTTCCCCACCGTCGGAATCGACCGCGTCGAGCAGTCCCTCGGCCTCATCGTCCAGCGCAACCGCGGCGCTTCCCTCGCCAAGACCCCGTACGTCTTTTCCATCGACGACGACGCGGTCTTCTCCACGCCGAAAATCGTCTCGCAAACCCTCGCCGAATTCAGCGATCCCCGCATCGGCGCCGTCGCCATTCCCTTTATCAACGTCAATCGAGACAACCCAATCAGGCGATCCGCGCCGGGCGGCGAGGATATTCATGTCGCCGCCACGTACGTCGGCACCGCACACGCCCTGCGGCGGGAACTGTTTCTCCGCCTCGGCGGTTATCGCGAGTTCCTTTTCCATCAGGGCGAGGAAGAGGACTACTGCATCCGCATGCTCGCCTCAGGATATGTCGTGCGCGTGGGGCGCACCGATCCGATCCATCATTTTGAATCTCCGAAACGGGATCGGAAACGGATGGATCTTTACGGCCGGCGTAATAACGTGCTCTTCGCCTGGTGCAATGTGCCGCTGGTGAATCTCCCCGGGCGATTGCTGGCCGCGACGCTTAGTGGGCTTCGCGAGGGCATTCGCCAGCGGAATTTGCCGCGGATGATGCATGGCCTGGGGATGGGTTATGCGGCGATCTTTCGATACTGGAGCCAGCGGAGTCCGGTCCCGGTTCGTACCCACCGCGCCTTCCGCCGCCTGTGCGGCCGACCGAACGTACAACTGTCAGAGGTGGAAAAATGGCTGGGGCCTCAGCCCCCCGCGTGCTGAGCGAGCGATGGCACGGCTGCCAGGACCACAACCGCGTTGGAATCGGATTTGATCGTGCAAACAACGTCCATGTGGGCCCCCGCGGCCTGAATGTCCGTTTGCCACTGGCTCAGGGTATACGGAGCGTGAATCTCTAAAATCAAAGCCCGGACGCGCCCAATCCACTCGGCGCAATTGCCGAAGACTTCCGCTTCGGCGCCTTCGATGTCGCATTTCAGCAGATCGATGGAGCCGGTGATATTCGCCTCGGCGAGAATCTCGGATAATGGCATCGCCTTCACCGAGATGCGATGCTGATCCGGAGATTCGTCCACCATTCGCACGCCCCAGGCGCCGTTGGATCGATCGATTTGGACGGTCCGCGCCGAGCCGGCGACGCACGCCTGGACCACCCGCGTTTTCCCGTCCATCGGGCAGTTCCGCTCGAGGGCTCGTACGTTTTCAGGGTCGGGCTCGACCGCCAGCACGGCCGCATCGGGAAACCGTTGCCGCCAAAGCCGCACCGAGAGTCCGACGTTTGCGCCAAGATCGACGATCTGCCGGACATTTCCCAGTTGAATTCGCGACAGGGAGTCGTATTCGCCGTGGAAATAAATCTCTTCCAGCACCAGCCAATCCGTCGAGCCGAGCCGCAGATAAAACGGGTCGGCCGCCTCCCGGACGCGCACGGCGACCAGGCGGCCCCGTGCGGGAAGCCATCGGCTCCCGATTCTGAGCAGCGCGCGGTTGTAGAGGCTCAAAAGCCAATCTCGTGTCCCGACATAATGCCGACGGTTGGCAAGGGAGCGGCGAGTCATATCCACCAAGCGGCGCAACATAATCTGCTGTAAGCGATTGTAGACGGCGGCACTTTCAACGCCAACCTGGGTTGTCAACAGAGTGATTTGACGTATGATTGGCCTCATCGCAACAGGAGAACGTTCCTCTCGGCTTTTTATCCAACTGAGTTTGAATGCGATTCCATGGCCTGATGCTTCTGCGCGATGAAATCAACGTCATTGCCCAGAATCTCGACCACCTTCTCGGTTGGATCGACGCTCTATACGTATTGGACATGGGCAGCGTTGACGGGACCTGGGAGGTCATTCAGGATTACGCGCGAAAGGATTCGCGAGTGGTTCCGATGTTTAGCCGGCCGATCGTCTTCAATGACAACTTGCGCGGCCTGTTGTTCGATCGATACCGGGAAAGATTCGAGCCTGGCGACTGGGTCATCAGAACGGACGGAGACGAATTCTATCAGGTTCCGCCTCCCCGATTCGCAGCCGAGCGGTTGCGTCAATCGGAGACCGCCGTCCATCTCCAATGGTACTACTTCCGCCTCACACAGCAGGAATGCAGCGACTATGGAACCGGCAAAGTGGACATCGACGAGGACCGCAAGCGTCCGATCGAGGATCGGCGGCGATTCTATCAGATTTCCACCTACTCCGAGCCGCGCATGTTTCGCTATCGCCGCTCGATGCGCTGGCCGCACAATTCCAGCTTCCCCTTCTTTGCCGGCTTCGTCGCCCGAGAGCGGATTCCCATTCGCCATTATCCCCACCGCGATCCGCGACAGATGGAAATGCGATTTCGCCTGCGCGCCGCGATGATGAAGCTGAAGGCCCACGCCGGCCGTCATTGGAAGCTGGAGGATTGGCACAAAGAACTGGTTGACTCCGCCGGCGACTCAACCTCCCAGCCCGTCGGCCTCGCCGGGGTGCGCGGGGTCTATGCCGGTCCACTGCTTCATTGGAAACCGGGTGCGCCCCTGCCCGAACAGCCGCTGTACAATCACGTTCCGTCGCCGCTGACGCGGTTGCAGCGGCGGCTGGTGTATCCCCTGCTGCTGCCGATTTTGGATCGTGGACATCGGAAATATGATCCGTCGGTTGAACCCACCCCCCTTCCACCGGAGATCGCCCGGACGATTTACGATTGACGGATCGGGTTGGCCGGTTTGCCAACGGGCAGGGCCGGCTCCCCGCCGCTGTTTTTCGCGAGGCGCCACTCGGCATGTGACTTGAAAGTGGTGGCAGATCATGCGAGGCTTGTCGTGGAGAGCGCCGCGCTTATGAACTGTCGAATTCTGATTACAACGGCTGGTAGTGGAATAGGGTACTACGCCGTGTCGGCCGCACACGCGATGGGTAACTTCGAGGTCGTTGCCGGCGACGTGTTTACCGCCAACCTGATTCCATCAAGCCTTCTTGCGAATCGATTCGTGCAAATTCCCTACGCGTCCGACGAAGGTTACCCAGCGTTCATGGTGCAATTGATACGCAGCCTTGGCATTGGATATTGGATTCCGATTCTGGATGAGGAGATCGTACTGCGCATCGAATCTCCGTCTGACGCTTCGAGAGATGGCGTGCGAAGTACACGCCCCTGGACCAGAAGTGGCGGAACTATGCTTCGATAAGCTAAGTATGTCGATGTGGTTGGCGGAGCACGGTTTCCCCACGCCCGAGACGCGTGACTCGAAAACGGCGGTTTGGAAACCGGGGGGGTGGTTTGCCAAACCACGCAAGGGGCGAGGAAGCGTGGGGGCGCATATGATCCCCAACGAGGAGGAGTTCCGGCGAGTCCGCCGCGCAGAGGACCAGACGATCCTCCAAGAGCCTTGTAAACCTCCGGAAGTGACGGTTGACGTTTTTGCGGCCCGTTCGTCGGGTGACGTGTATTCCGTCTGTAGAGAGCGACTGGAGACGAAATCGGGCGTATGTACAAAAGCCAGGGTCTTCCAAGATTCTGAACTGGCGGGGCGGGCGAAGCGTCTGAGCGAAAAGCTCGCTTTGCGGGGGGTGTTCTGTTTTCAAGTGATGCGCTCGGCGAGTACCGACCAGTGGTTGATCACTGACATCAACCCTCGGCCTGGCGCCGGAACAGCAATGTCCGCTGCCATCGGATTCGATCCGATAAAGGCATGCCCGGCGGAGACGTTTGGACTTGATTGGGTTGGATACCTACGCTCGCCCGACCGCCCGCGATTCGTCATGCGGACCTATTGCGAGCACGTGACTGCGTGATCGTCGTATGTTGATTGTACTGGATTGGGATGGAACGCTGGTCGATTGTATGCCCAAACAGTGGGCCGCGCTTGTCCGCGCCTGTGATGCAACAGAGTATGCGTTGCCGACAGCGGAGGAGTGGTGGACTCTCAAGCGAGCGGGAAGCAGCACCCGAGAAGCGCTTGTTGCGCTTGGCTATGATCCCGTATCTGCAGCCAGGTTGGCGGAAAGGTGGCAGGCTTGCGTGGAGACGCCGGAATTGGCTCGATTGGACCGGCCATTTGCAGGACTTCGAGAAGCATTTGCCATTTATTCGGCCCGAGGCATCAAGTTCGCCGTGCTTTCAGCCAGGAATCAGCCCGATCGTCTGAAGGCCCAAATAGCGGCATCGTCCGTTGGCGCTTTTATCGGCGACACAGTAGTCGTCTCCCCCGATGCCGCGGTTGTGCAGAAAGCTCGAGAGCTGCGACGTTTAGATCCCGACGGATTTATTGGCGACACCGAGGCCGACGCCCAATCGGCGACTGTGGCAGGGATTCCATTTGTTGGGGTAACGTGCGGCCAGCGCTCCGCGTCCTATATGAGAGAACATGGTGTCGCGTGTCTCGCGGAAAATACTGTGGATGCACTGGCGCGCATCATGGCTCAATGCATTGACTGAATAGGATCATACACATGCGGCCTGCTGTTCACAGGAATGCACTGGTGGAAGAGGGAGCGGTTATCGGCGACCGGACCGCAGTCGGCGCCTTCTCAATTGTCCGTAGGAATGCGGTCGTGGGCGCGGACTGCGAAATTGGCGAAGGCGTCTTCGTTGATGGTTACGTTGTTGTCGGGAACCGTGTCACCCTTAAGTGCGGTGTTCGGCTGTATGCCGGCGTCACGCTTGAGGACGATGTCGTCATCGGGCCGGACGCGGTTTTCAGCAACGATCAGCACGCGCCCGGCAAGCAGCCTCCTGAGCAGGCGGTTCCAACGTTGATCCGGCACGGCGTATCGATTGGCGCCAATGCGACCATCCTGGCCGGACTGACGGTGGGAATGAATGCCATGATCGGCGCCGGTGCGGTCATCATCCGCGATGTGCCGCCCTATGCGATAGTCGCGGGGAACCCGGCGCGGATCGAGGGGTATGTCTTCTCCTTGCCCAAGAAAGCCCAAGAAACGCCTTCAAAACCCGCATCGGCTGCCGCCTCCAGCGTCGCGGCGGTCAAAGTGATCGAACTGCCGCGCATCATCGACATGCGCGGCTCGCTTTCGGTGGGCGAGATCGGGAAACAACTCCCCTTCCAGCCCAAACGCTATTTCCTCGTTTTCGACGTTCCCAGTGTTGAAATTCGAGGCGAGCATGCTCACAAAGAACAACACCAATTCCTAGTCTGTGTACGTGGCAGCTTGAGTGTAATGGTAGACGATGGCCGCAACAGGGATGCGTTCGTCCTGGACCGGCCCAACTTGGGCGTCCATATCCCGCCGATGGTATGGGCCGCACAGTATCAGTACACGTCAGATGCGATCCTATTGGTTCTTGCTTCCGATGTATACGACGCCGCCGACTACATACGGAACTACGACGATTTCCTGAAAATGGCTGCGGACCGCGGTGTCCATTGAATAGCCGCGAGCCATGAGCACGAACGTCTGGTGAAATCATGGTGAGAATCCCCTTTCTCGATTTGGGCGAGCAGGTCAGGGAACTTCGACCCGAGATCGACGAGGCCATCGCGCGCGTGCTCTCCAGCGGCTGGTATCTGCTCGGGCCGGAATTGGAAGCGTTCGAGGCGGAGTGGGCGGCGTACACCGGGGCGAAGTATGCCGTTGGCGTGGCCAACGGACTTGAGGCGCTGCACCTCTCGCTGCGGGGATATGGAATCGGGCCGGGCGACGAAGTCATCGTTCCGAGCAACACCTATATCGCGACGTGGCTGGCGGTGAGCCACGCGGGAGCGACGCCGGTGCCCGTGGAGCCCGATGCGCCAATCTATAACATTGATCCGGCGCGGATTGAGGCCGCTATTACCAGACGGACCAAGGCGATTATGCCTGTGCATCTGTACGGACATCCGGCGGACCTGGATCCGATCCTGGCGGTGGCCGCAAAGCATGGGCTGCGGGTGATTGAGGATGCGGCACAGGCCCACGGTGCGATCTACAAGGGCCGACGAATCGGCGGCCACGGAGATGCGGTGGGCTGGAGCTTTTACCCCACGAAGAACATGGGGGCCCTGGCCGATGCCGGGGCCGTCACCACCAACGATGAAAGTCTGGTCCTGGAACTCAAGCGGCTGCGCAAGCTATGGCTCGAAACTCCGCTATGTGTGTGATGTAAAGGGATATAACAGTCGGATGGAAGAACTCCAGGCCGCCATCCTTCGCGTAAAGTTGAGGCACTTGGATGCCTGGAATGAGCGGCGCAGGTCCGTGGCACGTCGGTACCAGGAGGCCTTGGCTGACTTGCCAATCACCCTTCCGACCGAGCGCCTTTGGGGGCGGCATGTCTACCACCTGTTCGTGATCCGCACGCCAAGGCGCGATAGCCTGCAAAAGCATCTTGAGCAACAGGGAGTTGGGACCATTGTCCACTACCCCATCCCTCCTCATGAGCAAGGAGCCTATGCGGAGCTTGGACTGAAGTCGGACTCCTTGCCCATTGCCCATCGGATCCATCAGGAAGTGCTGACATTGCCGGCGGGCCCACACCTTGCGTCTGAGGCATGCGAGCGGGTGATTGAGGCGGTATGGACGTTCCTAAAGTGAGCGCGGCGCCGAACAACAGCTACGGTCGAATCCTCAAGTCCAGCACGTTGCTGGGCGGATCATCGCTGATCAACGTGGGTCTGGGCATCCTCCGGACCAAAATCGTGGCGGTGCAACTGGGGCCGGCATGTTCGGCGTAATGGGGTTGTACACGTCGCTTACGGGAATGATCAGCAGCGTCGCTTCCCTGGGCCTGGGACAAAGCGCTGTGCGGGATATCGCCGCCGCGGCGGGCAGTCAGGATGAATTACGGATCGCGCGCACGGTAAGGGCCTACCGGCGCGTGGTCTGGATCACCGGAATGCTGGGACTATTGATGACGTTGGCCCTCGCGTTTCCCACCAGTTGGTGGACGTTTGGGAACCACGACCATGCGTGGGCGATCGCCGCGCTGTCCGTGACCGTTCTGTGTACCGAGATTCAGGCGGGGCAGAACGCGCTTTTGCAGGGGCTGAGACGCATCAGGGACATGACCGCGATGAGCATCACCGGGGCCGTTTTCAGCACGATCCTGGCCATCCCCATTCTGCTCTGCTTCAGGCAGAAGGGCATTGTTCCTTTTCTGATTGCCATCGCCCTGGGGCAGGTGGTGACGAGCTGGTGGTATGCACGGCGCATGCGCGTGCCGCACGTGACCGTCACCTGGCGCGAGACGTGGGAATTGTCCCGCGACATGATCAGCCTCGGCCTGACCTTTGTGGTAACGGGCTTGGCCGCCGCTGGATCGGTGTATTTGATCCGCCTCGTCATCAACCACTTTGTCGGCGAAGCCGCGGTGGGCTTGTACTTATCAGCATTCACTATCAGCGGCATTTACGTGGGGTTCGTGTTGCAGGCCATGGCGGCTGACTATTTCCCGCGCCTGGCGGGGCTGGGCGAGGATGTCCAGAAACGGAATCAACTGGTCAACGAGCAGGCGGAAATGGCCATACTGCTGGCCGTGCCTGGATTGGTGGCGGCCCTGGTGCTCTCAAACGTATTGATCTGGACCATGTATTCGACTCGGTTTGCAGGGGCTTCGGGAATTCTGCGCTGGCAGGTATTGGGTCTGCTGGGACGAATCATCAGTTGGCCTCTGGCGTTCATCTTGCTGGCTCGGGCAGACAAGACGGCGTTTTTGTGGTCGGAAATAGCTTCCGCCGTGGTGCACGTGCTGTTGGTCTTCTGGGGAACAAAGGCTTTTGGTGTGGCCGGAGCCGGGGCGGCCTTTGCCGGTCTCTATCTTTTCTACGTAGTTCTCATCTACTATGTGGTGAAGCGGCGCCATGGCTATTTCTGGCGCAGGAGCACCGGAAATGTCATTTTACTGGGAACCCTGGCAGTTTTGATTGGCTTCGCGACCACATTTCTCAACAGTGTCGTCTGGCGACTTGCGCTGGGAGTGAGCGTGCTGATCATCGTATCCATTGTGTGCTTTCGTGGGCTCTTAGAACGGCTGGGCAGCGAGAGACTTTCCAAGCTGTGGACTATGCTGGGCAACCGGTTGGGGCTCGCGAACGAGGGAGTTTAAGGGATGGCTGAGAAGCCGCTGGTTAGCTTCGCTGTGATCGCCTACAAGCAGGAGCGATTCATTCGTGAAGCGGTGCAGAGCGCCTTCGCACAAACGTATGAACCGCTGGAAATCATCCTGTCCGACGACTGCTCGCCGGATCGGACCTTCGAGATCATCAAGGAGGAGGCGAGCACCTATCGCGGACCGCACAAGATCGTAATCAACAAGAACATCACGAACGTGGGTTTGGCAGAGAATATGAATGGGGCTGTCAAACTAGCGACGGGCCCCTTCGTGATTGTCCAAGCCGGGGACGACATTTCGCTGCCGGAGCGGACAGCCTTATTGGTTAGAGCTTCTCAAGAGCCTACCCCTGTGGACATGGTTTGTTCGGACGCGTTTATAATCGACGTGGCGGGTAATGTGCTGGCAGAGCATTGGTATCCACCCTTGGTCGCGCCGCTTATCCTGGAAGACGCCGTGGCCAGCGGATCTGTCAATGCGTTGGGTTGCGCATGCGCGTACTCTCGATCACTTTGGACTAAATACGGCCCCATCAACGAAGATGTCCTGCAAGAGGATACCGTCCTGCCATTCCGCGCACTTCTGGAACGGGGTATCCGCGTAGTGGATCTGCCGCTGGTGAAATATCGCATTCATGGCAACAACCTGCACTTTGGAACCCGAGCCCACACCCAGTTAACTCAAAGCCGCGATCAAAACCGCCGGTGGGCGGTTAGTTCGCTGGCCATCGCGAAGGATTGGTCTGCCGCTTGGACAATCTCGGGTCGCACGGATCCCGTGATAGACCGACGGCTACGACTAACTTGCCGAAAACGGCAGGACGAAGTGGACTGCTACGATTTTTCTCGTGCACACGCTGCCCTCGTTGCGTTGCGCGGACTGTGCAATGGATTATTGTCCATTCGCCATGCCGCCGGCGTAATAAAGCGACATGTCCTGCGGATGGGATAACAAGAGGGAGACGGAATGGTCGCAGGTTACTGGGCGGACCCTTGACTTACTCCTCGAGGATGAGATGAAACTGGCGGAATCCGGCGGATCGCCCCAAAATGCGGAACCGCTTCGACAAAAGGTTCACACCTTCCGCAGGCTTTCCAGGTATCTTCCGTTGCGCGAACGCCCGCGCCGCCGCAAAAACTCCACCATTTCCCTGGCCCGCGGATTCACGCCGTTCATCGTGTCGAATTCCGCCATCGCCCGCGCCAACGCCAGCGGCTTGCGCCGGTAAAACAACTTTCGGCAGACCTCTTCCAGTTCGTTGATCTCCGCGGCTGAAACTCCGGCGCACGACAACCCCACGGAATTCAAGCCGCGAATCTGGTCCGCTCCATCCACCTTCACGTAAGGAGGAACGTCGTGATGAATCCGGGCGGCCCCGCCGATGAACACGTAATCGCCGATGGTCACGAAATGATTGATGCCCGCTCCGCCCATCATGTTGACGAAGTTGCCGCAGCAGACGTGCCCGGCAATCATCACGTTGTTGGCCAATACGCAATCGCTTCCGAACTGCACGTCGTGCCCGATATGGCTGTTGGCCATGAGAAGGTTGCGGTTCCCCACGCGCGTGCAGGCCTGGGCGTCGGGGGTCCCGATGTGAATCGTGACTCCTTCGCGGAAGACGTTGCCCTCGCCGATCTCCAGCCGCGTCGGCTCGCCGCGATATCGGCGATCCTGCGGCGGTCCGCCCATCACCGAATTGGGATGAAACGTATTGTTGCGCCCGATCTGCGTCCGTCCGGCGATCACGACGTGGCTGACGAGCCGGCAACCCTCGCCAATCACCACCTCCGGCCCCACCGTGCAAAACGGGCCGATCTCCACGTCGGCGGCGATGCTCGCCTTGGGATCGACGCAACTCAGCGGGGAAATCTTTGGCATAGATCTCAGCGTCCTAAATGGGCTCGGCATCGACCAACATGAATTTAATGTCCGCTTCGGCGGCCAGCTTGTCGCCGACGAACGCCTTGCATCGGACGTGTCCGGTGCGACTCTTCACGCGAACCGTCACCGCTTCCAGAAGCAACTGATCCCCGGGAACCACCGGCTGGCGCATCTTCACCTTGTCCATGCTGAGCAGCACCGCCAACTTGCCCGTGTGCTCCAGCTTCTGGCTGAGCAGGATGCCGCCCAATTGTCCCATGGCCTCGACGATCAGAACGCCGGGCATGATCGGCGTGCCCGGATAATGCCCCTGGAAGAAGATGTCGTTGAAGGTGACGTTTTTGATTCCGACGGCCTTCTGGTCGCCGACGATTTCCAGCACCCGATCCACCAGGAGCATTGGATAGCGGTGCGGAAGAATGCGCTGAATGCGGCGGATATCCAGCGCGGCGTCGCGATGGATGAGCGATTCCCGATCCAGGCCCTCTTCCTGGCGGAGCAGCCGCCGCACCAGCATGTGGTTCAACTCGTGCCCGCTTTTGTGGGCGACGAGCCGTCCATACACCGGCCGGCCGAGCAAATACAAATCGCCGATCAGATCCAACACCTTGTGGCGGGCGCATTCATCGGCAAAACGAAACGTGTTGTCGATCGGACCGTCCGGGGAAATCACCAGAAGGTCCTTGGGCGTTAAATGCACGCCAATGCCGCGGGCCTGAAGGTCCCGGGCCTCGTGCTCGAAAACCCAGGTGCGCGCCGGGGCGATCTGGGCGGCGAATTCGCCGCGATCCGTCCCCTTCAGCGTGCAGCGAAAAATCTGCCGGCCCAGCGGCGCCCCCGCCTCGAATTCATAGAGAATCTCCAGATGATCGCTCGGCCCCGGCAATGCCGCCAGCGCCGCGTCACCGATCGAAACCTGCTCCGGCTTGCGGATGACCAGGGCGTTGACCGGCTTGTCCTGCTCGACGACGCCCGCTTCCTCGAGCAATTCCACGAACGGCCGGCTCGATCCATCCCCGGCCGGCAATTCTCCCGCCCGCCCGCCGCTGACGCGCACCACCGCGTTGTCCACGCCCATTCCGCTCAGCGCGGCCAGGCAATGCTCGACGGTATCGACCTGGAGCGTGCCGTTCTTGAGACAGGTTCGCCGCGGCCGCTTGAGAACATTCTCGATTGCGGCCCGAATCGGCGCGGTCTTGCCGTCCTGCTCGCGGACGAAGGTGATCCCCTCGCCCGGTTCCGCGGGCGAGAGCGTCACCGTTGCCGGCTCCCCGGAAAATAATCCACGGCCGGTAAGGGTTACCGACTTGCCAATCGTTTTTTGATGTTCCTGATCCATCAATATTCCGCATCAGCGGCGCGGGTTTCCAGTATACACCGAATCCCGCCCAAACATGAATTGCGGCAGGGTCCCGCCGAACATATTTCTTGCCATCTCCCGCGGATACAACCCCAGAGCCACCGGAAAGTTGCAGCGCCCTTCCGGCCGCGGTTTTCCCGTTTTCCGGCGACCTGTTAGAATCACCGGGCCATGGCCAAGCGCGACGCGGATGAGTTTCCGCTCCTGAAATATCTCGACTCGCTGGTGGAGAACCTGCGGAAGCTGGTTGCGTCGGCGATTGCGGGCCAGGACGTGGATGCCGTTCACGACGCGCGAGTCGCCACGCGACGATTGAAGGCCGGGACCGATCTGCTCACGCCCGCGGTTTCCAATCGCTTCCGAAGACCGTTCAACCGGGTCACCAAATGCCTGCGCCGGCAACTCGGGCCGTTGCGCAATTTCGACGTGATGCTACAGCACCTCGCGGAATTCGATCAGCCGAAACTTCAGCCGGCAACCCAATGGCTGCGGCAGCGCATCGGCGACCTGCGCGATCAGGCCCTCCGATCGGCCGCCGACAACGCGCCGCCGGCGCGAATGCTCGCGCGCCTCGGCTCCTGGTGGGGTCTGCACCACGAAATCGCCGGCGCCAGGGACCGCATCGGCGAGTTGCTTTCACAATCCGTGCATCTTCAACTCGACGCGTTCGTCGAGCAGGCGAACGATCTGGCCGCCCAGCGCCACAGCGATCCGCACCAGCTCCGCATCGCCGGCAAATCCCTGCGCTACACTTTGGAAATGGCCCGCGAGCATGGCGTGCGGCTTCCGGCTTCGGTGACGGGACTTTTCGAGCGCATGCAAACCGCCTTGGGTTTCTGGCACGATTACGTCGTGCTCACCGAACGGATCATGCGCGAATCGGTCGAATGCGATTTGGCTTTGCACGATCCGCCGCTTCAAGGGCAAATTCTGAGCCTCGCCCAATTGAGCCTGCGCAAGGCCGAATCGCAACTGAAGAAAATGGCGAATCTCTGGCAGACCCACGGCCAGTCGCTGACGCAAACCATCCGCCCGGCGTTTCCGCTGACCAAACATCCGGCCAGTGAAATCGAACCGCAAATCCCCGCGTCGAGCCGACGAATTGCCGCTCGCCGCCGAACCCGGCGCCGCTCCAGCGGCCTGAAACTCAAACCATCTCGGACAGCAGAACTGGAGCGCAGGTTCGACTCGGATATCCCCAAAGCGACAATTGATATCCTCCCACCGCCAGCAGCGCCAAAGTGTCGATCTGCAACCCAATGGAGCCGGCCAGGAATTGGGAAATCCACGGTGAGATGAATACCACCAGCAGCAGCCATTGAAACGTCGAAGCCAACTCGCCCGTGCGACGATAAACCTCTTCCGCGGTGAGCCACAGTGCCGGCACAATCAACACGCTGTCATAGATTCCAACATACAGGTTCAGGACCAGCGTCGCGGTGACGGCCATCGCCAAGATCGAAAGATCGGAAGATCGCTCGCCATTCCGCCGCGATATGCGCCAAAGAAAGCCATGGTCACGGCAGCGACCGCCGCGGGGACAATCCACGTCGGCGCGTTGGGCTGATGCAGGAGCAGCTTGCTGAACGCCGACAGGTCAACGAATTTCTGGAGAGAAAAGCCGCCCTCTCCGGCGGCGGACCGGGCATAGTCGCTCATCAGCCGAATAAAAACCTCGCAACCTTGGATTCCCGCCGTCCAAAGGCTCAGGCCAATTCCCGCAAGGATTGTCGCACCGGCGCCGGCGAATAATTTACGGTCTCTGGCCAGCATCAACGGCAGGAACAGAAGGAGCGTGGGCTTGTAAGCGAGCAACCCAATTGCCGCCCCGGCGAGAAAGAGTTTTCCTCGCCGCAGGCAGAAGATCGCCGCGCACGTCGCCGCGAAGGCAACCGTGGAGAGCTGTCCGCCGTGAAGGCATTCGATCACGAACGGCTCAAAGGCAACACACAACATGGCGGCGGGCAACCGATCTCCCGGCGGAATGTCTCGGCAGGCAAGCCACAGGAAGCCCACGCCCGCCAAATACAACAGCGCGGAAACGATCGTCCAAATCGCCGCCGCCCAGACGTACGGCAGCACGCCAATGGCCGCATCGCGGCCGCCACCGCCGGCGGATACGCATAGGGCAACGAAACGTTCGGCGGATTGCCGGGGATCAGTTCATGGTAAAGCCGGGATTGCAGGCCCTGGTCATACAATCGGTCGGGTCCACGTTGTGCGAGGATATTCCCGGCCACATAAAATGCGGGAAAATCGCCGCCCAGATCATTTCCAAAAATCGTTCGATTATGCCGGGCCGACGCGAACTCCACCGCCAGCAACGCCACGCTGACGGCAACGATTGCCCCGGCGGCAAACACCACCCGCCGCCGCGGAAGAAGATGATGCAGCCAATTCGACCGCTGTGCCCGCATTCATTCAATATCGGCCGTCGAATGCAGGGGAACACGTTTTTCTTTGCTGGTCCGTTTTCCCGGAGATCATTTTGATTTCAAAGAGCCGGGGCGTGTCGCCCCGGACCGGGCCGACACGGCCCGGCTCTGCCAGACCATTAAAACTGACCGACTTCCGATTTTCCGGGACATGGCATGTGGCCCAATGGATTGGCTATACTCGCAACCACTGGGGCGTCGTAACATTATGGCTCCGCAAGGCAAACATACGAAGATCGAAAAATGGATTCACGCCGCCTCCTGCGTAGTGCGGGTGGAAGTTGACGCGGTCGTTCCCGACGCCGATCCGTCCGAGCCTTGTCTTGAACCGCAAACCATTCGATTTCTCGACGATCTGCAAGCCAAGGCCGACCGAGGCTTGGTCAATGAATTGGCCAAAATTGGTGATGTGTACGTGCGGCGATCGGCGTGATCGCGAGCACGATCACTTGAGCATCTCCCACTGACCCGTGGGAATAAGCGGCTCAAACGGATCATCAAAGCGCTCGACCGACCCGCTTAGTAACTGGCGAACTTCGCCGATGGTTCGAGTTTGCTGAACGGGCAACTGAGTGACGATAACCTCGACGCGCTCTCCATCGGGTAGATCAAGCCCGGACAATGTTACCTGCCCGCCATGAACCACGGCTTGGCCAACGTGCTGCATCGACATGCTCGCAATTATACCATCATTCACGCCGTCGCGGCCCGCGGCCGCTTGGGCTTGGGCTGGCGAGGAACCAAAGCGCGTTCCAGGTTGGCCATGGCCTGCTTCAGACGCTGATCGTTTTCCACCAGGGCGATGCGCACGAAATTCTCGCCGTTTTCGCCGAAGGCGCGGCCGGGGGCCAGGGCCACCTGGGCCTCATCCATCATCCGCAGACAAAAATCGATCGTGCCCTGGCCTTTGAGATGTTCGTTCTTGATCTTCGCCCAGACGAACATGCTGGCGCGGGGTTTTTCGTACGTCCAACCCAGCCGGTCCAGGCCCCGGCACACCACATTCCGGCGCTTTTCGTACACCTTGCTCTGTTTGCCCGGCACCTCGGCGTGCTCGCGCATGGCGATGATGCTGGCGATCTGGATCGGGGCGAAAATCCCGTAGTCGTAATAGCCCTTGATCGTGGCCAGGGCTTTGACCATCTCGGAGTTGCCGGCGCAGTATCCGATGCGCCAGCCGGCCATATTGTAGCTTTTGGACATGGTGGTGAATTCGACGCCGATGTCCTTGGCGCCGGCGGCGGCGAGGAAGCTCGGGGCTTTGTATCCGTCGAAGCAGACCTCGCCGTAGGCGAAATCGCTGATGATCATGATTCCATGTCGGCGGCACATGGCGATGGCGCGGTCCCAGAAATCCGGCTCGATGGTCACGGCCGTCGGGTTATGCGGATAATTCAGGATCAGCAGCTTGGGCGTGGGGTACAGGCCCTCGATCATTTTTTCGATGCGGGCCAGAAATGCCTGGTCATTGCCCAGCGGGACGCGAATGACGTTGGCGCCAGCCATGGCCACGGCATAGACGTGGATGGGAAACGCCGGGTCGGGCACGACCGCCGTGTCGCCGGGACCCAATAACGCCAGGCAGAGATGGCTGAAGCCCTCCTTGCTCCCGATGGTGGCGATGACTTCGGTTTCCGGATCGAGTTGCACGCCGTACTTGGCCAGGTATTTCTTGGCCACTTCCTTGCGCAGGCCGACGACGCCGTTGCTGACGCTGTAGCGGTGGTTTCGTGGATCGCGCGCGGCCTCGGCGAGCTTCTTCACCACGGACTCGGGCGTGGGATCGGTGGGGTTTCCCATCCCCAGGTCGATGATGTCAACTCCCGCGACGCGCTTGTCGTGCTTCATCCTGTTGATGCGGCCGAACAGGTACGGGGGAAGACGCGCAATGCGGGTCGAAACGTCCACTCTGAACGGTTGGTTGCTCATAACATGCTCAATTGTAGCGGATTCAACTGGATTTTGCGTGTGCGGAAATAATGCGATAACCTGAGTGTCCAACGCGATTTAGCGCGCGGCGCGGCGCGGGGGCTGAAGATGAGATCGGCGAGGAGTATTCCAAACCCTGCCTTGAGGGAACCGTCGCTGGTGCGTGCTGGCGGTCCAGCTCCTCACGGAGTTGCTGCGCATCTTTGATTTGACCGGTCTTCTGATTGATTTTATCCGCCCACTGCCGCGCCAGAATCGGATCCTGGATGCTCAGCGAATCCATCGCCATCTTGCCCAGCCGGTTGCGCATCGCGGTCATCGCCGCCTGCACGGCGCTTTCACGCAGTTCATCTTTCACCGTATCGCGATAATCCTCGAACCGGGCATGAGCCGGGGGAATGCGGTCAATCAACTTCACGATGTAAATGAATCGCTCGATCTGCACGGGATCGGAGACTTCGCCCTTCTTCAGGCCGAACGCCACTTGCTTGAACTCCGGTGGAAACCGATTGTCCTGCAGCGTGAACGGGGGCAATTCACCGCCGGTGTAAGCCGTGCGCCGATCCAGGCTGCGGGCGCGGGCGACATCTTCAAAGCTTTTGCCGCCGGCCAGGTCGCGACGGACCTCGGCGGCCTCGGACATGTTGTTGCAGAGGATGTAATGCACGATCACTTTTTCGCCATACATCACGTTGAATTGCTGGCGGACGGCGTCGTCGGTCAGCCTGGCATTGACCGTTGGCTCGGCGAGCTTGCGCAGATAGGCGTTGATCTGGAGGATCACGTTGAATTCCGCCCGGCTGACGTGCTGCTGCTGGAGGACCTGATCGAGAAGCTGCTCCTGCTGGTCGGAACTGAGATTGTCGCTCGGCTCGGTCGTGGGCTGGCCGCTGCTGTCCAATTCCGCGATGGAGCGGACGAGGTTCTTCATCGTGATGGCGCGTTCGCCGACCACGTCCGCCGGCGTCACCCCCACGCCCTGCTTGGCCGCTTCCTGCTCGACCAAATCCAACTGCACCAGCGTCAGAAGGACATTCAGCCCATATCCCTCTTCCAGAACCGGCTCGAGGTCACTGCGCGTGATCTTGTCGCCGCGAACCGTGGCGATCACCTCGTCCTCCGCGGCCGGCGCGAGAGCCGGAGCGGTTTCCATGGGCGGCGGGGCCTCGGAATTACAGCCCCCAAGAACCAGCATGGCCGCAAAAATCGCCGGAATCTTTCTGTTCACGCGGTAAACTCCTGAACGCCGGAAGTATGGAGAGGGCGACTCGAGAACGCAAGGGCGCCTGTCTGGGCAACCGCATGCGTCCAATAAGCCGTTTTCGGCGTTGGCGGACTTCGGTGAACGATGGCATTTCTCAGCTTCTATAACGCGGGTGCGTAATACAGTCCGCGGAAAAGATGGAACAAAAAAAGATGATCGGTTACGGTGTTCGCGCCGGCCGGATGCGCTGACTCGAATAGGAGAAGGCGTCGCCGCCGCGGACGCCGCTGGCTGGCCCGTCAATGTTCGGGACGGCCTTGCGGAACGAAAGACAAGAGTCGCCGCCTTCGGCGGCAGGCCATGAGGAGTTTCGAGCACATGCTCGACCTCAACGGTCCTTCACAACCCGCGCTTGTCCGACCTCCCGCTGTTGTTTCGGGAGGCCCCCGCTCGCCCATCGCCCAAGCCGCCACCGAGTTCGGCAATGTCATTGAGTGTACGCACGGATAACCAAGGGAGGTCGGACAAGTGGGCGTGACGGACGGTTGAGGTCGCGCTTGAGCGCGAAACTCAACAGCGCTGGCCGCCGAAGGCGGCGGCTCTATCCGTCGGCCTCGAAAAGGCCTGCTAGAACATTGACGGGCCAGCCAGCGGTGTCCGCGGCGGCGAAGCCTTGGCATATTCGAGCCAACGATTTCGGTCGTCACGGACACCGTAACCGATCATACTCTTCCTCTTCCAACTGCTCCCGCCCTTGCCGATTCAGTCACGGCTCCGCTGCCAACCGGGGCAACTTCCACGCGAAGAAAGATAGAACGCGGCTGCCCGTTGCATCGCTTCCGTTGCAAACACGGCCCAAATAATGCAGTGTTATCCGATTCCTATGAAGCTCAAAATCATTTGGCTCGTCATCGTGGCACTTTCGCTGCCGGTCGAAGCGCAGACCACTCGGCCCGAGGCGCGGATTCGCCGGGTGGTCATCATCAGCGTCGATGGCCTGCGTCCCGATTTGGCGCGTGCGCCGACACGCCCAATATCCACGCCCTTTTCAATTCCGGCAGCTACAGCTTCTGGGCCAGAACCACCGCCGAGTCCGTCACCCTTCCCTCCCACACCAGCATGCTCACCGGCGTGGTTCCGGTGAAACACGGCATTCAGTGGAACTTCGATCTGCCCCTGACCCGCGCGGTGTATCCGCTGTTCCCGACGATATTCGAGTTGGCCAGGCAATGCGGATACACCACGGCGATGGTGGCGGGAAAATCCAAGTTTGTGATTCTCGCCAAGCCCAAGACCCTGAATTGGGAATTCATTCCGTACACGGAAAAGATCGAGGACTATGAGGTTGCCGACCAGGCCGCGGCGATGATTCTCCTTCACCAGCCGGACGTGCTTTTCGTGCATCTTCCCGGCGTGGACAACGCCGGGCACGCCTTCGGCTGGTCCAGCCGGCAGCAGATGCAGGCGATCGCGCAGGCGGACCGGGCGATCGGAAATGTCCTGTGGGCGTTGGATCAGCGTAACCTGCGTGATTCGACGTTCATTTTGGTGACGGCCGATCATGGCGGCGCCGGCTTGTCGCACGGCCCCGATGATGACCGCAGCCGGCACATTCCGTGGATCGCCGTCGGATCCGGGCATTCGCCGTGGATTGGACCTGACGATCTACCCAAACCTGGTCATCAACACCGAGGATACGTTCGCGACGGCGGCCTATTTGATGGGCATTCCGGTCATGCGGCAGATCGATGGCAAGCCGGTCATGGAGATATTGGATCGATCCGGCGAGGAACTGTTGCAGCCGGTGAAGTGAGGGATCATCTTTCGAGCAAATCCCGCCTCCGCCGAAAATTCCCGAGAAAATAAGACGGCTGTTGAACTATTCCCGCGTTTCCGAGTCGGAATCAACGATTTCTATTCCGCGCGGTGTTTTGGTGATATAGTACCGACATGACAAAACTGCTTGAAAAGGCGGTCGCCAAGGCGCGGGAACTTCCAGAGGCCGAGCAGGACGCAATTGCGCAAATCGTCATCAACGAGATCGAATCGGAGCGGCGATGGGATGAGTTGCTCGCCAAATCCCCCGAAAAGCTGCGGAAGCTGGCCGATCGAGCCTGGGCCGAGCATGAGGCTGGCCAGAGCCAGGAACTGGACCCGGATCAACTTTGACATCACGAACCAGTGCCGATTTCCGCCGCGACTTGTCGCGACTTCCCTCCACGATCAGGCGCCAGGTTCGCGATGCCTATCGCCTGTTCGAGCAAAATCCCCGCCACCCCAGGGCTGAAAATTAAGAAACTCCCGCCGCACGAGGATCTTTGGTCGGTCAGGATTAACAATGACTATCGCGCTATCGGTCGAAATCGGGGCGACGTGATGCTCTGGTTCTTCGTCGGCTCCCATGCGGATTACGACAAGGTCATCGCTCGCTTGTGATTCGGTCTTACCCAAATCCGCACAGATACGGCGTCGGGAGAACAGGACGGCTATTGAACTTTTCCTGGCTGGTTGCATGGGAATGGCGGCTGGGGAGATACGACCGCTGAATCGTATACAGTCAACACCCCACGACATCTTTTACCGTAGCCCCGCTCGCGATAAGATGAACCAGTTACATTTGCGCTATAGAGAATCGGAATCATGCCCAGCGGTCCGCCAACCAGCCAGGAAGTGACAGCGGCCATCCAGTCCGTGGCAACTAAACTGGGACGTCCTCCCTCCCGATCAGAGTTTCGTGCGCATACGGAGATTACAGAACGCCAATTCCTCAACCATTTCCCGAGTTGGAGTGAGGCGGTGCGAGCCGCAGGTTTGGCGCCCTATACGGCGAATCAGCCGCTTACCAATGACGAGCTTTTACGAGACTGGGGGCGGCTTGTTCGGAAACACCGCCAGATTCCGACACGAGAGCGATATCGGCACGAAGGAAGTTTTAGCCCAAGTGTGTTTGAGAAGCACTTCGGCCCTTGGAAGGCCCTCCCTGAGAAATTCCGAGACTACGCAATAGGAAACGCCGAGTGGACTGATGTAGTTGCTTTGCTGCCTCACCTAGCGGCGGACCGGCTAGTATCGTCAGCCCAGCCTCCCATGAGTCACGGGGGCGATACGGCGTCGGTTAATGGCCAAGTTCGGCATAACAAACTATCTGACCGGCCAACCTACGGCAACCCGATCCACTTTCGCGGTCTTCGGCACGAACCGGTGAATGAGCAGGGCGTTGTTTTTCTTTTCGGGATGGTCGCAAAGGAGCTTGGTTACCTAGTAGAAGCCGTGCAGGGCGCTTACCCCGACTGCGAAGCAAAACGCCAAATCGGTCCCAACAACTGGCAGCGCGTGCGAATCGAGTTTGAGTTCGAAAGCCGAAATTTCCGCGATCACGGGCACCAATGCGAAGGCTGCGATGTGATCGTTTGCTGGCGACACAATTGGACCGACTCTCCTGCCCGCCTTGAGATCGTGGAATTGTCATCCGTCATCCAAGGCCTCAGTAAGGGCGAAGATTGATGATTCCTTGACTCTGAAAATCAAGTTCAAATCTCGTCGTCTGGTTGCCGCAAGTCCAGCGTTCCCGTTGATGGTTTAGAAGCTCGTTGAACTGCCAGCAACGTTGCAAGTCTGGGATCTGCAAGGGGATGGACTCGCACAATCAAGAACGCGAGATTCCGTCCCGTCAAATCGAAAGAGCGGGATTTGAACCGATCTCGTTCCCGCAAAAACCGCCGGACCCTCAATTCACGCGTGCGTCGCGCCGGGTTCCTGCGCAGCGCGTCCGTCCGTATCATACCGGCATGCCCATCGTCGGCCACGGCATCGATCTGGTTGAAATCGCCCGCATTCGGCGGATGCACGAGGAGCATGGTCAACATTTTCTGGACCGTGTTTTCACCCCGGCGGAACAGCAATACTGCGCGGCTAATCCCAAGCGATATTTCGAGCATCTGGCGGGCCGATTCGCCGCCAAGGAGGCCGTGCTGAAGGTGCTGGGAACGGGCTGGCGCGGCGGCATTGCCTGGACCGACATTGAGGTCGTAAGAGATTCTGCCGGCCAGCCTGGAATCCGCCTCACCGGCGAGTGCCAGCGCATCGCCGCCGAGCGCGGAATCACGAGCTGGCTCGTGAGCCTTAGCCATATTGAGACCCACGCCACCGCCAGCGCCATCGGCATGGGGTAGCTGCCGCGCCGATTCTCGACGCGCTGCAGGCCAAGCGCATGTTGACTTTCTTATCCCCTCTCCCCGGTAATCCGGGGAGAGGGCTAGGGTGAGGGGCAGTCCGAACATCAGAAAAACCCCTCACCCCAACCCTCTCCCCGGAGTACCGGGGCGAGGGGGAAAATGCGATTGCCCTGGACGGCCTTGTCGCTATCGCGCGCCGAACTTGGCCTCGGCGCGTTAATCGCCGAGAATGGATTTCCTGAACCACCGGAGTTTTCGCTCATGAAAAAATGGATCGCCGCGGTCGCGAGTTTGATCTTGCTGCTGATTCCCGCGTCCCCTTCGATGGCGGGCAATTACAAGAACTTCGCCGTGGCCGTTTATATCCCCGTCCTCGTCACGCGCAGCATGGAGGACCCCGCATTGGCTCGCGGAGCATTGGAGCAACCTCTCCAGGCAACTCAAGATCGATAAGGTTTACATCGAAACCTACCGGAGCCGGCAGACGGCCGACGAGGACTCGATCGAGCCGATCAAGAAATTTTTCCAGGACAAGGGCGTTCGCGTGGCTGGGGGAATCGCGCTGACGGATAACGACCGGGGGCAATTCCGTTCCTTCGACTATGCCGATCCGAAGGACCGGCAATACGTTCAGAAGGTCGTCGAAATGACCGCCCGTCATTTCGATGAAATCATCCTCGACGACTTTTACTTCTTCAGCACCAAGACGGATTTGGACATCGCCGCCAAAGGGGACAGAAGCTGGACGCAATATCGCCTGGAGACGATGGACGACGTGTCGGAGAACGTCCTGGTCAAGCCGGCGAGGGCGGTCAATCCGAATGTGAGGATCATCATCAAATTTCCGAATTGGTACGAGCACTTTCAGGGCCTGGGATATGACCTGGACCGCGAGCCGGCGATTTTCGACGGGATTTACACCGGCACCGAGACGCGCGACCCCGTCTATTCGGAGCAGCATCTTCAGCCTTACCAAAGTTATTCGATCATCCGCTATTTCGATAACGTCGCGCCGGGCGCAACGGCGGCGGATGGGTGGACACCTACGATGTGAAATACGTCGATCGCTATGCCGAGCAGCTTTGGGACACGCTTTTCGCCAAGGCCCCGGAGATTACGCTGTTCAATTGGGCGGCCCTGGAGCGGCCCATCGTCTCGGGCGATCGGACGCTTTGGCAAGACCTTCACACCAGCCTCGATTACTACAAGCTGATTGGAGACCTGCGCCAATTCGACGTGCCGGATCTGCATTATGCCAGCGTGGCGAACTATTCACTGGAGCAAGTGGACGGCGTTCTGGGCAAGCTCGGGAACCCGATCGGCATCAAAAGCTATCGCCCGCCACATGCCACCGGAGAGGATTTCCTGCACAACTTCCTCGGCATGGTCGGGATTCCCATCGACCTGTATCCCTCCTTCCCGACAGATGCCAATATGCTGCTGCTGACCGAATCGGCCAAGTTCGATCCGGACATCGTCGGGAAGATCAAATCGCAATTGGCGGCGGGAAAATCGGTGGTCATCACCTCCGGCCTGCTGCGCACCTTGCAGGGCAAGGGGATCGAAGACATTTGCGAATTTCAATACACCCCGCGCAAGGTCGCGGTCACGGAATTCCAAGGCCCGCGCGGCAGGTGCCTCGGCACGGCATCCCTGGCCACGGGGATTCTGATTCCTGAGATCGACTTCCTGACCAACGACGCCTGGGCGCTGGTCAGCGGCATCGCCGACGGCAACGGATATCCGATCCTTGTGATGGACCGCTATTCCAAAGGGATCATTTACGTTCTGGCCGTACCGGAAAACTTTAACGACCTTTACCGTTTCCCGCCGGAAGTGCTGGCGGCGATCAAGAGCGTGATTCTCAGGAACTTCCCGGTGGTTCTGGATGGTCCGAGCCAGATCAGCCTGTTCGCGTATGACAACAACAGTTTCGTGGTCGAGTCGTTCCTGCCGACGCCGGCGTATGTCACGGTGGGCGTTTCGGGGGGATTCACGCGGTTGCGGGACGTGGCAACAGGCCAGACGATCGAGGGGCAGGCGCCGCCGGCCCGGGAAGGGCCGACGACGCGCCCGACCCTCTCGCCGCAGGGGCCGCCGCGGTTTTCGTTTACTTTGCAGATCAAGCCGCATTCATATGTGGCGTTCACCGAGGAAAAGTAGGCCTCCGGCGCGATGAATGGGTCGGTCGCCCCCGGCAAACGCGCAAAACCCCGGTCGCCATTTTTTTCTTGATTTGTCCGGCGATGCTGGTGTAGCATATTTGCGTGTTGTAAGGTGGCGGGTTCGTGTATCGGCCTCAGGAAAGTGTTTCGTGTCTTGCCTCTCCTCGGTGTCCGTTTTCTCCCTCCCGCATCGGTCGCCGTGGCGACCTCTTTCGATTTGGCCCGGAAAGAACCACTTGACCTCGGGCCGAGGTCTACCCATATCGCAAGGAGATTCCAGATGGGTAAGAAGTTGTATGTCGGGAACCTGAGTTACCAAGTCGATAGCTCGGAACTCGAAACATTGTTTGGCGCACATGGGACGGTTGTTTCCGCCCAGATCATCAATGATCGGGACACCGGCAGGAGCAAGGGCTTTGGGTTCGTGGAAATGTCCACGGATCAGGAAGCCACCGCTGCCGTTGCCGCACTCAACGGCCAACAGCACAATGGCCGGGCACTGACCGTCAACGAAGCCCGTCCACGCGAAGAGCGCGCGGGCGGCGGCGGCGGCGGTGGACGCGGCTACGGTGGCGGCGGCGGTGGACGCGGATTCGGCGGTGGCGGCGGCGGCGGACGCGGCGGATTCGGCGGGGGCGGCGGTCGTGGCGACCGCGGCGACCGCGGAAATCGCGACCGCTACTAAGCGCCCGGCCACTGGCAACGTATCGAACAGCCTTGAACCCCCGCGCAGTCGCGCGGGGGTTTTTGCTTTTTTGCGATTTCAAAGAGCCGGGGCATGTCGCCCCGGTCCGGGCCGACACGGCCCGGCTCTGCCGGAACAATCAAACTGACCCAAACGCACAGCGTATATTTCTTGACCTGATGGTCGATCAGGCGTTAAAATTGTGGGCTGGTCCGTGCGGACGGCGGAAGATCCTACCTACCCGTAGGCCGGTTGAATTTCCGGGCCGGCTCATAAGCCTCACGACCGTCGCCGTTTATATGATTGGAGGTTTTGTATGCCTGCCGTTGGCCCCCAAGGCTCTCGCGGTGGATTGATTACCGCGGTAGTCGTTTTCACGATCCTTTTCGTGACGGCGACCATCTTCGCCATTTATTTCGGCGTGGACGACAGCAAGAGAGCCGAATCCCTGACCATGTCGGCAAAGAAAACGCAAGAGATCTATTCGGGGCACTAGCCTGCTCAGCTCTCGCTATACGCAACTCAGCAAGAACCGCAAGCCGGGCCAGACGATTCTACAGGTAGCGTTTCAGGATTCTCAGGACTTGGCGGAGTTGATAAACGGGAAGACGGCCGCCAGCGCGGCGGCAGCCGAGCGCCGCGGCGGAACAGGCCCGCAAGGCATTGGCGGATGCCGCCGCTCGCGTGCCGCCGCTGGACCTTACCACCAGCACGAGCCTCGTGGATGCGATCAACAAACTGGCGAACTTCGCCGCGGAACAGCAGTACACCAGCACTTCGCTTCGATTGGAGCAACAACGGGCGGCGGGAGACGCGGCCAATCAAATCGCCCTCGCCCAGCAACTGACCCGCAAGGCCCAGGACGATCTCGCCGAAGCCAACAAAATCAAGCAGGATGCCTTGGATCGAGCCCAAAAAGCGGACAACGATGCGAATCTCAGGATCAGGGAAATGTCGCTGGCCATGGACGGAGAGCGCAAGGATCAAAACGCCGAGTTGCAAAAGGCCCAGCAGTTGGTGGAGGCAAAGGATCGGCAGTTGGATCAGGAAAAAAGGCTGGCGACCGCGCTGGGCGACAAGCTGGCCGGAAGACGCCTGTCGGTCATCGACCCCCTGCTGCGCCAGCCCGACGGGATGATCACGTCCGTGGCCTCCGAAGATGTCGTTTACATCAATCTTGGCAGCGGAGACCACCTTGTGCCGGGGATGACTTTCGAGGTTTACAACCGGCGTGAAGGGATTCCCAAGCAGGATAATCTCATGAGCGACGAAGACATGCCGATTGGCGAGGCTTCGATCGAGGTGGAGCGGGTCTACGCTTCAGACAGCCAGTGCCGGGTCGTCAAAATGGAAATCGGCCAGCACATCAACGAAGGAGACCTGATCGCGAACTTGGTTTATGACCGGAATACGAAGTACAACTTCGTGATCTACGGCGACTTTGACCTGGGACAGACCGCACAGCCCAAGGCCTCGGACGGGCAAAAAATCGCCGCCCTGGTGACCGAATGGGGCGGGCACGTTCAGAAGGACATCGATGTGGACACCGATTTTGTCGTGTTGGGCAAGGAGCCGACGGTCCAGAGTTTCAACACCCCTGAGGCGTTGCAAGAGTTCATTCAGGATCCCCTGAACCGGCGTCAACTGGACGATGAAAAAGCCGAGGCCCAGGCATACGAAACTGAATTGGACAAAGCCAAGGAATTGCACATTCCAATCATGAACCAGAATCGGTTTTTGTATTTTTGCGGGTACTACGACAACGCGCAAAGATAGTGCGCATCGAACTCTGGCAAAGCAATGCCCACGGATCGCCAATCGCGATCCGTGGGCTTTGGGTTTTGATGCGCATGCCGGCGATGGCTCAGGTCCGATAATCTCCCTCAAAGGGCGCATCGGCAACTTCTCAGGTGGCGTTTGGGAATGGACGATGTTACCGTTGACCGTACGGATCGGACGGCTCGTGTGCGCCAGACGAGAAGACGCCACAGGTTTTCTCGGACGTTTGCCTTGTTCCGCGGGAATCCGCCAAAATGAACCTGACCGCTCCTTCAATGCAGGCCGAACCACCGCTGATTGACCAACCATCAGGCTCCCCCTCACCCCTGGCGCCTTCGGAGCCGACGGACACTCCGGAATTTGAGATTCGAGCCCGGCATGGCTGGGTCGCCATCGATTTTCACGAATTGATGCACTATCGCGAGCTTCTGTACTTCCTCATCTGGCGCGACGTGAAGGTGCGGTACAAGCAGACGGTGCTCGGGGCCGCCTGGGCCATCATTCAGCCCGTCCTCAACGTCATCATTCAAACCGTGATCTTCGGGACCGTGGCGGGATTCGCCAGCAAGCTGCCGCCGGAACTCAAGTCGCGGCAAATCCCCTATTCGCTGTTCAACTACGCGGGAATCCTGCCGTGGATGCTCTTCGCCACCGGCTGCAGCGCGGGCGGAACGTCCCTGATGAACCAGCAGAACCTGCTGACGAAAATCTATTTCCCGCGCCTTTTCGTCCCCACCTGCGTCGTCGGAGCCGCCCTGGTGGATATGGCCATATCCTTCGCCGTCTTTTTCGTGCTGATGGCGTGTTATGGCGTGGCCCCGTCGTGGGCGGTCATTTTCATTCCGCTGCTGGTGCTGCTGACGGCCATGGCCGCGTCGGGAATGGCCTATCTGTTCTCCTCGCTGACGGTGACCTACCGAGACTTTCGATTTCTGCTTCCGTTCATGGTTTCCACCTGGCAGTTTTGCAGCCCCGTGGGATACCCGCTCGATCCCCGTCGCCAGTGGATTCGCTGGCTGCTGCGGGTCAACCCGCTGTACGGCATCATCAACGCCTACCGCTCGGCCCTGCTAGGGCAACATTGGGATTTCACGTCGTTGGCCATGTCCATCGTCGAAGTGGCCGCCATTCTGCTGTTCGGAATGTATTACTTCAAAAAGATGGAGCGCCGATTCGCCGACCTCGCCTAGGAACAGCAATGACCTCCGCCATTACCATCGACGGCATCAGCAAGTGTTATCAACTCGGACTCCGGGCCGAGAAGTATCTGACGCTGCGCGACACGATCATGGCCGCGGTCAAGGCCCCGTTCCAGCGCATGGCCGGACTCGCCGGCAAGGGACCGGAACAAGGCCAGTTCTGGGCCCTGAAGGACGTGTCATTCGACGTGAAGCACGGCGAGGTGATGGGAATCATCGGCCGCAACGGAGCGGGAAAATCCACCCTGCTGAAAATCCTCAGCCGCATCACCGAGCCGACGGAGGGGCGCGCCCGGCTCAGAGGCCGCGTGGCCTCGCTCCTGGAGGTGGGAACCGGATTTCATCCCGAGCTGACCGGACGTGAAAACATCTATCTCAACGGAGCCATCCTGGGCATGCGCAAGGCGGAGATCGACCGCAAGTTCGACGAAATCGTCGCCTTCGCCGAGACCGAACAATTCCTCGATACCCCCGTCAAACGCTATTCCAGCGGGATGCACGTTCGCCTGGCCTTCGCGGTGGCGGCGCATCTCGAGCCGGAAATCCTCATCATCGATGAGGTCCTGGCGGTCGGCGACCAGGAATTTCAGAAAAAATGTCTCGGCCGGATTCAGCAGGTGTCCCAGGGCGACGGCCGGACGGTTCTGTTCGTCAGCCACAACATCGGCGCCGTGCGAAACCTCTGCGATCGCGCGGTTTATCTCCGCAACGGCTCGGTGGTCGAGGTCGGCGAAGCCGATTCCGTCGTCGATACCTACCTCAACAGCACCATCAGCGCCGAAGAAAAAGATCTGATCAAGCGGCCGAGGTTTCCCGGGCTCACGGCGACGTTCACGGGGTTTTCGGCCCTTCCCGGGGCCGACAAGGAGCGCATTTACTGCGGCGCCGAGGCCGTCTTCGAGTTCCATCTCGACGTCAAGGAGCCCCTCAAGAACGCCTGCATCGGGCTCATGCTCAATTCCGACAAGGGTTATCGCGTGCTGAACTTTTACAGCCGCCTGGAAAATCGCGGCGTCACGCTGAATCCCGGCAAGCAGGTCGTGCGCTGCAAGGTGGAAGGACTGCCGCTGCGGCATGGGCGATACATGGCCGACATCGAGATTCGCACCAGCGCCAAGCTGTACGATTATCTCGAGCACGCCGCCGCCGTCGACGTCGAGTACGATGACTTTTACGGCACCGGGGAACAGTTGCGAAGCTACGAGGGAAACATCCTGCACCGCGCGACGTGGGAAATTTGAAGCGGCTCTGGCCTTCCATGTTCCTCCGCTCCGGGCGGGCGCGATCGACATGAAGATCAACTTCATTCTGACCAACGCGAGCATGTCCGGCGGCACGCGCAGTGATCGTCACGCAGGCCCGGGAATTGATGGCCCGCGGGCACGAGGTGCGGGCCTTTTCCACCCCGCCCAGGCCGCCGGGCTTTCGCAAGAAGCTCTCCTCCCTGCTGCATGGAAAAGGTTGGCCGAAAACCTGGGGGCCGGGAGAATCGTTTTTCGACGGCAGCGGCGTTCCCCACGCCGCCATCCCCAGGTTCCGTCCCATTAACAACCAGGACCTGCCCGATGCCGACGTCGTCGTCGCCACCTGGTGGGAAACCGCCGAATGGGTTTGGCGGCTCGCCCCCTCCAAGGGCGCCAAGGCGTTCTTCATCCAGCACTACGAAATCTGGGGCGGCGATCCCAAACGCGTCGATGCCGCCTGGCGATTGCCGCTGCACAAGATCGTCATCTCCAGGTGGCTGGCGGAGCTGGCCGGGGACAAGTTCGGCGATGCCGACGTTTCGCTCGTGCCCAACAGCGTGGACATGAAGCTGTTCAACGCCCCGCCCCGCGGCCGCCAAAAACGCCCCACCGTGGGATTGCTCTATAACCGTCTCTGGTTCAAAGGCTGCGACGTGGCGTTGAAAGCCGTCGAGATCGCCCTGCGGCAAATTCCCGATTTGCAACTCATCGCATTCGGGCAGGATCCGCTCCGCCACTGGCTGCCCCTGCCTCCGGGTGCGCAATATTTGATCAAGCCCAGCCAGGATTCGATCAAGAACATTTACGCCCAATGCGATGTCTGGCTGTGCGGAAGCCGAGCGGAGGGATTTCATCTGCCGCCGCTGGAAGCGATGGCCTGCCGCTGCCCGGTCGTTTCAACCCGGGTGGGCGGGCCGCTGGACACCATCGAAGACGGAAAAAACGGGTTTCTGGTCAACGTCGAAGATCCGGACGCCCTGGCGGACCGGCTGGTCCGCATCCTGAAATTATCGGACCCGCAGTGGCAGGCCATGTCCGATGCCGCGTATGCTACCGCGTGCCGATATACTTGGCAGGACGCCGCCGCCTTAATGGAAACGGCACTCCAGACGGCTATCGAACGCTCCGGCAGCCCCCGGCCCATCGGCGCCTGATGCCCAGGGTCCGGCAGCCGTTTGCACTTGAGTTGTTCCTATGTTCGCAATGCGCGGCAATCTCCTCGTCCCCATCGCCCTCTTCGGGTATATCCCGTTCTGCTTCCTCCTTTTTGCCATCCTCCCTGCCCGCAAGGCCGTCATCTATAACTTCATCGTCGCCTGGCTCTTCCTCCCCATGTCCGACCTGCCGCTGCACGGCTTCACCGATTACAACAAAATGTCGGCGGCCTGCGTGGGGGTACTCGTCGGGGCGTTCGTTTTCGACATCGATACGATCCTCGCCTTTCGTCCCTCGATCTGGGACATCCCCATGTTCGTCTGGTGCACCTGCCCGTTTATTTCCTCCTACTACAATAATCTCGGGCCTTACGACGGACTCTCCGGCATCGCGTACCAAACCACCGACTGGGGATTGCCCTACTTCATCGGAAGGATCTACTTCAACGACCTGAAGGGCCTGCGCGAGCTGGCCCACGGAATCATCCTCGGCGGCCTCCTCTATGTTCCCCTTGTCTGGTACGAAATCCGAATGAGCCCCCAGCTTCACCGAATCGTTTATGGCTATACACAATATGAGTTCGCTCAATCCAAGCGATACGGCGGGTGGAGGCCCATGGTCTTCATGCAGCACGGACTGGCCGTCTCCATGTGGATGACAACCGCCGCCATGACCGCCTTTTGGCTTTGGTGGTCCAAAGCCATCGACCGCGTCATGGGGATTAAAATGGGCTGGGTCGCCCTGATCCTGATCGGAACCGCGGCCGCCACCCATTCCGTCGGGGCTATCGCACTCATGGGCATCGCGCTAACGGTGCTATGGCTCACGCGCGTCACCCGCTGGAGCATCTGGATCATTCTCCTGTCGTTCGGACCTCCCACCTGGATATTTCTCCGCACCACCGACCTCTGGACCGGAAGAGACGCCGTCGAGTTCCTCAACCAGCACGACTCCCGGTCGGCTCAATCCCTGGAGGTGCGGCTCATCAGCGAACGCGTCCTGGTCGATCGCGCCCTGGAGTCGCCCATCTACGGCTGGACCGGCTGGAAGCTCTACGACAAGAACGAACAGGAGGGGGAGCATGGCGTCCCCGACCAGATGTGGGTCATCGCCTTCGGAAAATACGGGCTGATCGGCCTCACCTCCATGACCATCGCGCTCCTGATGCCGGTGCTGCTTCTGGCGTGGAGGATCCCCGTGCGCTACTGGAGCCATCCCGGCGCCGCCCCCGCCGCCGCACTGGGCGTGCTGCTCACTCAGCACATGTCCGATCTCTGTTTTAACGCCATGGTGAATCCCATTTTTATTCTCTGCGCCGGCGGGCTGACGGGAATGGCCTTTTCGCTGCGGCGTTCGGCCCAGCAGATGCCGACCCACCCCAACTACGTGACCCCGGCGCCGGTGCGTGCCCTGCCAATGCGGCCCGGCGCCGCGTCGGCTTGAGCCGGGGTCCCTCGCTGCCGGCGCGATTCACATGTATCTCGTACCCATCCAAGTTCCGATTTATCTCGATGGCGACCGCAAGCTGCTCACCACGGAATGGCATCGCTCGCTGCTGTTGCTGCGGGACAGCTTCGGCGGTCGATTCGGCGATGTCGTCGTCGCCGCTCCCAGCCTCCCCGCCAAGACCGCCGCCGCGGAGCAAACCTTGATCGACGTGCCCGATGCGACCGATGGACTCAAACTCTGCCCCAGCTTCGACAAACGCTGCCGCGCCCGCCGGTTCTGGCTGCGCGACCGTGCCCGCTGGAAAGCGCTCCTGGCAACCCTCGCCGCCGATGCCCGCGTCGTCCACGCCGGCGTCGATGATGTCTATCGGCCCATAGCCTTCGAGGGGTTCCGCACCGGCCTGCGCCTCGGCAAGCCGACCGTTTTCGTCCAGGACACCGACAACGTGATCCAGCAGCGCCAGCTCTTTGCCGATCACGGGCCCGCCCAGAGGGCCAAGGTCGCCGCGTATGTCTGGATCTACGAGCGGATGTGCCGCTGGGGCGTCGCCCGGGCCGACCTCTCCCTGCTGAAAGGCGCCTCCCTCATCCGCCGATACGGACGCTTCGCCAAAAACGCCAGGGAATTCCACGACACTTCCTTCGCCCTGGCCGACATCGTGGGCGAAGAACAACTGGAGCGACGGCTGGCCACGCTCAAGGGGACGCGGGCGCTTCGACTCGTTTACTGCGGCCGCCTCACCGCGCGGAAGGGCGTCGATCGCAGCTTGCGCATTCTGGCCGGCGCAAAATCACGCGGCGCGGACCTCGAATTCAACGTCATCGGCGACGGAAACGAACGCCAACGCCTTGAGTCTCTGGCCCAGTCGCTTGGCCTGGCCGAGCGCATGCGCTTCCATGGCTCTGTCGCGTACGATCACGATCTGCTCAATCGCCTTGCCGAATACGACGCCCTGCTTTTCACGCCGACGGCCGAAGACACGCCGCGCATGATTTTCGACGGCTACGCCGCCGGCCTGCCTCTGATCGCCTTCGACATCGACTACGTTCGCGAGCGGCATGCCCAGGAGCACGCCGCCTGTCTGTTGCCTCGCGACCGGATCGACGAATCGGCCGCCGCCCTGGCATCGCTCGCCCAGAACCATGGTCGTTTGATTGAGCTTTCACGCTCAGCACGGGCTGCGGCAGATTATCACGCGTCCGAAAACTGGTATCGTCGCCGTGCGGAATGGACGATTGAAGCTGTGAACCGCCATAATCGAACCACGAGCGTGGCGACCCTGGGGACAGCGGTATGAATCTGCTCGTTATCATCGTCAATTATCGGACGCCCAAGCTCACGCTGGACTGTCTGGCTTCCGTTGCGCCCAGATCGACGACGTGCCCGACTCCCACGTCATTGTCGTCAACAACGCTTCGGGCGATGATTCAATCCCCATGCTCCGCGACGCGATCGCCGCCAATGACTGGAAACGCTGGGTCATGCTGATCGCCTCCCCCGTCAATCTCGGCTTCGCCGGGGGAAACAATCTGGCCCTCGATCGCCTGCTGGACCATTTCGAGGCCAAGTACGTCTTGCTGCTCAACAGCGACACCATCGTCCAGCCCAATGTCCTGCGCCATTGCCAGGAAATCATGGAGGCCGATCGCTCCATCGGCGTGATGAGTTGCCTTCTTCTCAATCCGGATCAGAGCGTGCAGAACACGGCGCGGCGGTTGCCCACGCCCCTGCGCATGGCCGCCAGCAGTTTCGGCTTGCCCTGGCTCTGGCCCAAGGCGTTCACCTGGGCAAACCTCGACGATCCCGGCTGGGACCGCCGCACCGTCGCCTGCGAGGTCGAATGGGTCGGCGGCGCGTTCATGTTCATTCGGCGTAAGGTCATCGACAAGCTCGGCGGGCTGGATACCAGCTTCTTCTTTTATGGCGAAGACGCCGAATTCTGCTGCCGCGCCCGTCACCACGATTGGAAAGTCTGGTACGATCCGCGCGTGGCCGTGATTCATCTCGGCGGAGCTTCCAGCGATCCCAGCCGGCTCGATCCCAGCCAACGCGACGCCATGCGCTGGCAGGCAAGATACCTGATGCAGCGGCGTTGCTATGGCATCGTCGCGGAAATATTTCTTCGCGCGGTGGACATCGCCAGCTTCGGCCTGCGCTTTCTGAAACTGCTCGTGCGCAGGCGCAGAAGTTCGCCCGAATTCGCGACGCAGCGCGACGTGCTGGCGATGCTGCTGCACTGGCCGGCCGACGCGCACAAGAGGTGACCCCAAATGCCGCGCCGCCTTCGCATCGCCTTTGCGCTGCCGGGATTGCACCGCGTCGCGCGAGGAGCGGAAACGGCCCTGGAGCAGATCGCCGCAAGGCTTGCGCTGCTGGGGCATGACGTCACCGTCTTCGGATCCGGCCCGCCGCGCCGGATGAGCCGTATCGCTATGTCCGAATCCCCTGCGTCCCCCGCGAATTCTTCGAGAAATGGCCGAAATTCCCCTGCCTGCGCCTCCCATTACGCCTGGGAGGAGCTGACCTTCGCCGCCGCCCTGCTGCCGCGATTTAGGCCCGGAGATTTCGATCTCACCGTCGGATGCTCCTATCCGTTTGTGAATTGGATTCTCCGCCGGGGCCCCGGCGAATTTCCCAGGCATGTCTTCATCACGCAAAACGGCGATTGGATGGTGCAAAACCGCGCCGCGGAGTATCGCTTCTTCGATTGCGATGCCTTGGTCTGCACCAACCCGCAATACTTCGCGCGCCACGCCCAGCGGTATCCCTCCATTCTGATCCCCAACGGCGTGGACCCGGACCGCTTCTCACCCGGCGAGGCGAGTCGCGCGGCGTATGGATTGCCGGCCAGCGGGCCGGTGGCCCTGATGGTCAGCGCCCTCATTCCGTCCAAGCGGGTCATCGAAGGCGTTCGCGCGGCCGCGAAAATTCCCGGGCTGTTTCTCGCGATCGCCGGCGACGGCGAATGCCGCCGCGAGGTGGACGAGGAAGCGCATCGGCTCCTCCCCGAACGATATCTCCGCCTAACCCTGCCGCGCGAAGCAATGCCGGGGCTGTATCGCTGCGCGGACGTTTTTCTGCACATGAGCCGCGACGAGGCCTCCGCCAACGCGTACATCGAAGCCCTGGCGACGGGGCTGCCGATCGTGACCCACGACTGGGAAGTCACGCGCTGGACACTGGAGGATTGCGCGCTTCTCGTCAACTGCGCCGACGAGCAAGCCATAACCGCCGCGCTCTGGCGGGCAATCGACGAAAAATCCCCCGACATGGTTTCGCGCCGTCGCCAGCTCGTGCGGCGCCGATTCGCCTGGTCCAGCATCGCCGAAAATTATTCGACTTTCCTGCAGCACCTGTGCGATCCCGCATTCTCCCCGGCCCCGGAGAACTCCTCCGCGGAGAATTTGCCGGACGTCGGCGTCGTCGTGATCGGCCGCAATGAGGGCGATCGCCTGGTTCGCTGTCTCGAATCGGTCAGGGGAAAGGCGGCCGCGATTGTTTACGTCGATTCCGCCAGCGACGACCAGAGCGTTGCCAGCGCCAAGAAGATTGGGGCCGACGTGGTGGAACTGGATGCCGGCATTCCCTTCACCGCCGCCCGCGCCAGAAACGCCGGCGCCCAGCGCCTCAAGGCCATCGTCCCGCTTGTCCAGTACGTCCAATTCCTGGACGGCGATTGCGAGCTTCGCCCATCCTGGCTGGGCCGCGCCCGCCGGGAACTCCAGGCCGACGCCCGGCTCGCCGCCGTTTGCGGACGACGGCGCGAGCGATTTCCGCACCGTTCGATTTACAATCGGCTGATGGACCTGGAATGGGACACGCCCATTGGACCGGCAAAAAGCGTCGGCGGCGACGCCATGTTCCGCCTCGACGCCTTCGACTCGGTCGGTGGTTTCGATCCCACGGTCATGGCCGGCGAGGAGCCGCAGCTTTGCATGCGTCTTAGACATTCACAATGGAAATTGCTTCGCGTGGATGCGGAGATGACCCTGCACGATGCCGCGATCATGCGCGTTGGCCAATGGTGGCGACGGCAGGTCCGGGGCGGATATGGGGCCATGGACGTCTATCGCAGATTCGAGATCGGCGGCGAACGCCTCTTCGCCAAACAAACGCGCAGCGCCGCGACATGGGCCGTGGGCTGGCCGGCGGCGGTGATCGCCGCGGGATTGCTCGGGCTCATTATCGGGCGCCCGGCAGCCGGATGGGCCGCCGCGGCCATTGTCTTTCTCGCCATGCCGCTGCAGATTGTACGATTGTCGGCCAGGACTTTCGCCCGAGGCGCACCGCCGCCAACGGCATTGGCGCAGGCGCGCTGACGATGCTGGCCAAATGGGCGTGGTTCCGGGGGCAAATGCAGTATCGCCGTCAGGCGCGCGGCGAGCGATTGCAATTGATCGAATACAAGCCGCCGGCGCCGCAATCCGCGGGAGCAACTCGATGAGCGACGATCCCGACTTTGCCGCCGATCTGGCCCGCTATCCCCAGCGTCCTTTTGCGCGCGAGCAATCCATCTGGGCGATCGCCACGTATCGTTTTGGCAGGCGGGTCGATCGCCTTGGTCCGGGGCCTTGGCGAACGCTGCTCACGCGGATTTACTGGCTTCGGTTTCGAATCGTCGAAACCCTCACCGGGATCAGCCTGCCGAAGGAGGCCCAAATCGGGCCGGGGCTTCGGATTTATCATTTCGGAAATATTTTCGTCCATTCCGACTCGAAAATCGGCGCGAACTGCACGATCCGTCAGGGAGTCACCATCGGCAATCGCACCATCAATGGGCCCGCGCCGGTGATTGAGGACGACGTTGAACTCGGCGCGTACGCCCAGGTGCTCGGGCCCATTCGCATCGGCCGGGGCGCAAGATCGGGGCCATGAGCGTCGTTCTGGAGGACGTTCCGCCCGGCGCGACCGCCGTGGGAATCCCCGCCCGCATCGTTATCCCCAACCCAGGTGGAAGCCCCATATGACCGCCTCGGCTGGAACGTCGCGTTGGCCGCTGGCGTACGTCGCGGGAACCTTCCCGCTGCCCAGCGAGACGTTCGTCTATCGCGAGGTGCGCGGTCTTCGCCAGCGCGGCTGGCCCGTTGTCGCCGTGAGCCTCAATGAACCAGAAGCCACTGGAGATCTCGATCTGGAGCGGGATCGCCTGATCGTATACGGATCGGGATGGGGTTCGACGCTGGCGTCGGCCGCCGCGGAATTATTGCTGCATCCGCTCCAATCGCTCAAGACGCTGGCAAGCGCCTTCGGCGACGCGGCGCAACCGGAGGAACCAATTCCCCTGGCCGCCCGATTGAAGCTCCCCTTGCAGGCGATGGTGGCGATGGGGCTGGCCCGGCGGCTGCGCGGCCGCGGAGTGCGGCACGTTCATTGCCATTTCGCGCACGCTCCCACAACGCTCGGCATGTACGCGGCGATGCAACTGAGAATCCCCTTCAGCTTCACCGGCCACGCCAACGACCTCTTCCAGCGCCGCGCGATTCTGAAGATCAAGCTGCGCCGCGCCGCGTTCGTGGCGTGCATCAGCCGGTGGCATCAGGCCTGGTATTGCTCGATCCAGCCCGACGCCGAGGGGAAAAATGAAGTGATCCGCTGCGGCGTGGATGTGGAGGCGTGCCGGCAAGGCAGGGCCGCTTCGGCAGATGCCCCAGCCACGCTGAGAATCCTCACCGTTGCCCGCCTGGTCGAGAAGAAGGGAATCGACACGCTCATTGGGGCGGTAGCGGAGCTAGACCGGCGGGAAATCCGCGCCCGATTGACCATCGCCGGCGACGGCCCGGACCGCCCGCGCCTGCAAAAAATCGCCGCGGACCTGAATTGCCGCGATCAGATCAGATGGCTCGGCGCCGTCGGTAATTCCAGAGTTTTTTCGCTGCTCGCCGAGGCGGATGTTTTCGCCTTGCCATCCCGTCAGGATTCAAACGGGGACCGCGACGGGATTCCGGTGGTTTTGATGGAGGCCATGGCCGGTGGAACGCCCGTGGTGGCCGGCGATCTTCCGGCCATCGCGGAATTGGTCGAGGACGGCGTCAGCGGATTGCTGGTCCAAGCGAATCAGCCCGGCGCTCTTGCCGATAAGCTGGCTATGCTATGGGGAAATCCCGAGCTTCGTCAGCGCCTGGCCCGGGAGGGACGAAAGAAGGTGGAATGCGAATTTTCGCTGTCCTTGAATCTGGATCGCCTGGAAAAGCGATTGATCGCGGCCAAAAAATCGTGATATGAGCGGCAGCCAACGCTATTGCCTGATCACTCCCTGCCGGGACGAGGAACAATTCGCCCGGCGGACGCTCGAGAGCGTCACGTCGCAGTCGATTCCGCCGGCGCTGTGGATCATCGTTGACGACGGCTCGAAGGATCGAACGCCGGCGATTCTCGCGGAGGTTGCCGCCGCATTCCCCTGGATTCGAATCCTGCGGCGGGAAGACCGCGGGTTTCGCAAGCTCGGGGGCGGCGTGATCGACGCGTTTTACCACGGCTACGCGAGCATCGACTCCTGGGATTTTGATTTCGTATGCAAGCTCGATCTGGACCTGGACCTGCCGCGGAAATATTTCGAAACCCTGATGCGGCGGATGGACGCCGATCCGCGGATCGGGACCGCCAGCGGAAAGCCGTACTTCATCGACGAGAAAACCGGCCGGAAGATCATGGAGACCTGCGGGGATGAGAACTCCGTGGGGATGGTGAAGTTTTACCGGACGGCCTGCTTCGAGCAGATCGGCGGGTTTGTCCGGGAACTGATGTGGGACGGAATCGACTGCCATCGCTGCCGGATGCTCGGATGGATCGCCGTCTCGTGGGATGATCCGGAGCTGAACTTCGTTCATTTGCGGCCGATGGGCACGAGCGACAAGAACTGGTGGACCGGCCGGGTCCGACATGGCGTGGGACAATATTTCATGGGCACGGGCGTTTGCTACATGTTTGCCAGCGCCACGAGCCGCCTGGCCCATCCCCCGGTCTTTCTTGGATCGATGGCGATTTTATGGGGATACTTCAAAAGCATGATCCAGCGGAAACCTCGATATGGCGACAAGGCATTTCGCAAATTCCTGTCGGCGTGGCAATGGTCCAGCCTGCTTCATGGAAAGGCAAAGGCGACTGCGAAGTTGAATGCAAATCAGGCCCGCGTTTGGCGGCCCCCAACCCGCCGCGAAACTAATGCTTCGATAGCGCGTGATTAGAGAAATATTTTGCGGGCTGGCTTGGTTCGCGGAATAATTGCGCGGGCGATGCGCCAACTGATGACGTTGGGTGGTAATGACGATAAAAGAAATGCGCTCCGGAAGTTATCGACCGAAGTATCGAAAAAGCTGAACGTCGATCGGGAACACGGCAGACAGAAAATGGCCAAGGTCCGATAAATCGAGTTACAATTGTCCGCGGTAACGAGATAATGCATATACTATTGGCCATTCGTGGGTCCAAAACGTGTTCTTCATAGAATCACGGAAACAAACTCAAAGCACAGGCATGGGTCAGAATGCAGGTGAAAGAGGGAGAACCTCGTTGGGGTGGCAGTGGCTTGGCGGCGGCGATGGCGCGGTTGTCTGCCGAGTTGCCCACTCCCCCGGTCCGGGTGAATCGACGGCTGCCAACCATCCGGCTTCACGGCGTTCGCATCCATTGCATCGACGAGCAGAAATGTGTTGAGCACATCCTTTCGGAAATAGCGGCCGGGCGCGGCGGGTTCGTCGTTACCCCCAATGTCGATCATCTCCGCCGCTGCGGACAGGACGTGAGCTTCGCCGCGTTGGTTGCCGAAGCGAACCTGGTCGTGGCCGATGGAATGCCGCTGGTCTGGGCCAGCCGCCTGCAAGGCACTCCCCTGCCGCAGCGGGTCGCGGGATCGGACCTGATCTCCAGCCTCAGCGCCGCAGCCGCCGGACAGGGCAAATCGGTCTTTCTTCTGGGCGGGGATTCGGGAACCGCCGATGCCGCCGCCGCCGTCCTGCGCGACCGCTATCCCCAACTCAAGATCGCCGGAAAACTTTGCCCGCCCCTCGGCTTTGAGAAAGACGAAGCGGAACTGCACCGCATCACATCCCAACTCCAGGCGGCCAAGCCGGACATCGTCTTCGTTGCCCTCGGCTCGCCCAAGCAGGAGCGATTCATCGACCGGATTCGCGGGACGATGCCCAGGACCTGGTGGCTGGGCGTCGGCGTGAGCTTCAGTTTTCTTTGCGGCAACGTTCGCCGGGCGCCGGTTTGGATGCGGAATTGCGGCCTGGAATGGACGCATCGGCTGATGCAGGAGCCCAAGCGACTTTTCAAACGGTACATCGTTGTCGGCGTTCCATTCGCCACGTGGCTGCTCTGCCAGGCAACGATGGGCGGGATTGCCAATCGCCTGTTTGGCCATGCGGTTGCCGAGGCCGACGACGATTCCATCGACGCTGTCACATTTGAAGAGTCCGAAGCGTTGGCCGTGCGCCGGCAAAGCGACGACTCTTTGGAATCAATGGAAAATGTCGCCCTTCGTTTGGCGCCGGCGAGAACGCCGACAGCCGGCGAACTGGAAGCGGTCCAACATGAAGCCGCCCCTCCCCCCTCGCCCAGCCGCGGTCGCCTGCGAGGGCTGGTGCTGCTGGGAGGCGGGGTTCGGCCCACCCCCCTGGCGACGGCCATTGGCCGCAGTGTCCTGGACCTGCCTCTGGGCAACGGCAAGACCGTCCTGGGGCGATGGTTGGATGAGGCGGCGGAGGTCTCGCGATTGCTCGGCATCGATCATCTGCCCGTCCGACTTTTGATGGACCTCGGCGCCGCTGAGCCGCGAAGCGTCCCCATGGACCGTTACCGCATGGAGCGGGATCAATCCGAATACCGCGGCACCGGCGGACTTTTGGCCAACATCGCCGTGGAATACGACGACGACGACATGCTCCTCGTCGGCAACGCGGCCCAGGTGCTATTGGACCCTCTGACGGCCCTGTACACGTCGCTGCAGAAAACCCGCGGAGTCATCGCCGTCGTCGGCCATCGCGATGGCGAGCCGAGCGGTTTGATGCTGGTTACGTGTCGGGCGTTGCGGCTCATTCCCAAGACGGGATTCGTCGATATGAAGGAGCAGGCGCTGCCCAGCATCGCCTCGAAATATGACGTGCGCGTGGTTCAGTGCCGCCGGCCCACCGGACTTCCGATCCGGTTACTATCGGACTACATAGCCGCTCTGCGGGCCCTGCATCAACCCGTGCGTGGGGCGACGACGGATCCCTTGGCCGAAGACTGGAAATCGACGTTCGCCATCGTTGAGCCGGGGGCGGTGGTGGCGTCCAGCGCGCGCATTCACGACTCGGTCGTGTTGGCCGGCGGAGTCGTTGAGGCCGATGCGGTCGTCGTTCGGTCGGTCATCGCCGGAACCGTGCGAAGGGACCGCGAGGCCGTCGATCTGTGCGTCGAATCCAACGGGCGCCCGTCGAGCGCCGCCGTTGCGAGGATTGAAATATGAAGCTGCCCGTATTGCGCGACGACCGCCTCACGCTCGGCCACGTGGTCCTGGCCACGTTGATGGAGGCGCTCGGCGTATTGGCTACGTTCGACGCATGGCAGGACATCTATCTGATCGCCCGCAACGATGAGGAATACAGCCATATCTTCATCGTGCCGCTGGTGGCGGTCTTTCTGGTCTGGGTGCGAAGGATACGGCTCCGCCATTGCAAGCCCTCGGGGCGAATCATCGGACCGTTCGTCGTGGCCGTCGGCTGGCTGTTCAACTCCCTGGGATTCTACAGCGGCGTTCAGAGCTTCTGGCACGGCGGGGCCGTGCTGGTGGTCGTCGGATGCATGCTTTCGGTTTTGGGGAAGAACGTTATTTTCCGTTTCTTCCCGGCATTCGCACTGCTGGTTTTCCTGGTGCCGGCTCCGGCGAGAATACGCCTGGCCGTCGCCGGACCCTTGCAGAACTGGACCGCCTCGATCACCCAGCGGCTGCTTGAGGCCGGGGGCGTGGTCAACACCGAGGTCACGGGAAACGCCCTGACGATCAACGGCCACGCCGTGCTGGTTGCCGAGGCTTGCAACGGCCTGCGGATGGTCTTTTCGCTGATCATGGTCGGTTTCGCGTTTTGCTTCGCCATGCCGCTGAAGAATTTCGTTCGGGCGCTCATTTTGCTCTTTAGCCCGCTGGCGGCGATCTTTTGCAATGTCGTGCGCGTGATTCCGACGATCTGGATGTATGGATACGAACCGCAATACGCCCCGACCTTCCATACCTATGCGGGATGGGCGATGCTTCCGCTGGCATTTGGAATGTTGTATGGACTGATCAAGACGCTTCAATGGGCGATGATTCCGGTGAACGAATACACGCTGGCGTCACAGTAGCCGCGTTTTGGGAGCGACCGCTTGAGTTTAAGGCATGGAAAACTGGGCTTGGGCATTTGGCTTTGGCCAATGGTGTCGATCCTCATGCTGATTGGAATGATCGCCGAGGCGGGCACGCACGTTCAGCCGGCGGTCGCCGAGCCGCATCTGGCGCGTTGCCGTGAGGCGATCGACGATTTCCCGATGATGGTAAAGGGGGCGTCGGGCACATGGATGGGCCGGCCCAAGGAAATCCCCGCTCCAGCCATTCAACTGTTGCACCCGAACGCGATTCTGAGCCGAGATTATGTAAACGACGAGACAAAAACGACGGTTTCGCTGCTCATCGTCAACTGCAAGGATGCCCGCTACCTGCAGGGCCACTATCCGCCGAATTGCTATCCGGCGCAGGGCCAGGAGATCATCAAATTCGATGACCACGGTGAGCTTCAAAACGGCGAGCCCAGAACCTGGCAATTGCCGCACATGGACATCACCGGGATGGAGTACCATTTCGCTCCCAAGAGTCCTACGGACATGGAGAGCGTGGTGTACAATTTCTTCGTCATGCCGCGGGTGCCGGCGGTGACGGTGTCGCACAAGGAACTCGACGGCGTGATTTGCCCGGACATCGGCAGCGTTTATACATCCGGCGAGGATTACCAGCGGCGATATTACGGCGCCGCCGAGTTTCAACTGGTGACCGGACCTAGAATGACCCGACAGGAACGCGACCAGGCGTTTCTCGACCTGCTGAGCCCCAATGAGAGCGTAATCCGGACGCTGGAGAACCGGGATCCCGGAGGTAACTGAGTATGACCAACGAAATGCAATTGGCGCAGGCGGCGGGGCTGCCCATGGCCGGCCAGGACTTCGCACATTTACAGGCCGCCAATAATCAGATCGGCAAGCCGATGGGCCTGAAGAAGCTTCACCGCCTGCTGCGCGGGCGCTATCCGCTGGTGATCACTCTGGGATTGCTCTTCGGCGTGGCCGGCGCGCTCCTGGGATACCTCAGCCAACGTCCTTTGTTTTCCAGCCGCAGCCAGGTCGAGATCGTCCCGGTGATCCAGAATCTCAGCTCGTACGGCGGCGAGACCATGTCCAGCTACGGCCTGTTCCTGGAATCCCAGGTGAGGGTGGTCGAGAGCTACGAGGTCATCCAGCGCGCGCTGGAGGAGGACGAATGGAAGGATTCCGGCGGGGCGCGCGGCTCCGACGCGGCGCTGGCTCGCTTCGCCGGCGGACTGGAAGTGGAAAACATTCCCAACACCGCCATCCTCAAAATCACCTATAGCGATCCGGATTCGAAGCTCGCCTACGCCGGCGCCCAGTCCATCATGAAGGCCTACCGGGAATTCTTCCAGGATGAAGACCCCATGATGTTCACCAGCAAGCTTCAGGAACTGGAAAAGCTGCGAACTAAAGCCACCAACGATTTACAGACCGATGAGGCCCAACTGACCGACCTGCAAAAGGTGTTTGACACCGACGATCTGGCCTCCTACCAAAGCACCCACATGCAGCAATTGGCCCAGTTGGCCAATGCCCTGGAGAACTACAAAACCCAGTTGGACATCGACCAGCGGTTGGTCGGCGTGCAGGGCGCCAATGGCGGTGACAACACGGCGGCGGGCGCCACGACCCGCACTTCCCCTTTGACCGAGGACCAGATTGCCGCTTACGACGGCGGAACTCTTGCCAGAATGCGCTCCGAGCGCAACCAGCTCGAGCGGGAAATCGAACTGGCGAACAAGGATGGCTATGGCGATGCCTCCCCAAGGGTGCAGCGACTGCATAACGAACTGGAAGTGCAGAATGACGAAATCAGTTCCTACGTGCAGAATTTCAGCCAGAATTACCGTCTGGACGCCGCTTCCGGCCAGTTTGGGCTGACTTCCATTAAGACCGAAATCCTGTCGCTCAAAGTCCGCATTGAGGATTTGCAGAAGCAATACGACCACCAGAAGCAATTGTGCGCCGACATCGGACGAAATGCCGCTTGGATTCGTCAGGTCAAAGACGGCATGCAGCGCGCCCAGTCTTCCCTGGACAACACCAACGCCGAGTACGAGCGGCTCATCTCCTTGCGAAACCTCAACGGCAATAACCAGATGCGGCTCATCAGCGCTCCGGTCATGTCCACCGATCCCTCCACCGACCGCCGCAAGGCTTTCGGCGTCATCGGCTTCCTCGGCGGAGCGGCGCTGCCCATGCTGGTCGTCATGCTCGTCGGCCTGGTGGACAACCGCTTCCGTTACAGCGATGAAGCCAATACCGACATGGGCGGCGTTCCCCTCCTGGGCATTCTGCCCAATCTGCCGGACCTTCTCACCGACCCGACGCAGGCGGCGACGGCGGCTCATTGCGTGCATCAGATTCGCACCATCCTCCAGATCACCGGACAAAGCACCGAGCGACGCGTATTCACCCTGACCAGCGCTTCCCCCGGCGATGGCAAGACCAGCCTCACCCTCGCCTTGGGACTCAGCTTTTCCGCCAGCGGATCGCGCACCCTTCTGGTGGACGGCGATTTGATCGGCGGCGGTTTGACCGCCCGCTTGAACGTCACCGCCGAGCATGGCGTGCTCGAAGCCATGGCCTCCCGCGACATCATGCCCTTCATCCGCACCACCGACGTGGCGGACCTCTCCTTCCTCCCGGTCGGCAAGGCGATGGGCGGATACACCGGGACGATCTCGCCGGCGGCCGTTCGCCGACTCGTCGATGAAGCCCGAAAGCACTTCGACGTGATCCTGATCGACACCGGCCCCATTCTCGGAAGCATCGAAGCCTCTCCGGTGTCCGTTGCTTCCGATGGAGTGGTGTTGTGCGTCTCGCGCGGGCAGCAGCGCCAGGTCGTCGATCGCGCCTTGCGCATCTCCACGCCATCGGCGCCAGACTCGCCGGCGTGGTTTTCAACCGCGCCCAGGCGCACGATTTCGAGCGTTCCACGAATCGGCTGGGTTTGGGCTCCATTCCCGCCGGCGCCGATGGACGCCGCAGCGAGGCGATCGGTCCCGTGGCACGCGCCGTGGCCTCGTCGGTCCGGACCGCTTCGGGACATGACCCTGGACTTTGATCCTCCCCTATGACGGCGTTGCAAACCAACAGTGCCCCGCCCGTCGCGACCGGCGAACGGCCGGCGCCGGCCGGTGCGCGCACCATCTGGGGACTGGATCCCGTCGCCCTGCATCACCGATATTGGGCCGCCCACGGCGTCCAGGTCGTTCGCCAGGGCGAGCCCTCTGAAATCGTTAAACATGCCGAGCTTTACCTCCTCACCGACCCCCGCTCGCTGGTCCTGTTTCGGATGATCAGCGTCATCGACGTGCTCAATTGGCTCAAACCTCAGGCCCTGTTTCTGCGCCTTCACGATGGACGCGAGCGCGGCTATCGCGAGAAGGTCATCACCGACGGAAACAATCGCTTCGTGCGATTTCAGCGCCTTTATCACGGGTCGGAGGAGCCTTCGCCTCGCCAGGGCCGTCCTCACCCCCGACCGCGAGGTTGCCCAGCTCTGGCAATCGTCGCCAAACCCGCTGAGCAGTTGGCGGCGGCTGCGCCGCAACCTGCGCCGCAGCGAACGCAGCACGCTTTCCATCGACGGCAGCGTTTTCGATCGCAGCATCGACCGCGAAATCGCCATGTTCCTGCGCGATCTCACCAAGGCCTGGCAGCATCCCGACTCGACCATCAGCCGCGCCAAGATTTTTGAGCCGCGGGTCTGGAAAGACCCGCAAACCTCCATCCATCCCGAGGCGCGATTCGTGGGTCCGGTATGGGTGGGCGCCGGCCGGCAAATCGACGGCGGAACCACCGTCGTCGGCCCCGCGATCATATGGGACGACCCCCAGGCCCGGCCCCCGATGGAGGAGATTCAGTGGCTCACCATCGAACCGCGCGATATCCCCCAGGAGGCCTCCGTCAAGGACGCCACCGCGCTCAATCGAATTTTCAAACGCGCCTTTGACGTGGTCTTCAGCCTCGGCGTGCTCCTGCTGACTTTGTGGCTCTACCCCATCATCATGCTGGCGATCTGGTTCGACGACGGCCGGCCTTGGTTCTTCACGCACGAACGCGAGACGCTCGGCGGCCGCGAATTCCCTTGCATCAAGTTCCGATCCATGCGCAAGGATGCCGAAGAACTCAAGGCCCAGCTTCAGTCGCAGAACCAGGCGGACGGCCCGCAGTTTTACATCGAAAAGGATCCGCGCCTCACCTCGGTGGGCAAGCTGCTGCGCAAATACAACCTCGACGAACTGCCCCAATTCCTCAACGTGCTGGTCGGTCACATGTCGGTCGTGGGCCCGCGACCCAGCCCGCGCAAGGAGAATCAGTATTGCCCCCCCTGGCGCGACGCCCGGCTGAGCGTTCGGCCCGGCATCACCGGACTCTGGCAAATCCACCGCACCCGCCGCAGCGGCACCGACTTCCAGGAATGGATCAAGTATGACATCGAATACGTCGAGAACCGTTCCTGGCGTCTCGATCTCTGGATCATCTACAAGACCATCACCCAGGTCTTCCGCAAGGTGGCGCACGCATGACCATTCGTCCCAAAACCAAGCGCCGAGTGCTGATCCTGCTGAGCGGTCTGATGGTCTTCACCGGCGCCATCGCCTGGCTCTACGCCTACCGCATGCGCGTCGCCGAGAGCAAGCTCCAGCCTCGACGAGCAGATCGGCATGCAGGCCTACCGGGCGGGGGATTACCAAACGGCCATCAACAAGCTCGCTGAATACATCAGTCACGAACAGCAGCGGGATCACGGCCAATTGGATCCCGAGGCCCTGCTGGCATTCGCCAACGCGCGGGCCAAGGTTCCGACGAAAAACGACGATTACATTGTGCTGGCGATCGCCAACCTGCGCCAGTACTCGCGCTGGTCCCGGAAAATATAGAGGAACGCCGTCACCTCCTGGAGATGGAGGCCCCCTCTCCCGCGTACGAGCCCGATGCGCTGGCGCGGGCCAACGACCTCCTGCGAAGCAATCCAGACGATCTGGTCGCTCTGAAGGCGATCGCGCAAATCAAAGCTCGGGAGCGCAAGTTCCAGGATGCCGCCCTCGCCGCCGACCGCTACACCCTCCTCGCGCCCACGGACCTGGAGATGCAGAAACTGAATTTCGAGATCATGCAGGCGATGGCCCGTCCGGCATCGGAGATGCATCGACGCGCCGACGCCCTGCGCGCGAAATACCCCGCCGATCCCAGGTTCCTGATCGTCAAGGCCTGGGCGTATTATTTCGGACAAACCCGCTCCCAGACCGCCCAACAGCGCAGCGACGACTCCCAGGCTTACGAAAAGCTGATCCTGCAAGCCGCTCAACAGGATCCCCCCACGAGTCAGTTCGCCAAAACGAACGCCGCCCTGCTGGATGGTTTCGGCCAATTCGGCGCCGCCCAGGATTTGCTCGCCCGCGCTTCCACCAAATTCAGCGATTCGCAGTTGAGCCAGCAATTGATTCTGAGGCTTTGGGAGAATCGGAATTACCGGGAAGTCACCTCCCGCCTGAAGGACCTCGACCCAACCGCCCCCACGACCGATCCCCAGTTGATCGCCCTGAAGGCGCTTGCCCTCTACGGCTTGAACGACGGCAAATCCGCCGATGCGCTGGTCAGCCAACTGGCCGCCCGCGGACCTGACGATCCTGTCGCCGTTGGATGGTCAACGGCCTTGAAAGCGCAATTCAGTTCCCCGCCGGAGGATTTGAAGACGCTCATCGCGCACTATCGCGACGCGCAGGCCGCCCTGCCCGACAACGGGTACATCGCATTCCTGCTCGGCGTCGCGTACTCGGACATGGGCGAAAACGAGCTGGCGCTGCAGGAGTGGAGGCAATCCTGTCGCCAAATGCCCAGTTGGGCCGAACCCCACATCCGACTGGCCCTGCTGCTGGTGAGCCTTGGCCAAGGCGCCAGCCCCGAGGCCAGCCGCGCCGCCGAAGAGGGAACCCTCGCCGGAACCAATGCCCATGGCTCGGTGGATCTGCGCCCGCTGTCGCCAACGTCGAAGTCAGTTTTGCCAGGCTCTCCGCGGCGCCCGACCCCGCCGCCGCCGCCGCTTTGCTCAATGAAGTCAAGCAGCTTCAAACCCAAATCCCCTACGAGCCGGGGACCCTCCCCATTTACGTCGCTCTGCTGTCGCAGACCGGCCAGCGGGCCGCGGCTATCGATGCCATCAAAGGCGCCTGCAACAACCTCGGCCCCAACGGCGAGGATACGCTCATGAGCCTTGTCCAACTCAGTAAAGCCGCCAAGCTCGGAATGGAAGACACGCTCTATTCCGCCTTCGACCGGAAATACGGCGCGACTCCGCGTCTGGCCTACGCGCGGGCGATGGAATTGCTCGGCGCCGGCGGCGCGTCCGATGGGCTTCGCCTGCTCCAGGACGATCGCGATAAAGATAAGAGCCCCGGCGACGCCGCACTTTGGCAACGCGCGATCTGTCAATATCGCGAAGCATCCCACGACCCCGCCGCCGCCGCCGACTGGCAGAAGCTGGGAGACGCCTATCCGACCGACATCGCCGTCCAGACCGCGATTCTGACCACCGCCGATTCCGCCTGGTCCAACCGCGCATTCATCAAATCGACCATCGACCGTTTGCAGTCGCTCACCGGCGACCAGGCCATCGCCTGGAAGACCGGCTATGCGCGATGGCTGCTCAGCGGCGACAGCGGCGAGCGCGAGGCTTCCGAGGCGGTCGTGATCCTCAGCGGCATCACCACGGGCGATCCCCAGGAGTATTTGCCGCACGTCCTGCTCGCCACCGCTTATTCGCGCCTGAAAAACTTTTCCGGCGCGCTCGACGAGTGGCACAAGGCGGCGGACCTGGAGCCGCAATCGCCTCAGGCGCAATTCAACTTCCTCCAGGCCCTTCACAACGCCGCCAAGAGTGACGAAACACGGGTGGAATTCGACAAGCTCGCGAGAATCAGCAACCTTCCGCCGGACATGGCCCTGGTCGCCGCAACCCTCATCGCCGCCGACGGCGACATGCAACGCGCCGAAAGCATGCTCCTGGCTTATCCCAACGCCACCAACCAGGTCCTGCACGACGCCACGCTCGCCAAGGTGTACCGTCTGGAAAACCGTCCGAGCGAAGCGGCGGCGATTTATTTCAATCTGGTCCATGCCAGACAGCTTGACGTGGGCACGATCCGCGAGGCCGCCGATTTCTTCGGAGCCGCCCGGCAGTTGCCCGAAGCCCACAAGTTCCTCGACCGCCTCAGCGAAATCCCCCTCCCGCCGGGACAGCGGCAACTTATCCTCGCCAGTTTCGAGGAACAGCGCGGAACCGTCGAAGCAGCCGCAAAACTGTATCAAGACGCCATACAGGCTTCCGGCGACGATCCCATCTACGGCATCCGCCAAATTGAATTCCTCATGCGGCAGCGAAACTGGAGCGTGGCCCAAAGCGACCTCGCCGCGGCGATGGCCCGCTGGCCCAACGATGAAACGCTGCCCCTTTTGCAAAATGCCATCGCGGCCTTCGCGCGTTTCCCGCGCTCCGACGAATTGGGGTCGCTCATTGATGCGATTTCCAGGGATCCGCACAGCGCCGCGGCCGGCGACACCATCGCCGTCGCGACCGACCCGGCTTCGCCCATCACGCAAATCCAGGCCCTTCTGGAAAAATACCCCGACTTCCAGCCGCTCTACGAATTGGCGACGCGCCGGCTGGTGGCGTCAGGCCATGCCGCGGAAGCGGCGGCCGTCGCCAGCAAGGCGATGGGCCGGTTCCCCCAATCCATCGACGTCGCCCGAGCCTGTGCCGAAGTCAACGCCGCCGCCGGAAATTGGAACGACGCCATCGTCGCCGCCCACCAGTGGCGACAGCGCGTCACCGATGACGCCCAGCCCCCGGACATCTTCATCGCCAAGGCCGATCTTCTCGTCGATCAAGCCCAGGACGCCATCGACCGCCTCTCCCCCTATCTGTCCGACGCCAAGGCTCACCCCGACGATAACCAGCCCTTGCTCACCATCTACGCCCAGGCGTTGATTCGCGCCGGCCGCGAATCGGAAGCCGCGGCCCTGCTGCAACCGCTGGCCCGGAATTCGGCCCAGTGGCGCCTCGCCTGGTTGCAAATCGCGCCCGACGCTTATAGCGACGGCGTCCTGTCGGGACGATGGATTGACCAGATTCGTCCCTTGCTTGATCCGAAATCGATCGATGAACACGCGGGCCTCGCCGAGGCCTATCTTGCCTGTGCCGATCGCCAGAATTTCCCACTGGATTGCGCCCTCGCCGCACAGGCCCTCCAGCCGTTCCTGCAATCAGGCCGGATGACCGCGCCGCAATGGCTGATCTACGCATCGGCGCTCACCGGAACCGGCGATGCCGACTCGGCCGAGCAGGCGTATCGCCAGGCTCTCAAGCTCGATCCGAATAACGGCGTTGCTCTGAACAATTTGGCCGATCTATTGCGCCGCAGTGGCGATCCCGCCTCGCTCAAGGTAGCCGAAAGTCTGGTTTCACAAGCCATCGCCAGCCATCCGGAAGATCCCAATTTAGCCAGCTTTTTTGATACGCAGGCTCAGATTCTGCTCAAGCAGGGCCGATCCGACGATGCCATCGCCGCATTCCAAAAGGGATATGCCAATGATCCCAGGAACCTGAACATCCTGATCGGCCTCGCCTCGACCTATGCCAATACCCACCGGATCGACGCTGCCGTTCGCTATCTTTCCCAAATTGACACCCTCATTCTGCCGGGCACTCATCTCAGCGGCGATTTACAGGCCGAATTGGATAGCCTCAGGCTTGCCATTCGCAATAGCGCTTCCCAGAACTCGGTGAGCGGAACGGATTTCTCCCCCGCCGCCAGGTAATCCAGGCCGTTGCCGCCAGGGAGTTCTGCCGGTCAACCCCGTCCCGTTGCCCAGTTTCTATCCCCTTTCTCATAAATCAAGGCTGTTCATCCGCTTGGCCATTCCCTCGGCTTGATGGATATTCGTTCTATTCCTTGCCTGACGTTTAAGCGGACGGAACCAGCTTTATCGGACGCAATGGCCGAAAACTCCTCCCTCGCCTCCATTCAGAGCGAAAGATGCTGTTTTTCTGTTTGTATCGGAAAGTCCGCCAGGCTATAGTATCCGTCGTCAACTTGGCGCTTGCGCCAAGTTAACGGTGGGTTAATGGACTCTCGAGCTGGGTGGCTTGCGGAGTCTTGCGAGCAGAAGAAGAGAGATCATTCGCTGCCAAACCAACTGCAGCGCCTAGCCATCTGACGTGTCAGGTGTCTTGGACGTTAAGGAGCTGAAGAACATGTCCGGATTACTAAAGAACGCGGTGACTGCTGCGCTGTCCCTGGTTTTGGGCCTGGCGCTTAATCACGCAAATGCTGCATCGGTGACCTTGCAAGGTGGCGACCCCACGACGGTCGGCGGCTGGCAGATCGCCACCGATCCAGCCGTCACCGCCAGCGGCATCTCGGTCAATGGCCAAACCCTCATAATCCAAAATGAAGCCGTGACCTTCGCCGACGGCAATCCCCAGGGCATCACCTTTACGCAGGTCAGCACCGACGCCGTTCCGTACATCGAAATCGCCACCGAAACGATCGGAAACTCAACCGGCTCCGATTGGACCAGCTTTAAGTTCGCACTTTCCGGCTCGGCAACGTTTGACGGAATCTCCAACGTCTTCGCGCCCCCGTTCGGCACCGGCGTCAATTACACCACCGTTGACTTGAACGCCCCGCGCACCATGGTGACTTACACCGGAAGCCAGCTTGACGGCGCATCCTCCAATTGGGGAAGCAGCAATCCTGGCGATGATTTGCTGATCGATGGCAATCCGGCGCTGAGCGATGCTTTCCCCGGCTTTACTCTGGACGAATCACCGCAGGGTTTCGTCAGCGAGGTCGTTGCGGCGCCGCTCGCCGCTTGGCAATGCCTCGTCGCTCTGCTGGCCTTGGGCCTTGTCCCAACCCTTCGCAGAGCGGTAAAAGTTCTCGCCTGAATAAGAAACAAGCCCGCCGTCCGCGACGGCCGGTTACTGCGGCCGCATGGCGGGCTCTTCCCTCTGTTGATCCGCGCGAACCGCTGAAGAAACCGTCACCTCCACAGGCCCTTGCTGATTCCCGGCCGATGCCCGGTTGCGACGCGACTCCGCCGAACGACGGCCTCCCAGCCGCCCGATTTCAATCATGTGGCTCCGATTGGCGCTGACCTGCTGCCCGCCCTTTCTTCCCGCATAGCGCGCTTCCTCCGTCGTAAACTCGTGAGCGGTCCCCTTTTGATGCGCGGCCGTCCCGCCTTTGCGGGCGATCTCTCGCTGCTTACGCTGATCCATCGACGCAAACCCGCTGGCACGTGTACGGTGTTCCATAAAAAATCCTCTGCTGCGCCATGTAAGACTAATTCCACCGAGCCGTCATCGGGCAAAGTCCGCGTTTTCCCAACGGACACTTCGAGCGGCCGCAACCTTGGCCGCAAGGCCTTTTCCCGTTCCCCGCTCCTGCGCGATGATAGGCCCGCCCCAATGCCGGTTTCTACCCCAATGTGAGTTTTCGATATGAAATTCGATGCGGCCTCTGGGCGTCGATCCCCAGCCGACGCTTGCGATCCGCTTCGTATTCGCTGTAGTTCCCGTCAAAGAATTTCACCTGGCTTTCCCCCTCGAAGGCAAGAATATGCGTCGCGATCCGATCCAAAAACCAGCGGTCATGACTGATCACCGCCGCGCAACCCGCGAAATTCTCCAGCGCCTCTTCCAGGGCCCGCATGGTATTGACGTCCAGGTCGTTCGTCGGCTCGTCCAGCAGCAGCACGTTCGCCCCCTGCCGGAGAATCCGCGCCAAATGCACCCGATTGCGCTCACCCCCGGAAAGCGTCCCCACGATCCGCTGCTGGTCCGTCCCGCTGAATCCGAACCGCGATACGTATGCACGCGAATTCACCTGAACCGATCCCAGCCGAATCATCTCCTGCTTTCCCGTGATCGCCTCCCACACGCTGCTCTGGGCATCGAGCGCATCGCGGCTCTGCTCGACGTAAGCCAGCTTCACGCTTTCGCCCAAACGCAACTCCCCGGAATCCGGCTTTTCCTGTCCGGTGATCATCCGAAACAGCGTCGTCTTGCCCGCCCCGTTCGGCCCGATCACCCCGATGATGGCGTTCGGCGGAAGAATGAAGCTCATCTCCTGAAACAGAATCTTCTCCCCATACGCCTTGGTCACATTCACGGCCTCGATCACCTTCGCGCCGAGCGCGGCCCGGGCGGAATATAAATCTCGATCTCCCCAGCTCGTTTTTGCGCATCCTGATTCAACATCGCTTCATACGCGGCCAGCCGAGCCTTCGATTTCGCCCGCCGCGCGCTCGGTGACTTCCTCACCCATTCCAGCTCGTGCGCCAAAGCCCGTTGCCGGCTGCTTTCGGACTTCTCCTCCTGCGCCAATCGCGCCTGCTTCTGCTCGAGCCACGACGTGTAATTCCCCTTCCAGGGAATTCCCTGCCCCCGGTCCAGCTCCAGGATCCAACCCGCCACGTTGTCCAGAAAATACCGGTCGTGCGTCACCGCGATGACGGTCCCCGCATACCGCGACAAATGCTGCTCCAGCCAGGCCACCGATTCCGCATCCAGATGATTCGTCGGCTCATCGAGAAGAAGAATATCCGGCTTCTTCAACAGCAACCGGCACAGCGCCACCCGCCGCCGTTCCCCGCCGGACAGTATCTTCACCGCCGCATCCCCCGGCGGGCAACGCAGCGCATCCAGCGCCATTTCCACCTGCGAATCCAAATCCCACGCATTTGACGCATCGAGCTTCTCCTGCACCGCGCCCTGCTTCTCCAGCAGCTTGTTCATCTCCGCATCGCTCATCGGCTCGGCCAACCGATGGTTGATGCGCTCGAATTCCGCCAGCAGATCGGTCGCTGCCTGCATCCCCTGCAGGGCGGTTTGGCGAACGGTCAGCGAGTCATCCAGATGCGGCTCCTGCTCCAGGAACCCGATGGTGTATCCGCTTTGCACGCTGATCTCCCCCTCGAATTTCGTATCGACGCCAGCCAGGATGCGCAGCAGCGAGCTTTTCCCCGACCCATTCAACCCCAGCACGCCGATTTTGGCCCCGTAAAAGTAGGACAGCCGGATGTCCTTGAGGATGACTTTCTTCTCGTGCGACTTGCTGACGCCGAGCATGGAGTAGATGATTTTGTTGGCTTCAGCCATGGGTGGGAGGGATGTTACAAGAGGCGAGTGCGTTTGAGTACCCGATTCGCCAAGTGCGGGTTCGGAGGAACCGGGAGCAAAGGCGTGTAGAACTGAACAAAACTGAACAAAACTGAACAGTTTTCGGGTTTTTTGTTCGCAGGACGTCCCGAAATGTCCCATCGCCGGCGCTACCGCCACCAGCATTTCAATGTCAATGCAAGCCTTCTGGCGTCCGCCGAACGCTTTCCTCGCCCATTGTTGTAAACACTATCCGCGTTTGCTTATTGGCACGCACTTGGGGTTCGGCAGCCAGCTTTCGCCTCAAGAGTTCGATGGGGCCTCCGGTTTCGCATAAGCCAGCATCAAGGCCGAGTACATCCACGAGCATGCACTGATCGAGCGCCGCTCTCGCGGCGTCCTCGTCAATCTGGTCAAAAGGTAAAAAGCGCTCCTCACTGAGTGCTCGAAACGCACGTTGTGCGGTGTCGAGCTGCGCAGTTGATAATCTCCGCACGTCAAGTGTAGGGATTAAGGGAATGCCGGTTACGGTCGTACTACCCCTTCCCTCCTGGGTTTTATTTGACATCCACCAGTGACATAGCAGGCCAGCCGTGGAGTTGCACCAGAGGGCGAAAGCGAACTCGTGAATCGGGAGTTCGAAAACCACCGAGGGCCAGGCGCGGCCTCCGAGGCTTGGTCGATCGGTCATCGCGACGATTAAAGACTGCGAGTTAAACCGAAGATCCCGGTTATAATGAGCGCGGGAGGCGGTTGCCCAGCGGGCCGCTGCTCGTTCTCGCAGCCTCTCTGGCACCCCACCTGATACCTGCCGAATTTGGCAGTGAGAGTCAGGAAGCACGGTTAGACGGCGCTCTCGAACGCTTTCATGGTTCCAGAGACATGGAAAGGCGGCCGCTGACGAGGGGCCTGAAATTTTCTCGAATGGGCCCTGCGGTAATCCATCCGACTTTATCTCAGCGCCGGTAATGTCCAGGTCGTGTGGGCCAATTCGATTACATACGTCGCCAACGGGAGCTACGGGGATGGTTCGATCGCTGTCGGCCGACATACCCTCGATCCATAAGCGACCGCACGATAACTGGTAAGCGGTCTGAGCCAGGCTAATATCGCTGATCCCGACTATCTGCCATGCTCCCTCGGCCGGAAGCGGGCAGTCGATCATAGTGCCTATGTACGTCTCGCCAAGTGATAGCTTAGAACCACCGAACGGTCCGTCCTCTAGCTTTCGCACACCACCGGTTGCGAGGGCTGAAGAAATCGCTTGCGCGGTCAACTCACCTTCGAGCGTGGTCTCTGGCTGTCTATCAAGAATGGCGAAGGTCGCTCTCGGCTGGTGGTCATTCGGGCGCGCCTTAACGGCAGTTACGAGACACTCGGCCATTCCCGTGTCAGCTGAGAATGATCGTGTGTGGGAGCCCCTTTCAGCAATCGTCGCTACCAAAATCGATGAATACTGAGAGCGCCAGAGACTTCGGACACCATCCCACGACATGCCACTCATCGATGACAAGGGCAGGACTAAAGCGATCTTTCCGCCCAGTGCCGTCTTACGATGCGCCAAATCGGCGAAGTATGAGGCGAGCCCGGCGTGGCCATGTGCGGCACCGCCGGCGGCGAGCGCTCTCAGGTGTGCTGCCAGTCTATTCTGCTCCTCTTCGTCGGCCTCGAACGCAGCAAAGGCTGGGTTGTGAACTTGAGTCCGATCACCCTCCCGAGCACCGTGCCTCGTGAATGGTGGGTTCATAATCACTAGATCAAAATGGCCGTGACCAACTCTCTCCAGGAGGTCACGCACTTGCTCTCCACCCCTACCGCCAGCGGTGTGAGCCGCTGCCTGCATGATCCGGATCGGAGTTTGGCTGTCCAATAGGTCAAGTGACCCAAGGCAAACTCCCCACTGATGCGAGCCGTAAGGCATTGTCAAGAGGCATTCGCCGTCAAACGGAGTGCCCGGGTACGAGCCAGCGAGCATTGCGGCCGTGAGATGTACAGAAACATTCAATACGTCCAATCCAACCAATCCTTGCCTCATCATGACGGGATGGAGTGCTGTGGGATTCCCTCCGTGAACTTCATGCAGAAGACCCAATCGCTGATATGCCGTCAACAAGAGAGTCCCCGTCCCACAAGCAAAGTCGCCTATTCGCACTCGAGCAAGGACTTCTGCGTCATTCCAGCCCGTTCCGCCGAGCGGCGTCGGAAGTGGCAAAGCCAAGCTCGCCAGCAGAGCCGCAGCGGCAGGTCTGGTATAAAAAGTTGCTAGGAATTTCCGATCCGCGATCAGTCGCTGAAAGACCACACCTGTCAGATCGTGTGATCTCGTGACACCGCCGGCGACCAGTTCTTCGGCAGTCTTCCAGAGCGTGTCGAGTGTTGATGCAGCAGTCGCCGTCGGCAATGCTCGAAGAATTGATCCGGCAGTGTGAAAGATGGGCCAGTAATTGACCGCAAGGATCTTTTCCCATTCATCGATCAGCGATGTCGGAAGAAACGCTCCATGGGCGCGGAACTCTCTAGTAGGTCTGACCGACCGACTCTCGCCGGGTTGATCGCGGACCAACATTTCCGCCTCCGCCAAAGCTTCGTGAAATACAAGAGCATTTACAATCACTGTCATTGCCATTCTTCTTGTCTGGCCCGCAGCGTCATCGCTCTGCGCGAATATATCAGCCACGGCCAGACCCACGGGCGAACCTGTTGGGTGCCCCGCAGACAGTGCGCCCGCCGCTTGATTAACGCCTAGTTCGAGCGCATCGGCGAGACCTTCGACTTTCCACGCGGGTACGCTAGATCGATGTATAAGCAATGCCAATTCGACGACCCCGCCGGAGAGCCAGCCATAAGATGGAAATCGCACAGTGCGGCCATCGGCTCCGGTTGATAACAGAGCGTATGCGAGGCTCGCTTCTTGGATAGCATTGCGAAGTTCTCCCCCACGATGGCTGCGAAGCTCGTCGGGGTATACCAAGGCGAAAGCCGTATCTATGGAGTGCGTGCTGCTGATTAGACGTTTGCCGAGCCGGGATCGGGCCTCAATCTCCGCCTGAGCGTGGTTCCCAACTTCAGCCTCCACAACAATCGGCCAACCATCGGCCCTTTCGATTAGTAGGTCCGGGCGTCCGCCTCCCTCGATGATGTTGCCGATCTCCTCTGAACGTACAGTCCATCTTCGTCCCAGGCTCTGCAGGACTTCTCCAAGGGCGGTATTGATCGTCTGTTCATGGCTTCGCGTGGTCATTGATGCTTTCAAGATCCGGTGGCAGAGGCAGTCAGGATTCAGATATTGCTAATACGATATACTAATTGGAGATGGGAAAGAATGGGAACGAGGGGTATGGGTCTAGCTGCGTCGCGTATGGCACGCACGCGCAATTTCGCCGAACAGTAGCCGGAGGTCGGACAAGCGGGGCTGTGAAGGAACGGTTGAGGTGCGGCCTGTGGACGCAAGTTTTCTTCGGGGATGGGTGCGCCGGTGGCAGTTCGATTCTTCGAGCGCATTATCGTATAAACCCGCCATGGACGCGCGGCAGCGGATTCTCACCGGCGATACCCCGACCGGCAGGCTTCATCTGGCATACGAGGAAGTCATGAATCCAAACCGTCCGGTTGAAACAATGGAAAGCAAACAGGTCACGTGCACCATTGAAGTGGATGGCCGGATCATCGTCATCGAGCACGTTCCGGCCCGAGTTTGCGTGGAGACCGGCGAACAGTTTTTCTCACCGGAGACGGTCGAGCGCATTCATGCGATCGTTCGCGGCCAGCACCGGCCCGTGCGAACGATGCAAACGCCGGTGTATGAATTCGCGGCGTGAAGCCCCGGAGGCGCGAATGCGAGCGAGATAAGGGGTCAGGAAGTATTTCCTTGCATTCTTATCTATGGCAAGCAAGAACGACCTTCCGGACCCCTCAGGTTTGACAGTCTAGGGTCTCATGACCCGAAGAAACTGGGTGGGGTCGAGAATTACAAGAGTGGGAAAGCGTCCGAGAAATTCCCGCCCCTCCGGCGTATCCCCGCGCATCAGATATGTCAGGTGGCGCTCATTCCAAGTGACAAGATAGTCAGCGTTAGCCGCCACGGCCAGGTCAAGATAGATTTCATCGTCTCTATCCCTTGGCAGGGTAAGGACGCTCGGCACGTCGATGAAGAGCTCGGCCTTGGCGCGAACCGCTCGCAACAACGACTCCGCGTCCTCCGCTCTGAGCAGCGGAAATTTCTGATGGATGATGGGACGGGCAAGCACGTCGGCCAACTCGAACAAAGTCACCGGACTGAGGCAAAGCGTAACTTGGCCGGAATCGACCAACTCCAAACACTGTCTCGCCGGCCCACGCCGACTCCCGGCCCCTTGAAGAAAAACCATGCAATCAAAAACGGCCCTTGCCCTTTTGGCGCTCATGCCGGCCTCTGCCCGCGTCCATGGACTCGACGCGCCTCCCGGTCCTCATTTCGAGCTTGTTGCAGAATTGATGTGAACTCGTCGTCGCTGACTCCGCTCTTCTCCACGGCCCGAGCCAACGGTTCCGCGGCCTCAACGATTGACAGCGGCGCGTCGATCTCTTTCTTAATTAGCCGCCGGACGTACTCCGCCATGTCCGTTCCACTCGCCGCGGCAAGCTGGGCGAGCCGCCTTTCGTCATCAGGAAGCAACGAGATCGTAACGGTCATGACAGCACCTCGGATGTCTATTATAGGCCGCCGTATATCCCATCATGCCACTATGGTCAACCAGGAACAGCGCCCCATTCCGTTCGAACTGCCCGCTAATTTATCGTATAAAATCGGCATAACGTCGCGCCAGCCGGCTCAGGCAACCTCGACTTGGCGAAGGGGCAGTTCGTCAATTTGCAGGGATTGGAGCGAGGCGTGCTTGGAGGCGTGGTCGATATCGATCCCAACCAGGCGGCCTTGAGCGTCGAAATCCAGGACGATTCCCGGCCGAATCTCCTGGGATTCAACGGATGGGGCGTCGGCCAGGTCGATGTAGAGCGAATCGGTCTCTTTGTAGTAGTGCAGCTTCATTCCTCTTCTATCCGAATCGCTTGGCGATGAGCTTTTGGACTTTGGGAACCAAATCAACTGGTACGCCCATCATGGTCACGCGGTTGCTGTGGTAAGCGGCTTCGTCTTCGGCAACGGCCTGGTCCTCGGTCTGATTCTCATAGTGGGCGACGATCGCTTGCACCTTTCGGCGGCTCAAACCCTTGGGGTATCGGTTGGGATCCTTCTTGGCCGAGCCGGCGCGAGCTTTTTGATTTGCTGATTTGATTTTCATGACTGGCCTCGCTTTTTCATGCGGCGGCGTAGAGCTTTAAGCGGTTTGCCACGCAGATCATAGGCAGTGATGACGAAAACACCTTGCCCGTCCCAATCGATCGAAACGATGACTCGCAGGTATCGGCCTTGACGGGTCCGGCCAATTAACGCTCGCGATTTTCCGTCGCCAGGCCGGTTCTCCAGCGGTCCTCGCAAAACGTCCTCGACTTCGTTTTCGGAGACGTTGTGGCGATATATGTGCGGCAGTTCGCTGTCAGCGTCAATATTATAGCGGATATTCAAGCGAAGAGTTTCCTCTTGTGCGCGGAAATGAGCGGGGGTGTGATATTCAGCTGATCCGTGACAATAATTCTCTCGAAATCACCCTGAACGGCAAGGGGCAACGGTTGCGAGCGCTCCGCTGTTGGACGCGGCGCGGTTCGATTCTTCCCGCGCATTATCGTATAAATCCCGCCCATGGACGCGCGGCAGCGGATTCTCACCGGCGATACCCCGACCGGCAGGCTTCATCTCGGGCATTACGTCGGCAGCGTCGAAAACCGGCTGGCGCTGCAGGATCAGTTTGACTGCTATTTCATCATCGCAAACAAACACGCTTTCACGACCCGGGCTGATAAGCCGGCGGAGATTCGGCAGTCCGTGATCGACATCGCCACGGATTACCTGGCCGTGGGAATCGATCCCAACCGCAGCACGCTGTTCATCCAAAGCGAAGTGCCGGCCATTGACGAACTCACCTTTTTCTTCGCCATGCTTCTGCCGTTCAATCGGGTGATGCGCAATCCCACGCTGAAGGATGAAATCCGCGACAAGGGGCTGGGCGAGGAAATTTCCTTCGGCTTTCCCCTTTATGCTGTGGGGCAGTGCGCGGACATTTTGGCGTTTCGTCCGGCGCTGGTGCCGGTGGGGGAAGATCAGCTTCCGCATCTGGAAATGACCCGCGAGGTGGCGAGGCGATTCGACCAGATTTACTGCGGGGTCGATCCGCACACCGAGGACTCGGATTACGTGGCGCGCGGCGGGGTGTTTCCGATCATCGAGCCCAAACTGGGAAGAGTTCGCCGGCTCGTCGGCACCGGCGGGCCCGGTCCCACCGGCGAATTGCTCAAGATGAGCAAATCCCTCAACAACGCGATTTTTCTCTCGGATGATGCCGATGCCGTGCAGAAAAAAGTCATGGCCATGTACACCGATCCCAAGCGCATCCGCGCGACCGATCCCGGCACGGTGGAGAATAATCCGCTCTGGATTTTCCACGAGACGTTCAATCCCGACAAAGCGTGGGTGGCCGAGCAGGAGGAGGCCTACCGCGCCGGCAAAGTCGGCAACGTCCTCATCAAGCGAAAATTGGTCGAGGTGCTCAATGCGCTGATCGAGCCGATCCGCACGCGCCGCACGCAATATGAATCCCGGCCGGACGAGGTTCTGGATGCCCTGCGAACCGGCACGCGGCGCGCCAACGTCCTGGCCGAGGAGACCCTCGCACTGGCCAAGCGGGCGATGAAGCAGGATTACTTCCCGCGATCGCTGGGCATCGAAGGCGATTGACCCGCCTGTGCGGCATGCTCTGGCGGAACAGCGGGATTCTCCTGCGGCGGCGGGGGATAGCCGCCGCCATATCCTGCCTGCCCATACGCCCCGGCCTGCTGCTGCATCATCCAATAGTACGCCTGTTGCATCGCCTGCGCCTGGGCGCTGCCGGCGGATTTGAGCGCCACGACCAGCTTGGCGATGGTGACGATGCACAAACCCAGAACGCCCAAGGTGAGCAGCAGCGGAGCGATCACCATCGGATTGGCCGCCACCTGAAGTAAGTCGCTGAGCAAGCTCATCCCCAGGAACAAGCCGACCAGGCAGTTCACGGCGATCGAACAGATCGTGGATGCCTTTCCGCCCTGGCGCACGAAAATGGTCAGCAGCAGAAGCAATCCGCCGGTGAGCAACATCATTCCGGAAAAGACCGAAAAGACCAGGCGTATTTCCTGCACCATCGAGAGATTCTGCATTTGAGGAAGCGAAGCCTGCTGCTGCCGCGCCGCTTGCATCACCAGTTCATCGGGCGCCACCCAAATGGCCGCGCCCACGCAGGTGCCGCCGACGAAAACCAGGGAGCCGAGGATCAACTGCCACAAGCCGGCGGCGCGGCCGTCGGAATTCGGCGGGGCCTGCGCCCAGGCCGACGGATCGACCATCGGCGGCGAATAGGGCGGCGGGGGATAGGGATATTGGCTCAAGAGGATTTCCTCGCGGCGTCGGGAGGGATGGTCGCCCCGGCGGGGCCGAGCGTCAAGGCGGATTGCACGATCGCCGCCGCCGCCACCGCCGCCGTTTCAACCCGGAGAATCGTCAGCGTGATCCGAGCGGCGGGGATTCGCGCCGCGGCGAACGCCTCGATCTCCGCGGGACTCCATCCCCCTTCCGGGCCGACCAGAAACACCAGCCCCGCCGGCATCGCCGCGCAGAGTTCAAAAATCGGCACGGCATCGTCGGCCGGGGACAAATACCACGGCGTCATGTTTTCGTTTCGCGCCTGCTCCAGAACGGCCCGAGGCTCGGCGAGGGCGTCGATGCGCATGACGTAACGCCGCCCGGATTGCCGGGCCGATTCCTCCGCCAATCTCCGCCAGCGCTGAACCTTCGCCTCGCCGCGCGGCAAAACCACGCTGCGCTGGGCCGCCAGGGGAATGAAGCGATCGACGCAAAGCTCGCTGAGCTTTTCGATCATCCAATCCGCGCGAGTTCCCTTGGGCAGGGCGGCGGCGACGACGACCGGCGGCCGCTGGGCCAGCGGAGGATTGATCTGCTCGATCTGGATCGAGACCCCGCCGGGCGCGATCGAGGCAATCCGCCCCCGCCCGCTTCCTCCGGCGGAATCGAAGACTTCCAGCTCCGCCCCAGCGCTCAGGCGAAGAACGTCGCGCAGGTGGTGAGCCGGAGCCGCCGCAAGCTCGATCCGCCCGACGTGGACGTGGGAGACAAGTATTCGGCGCATGGCAGACGATTATGGGACCGCCGCCGATTCGCGGCAAATGCGCGGCATTGCCTCGGCGACGTTGCCAGCGCGACGCGGCAAGGTCATGCCCGTTCGGTTTTTCACGTCATCCGGCCCTTCGGGTTTGCATGACCAGCCGTAATCCCTCGGCCACCATCTGGGACCGTTTGAGGCGATTCGCTCGCGCATAGGCATCGACTTTCTGGAGCAGCCCGCGCTCGATACTGACGGGCACGATCGCCGCGCCCTGGCCAATCTTAGGTCGTCCCAGGCGTCGCTTGACCCGCCGCCATCTCTTGCGCTCCGCCGGCGTGATCGCCCGTCCCGGCAAGCCAGGGCCCAAATCTTCCTTCTGGAATGGCGCGATCTCCGCTTCCTTCTCGGCCTCAGAGAGCGCCATAAATCTTTCGACGGGGGACTTCTTGTTCTTCATAGTCACCGGCTCCGTCGCCGTCGCCGCGTGGTCAGCGGCATGGCGTGAATGATGAAAATTGCCTCATCGGAATCGACCAGATACACCACGCGTATCGGACGATCACCCAGGCCGCGGCCCTCGACGATCCATTTTTCCCCTCCAGCACGACGAGGCCAGGGCCTGCCGGCTCGCCTGACGACCCTTTCAGCCTCGACCACGGAAACGCCGTGTCGTGTCACGTGATCCAAATTCCACTGGTTCCAGCGGAAGCTCCTCATGGGCTAAATTATATAATGTAATCTGCGAACGCAAGAGAAAATTATATAATTTAAGGTGTTTCCGCTGCGGATGGCGCCGTGATTCTTCTGGGGGTTCTGCCCCCCGTTCGTTTCCAGCGGGGCAGGCGACTGGGCCCTGGCTCGCGTCCGGGGCGGCGGCAAGAGACGCGCCATGGGAACCGATTATCGGACCGCTGCCGATTCGCGGCAAATGCGCGCCGTTGCCTCGGCGCCGCCGCGACGTTATGCTGGCATTCAACCTGTCCGAAAAAGCGCATGGAGGCGCGGCCCCAAGGAAGGATTCCCATGGCACAGGCACCCGCGGCAGAAACCGACGAACTACTTTCCCAACTGGCGGCCAGCGAGATCGATCGTCTATTGGCCGAAGGCGATGGCCAGCCGCCAGCCGCCGAAGCGTCCGGCGCCGAATCCGCCGCCGCCGATTCCATCGCCGACGCCGCTTCCGAGGCCTTGGCCGAACTGGCCCGAACGCGCCGCCCTGCTGGAGGCCGCCGGATTCGATTCGCCCAAATCCGCCAGCCCCGAACCGGCTGACGCCGCCAACGCCAAACCCACCGGCGAGGAGCGATCCGCCCTGCTGCAGGCTGCCGGATTTGAATCCAGCGATCCTCCTCCAGCCTCGAAACCGGCAGAGGCCCCGGCCGTCGAGATTGCGGACGACGTTGATCGGCCGGCCCCGATCTATCTGAAACCGCTGGTCTGGATCAACGCACCGCTAGACGCATGTCCGCCCGGCGTGCGTTCCCTGCTCGGCGGGGCCGCTCTGGTAACGCTGGCGAATGCCCTGGCGGTGCTGACGTATCTTTTCCTCACCCGCAGGCATTGACGGCCTTCCCGCGACCCCATCGAAAATTCGCGAGATTCCCGGAACATTATGGGACAAGAGAACCTCCCCTTGGCTTGATCGCCCGTTCCATTTTTATACGCGCCACGAAATTAACCCGCCACGCCCAGCGGGGCGATAGTAATCGTATGCGGTGCAGAATCTCTGCCTCGGTCAGTCGGCGTTCAGGCGTGGCAATAATCTATGTGGTCATCTCACTGGTGGCGATGCTGGCCTTCTGCTCGCTGGCGGTGGACCTGGGTCGTGTGCAAACCTCCAAGACCGAATTGCGCCGGGCGGTCGATGCCGCGGCGCGAGCCAGCGCGGCTTTCCTGCCGCAGGGACTTAGCGCGACCCAAACTGAGGCGATCGCCCTGGCGGCCGCCAACAATGTGAACGGCTCCGCGCTCACTTTGACGAATTCCAACATCCAGTGGGGCGTGTGGAATAAGAGCACCGGCGTGTTCACCTCCAGCGCCAGCGCCACCCCCAACCCGAACAATTCCACCACGTTCGAGGCCGTCCAGGTGCAAGTTCCCGCCGACCAGGTCAAAATCCCCCTGTTGTTCGGCTCGATCATCGGGATGGCGAACTGCACCGTGACCGCGACCTCCGTGGCCGCGCTGGTCGCCGAACCCAGTTCCACCACGCGGTACATTGCCGCGCATAGCGATCCGTGGCTGGCCGGTGAGCCCACGGGCACCAAGGCCAGTGTCCCCGACCCCAACTATGACAATCCCAGTTCGAACAACGACCACCCATGGAAGTATGACGCGGCCAATCCCACTGCCGTTGCCACGGCCGAGGCCACCTATGCCGGCGGCGGTTCCTATACTTTGCCAACCGACTCCTCCAAGGTCACGAGCACCGACTATTCCACCGGCGAGCCGTACGCCTCTCCCCCCGAAATCATCTTGACCGTCGCGCCCGGCTCAATTGTTGAGGTCTCCATCCCGCTCAACTCATCCAACATTAATAACGTGTATGGGTATCTTGATGGATCCTCCGGCGGCTACGAGGCCAACGGCAATTTCAGCGGCTCGGACACCTACACCGAGGATGATGCGGCGAACTCCACGACATCCGGCGGCAATGCAAACCCGGGAAACACAACCGGTACTCTTGCCCAGGGTTCCACAAGCACGTCGGGCCTGTCAAACACAGAGCACGGAATCTCAAATATCCTCACTCCGTTCGGTTCGACGGTCGGCGTCTTTCTGGACCAGAACGGCGCCACCTACGGCGCCGACAGCTCGCAGGAAACCACCGAGTCCGGCGCGCCGAGCACGCCGACAGGATTGAACTTCGGCACGCAATCCGCGCAAAACTATCTCCAGATTGAGCCACAGTTGAACCAGGCATTCTATGTCGGCAGCGGCCAAACCAGCTCAAACGTTCAGCAGATGATCGTGGTTCCCCCCAATGCTTATGCCCTGTTCCTGGGAACCATGGACGGTCACGAATACAGCAACAACACCGGTGGTTTCAATGCGACGGTCACACAGTATGAAGTCGAAATTGTGAAATAGGCCGCTCGACCGATTCATCGTAAGGTGCAGACCGGAAAAACGGGATGGCCCTGTTTTTCACACGGGGCTGCTGAAATTCACCGCCGTCCCGTTTTCTTACACCCACTGATTTGAAACACGCTCAAGCTCTATCGCCCGCTCATTTTTTATCGGACTGCGAGATTAACCCGCCGCCCCCAACGGCCGATAGTAATCCTATGCGGTATAAAATCTCTGCCTCGGTCAGTCGGCGTTCAGGCGTGGCAATAATCTATGTGGTCATCTCACTGGTGGCGATGCTGGCCTTCTGCTCGCTGGCGGTGGACCTGGGTCGTGTGCAAACCTCCAAGACCGAATTGCGCCGGGCGGTCGATGCCGCGGCACGCGCCAGCGCGGCTTTCCTGCCGCAGGGACTTAGCGCGACCCAAACTGAGGCGATCGCCCTGGCGGCCGCCAACAATGTGAACGGCTCCGCGCTCACTTTGACGAATTCCAACATCCAGTGGGGCGTGTGGAATAAGAGCACCGGCGTGTTCACCTCCAGCGCCAGCGCCACCCCCAACCCGAACAATTCCACCACGTTCGAGGCCGTCCAGGTGCAAGTCCCCGCGGACCAGGTCAAGATACCGCTGCTCTTCGGCTCGATCATCGGCATGGCGAACTGCACCGTGACGGCGACTTCGGTGGCCGCCCTGGTGGCCGAGTCGAGTGCAAATCAGTATATTTCGTCACACGGAGATCCCTGGCTGGCGGGCGAGCCATCGGGCACGAAGGGAAGCGTTTCGGATCCCGGATATGACTCCCCATCGGCAAACACCACCCACCCGTGGAAATATGACGTGGCGAACCCGGCGGCCGTTGCCACCGCGGTCAGCAACGCCGGCTCCTCTGGCAACTACACACCACCTGTGGACTCGACGAAACTCTCTTCGACGGACTACTCCAACGATGAGCCGTATGGCTCTCCCACCGAATTCCAATTGACTGTTACGCCGGGATCGATCGTCACGGTCTCCATCCCGGACAACTCGAGCAATGAGGGCAACAATCAAGGCTTTCTTAACGGCGGCACGGGCAATACGTATGCCGACGGCGACTCCGGCGGTTCATACGCCTACTACGAGGATGACGCGGCCAACTCCACGACTACGGGCGCCGGCGCCAATTCGGGAAACGTAACCGGCACTCTTGCACAGAGTTCCACCAGCACGACGGGCCTGGAAAACTCCGAGCACGGGATATCAAATATCCTCACGCCGATCAATTCCGTCGTGGGCGTTTTCATGGACCAGAACGGCGCGACCTACGGCGCCGACAGCACTCAGGAGGCCAACGAGAGCAATTCGCCGGGAACCCCCACGGGTTTGAACTTCGGCACGTCGTCCGCCCAAAGTTACCTGGAACTCGAGCCGGAGTTGAACCAGGCGTTCTACGTTGGCGATGGGACAACATCGAGCGGGGGAACGCAGCAAATCATCGTGGTCCCCAATAACGCCTATGCCCTGTTCCTGGGAACCATGGACGGACACGAGTGGAGCAACAACGCCGGCGGCTTCACCGCGACCATTACGCAATATCAGGTCCAAATCGTGCACTGAGCGATGCCCCCCGGCGAATCGCCGGGGGCTAAATGGAATGCGAGACGGCCGCCGACTATTTTGGCGGCGGGGGCGCGGCTGGTAATTCTGGGCGATGGGCATCCGCCGGCCGAAACCAAAAGCGCGGCTGGTGACTTTCAGGCCCGGCGCGGCCTGGCGGCGCTTGTATTCGCTCCGATCGATCAGCCGGATGACGCGCAAAACCGTCTGCTCGTCGAATCCGTCGGCGACGATCTCGGCGGCGCCTTTCTCCTCTTCCACGTACCGATGCAGGATCGCGTCCAGCACGTCGTAGGCGGGAAGCGAATCCTGATCCGTCTGATCGGGGCGAAGCTCGGCGCTGGGGACCTTGTCGATGCTGCTCTGGGGAATCAGCTCGCGCCCGGCCTTCCGGTTGATCCAGCGGGCCAGTTCCCAAATGGTGGTCTTGGGCACGTCGCTGATGACCGCCAAGCCGCCGCACATGTCGCCGTAGAGCGTGCAATATCCCACGGCGATTTCGCTCTTGTTGCCGGTGGTCAGCAGCAGATGATTGAATTTGTTGCTGAATCCCATGAGCAGCGCCCCGCGGATGCGGGCCTGGAGGTTTTCCTCGGTGACGTTGGGCGCCCTGCCTACAAAAACGCCGGATAGCGTTTCCTCATACGCTTCATGCACCTCGTTGATGGGGACGACGTGCAGTGCGATGCCCAGGTTGGCGCCAATGCCCGGGCGTCGGCAACGGAATGTTCGGAGCTGAATCGGCTGGGCATCGCCACGCCGATAACTTTATCCTTGCCCAACGCCGCGACGGCCAGGGCGGCAGTGACGGCCGAATCGATCCCCCCGGAGAGCCCCAGCACCACGCTGTGAAATCCGCATTTTCGGACATAATCGCCCAGGCCCAGCAGCAGTGCGCGATAGATCGATTCGATTCCCTCGCTCGGCCGATTCATCGGCCCCGATGATGTTTCCGATTGGCCGGCGACGGGAACATCGACAACGATCAAATCCTCCTCAAAATCCTTGGCCTGCGCGATCACGTTGCCGCCGCGGTCGAAGACCACGCTGTTGCCGTCGAAGACCAATTCGTCATTGCCGCCAACCTGGTTCACGTAAACCAGCGGCTGACCATATTGCCGAACCTGCGACGAAAAAAGTTCCAGGCGGAAACGATGCTTGCCAACGACAAACGGGCTGGCGCTGGTGTTGATCATGAGCTGCGCGCCGGCGTGATGCAGGTCGGCGATTGGATTGCGATGGTAAAGCCGGCGCGGAATCAGCCGCTCGTCGTTCCACAAATCCTCGCAGATGGATAGCCCGGCCACCACTTCGCCGAGTGGCACGAGGTTCTCCCGCTCCTCGGCCGGGCCCGGCTCGAAATACCGGCTCTCGTCAAATACGTCGTAGGTCGGAAGCAGCGTTTTGAAATGGCGGCTGACGATCCGGCCATCCCGGAGCAGCGCCACGGCATTGTGCAGCGGCCGGCCCACCGGATTTGTGTTTCGCTCCGCGTACCCCACGACCGCATCGATTCCCCTGGCATGCTCGGCAATCGATTGCAACCCGCGCAGGTTGTCCTCGATGAACTGCGGCTTGAGCAGCAAATCCTTCGGCGGATACCCGATCACCGACAACTCCGGGAACACCACGAGCTGCGCCCCCTGCCGTTGGCTAAGGGCAATGAAATCAATCGCCTTGCGGCAATTTCCCGCGATGTCTCCCACCGTCGGATTGATCTGGGCCAGGGCCAGGCGCATGGCTCAATCCTATTCATTACCCGCAATTTGTCTCCGGCCGCGCTCTTTTTCATATGGTTTTCATGTGAAGAACTTATAGACTATCCAAACAAGGGAGCCATCCATGAAACTGAAGCTGACTTTCGTTGCCTTGATCTCCATCTTAATCTCCGCCTTCATCTCCATGTTGGCATCGAGCGCATGGGCCGATGACGCCGGCGGATACAAACTGCTCAAATCCGTCACCGTCGGCGGCGATGGCGGATGGGATTACCTGGCCGTCGATGCCGACACCCGCCATATTTACATCTCCCGCGGCAACCGCATCGATGTCTTCGACGCCGATTCACTCAAGAAGCTCGGCGAGATTCCCGACACGCCCAACGTTCACGGCGTGGCCTGGGACACGGAATCCGGCCACGGCTTCACCAGCAACGGCAACCGCAACGACCCGTCCGTCACCATGTTCGACATCAAGACCCTGAAGGTCCTGAAAAAGATCAGCGTCACCGGCCGGCCCGACGGTATCTTTTTCGAGCCGTTCACCAAGCATATTTTCGTGGAGAGCCACGCCGACCCAAATGAAACGGTCATCAATCCGGCCGATGGAACGGTCTTGGGAACGATCGACCTCGGCGGCGAGCCGGAGCAGGGCGCCAGCGACGGCAACGGGCACGTTTACGTCAATCTGGAAAGCACCAGCGAGGTCGTCGTCGTCGATCCCACCGCCATGAAAGTCACCGCTCGCTACAAGCTCGGCGAAGGCGACGGCCCGTCGGGAATCGGCCTCGACGCCAAGAACCGCCGCATTTTCTCCTGCTGCGGCAATGCCAAGATGGTCATCCTCGATGCCGACACCGGGAACATTCTCGCCACGCTGCCGACGGGTCACCGCACGGATGCCGGCACATTCGATCCCGACACGTTGGAGGCCTTCAGCTCCAACGGCGACGGCACGTTGACGGTGGTGAAAGAAAACAGCCCGACGAGTTTTGAGGTCGAGCAGAACGTGCAGACCCAGATGGGCGCTCGGACCTGCGCCTTGGATTCCAAGACTCACAACGTCATTTTGGTGACCGCACAATTCGAAGCCCCCACAACCGCGCCCGCGACCCAGCAGGCCGAGGGCGGCCGACGCCGGCGCCCGCGGATGATTCCGGGAACGTTTACGATTCTTGTTGTCGGGAAATCGTGAGGAATGACATTTTCCGCAATAAAAAGGCCGGCCCGCGGGTCGGAAAGGTGGAGAACCCGGGGGCCGGTGGGGTTGATTGCAATCTGCGCCGAGTGATTACGCCGCCAGCGGCTGCGTCGAGAGGTACAAGCCCAGCATTCCGCGGTCGATCTCGTCCATGTCCATCAGTCGGCCGCACACGTCATATTCGTCCTTGCTGACCTTGGCCACGCGGGCGACGCTCATCCAGCCGGTCCACTCGGTTTTCGGCGAAATCCCGGCCCCGCGGGTGATGAACGGGCTGATGCCGGCATAGGCGGGCAGTTCCATCCGAACCCGGATCTGATGATCGGGCTGAACGTTCTGTTGATTGGTGCGGATGCGAAGCCCGCCGGCGGAGATGTTGACTATCTTTCCGAAGTTCTTGCCCGAATGCCGGCCCCCTTCCCAGCGATCCACCGTGATCTCCTGGGTCTCCAGATCGTGCCGCCGATGCTCCCGACGTTCCGTCTCGGTCGATAATTTCATGATCGATTCAGGGCTTTCCTTGGCGAGAGAAGACATCTGGCTCATAGATATGCTCCTATTGTGGGCGGCGATAATCACATCGGCCATTCGTCCGCGCGACTTTGTTAATTTGGGTATTTTGAGAAGAACAGATAACAAGATTTATAGTCGGTTCATTTATCCGATTTAACGTGGTTTTGACGCTATCGGACCAGACACCCATTTTGTACAGCGTCCTGCGAACGTCGATCACAAAATGCCTGTGGACAATCGCCGCCAGGAAAGACGCCGATTTGACTCTGCTCGATTTTCCGTAGAATGAACGTCCGCTTTTCATAAGGAGCTTTCATGAATCGTCGATTGGGTGTTTTCAGCACGTTGGCGTTGGCGCTGGTTTTTTCTTCCGCCGCGCTGGCCGACAATTACACGCCGGACCCCGTCCATTCCTTCGTTGTGTTCGACGTTCATCACCTCGACGCGGGATACGTTTACGGCACGTTCGGCGGCCCGGCCGGATCGATCGGCTACGACGGCGCCGATCTGACGCAAACCACCTTCGACATCAGCGTCGAAGTCGAAAGCATCGACACCCGAAACGCCAATCGCAATAAAGACCTCAAAGGCCCCGATTTCTTTGACGTCAAGCAATTCCCGGCCATGACGTTCAAGAGCACCAGCGTGAAGAAGACCGGCGATGCCACCATGGACGTCACCGGCGATCTGACCATCCGGGGAGTCACCAAATCCGTCACCGTTCCCATGGAAATCACCGGGACGGGCAAAGGCATGAGGGGCGAAACCCGCACCGGATTCCGCGCGGATTTCAAAATCAACCGCAACGATTTCGGCATGACGGCCGACGGGCCGCCGGTCATCGGCAACGAAGTTCACATCGTCGTCGCCATCGAAGCGATCAAGCAATAACGGCGGCGAATGCCCTTTACGCCGATGCAAATCCTGGCCGGGATGGTTTTGCCGGCCGTGTTGCTGGGCTTGGCGATCTTGGCGGCCTGGCGACCATGGAACCGCCGCGCCACCGCCGACGCCCGATGGATCTTCGCTCCAATCGTCAGCCTCGGGTTTTGCGTTGGGTATTGGAACTTCGAGTTGAAACTCGGCTGGCCGCCGGGCGGCAACGTCCTTTTCCTGCTTTTCTATTTCGCGATCCCGCTGGCGATACTCGGCCTGCTGGATTCGCTGCTCAAGCCGCCGCTGTGGCTGCGGGCCATCGTGCTGCTGCTTTTGTGGCGGATTTTCGTTCGACTGCTGTTGCTCCCGCAGATTCCGCGCCAGATTTCCGGACCCGCCGCCGAATTGTGGATCGACGCGCTGTCGCTGATGGCGCTGGCATGGTGGCTCACGTTCGAGCATCTGGCCGATCGTTCACCCGGCGTCGCGACGCCGCTGATCCTCGCCGCACTCGCCGGGGCCAGCGCCATCCTGCTGGCGATGGGCTGGCACATCCAGGCTTCCGCCGCAATGGCCGCAGCGCTCGCGGCCCTGTCCGTCGCCGCCATGGTCCTGGCCGTCTGGAACGCCCGAATCTCCTTTTCGCGCGGGTTCGCCCAGACGATCGCCCTGCTCCTTCAACTCGTTCTCATCCACGGATATTTCTACACGGATGACGCGCTGACAACCGCTCAGCAAATCTGGGCCGGCCTGCTTGTGGCGTCACCCCTGCTCGCCTTCACCGGCGATCTTCCCGTTTTTCGCAGGCGTCATCCGGCATTTCGTTTGGCGGCCAGAACGATTCCGGTGCTGATCGTCCTGGGCATTGTCTGCGCGGCGACCGTCCGCGATTTTGTCCAAGCCGATCAGGCCCAGCCTACAATGCGGGATGAGTGATGGGACTCGATTTCCCGCTTTCTAAAAATTCTCGACAACCCTTTGGAACTCCGATAGTTTGAAGAGCAGACGATGTCGCGTTTTTTGCCGCTGGTAATTCTTATCATCTGGCTGTCCAGCCCCTCGACGCCGCCTATGGGCGGGCTGTCTCCCCTGGCCGGCTGCGCGATCTTCCTCGGCTTCCATCTCGCGATGATCGCGGTGCTGGCAGCCTGGAGCCGGCGCGTCGCTCGCCTGGCCCATTTCAGCCACATCCAGCGGCGACTGCGAACCTTTCACTCCGTGATCTATGCCAGTCGAATTCTTATTCCCATCTGGCTGGCCGTGGGAATCTTCGTCCTGGGTTGGAGAGAAGAAATCCTCTCCCTGCTGGGGCAAACGCCGCTGGGCCGGCTGCCGATCGATCTCCCGGGTCTTCTGCTTGGCTGTCTCCCGTCGTTCATCGCCTGGATGGCGCTGTGGTGGGCGCAATTCCCCGCCGACCGCGCCCTGCGCGAGCAGAACATCCTGATTCAACTCGATCAAAGCCTTCCCCTCCAGCCGCCGCCTTCGTTTCGCACTTACTTTTTCGTGAACCTTCGCCTGCAACTTCTGTTCACCATCGCGCCGGCGTTATTGCTCCTTCTCCTGCACGATGCCCTGTCGCTGATTTTGCCGCCGATGTTTCATCGCTTCGGCGTGCTGGCCAACCAGCAGGACCTGATCGAGGCGATGATCACGCTCCCGTCGTTCCTGATATTTCTGGTCTTCAGCCCGGAAATTCTGCGTCGCGTGCTCCACACCGAGTCGATGCCCGATTGCCCGCTTCGCCGCAAGTTGAAGAAGATCGCCCGGCAGCACCGCGTCGGATTCCGCGACGTGCTGCTTTGGAGGACCGAATCGCAGATGGGCAACGCCGCCGTGATGGGGTTCGTCCCGCGATTCCGTTACGTGCTGCTGAGCGATTTGCTGCTGGAAACCATGCGGGACGAACAGATCGAAGCCATCTTCGCCCACGAACTTGGGCACGTCATGCACCGCCATTTGTTCTGGCTGGTGGCGGCGATGGCGGCGATGTTTTTGGCCGTCGCCGGACCCGGGCAGATGATCGCCGACGCCCTGCAGCCGCTGCAGATCCTCGCCTGGCTCGGGGATTCGGTGCAGAACGCGCTGATGCTCGGCGCGGCCATCGGCTTGTTCGCCCTGGTTTTCGGTTACGTCAGCCGCAAATTCGAGCGGCAGGCCGATGTCTTCGCCGCGCGGACGATGCAGAATACGATTGACGTATCCAGTGAGCCGGCACCCGCCGTGCTATCGTCGCTGGATAACCCCAGCGCGGCGCGACCGGTTTTGGCCGATATCGTCGTTCTCGACGAGCCCGGAATAGCTCTCGCGCCTCGCCCGCGCAGTTACGTCGGTCGGGAAGGCGCGGCGATTTTTTGCTCCGCCCTGGAGCGCGTCGCGGTGGTCAACAACATTCCCATCGCCGCCCGAAGCTGGTGCCACGGCAGCATCGCCAAGCGCATGCGATTTCTGGGATATCTCGCCCGCGACGCCCGCCGAACCATGCAATTCGACCGGTTCATGTCCCGGTTTTATGTGGTGCTGATCCTGAGCCTTTGCGTCTTCGCGGGTTGGACTATGCTGGTGCTGAAGGCTTAAGCAGAACGCGGCTCGCAGGCGAGCCGGCTAAACAATTGGCTCCAACATCGGCGGATAAAGGTCTCGGGCGTCGATCGGCAAGGCATCGGGATTCAGATCGGCCCACATCGCCGCCTCGCCGTTCAGCGGACTTTTAATGTTGTACGACTGATACGCGATCAACTGCCCGATCCGCACCGCCAGGTCCGTCAGGCGCTCGCCGGCCACCCAATGATCGCCGACGCAGATCGCCGATTCGTCGATGTTGGGATGGAAGATCGGGGTGAGCATCCGGCACGCGGGGGCCAGGCGGGGATACTCGCGCGTCATGCGAATCTCGGCAACGTGCCGATCGCGAAACACCGGACGTTTGCGCTTGATCGCTTCGATTCCCCGAATGTTGTATTCGACTTTGTAAACCTCGGCCGGCTCGCCCTCGGTTTCGATGATGCGAATCAGCGATCCATCGCCGAAAGCCTCGCGCATCTGCCGAAGGTCGGCGATCAGCCGTCGGGTGCGCACGGACAATTTCGCGGGCGGCGCAATCGGTGCGGCGCGGCCGGAGTATCCCCCGCGGCCGGAATGACGATGGCGCTGCCGCATTTTTTGCAACGTGCCTGCCTCCCGGCGAAACTCTCCGGGACGTTGAATTGGCCGCCGCAGCCGGGGCAGGCGAAGTGAATCATCGGCCACCCCAAAACGGCACGTTAAACCAAACGAACCGGCTGATGATAACGCCCAGGGCGACGCCGAAGACGCAAATCACCGCCGAGACCATCGCGACGCGGCTGCTTCCATTTCGGCTGCGCATGGCGTAGACGGCGGATGCCGCGCCGACCGCCAGGGGCGGCACGCCGAACGTGAACGCGCCGAGCACCGAACCAAAAACGCTGCCCCCGAGCAGCGCGAAATCCCAGGGGAAAGGTTCGCCCTCCGCTGCTCGCGCGGCGCGGGTTGCGCCGTCGCCGCCGCGACCGCCAGTGTCCTCCGGGTCCGTCACCGCCGGCGAAGTTGAATCGGGCGTGAATTGATCGTCCAGGGCGCCCACCTGCGCAGCCGTAGGCCGCGCATCCCCGATTTCGCGCCAGCATTCGGTGTGATAACTTTGCGAGCACTCGGGACAGGCGGTCGTCGCCTCGCCGGGCAGGATCTGGCTTTGGCAGATGCCGCAGACGCGCGCCGCCGGCTGCGGCCGCGGCTCGGGCATGTCCGCCGCCAGCGGATCGAACGGCCGCGCGCTCGAGCCCAACTGCACCGGCTCCGTAATCGCCGTCATGTCCACGATCGAATCATTGGGCGTCAGCGGACGGCGAATCCCCGACGCCGGCTCGCCGGGAACCGTAATCTCCCCATGACAGATCGCGCACCGTCCGTACGCGCCGGCCATGCTGGCCGGGACCGACATCGGGCGCCGCACGAACAGGCGAGCAGAATCCCGGGATTTTCGAATCCCGGGTTCGTCCCGTCCTCGGCGATTTGGAATGTCACGGAGCCTTCCGGCAACGCGTCGGTGTCGTGGAATGTCATCTTCGCCGGTCCGACTTGGATTTCGTCGCCGTCGCGCAGCGGGGTTTTGGTTGCGATGCGCTGGCCGTTGACGAAAGTGCCGCCGCGGCTGTGGGCGTCGGCGACGTAGAATGATTCCCCTTCCTTGTCGATCCAGGCATGAATGCGCGAGATGACGCGCTGGCCGAATTGCACGCCGTTGAATGCCTTGCGGCCGATCAGCACGCGCTGGTTAAATGACGCCGCCTGAATCAAATCGCCGGATTGGATGACCAAGCTTGCCATGCCGTCACGCAACACCGCGGTCCATGGCCCTGTAACACCTACGGCCCGCTTTCCACTATTGTACGCCCGCGCCGGCAGGTCGGGCGGGAACTCTCACGGACGCGCCATCCTCTGAATCCAGTCGGGAAGGTGCAGCTGCCTGCATCCGAATCATCAGACCCAGTAGCACGCCCAACGCGGCGAACAGAAACAGTCCAATAATAGCCAGCAGAATTCGCCCCGCCGAAGGGCCGTGGCGCGGCTTGCGGGTGCGCATCAGCGGAACGGCCACCCGCCGCGGCGCCACCACGGGCACGGGTTCCAACTCCCCGGTCGCCCGGCCCGCTTGGGACAGCGTTGCGGTCGCCGGCTCGTCGGCTTCGATCAGATGCGCCATCCGCCGGGAGTGTCCCGCCTCCGCGCCGAAGAATCCCTCTTCGCCGCTGCGCGGATCGTACACCAGCGCCGTCTGCCACGGCAGACCGAAAAAGCTCTCGTGCAAAAAGACATCCATCTCCGAGAGAAAAATCCCATGGCCGGGATGCGTGTGATACCACCCGACGATCCGAAGGTCGGAGAATTGCTTGTCCATCGTCTCTTGAATGTGCTGCCAAGTCGTCGCGGTAAACGTCACCTGCCCGGCGCTGCCGGTCGCGGCTTCGCCCTCGATGACGTGCTGGACCTGGAGGAACGCGCCGATATCGTCCTGATACACATCGCCCACCAGCACCCCGCAAACCTCCACGCCCGGCGAGCCGTCGCCGTGCACGTGGAGGCGATTGAGGCGCGGACTGGCGGATCACGACCTGGAACGCCGTCGTGCGCGGGCCGCTGAGACTCAGCTTGACCGCATCCCGGCGCGGCAATTGCGAGAAGTCGATCCCGCCGTTAACGCCGCTTTCATTCTCAACCGTTTGAATCACTCCCATGACAGCGCCTCCGTTTCTTCAGTAAGCGGCCCCAGCACTCGCAGGCGGTCGCCGGACATTTCAAAGCCGATCACTTCATCCCCCCGGCGGGCCACCAGGATGTCCAGCGGCGGAATGCCGATCTGGCCCAGCGTGCGATCCGATAACTCCGGGTCATCCCCGATGCGGAAGAAGGTTTTCACCTCGCGGCGAACGCCCGGACATTGCGGGCAAAATGCCTTCTCCGCCCGAACCTTTCCCAGCGACACGAACAGCTTTTCCGACGTGCCGCAACGCGGGCAATCCAGCGATTGCAGCACGTCGCGGCATGATTCGAGTTGCACCCCAGGCAATAACCGCCGCGCCTCCGACATCAAATCCCCCACCGTCAAATCGTCCACTCCGGCGTCCAGGGCATAGATCTGACCGAGCGTCTCGTGGCTCAAGCAGTCGTCCTTTCGCTGGTACTGCACGATGTACGAGCCGGCCGACATCCCGTCGAAGACCCATCCGGAGCCGGCGATGCTCGGCATTCCGTGCAGCAGCTTCACCGCCTCCTGGCATTGCACGCCGGCAATGATCGAGGCGATGGTCGGCGTCGTCGGGGTCTTGCCCGCTTCCATTTCCGAGCGGGTCAGCAGATTGCACGATCGCCGCGCTTGCAGGAGTTGCCAATCGGTCTGGGACATCGTGCATTCGTAGCACGGCCCGTCGCCGGGAAGAAAAACGCGGGCGGTTCCGGCGATGGCCTCGATGGCCCCGTCGATCCAGGGACGATTGACGCGATGGCAATGGCGGTTGATCGCCAGGCGCGCTTCGCGATTGTCCAGACCGCCGATGACCAGGTCGGCCCAGCGGAAGACGCCCATGCCCAGATCGTGCACCACATTGCCGTTGAAGGCGTGGGCGCGGATGCTGGGATACAGCGACTTGGCCGCCTCGACGGCGACATCGGCTTTGTAGCGGCCGTTGTCCGATTCCCGATACAGCACCGATCGCGAGAGATTGGAATTCTCCACCCGATCCATGTCCGCGATCAAAACGTTTCCGACCCCGAGCAGGGCCAGGTTCTTGACGATTTCGTTGCCCAGCGCCCCGGCTCCGACGACGAGCACCTTGGCCGCTGAGAGTTTGGACTGATCCCACCACCCGATCAGGCGAAAGCGATCGAAGCGATCCCGGCTCGAGCCGTCCGAGGGAATATGAAGCATCCGCTCATGCATGGCGGTTTCCAAAACGAACAAGTTGTCGCAGTCCGACGTTCCCGTGGCAGCGTGAGCCTTCTAAGCGAAGGCAGCCACTTTCCATGCAGATGACAAATGCGAATCCACCCTGATTCGCCGGCGCCGAAGCGCCTCTTTAGTGGATATACACCACGTCGAGCGGTTCGGCCAATTTTAGCTCCGAACCGTCCGATAATGCCATCATATAATCATTTTGAGCCGGTCAAAAGTTATTTCTTGCCAAGCGCGGTTCCGGCCGTCGTTTTCAGGCGTTCGACGCCAATGATATGGGCGATGGCGGTTTCGAGTACCGTGAATTCCGACGCAGCGCTGGAGATTTGGGTAACAATCTGCTTGGCGAATCAACTACCGGAATCGATGCGGCGGGTTATCTTTCGTAAGAGCGACAGCGACAACGCCCTCCTCATTTGTTAGCGAAAAATCGCCATTGGGGCCGAGAAGCTGGAGCGTTCCGTTTACATAATCGATCTCGGACACCGAAATTCGCTGCCCCTCGATAGGGCCAATCCCAATAGAGATGCCATCGACTGGGTAGGCGAGTGAAGCGTCACGGGCAACGCGACGCCAGGTAAGAGTATCAAAAACGCCGCGCCCAGAGTGAGAAACTGCAAGCATATATCGTTCGGTTGGATCGAAGCCGATGGCCACCAGCCCGCCGATGTGGAGAGACGCGAGCTTTGCTTTCGCCGCCATGTATTGAACCTCCCATTTTGCAACGAGAGTTTACCGCCGATCTTTGTTTTCAGGCAATTCGCAGTACCATTCGCGGCCTAATGCTTTTGAGTGCTTGGCGCAGAGGTGCGATCAGGGGACGGAGATCGTCTATATCATTAGATGCGGCTTGGAGCACGATTACGGCCAATGGCAGGGTCGCACGATTCTGTTGGTATGCAACGCCACTGTCCATCGTCACCACCACGTCAAAGCCGGAGTCGGCTGCCTGGGCCAAGAGGAGGCCATTTTTCGTTCCGGACCATCCGAGATATTGAACAGTGAAGACGTCATGGCCAGGCAAGCGGGCGCGAAGGGCGTGGGGCAGGTTTTCGTCAAGCAGCACTTTCATGCCGCCCGTGGACCGCGGGAAATGAGCTTTCCGGCCTTTTCCAAGACGGCGGTGGTTTGCTGACGCTTAACGGAGGGAAACTGTTCGAGAAAATAATCGAGGGTTCGGCCGCGGGCGAGATAATCGAACAGCGATTTCACGGGCACGCGCGTGCCGGCAAAACAAGGCGTTCCGCCTTGAATATCGGGATCAACCTTGATGACCGCTCGTTCATGCTGCATGGTTATATGGTAGCACGATTGAATGGTGCGGGAAACTCTATAGTTCCTCGGCAACATCGGGTTCGAGCCAGTCGAGCTTGCCGGGTTTCCGATTTTTTTAAGACCGAAGTTTAGCCGCGACCCGAAGGGGTGCGCGTTTGGAGAACGTCGCAGGGAGCGATCATTCAGTCCGGCCGCAACGTAACGCGGAACAACTCCAGGTCTTTCGCCCCCAGGCGCTTTTTGTATTCCTCGCCGCCGCGGAGAAGATTGAAGACGGGATTGCCGGCCGCGATGGCATCCTGGATCGCGAGGCTGAACGAGACGATGCCGGGGCTCCATTGCTTCTGGGCGAAATCGTAGCTGGTGTTGTAAATCATCGGCCCCTGCGCGGATCGCAGACACAGCAGCCACGCCGACGCCTTGCCGTCCAGCCACAATTCCTGCGCGTAGAAATCCCCCTGCCGGCTCAGCTTCGGACAAAGCCGGCGAAGAAATCCGACCAGGCAGCCTCCTCCGTGAAATCGGCCTTGAACGATTCCGCCTGGCGCATGCCCGACAGGGCCCGCTCCAGCGCGGCCGCCATCTCCTCGGGCTGCGTCAGGGTCAGCCAGCGAAGTTGGCCCTTCGTCTGGGCGTTGCGGATTTTGCGTTTGATTTCCTTGCGCTCATGGCCGTCGAGCGTGGCCAGATAATCATCCCACGTCGCGGGCAACGGAATGTACGGCGCCGTCGTGCCGCGCTTTTCCTGGTATTCAAATCCGAATTTTGGACAGAGGGTCTTGAGGATTCTGCGGAGCGGCGAATCCCCGCGGATCAGTTGAAGCCGCACCCCCGCCACCGACCAGTCCCACAAATCATCGAGCAACTCGAGGATGATCGCCCAGCATTCGTCGGCCGCGCCCGCATCGATCAGCGGATCGAGATAATCGGTGACCCATCGTCCGGGAGTTTCCAGCATCGACGCCGAATTCAGCCCCAGCGGGAGCACCGCCAGCAGTTCTTCGCCTCGCATCACCGTTATCAGCCGAAACTGCCCGGCGGGGACGAACTCGTTCACGACCGCGGATTGCCAGGTGGGAGAGCAGAACACCGTTGAGGTCGGATTGCGGGACATCAGGCGGTTCCAATTGGCGACGAAGTTCGCCTCGTCCGGCCAGTCGCGGTGGCATCGTGCGCAAAGACCGTTGCGTTCCAACGGTTCGAAATCCGCGCCGTAGCTTTGCGCGATCTTCAATGCCGCCGGCATCAGCGCAGAGCGCACCTCGCATCCTGCCGGCAAGTTGAAGTTCTCTGGGCATGTTGCCGTCCACGGCCCAGCCAGTAGGGCCCTTTGAGGATTTATCAGCCGTGGAGGACATCAACTTGAGAATATACAACAAACCCGCCATTGTTGGGGATGGACCGTGGAGATTCTGTCATCAAGCCCCCGGGGCACTTGTTGGGAAGCGGGCCGCGCCCGACAATCGCCCCATGCCGACTGGCTCGTTTGTCCATCTTCACTGCCATACCCATTATTCCCTGCTTGACGGGGCCTGCCGCATCCCCGACGTCGTGCAGCGCGTCAAAGCGCTTGGGATGGACAGCATCGCCATTACCGACCATGGCTGCATGTTCGGGGTGGTCGAGTTTTATACCGAATGCATCAAGGCCGGCATCAAACCCATTCTGGGGATGGAAGCGTACATGGCCCCCGGCGACCGCCGCGAACGCTCCAGCCCCAGCGGCACCGGCAGCGACGCATCCTATCACCTGCTGCTTCTGTCCCAGAATCTTGAGGGTTATCGGAACCTCATCCGGCTCTCCAGCCTCGCCTACCGCCAGGGCTTTTATTACAAGCCCAGAATCGACAAGGAAATCCTGAGGGAGTTTCGCGGCGGGCTCATCGCCACCAGCGCCTGTCTCGGCGGTGAAATCCCCTCCTGCCTCATCCGCCGCGACGCCAAGAACGCAAAGATCATCGCCGAGACCTATCTGGACATTTTCGGCCCCGATCGGTTCTTCATCGAAGTGCAGAAACAGGGCGTTGCGGTTCAGGACCAGGTCAATCCCGAGTTGGCCGAACTCGCCAAGCGGCTCGGCGTCGGGCTCGTGGCGACCAACGACGTTCACTTCTTGAATAAGGACGATCATCACGCCCACGACGTCTTATGCTGCATCAGCATGGGCAAGCTGATCACCGACGACAGCCGGATGAAATATCCCAGCGAGATTTACCTGAAAAGCCCCGAGGAAATGGCCGAGGCCCTGGGCGACTTCGACCAGGCGATCGAGAACACCTCGCGGATCGCCGCGATGTGCGACGTTCAGCTTGATTTCTCCAAGCGGTTCGCCCCTGTGTATCGCGTCCCAAAGGAAGCGCTGCCCGAGCCGCTCGCCGGGTCATCGGCCATGGCGGACGACGAACGATACCTCCGCCAGCTTTGCGAGCAGGGTTTGGAATGGCGCTTCGGCACGCGCGAGGTTTCGCCGGAGATTCGCGCTCGACTCGATCACGAATTGAAGATCATCACCAGCAAGAATTTCTGCTCGTACTTTTTGATCGTCTGGGATTTCTGCTCTTTCGCGCGGCAGCAAGGAATACCCGTGGGAGCCAGGGGTTCGGGCGTCGGCACCATGGTCGGGTACCTCCTGGGGCTGTGCAATGTCGATCCGATCCGTTACGGCCTGCTTTTCGAACGTTTCATGGACCCCAGCCGAAATGAGCTGCCCGATATCGACATCGACATCTGCCAGGACGGCCGCGCCAAGGTCATCGAATACGTCCGCAACAAGTACGGCCACGTCGCCCAGATCATCACGTTCGGCACGCTGGCGGCCAGGGCGGTTTGCAAGGACGTTGGCCGGGTCCTCGGCGTCCCGCTGGCCCTGACCGATAAGATCACCAAGCTCATTGCCGCCGCGCCGGGAATGAACCTCGACAAAGCCCTCGCTCAATCGCCCGATCTCGCCAGGTTGTATGCCGACGATCCGCAGGTCAAGCAAATCATCGATCTCGGCAAGAGCCTGGAAGGCTTGTGCCGCAACGCCGGCATGCACGCTGCCGGTGTCGTGATCGCCGACCAGCCGCTGGAAAATTTCGTCCCCCTGTGCAAAAACGGCGACGATCTCCTCACCCAATTCGAGGGCCCCATCGTCGAAAAAGTCGGACTGCTGAAGATGGATTTCCTCGGCCTGCGCACCCTGACCACGCTCCAGCGCTCGATCGATCTCGTGAAACAGATCAAGGGAATCGAGATCGACATCGAAAAAATCGACTTCACCGATCGAGCCGTCCTGGACCTGTTTTGCCGCGGCCAAACCAAGGGCGTTTTCCAATTTGAATCCGGCGGGATGACCGACCTGCTGATGAAGATGCACCCCGACCGCCTCGAGGACCTCATCGCCGCCAACGCCCTCTACCGCCCCGGACCCATGGAGCTGATTCCGCTCTATTGCAATCGCAAGCTCGGCAAGGAAACCGTGCCGCGGGTTCATCCCATCATGGACGAAATCCTGGCCGAGACCTACGGCATCATGGTTTACCAGGAACAGGTGATGCGTATTTTCAATCAGCTCGGCGGCATCGAGCTGAGCGCCGCGTACAAGCTCATCAAAGCCATCAGCAAGAAGCAAACGGACGTCATCGCCAAATATAAACCCGATTTTCTGCAAGGCGCGCGATCCAACGGCATCAGCCACGATCAAGCCGAGGAGCTGTTCGATCTGATCCTGAAATTCGGCGGCTATGGCTTCAACAAGAGCCACTCGACGCGATACGCCATCCTCGCGTTTCAGACGGCGTACATGAAGACGTATCATCCGGTGGAATACATGGCCGCCCTGCTGACCTTCGAGATGGGCTCGACCGAGAAGGTCGTCGAATACATCGAGGAATGCGGTTATCGCGGAATCACCGTGCAAGCCCCCGACATCAATTCCTCGGACAAGGATTTCACGCCCATCTACGTCAAGAAAACCGGCGTCATCCGCTTCGGGCTGATGGCCGTGCGCGGCGTCGGCGAGAAAGCCGTCGAAGCCATCATCGAGCAGCGGAAAGACAAAGGCCCCTTTGCCAGCCTCTACGAATTCTGCGAGCGCGTCGATCAGCGGCAGGTGACGCGCGGCACGATGGAAGCCCTCGTCAAATGCGGCGCGTTCTCATCGCTCAAGGCCACGCGCGCCCAACTCCTGGCGATCCTCGACCGCGCCGTCGAGATGGGCCAGCAATCGCAGCAGGACAAACGCATGGGCCAACTGAGCATGTTCGGCGCCGCCGGCGGAACGTCCAGGCCCGCCGACGTCCTGCCCAATCTCGAAGAATTCCCCAGCGCCGAGCTGCTGAAGTTCGAGAAGGAGTTGCTCGGCTTCTACGTCACCGACCATCCGCTCACCGAGCACCAGGCCGCGCTGGCCAGCTACGCCACGGCCACGACGCGCGAGGCCGAAAATCTCTCCGAAGGCTCGGAAGTGACCATCGGCGGAATGATCAACAAGGTGAAACGCGCGATCACGAAGAACGGCCGCTCGGCCGGACAACCCATGGCGATCCTGACCCTGGAAGACCTCGACGGCCAGATCGAAGCCACGATCTTCGCCGAGAGCCTGGCGGAAATCTCCAAGCGGCATCCCAAGTCCGTCGCGGCCGGGGAGATCGTTTTCCTCCGCGGCAAGGTGGACAAGCGCCGCGAGACGCCGGGGATGATCGTCAACGATCTGATTCCCATCTCCGATTCGATGTCGCGCCTCACGCGCTGGGTGAAGGTGGAAATCGACCGCGTCGAGGGAGCGGCCGAAGTTCTCAGGCAACTCAAACCGGTCCTGACCAAACACAAGGGAAACTGCCAAACTTTCCTCAGCGTCCCAGCTAACGGCTCGAAGCGGGCGCTGATCAATCTCGACACCGCCTGGTCCGTCCGCCCGACGCCGGCCATGAAAGAGGAATTGGAATTCACGCTGAACGGCCAGGGCCACGTGGAATTGGCCGGCGAGGGGTCCAAGCGCTCGCGCGTGCAGCAGCAGCCGCTGTTTGAGAACGCCGAAGTGCCGGATATGGCCGAGGAAGCCGCAATTCCTCCTTCGCCCTCGGACGAAGAATTGGGATAACGGACAACCTTTTTTCAATCCCTCCTTGCTTCATTCTTCAGCCGCTCCCACAGGGTCGTGACGCCCAGCGACTTTGCCCACTGCTCCAGATAGGACAGGTCGAGCGAATTCTGCTGTAATTCATAAACACTTCGCGCGTCGCCGAACTGCTTTTCGCTGCCGCCGGAAAGCTCAGCCCAATGGAGCTTCATCAGAATGGTGTCTTCCGGCCGAGACACGTGGAGCCGCTGTCCCTCAAATTCCTCGACATACCGGCGCGCAAAGCGCGATTGGTCGAAAGGTTCGTCGCCGAGCAACCAAAAATGGACCTTGTCCCCGCTGCGAACGTCAAGAAGATTGAACTGGCCCTTGCGCTCGATCGCCTCGGCAACCGCGTTTCCATCGAGGTAGTAATCCGGCGCGGGAAATTCCAGGAGCAGCGATCGGGCCTGCGACGGCGTGATGGCGACGACCAGATCGATATCGTGCGTCAATCGCGGCTCACCCTGCAGGCTCGAGGCGTAAGACCCGCTCAGCATGTATGGCGTGCCGGTCGCTTCCAGCGCGGCAACGACCTTTTTCAGTAGTTCCGATTGTGACATCGCGCGATCCGGTGGAGATATTCGGCGAGGATCCGCTTTTCATCCGCATCGGGAAACCGCCGCCGAAGGCCGTGAAGAAAGAGCCGCTTGCCAAGCTCGGAGAGTTCCATCGCCTTGGCCAGCCGCTGCGCGGGCGTCATTCGGCCCAGCGCCTGAATGTACAAGCGTCGGTTGATGTTCGACTTGAGTTCCATGTCTCCGAATTATATCCCAAAGCCGAGCTGAAGGATCACAGGTGTCAGAGGGATTTGGAAAACGAGCGACCGACGCGAACTTTGACCAATAAATTATGAATGTCCATTATGCCGGATTGCAAATCCCGGTTATAGATTGATCGGGGTCCAACTGGCCTATAGGATATCCCCACTGCTTGGGATGTATGGAAATTACCGATGCGATTTCGCTGGGACCGGAGTAAAGCCGCCGATAATCGGCGGATTCATCGCGCTTCATTTGAAGAGGCGTGCACGATTTTTTCCGACGAATCGATATTGACCATCCATGACGAAAAACATTCTGCCGAAGAGGACCGTTGGGCAAGCATGGGAATGTCGATGACTGGTAGAATCCTTGTCGTGATTCATACTTGGCCTGAGCCGGACGAATCTGATGAGGAAGTCGTGAGAATCATTTCCGCTCGCCGAGCCAATGAGCGCGAACGGGCGACATACCTGGAGCGAAAGCGATGAAAAAGCACTACGACTTTTCCAAGGCCGTCCAAGGCAAGCTCTACCGGCCGGCCAAAACATTGCAGTGCCCCATCTACCTCGACGACGACGTGCGGCGAAAACTGCTCGGCAAAGACAAACGCGCCGCCGCAAATCTGACGAAGATCGTCAATGCGATCCTGCGATCACAAATTGGCGTTGTGGAAATGCTGAAATAGCCTTGGTTCGTTTGGTTCGGAGCGGCAAGGCACGGGTTGAACTTTTCTTCGTTTTCTGCCCAGAAATGAGCAACATTGGAGCGATTCGCCGGATATAATGGGGGCATGACGACGGGCACATCCATTCTCGAGCGTATCATCGAGCCTCAAAGGGGTGGTTTTTCGAACGAACATGCCCGATATGTCCTTTCACTCGATTTCTCTTCCGAAGAACAGGCTCGCTACGCCGAGCTTGCCGGCAAGGTGCAGGATGGCGTCTTGACCGAGCAGGAGGAAGCGGAATTGAATGAGTTTGTCGCGGCCAACGCCCTGCTGACCATCCTCCAATCCAAAGCCCGCATATCCCTTAAGAAGCATAATCCGGCCGCCTGAGCTTCGCATGGATAATGCGCTGGAACAACGGGTCCGCCAGCGGGCGGGAAACGCCTGCGAATACTGCCGCTTGCCCCAGCGGTTTTCTCCCCTGACGTTTTCCGTCGATCAAGGAAGGGGGTCAGGTTCTCTTATTTCTGATAAGGGAACCTGACCCCCTTCTCGATGTGTGGAGCGAGCATTTCCGCTGGAATGGTTCCAGGGTGATTGGATTAGCCGATATCGCTCGGGCAACCATTGCGGTGCTGGCGATCAATCACCCCGCTCAAACGGCGATACGAAATACATTGATCGACGAAGGCGAGTTTCCGGGGTGACGGAACGCCAGTTGCACTTTTCGCGGCCGGTGGCTCAGAAATATGGCGCTGAAGATTGAAACGGCGGATGCCAGCGATTCTCAGCGGGTTGACGAACCAACTCCGCGAATGGCATAATTTACGCTGGGCATTGATATCTCACCGAAGCGAGGTTCAGCATGGCGATATCTAAGCGATCGGCGGAACGAGCTATGTCTGGTCTCAAGCGACTCTTACCGATCATTGAACAGCAAAAAACGCGGGACGTGTCTGAAGCCGATACCGTTACCGTGGTGAAGGATATCATGGCGGAGGTTTTTGGATTTGATAAATACACGGAGCTGACAAGCGAACATGCGATTCGTGGCACCTACTGCGATCTTGCCGTCCGTATCGAAGACAAGCTCGTAGAACTTGTGGAAGTAAAGTCTGCGGGTACGGCATTGGACGACCGGCACGTCAAGCAGGCGATAGACTACGCGGCAAACGAGGGGGTTGTATGGGTTGTTCTGACTAACGGCTCCGTTTGGCGGCTCTATCAGGTGACATTCGGCAAGCCCATCGACAAGCGATTGCTATTAGAGTTGGACCTCGCCGCGTTGGATCTGAGACGTGATGACTGCATAGATTGCTTGTCCCCGTTTATGAAAGAAGGGTTTGCCAAAGGCGTTCAAGATGAGCTACGAGATCGACAAGACGCCACCAGCCGATACTTGCTCTCTGCACTGATCCTGAACAACGAGAGCGTAATCGCCACCATTCGTCGCGAGCTCAGACGTGTCGTGGATGTTTTGGTGGGGGATGACGAAATTCTGAAGGTGCTTTGCAACGAGGTAATTAAGCGTGACACCATGGAGGGTCCGGAGGCGGATGTGGCCGTTCATCGAGTCAACCGTTTTGGATCACACGGTTCACGCAGCAAAGCGAGTCCCCAGACCACGGCCGAAAACACAGAGCAAATCAATCCCGCCGCTGAACCCGACATCTTGAAGCCATCATGCAATGGCTCCGCCCCTTTGGGACAGGGTGCCCTGGATGGTCAGCCAAGAGAAAAAGTTGGTGCAAACACCATTAAACCGGCGCCGCCCATAGATTCACCGGTGAACGAGCGTCAGCGATGAAACTATCGCTGCGTAAAAGATCGGAAATGTAAAGAGGGAAATCCGGTCCACGCGGCTAGCGAGAGCGGAGTTGCCCTGTCGGTAAAGCCGCAGTGACACGCACGACTGGAGTATGGATAGAAAGATGACGAAGAGGCTGAAGAGGTGGATTTTGTCGGCAAGGGTCAGATAAGGCATCTCGGGTAGGTTGCTTGTCATGACAATCTCCGAGCTTACCGCTCCGAAAATCGCTGCCAATCCAACGCCGAATCGCGAATCCGTATCGCCAGGCTTGAGCACAAACGACAAGAATGCAATCGCAACCGAAATGAACAACGCGAGAAAGGTCTTTGTGTAGATCGAAAAACTGTGTCGCGAGATGGGAATCGAGCAATACAGGCGGGAATAAGTGGACGTTTTGTCGAAGGGTTCCGAGGGTGCCCCGAAATTCGTCTCGTACATGTGGTCCCGGACCTCAAACTGTGGTCGTTCGCAAGTCCAACCAGCGACCGTTGGTGCCGGAATCTCGTTCATATTCTCTCGGTCAACGGCGTATTTCATCTTTCCAGAGTCGTAGTATCCATCCTCCATCTCGATAACCAAGAAATGTTCATCCAGGGGATATCGACGATATTCAAAGGTAGTGTGAAACGTTCCCCGGCAATGGTAAGAAACATATTTGGTGCCGGCTACCTCTACATGATTTGGATGCTCCTTCAACTGCAGGCTGCCGTTGAGGAACTCCATGTTGCTCGGATCAAGTTGGCCTCGCCATCGCATCCAGACGTAAAAGTCGGCGGCGTAAGTCGAGTTTTTTAAATTCAGATCGTATACGTCATTGATATAAAACCCGACGAACGTGGACTGGGGTCCGCTGATTTGTGTAACCGGTGCCTTAGTCGAATTTGCGCCGGCGTTCGATGCCATCAAGAGAAGCGGGAGCGTCGCACATGCCGCGTACCAATAAAATGAGCACCGCATAGCTCCTCCATCTCACCGCCTGTTCACAGGAGGTCGGCATATTCTTGCAATTCTGCAATAGAAGCTCAAATTCCACTTCCCGGCACCGCGACGTTGGGAAACAGCGGCTGCGCCTCGCCAAGTTTCGCGCCGGCAGCCGGCGGGTTGGCGTAGAGCCAGTCCAGCGTCTTGCCGGCGGCGTCAATTTTGAGTTGGGACAATCCCTCGGCCGCCTTTGTCGGCAGGATCGGCAGCAAACCGATCAGGCTGCGATGGATCGATCGGGCCGCGACGTTCAGCACCGTATCCAATCGCCCGGCCTGCGACGGGTCCTTGGCCAGCTTGAACGGGGCCGTCGCGTCGATGTAGCCGTTGGTCAGGCGGGCCAGATGCACGGGTAATTCGGCGCATTGCTGGAGTTCGACGTAGTCGTAGGCCGTGGCGATCTGCGCCGGGAGCTTTTCGCCTTGTGTGAGCAAATCGCGGTCGATCTGCTCTAATTCTCCGGCCGCCGGCAAAACGCCGCCGCGGTAACGGTCGATCATTTTCAGCGTGCGGTTGAGGCAATTGCCGACGACGTTTTTCAACTCGTTGAAGGATTTCAGGAAATCGGCATCGGTCCAATCCAGATCGCTGCCGAATGGGGCGGTGCGCAGCAGATAATACCGCAGCGCATCCAGCGAATAGGTGGCGATCACCTCGCGCAGTTTTTTTAGGTCGATGAAATTCCCCATCGACTTGCTCATTTTCTTTCCGCCGCTGGTCCACCAGCCGTGGGCGAAGACTTTTTTCGGCAGCGGGAGGTTCAGCGAAAACAGGATCGCCGGCCAATAGACCGTGTGGAACCAGAGAATTTCCTTGCCGATCAGTTGCACGTCCGCGGGCCAGAATTTGTCGAACAGGCCCTGGTCGGCCGAGCCGTAGCCGAGGGCCGTGATGTAATTGCTCAAGGCGTCGATCCAGACGTAGACCACGTGCTCGGGATCGTTGGGCATGGGGATGCCCCATTTCAGCGTGGCCCGGCTGATGGAAAAGTTCATCCACGCCCTGGTTCAATTTGCTGACCACCTCGTTGCGGCGAATCATCGGCTGAATGAACTGGGGGTTGTCCTCGATGTATTGCAGAAGTTGCGGGACGTATTTCTTGAGGCGGAAGAAATAGCTCTTCTCGGAAAAGCGAGTCAGGGGCCGGCCGCTGATCGCCGACTTGTATGCCTGGGCCTTGGCCTCGGTTTCCGAAACGAATTCCTCCTGCCCCTCGTCGTACCAGCCTTCGTAACTGGAGAGGTAAATGTCGTCGTTTTTCAGCAGCCGGCGAATGATCTCCTGCACCGAGGATTTGTGCCTGGGCTGGGTCGTGCGGATAAAATCATCGTTGCTGATGCCGATTTCCTTCCAGAATCCCTGGAAGACCGCGACCATTGTGTCGGCAAGGACGTGAGGCTCGATATTCTGAGCGGCCGCGGTTTTGACGATCTTGATCCCGTGCTCATCGGTGCCGGTGAGAAAAAACGTCTGCCGGCCATTCAGGCGGTGGAAGCGGGCCACGGCATCCGCGGCGATCGTGGTGTACGCATGGCCGAGGTGCGGCTCGCCGTTGGGATAGTAAATCGGCGTCGTGATGTAAAACGTCTCGGTCATGGGGAGAATCTTTCAATTGAAAGGCAACAAAAAAACCATCGTCCGATTCGACTGAAGACGCTTGCGCACGGGATAGACTCACTCGGGGCGGACCCAAGTGCGGCTATCCCAATCGCATCGCCATCAATCGGATCGAACGATGGTTCATAAACGCATTATCGGCACGACCTAGCCAAGAATCAAGAGCAAACAACGGCATCGAGAGAAGTCAAATGCAACCGCGGAGCGGCTGCATCGGGCCGTTCGAATTGACGGGGCCGCCTGAATTTTAAGTCGTCCTGATCCACTGCAAATACAGGCCATGCGGCGGGGCGGTGGAGCCGCCGGCGCGGCGGTCACTGGCCGCGAGCATCTTCGGGATGTCGTCGGGCGCGTAGCGGCCGAGGCCGACCTCGACGAGCGTGCCGACCACGATTCGCACCATGTTCCACAAGAATCCGGAGCCTTCGATGCCGATGACGATCCTGGCGGCGCGGGCGGCGACGGAGCAATCGGCGACGGAGCGAACGCTGCTGTGGCGGCCATGCGTGGGACGGGCGAAGCTGGTGAAATCGTGCTCGCCGACGAAATGATCGGCGGCGGCCTTCATCGCCGGGATGTCCAGGGTTTGCCAGCGGTGCCAGCAAAGGTCGGATGAAAACGGATCGCGGTTGCGGGCGTTCCAGATGTAATATTGATAGCGCTTCGATCGGGCCGCGGCGATCGCGTCAAAGGAATCCGGCACGGGCTCGATTTGGCGGATGAGAATGTCATCGGGCAGTTTGTGGTTGACGGCGCGGCGGAGATTTTCCGGAGCGATCTGGTCCTGATCGGTATCGAAATGGGCGATCTGGCCTTTGGCGTGAACGCCGGCGTCGGTGCGCGAGGCGCCGACGACGGAAACGGGATGTCCGACGACCGCGCCAAGAGCCTTGGCGAGCGTTTCCTGGACGGTGGGGATGCCGCATCCGGGCGGGGGGCGCGGGCCTTTGTACGTTGGCAGAAGGGCCTGCTGTTGCCAGCCGTGATAGCGCGTGCCGCGGTAGGCGAGGAGGAGCTTGTAACGCTGGCTGGGCATGAGGAGATTTGAGATTTCAAATTTGACATTTCAGATTTGAAATTTCAAATTTGAGATTTTAGATTTCTTTTGCTTCGTCGGATGGCGACTGATTTTGTGGATCGGGCGGGCGCGAGTCGCGATAAGCGTCCAAATTCTTCAGAAATTCCGCGGATCGCTTGCGCTGGCGATATTCGGCTTGGGATTGATCGGTCATTCGGCGCTGGCCGGGGATGTCGGAGTTTTGCAGGCTGCCGGCCCAGCCGCGCAATTGGCGGGAAACCGTTTCGCACTGGGATATCAAATTTGAAATTTGAGATTTCAAATGGTTTAAGGATGGACGCTCCGCGGCGAATCGTAGTGCGGAGCGGGTTTCACCGGCGGAGCCTCGGGCGATGTAGATGAACGAAAGCAACTCCGAGGTCGTGCCGCGCTCGAAGCCTTCGGCGATGTTGTTGGACATCGACAGGGCGGCGCGCTGGAGCTGATTGCGGAGATCGCCCAGGCCGTTGAAGGCTCTGTTATCGAGCAGATCGAAGACCGCCTGTGCCAGAGCGATGGCGGCCTTCCAGACCGGCAGGTCTTCAAAGCGTTCGTAGGTCATCGGGACTCCTTCGGGTTGATTTCAGATTTGAGATTTCAAATTTGAGATTTGAAATTTGTCATTTGTCAGTCGCATTCACAGCTTATGTCCCATTTTCGCCTTTTTGGTTGCCAGATACTTCCGATTGTGCTCTCCCGGCTCGACGCGGATCGGGACTTCGTCCACGACGTTTAGGCCGTAGCCTTCGATGCCGTAAATCTTCTTCGGATTGTTCGTCATGATGCGAATCTTGCGCAAGCCGAGATCGCGCAGGATCTGGCTGCCGATGCCGTAATCGCGTTTGTCCACCGGCAAACCCAAACGCTGATTGGCCTCGACGGTATCCAGCCCCTTTTCCTGAAGCGCGTAAGCGTGGAGCTTGTTTGCCAGACCGATTCCGCGGCCCTCCTGGCGCAGATAGACCAGGGCTCCCTTGCCTTCGGTCTCGATCATTTGCATGGCGGTGGCGAGTTGCGGGCCGCAGTCGCAGCGCTGGCTGCCGAACACGTCTCCGGTGAGACATTCACTGTGCACGCGCACCAGGACGGGCTGGTCGTGAATTATCGGCTTGCCGTCCTTGTCCCGGTCGCCGACGCCTCCCTTGCACAGGGCCAAATGCGGCTGGGGATCGATCGCGCTTTGATAGGCGTAAAGTTGAAAGACGCCCCATCGCGTGGGCAGGGCGACGCTTTCAATTCGCCGCACGAACTGCTCGCGCTTGAGGCGGTAGCTGATCAGCTCGGCGATGGTGCACATTTTGAGGCCGTGCTTTTGGCTGAAGAGTTCGAGTTCCGGTCGGCGCGCCATCTCGCCGTCTTCGCGCATGATTTCGCAGATGACGGCCGCCGGTTTCATGCCCGCCAACCGGGCCAGATCCACGGATCCTTCGGTCTGACCCGCGCGCACCAGCACGCCGCCATCGCGGCAGCGCAGCGGATTGATATGTCCGGGTCGGAGCAAATCCTGGGGCTGGGCATCCTCGGCAATCGCCACGTGAATGGTGGTGGCCCGGTCCTTGGCCGAAACCCCCGTGCTGACGCCGAATTTCGGATGGGCGTCGACGGTTACCGTGAAGGCCGTTCCCAGGCGGGCGGTGTTCCGGTCCGATTGGGGATGAAGCTGCAAGCGATCGCATCGATCGGAGGTGAGAGACAGGCACATGGTTCCGCGGCCGTGGGTGACGATGAAATTGATGGCCGCGGGGGTCGCTTTTTCCGCCGCCAGGACGAGGTCGCCTTCGTTCTCCCGGTCTTCATCGTCAACCAGGACGATCATTTTTCCGGCTTTAAGTTCGTCGAGAATCTCGGGAATCGGACTGAATGGCATAAGCACCTCTTAGGATCAATTGTATCCCGACGATTGCCCCCATGAAAATTGCTATACTGACCGGTGTCTGTTTGGAGCGAGGAATCAGTGACGAGACGCTCAATTCTGCTTCTCCTTGGCCACTTTCTCCCCGTCTTGGCCGTTCTCACCTCTGCCGCTTTCGGATCGGACTACACGGGCAAGGTGCTGACACCCGACGGCAAACCGGTCGAAGGCGCGACGGTCTATTTTGCCGAACTCGGTGGGGGAGCGGCTGCTTCGCCGTCGGCCCGGACCGATTTGCCGACCACGCGCACCGATGATGCGGGCGTCTTCCATTTTCCGCGCGGGAATTCCAACGGCGCCGAGTTTATCGCGGCGGCCGAGGGCTTCGGCTTGTCCCCGGGCGAAGCAAATGGTTCCGGTCCGATCCGGATTCAACTTCGCCCGCGAACGGATTTGACGCTCAGGTTCCTCACCGCCGACAACAAGCCCGTTGCCAACCTGCGCGTTTCACTGCGGAACATCTCTTTGCCGATTCGGATGTCCGAAGGCACGTTCAACAATCTGTCGATTCCGGCCGGTTATCGTTCCCCCTGGTCGGCGAACACCGATGCCAGGGGCGTGTGCGCGATCCCCGGCCTGCCGCAGGGCGGCTGGGTCAGGCTTGCCTTGGACGACGAGCGCTACGCCGAACTATCCATCGACGATGGCGTGCAGTTGAGCGGCCGCGCCCAAACGCTTGCCCAGCCGATTCATCTTCAGCCTCGCCGCAGCGATCTCCGGGAAAGTTTTATACGAATCAACCGCCGGGCCGGCGGTGCGGGTTGGGGTGCGCGCCCACTCGAACGAGGGCGAGTCTGAGCCGGCCATCACCGGTCCGGATGGATCGTATATCCTCAAGCGGCTTCGCCCGAACCAGTACAATCTGTACGTAGAACTCGATAGGGACATGCAAAAATCCTGGACGGCCGCGACAAATCAAACTCTGGCCGTTGCCGCGGGCGAAACCAAAACGAACGTCAATTTCGCGCTCATTCCGGGGGTCGTTCTGAGCGGGAAAGTCCTTTCCGCCGATGACTCCAAACCCGTTGCCGGCGTTCCGGTGGGAGTTTACAGCGCGGCCCATCCGCGAGGCGCCGGCCTCGTGCAGCCAGTTCACACCGATGCCGACGGGGCCTTTTCCGTTCGGGCCCCGCCGGGACAGCAGAACGTCTACATCATGTCGAACACGCCGGCCAATGGGTTCGGCAGGCCGATCGACGATGAACGGGGCGTCACGATCCCCGCCGGCGGCACGGGCAGCGTCGAATTCCGACTGCCTCGAGTCATGATTTCAGCGATCCAGGGTAAAGTCATCGATCAGGACGGCAAGCCGGTTGCAAACGCAAGCGTCTACGCTTTTTCCGACCAAACCTCGGCCATTTTCAATCGAAATGCCATCACCACCAATGCGGATGGGATTTTCCAAACGCCGCCGCTTCTGCTCGCGGCCAAGATCGAAATCCGGGCCAAATTCCAGCGACCTGGCAACGCCCAAGTCCATCGTGGTCTACCGCGGCGCGGTCGGCGACGTTGTTGTCCAGCTCCAGAAAAATGCCCTCGGTACCTTCGCCGGCCGAGTAATCGACCAGCAAGGCAAGCCCGTGAAAGACGCGCAGATTGAAGTCCTTTACTCCGTTGGGCGGTATCGCTTCATCGACGAAGCCGCCACCACCGACGATCAAGGTAATTACAAAGTCGATTCTCTCTGGGCAGATATGATCTACACCGTGGAAGCCACTCACGAAGGGTACGGCTTGGCGGAAAGCGGCCGCAATCTCCGCGTCGGTCCCGGGCAGAGCACCAACATCCCGGACCTAACCGTGTACAAGCGCGATTCCAGCGTTGCCGGCGTCCTGCTCGACCGCAACAACAAACCTGTCTCCGGCCAGCGCATCTACGTCCGCGGCCCGCGCAGCGGAAATAGCAATCTCACGACGGATTCCGGCGGGAAATTCCAATGCGCCGTCGTCACCGATGACCGGGTCACCATTTATTACAATTTCAATGCGAATCGATTGAAGCAGCAGACGGCCAAAGCCGGAGACCAGAACATTGTTCTGCACACAGCCCCGCCGGTCGTCGCTTCGACGCCGGTTGCTCCGGCGCCCGCGCCGGTTGTTGCGGCGGCCGCGGCCGCGCCAACTCCCGCGCCGGTTTTCGAACCCGGCGATGCGATCACCTGGACGGGCTGGTTCTGGGCGGTGATTCTGGTGCTGGCGGGAGGGGTCGTGACCATCATCGTCAATGCGATCGGGGCCATTCGCGGGAGAAAACGGACCGCGTGAATTCGGTCGGCGATTACCGCGTTACCCGCGGTGCTGCGCACCGCCGCTAAATATGCTTGAATTGTCCCTGGATCACGGTTCCTTATTCAGATCGATCCGATACCTGCATTTCTGCGTTTCCCCGCGTTGATAGAGGACGTGCTGCACCGGGACGGGAACAATCTCCACCAGTTCGCCGCCCAGGCGCTCGCAGGTCCGTCGCGAGGCATAGTTGTCGGGATTGCAGGTGATCCAGAGCGGATTGATCCCGTATCGGCGAGCCAGCGGAAACAGCATGCGGCACGCCCGCTCGGCGTAATGACGGCCGCGCGCCGGCGGGTAAACGTGATATCCAACGTGGCCGCTGTACATCACCGTGTCAAAGTTGTTGCCAATCCTCAGCCCGATTCCGCCGGCGATCGGCAATTCGGGATGGTCCGTTACCCGCATCCAGAAGTGATGTTCAGGCACGAGGGCGTTGGCCGGATTCGCCTGCTGCCGGCCGCCCGGGCATGCGCCGAGAAAATCCAACAACTGCTTCCGCGAGGTATCCGCCAGTGCCGGGGCCTCCTGGATCGACAGCGGATGCCGGCATGCCGCCAGCACCGCATCGACCCAATCTTGCGACGGGGCGACCAACTCCAATTCCGCGTCTACGAGCGGACCCGGATCCAGGAACGTGAACGATGGGGTCGAGAAGCGGGGAAAAGGCAGGCAATCGCGCAGGCGAAACGGCATCGGATGATCTTATGCGTATGGCGGAGGCGAGCGGGGAAACCGGGCCGGCACGGCCCGGCTCTGTTCAATCAATTCAATGCGTCGAGAACAGATTTGCCTTGTCCCCGAACACCGCGGTGAACCGCATCAGCAGGACCAAAAAGCAGATGATGTTCACGAGCGTGGCTACGACCGCCAGAACGGTGTAGACATTGTTGCTCGGCTTCATGACAAGCGGGCGTTCACCGGTTGCGATACGACTCATGGCGTGCTCCAATCACAAGGGCCTTACGATCCACGAAGCTGGGTCTTGACCTCGTTGCCCTTTTGCACCTGGGCGACCTTGTCGGGCGTTCCCTCGAGCCGGCCGATGGAATTGTCCGTGTCCACCGTGTCAATGGTCACGATCCCCAGGAACTCCGGTCCGTCCACGACGTAAAACCTCATTCCCTTGGAGACGCCGTCGGCGCTGCCCACGGAGATCGTCACGAAGGTGTTTCCGTTGATGACGCGTTTGTCGCGAACGACGCCGTCGATCGCGGGCGCGCCCAGCCCATTGGCCACCGGCGCCGCCAGGATTTGGTCCGGATCATACCCCCGCTCCTTGAGCGCGCCGACAGCTTCTGATTGTTCTCCTTCGACTGGGCGAGCTGTTCCTGAGTTTCCTCCTGCCGCGCCTGAAGGCTTTCCAGCGTGCTGGTCAATTCGGCGTTTCGGCGTCCAAATTCCTCGTTCTGTTTCACCAATGCGTCGTTGGACGTGCGAAGCTGGCTGGCCTGATCCTGAAGTTTGCTGGCGGTGGAGGTTTGCAACTGCACGTTGTTGTTGGCGGTATTCAGGGACGCCTGCATATTGGTGTAGTCGGCCTGCAAGCGGGCGATGGTGACGCGGGATTCATTGAGTTGCGATTGCACCGCTCCGATGGCGGCGGCGTTGTCGGCGTTGTCCTTCTGATGCTGCTGGCTTTCGGCGTTGAACTGGTCCTGGGCCTTCTGCTCGGCCGCCTGGTCCGCAGCCGATTGCATGCGACTGCGCGGCCAATTGCTGAAGGGTGGAGTCCAACTGCGGTTGCAACGGCTGGACCTTGTTGACGAAGACCACGATCGCCGCGGCGTTGAGCATCGAGACGATCACCAGCAGCACGACAAACAATTTGGTAAGGGGACTCAAATGCGACTCCTTGAACTACTCCCACGAACCCCCGCGAAAAATCCGCCTCGGTGGGGACCGATTATCCTAATGATGGCTTCATTTCTGTCAACTTTTATCCAGCGCCGACCCGGCTTGGGTCAATCATACCCAATTGCCGCCGCCCAATCGAGTTGCCGTCAGTTGGCATTGGACACGCCCGGCGATCGCAACTGCAAAATGCCGGTCGCGGCGGAGATGCGCACGGCCGGCTCCGGGCCCTTGAGCAATTCGGCCAAATACGGCTGCAAGTCCGTACGCCCGATAGAACCCATCGCCAACGCCGCCATCGCCCTCTGCCGCGGGTCTTTGCTTTTCGCCGCCGGGACGGCCACGTTCCAGCCCTCATCCGATGCAAGCATTCCCAGCCCCCTGGCGGCGGCGAGAGAAACCTCCACGTAATCATTCGTCAATTCGCCCCGTATATGCTGAGAGACGCGTTGATCTCCGGTCTCGGCAAGAGCTTGCAGGGCGATAATCTGATCGTCGGGATAAGCGCTGATTGAAAAGGCGACCAAATCCGTCAGACCGCGTTGGTCGCCGAAGCGCCACAGTGCCTCCGCCGCCTGGAGCCTCACCGCCGGAGCACGGTCCGATAACAACGTCGTGAGCATTTTTGTCGCGCTCGGTTCCTTCAGCAGGCCCAGCGCCATCGCCACCGTTCCGCGAAGGTGCGGATCGGGACTCGCCGCGAATTTTTCCAGATCGTGGCTCAACCGGGTATCGCCCAGACGGTGCAGCGCAAAGCGCACGCCCACCTGAACTCGCAAGTCCCGGTCGTAAGCCATGGCCCTGAGGATGGGATAGGCGTCCACGAGCTTCATTTGCCCGGCCGCCATCGCCGCCGCGAATCGCACCGGCGCGTCCGGATCGTGCAGGCCTTTCAAGACCACGTCGGCGGCATCGGACGGATCGAAATCGCTCAGGGCCTCGATGCCATTGCAGCGCATGAACGCGGCCAGATGACGTTTTTCACGGCCGGTGAAAAAGAAGTCCGCACCTGGCTCATCCGCCAAGGCGGCACCGCCCTGGAAGCGGCCGACGGCATCCACACCGACCTCGCCCGGGGCTTCATCCGCGCCGAAGTAATGTCCGTCGGCGATCTCCCTGCGCCTGGGCAGCGAACGCGAAATCAAGGCCCAGCACCTAATGTGCGAGGAACATAAGGATTATGTGATTAAAGAGGATGACATTGTTTTTATTAGGTTTAGCGTGTAGAAAACATGATATTTCAGCCGTTTTGTGCGAGACATTAATCGTTGCGGAGTGGACCGCAGTGTTCTAACCGATATCATAAATGAGAATAGACAATGGGTTTTGTCTTTGAATGGGATGATAGAAAAGCGGCACTAAATCTCGCAAAACACGGGGTAAGTTTCGATGAAGCGTGCACTGTATTCGGCGATCGCTTGGCGCTGAACTATCGACGATCCATTACACTCCGAAGATGAAGAACGTTTTATCACTTTGGGACATTCCCATCGAGGCCGATTGCTGGTTATAATATTCGTAGAAAGAAGGGAAAATATTCGTATTATTAACGCACGGGCCGCCACCCGGCGTGAAAGGAGCGATTATGAAGAAGGCGACTAAAACCAGAAATGCCTCCGAGATGCAAAAGGAATATGATTTCAGCAAAGGCGTCCGCGGCAAATATTACAAACGCTTTGCAGAAGGAAGCAATGTGGTGGTAATCGACGCCGAACTGTCAAGAATTTTTCCTGATTCGAGATCGGTTAATCAAGCCTTGCGATCGCTGGTCTCAATTGCTCGGAAAAGCACCGAAAAACCGAAATAGAACCGGAATGGCGTGGACAAACGCCCTATTTTGACAATGCGGATATCGATCATCCTTGCCCATCCCGACGTACAGAGTTTCAATCACGCCATCGCGCAAACTGCCGCTGAAAAATTGAAGCGCAATGGGCATAACGTCGTTTTGCACGATCTATGTGCGGAAGGCTTTGATCCGCTCCTGCCGGCTTGCGAATTTCCACAACAGGCGTCCTTGCCCGACGAAATCGAGCGGCACTGCCGGGAGATATCGGCCGCCGATGGGATCGTGATCGTGCATCCGAACTGGTGGGGGCAGCCGCCGGCCATTCTTAAAGGCTGGGTGGACCGCGTTATCCGCCCGGGCGTGGCCTACAAATTCCTGGACGGCGACTCGGGCGAAGGCGTTCCGGTGGGCTTGCTTCGGGCAAAGGCAGCGGTAGTTTTCAACACCTCCAACACCTCGCCCCGAGCGCGAGTTGGCTGCGTTCGGCGATCCCCTGGAAACGCTGTGGAAAAATTGCATATTCGGCCTGTGCGGGGTGATGACTTTCCACCGCGAAACGTTCGGCATCGTAGTTACAAGCAGCCAGGCGCAACGCAAAGAGTGGCTCGGCCGAGTGCGGGAAATCGTCGATCGGTATTTCACTAGCCCGGAGCGGTTGCGGCAGTCGGGTGGCTAACGCGGTTGGCTGGATTTTTTTCACGACTCTTTGAACCGATTGCCCGTTGGCGACGACCTAAAGATGTAAATATATCTGATGAGCCAATATGATCGCCTTAACGATGAATTGCTCGTGCTGCGGTGTCAGGAAGGCGACACCGAGGCCTTCGAGCTATTGGTCGGCCGATGGCAGCGGCGATTGTGGCGGCACGCCTGGCGGTTGACCGGCCACGAAAACGACGCCTGGGACGCGACCCAGGAAGCGTGGATCGGCATCAGCCGGGCAATCGGCCGGCTGGCCGACGCCGCGGCCTTTCCGGCCTGGGCCTACCGGATCGTCAGCAACAAGTGCCGGGACGCGATTCGCCGCGAACGCCGGCGGCGCGAGGCGACGCAGACTTATTCCGAGTCGATCGAACGCGAAGGGCAAGAGGCCGCGACTGCCCAGCACCAATGCGACACCTTGAAGGAGGCCCTTGAACAATTGCCCGGCCCGGATCGGGCAGTGTTGTCGCTCCGTTACGAAGAACAGTTCGACACGGCGGAGATTGCCGGCATCCTGGGAGTGCCGGAAGGGACGGTCAAATCCCGGCTCTTTTACTCAAGACAACGACTACGCAAGTTTTTGGAGAAAGACAATGAGTGAACAAGAAAACGAACTGAAAAAGGCATTGGCTGAAAACGGCGATTTTGACGCCGAAAAGGCCAGTGACGACGCCAACCAGGCTCGCCGCTGGTTTGACTCACGGCTGAAGTGGTCGGGCCGCATCGCGTGGATGCGAATAATCCTCGTCGTTGTTGTGTTTGAATTCGCTTTCATGAACTTTAGCGTTGTCGTTATTAGCACAAGGGCCATGATTGGCTATGCCGCCATGATGGTAATCACCATTGTTTTAGTGGGTACGATTGCCGTCCAGTCTTGGATTGCAGGCACGAAGATAAGTTTGCTCAAGGAGATCAAGCTCCTGCGGCTAGAGTGTCTGGGGCGACCGGCAGGGCAAGTTGCGCGCAACTGTTGCATAATTTGGAAGAGCTTTCCTGATTGCAAGCATTTCTTCGAATATGGCAGGATTTATTTTATAGCCTGTGATTTTAGTTTTTAGTTTATTCATCCCAATCGTCCTCTATTAATTTCATCATGGTAATATCAAAGTTAATTATATATTCATTATTATTAAATATATAACACAGTTCATCTCCATTACGGTTTCTATGGATATCTTCATATTTGATAACAAATATTCTTCCAATAACCCTTTTATAATTAGTCCAAGCTCTTAAAGTTGGACTATCTATAATAATAATTTTTTGCCCAGGTCTATATTTTAGCTCAGTCATTTTTACTCACATCCCCAATATCTTAAATCTTCTTTATCTTTTTTTGGGAGTTTCCAGTAAGGTTCAGAAGCATAGGAACCATCATGTATTGTTTTTTTTTTTTTGACCAAAATTCTTTAAAACAATACATGATGGTTCCTATGCTTCTGAATTTTCTGGAAACTCCCAAAAAAAGATAAAGAAGATTTAAGATATTGGGGATGTGAGTAAAAATGACTGAGCTTAAAATATCGACCTGGGCAAAAAATTATTATTATAGATAAGTCCAACTTTTAAGAGCTTGGACTAATTATAAAAGGGTTATTGGAAGAATATTTGTTATCAAATATGAAGATATCCATAGAAACCGTAATGGAGATGAACTGTGTTATATATTTAATAATAATGAATATATAATTAACTTTAATATACCATCAATGAAATTAATAGAGGACAATTGGGATGAATAAACTAAAAACTAAAATCACAGGCTATAAAATAAATCCTGCCATATTAGAAGAAATGCTTGCAATCAGGAAAGCTCTTCCAAATTATGCAACAGTTCGCACATAACTTGCCC
>CAWAPL010000034.1:0-506113 GCA_963783845.1 uncultured Phycisphaerales bacterium
ACGGGTCATGGAATCAAGGGTTTTGAGCGAATCGTATGCGAGCTGCTGGGTCTGGCGAAGAATTTCCAGCTCGCCGCGCAGGCCCGCGTCCGATGCCAGCATCCGTTCAACTTCGAGCCGGTCCGCCTGCGGCAGTTCATCGGCCAGGTACATCAGCAGGATGGCGTCATTGCCTTCAAGATCTTGAAGAGAGCCTTTCATGGCATCCTCGATTCAACGTTTTGCGGCTCGGCCCGGAGCCGGCGCGGCTCGGCCAGGAGCTTGCGAAGATGAATCATGGCCTTGTGCATTCGTCCCAGCGCGGTATTGAGGGGACAACCCAGCATCTGGGCGATCTCCACGAACTTGAGGTTTCCGTAATACCGCAATAACAGGATCTGCCTTTGGTTTTCCGGAAGCAGCTCAATGGCCGCGCGAAGGCTTGATTCGGCTTCCGCGCCTTCCAGGCGATGAGATGCATCCGGCGCCGTCTCCTCGGTTATCAAACTCAGGCTCTGCCGAGCGCTCTTTTTCTCGACCCCGCGCCCGCCAATGGTCGTGCGCTTTATTCGTGGCGATGCGATAAAGCCACGCCTTAAAACCGCCGCCGCCGGAACCGGCATCGAATCGATCCAGATGCTCCAGCGTGCTGGTCCAGGTCTGCTGATGGAGTTCTTCGGCCAGTTGGTCGCTGCGGACCAGCCGCTGAAGATACCGCATCAGCGAAGCGCAATGCCTAGCGGCCAATTCCTCGCCGGCGCGTACGTCACCGCCGCGCAAGCGCCGCACGAGGGTTTCGTCGCTGACCGGAGTGGCATCGTCGGACGGCACTAACGTTCTCCATGCACAAATCCGGTCGTCACTTACAAAACGCCCGGGTGAGTGGATTATTCCGCGATCCGATTATCGGACTATCAGGCAGAGCCGCACCCGTGTCGGCCCGGACCGGGGCGACACGCCCCGGCTCCTTGAGATCATCAAAAACGCCCGCCAACCCGCCAATCAGGCTGAATTCCAGCCCTGATATCTCCCGCTAACACCCCCCGATCGTTCGGTTATAATCCTACTCGATGAGCAAGAAGAACCAAGTCGCTCCCAGGTCGTTCGAAGAAGCGATCGCGGAATTGGAACAGATTCTCTCGAAGATGGAAGGGGGAGATGTCGCCCTGGAAGAAAGCCTGTCAAAATATGAGCGCTGCATGTTCCTCATTCGTCATTGCCGAAATGTGCTGGGGGCCGCGGAAAAGCAGATTGAGGCTCTATCCAAGAGCGAAGAGGGCGGAATTCAAACCGAGCCGATGAGCGATAAGCAGGAGAGCTAGGGCATTTTCGGGTATGCTCTAAAGGACCGTGCAAGGCAAGAGGTTGGCGTGAATCGAAGTGATTCGTCCCTATCGGCAGCGGGGGTGGATGCGGCTGCGCTGCTGGAGCGCAGCGCCGGATTGATGACCGAATATTTTGCCCGATTGGATGCGAGATATCCGACAGCCCCGCCGCGGCTTGTGGAAGCGATCAAATACAGCCTGATGGCCGGCGGGAAGCGGCTTCGTCCCGCTCTGGTGCTGGAATGTGCCCGAGCTTGCGGGGACGGCAAGCCGTCGGCATCGGCGCTCGCCGCCGCCGTCGCGATGGAATTGATTCACACCTTCAGCCTGGTTCACGACGATCTTCCGGCCATGGATAATGACGATTTGCGGCGGGGCCGGCCCACCAATCACAAAGTCTACGGCGAAGCGATGGCGATCCTGGCGGGCGACGCGATGACGACCATGGCGTTTGAAATCCTTGCCGCCGATGCCGAAGCCGAACTTGTCCCGGCGCTGGTGCGAGAGTTGGCGGCGGCATCCGGTCCGGCGGGGATGATCGGGGGGCAGGTCATTGATATGGATGATCGGCATCCTGCGAGAAAACTGTCCGATTTGCAGCGATTGCACCGAATGAAGACCGGGGCGTTGCTGACCGCGTCGTGCCGCATGGGCGCCATCGCCGGGCGGGCACGGCCGGAGCAGTTGGCGGCCTTGGAGGCCTTCGGGCGCCACCTGGGGCTGGCGTTTCAAATCGTGGATGACATCCTCGATCAGACGGCGACGCCTGAGGAACTGGGCAAAGCGACGAAAAAAGACCAGGCCAAGGGAAAAGTGACCTATCCGATGTTAATTGGCCTGGAGGCAAGCCGCCGCGAGGCTCGGGAGCAGCTTTCCGCCGCGTTGGATGCGGTCCGGCCGCTGGGATCGCATGCCGATGGGCTGCGGGCGCTGGCCGAATTCGTCGTGAACCGCAATCGATGAAAACAGGGCCTGCGGGGGAAAAAAACCGGCCGGGGGCTGGAAATAAGGACGGGAATCGACATATTTGCATGGCAACGTCGCCGATGTGAGGCTCGATTGGCTCTGCCAAGCCTCGCGACGCCGGGCATGGAAGCCTTTTTTGCAGGAGATTTGTATGGGTTTGCTGGAGTCGATCCACGTTCCGACGGACATTCGCCGTCTTTCCATGGATGAATTGACGTTGCTGGCCACGGAAATCCGCGAGCACATATTCCAATCGGTGAGCAAAAACGGGGGGCATCTGGCCAGCAACCTCGGCGTGGCGGAACTGACGATAGCGTTGCACTATATTTACGACTTTGGCCCTTTCCCCGCTGGGCCGGATTGGTTGCTATGGGACGTGGGACATCAATGCTACGCCCACAAGATGCTCACCGGCCGGGCGGAATTGTTCCCGACGCTGCGGAAAAAGGGTTCGGTCGGGGGCTTTCCCAGTCCCGATGAGTCGGCTTACGACCTGTTTGCCGTCGGACATGCCGGCACGGCCATCAGCACCGCGGTGGGCGTGGCGCGCGGCGGCGAACTGATGCACAAAGCCGGGAACGTCGTCGCGGTCGTGGGGGATGCGTCGATCGTCAATGGCCTGGCGTTTGAAGGGCTGAACAACGCCGGAACGCTGCGCCGGCAGCTTTTGATTATTCTCAACGACAACGGCATGAGCATCAGCCCGCCCCAGGGGGCTTTCAGCCAATACCTCGAGCGCGTGCGCGTCAGCACCACCTACGGAGAGGCCAAGAAGTTGGCGGAAAAGTTCGTCGGCCGGCTGCCGGCGAACGTGGGGCATACGGTCGAACAGGTCTGGCGGCACGTTTCCGATGGAGTCAAGAGCGCGCTGTGGCCGGGTCAAATCTTCGAGACCCTGGGAATCAAGTATTTCGGGCCGTTGGACGGCCACGATTTGCCCGGCATGATTGAGCTGCTCGCGGAGATCAGGCATGTGCAGGCGCCGGTGCTGTTGCACGTCAAGACGGTCAAGGGCAACGGCTACGAGATCGCCAGCGCCGAGCCGACGAAGTTTCACAGCCCCTCCGCTTTCCAGGTCAACGGTTGCCACGTGGAGATCGCCAAGGGTCCGGGCAAATCGTGGACGACGGCCTTCGCCGATGCCATGATCGCCCTGGCCAAGGGCGATCCGCGGGTGGTGGCGTTGACGGCCGCCATGCCGGATGGGACCGGGCTTTCAAAGTTCGAGAAGGAATTTCCCGGCCGATACGTCGACACGGGGATTTGCGAGAGCCATCTGACGGCCATGGCCGCGGGAATGGCCAAGGCAGGGATGCGGCCGTTCGCGGCCATCTATTCCACATTCCTGCAAAGAGCGTTCGATCAGGTCTGGCAGGAAGTGGCCTTGAATCATCTGCCGGTCTGTTTCTGCATGGATCGGGCCGGGTTCGTCGGGGATGACGGGCCGGTGCATCACGGATTCATGGATCAGGCATTTTGCGCCCGATGCCCGGAATCGTCTTGATGGCCCCGAGCGATGAGGCGGAACTGAACCGCGCCGTTCGCCTGGCTTTGACGCTGGAGACGGTCAGCGCCATGCGGTATCCGCGCGACGTTGTCCCGGCGAAGAATTTCGAGGAAGTGATCGATCCGGCTATTCGCAAGGCGGCCGGCGCGGAATGGCGAATCGGGCGAAGCCGAACCCTGCGCGAGGGGACCGACGCCAGCGTGATCGTGTACGGAGTGCTGGCGCAGAATGTCATGGCCGCGGCGAGCGAGCTTGCCGGCGACGGAATCAGCGTCGAGGTGATCGACGCCCGGTTCTGCAAGCCGTTGGATGGCGAGATGCTTTGCCGCGCTCTTCGGCCCGGGCATCCGGTTCTCACGGTTGAAGATCATTCGCTTCAGAACGGGTTTGGCTCGGCGGTGGTGGAGCATGCGGTGGCGCACGGCCTGCCGACGGCGAGCATCGTGAGGCTCGGGATGCCGGACCGTCTGATCGCCCACGCGACGCGTGCGCAGCAGCTTGCGGAAGTGGGACTGGATACGGCGGGGATCGCCAAGAGCGTTCGAGATGCGATCAAGGCGACCATCGTCAACCCAAAGGAGCCGGCGAAACCGGCAGTGGAAGTATCGGTTCGAGTGGGGAGAAATGACAAGGCGCTGGCAGGAAAGGGAACCTGACCCCCTTATTTCTCTAACGAAAGGAGAAGCCATGAACGATTTCCTGTCCTTTAAGACCATGATCACGCCGATGATCATCCGGATTATTTTCCTGCTCGGCGTCGTGCTTTGCGTGATCGGGGGCATCGTGGGGATTGCGATCGGCGCCTCTTCCAGTTTTGGCGGCGGCGCTCAGGTATTCGGGGGAATCGTTTTCATGTTGGTCGGGCCCCTAGTGTGCCGGATTTATTGTGAACTGCTGATCGTGGTGTTCCGTATTCTCGACGAATTAACCGCGATCCGGCAGCATCTCGCCCCGCCGACGGGGCAGGGTTTTCCCGTGATGCCAGTGTCCCCGGCGCGATAGCGGAAATTGAAGCCAAAGCCCGAAGTCAGGTTCCTTAGTTTCTTTCCAGATAAGGGGGTCAGGTTCCCTTATTGCCGTTCTCTTGCCGTCGATTATACTGTTTTGATGCCGCGTAAACTCCGAATCATTGCCGATGACGGGATGTATCACGTGATCAACCGCCGGGTGGCCGGGCTGCCCCTCTTCGACGATGACGGGGACTACCAAGCATTCGAAAAAATACTGGACCAAACCGCCCCCCTATTTCCGGTGCGGATCTTGTCCTATTGCCTGATGCCCAATCACTGGCACCTGCTGCTGACCCCCGGCAAGGCCAAAGCGATGTCGGCCTTCTTGCAGCGGCTTTCTCTCACGCATGTAAGACGGTGGCATGCACATCGGAATTCCTCAGGAGCGGGGCCGATATACCAGGGCCGATTCAAATCGTTTCCGATTCAGGACGATGATCATTTACTGACTGTTGCCCGATACATCGAGCGCAACGCGCTGCGAGCCAATCTGGTGAAACGGGCGGAAAACTGGCCGTGGTGCAGCCTCTTTCGGCGGGTCAGGCGCATTTCGACGCCATGGCTCGTGGGGCTGCGGCAATGGCCGATCCCGTTGCGGCGGGACTGGGTATCGTGGGTAAACCATCCGGAAACCGTCAAGGAACTGGAAGCATTGCGAAAGAGCGTAAACCGCGGCGTGCCGTTCGGCGATGCCGACTGGCAGAGAAGAACCGCCGACAGATTGAAACTTCAACAAACCCTTCGCGATCCTTGGCGGCCCAAGAAAAAGGGAACCTGACCCCCTTCAACGGAAGTTTGGGCAGAGCCGACTTGATGCGGCCACCCATTTTTGTTGTGTTGACGGCAAGTCGCCGGTAGACTGACCGTTGTCGGCGGCAGGTGGCCGGTCATATCCAGTGGAAGTCGGTCAAATCAGGCGGAGGACAATATGGGCGGATTCATCATTTTTGTAATCGAGCTTGCAATCGTCGTTCTCGCAATTGCGGGAATGTGGAAATCGTTTGAAAAGGCCGGCAAGCCGGGTTGGGCCGCCATCATTCCCATCTATAACCTCGTCGTGATATTGGAGATCGCCGGCAAGCCGCTTTGGTGGATCATTCTGTGCCTCATTCCCATTGTGAACATCGTCATCATCATTTTGATTATGATCGCCTTTGCGGAGAAATTCGGTAAGAGCGCGGGCTTCGGCGTGGGGTTGGCGTTCCTTGGGTTCATCTTCTTCCCGATGCTGGGTTTTGGCGATGCCCAATACGTCGGTGGCGGCCAGGGTCCGCAGGGATTTGCACCCGTGATGCCCGGCAAGTGAGTAAGAGAATTCAAAGGTCAGTGGAGAATGAGGATGTGCAGGCGGCCTTAACCGGCCGCCTTTTTTTCGCCAACCCGCCGATCCCTCAGCGGCCATATCCCAACCGTGGGGGAAGATTCTCTTCACACCATTTGCGATAGTCCGCCATGGTGTCGAATGCCCGGTATTTGGCGTCGTCCAGCACCGGTTTGTACGTGCGAATGAAGGCGTATTTCATCCGCTGCTCCGGCGGGCGGCGTGCGGCGGCTTCGAATTCGGCCAGCCAGTCCGCGGGGATATCAACTGGGGGGTTCATATTATTGATTTTACGTACCGCGGCGATGGATTAACATCGTTCAGATTTCAGATTTCAGATTTGGCCTATGCGTATCGTGATTGCGCCCGACAAGTTCAAGGGTTGCTTATCCGCCGCCGAAGTTGCGCGGGCGATTGAAGCGGGGCTGCGCCGCGCGGCGGCCGACGTGCAAATCGACTGCTGTCCGATGGCCGATGGCGGGGAGGGAACCGTCGAAGCGCTGGTGGCGGCGACGGGGGGAAGATTTGAAACACGCCGAGTCACGGGGCCGCTGCCGGAGATGAAAGTCGATGCGCGTTTCGGCATTCTCGACGACGGGGCGACGGCTGTAATCGAGATGTCGGCCGCCAGCGGCCTGGCGCTGCTGAGGGCGGAAGACCGCGATCCGATGCGAACCACAACCTTCGGAACGGGCGAGTTGCTGATGGCCGCCGCCCGGATGGGAGTTTCGCGCATCATCCTGGGAATCGGGGGAAGCGCCACGATCGACGGCGGGGTGGGCTGCGCCAGGCGTGCGGATTGACCGTGATTCTGGAAGCCGGGGAAATCGTTTCGCCGGGCGAGCCGCTGGTCGGCGCGGACGTCGAGCGCGTCCTGCGGATCGAGCATGGGCGCGACAGTGCGATCGAAAGGGTGCGGATCGACGTGGCATGCGACGTGACCAATCCGTTATGCGGCGAGGATGGGGCGGCGGCGGTGTATGGGCCGCAAAAGGGGGCGACGGCGGCGCAGATTCGCCGGCTTGATGCCGCTTTGATGCAATTGGCCCACCGAAACGGCAAGCTGGATCAGGCAAGACTGAGCGGGGCCGGAGCCGCGGGGGGATTGGGTTTCGCCATGGCGGCGTTCTTCGGGGCGAGATTGAACAGCGGCGTGGAGATCGTGATGGACGCGGTGCGGCTGCGCGATCGCCTGGCATCGGCGGACCTGTGCCTGAGCGGCGAAGGAACTCTGGACGCGCAGAGCTTTCGCGGGAAAACGGTGGGCGGCGTCGCCAGGACGTGCAGCCAAATCGGCGTCCCGTGCGTTGTGCTGGCGGGGACGGTGGATCAGAATGCCGACTTCCTTGCCCAAGGCGTCACGGCGGCGTTCAGCTTATGCGATGGCCCGATGACGCTGGAGGAATCCATGAACAACGCCGCCCAGTTGATCTCCGCCGCGGCTGAAAAAGTTTTGCGTTCAAGGCTTGGAACGCGGGATGATTAGGCCAAATCTCACGGGACGGCTTTGGAGGTGCGCACAAATTTGAAGGCGTGCTTCGCGGAGTCAACGTCAACCATGATGGTATCGCAATCGGCAAACTCACCGGCCAGGATTTTCGCGGCGACCGGGTTTTCGATCCGCTGCTGGATCACGCGCTTCAGCGGGCGGGCGCCGAACGCCGGATCGTAACCCTCTTCCGCCAACAACTTCCGCGCGGCCTCGGTGAGAGACAACTTCAGATGGCGGTCGGCCAGCCGCGCGCGCAGGCGATCGAGCTGCACGTCCACGATCCGCTCGATCTGCTCGCGCGACAGCGAAGAAAATAGAATCGTCTCGTCGATGCGGTTGAGGAACTCGGGCCGGAAGTGATCCTTCAAAAGTTCCTTGACGGCGGCCTCGACTTCCCACGGCTCGGCTTGGCGGCTGGCGAGTTTCTGAATCTCGGCGCTGCCGATGTTGCTCGTCATGACGATCACGGAGTTCTTGAAGTTGACCGTGCGGCCCTGACCGTCGGTGAGGCGGCCGTCATCAAGGACCTGCAGCAGCACGTTGAACACGTCGCGATGGGCCTTTTCGACCTCATCGAACAGGATGACGCAATAGGGGCGTCTGCGAACGGCCTCGGTGAGGCGGCCTCCTTCCTCATAGCCGACGTAACCGGGCGGCGCGCCGATCAGGCGGGCGACGGAATGCTGCTCCATGAATTCGCTCATGTCGATGCGAACCATCGCGTCCTCGTCATCGAAGAGGAATTCCGCCAGGGCCTTGCAAAGCTCGGTCTTTCCTACCCCGGTGGGCCCTAGAAACAGAAAACTCCCGATGGGGCGATTGGGATCGCCCAGCCCGGCGCGATTCCGCCGCACGGCATCGCTGACGGCGCGCACCGCCTCGTCCTGACCGATCACCCGCTTGGAAAGACGCTCTTCCATCTTCAAAAGTTTTTCGCGCTCGCCTTCCAACATGCGGCTGACGGGGACGCCGGTCCAGCGGCTCACGACCTGGGCAATCTCTTCGGCCGTGACTTCATCCTTCACCATCGCCTCTCCGGACTTGGTGAGTTCCCGAAATCGCTGCGTGGCCTGCTCGATCTGCCGATTCAAGTCGCGGATTTCGCCGTACTGAATGCGGGCGGCGGCTTCCAGGTTGCCCCGCCGCTGCGCCTGTTCGAGTTCGACCTGCTTGTTGTCCAATTGCTCCTGGAGCAACTTGATGGCGCGCATGGCCCCCACCTCGTTCTCCCAGCGGGCGGTGAGCCTGGTGTTTTGTTCCTGAAGGTTCGACAGCTCTTTTCGGCCGTGGCGCGCTGCTGGACGGACGCGGGATCTTTCTCGCGGCGGAGGGCTTCCAGCTCGATCTGCAGTTGCATGATCCGCCGGCGGATTTCGTCCAGCTCCGCCGGCATGGAATCGTTTTCGATGCGCAGGCGGCTGGCGGCTTCGTCGATCAGGTCGATGGCCTTGTCGGGAAGGAAGCGATCGGTGATGTATCGGTCGGAAAGAACGGCCGCGGAGACGATCGCGCTGTCGGTGATGCGCACGCCGTGGTGGGTTTCGTATCGCTGCTTCAGCCCGCGCAGGATGGCGATGGTGTCCTGCACGCTGGGCTGGGAGACGACGATGGGTTGGAACCGGCGTTCCAGGGCGGCGTCCTTCTCGACGTGCTTGCGGTATTCATCGAGCGTGGTCGCCCCGATCGTGCGCAGCTCGCCGCGGGCCAGCGCGGGCTTGAGGAGATTGCCGGCGTCCATCGATCCCTCGGCCTTGCCCGCGCCAACGACCGTGTGCAACTCGTCGATGAAAAGAATGATCTGCCCGTCGCTGCTGGTGACTTCCTTGATGACGGCTTTGAGGCGGTCCTCAAATTCGCCGCGATATTTTGCCCCGGCGATGAGAGCGCCCATGTCCAGGGCGATGATGCGTTTGTTTTGCAGAACGGCGGGAACGTCGCCGTTGAGCATGCGAATGGCCAGGCCTTCCACGATGGCGGTTTTGCCGACGCCCGGCTCGCCGATGAGCACCGGGTTGTTCTTCGTTCGCCGGGCCAGCACCTGCATGGTCCTGCGGATTTCCTCGTCGCGGCCGATGACCGGGTCGATTTTCCCCTGCCGGGCCATTTCCACGAGATCGCGGCCGTAACGCCGCAGGGCCTGGTATTTGTCCTCGGGGTTTTGGTCGGAGACGCGCTGGCCGCCCCGGACATCCTTCAGGGCGGTGAGGATCGCGTGATGGTTCACGCCGCCGACGGAAAGGATTTCCTTCGCCTCGCTTTTGACCTGGGCCAGGGCCAGAAGAAGGTGCTCGGTGGAGATGTATTCGTCCTTGAGGCGGTCGGCTTCTTTCTGAGCGTGATTGAAGACGTCGTTCAGGGCGTGGCTGGGTCCGGTCTGTGTGCCGGTGGCGTTGGGGAGTCGCTCCAGTTCGCCGCTGACAATCTGTCGCAAGCGGTCGGGATCGACGCCTAGCTTTTGCAGAAGGGGGATGAAGACGCCGTCCTTTTCAGCCAGGAGAGCGCCGAGAAGATGCAGCGGGGTGATCTCCGCGTGGTTGGATTCCTGGGCGCTCTGCTGGGCGCGGGCAACGGCTTCCTGGGCCTTGATGGTGAGTTTTTCGAATTGCATCGATTAGCGCAAAAGCAAAGCGAGGGCCAGAAAATGACGAGAACAGGCCATTATATCCGTTGATGAATCAAACGGTTACATGGGCCATGCCGAGTGGACGTGGAATCGGACCTGCCAATGTTTGGCGGGGATGATCGTCGGCTGCAAATTTGGCAGCCGCTCGAAACGCGCGGAACGGGGGTCTGACTGATCTTTGTGGTCCTTAAGCGGCACGGGCGTCCCAATAGCTGTCCCACAGATCGCTGTACTGCAAACAACGCAGACTGCCTATCCGTTCGGCTCGACGCGGCGACCACCGGGCGCTGTTCAATTTTAGCCGAGCACCCAGGATCGTCTTGCAGCCGCCTTCGATCAAGCCGCTGCCGATCGGACGACCGGCGGCCAGGCGCGGGCCGTACCACATGCGATCCATGTTGTCCGTCAAGTAACCCAGCAGTTTCTTCAACGCTTGGCGACGTGTCCCGGGTGACTCGGCAATCAGTTCCTCAATGTGCCGGACCAAGGCGGGTCCGTTTTGCTTGAGTAGCAATGCCAGTTTTTCATCCGCCCAGGCGCGCCGCCGGACCCTCGCCCAGCATTTGTTTGCCGCAGTCATGCAGATGCTCGCTGACATGGTATACGTCCACCACCCAACGGGTATTGGCCGTGGGCAGACGAACCCCCGCCTGTTCCCAGATCCACTTGGCCCCGTCGGCGATCACGCTCAGCGACGCCTCTTTGTTGACGGCCAAATGCTTGAACATCGTCGCCCAGCGCGCTCCGATCAATCGGCAGGGTGCGATCTGGCACCACGCCAGACGCGCCGTCGGCTCCGGCAGCACACGGTCGGCCCACTGTTCCGGGCCGACCGCCTCGCCGGATTCACGCTTGTCCAGCACGCTCAGACGCATCTCCGCCCAGCCGCCGGTGGTATTAATCTTCATCCCGTCGCTGCTGAATTCCAACTCTCCGGCGGCCTTGGCCATGCTCTGGGCGGAAACGGGTTCCGACCGCACCCATCGGCCGGCACGCTCGCCTTCCTCATCACACTCGGCCCGGATCGTGTCGTTGCTGACCCGCATCCGGCACAATTCCAGCAGCTTCGCCGACGCTTGTTCAAACGACCAGGTGCTCCCGGCCACCGCGATCACACGCCGCGCGTGTTCGCTGGCCATCCGACTGCCGATGCCCGCCCACGCATCCAGCGGCGTCTGCGTCCGCCCGCATTCCGGGCAGGCGTAGTAACGACGGCTCACCCTCATCTCGCCCACCGTCGTCAGCACGCACTTGGGCGAGACACGTTTGAATTTGGCTTTGCCGCCGCAGGAGCAACACAATCGCGAGACCCCTTTTTTTGCGCCTCGTCCTGGGCATTGATCACGCGCTGCAAGGTGTTCCGCAGCAATTCGTCCCCGTGCTGGCGAACGGCCTGTTCCAAACAGGCCAACCCTTTCCCATGCGGTGCCTGCTGGCCCGCCAGCTTCACCGCCCGATACGTCGCCACCGCCTGTTCGGCAATCAATCGCTCATCATCCGAAAGCTGTTCCAGTCCATTGGGACCTCCTTGTCCCAGCATTTTGCCATAAAGACCACAAATGTGGGCCTCACCCCGGAACGGCGATTGACGCAGGCCCAGTTTCATTTTCGGCACGAGGACGCTAACCTTTCCGTCATCGCGTGAGAGGGCAATCCCTCATTCCCCACGAGCGGATCGAACGTGCCATCCTCGTCATCCGAGGCCACAAGGTTATGCTCGACGCTGATCTTGCGGCCCTCTACGATGTGCCGACAAGGCGATTGAACGAAGCGATGAAGCGAAACCTGAAGCGCTTCCCGCCCGATTTCATGTTCCAACTGTCGGAAGAGGAAGCCGAACGTTTGAGATCGCAATTTGCGACCTCAAAAGGACGAGGCGGCCGGCGGTATCTGCCGTACGTTTTCACCGAATTCGGCGTTGCCATGCTTTCCAGCGCTTTGAACAGCGACCGGGCGATTCTCGTCAACATCGAGATTATGCGGGTATTCGGCCGGCTGCGGCAGCTCCTGGCCAGTCATGCTGACCTTCTCCGCCGCTTGGACGACATGGAGAAAAAATATGATGAGCACTTCAGGGTTGTTTTCGACGCCATCCGCCAACTCATGACTCCGCCGGAAGAACCACCGAGGCCGCCGATAGGCTTTTCCACCGAGGAAGAGGAATAACCCGAGCGATTTCGTCGCGTTTCTTTGAGATGCCGATCTGGCATTTCAAGCAATTGACAGAGACACGCGAGCCGTGATTGACGTTAGTAAGAAATGCACGCCGGTGTAACGGCAAATGGCCACGACGAAGCCCGTCTCATCGGCGAGTCACTTTTTCGGCGGAGCACTTCCGTGGCCGCCGCCACCCCCGCCGCCGCCACCGCCCCCATGTCCGCCGGCGGCATTGTGCTGCTGGAAGATCAGGCCGAGCACCGCCGGGATGAAGATCGCCGCGGGGAGCCAATAGGGTTCGAGTTTGAGACGTTTTGTAACGTCGACGGCGAACTCCTGGTATTGATAGATCAATCCGAGAACCCCAAAGACGATCATGAAAGCGCCTTGCAGGCTGGTGTACATCATGACGCTTCCCCGGAAGAGGATGAATGAGAGCATCCCGAAACCGACGAGACCGACCAGGGCTCCGGCCCAGACGAGTTGTGGATCGAGGTTGAGCGTGCGCCAAAAGCTGGCGCCCAGAAGCGCACCGAAGCATCCGCCCATAACGGCGACGGCGTATTTCATGGTCGGCCAGGCGATGGCGGCGGCGGCGACGGCTCCGATCACGGCGCAGACGGTGGCCGTGTCCCCTTCAAGCTTCCAGTAGTTGCCCCCCACGTACGCCCCGACGACCGCGGCATTCACCAGCACCAGACCCTTGAAGATCTGGTAGCCGAAGAGCAGGTAGACGATTCCCATCGCGATCAGCAGGGCCGCCACGCCCGGCGTCATCTGCTGGCACCAACTCAGCACGTCGGTCTGTTGCGGCCAGGTCTTGGGGACGGCGGCAAAGAAGGCATCGGATTTGTGCGCCGAATGAAAGGACGCAAAGGACTGAGAGTTTGTTGCGAGGATTTGAAACAACATGTTGCGAATGCCCTTCTAATCGGCGGCTTTGTGGTCCTTGGAGTCTTTTTTAGGCTGGCCCGATGTTTGGTCTTTCGAATCAGCGGATTGAATCGCGATCATTCGCCATTGAAAGATTGCCCCGGCCGCAATCAGCCCGAGGAGCAGGGCGAATTGCGAGGAATTTTGCCGCGGCAGATGCCGCAGGGCCGTGGGGTCAAAGAGCGATAAGGCGGTGGCGGCGGTGGGCAGAGCCAGCGAAACGCCCGCGGCGCTCCAGAGCAATGCGACGCCGATCCGCGGCCAGAGCCACGCGGCGCTGATTCCGATCAGCAGGGCGGCGATCGCGCAGAAACAGAGGCATTCGTGCAGAGATTCCGGCACGTTCTGCCAGAGAGCCTGGAAATATTGGGGCATCGTTTGGGCCGGATCGTACTGCGGCCAGCGCCAGCGGAATGCGTGGCCGCGCATCGCCCACAGCACCAGGGCGCTCCAGAGGGTCAGGATCGCGCCGAGCCAGACGCCGACCCAAACTCGGTGCATCGTGTAGGCGCTGACGCCGAGGACAACCGCCGCTCCCACCGCCGGGGCCATGGGATCGATCGACCATTTGCACCAAATCGGCAGTTTCAGTCCGACCGACGTTCCGAGGGCAACTGCCGCCAGAGTCAGGATCGAGCGGCTGAATCTGGCCCCGGCGATCCACAGCGCCAGACCGACAATACAGCCGATCACGGCCACGATCATCGTGATCGTGCCGGGCTGATTGGGCAGAAGGGTGATCCAATGTTGGAACAACGCGCAATCCTCTTTAGTCGTTTATCGACCGTCACCGGGCGATTTCTCCACCGATCCTCCGCCCCGAGCGAAAGCGACCGATGCTTGTTAGCATTTATTCGGCCAAGGGTTAAAATAGAATCCCGAAAGGAAAGATCGGCCATGGCAAACCCGAGGAAGATGGGTGTTTTGGCGGCGGTCGCCCTGTTCCTGGTGACGCTGGGAGCCGGCGTGTTCGTCGTGGCGTGGTATCTCTGGCCGGAGGGATCGGGCCAGGCCGGTTCGGTGGTTGACCAAAATAATCCTGCCGCCGCGGCCGGCCTTGGAAACAATCAGATTCAGGTGGGGTTTTTCCTAAGCCATTTCACGGCCACGGGGCCGCATCGGTCGGACAAGCCATATGGTTATGAGACGCAACTTCGCCCGCTGAGGTTGCTGCGCGATGCATCGATCCGTCTGATTCCGGTGATCGAGCCCAGGACCCGGGGCAACGCGGAGGTAATGAGAATTCTTTCGCAGAATTTCCCCGGCGTGATTCCCCTTGATGCCAGCAAGGTGGAGGAGCCTTGCCAAGCTGGACGTGCTGGTCGCGACCGCGGCGGCGGACGTGCCCGATAGCGTGCTCAAGGCAATCGATCAAAGCGTTCGGCGGGGGATGGGACTGCTCGAGCGCCAGTTGGGATATATCACGCCCGGATACACTCCGCGGATCGACGAACTATGCGGCTTCTCCGTCGGCACGTTCGGGTGGAACCCCAAACCCGTGGAGTGCGAAGTCGTCGGCAATCACCCGCTGCTGGGCGACCTTTCCGGAAAGCTCGGCACGACCATCCCGGTGATTCCCAACGGAACGGTCGGGATGCTCAAAGGGCTGCCCCTTCTCCGCGTGAAGGACATGAAAGCGATTTCACTGGTGGCGCCGGATCATTCCGTGAGCACCGGCGAATACCTCTATCCGCTGTACGTGAGCCAGTTGGGCAAGGGGCGAATTGTCGGGATCGGCTTTTCGCAGACCCGAGACGCGGATATGCCCGCGGAACTGGAGGCGGCGAATAACGGGCGGTTCCACATTCATTGCGTGCAGTGGCTGGCTGGCCGGCCGCTGAATTGAGAGGGTCAGTCGCTATGCGCAACATTTCCATCGGTCGCCTTGCCGGCTGTTTCACCATCGCCGCGGTCGTCGCAATGTTTTGTGGAAGGTCCGCCGCGCAAACGGAGCCAACCGCTTCGCCCGCCGTTGCCATGACGCGGGACGGGCCTCCCCGATGCGGCACTGCGGGGGGCCTTTTGGCGGTCGCGGTCTTTGATCTCAAAACGGGCGACAAAACCGCCTGGACAAATGCCTGGTTGGTGATATCCGGCGGCAAGCCGACCACCCGGCCGGTGGCGGATAACGCGCCCTTGCCCATCGGTCTGGAGGGCGCGCTGGGCCCGGTCTTCACGATGGGGGCCGAACGGCTCGTTTACAGCGTCGCGGTGGCCGGCAACGGACAGAATATCACGCTCTGCATTCGCCTCCGTCCCGGAGTTACCGCAGACGCCGCGGTGAAATGGCTGCACCGCAACATCCGGACGGCGCCTCATTTTGACCACGACGGTCCCTGGCTGGTTGTCTCCGTCAGCGCCGGCAATGGCAACGTTGTAAGCGGCGCCGCCGCTCGCCCCCTCAGCCCGCGGGCGGATGACGTGCGGCAGGATTTGAACTGCTGGGGAGATGACGTCCCGGTGAAAGTGGTTTACGTTTCTTCAGAAACGGTGAAGAAGCGATTGATGCAGGAGGGCGCGCCGCCGCCGGTGCTGATGCCGCTGGCGAACTTGTATTTCTCCTGCAAGTACATCTATTTCGGAGCCAAGCTGGGGGCGCATCCGCAAATTGAGTCGCGCTGGGTGGCGCCGGATGAAAACGGGGCGGATCAGGTCATCACGGAATTGCAAACGATGCGCACCGCCCTGAAGCAGCCGGATAACGACCTGAACCTGCCGCCGGCCCTTGCCGCAATACTGGACCAGTTCCAGCCCACCCGGGACGGAAACGTCGCCCGCCTCTCGATGAGCCAGAAGGACCTTAGCAATCTCTTCGCGGCGGTTCTGGTGGCATCGATGAACGGCGGAAACGTCCCGCAATCGCAGGTGCGCCAGCAGCCGGTTTCGCCGGACTGGAAGCCGATCGATCCCGCGACGGATTCCGCCGCGGCCCAGATGCGGTTGATCCTGGCGGCGATCGCCGAGTACGACCAGGATCATCAGGCGCTGCCCGCGTCCCTGGACGATCTGGTATCAGCCAAGCTCCTGCCCGGCGCCGAAACGCTCCGCGATCCGCGCTCGGGAAACAAAAACGGGTTTATCTACGTCAAGCCCGACGCAAACAAATTGGCCGACATCCCCTCCCGCGATAAGACGGCCATTCTGTTTGAAGACAGGGATGGCCAGCCCGATGCAAAGGGTCTGACAGGTTACGCCGACGGGCGCGTGGCGAATGCGCCCTCCACTGGCAACTGAGCGGTTCCCCGGCTAAAAACACGGCATGGACGAGTCGGATTCCCTGGATCAACTCCGCGTGAAGATCGACCAGATCGACGAGCAGCTCGTGGCGCTGCTGAACTCGCGCGCCCGCGTGGTGGTGGAGATTGGAAAGATCAAGCAATCGCAGGGGACGCAGGTGTACGCTCCGGACCGCGAAAAAGCGGTGCTGGAAAAAGTGCGCCTGCTCAATCACGGGCCGCTGCCGGACCGCTGTCTGGAAGCGGTCTATCGCGAACTGATGAGCGGCAGCTTCGCCCTGGAAAAACCGCTGCGAATCGGGTTCCTCGGTCCGGAGGGATCGTTCAGCCACGCCGCCTCCGTGGCGAAATTCGGCAGCAGTGTGGATTACGTTCCCCTGAGCGCGATCCCGGCGGTGTTCGAGGAAGTCGTCCGCGGACACGTCGATTACGGGCTGGTGCCGGTGGAAAACAGCATCGGCGGCGGGATCGTCGATACGCTCGATGCGTTCCTCAGCAGCTCGGCGAAAATCTGCGCGGAGGTCCTGCTGACGGTCCACCACAATCTGCTGGCCAATGCGCCGTGGGAAAAAATCGAAAAAATCTATTCCAAGGCGGAAGTGTTCAGCCAATGCCGGAATTGGCTCAGCGCCACGGCCAAGGACCGTCCGACGGTTCCGGTGGATAGCACGACGGCCGCGGCCGAAATCGCCCGCGAGCAGAGCGCCGCCGCCGCCATCGGCTCGAAACAGGCCGCCGAGTTGTACGGCCTGCACATTCTCTTCGAGAACATCGAGGACAATCCGGACAACATGACGCGATTTTTCGTGATCGGCCGCGAGGGCGCTCGCCGCAGCGGGGACGACAAGACGGCGATCATGTTCACCACGGCCCACAAGCCCGGCGCGCTGGCCGAGGTGCTGGACGTGTTCAAGGACAACGGGATCAATCTAACGGACATCGAGAAGCGTCCGAGCCGGAAGGTGAATTGGGAAATTATTTTTTCATCGACGCCCAGGGCCACGCCGACGACCCGGCGATGAAAACGGCCATCGAGCAGGCTCGGAAGCATTGTTTGCAATTGACGATGCTGGGGAGCTATCCGCGCGGGGATTAGATCATTTTCAGAAAAATTTGGCGGCCTGCCGACTTCAGTCGGCAGGTCTTCATCGCGCCGCATCGAACCACCCCACTAAATACAAACTGAAAATGCGATAGATGGGCATCAATCTTTTGAGGACATCGAGGTTGTCGAACTAGGCTTGAAGTATGATGCGGCGCAATGCAATCGTTCTTTATCGTTCATCCCGGCGAGTTTCTTGTTGGCGATCACGTAACACGTCGCCTGAAATATGACGTTTGGGTGCCCGCAAAGGACACCGGAGTGGATTTGCTTCTGACGCCGCGCGGGAAGTCAAAGCGAGCGATCAAGCTTCAAGTCAAATTTTCGCGAAGCTACGAGGGCGGCGCGAAAAAACTCACCAGATTTGTGGCCCGAGGCTGGTACACTCTCAATCGAAAAAAAAATCGCGAAGAGCAAAGCCGATTTGTGGGTCTTTGCCATTGCCGATTTTCGTAGAAAGTGCATTTCGTAGTCGTGCCAATCGCCGAACTTAAGAAGCGGATTCGTGGCCACGGCCGCAAATGGAATTTGTATTTGACGATATGTGGCGACGGAGCGAATGCGAAATGTTTCGATACACGAGACCTGAGTCACGAACAGCAAATCGATCTTTTTGCGGGCGGTACCGTTAGTCGGGAACGCGATTAAAAGCCATTTCTCAATAACTGGCCGCTGCTAGAGAAATGATTTGACTTCATCCGCGCCGACAATCGATATTAACGCTTCAACCCCGCCTTCCTCAAAGCCTTTTCGATCTTCGTCAGCGTCCGGACGCTTGGAACGGTGACGCCTCTCTCGGCGCGATTCAAAATTTCCACGCTGATTCCGGCGGCTTCGGCGAGTTCCTTCTGCGTCATCCGCACCTTCTGGCGATCCTGGACGAGTCCGCGGGCGATGCTGGCACGCGTGAATGCGATGGCGTCCACATTGCCATGGGCGTCGGCCAGCGGAAAGTCGGTCGTCTCCGAGTGGTACTTTGATTTCATCGCTTTCTCCTAGGCGATCTCGGCGCACTTTGCGGTTCCGTGATTCTAACCCGAATGCGAAATAGGTGATAAACTGCATGAATTGGGAGACTGCACGGTAAAAAATTTAGAGCTTCTAAAATGGTCCTTGCCATGCATAAAAAGTCTGGTCACAATGGTTGGCATTGCTGTCATGGAGGACAGGATGAGCAAGCCGTTGGTACCCGACGAACTGTGGGAACTGGTCGAACCGATCCTTCCCAAACACCCGTATATTCCCGGATTGGGCAAGCCACGTGTGCCGGATCGCGTCTGTCTGACCGGAATCATCTTTGTACTCAAGACCGGCCTTCCTTGGGAGGACTTCCCGCAGGAGATGGGCTGTTGCGGCATGACCTTGTGGAACCGCCTCGACGAATGGCGAGAGGCCGGCGTGTGGGACCAACTGCACCGCCTGCTGCTGGACAAACTACGCGGGGCCGAGCAGATCGACTTCTCCCGCGTGATCGTGGATTCCACATATGTGCGCACCGTGCACGGGGGAAAAAAACGGGCCCCAGCCCTGTGGACCGCCGGAAAAACGGGTCGAAACACCACCTCGTCGTCGATGCCGACGGCGTGCCTCTGGCCGCCATCCTCACCGCGGCCAACCGTCACGATGTGACGCAACTGATTCCGCTGATCAACGCGATTCCACCGATTCGGGGCAAAGTCGGCGCTCCGCTGCACGTGCCGGAGGAAGTGATGGCCGACCGGGCTTACCACTCCGATCCGCATCGGATGCAACTGTCGGGGCGCGGCATTTCCACCGCCATTGCCCGTCGGGGGCAAGAGCACGGCAGCGGTCTGGGAATCTTTCGCTATGTCGTCGAACAGACCATCGCCTTGTTCCACCAGTTCCGCCGGCTGCGGACGCGTTTCGACAAACGCGACGACATCCACGAGAGCTTCATGACGCTCGGCTGTGCGATGATTTGCTGGCGACGGTTTCATCATGCGTCAAGCTATTTTTAGAAGCTCTTAATCGAATTCCGCAGAACGCCGACGTATAATGACCATCATGTCATCGGTGGAATTGCTCAAAGCTGCACAACATCTTTCCGTTGTCGAGCGGCTTGAATTGATCGATCGGCTTATCGACTCGGTCGAAACTGACTCCGCTCAGACGCTTTCCTCGGAACTCGAAACCGAACTCGACCGCCGCTATCAGGCGTTTCTGGCCAAGCCCGACGAAGGCGAACCCTGGGAAATTGTGCGGGAGAAAATTCAAAGGAATTTGGATGCGGCGAGAACTCGTCGTCCGGCCTGAGGCATCCGCCGACGCGTTGGAGGCGAGCCGGTGGTATGACGAGCGCGTTGATGGGCTGGGGACGCGGTTTCTTGATCATCTTCACGCGGCGATCATTGCGATTCGCGAGTCGCCCTCGAGCTTCCCTATCTATCGCCAGGAAATTCGACGAATCCGCGTGGGTAGATTTCCGTATGCCGTTTTCTTTGCCGTCGCGAAATACCGCGTCGTCGTTCTGGGGATTTTTCACCTCCATCGGGATTCTCGCTTGCTCCGAAAAACGCTCCGCCACCGAAAATAAAGAATTTGCACGGCTTGCTTGATGGGAAGTCACGGCGTGCGAAATGAGGATCGCATTTCAACCCGTGCACACGGCCACGAGCACCGTTGGCGGCCAATGGAGCGGCGGGTCGTCCAGCGGGACGATGCAGTAGTCGGAACTGAACGCGTCGCCGGCGCCGGTGAAAGCCGGGGGCGGCAAAGATGGTTTACCGAGAATCTTCTTGATCAGTCGCCCGGCTCGCGCCAGCGGGTTGTAATACAACTCGCACAACTGATCGTGCAGTTGACGGTCGCGCAGAAGCCGCAATCGCCCGTCGTAGGTTTGCCATTGGCCGTAAATCGTGACCTGGGCAAAGTGCGGCTTGAGAAGTTCCAGGAATTCGCCGGGCTTGAATTCCTTCACGTGGAACGGGTTGTACGGCTTGCCGGCGGGATCCAATTCGCTGATGTCACCGTTGGGCGTGCTGGTGATCAGCACGCCGTCGGGCTTGGGCAGCAGCGCCCGGGCATGGCGAAGGAATTCGCTGGGATGCGGCAAGTGCTCGATGTTTTCAAAATTGACAATTACGTCCAGATGCGGCGGGAGCGCCTTGCACTGATCGAGCTTCTCCACGTCCGCGATCGAGAAATTCAGGTTTGAGCGCCGGTATGTTTCGCTGGCTTCCTTGATCGCAGCGGGAGAGAGATCGACGGCCGTCACCGATGCCGCGCCCGATCGGGACAAATAGATCGAGCCGTATCCAATGCCGCAGCCGGCGTCGAGGACGTGTTTGTCGCGGCAAAAGGGGAGGGCAAATTGATATCGCTGGATATGGACGCCGTATCCGCCGATCAGTGTGTCGTCGCGCGCGGAGAGCCGCTCAACCATGAACATTAGATAGCAGGTCGGAAACAGAATGCAATTGATCTCAGGAAGCGATTGGCGGCAGGATGCACCGTCCCCGAGGCCGCGACGGCAACAGCGACAAATATAGAAACGCCATCCCCACCACGAACACGGCCCAGACCATGTCCGGGTGCATATTCTGGAGATATTGCAGCATCGTGTGTCCGCTGTCGGGGGAACAGAGGCGGGGGAAAGCCTGGGAGAGATTCTGGCCCCAGGTATCCAGGTCGGCGGTATTCCAGTCCAGCAGGCGAATCATGTGCATCGTGGCGCTGAGGAGCGTCAGCAACAGTCCCAGCAGGGCGGCGCCGACGCTGTTGCCGATGCAGCAGGCGGAGGCCCCGGCGGCATAGAGAAGATATCGCTCCTGAATCTGCACTGGGAAGAGGAAGAACATGATCCACGGCGTCACCAGCACAACCAGCATGCGCCGGTCGTTGCGCCGAGCCTGGATTCCGATCGCGATCCCGCTGATCAGAAGCATGACCCCGTAGACCGCATTGAAAAATATCTTGGCGGTAACGTCGAGATCGGACGCCGGCCACCAGGCCTGGCTGGAGATGAAGCTGGGCCAATGGCCATGGATCGCGGGGAGGGTGAAGGCGATTTGATCGGCCTGCTCGGCCCAGCCGAAGCGAAGCTGAAAAGTGGCCGGGAGGTTGCTGGCGGGGCCGGTGACCATGTAGGGCCAATGGACGGATCCGTAACGGAAACCGCAATCCCACCACCCGGTGCTGCCGTGGAAGAGTCCCATGCAGGCGAGCATGCCACCGGCGGCGATGGCGGCGAGGACAAACGGTTGGCTCCGCACGCGGAGGAACAATGCCGCGGCCGCCGCGATCGCCGCGGCGAGCAACCCGAGATACCAACTCGATCGGTTTCGCTCCAAAAGCCACGGCCAATAGACCGCGGCAACGATGACGATCGCGGCAACGGTCACCCACGTCCAGCGGGAATGCAAAAGCGTTTTGAGGAATGTCTCCCGCGGCTCGCTGGGGGCGGGCTTCAACGTGCGCAGGAGCCAGGGAACGGCGGCGGCAACGATCAGCATTTCAATGATCCAGATCGCGGCGGGGATATCGAAGACCCGCGGGATCGCAAACAGGTCCGGCGGGTATTGGGAAACTGCCAGGTTCGCCTGAGTGTCGGCGCCGTCTGAAGAAGCGGCCCGTCGGGAATATAGGTGATGAGCCAACCCGAAGTGATGACCGCGGTGGCGAAGAGCAAGCCGCAGATCCAGCGAAGGGCTGCTCCCGGCCGGCCCTGCACCAGCGGCCAAATGATGAAAATCGGGGCGATCGAGATCATCTGGCCCTTGAACATGATGCCGATGGTGGCGGCCAATCCCGCGGCGAACCACCAATCGAGGCTGGCCAAGAGGCAGGCGCACAAATACCACGGGACGACCCAGGAATCCCATTGGAACCAGGCATGAGCGCTGATGATGATGTCGGCGCTGAACCAGATCATCAGCGCCGCCGCCGCGCCCTGCCAGATGCCGTGAAACGGACCATGTGTTTCGCCGGCGCTGCCGCGGATGACCCAGAGGCGGGTGAGGAAAAACGCGCAGACCGCCGAAAAGATTTCCAGGGCGATGTTGAAGTGGATGACCGGAGCGTTGAACCAATACGGCCGTTGCCAGGCGTCATAGAGGGAATCATTCGGATCGGGAGGGTGATAGGCGCGTTGCCATACGCCCCACTCGCGCATCACCAGCAGGCGCAGCGGTCCGTAATCGAGCCAGGGAATCCACAGGGAACTTTGCCATTCGGGAACTTCCGGATCCATTTTGTCATATTGGTTCAAGTAACCTTCGGGTCCGGTGGCGACCAGGCCCCAGTACGAGCCGCGGCGGTGTCGTTGGTGAAACGGATGGGATCGGTGATGTCAAACACCCATCGGCGCAGGCGCAGTCCTTCGACGAGGGAAATCCAAAACACCAGGACGATGATGAGCCAGATGAGCGCGTATAAAGCGTAAGCGGTCCATGGGCGCCGGGATCGAACGGCGAGCGGTTCCAGCGGAGGTGACAGGAGCGCGTCCATGTCCGGCAGTATATCGGGCATTAAGATTCAAAGCCCCATCGGGGATACGGTGGGTCACTTGAGATGAGAGAGCCGGGGCGTCTTGCTCCCTTTCGCCGGTCACTGCACCGTCGCTTCATCGTTAAGAATTCGCGTGCCTTCGACCTCGCGGAGACCGCTGCGCACCTTGGCGTTGGGGATGAAATGGACGTTGGTGAAGCGGTACAGCTTGACGATCGTTCGCCCCGGACCGAGTTGCTGGATCAAACGCTCCTGCCGCGGCTCGCCGGGATAGACGGCGAAAGCCGTGTAGTCGATCGGCTTGTCGCCGTAGTTGCTGATCATCTGCTGGACCACCAGATCGTCCTTGTCACGCAGGGCCAGCGTGCGCATGCCGACGTCGCTGAGGCCCAGGTTGACCAGGATGGGGACCGAGAAGGACGTGTCGCGGTCCGATTGGATTTGGAAGTTGGCGGTGATGGTCTTGACGCCAGCGAAGCTGTTGTAGGGGAATTCGATGCTGATTTCGTGGTCGAACGTCTCGCCGGGGTTGAGGGTGAAGCTGAAGACCGAGGGGTTGAGAAGCCATCCCTCCGGGGGGACGAGCTTGACCAGGCCGGAGATCGTCGATTGACCGGGGTTGGTGAAATGGATTCTGCGCGGGTGCGGATGGAAGGTGGACTCGAGCAGGGGTTTGTCGATTCCGACGCTGGAGCGCATCTGCGCGGTTGTGCTGTCGATGTCCACGAGGAAGAACGGCATGGGGCCAACGTCGAGGCTGATCGACCCGGATTTGCCGGGCATGATGAGCGGGGTGACGTTTCCCCACAGGTCGATGCGCTGGGGATGATCTCCCAGGTTCAGAGCCAGTTGCTTGACGCCGGCGTTCTGGGCGCTGCTCCAGATCACCAGCAGGCCCTGTCCATTGCGATCGAAGAGAAAAGCATCGACATTGCTGGAGTTGGGCACTTTGCCATGGAACGTCGCGCCGGAAAGCTGCGACAGCAGCGTGCGGACGATCAGGAACAATTCCTGCGGCTGCGGGGTGAGGTGATCGCCGGCGCCGCTGACGGTGAACGGGAGGGGCAGATCGATTCGCGTCGCGCCGCCGGCCAGCGCGAAGACCACACGCTGCGCCAGGTCGCGGATTTGCACTTGCCGGCCGTAACGCTGGTCGAGCAATTGCAGGCTCAGGGATAGATTGTGCCCCTCATGCCCGCGGATGTCCTGGATATACAGGGGTATTTGCGAGGGCAGGACATCCGGCGGAACCGACAGCGCCACCGTCGCCGGCAGATTCCCGTTCATGTCGTACCACGCCGGCCAGGGCATGGCCAGGTCGGGTTTGACCACCATCTTGGCGAATTCAGCGTAGAGGAGGTCGTAGACCTTTCGCATCTGGGGGTCCTGGACGAACTCCGCGGCATCGCGGTCATCGCCCAATTGCCAGCGATCGAGATGATTGGCGTGCCGAGCGACGAGATAATCCAACTCGCCGCGCCAGGCGTCGGGCGGGGCCTGGAGGATGCGGGTCCACTGGTTGCCGCCGACACTGTGAGCGATGTCCGGCGGCAGGGCCAGCAGGCAGGAGGTCAGGGTGATGTTATTTCTCCGGAGTTGTTCGAGCAGGGAATCGAAAGCGGCGGGATCGACTTGCTCGATGTCGCCGCAGGCGCTCCACACGGCGAGCTTGACGCGCCCCGCGGCCAGGATCGGCAGCAGATCCGGAAGCTGCGACCAGCCCTCGATCGGCAAGTCCGTGGCGATGACGCCGAAACGGGGATCGGGCTGATACGCGGTTTGATCGTCGGCAAGGCGAACGAGTTGAATCTCCTCGCGGCCGACGAAATGCCCGCGGCTGGTCATGACCAGCGCGGCGTTGTACCAGCCTGGGGCCAGGTCCGGCAGCGAGACGATCAATTCCTTCAATCCGGGGCCGAGGTCGTGGGCGCCGCCCATGTCCAAAGCGGCGCTGTGTTTGTACACCAGACCGCCGCCGGCATCGGTGATGAGCAGTTGCGCGGCCAGATCGTCGGTGAATCGGTCGTTGACCAGAACGCTAAGCTGGAACGGATCGTTGCGGTGAAAAACATTGCCGGGGTGGTTGGAGCTGAGCATGACCTCGGGGACTGTGAAATCTTCACGTCGTCGAACCATGCCGAGCCGTAAATGTCCTGGTCGAAGAGCGTTCGCTCGCCCAGCGTGCTGGGGGCGTAGAAGCTGGGCTGAAGAAGCTCGAGTTGAACCGCCAGAAAGGCGGCCGACGGGTCCTTGGCCGACAATTCGACCGACAACTGGTGCCACCCTTCGCCGTCGGCCTTGGCGGCGTAAAGCTCCGAATGGACGGTGGAATCGTCGATCGGCTCACCCTTGACGTTGGTGAAATACGCGGTGAGTCGGGCCCGTGCGTGCGGCAAAACGGTGGTTTGGACGAAGCAATCGACGAGATAATGGGCGCCGCGGTGGATCGAAAGCTCTTTTGGATCGTAGCGATAGATCAGCGACCCGCCGTTGAGATCGAAGCGGAAGCTCCATTGTCCGCTATGGGCCAGATCGTCGCTGAGATGTCCGTTGACGTAGTTGGGCAATCCCGCGCCGCCCACCTTCGTCCAGTGCATGGGCAGGTCTTCGCGGTTGCCGAGTCGGCGTTCCTCGAAATCGATCAATTTGAGAACGCGGCTAGGGTCCGGCGGGGCGGCGGCGAGGGCCAGCGACGGCAGGAGGGCGGCGAGAATGAATAGAGTTCGGCGCACATGGTCCGATAATCGCATTATCGGCTGATTTGGCGCGGGGGCATGAACGGCGGTTTTTGAACGTTCAAAAAAAACGCGCTCCCCTTCGGGTCGCGGCTAAACGGGTTCCGCTTTCATTGGCATTGGGGAGGCGATTCTCGCCGTTGCGATGGACCAGCAGGCCGTGGCGATCACGAAATAATAGTAGTTGCAAAACGCCTGCTTGTTGAAGGCGAAAAAAGCCAGGTGAACCAGCGTCACCGCGGCGGCGAATCCAGCCGGGGAATGGACCGCCCGCCGAAAGCCAATCGCCAGCGCCAGCGCCAATGGCAGCAGCGATGTCCAGATCGGCAACTTCACTTTCCCCATGTTATGGTAAACGAAGACCAGATAACTCAGAGCGTCTTTGCGGAACGGCTGGAGGAATTGGAATTCCACCGTCGAGCGAAAAAATGCGTGCGGATTCCAGATGAAAAACGGCAGATTGATGGCGGCAACGGCCAGGCACGCTTTGACGAGCGCGTCGCGAAACGATTTTCCCGCGTTTGGGCCGTCCAGCAGCAGGGGGAGCAACGGGATTGCCAGCATCGCGTACTGCTTGGTGGACAAATAAAGTCCGAAGCACCAGGGCAGGGCCTTTGGCCAGCGACAGGCGCAAAACATCATGAGGGAAAAGGTCAGAACCAGCAGCGGTTCGGTCCAGGCGAGGTCCAGAACGTAAATGGCGCGCGGGGTGAGAAGAAGAACGGCCGCCGCGAGGGCGCCGATTCGCCCGGGTGCGCGCCCCTGCCATCAGGACGGCGGAGAGGCCCATGGCGATGACCAGCGCATAACGCACGTCACCGCCGATCAGGTATGCCGGCATCACCATCAGGAGGCTCAGCGGCGGATAGGGGAACCCCACCGTCAGCATCCCCTGCCGATCCACAACGCCCGGGCCGTAAAAAGGCGTGTCCGGCGGATAAATGCTGGGATACTGGAACGTGTACGGATTCAAGCCATGCGACAGGGCCCACGACCCGGTCTGCTGAAAGTTGAACACGTCGATGCCGGGGAACTTGGCATAAGTATTGAACGCGATTTCACCGGCGAAGAAAAATGCCCCGGCCATGATGAACGCCAGCGGAAGACGCAGGCCGCGCAGGGGGAAGAATTGGACGAACCCGATGAATGCGATAGTGGCCAGCGCGAGGCTGACTCGTGAATCAACGCTCGTCTCGCGCAATAGAAGATAACTCTGGATGAAGATGGAAATCGCCAGCGTCAGCGGCAGCAGCCGGCGGCATTTCGGTTCCAGTTTCGGATAGCCGGGCAAAACCACCGCCGCCAGACATAACACGCCGCTGACCGTCAGCCACAACAGCGCCCATCGAGTGTAGTTTCCAAGCTTGATGTTGATGGCATATCCAAGAGCCAGCGCCATCAGCGCCAGCGCCAGCGCCGTCAGCGCCCGATCGGGGGTCTGCTCAACGGAGTCGGCGCCAGAGGATTGCGGTGATCGGCCCATCGTGCTGGGAAGATGCTTGTTCACGCTTTCGCCGACATGTATAACCGCGGCGCGGCTGGCAGTCATTTTTCTGATGACATCGCAAACTGGAATTAATCCCGCGGCGGCGACGGTTGAATGGATCGAGCGGCGGCGCTGGTTTGCGCTTGCGCTGATCGCCATCTTATTGGCCGTGCAAATCACGCCCAAGCTCAGGATGAGCCCCGACGGCGTGAGCTACATGTCGATTGCGAGATCGCTGCTGTGGCACGGGGAATTAAAACGGCTCGGCTCGCCCCATGTCCGCTACGCGCCGGGATATCCGGTTTTGATCAGCCTGGCCTTCTTGTTTGGGCCTCGGCCGTTCGTGGCGGTGCAGATCATTCAGTGGTTTTACGCCGTGCTGCTGATCGTGGGGACGTACGTCTGGTTCGCCCGTTATGTCGGCCGATCGGCGATCTGGGTGACGGCGCTGGCGCTGCTCAACGCGGGATTCTGGGATCTGTTTCGCCAGGCCAGCTCGGAATTGGCGTTCATGCCCTGCCTGATGTGGGGATCGGTGCTGCTTGCGGGCGCGGCCCAGTCGCCCAAGGCCGGTCGGGCGGCGGCGAAGATGGCCGGGGCGATCGCGCTGGTGGCGGCGGCGTGCACGACGCGGCAGGCGGGGGCGATGCTGGTCGTCGGATTCGTCGTGGCCATGGCGATGCGGGCCATGCGCGGGCAGATCGGCTGGGGGCGCCGCGGCCTGTTCGGCGGCGCTGGGAATTTGCATCGCCGCCGTCTCCTGGGGATTGATCGCCTTTGACCATCGCGGCGCCCGGGAGGCCGGGCCGGCGGAGATCGGATATACCGACGCCTTTCGAATGCCGGGCAAATCCCTGGCCGCTCAAGTCACCGAGGGCGTGCGCCGGCAAACCGCCGAAATCGGCCGCCTGCTCCTGCCGGGTTTGTCGAAAACACACGCCAGGGAATGGGATTGGCTCGACGTCAACACCTGGATTTTTCTGGCGGCCTGCGTGCCCGTGGCCATCGGCTGGTGGAAACTGTGCGGGGCCACCGCCGATCCGCTGGCGCTGACCTTGCCGTTCTACGTCGCGCTGTATGTGGTCTATCCGTTTGATTCCGGGACGCGGTTCACCGTTCCGATGTTGCCGGTGTTGGCGGCCAGCGTATGGTTCGTCCTCTCGCCACTGGGCGGCAAGCGGAGTTTGATTTTCTGGTGTTGGTCGTCTTGCATGGGCTCGTGGCAACGGGGTTTTGGCTGGACGATGCGGCCCATGTGCGGCGCCGGTGGGACCAATGGCCCGCGATGGAGCATGTGGCCAGGTCGATTCCACCGGAGGCGAAAATCATCGCCCTGCGCCCGTCGGTGGACGATCAATGGATGTTCCTGATGTACCTGAGCGATCGACCCGTTGAGCCGGATTCCGTGCGACAGCCGGTTGCGACCGATGCCAATTGGATCGTGACGTCCCGGGCGGAGCCGGATTCGCCTGGATTTCACGCCGTCGGCCAGGTCGATGATTACAAGTTGGAAACGCGGAATCCACGCGCCGGTGCGGGGGCTGGCGGCGTTATCGGCCGAAAAGGGAGCTAAAGTGGCTGCGTCCGCGATTCGATGCAAGAAGACGAGGAATACTCATGAAAATTCGCGAGAAACCGGGCGGCGCGTCGCAATGTTGCAGCAACCAAAATATCGCGGCGCCTTGTTCTGCCAAGGCCCCTGAGAAGCGCACCGAGAGTCCGGATCGGCGTCTGAGCGTGCTCGATCGCCGCTGCGGCATCGATCGGCGGCAGCAGACCCGGGAGGAATCGGGTTATTGCGGTCCGGAGCGCCGTGTTGCCGAGCGGCGGGATCATACCGGGCTGGAACGCCGGCGCGGGCCAGGCCGCCGGCTCTCAGACGATCGACGTTCGGCCGAGGAGGGCGAGATGACCGCGGAGCAGTTTGAATTCGTGATGGCCATCGAAACGTTCAAGAAGGTCAACAAGCGAATGTACCCCACCTGGACGGAAGTGCTCGAGGTCGTTCAGCAGTTGGGATATCGCAAGACCTTCCCTCGCACCGTCGATTTGGCGAACGTTCCGGAACCGGCGCTGACCAAGGCGGGATGAGCGGGTTGTAATCGCAATCGGAATCACCCAAAGCCTACGGCGACGCCGTGGGCTTTTTCATTTGCGTTTGCCAGCCGGTACAATCCTCATTCGGTATGCCCCATGACACCTATGAATCGCCGCTGGTGGAGCGAAACGCCAGCGAGGAGATGTCGCGGCTATTCTCGGCCCGGCACAAATTCGGGCTTTGGCGGCGGCTCTGGCTGGAGTTGGCGCGATGCCAGCGCGAACTGGGATTGACTCGCATCACTCCCGAGGCCCTGGCCCAGATGGAGCGGGCGCTGGACGACATCGACTTCGCATCGGCGGCCCAATGGGAAAAGCGGCTGCGGCACGACGTCATGGCCCACGTGCACGTTTTCGGCGAGGCGGCGCCGGCAGCACGGGAAATCATCCATCTCGGGGCCACCAGCCAGTTCGTAGTCGATAACGCCGATTTGATCATCATGCGCGATGGCATGACGCTGCTGGCGGGCCGATTGGCCGCCGCGATCGATGCTCTCGGGCCTTCGCCCTCCGATGGAAGGATTTGCCGACGCTCGGTTACACCCATTTCCAGCCGGCTCAGCTAACGACTGTCGGCAAGCGGGCGGCGCTGTGGGCGGCGGACCTCGCGATGGATCTTGAAGAATTGGAGCACCGCATCGCCACGCTGAAATTCCGTGGCGCGAAGGGAACAACCGGCACCCAGGCCTCTTTTCTCGGTTTATTCGATGGAAATCACGCGAAAGTCCAGTTATTGGACCAGATTATCGCAAAAAAATTCGGATTTTCGCAGACGTTTTTCGTCACCAGCCAGACGTATTCCAGGAAAGTCGATGCCCAAATAATCTCGGCTTTGGGCGGGGTCGCGGCCAGCGTTCACAAGTTTTGCAACGATTTGCGTCTTCTGGCTGGGCTGAAGCAGATGGAGGAGCCGTTCGAAGACGAACAGGTCGGCTCCAGCGCCATGGCCTACAAACGCAATCCCATGCGCTGCGAAAGGGCAACGGGGCTGGCTCGATTTGTCATCAGCCTGGTCTCCTCACCACTGCAAACGGCCGCCGAACAATGGCTTGAGCGCAGCTTGGACGATTCGGCCAATAAGCGGCTGAGCATTCCCGAGGCGTTTTTAGCAACCGACGGATGCTTGCTGATCACCACCAACGTCGTCCGCGGGCTGGTCGTTTACCCGAAAATCATACAAGCATTTGTAATGGCAGAGCTTCCATTCATGGCAACAGAGGAAATCCTGATGTCTGGGGTGCGGGCTGGGGGAGATCGGCAAGTTCTGCACGAGTTGATCCGACGTCATTCCCAGGCAGCCGCAAGCCAGGTCAAGGACCTGGCCCAGCCCAACGATCTTCTCGATCGGCTGGCGAAAGAGCCGGCATTCGCCGGCGTCAATCTCAAAGCGGTGCTCGACCCTGCCCATTTTATCGGTCGAGCGCCAGAGCAGGTGGAAGAGTTCATCGCCGAAGTGATCGAACCGATTCGCCGACGTTATCGGTCCTATCTACAGCAATCATCAGATCTTAAGTTATAACTACAGCGTGGCAAACCACTCCGGCGCCGGGGCCATTTATTTTAACCACTTCAGGGGATTTTTAACGAACATGGAGTATCCGGTTTTCGTTTTATCAGTTGTATTTGCTGGAATACGGGTTATCTTTCGGGTGTCACTAGGTGTGTGTGGGAAGTGCAATATGAATGCTCAATCAATCGACCAGACCAGCGGCCTTTCGTTAGTTGCGCCCGTCCAATTCGTCGGGGGCTCGCCTGTAATAGCCGGCTTGAAGCAGACAGCGGCAGATATTGCGCGTCGTCGCTCAACGGTTATGATCATGGGCGAGACCGGTAGCGGCAAGGAAATGCTTGCCCGCTACATACACAGTAACTCATCCCGCACCAACAAGCCCTTCATACCCGTGGACTGTTCCGCGCTGAGCGACGCGCTGTTCGAGAGCGAACTCTTCGGGCATGTGAAGGGAGCCTTCACCGGGGCGACCCGTGATTCGCTCGGCTTCATTCGCGCCGCCGACACCGGAACGTTGTTCCTCGACGAGATCGCCGAATTGAGCCTGCATCTTCAGGCGAAGCTGTTGCGGGTGTTGCAGGAAAAGTCAGTCGTGCCGGTGGGGGATTTCCGGGCGCGTCCGGTTGACATCCGCGTCATCAGCGCCACCAACCAGCCGCTGGAGACCATGGTTCGCGACGGCACTTTCCGTCAGGATCTGTTCTTCCGCCTGAACGTCGTCGTCCTGAAGCTCCCGCCTCTCCGAGAGCGCAAGGACGACATCGTTCGTCTCTCTGAATACTTCCTCAAGACCCAGGCCGAACTTTACGGAGAGACCGCCAAGACGTTGTCGCCGCAAGCCATGAGCTTGTTGCAGGAATATTCCTGGCCTGGAAACGTACGTGAGTTGTCCAACGTGATGGAGCATGCCCACGTGATCGCAGCCGAGCAGGAGGTGGCGGTGACCGACCTTCCCCCACGCCTGCAAGCGGTTGGCGGCACGGAATCTCCCGAGGATCTCAGTCTCCAAGACATGGAGCGATGCACCATCGCCAAGGCGCTGAAGAAGATGAATTTCAACAAAGCCGCGGCCGCGCGGTTGCTGGGAATCAACATTCAGCGTCTCAATCGCCGCATCGCTCGCCTGGAGATCCGGATTCCCGAACCCCAGCGATAAAGTCAGAAACGCGAGCTTGAACGTTGAAAGCCCACCGCATCGCGGGTGGGCTTTCTTTTTTGCCCGTGCCCAGATCAAAATCCCGCGCGGTTGCAGTTCGGTTTCCCCGGCCGTACCTTCCACGCGGCATGAGCGACCTGGCCATCCAACCCGTTACGCGTCCGATTTCAGCGACGATTACCCCCCCCGGCTCCAAGAGCATGACCAATCGGGCCCTGATCCTCGGGGCGCTGGCCGCCGGCCGAAGCACCCTGAGCAACGTCCTACTCGCCGACGACACCCGCGTCATGCTCGACGCGTTGAACCAGCTTGGTTTTGAACTGGACGTGAACGAATCCGGCCACACCGTCGTCATCGGCGGCCGCGGCGGACAGATTTCCATCGCCGCCGCCCGCCTGGCCTGCGGGAATTCCGGGACCACCATCCGCTTTCTCACCGCCCTCTGCGCCCTGGGAAGGGGCGAATACATCCTCGACGGCTCCGAGCGCACTGCGCCTGCGACCCATCGCCGAGCTAAGCGACATGCTCCGCTGCCTTGGCGTGCGCGTGCGCTATCTGGAGAAGCCCGGTTTTGCGCCGATTCTCGTCCATGCCGATGAATTGCCCGGCGGACTCCTCCAGGTCGGCGCGGCTCAATCAAGCCAGTTCCTTTCCGCAATCCTGATGGTCAGCCCCTATGCCCGCCACGAGGTCCGCGCGGATCTGATCGATCGTCAAACCAGTTGGCCCTACGTGGCGATGACGATGCAGATGATGGACGAGTTCGGCGTGACGCCCGAACTTATCCGCGATCCCCGCACCCAGGAGCCCAAGCAGATCATCATCCCCCGCGGCCATTACCACGGCCAGAAATTCGCCGTCGAACCCGACGCCAGCAGCGCCAGTTATTTCCTCGCCCTGGCCGCGATTCATCCGGGCAGCAAGATAACGGTTCGCGGCCTGGGCCGCCGCAGCCTGCAAGGCGACGTTGGGTTTGCCGACGTCCTCGGCCGCATGGGAGCAACCGTCGTCGTCGGCAACGATTCGATCGAGGCGACGGGAAGCGAGTCATTGCACGGAATCGACGTGGATTTGCAGACCATGCCCGACACGGCCCAAACCTTGGCGGTCGTGGCCCTCTTCGCCGACGGCAGCACGACGATTCGCGGACTTGGCACGCTGCGCGTGAAGGAGACGGATCGCCTGGCCGCACTGCAAACCGAGTTGACGCGATTGGGGGCCGCCGTCTCGATCGAAGGCGATTCGCTGCTGATCGATTCGCCGGTGAAAATTTGTCCCGCGGAGATTTCCACCTACGACGATCATCGGATGGCCATGAGCTTCGCCCTGGCCGGCACGAAAACCTCGGGCGTGACAATCAAAAACACCGAGTGCGTGAACAAGACGTACCCGAATTATTTCGATGATTTGCGCCAGGTCACAGCGTCTTCATAAGGGTCACGCAAGGATGAAAACCGTCCCGGCATCCGCTAAACTGCCTTTGGCCGCTTGGAGGACAAGCGGCCCATGGGAGAGGTGTCCGAGTGGCTGAAGGAGCAGCACTGGAAATGCTGTAGGCGGCTTAAACCGTCTCGGGAGTTCGAATCTCCCCCTCTCCGTTGGCCGCGGCGAACAGAGCAGTGGAGCAGTAGAACAGTGGATCAGCAGAGCGAAGAAATATCGGAAGTAGAGCCCTTCCACTGCGGTCTACTGCTCTACTGTTCTACTGCTCCTCTCCCCGTTTTCCCGCGAGCAGTTTCGTAAAGAATTGTTCGGTTTCATCACCCCTCACGCCCCCACCTTGCGCAACAGCCTGGCCTGCGATTCGGCGGCGCAGGTGAAGCTTCCGGCAAACCAGGTTGCATAGGTCGAACACCATGGCGTCGCCGATGGCGTAGCGAATCTGGTTGCCATTCCGCTGGCGTTTCAGCAGGCCGGCGGCGTATAGCATCGCCAGGTGCTTGGAGACGTTGGCCTGTTTCAGGCCGGTCCTGTCGCAGAGTTCGTACACATATCCCGGCTGCTGCTTGAGGGTATGCAGGATCATGAGCCGGGTCGGATCGGCCAGGACCGAAAACAGGCGGGCGACCGATTCGAATTCCACGGGAAACATTTCCGCCGATTTATTTGCCATGTAATTTCCTCTTGACTAAATGCCGATATCGGAATATTGTAATATACAAGTTTAGTGAAGTCAACCCGATTTTCGGAGGTTCATATGACACGCCAATCCGCGGTGCACGTGCTGGCCGGAGGCCTTGTTCTGATCAGTCTGGCGCTGGGCCGCTGGGTCAGCCCGTGGTGGCTGCTGCTGACGGTTTTCGTGGGCGCCAATCTGCTGCAATCCGGATTCACCGGCTTTTGCCCGGCTGAAACGATCTTCGCCAAGTTGGGATTCAATGACGGCGCCTGTGCGGCCAAGGTGGAGCGGAAGCCCGCGTGAACTCGATTACTTTCGCCAACGTCCGCTTCCGTTTCGCCGAGGGAACCCTCTATGCCCCGTTGGGCGGATTGTCCGATAGGCATTGCCATAGGCCGGCAATCGAATTTGACAAGGCGGCAACATGATGCTCAAGGTTCGAAAGATCACGGGGTTGTTGCGGGGAGCGGCGGTCGGGTTGGTCTTTGTTTTGCTCGTTGCGCTGCTGATGCTTTGGCTTTCAGGCCGATTCAGTCCGAAAATCACGACGGCCTCTTCAATGCCGGAGCCGCTGCGCGCGATTCCGGCCGGCGCGACGATCGTCGAAGCGCACGTCTTGCGTCTGCCGGTGACGGAATCGGCCGTTGGCACGATTCAGGCGGTTCACGAAACGACGGTCGCGTCGCACATCCTGGCCCGGGTTGTGGAAATCAATCTCCGCGCCGGCGAGGCGGTGCGACAGGGCGAGGTGCTGATTCGTCTGGACGACACGGACTTGCGGGCACGGTTGCAGGAGGCGAAAGCGGCCGCGGACTCGGCCACCGCCCAGCACGATCAGGCGGTCATTGACGAAAAACGTTTTGCGTCGCTCATCCAATCGAAAGCGGTTTCTCAAAACGAGTACGACAAGGCGCTGACGACGTTGAAGACCACCGAGGCCGATCTTACGCAGGCGAATGAAACGATCGCCGAGGCCCAGGCCGTATTGGCTTACGCGACCATCGTTTCGCCGCTGGACGGGGTGGTGGTGGATAAGAAGGTGGACGTCGGCGACACCGCCGTTCCGGGTGAGCCGCTGGTGACCATCTACGATCCGCAACACATGCAGCTTGTCGCCAGCGTGCGCGAGTCCCTGGCCCGGCGGCTGCTGGTGGGGCAGGAGCTTGGGGTTCGGCTCGACGTGCTGGATAAGACGTGTTCCGCACGGGTCAGCGAAATCGTGCCGGATGCCCAGTCCGCCAGTCGAACGTTCCAGGTAAAAGTGACAGGCCCATGTCCGCCCGGCCTGTATACGGGAATGTTCGGACGGATTCTCATTCCGCTGCAGCAGCAGGACGTGCTGGTCATTCCCCGCACGGCGGTGGGGCACGTGGGGCAACTGGAATTGGTTGACGTGGCCCAAGGTCAGAGCAGTCAGCGACGCGCCGTGCGGACGGGTCAAATCATCGGCTCGGATTGTGAAGTGCTCTCGGGCCTGGTGGCAGGGGAGAAGGTCATCATACCGGCGGGCGCGACGGCGGGATCAACGGTGCCCGTGGTGGAGGCGATCCAGCCATGACGCCGAACGACCCGACCCATTCTTTGGGAAAGTCCGTCGCGGAGCACCATTTCACCAACAAGATCGTGGCCACGTTTCTGGAATCGCACCTGTCGCTGGTGCTGATCCTGCTGGCGACGCTTCTGGGCGTGGCGGCGCTGTGGCTCACGCCGCGAGAGGAAGACCCGCAGATTGTCGTTCCGCTGGCGGACGTTTACGTCGGCTTTCCCGGCCATTCCGCGACCGAGGTCGAGCAGCTCGTCACCACGCCGCTGGAGAAGATCCTCTACCAGATCGACGGCGTGGAGTACGTCTACTCGATAAGCCGCCCGGACCAGGCGATCATCACCGTTCGATATTTTGTCGGCGAGGATCGCGAGCGCAGCCTGGTCAAGCTGCAGAAGAAAATCGAGGAAAACAAGGACATCGTTCCGCCGGGTGTTACCGGCTGGGTGGTCAAGCCCGTCGAAATCGACGACGTTCCGATTGTCACGCTGACCCTGACCAGTTCCACGGCGGACGAAATGACGCTGCGGCGCGTCGGCGAGGAATTAAGCGAGCGGCTGGCGGCGGTGAAAGACGTGTCGCGATCGTATGTCGTGGGCGGGCAGCCGCGACTGGCGCAGGTCTTCATCGACGCCGACCGGATGGAGGCCTATCACGTTTCGCCCTTGGAGCTTCAGCGTGCGATCCAGGCGGCGGACGTGCGGCAAGTCGCGGGAGATTTCCGAGCCGGCGACCGGGTGGTGTCTGTCGAGGCCGGGGCGCCGTTCACCGACGCCGCGCAATTGCGGCAATTGGTCGTCAGCACGTTCGTCGGACGGCCGGTGTTCCTGAAGGACGTGGCGAACGTCGTGGATGGGCCGGCGGAGGTCGCCAGCTACGTTCGTCACGGCTGGGGGCCGGCGCGGGGATTCACAGCTCATGATGGGTTTACCGCAACCCTTGTCGGACAGTCATCCGTGGCGGCAGCGCGACCCACGGATGACGCCATCTCACATCCGGCCGTGACCATTGCCATCGCCAAAAAGAAGGGTTCCAACGCGGTGTGGGTCGCCCGAGACGTGCTGGCCCAGGCCCAGGAAATGAAAACGGCCTTCGTTCCGGATGACATTCAGATGGTCATCACTCGCAACTACGGCCTGACCGCGGATGAAAAGGTGAACGATCTGGTCGAGGGGCTGGCCGTGTCCGTGTTCATCGTGATCGGATTGCTGACCATCGGCCTGGGTTGGCGCGAGTCGCTGATCGTTGCCGTCGCCGTGCCGGTGGTGTTTGGCCTGACGTTGGCGGTCAACTTCATCCTGGGATTTACGATCAACCGGGTGACGCTATTCGCGCTGATCCTGGCGCTGGGACTTTTGGTGGATGATCCGATCGTTGACGTGGAGAACATCTCGCGCCACTTTGCGTTGCGCAAACGAGCGACGCGGCGGATCGTGATGGAGGCGGTGGCGGAGATTCGCCCGCCGCTCATCGTCGCCACCCTGGCCGTGATCGTTTCGTTCCTCCCCATGTTCTTCATCACCGGCATGATGGGGCCGTACATGCGGCCGATGGCCCTGAACGTTCCGGTGGCGATGCTCATGAGCATGGTGGTGGCGTTCACCATCACGCCCTGGCTCGCGTATCACGCGCTGAAGCGCAAATATGCCGCCGGCGCAAGTGTTGAGGGACACCATGACCCAGAGCACGACATCGCCGCGGTCAAACGCTCTCGCCTATACAAGCTTTTCTATCCGCTGATGGCTCCGCTGTTGCATTCGCGCAAGCTGGCGGTGCTGTTCCTGCTCACGGTTGGCGGGCTGACGCTTGCCGCCACCATGCTGGCCGCAACGCGCAGCGTGCCGCTGAAGATGCTTCCGTTCGACAACAAGAACGAGTTGATGCTGGTGCTGGATTTCGATCGCGGCACGACGTTGGAGCGGTCGGACGCGGCCGTGCGGGAGTTCGAACGTTATTTGCAAACCGTGCCCGAAGTCTCGGACTTCACCAGCTACGTGGGCGTCGCCGCGCCGATGGACTTCAACGGCCTGGTTCGTCAATACTACATGCGGCAAGGCGACAACGTCGCGCAGATTCAGCTCAACCTGGCGGGCAAGAAGAACCGCGCGATGCAAAGCCATGCGATCGCGTTACGCATCCGCGACGACCTGATCGCCCTCGCCGCCAAATACCGCGTGAAACTGAAGATCGTCGAAACGCCGCCCGGGCCGCCGGTCATCGCGTCGGTGGTCGCCGAGGTTTACGGCCAGCCGGACAGCCAATACCAGGACCTGTTGAGCGGCGCCGAAATCGTTCGCGATCGCCTGGCGGCGGAACCGGGCGTCGTCGATTTGGACGATGCGGTCGAGGCGCCGGAGCGAAAGCTGGTGTTTGTGACCGACAAGGAAAAGGCGGCCTTGAATGGCGTCAGCACGCAAGACGTGGCGGCGACGTTACAGGCAGCGCTCCAGGGCGCTGACGCCGGCACGATCCATGCGCCGAATGAACGAAACCCGCTGCTGATCGACCTGCGATTGCCCCTTGACCAGCGGTCCAGCGCCGCGGACCTGAGCCGGCTGAATGTCAAGGGAACAGACGGTTCCCTGGTTCCGCTGGCGGAAATCGGTTCCTGGCAGGAATCCACGGTTGACCAGACGATCTACCACAAAAACCTCCGCCGGGTGGCGTACGTGTTCGCCGAGACCGCGGGCCGTCCGCCGGCCGACGTGGTCGTTGATGTTCAGGCCGACCGCGCCAAAGCCGGCGCCGCAGTTCCCAAACTCCGCTTTGCATCGGCCGGCGGATGGGTGCAGGATGCCGAGCCCCGGGCGGTGGCTGCTCGCACGTTCTTCACAAACGGCGGGGGAATCGCCTGGCAATTGCCGCCCGGCCTGCGCGTCGATTTCGCCGGCGAGGGCGAGTGGAAAATCACGCTCGACGTGTTCCGCGACCTCGGCCTGGCCTTCGCCGCGGCCTTGGTTTGCATCTACGTTCTGCTGCTGGCGCAAACCAAATCATTTGTCATCCCGGCGGTCGTGATGCTGGCCATCCCTCTGACCATCCTCGGCGTGATGCCCGGATTCTGGATTTTGAACGCGGTCTCGGGTGGACGAATCGGCGCCTATCCCGACTCCATATTCTTCACCGCCACCGGGATGATCGGCATGATCGCCCTGGCCGGCATCGTGACCCGCAATTCAATCATTCTCATCGATTTCATCCACCTGTCGCTATCTCGCGGACGCTCTTTGTTTGACGCGATCGTGGAAAGCTGCGTGGTTCGACTCCGCCCGATTTTGCTGACCGCCGCGGCGGCCATGCTATCGGCCATACCAATTATTGTGGATCCGATCTTCTCCGGACTGGCATGGGCGCTGATCTTCGGGCTGTTTGCTTCGACTCTGTTCACGCTTTTCGTGATTCCGGTCACTTATTGTTTGTTGTATGCCAACGTGCCCGGTCATGGCGTTTGCCCGACGGAAATAGAAGGTGAAGAGTTGGAACGCTCAACCACCGCGGACGTTGCCCACCGCGGGAAGCATACGGTTGGCGCCACCGTTTAAGGCGGCGGCGGGCCGATCGCGGCACCTGATTTTTCAAGACCACCGAGGTGATGACGATGTCAAACGCTGCGACGCACTACTCGGATCTCAGCCCCGCGGAAGTTTACGGTCTCCAAAGGGGTGGACAGATCATCGACCTTGTCGATGTGCGCACCGCCGGAGAATACGATTCGCTTCATGCCGACGGCGCGAGGTCCGTACCGCTCGGCGCGCTTTCGCCGCAATCAGTGATGGCCGGCCGGCGCGGTTCTCCCGACCAGCCGCTCTACGTCATCTGCCAATCCGGCGGCCGCTCGCGGACAGCGTGCGACCGGCTCGCCGCCGCGGGAATAAAAGTCGTGAACGTCAAAGGCGGCACGTCGGCATGGAAGCGGGCGGGTCTGCCCGTTGTACGAAGCACAAGCGGCTCGGGCGGCTTGCCGCCGATCCTCCGTCTGGGCGCCCTCGCGTTGGCTCTGGTCATGCTGATTCTGGGCTTTACCGTTCATCCGGCATTTCTCTTTGCGGCCGGAGTGGTCTGGTTCACGCTTGTGATTATCAACCGCGGATGCCCGTTGGGCTCCTGCGCCATCGACCCGCCAAATCGTGATGATTCTTCGAAAGGAACCAACCATGCAAATGTGTAAGAACGTCGGCTCAGCCGACCGTGTCATTCGCGCACTTATCGGCGTGGTCGCCGTGGTGCTGGCATTTACAAGGCTGAACGTGATGTCCGGCACGCTCCTGGGAATCCTCGCGGCGGCAGTTGGCTCGATCATGCTGGGCACCGCGGCGATGGGCATGTGCCCGCTGTACATGTTGTTCAAACTTTCAACCTGTAAAGCCCAGCAGCACTGAGGCGCGCTTCCCCGGTCTGGCTCAGAGGAACGGATTTTCGCGTTCCTTCTCGAATCCGGTTCTATTGCCGCGCCGGCCTTCGGATGGGATCAGGTCATCGCCCGCGCCGGAATGCCGCCGACGTTGAGTTTCACATTGAGCACGTCCAGCACTTTCCGCCGCCGCGTGGAGATCGGGCCGCACAACCGTTGACATCTAACTATATGTTCCGCAGCAAGTTACGCCGCATGGACCGTCTGGCACGTCTCGATCATCATGACCATCAGGCAGGTCAAAATAACCTGTTCGATGCTATGTACATGATTTTGCTTGAGTTACATGCGTATTTGTCCCGGTTTTTTCGCGACCACAAGGTGATTTTGAATGGTTGTCACCGCTCTGGGGTGCGACGGTCCTTTTCCGTTCGTATCGCATAACTATCTGTACTTAAATATTTTAAGAGAAAACTTTGATGCTCTTCGTAGTTCGGCCTTGAGTTCGCTATAGGAGGCTCGTTGTCAAGCAACAGTGCAGTTGCCGCCACTTATGTGAGTGGTGCGGCCTCCGGATCGTGGGTAAAGGCGGAAGGTGTACCCTTTCAATCCCAGCGTTCGGACGGCGGAGTAAACGTGGGAACGGCAGTTCCCAAGGTACACCTAATCACGAGGTAGAGATATGCAATCGGCCAAAAAAATGAAGGCTTTGTCGGTATTGTCGATGGCGGTCGCCGCCACCTTAGGCGCGAAAGCCGTCCATGGTGCGGCTATTCTTTCGCTGTACCTTGACAATATCAACGTAATCGGCCCAGACGCTCAGTCCTACGGCTATGCCGCCCAGGGTGGTGGGACCAGTTACACAGGACCAACCACGATTAACATCGCACAAGGCGACACGTTTGAGTTCGGCGTGGACGCCGTTGTCACGGGCACCACCAATCCCGATGCCGGCCAAAAATATGGATCGGCGACGAGCCACGATGTCACCCAACCCTCTTATCTGGGTCTGTCCACTCTGAGCATCTATGTTCCTTCGACCGATACCCATGCCAGCAAGCTTTCTCCGAACTACGGGAATGGGACGCCGCCTGGGTTCCAAACGGTCTCTGCGGTACCGGACTACTGGAGCACCGCTTCACTTAACAATGCCACCAACCCTGGAGATGATCAAGGCTCCAACAACAGCGCGACTCCTGCTCCCAATTGGGGCAGCGCCTCATGGGGCGACATTTCGTACTCCGATGTCGGCGGCCCGAGCGGTACCGCAATTGCGGGAGACGTTGGTGATCGCTTCCATATCTTCCAGGGCAACGGATCTCAACCAAACACCACTGCTGGTCTCGCTGAGGTCGCGCAGTATGGCGCCAAAACGGCGAGTTATGCCACTGCGACCGATTTCTTCAGCCAGCTTTCCTACTCCGCGCTCAGTACGGGAACCGTGACTCTTTCGCCTCAGGCTGACCCCGGTGGATCGAGCTATTGGGAAAACACCCTGGCTGGAAACACCACCGTTTCACCCGGCTATATCGCCACGAAATTTACCAACCCCGGCGACACGGTTGGCACACTGCCGGTCCTGGTGATCAACATCACCGCCCCGATAGTATCTCAATCGCATGCGATTTTATCGCTGGCCTCGTCCGCGCCGGCCTCAAACTATGGCACGAATGAAGGCACGGCGACCGTTACGGGTCATAATGGCGGCTACGCGCCTGGCTATTTGCCCGTCGGCCCCGACGCAACCAGTTACGTCCAAGTCAATGGATTCAATCCAGGGACCGACGAAGAAATCTACGCCATGGATGTTCTGGTGAACGGAAACCAGGCCAACTCGTCGCAGATCGCCGTATTGGTGAATGCCATCGACGGCGATACGGTTGCCCCGACTTCGGGCATGCTGGCATCGAACACGTATGCCGGGTTGGAAGCGTTGGAAAGTCCGACAGGACTTGGCGGTAATCCGTTCGTAGGCACGTTCAACCTGTTCGTGGATACGGGCGTCACCGGACCAGGCTCCCCCGCTTACTTCGGCTTCGACGTGAGCAACAGCAACGACTCCAACCTCGTCGGTTACACCATCTCTGAGGTAGCGGTGGTTCCGGAGCCGATGAGTCTGGGCATGCTGGCCCTCGGCGGCTTGGGTCTGTTGGGCCGACGGAGGCGTAGCACGCTCTGATTCTGAAGGATTCTGCCTCGTGATATCTGCCGGCTGGACTTTCGTCCAGCCGGCTTTTTTTGTTGCAACGTTTCACGATCGGTTAGGCGGCGGGGGGTCTTCCGACGGCAATCCAGCCGCCGCGGGCGGATCGAATTCACGCCGCCGCCGGAGGTTTCCTGGGGGGAGCGGCATTGCCGCGCACGGGAAAACGGGCGGGGTCAATGCTCGCGGCTTGGCGAAGCATCCGTGAAATGTTCTCGATCTCCCTGGCCGTCGATTCAATAGCGGCGGTTTCGATGAGCTGCTTTTCTGATTGAGCGGCCTTTTCGCTGATCTCACGAAGACCGAACAGCCCGCACGTTCCCTTCAGATCGTGGAGCAATCTTCGGAGTTGGACAATGTCGTCCTCGCGGACGGCGGACATGAGTTTCTCCGTCTGCTTGGGGATGTGGGCCAGAAAGGCGGGCAGGAACTTGATGCAAGCGGCCTGAATGGGCTCAAGAGCCATCGGCGGAGACTTCGAACCGGACGTCGCGGGCGGCGAGGCGGCCATGACCGCCGGCTTGACATTAAACCCCGCTCCCATGGTCGATCCCGCATCGGATGGAGATCGATTCTCCACCGCATGCGCCGCGGCGAAGCCGGATTGGCCGGTCGCTTCCTGGAGATCCACACCCATCGACACTCCCTGCAAATCTCCGACTCCGACGGTAACGGTGAAGCGGCTGCCGAAACCGGGTCGGCTTTGCACCCGAACGTCTCCGCCCAACATTTGCGCCAATCGCTTGCAGATCGAGAGTCCCAGCCCGGTTCCCGCGAATCCCCGCGTGGTGGAACCGTCCCCCTGCGCGAATGGCTGGAAAAGGCTTTCGAGCTGCGCCGCGGTCATCCCGATTCCGCTGTCGATGACGTCGATCCGCAGCCGCGGTTCGGCGGGAGATTCCGTGTCCACGCTGACGGCGACCTGAATCCCGCCCGTCTCGGTGAATTTGACCGCGTTCCCGATCAGGTTCAACAGGATTTGCCGCAGACGAGTTGGATCAGACTTGATCGTTCGCGGAATCGGACCGAGATAATTGATTTCGCATTGCAGGTTCTTCTCCCGGCGCGCACGCGCATCAGCGAAACGGCTTCGTTGACGATCTGGCGGGGATTGCACGGGATCATCTCGATTTGAAGCTTGTTGGCTTCGATCTTGGAAGGGTCGAGGAGGTCGTTGAGGATCGTGAGGAGATGTTCTCCTTGACGCCGAATCGTCTGAACCCATTGCAGTTGCTCGCTGGTGAACGGCCCGTTGTCCAGCAGCTTGTCGGCATAACCGACAATGGCGGACATCTCCTGCGACGCCAACTGCAATGAACGTTGCGCGATATCGCGATCGACGCCGAAGGCTTCGTCCACCAGAGCGAGGAATTGGTTCCACGGCGGTGGAAACGACCTCGGCTCCTTTCCGGCCGTTTCGCCTGCAGCCCGCTTCAACTGTTTGGCAAGCAGTGGGTGCATCTGTTATGCCCCGAGCGACCACTCCTCTTTCGGGCCCCAAGCACCGCGCATCCAACAACGCTGATGAATTCTCATTGAAAGCCGCCTGCTTTCGAAGAAAATAGGTGACCCGTTAACTATCGGGGAATGGGCATGTGCGCTTAACAAGCGAGGCCACAAGAAATTGTGACGATCATCTCGGTCGTCGAGCGCGAGCTTTTGTAGCGGGTGCAGCCAAAGGATTATCGAGCTTCCGCGTTCGAGACGGCGGAATCAAACACGCGCCAGCGCGGCGGCGGCCAGATGATCCCCACGACTCGCCCGATAATCCGATTTTTGGGAACGGCCCCGGGTTGATGTTCGTCGATCGGGGACCAGAATCGGGAATCGCCCGAGACCGCGCTATTGTCGCCGAGAAGAAAGTATTCGCCCGAGCCGAGCGTGATCGGCTTGCCCCAGCAGCCATTGGCCGCGGCCAGTGGCTCCGAATCGAGCAACACGCTGTTCCAGGTATCAACCGACATATACGGTCCGGCGCCCGGCGGCGGGGACGTCAGCTTTCCGTCGATGAACAGCCCGGCACCGGTGATTTCAATGCGATCGCCCGGAATGCCGACGACGCGCTTGCAAAGCCGTTGGTCCGGGGCGACTTCGGCGGGAAGATCCACGCCAACTATATCCCACCGCCCGAACGCCGCATGCCTGAAGTTGACGAACAGGTCGCCTGGTGAGACGGCCGGGCTCATGCTCGGCGTGGGACTGTAGCAGATTTCCATCCAGTTATTCTGCGCGTAGTTGATGAGGCCGCAGTCGATGCCCAACCCCGCCAGCGCAAGCGCTGGGCCGATCGTCATTCGCATGGACTGATCGAGCAACTCCAGGCCACGCGCGCTTCGCCCGCAGCGCACGGCATGGATCAACTGGAGGAGTTGAACGATCGCGCCCAGAGGCAGCAAGACGATCGCCGCAGGCAGGAATTGGGGGAAAGAGAATATCGCGACGATTCCGCCAAGAATGCCGCTCCACAAAAGACACCACGCTGCCGCCCATCGGGGTCGTCCTGAAATGAGATGTCCCAGTCCGGGCCAAATCATTGCCGCGCCAAAAGCAAGAAGCGCTCTGCCGCGCGGTGCCGTATCTGCGGGGGCAGGGAAGGACTGACGCATCAGGCTGAGAAAGGCCGGATTCGCGTAACGGGGATCCAAATCCGCAAGGTTGGTGTTTCTGGGCTCGCTCATGCGGCAATCCAGTGGCTCCTATCGGGCCCGCCGAAGGACGACTCAAGCAAAGAATGGTTATCGACCTTTTTTCAACGGCGATGGGTGATGCTTAAATCGAGGAGTGAAACCGCCGCAAGCTCACTGGGTGTTATATGTGCACAGTTAGCCCCCCATTGGCGATTCGCCGGGGGTTAAATGCAGTGCCGAGGGTTTTACACTTTTCGCTCTTCCGCTGCGGACTGGGTCAGAATCGTCAATTCATTGTCCAACATCTGCGCGATGCCGCCGTCGATTTGGAACAGCTTGGTCTGTCCCGATGCCAGGTCCAAACGTAGCGGGCCTTTTGCCAGCTTGGCCAGCACCGGGGCGCGATTGGTGAGGATTCCCAGCAGCCCATCGGCGGCGGGGATAATCGCCTGAGTCAGCGATTCGCTCAGAACCTGCTGTTCGGGGGTGACCACAACGCACGCAAAGGCCATAGGTTACTCCAATTACCGCTCGGACAAGGGGCTGATAGTGTAAAGGCCGCCGATGCCGCGGTCAATTACGCAAGGTCCCCGCGGCAATGGCGCGATAACATTCTTTCCCTGGCGGGCGAAATGCGTTGCCAATCCGTCCGATTGTCCTATATGATTGAGGCCTCGGAAGTTGACCACCGCGCCGCCCGCGCGGTGGTTCGATTTTGGAGAGTTGCAAATTGCGGCGATTTTTTGCCGATCGCGGTTGAACAGGAGCCGGTGCCATGCCGCTTGTCAGTGCGAATGAGAAAGCCGCTCTCGAAAAGAAGCGAGAGGAACTCTACAAGGCGCAGATCGACGCTCAGGATCGGATCCGCAAGGCCGCCAGCCTCGGCGATCTATCCGAAAACGCCGAGTACCACTTCGCCAAGGAAGAGAACCGCAATATCCAGCGCCAACTCGCCCAGGTCGAGCAAAAACTGAAAAACGCCTCCGTCGTCTCCAACGATGCCGTGCCGGACGACGTGGTCTTCATCGGCCACACTATCAAGCTCATGGACATGGACGATGAGAGCGAGATGCTGGTAGCCATCGTGGGCGAAGCACAACCGGCCCCCGGCGGCGGCGAGGTGACCCACGTCAGCGCCAACAGCCCGATGGGCGAAGCCCTGATCAAGGCCCGTGTCGGCGACACCGTAAAAGTGCGCGCCCGCGCGGGACGATGGAGTTTAAGATTCTCGAGATCGTGCAGTAATTTCGCCGTCCCCCGAAACACCCAAAGCCACCTGTCAGACTTGAACTGACAACCCCCGCTTTACAAAAGCGGTGCTCTGCCATTGAGCTAAGGTGGCGGCACAACACTTATGAGTTTATGCACCGCGCCGTTGGTCCGCAACCAGGGGTGAAAGGCGCATTCGCCCGCGGCAATGTGTGCAACGATCCCCTGGTTTTGGTAAAACCGGCCGTATTGTCGGATTCAAGAGGTCGCCATGAAAGTCCCAAACCTCGACGTACCGACCGATAAAATTGGGGCCTTCTGCCAGAAGTGGAAGCTGAAGGAATTCTCCCTCTTCGGGTCCGTTCTTAGGGACGACTTTGGCCCCCAGAGCGACATCGACGTGCTAATCAGTTTCCGTCCCGGCGCCGCAATGACTTTTGAGGGGTATCTGCAAATGCGGGAGGAGCTGTCCGCGATCTTTGGAGGCCGATCCGTCGATTTGGTGGAAAAACGTCTGCTGCGCAATCCTTTTAGAAGGTATGAGATTCTGACCACTCGAGAGGTGGTTTATGCCGCGTGACCGTGGCGATCCGGCCCTTCTCCACGACATGTTGCAAGCGGCCCAAGCGGTGTCGCGTTATCTTGCCGGTAAGACTCGGGAAGACTTTCTCCGCGAGGAAGTATTGCGGTCCGCCGTGGAGCGAAAGCTTGAAATTATTGGCGAAGCAGCGCGCAAAATCTCTGGCGCGTTCCAAGACGCGAATCACCGGATTCCCTGGCAGAAAATCGCGGCCACTCGCCACGCTCTTGCCCACGACTATGACGACGTGAACGAGGAAATCGTCTGGCGTATCGCAACCGTATATGTACCGGAACTGATTGAGATGCTGCGGCCCCTTATCCCAGCGCCGCCGCCCGATCCTGAACCCGACGAATGATCTCCGCCGGAATCGATTCCGGCGGAGTCTTTTACGCCCTCGCGGAAGAACTTCCCAGCCGCTCCTGCTCGGCTATGATCCGATCCAGCAGTTTCGCCAGCGCCGCATCGGGCGAGAATGTCGCCAGCCTCTGCTTCACGTGCGGCGCTGACATCGCCAGGGTCTCCCGCAGATCGTGGCGGCATTCCCAGCCGGGGGCGGCTGATTTCACCTTGCTGTTGTCGAACAGGCAACTCCACGTCTTGTCGCCGAGCAGGCTCTGGGCCCATTTCGCTTCGTACCGCACCAGCGTCTCGCTGGCCACGTGAACCAGCTTCGGCGGCGGCGCACCCAACGCCTCGGCCCAGGCCCGATAGATCGCATCCCAAGGATGCACCCGATCGGTCGTGATATGAAACGCCTCCCCCATCGCCTTGGGATTGCCAAGCAATTTCGCAAACGCCCGCCCGAAATCTTCGCAGCGCGTCAGCGCCCATAGGCTCGAGCCGTCGCCATGGCAGATGATCGGCTTGCCCTGGACCAGCCGCGAACTCATCTCATCGTCACCGGCGAAGGTTCCCGGCATCCGCGTGCGAATTGTGTGGCTGGGGCGAACGATCGTCAGCGGCATCTTGCCGGAGCGATGCAACTCCATCAGCCGGTCTTCGATGGCGATTTTTCTCTGTGCATATTCCGGCGAATGCGGATTGCCCCGCGGCGCCGATTCCGCGATCGGCAATTTCACGGGCGGCCGCTGGTACACCATCGCCGTGGAGATGAAGACAAACTGCCCCACGTTGCCGGCGAACGCGCGGATGTCCCGCTCGCACTGCCGCAGGTCGAAGCTGCGGAACTGGCAGACGGCGTCCCATTTCTGTTTGCCGACCGATTGGAAGACCGATTCATCCGTCACATCGCCGGGGATGTGACGGGCGCCCTTCGGCAGCGCCACGCCGCTGGTGCCGCGGTTATAGACGCTGATTTGCTGTCCCGCCTCCAACCCGGCCTGGATGCAGCCGTAGGAAACCTCGCCCGTGCCGCCAATGTAAAGAATTCTCATGGCCATCGCCCCATTTATAGCCGAATTCTCTCGACATTCCGCGCCGCGGCCGTGCCTCCGCAGCCGGGTCTGACTGATCTTTGTGGTCCTTAAGCGGCACGGGCGTCCCAATAGCTGTCCCACAGATCGCTGTACTGCAAACAACGCAGACTGCCTATCCGTTCGGCTCGACGCGGCGACCACCGGGCGCTGTTCAATTTTAGCCGAGCACCCAGGATCGTCTTGCAGCCGCCTTCGATCAAGCCGCTGCCGATCGGACGACCGGCGGCCAGGCGCGGGCCGTACCACATGCGATCCATGTTGTCCGTCAAGTAACCCAGCAGTTTCTTCAACGCTTGGCGACGTGTCCCGGGTGACTCGGCAATCAGTTCCTCAATGTGCCGGACCAAGGCGGGTCCGTTTTGCTTGAGTAGCAATGCCAGTTTTTCATCCGCCCAGGCGCGCGCCGCCGGACCCTCGCCCAGCATTTGTTTGCCGCAGTCATGCAGATGCTCGCTGACATGGTATACGTCCACCACCCAACGGGTATTGGCCGTGGGCAGACGAACCCCCGCCTGTTCCCAGATCCACTTGGCCCCGTCGGCGATCACGCTCAGCGACGCCTCTTTGTCGACGGCCAAATGCTTGAACATCGTCGCCCAGCGCGCTCCGATCAATCGGCAGGGCGCGATCTGGCACCACGCCAGACGCGCCGTCGGCTCCGGCAGCACACGGTCGGCCCACTGTTCCGGGCCGACCGCCTCGCCGGATTCACGCTTGTCCAGCACGCTCAGACGCATCTCCGCCCAGCCGCCGGTGGTATTAATCTTCATCCCGTCGCTGCTGAATTCCAACTCTCCGGCGGCCTTGGCCATGCTCTGGGCGGAAACGGGTTCCGACCGCACCCATCGGCCGGCACGCTCGCCTTCCTCATCACACTCGGCCCGGATCGTGTCGTTGCTGACCCGCATCCGGCACAATTCCAGCAGCTTCGCCGACGCTTGTTCAAACGACCAGGTGCTCCCGGCCACCGCGATCACACGCCGCGCGTGTTCGCTGGCCATCCGACTGCCGATGCCCGCCCACGCATCCAGCGGCGTCTGCGTCCGCCCGCATTCCGGGCAGGCGTAGTAACGACGGCTCACCCTCATCTCGCCCACCGTCGTCAGCACGCACTTGGGCGAGACACGTTTGAATTTGGCTTTGCCGCCGCAGGAGCAACACAATCGCGAGACCCCTTTTTTTGCGCCTCGTCCTGGGCATTGATCACGCGCTGCAAGGTGTTCCGCAGCAATTCGTCCCCGTGCTGGCGAACGGCCTGTTCCAAACAGGCCAACCCTTTCCCATGCGGTGCCTGCTGGCCCGCCAGCTTCACCGCCCGATACGTCGCCACCGCCTGTTCGGCAATCAATCGCTCATCATCCGAAAGCTTGTTCCAGTCCATTGGGACCTCCTTGTCCCAGCATTTTGCCATAAAGACCACAAATGTGCGCCTCACCCCCGCAGCCTTGTAAACGCATTTCGCCCTTGGCAAATCGCCTAAAAGAGTGAAAATGCGAACTTCGTGAGCGTTTCAACGATCCAAATGGCCGGCGCCTCCGCTTCAGATGCCCGGGCGGCGCAGATTCAGACTCGACGCCTGGCCAGCGCTCATTACGAAAACTTCTCGGTTGTTTCGCTGCTGCTCCCGCGGCATCTCCGCCAGGATTTCTGCAACGTCTACGCCTTTTGCCGCGTCGCCGACGATCTGGGCGATGAAATCGGCGACCGGGAAGAATCCCTCCGGCTGCTGGCGGATTTCCGCAGGCAGACGCTCGATTGCTTCGCCGGCCGCGCCGCCACTCCCGTTTTTGTCGCATTGACCCGCACCATCGCCTCTCACCAGTTGCCAGCCCAGCCATTTCTTGACCTGATCGACGCATTTGAACAGGATCAGCGCATGTCGCGCTATCAGACCTACGGGCAGGTACTGGACTATTGCCGGCGCAGCGCCAATCCCGTCGGCCGGCTCGTTCTCTGTTTGTGCGGTTATCGCGACGAGCCCCGCCAGCTTTTATCGGACGACATCTGCACGGCGCTGCAACTGGCGAATTTCTGGCAGGATGTCCGCCGGGACATCCTGGAGCGCGACCGCATCTACATCCCGCGGGATTCGATGGATCGCTTCGGCGTGACCGAGCGGCAGATCGCGCAGGGACAATGTGACGATAAATTCCGCTCCCTCATTCGCTTCGAGGTGAACCGCACCGCCGAACTGTTCGACCGCGGATCAGCGCTGCTCCCGCTGCTGCGGCCGTCGGTGCGGATGCAGATCTCCCTTTTCGGCAGGGGGGGCAGGGCCGTCCTGTCGGCGATTCGCCGCCAGAACTACGACACCCTTTCCCGTCGCCCGGCGTTATCGAAATGGCAAAAGGGCGGCCTGATCTTCTCCACGCTGGCGGCGTTTGCCGGCCGGCTGGTGGCGGGGGGGCATCGATGAGCCTCGCTCCCGCCGCTTCCGGAACTTCCGGATCATCCCTCGCCGAATCACGCGAGTACTGTGCCGCCCTCACCAAGCGGCAGGCTCGCAACTTTTATTATGGATTGAAACTCCTTCCCCGGCCCAAACGCCAGGCGATGTTCGCGCTCTATGCCTACATGCGTCTGGTGGATGACATTGCCGACGGTGAAGACGGGCAAAGCGCCCCCCATCGCCGTGAGGCGCTGGATGCCTGGGCCGAGGCCACGCAATCGGCCCTCGCCGGCCGCCCGCCGCGCGATGGCCAGCTCATCTGGCCGGCGTTCTCCGAAATGGTGCAGGAGCACAACGTCCCCCATCGCGTCTTTTACGACGTGATTGCCGGGCAACGCCAGGCACCTCGATTTGCCCGGCTTCGAAACGTTCGACGAACTGCGCGAATACTGCTATCGCGTCGCCGGCGTGGTCGGCATCGCCAGCATTTACATCTGGGGATTCGTCGGCGGGCAAAAGACCGAGTCCCTGGCGAGCGACCGGGGCATCGCCTTTCAGTTGACCAATATCCTGCGCGATCTTCGCGAGGACGCCGCTCGCGGCCGCATCTATCTGCCGCGCTCCGAACTGAACGCCGCCGGAGTTGACGAATCGCAATTCCATCAAAGCCGGGCCACCGAAGAATTCCGCCGCCTGATGCACGACCAGATCGTTCGGGCGCACGGCTTCTATCAGCAATCGGCTTCGCTGGAATCATTGATCAGCAGCGACAGCCGCCCGACGCTGACGGCGATGACGCAGATTTATCACGGGCTGCTGGAGAAGATGCGCGCCGATTCGGGCCGCGTGCTACGGGGGCGCGTCCGGCTTTCGCATTTGACCAAGTTTCGCATCGCCTGGCGCACGACGCGATCGAGGTAGCCTCGATGTCGCCCCGCGTGGTGGTGGTCGGCGGAGGGCTGGCGGGCATGGCCGCCGCCGTCGCACTCGAATCCGCCGGCGCACAGGTCACCCTCGTCGAAGCCCGAAAGACACTCGGCGGCCGCGCCGGATCGTTTGAAGACCCCCAGACCGGTGAAATCCTCGACAATTGCCAGCACGTCCTGCTCGGTTGCTGCACCAACCTGATCGATTTTTACCGCCGCACCGGCGTGCTGCATCGCATCCGCTGGGAAAACACGATTCATTTCGTCGATTTGCATGGCCGGCCGCATCGGCTCTGGGGGATGAATGGCTTGCCGGCGCCGCTGCACCTGGCGGCGGCGGGGGGGATGTTTGGGGCGCTGAGCATCCCGGAACGCCTGGCCCTGGCCCGGGCGATGCTTGCGATGTTGCAGCTCGACGCCTCGGCCCGTGAGAAACTCGCCGACGTTTCCTTCGGCCAATGGCTCGCCGACCACGCTCAGCCCGACAGCCTCATCGACAAGTTCTACGAGCTGATTCTGGTCAGCGCCCTCAACGAGCGATGCCGGGACGCTTCGGCGGCTTACGCGATCCAGGTCTTCCATGAAGGGATGCTGGCCCACGCGTCGGCCTACCGCATGGGCACTCCGGGCTGTCCCCTAGGGAAACTCTACGAAACGCCACCATGCCGCGACGTTCGCCTCGGCGCTCGCATGAACGCGATCCAATTCGACGGCACGCGCGCCGCGGGCGTGGAATTGGGCAGCGAAGCCCTAAAGGCCGACGCCATTATCCTGGCCGTCAATTACCCAGCCCTGGAAAAATGGATTCCAGCGGAGTTATTCCAACTCGATTCGCGCTTTGGCGAACTGGATCGACTTCAGAGCGTGCCGATCCTCGGCGCACATTTGTGGTTTGACCGCCCCGTGATCTCCACGCCGCACGCCGCGATCATGGGCGGACCCTTGCAATGGCTCTTCCGCAAACCGGAAAGCGACGGCCGCGCGGTGCACGGCGTGATCAGCGCGGCCCGCGATTGGGTCCAGCGGCCCAAAGATGAATGCCTGGAGCTTTTCACCCGGCAGATCCAGGGCATGTTCCCGCTCGCCCGCGAGGCCAAGCTCGATCGCGGCGTGGTCGTCGTTGAAAAGCGGGCGACCTTCTCGCCGGCGCCGGGCGTCGATCGCTTTCGTCCCACGCAATCTCCGCCACCCGGCGGCATCGCGGGGCTGTTCCTGGCCGGGGATTACACGCGCACCAACTGGCCGGCCACGATGGAAGGCGCCGTCCGCAGCGGGTATCTCGCGGCCGAAGCGGTCTTGGGCCGGCCCGGAAGTTTCGTGGTTGCTGATTTGCCGCCCCAATGGCCCGCACGGTTCCTGGCAGGACATGGACAACAGCACTTTTCGGATATGGCGAAACGGCTATAATCCCCATTTGGTTTTAAGGAAAGAGAGGTCATCCGTGGCATTCACTCTAGCGATCGGTAAGCAGGCGCCGGACTTCAAACTGCCCGGCACTGACGGCAAGGAATACTCGCTCGCCAACTTCAAGGACGCCAAAGTGCTCGTGGTCGTCTTTTCCTGCAACCATTGCCCCTACGTCGTCGGAACCGAAAACCGCATGATTCGCTTCGCGAGCGATTTTGCCGCCCGCGGCGTGAAGATGATCGCCATCAACTCCAACGAAACCGAGCAGCATCCGACGGATTCCTTCGACCACATGGTCACCCGCGCCAAGGAAAAGAAATTCCCCTTCCCCTATGTGCGGGACGAGTCGCAGGAGGTGGCATTGGCATACGGCGCATTGTGCACGCCGCATTTTTACGTGTTCGATGCCCAGCGAAAGCTGCGGTACACGGGTCGGATGGACGACAATCCCCGGACCGAGGCCCTGTCCAGGACCCACGAGCTGCGCGACGCGGTCGAGGCCGTTCTGGCCGGCCGCAAACCGGCGGTGGAAATGACCAACCCGATCGGTTGCAACGTGAAATGGAGCGGCCAGGACGCCCATTGGATGCCGCCGGAGGCGTGCGATCTGGTCTGAGGAGTCTGCGGGGTCGTTAGCCGGCCGTCGGCAGCAGCGGGATTTGGCCGTTGTTTCCGCGGCGTCGCCGCGGGCCGCGCGGCACGCGCGGCCGCCCGAACGCGTCGGTGTCGGTCATCACCCGGCTTAATCGGTCGGGGGCATTGACCGCCGAAGCCTCTCCATTGACCTGCTTCTGCGCGTGCTCCAGACGCAGGCGGGCATGTGCCACATATTCCTCGCTCTGATCGATGCCGAGGAATTGCCGGCCAAGCAGCGCGGCCGAAATGACCGTCGTCCCGCTCCCGTTAAACGGATCGACCACCATATCCCCGGGATTGCTGCTGGCGCGGATGATGCGATCCAGGACCCCGATCGGCATCTGGCAGCCATGCCAGCCTTCCCGCTCCTTGAACGTTCCGCAGACGCGGCTGATGTACCAGGTGTCGCTCCCGCCGGCGAAAAATACCTTCGGCGCTTCCTGCGGGCGAAGGAACCAGACATCGTCGGGAAGTTTCCCCTTGGGATTGGCGCGGGCGTCGCCGTAGGTGGTCTGCCGCGCGCTGGCCACACGAACCGAATCCGCATTGAACGTGAAATTCTTCTCGTCCTTCGTGAAATACAAAATATGGGTGTGGCTTTTGGCGAACATCCGCTTGGTCTGCTGCCCGAAGGTGTAGTGCCACACGATCCAGTTGCGCAGAGGGAATCCGATCTTTCGCCGCGCGATCACGCAAAGGTCCGCCGCGTATTCATCGCCGATGGCCAGGTAAAATGACCCGTCCGGCTTCAGCGCGCGATGCACCGCCCGCATCCAATCTTCCGAAAACTTCAGGTAATCTTCCGCTTTGCGCTCATCTTCGTAGCCGTGATACAGATACCCGATATTGAACGGTGGATCGGCAAAAACGAGGTCGATCCATCCAGCCTCGCGCTTGTTCAGGAAACTAATGCAGTCCGCTTGAACGATCTGATTTGGCTTGAACCTATCCCTTCTATTGTATGGTCCGTGCCGGGCTGCCCCAAATGTAGCGGTTTTCTTCGACAGCCTGGGCCGTTTGGATTTCAGCTTGCCGAGCGATCGCTGATGGGCTTTTCGTCGATTCATGGCGATACGGTTGTATAATCGTCCCTCTGTGGCCGCAGAGATTTCCGGGGCTATTTTACGCCTGATCGACGCCAATGCGAATCGCAGCCGCGAGGCGTTGCGCGTCCTGGAAGATTACACGCGCTTTGTGCTGGAATCGGAAGACCTTTGCACCGACGTGAAAGCCCTGCGGCATGAGCTGTCCCAAACTCTCCGGCCGTGGCTGGACGAAGCCATTATCCATCGCGACACGCCGGGAGACGTTGGCACGGCCATCAAGACCGACAGCGAACAACGCCGCTCGGACCTCGCGGACGTCATTACTGCCGCCGGGAAACGGGCCGGCGAAGCCATGCGGGCCATTGAGGAATTCCTCAAAACCGCCAGCTCTGTCGATGCCGCGAAAATCGAATCGCTGCGATACCGCTTTTACGATCTCGAGCAACGCATTGTCCTGACGCTTCGCCCGGATCATCGGCTGCAAACCCTGCGGCTTTACGTGCTGATAACCGAATCGGCATGCAAACGGCCGTGGCTCCAGGCGGCCGAACTGGCCATCGAAGGCGGGGCCGACTGCCTGCAGTTGCGCGAAAAAAATCTCCCGGACGGCGAATGGCTCGCGCGGGCGAGGCAATTGGTCCAATTATGCCGCCGCCGCGGGGTATTGTGCATCATCAACGATCGCGCCGACATCGCCCTGGCCGCGGGCGCCGACGGCGTGCATCTCGGCCAGGAGGACATGCCGCTTGGCGAAGCGCGGCGAATCGTGGGAAATCGCAAAATCATCGGCCTGAGCACGCACAATCTGGCGCAGGCCCGCCGCGCCGTGACGGACGGGGCCGATTACATCGGCGTCGGTCCCGTTTTCAAAAGCGCCACCAAGCCCCGCGACTTCGTCGCCGGATTGGAGTATGCTGCCGCCGTCGGCCCCATCGCCATTCCCAAGGTCGCCATTGCCGGCATCGGCCTGGAAAATGTCGATCAGGTCCTGGCGGCGGGGATTTCGGCGGTGGCCGTCACCGCCGCGGTCACCGGCTGCGAGGATGTCGCCGGCGCCGCACGAGAGTTGAAAAAAAAGCTCATGAAGTAGGACACGGATGTCCAACCAGGCGATAAGCATTTCCATCCCCGCGGGAAAAATGGAGCAACCCGCCAGCCGCTCCGCCGGCTTCGTCGGCCATGCCAAGCTGATTTCCGTTCTGACCCTCTGCAGCCGGATCCTGGGCATGTTGCGCGAAAGCGTCATGGCCAACTATTTCGGCGCCACGGTCGTCGCCCAGGCGTTCACCGTCGCTTTCGCCGTCCCCAATCTGTTCCGCAAATTGCTGGGCGAGGGAGCGTTGTCCGCGGCGTTTATTCCCCTCTACGCCGAGGCGCTCAAATCCGGTGATGAAAAAGAAGCCCAACGTTTCGCCGCCGCCAGCGTCAACATGCTGGCAACCATTCTGATTGCCCTGACCCTCGTGGGCGAATTGATCCTCTGGCTGCTTCCCCGGCTGATCCATTTTCGCAGCGACAATCTGCTGGTGATCCGCTTCACGGCCATCATGTTGCCGTACGTGATCCTGGTCTGCGGCACGGCATTTCTCAGCGGCATTCTGCAAGTGCACAAGCGATTCGCCCTGCCGGCATTGACCCAGGTCCCGCTGAACCTCATGCACATCGCCGTGATCGTGACCGGCGCGCGGCTGCTGATGCTCAAGCCCGGCGTCGCAAACGAAGAATTGCAAATCCGGCTGGCGTACTGGCTCTCGTGCTTCGTCCTGATCGCCGGTTGCCTGCAAATCACCATGCTCATCCCCGCGCTGCGCCGCTCGGGCTTTCGGCCGATGTGGGTGGGGAATATCTGGACCCCCGCGATCCGGAAACTCCTGAAACTTTCCCTGCCGGTGGCCTTCAGCGCGGGCGTGCTGCAAATCTCCGTGCTGCTGGACAAGGCGATCACGCTGTTCCTCACCCAAGGCGAAAACCCGGCGGAAAAACTGCAACTCTTCGGCCGGGCGTTCAATTACCCCATGGCGCTGGGCGCCGCCGCGAGGCTCAACTGGGCGCAGATGCTCTACCAGTTTCCCCTGGGCGTTTTCGCCATCGCGGTGGCCACCGCCATTTTTCCCAGCCTCAGCGCCGACGCCCACGACCAGGGCGGCGAAAAATTCAAGCGCGTGCTCCGGCAGGGAATCATGTTCACCTTGCTGGAAGGATTGCCCGCCAGCATCGGGCTGATCCTCGTCCGCGATCCGATCATCCGGGTGCTGTTTCAGCACGGCAGCTTCACCGCCGCCGACACCCGCCTGATGTCGCTGTCCGTGGTCTTTTATTCGGCAGCCATCTGGGCGTTCAGCATGCAGCAGATTTTGAATCGCGCCTATTACGCCCTGCACGACATGATGACGCCGCTGATCCTGTCCATCGTGACCATCTCCGTGAACACAGTAGTGGAGATTCCGCTGTCGTTCACAAAGCTGGGCGAATCCGGCATGGCCGCCGGAACCCTGGCCAGTTTCGCCGTGCAGGCCATCGTCATGCTGGTCATGCTGGATCGAAGGATCGGGGGAATCGGATTGAAATCGATCGCCTCCGGGGCCGCCAGAATGCTGATCGCCTGCGCCGCCATGTCCGCGGCCTGCTGGGGCGTGCAGAAGCTGGCGATCTATCCCGCGGGGGCGAGTCATCTGGCCAGCCTGGAGCAACTGGCGATCCTCATGCTCGTCGGCGGAGCGACGTATGGCGGGGTTTGCCGGATTCTGGGCGTGCGGATGACGCCCGGCGTGGGGCCTGACGGCCTCCGAGGCGGGGATCCCTGAGCAAGTGGACAGAACATGACGTTTTGCTGAATCCGCTTGCTCGGCACTATTCCTCCCGTCAGTTACAATTCCTCCAACCAAAAATGTCCGATCGTTGTTCGACCGACCAATTCCTTAAGAAAGGGCTTGGGGACGACGATATGACGACCGCCCAGCTCATTCAGCATTATGTACGGCAACGGAGCGAGCTCGCTTTCAGCAGCCTGGTTGCTTCGCACATTTCCCTGGTCTATTCCGCGGCCCTTCGGCAAGTCCGCGATCCCGCCCTCGCCGAGGATGTCACTCAACTGGTTTTCATCGTTCTGGCGCGCAAGGCATCAAGTCTCAATCCCGAGCTTCCGCTTGATGCGTGGCTGCTGGGAGTCACCCGAATCACGGCCAGCAACGCGCTTCGTCAGCGCGCCCGCCGCTTACGTCACGAACAGGAGGCCGCCGCCATGGCCCCGACGATTGTTCCAGCCGAAACATCCTCCGATTGGGCCGCGATCGCGCCGCATCTGGACGATGCGCTCGGCCAATTGCGCGAATTGGATCGCAACCTCATCGTGTTGCGGTTCATGCGAAATCTCCCGCTTCGGGAGGTGGGCACGGCGCATTGGCCTGAGCGAAAACACGACCGGCAAACGGATCGGGCGGGTGCTGGAAAAACTGCGAGCGATCCTTCTCCGCAAGGGCGTCGCCGTTCCGGTTACAGCGCTGGCCGCATCCTTGTCCGCCCACGGCATCGGTCACGCGCCGGAAGCGCTGGCCGCGACGGTCACTCACACCGCCGTCCTGGCCGCGCAAACCGCCGCCACCCCCGGCCTTGGAGGATTCATCATGGCCGCCACGAATGCAAAAGTCGCCGCTATTGGCGCGTTCGTTCTCGTTGCCATCACCGTGCCCCTGGCGATCTGGCAACTCGACGTACTCAGCACAACGGCCCCGGCCCCAACGACCTTGCCGTCGAGCGCCGCTACCGCCGCGGCCAAGGCGGAGCAATCCGCGCAGAACGACGCGCTGGGACGGCGGGCGGCCGAGTTGTTCAAGAATTTCGTCGCCGAGCAGAGAGCACTGTCCGTTGCGGCCGCCGCTGCCGAAGGAAAGCAAATGCCGGCCGATTACATTGCGTTCTTCGCCGCCGCGCAGATGGGAGACGCACGGTCGATGCGCGAGATACTGAACAATTTGTCCAATCGCCGTCCGCTAACGCTAACCTCGCTCCAAGCCGCGGTTCAAACCTACTACGCCTTCGACATGTTTCCGGCCTGGGACGAAAAGTATGCATTGGCTTACAGCCATGACATCCTCGCGTCCATACCGCAGGGCAGCATTTATTACACGGGTGTGCCCGCGGGCGCGGATTTGGTTCCCGCCTTGCAGAAATCGCTTGTCAACGGCGATCCGTGCTTCACGCTTAATCCGTGGAATACCGTCGAGAAGGACTATCGCGCCTACCTGCGGAGCATGTGGGGCGACAAGGTCCATATTCCTACTGACGCCGACGCGGAAAAATGTGTCCACGACTTTGCCCCGAAGTTGCTTCGCGCCTACCGGCAAGACGAACTTCAGCGCGACGATTATCAACACATCGGCATGCTCTTCGCCAAACTCATCTTCGACAAGAATCCCGGTCGCGAGTTTTACTACGAAGAATGCGGACCGACTGAATGGATGTATCCCTATCTCGAGCCGCATGGCCTGATTTTGAAGATCAACCACCAGCCGCTGCCCACGTTGTCCGACGACATCGTCAAGAAAGATCACGACTATTGGCTCCAGTACCTTCGCCCCATGATCGGCGACTGGCTTACCAACGACACGCCGGTCAAGGACCTCGTTGCGTTCACGGATCGGGTGCGTCTGGAACATGACCTGGGCAACTTCACCGGCGACCCCAGTTTCGTTGAAAACACCTCGGCGCGAAGAGGACTCGATAAAGGCGAATTCCCCCTAGGCTGCGACTGCAAGGAACAGCTTTACTCCAAGCTGCGCACCGCCATTGGCGGCGTGTACGCCTGGCGCGCGGACCACGCGACCGATCCGGCGGAAAAACAATGCATGGCTCGCGAAGCGGACTTCGCGTTCCGTCAGGCGATTGCCCTTTGGCCGTCCTCGGACGAATCCGATAACCCGACCGGCCGTCTTACTATCCTCCTCAATAAGGAGAAGCGCCAATCTGACGCCCGCTTGCTCATGGAAATGTCGCGCCAATTGTATGCAAGGGGTTATCGGTAGAAGCTTGCTTCCAGCGTTTATCCGCATCTTCGTGCCTTAAAGTTGAATGGGGCATTAAATGAAGCGGAACAAAATCCTGACGACGTGGACGACAAGCCGTAGACAATAAAAACGCGACGGCTCGGCCTTGCCGCTCTTTCATCACCCGACATTGACTTTTAAAGCCAATCCTCTACAATAATCCGTGTGGAAATCCTGGTCTCGGCCGAGGCCCATGAGAAGTTCGACCGCCTGCCCAAGACCATTAAGGCGCGAGTGGCTGGGATTTACGAGCGGCTGCAAAAGTGGCCGGACGTTAGCGGGGCCAAGCCGTTGCGGGATAGCTTGAAGAACCATTTTCGGATCAGGACCGGCGATTGGAGGATTGTTTTCACGGTCGAGGGGGATACGCTACGGATCGTGGACATTGACCATCGCAAGGACGTTTACGAGGACTGAGCATGAAGGCCGTCACAACCCTGCAATTGAAGGGCGAAAAATACGCCGTCTTACCCATGAAGGAATATCGGCGGCTGGTTTCGGCTCGCGCCGAGGCGGAGCAGGATGACGATCTGCCGCCCATGCCGGCGCGTCGGCCCAACGGCGACTATCCGGCCATCGAGTCGGCCCGGGTTTCGATTGCGCGGGACGTGATTCGCGGCCGGAAGGCGGCTGGGCTCTCTCAGGCGGAACTGGCCCGCCGCGCCGGGATTCGCGTCGAAACCCTCAATCGCATTGAAAGAGCCAAGGTGACTCCCGACGTCGCGACGATGAAAAAAATCGACCGGGCTCTGGCGGGCGCGGCGCGCAGGCGAGCGGGGTGAGACCAAAACTGGACGGCACTGAAGGGACAGGTCAATTCCGAGCATCGACGCCCCGATTGGTCGTCGCTAATCTAGCAGCGCCGCCAAACCCGCCAGCGCCGCCGCGGTGACGATCATTCCCAGCACAATCGTGATGAACAATGTCGTCGCCTCGCGCGGAACGCGCGACATGCTGCCGCAACGCACGCCTTTGTAGACGACGGACACGGCCAGGCACAGCGGCAACAGCAACAGCGGCCAGAGCCAGGGATACGTCCAGATCGGAAGCGGATAGATGAATGGGATGTAACCAGTCGCCATGGAGAGCGCTCCCCCTGTTATGGTGATTTGCCGCTGCCGGCACGATACGTCGAGTCGATGATCGCCAGAAGATTGAGCATGCCCGCGACGGCGGTGTAGAGAGCGCCGATCTCCCACGAGCGGGAATGGGACATCGCCACGCCTTCCTGCGGGACCGAAGAATTGGCCGTCGGCTTGGCGAGGTCAACCGACAGGGCGGATGCCGCCAGCGTCAGCGGCCCGCACAGAATCTGCCCGACATACCAGGGCTTGTCGCTGAGTTCGGAAATCGGCTCGTCAATCAGCGCCGAGCCGACGGTCCGGTCGCGATCGTTTTCGCGCGGGTCCTGGGCCTGCGTGGCGCTGGACGGCTCGACGCGCGTGATATCGGTCGAGAGTTCCTGATGCTGGCGATCGAACCGCTGCACGAGTTGGTCCTGGAATCCGTACTGTCCCCATCCCGGCGGGTCCATGATTCGGATGCCCCCGATGAGGATTCCCGCCAGAAAAAGCGCGATGATGCTGATGCCGACAACCATTGCCCGGGCGCGCTGCCCGATCAGGAAATATCCGCCGCCGGGAACGAGCCAGGCGCACAGGCAGACGAGAACCGGAGAGGCCGAGTTGCTGGAGCGAGCGGGCATCAGGAGGCATACTCTAAGGAACGCCGGAAGTGTTTGCAAAAAAGCGGTTCAGCTCGGGCCGGCGGATTCCACTTTGACCACGCTGAACCCATCGAGGTTCAGCGTGGTGAGTTCGCCGTCGGGTTTTCGCAGCGTCAATCGGTCGAGCCACAGCTTGTCGTCCTTGCTGTGTGCGAACCAGCTTCCGGTCTTTTCCTGCTTGAATTCGACGACCGTGCCGGAGATTTCGCTGTTCCAGGAGTAATCGCGGGCGGCGATCTGCTGAAGCACCTTCACCTTGGCGCCGGGAACCAACTGCTTGCGGAGCGATTCATCCATACGGAAAAAACAAGGTAAGGGCCGGAGGCGTAGACGGCAAGGGGGAGAGGGAGAATCTGAAATTCGAAATCTGAAATCCGAAGCCCGAAACCAGAATGACGAATCAAATCCGAATAACTGAAATCCGAAACGAGGAAGGTCAACGGTTTGCCTGTCATTCGGGCATTCTGGTTTCGGATTTGATTCGTCATTAAAGGTTGAAACCGCGGCCTCTGGCCGTGCGACCCTGTGTGGCTCTGCCGTTCCAGCAATTTTTCCCCTCGCCCCATGTACTCATGGGGAGAGGGTTAGGGTGAGGGGCGATTTTCGAAAGTCGAACACAGCCCCTCACCCTAACCCTCTCCCCGGAGTACCGGGGCGAGGGGAAAGAAACGAAACATGGCGACAAAACTTGGATCACGTTCCTTCGGCCCCTTTGAGGGGCCTTCCTGATACCACCCCCTCTGGGGGTGGAGACTCATTCCGGTTTTGGATTTCTGGTTTCCCCCTCGATCTCCCTCATCACGCGAATCAATTCCGCATAGAGCTGGCTCAGCGCCTCGGGCACGATCCGCGTCTCGCCAACCACCGTCATGAAATTCGTGTCCCCGCCCCATCGCGGGACGAGGTGCTGATGCACGTGCCCGGGCAGGCCGGCCCCGGCCACCATGCCGAGGTTGATTCCGATGTTAAAACCCTGCGCGGAAACCGCCCGTTTCAGCAGCGATACCGCCGCCACCGTCTGAACCGACAGATCGAGTTGCTCGGCTTGGCTCAACTCTTCAATATCGCACTTGTGAGCGCGGGGTGCGATGAGGAGATGGCCGTTGGCGTAGGGATAGCGGTTCATCAGCACGACGCTCAGATCGCTTCGCCAGAGCACCAGCCGCTGGCGCCGCTCGTCGCCCTCGGCCCCGGCGGCTTCGCACAGGAAACACTTGCCCTCTTTTCCCAGCGATCGAATGTAGGGCATGCGCCAAGGAGCGAAAAGGGGAGGCGATTCCATTCATCCCACCATCGTTGCCACTGGAGGGGCCGCAACCACGGGGGGTTTGAGGGCGGGATTCACGCTCACCACGACCGCCGGCCTGGACATCTCCAAAACTTCGCGGGCCAGGGCGCGGTAATCCGCGGCGCCGTGGCTGGCGGAATCGTATTGCAGGATCGTTTGACCGAAGCTCGGGCTTTCCGCCAGCTTGATGTTTCGGCGGATGCGGCTGGAGAAAATCCGCGTCCCCGACCAGGGAAGGTTCTTCCCCGCCGCTTCCTCGATGAAGCCGCTCAGATCATTCACCACTTCGTTGGAGAGCTTGGTCTGCGAATCGAACATCGTCAGGACGATGCCGGAAACTTTCAGCGCGGGGTTCATCCGCCGGCTGACCAGCGCGACCGTTTCCAGCAGCTTTCCCACGCCTTGCAGCGAGAGGAAATGAGGCTGCATGGGGACGATCACCTCCGCGGCCACCGCCAGGGCGTTCACCGTCAGCAGCCCCAGGCTCGGCGGACAATCCAGCAACATGAAGTCGAACTCGGGCTTGGCGGCCTCAATGCTATTTTTCAGCAGCGTCTCGCGGCCGGGGACGTTCACCAGCTCCACCTCCGCCGCCGCCAGGTCGATGCTTCCCGGAACCACCGCCAGGTTCTTGCCGACTTCCCGGAGGGTTGCGAGGAATCCGTGGCCTTCGACCAGGACATGGTAAAGGCTCGTCAGATCGGGCGAAGGATTCAGTCCGCAATTAATGGTCAGATGTGCCTGCGGGTCCATATCGACCATGCAGACTTTTTGCCCCTGTTCCGCCAATGCCGCGGCCAGGTTGACCGAGGTGGTGGTCTTTCCCACGCCGCCTTTTTGATTCATGAACGCGATAATGCGCATGCGCGAGCCTCTGGCCTTGATTATCGGACTTGGAATGGGCAAAACAAGAGGGGTGTCATTCGTCATTTGTCATTTGCGGGGCCGCAGACGCGCGGGGTATATCCAAACGACAAATGACCAATAACCAATGACCCAAAAAAAGAAAGCTTCCGCCGTGGCTGGGAAGCTCTCTTGTGTTTCCGTGGCCTCTTGTTTGGAGCCGAGGCCGCAGAGGTAAATATTGTGATGCGAAATCAAGTCATCGGGCGTTCGTCCAGGAGCCACGTGCCCGAGACGCGGCGCTGTCCGCGTCGCGCGAAAATCTCCGCGCTACTTCCTCTTGGTCGTCTTCTTCTTCGACGTCTTCTTGGCTTTCTTCTTCATAACGTTGTCACCTCCTTTCCTGCAGGAAACAAATGTACGCTCCTAAAAATTTTGAGTCAACGTTTTTTTTCAGAAACGTTGAGTAAGATTGTTGCAGACATTTTCGAAAGGATCGCATGTCGCGCGCTCAAACTCGTCCGTGTGTCATCATCGTCCGCGATGGTTGGGGAAAAAATCCCTATCCGAAATGGAATAGCGCCAACGCCGTCTTCCTGGCAAAACATCCCGTCGCCGATCGAATCATGAGCCGATATCCCACCACGCTGATTCATACCAGCGGATTCGACGTGGGATTGCCCGACGGAACCATGGGCAACAGCGAAGTCGGCCATCAGAACATCGGCGCCGGACGCATCGTCGATCAGGAATCCGTTGCCATCACCAAGGAGATTCTCAGCGGAAAATTTTACGAGAACGCGGAACTGAACGAGGCGGTCGGCAGGCCCCTTGCCGGCGGAGGAAATCTGCATCTTTTCGGCCTGGTCAGCGACGCCGGCGTCCACGCGCTTTTGGAGCATTTGTACGCCTGCCTGGAACTATGCCGGCGGCGCGGCCTGACGCGGGTTTTTCTGCACGCCTTCACCGATGGCCGCGACACGCCGCCCAACAGCGGGCTCGGATATATCGGCAAAATCGAGGCGAAAATGCGCGAACTGGGCGTGGGGAAGATCGCCAGCGTCGGCGGCCGATATTGGGCCATGGACCGCGACAACCGCTGGCCGCGCGTCGAAAAAGCCTTTCGCGCCTTGACGCGGGGCGCGGGTCCGAAATTCACCTCCGCCGCCGACGCGGTGCAGAATTATTACGATCATCCGACCGAAAGGAACATGGCGGGCGACGAGTTCGTCACGCCCTCGGTGATCTGCGACGACGGCCGCACCCCGCGCGATCGTGAAAAATGGCGACGCGATTGTCTTTTACAACTATCGCGGCGATCGCCCGCGCGAGCTGACCAAGGCGTTCGTCCTTCCCGATTTCAACGCCTTCGACCGCGGACCGAAACTCGATTTGTTCTATTGCACGATGACCGCCTACGAAGTCGGCCTCCCCGTTCACGTTGCCTATCCCAAGCCGCCGAAGATGAACAACATCCTCGGCCAATACGTCAGCGACCTGGGTCTCAAGCAGTTCCGATGCGCGGAAACGGAAAAATTTCCGCACGTGACATTTTTTTTCAATGACTACCGCGAAGAGCCCTTCCCGGGCGAAGATCGGCAGATCATCCCCTCGCCCAAGGACGTCACCACCTACGACCAGAAGCCGGAGATGAGTGCCTATGGCGTGTGCGACGAAGTCGTCCGCCGGATCGAAAGCGGCAAGTACGATCTGCTGGTCGTCAACTTCGCCAACGGCGATATGGTCGGTCACACCGGCGTGCTGGCGGCGGCGGTCAAGGCCGTCGAAGTCGTCGATGAGTGCGTCGGCAAAGTGTTGAATGCGATCCAGGCCCGGGGCGGAACGGCAATCGTCCTGGCGGATCACGGCAACTGCGAGCAGATGATCGATCCCGCCACCGGCGGGCCGCACACGGCCCACACGACTTATGATGTCGAGTTGATCGTCGTGGACGACCGCTTCAAAGGCGTAAAACTATTGGACGGCGGCCGCCTCGCCGACGTGGCCCCGACCGCGTTGAAGATGATGGACCTGCCGCAGCCGAAGGAGATGACCGGCAATTCGTTGATACCGGGATGAAATGCCGGGTGTTTGCCTGGCGGATGTCTGTCCATATAATCTCCTGCCTCAAGGAGTTGCTGAATGGCCCACATCATCGCCGAGCCGTGCATCGGCACGAAAGACACCGCCTGCGTGGCGGTTTGCCCCGTAGACTGCATTCATCCCACGAAGGACGAGGCGGATTTTGCGGCCGCGGAGCAGTTGTACATCGATCCCGACACCTGCATTGATTGCGGGCTCTGCGTCGATGAATGCCCCGTCACCGCGATCTTCCCACAGGAGGATCTTCCGGCCCAATGGTCGTCGTTCATCGAAAAGAACACGGCCTATTTCAAGAAATGACCTCCTATAATCGCCCGTCATGAGCGACCGGACGGCCGAAATGCAAGCGCCCGAGCGGATCGAGCAAATCACGCTCACCGTGGAGGGCATGACCTGCGCCAGTTGCGTGGCCCACGTGCAAAAAGCCGCCTTGTCCGTCCCCGGCGTGGATAGCGCCCAAGTGAATCTGGCCAGCGGCACCGCGGCGGTGACGCTCGATCCCGCCTCGGCAAACCCGCAGGCCGTCGCCGACGCCATCACCGACCTGGGGTATCCAGCGCTGGTCCGATCCGACGAAGATGCCCACGATCATTCTCATGTTCATCGCGATCATTCAGAGCTTTGGTTTCGCCGCGCCGTCGCGGGGCTGCTGCTCTGGTTCCCGCTGGAATTGACGCACTGGATCATGCGGCTGGCATCCGGCCATGAACCCGATTGGATGATCTGGGCATCCCTGGCGATGAGCACCGCGGCGATCGTTTACGTCGGGCGCGGATTTTACGCCAGCGCCTGGCGGGCGCTGAAGCACGGAACCAGCAACATGGACACCCTCATCGCCATGGGCGCGACGGTGGCCTACGGATACAGCGTGGTGGCACTGGCGGGCCACTGGTTCGGGCTGTGGCCGCCGCCGCAGGCGATTTATCTGATGGAATCCACCGGCCTGCTGGCTCTGATCAGTCTGGGACACTGGCTTGAGGCGCGGGCTCGCGATTCGGCCGGGAATGCCATCCGCGAGCTTATGACCCTCGCCCCGCCCACGGCCCTGCGGCTCGATGATTCTCAAACCCCCGTCGAAATCCCCGTAGCCAAAGTTCGCCGCGGCGATCGGCTGTTGGTCCGGCCCGGCGACCGCGTGCCAGTGGATGGCGTGATTGTCGCCGGTCGCTCGGCCGTGGATGAATCGATGATCACCGGCGAGCCGCTGCCGGTCGTTCGCAACGTCGGCGATGAAGTGGTGGGGGGGACGATCAACACCGACGGACGGTTGACGGTCAAGGCCACCCGCGTCGGCAGCCAGACGGCGCTGGCCCAGATCGTCCGCCTTGTGGAGACGGCGCAATCCGCCAAGCCGCCCGCCCAGCGCCTCGCCGACGCCATCGCCGCCGTGTTCGTCCCCGTCGTGCTGGCCGTTGCCCTGGCCACGGCGCTGGCGTGGTACGGATACGGCGTCTGGCATCATTGGCCGGCCGCATTGACCTGGGCGATGCTCGCCAACGCCACGTGCAGCGTTCTGATCATCGCCTGCCCGTGCGCCCTGGGCCTGGCCCTTCCCGCGGCGATCATGGTCGGCACCGGCAACGGCGCCCGGCGGGGAATTCTCATTCGCGATATCGACGCGCTGCAAAGAGCCGAGAAAATCGACACCGTCGTTTTGGACAAGACCGGCACGCTCACCGAGGGCCGGCCAACCGTCAGCGCCATCACCGCCTCGTGCGGCATTTCGTCGCAGGTGCTTCTCGCACTCGCCGCCTCGGTCGAGCAGTTCAGCGCGCACCCCCTTGCCAAGGCCATCGTCGCCAAAGCCCGTTCCGAAGGCGCGGCCCTGTCCGATCCGAAATCCTTCACCAGCCGCCCCGGCCTGGGCGTCGTCGCTGAAGCAGATGGGAAAATGTTGGTCGTCGGCAACGCGGCGCTGCTGGCTGAATACGGCTCACCCTCGCCGCGGTCGCCGGCGGATCCGGGGACGATCGTCTATATCGGCGAACTCGCCAACGGCGGCATTACACAACTCGGATTCATTTCCTTTTCCGACGCGATCAAGCCCGATGCCAAGGCCGCGATCGCCGAACTGCATCGCATGAAGCTGCGAACGGTGCTCCTGACCGGGGACACCGCGGCGTCGGCGGAGGCGGTCGCCCTCGCATTGGGGATCGGCCAAATCCAGGCGCTGGTGTTGCCCGATGGGAAGGCACGGTTCATCCAACAATTGCAGGATTCGGCCGGCAACGGCGCCAAGCCCGTCGTTGCCATGGTCGGCGACGGCATCAACGATGCGCCGGCCCTGGCAAGAGCCGATCTGGGCATTGCCATCGGCTCCGGCTCCGACGTGGCCAAGGAAACCGGCGGAATCGTGCTGGTCAGAGGCAATCTGCTCGGCGTCGCCGAAGCCATCCAGCTCTCCCGCGCCACCATGCGGATCATCCGCCAAAACCTCTTCCTCGCCTTCGCGTACAACGTGCTGGCGATACCGCTGGCGGCATTGGGATTGCTCAATCCACTCATCGCCGCCGCCGCCATGGCGCTATCCGATGTCACCGTCATCGGCAATGCGCTGCGCTGCGCCGACACGGGAAAAAATAGCCCGCTCAATTCCGCGGCCCCAACATGAATCCGGCTCTTGACGCGACCGGGGCGGCTCGTTCCAATACCGCCGACTTTTGGCGGGGCGGCCGTGGCTGCCCGCGATGTTCCGGTTCAGGCGTGGAAGCAACTATGAGCTTGCAATCAAATCAGGGTGGTCCGGGAGAAAGTGCGTTGAAGACATTGACGCGGATGGGTTTGGTGGCGCCGCGGCTGGGGACGGAGGATTTCTGGTGGCTGGAACCGTCGCTACCGCTGGAACCGCCGGTTCTTTTGCCCGAGGCCGCCAAACGCAAGCCGCGCGAGCCCGAGCCCGATGATGAAAAAGAGCAAAAGAACAAGGAAAACGAGGAGACCCCGGAGGACGAGGGCGACGCGGCCGAAGAGGAAGAGGAAGAAGAGGAACTCGAAGAACAGGTTGACGAAGACGAATTCGAAGAGGACGAGGATGAAGAAGACGAGGACGATGACGACGAAGATGACGAAGACGAATTCGATAATCCCGACGATGACGACGACGATTTCGATGACGACGATGACGATGAAGACTTCGACGACGACGAATGATTGAACAGCCGCCCACGAGATGCCTTCGACCTGCCGGATCGCGTTAGAAAAAAACAAAAATAACGCGGCCTGCCGACTTCAGTCGGCAGGTTCCTTCGCACCCCATTGAATCGCCCGCCGAAAACCTACCCCACATCCTTCCCGCCCCGATGCGCCTTGATCTGGGCTCGATGCCGTTTGGATTCCAGCCTTCTTCGCCGCGAAGCGGCGGTCGGGCGCGTCTTGCGATGCGGTTTGGGTTCGGTCTTCGCCAGAGTGATCAACTCGCGCAGCCGCTGGAAGAGTTCCCGGCGATTTCCCTCCTGCGTGCGCTCGGTTTCGCAAACCAGATGCAGTTCGTCGCCATCGGTCAGCCGATGCCCCGCCAGCTTGCGCAGCCGATGAATAGCCGCCGGCGACATCCCCGACATCCGGCTGAGTTGAATCCAGGCCTGCGCCTTGGTGTTGAGCTTGTTGACGTTTTGCCCGCCCGGCCCGCCGCCGCGTGAAAACTTTATCCGCAGACCCCCCGAAGCGACGCTCACCCCTGGAGCCAGCCATTGACCCGGCTCCTCCCGCGGCAACGATTCCATCGTTGGTTCGCGGCTCATCGCGGGGCCGTCTCGACGGGTTCCATGGACTGCGTCGGCGGCGACGAGGCCTCAATCCGCGTCTGCCGCGTCGCCGTCGCGAAGAACATCACCACCAGCAGAATCACCAGGTTCAGCCTCATCCACCGGATCGGCTGGCTGGGCGGGACTTTGCCGATCGTCAGCCCCAGCGCGATGATCACGGCGATCAATCCGGAACTGGCATGGGCCGCCCACCACCATCCCGGCCGCGCCAGCGGGGAAAGCTCCATCGCCTGCAGCGGTTGCCCGCGGCCTTGCGTCGGTTGACGCGCCTGGTAAACCTGATCGCGATTGTAATCGTCCCAGTGCGCGTAGCTGGAAACCCCGCCGCTGATCAGGATCGTCGCCGAACATAACCAGATGATCCACTTGGAAAACCATCTCGCCCGGGCAAATACGATCAGTTGCTGCTCGGGCGTCAGGTCGTCGATGGCGGCGGGGACCACCATCTCGTAAAACAGCGTGCCGCCCACCAGGATCGTCGCGCAAACGATGTGCAAATATCGCGAGAACAGAAAAACGAGCGTATGGGCGAAATAGGCGTTCATGGCTTGTCCAGCACCGTTCCTCTCGACGAATGATCGGCCATCGCCTTCTCCCGCGCCCACTTCAGCGTCGATGCCGCCGCCACCACCAGCAGCAGAATCACAAAGTTGACCGCCATCAGCTTGCGATGGGACCGCGGCGGCGCGGCGCCGGCCAGAACGTAAAGCGAAATGGTGAATGCCAGCGTCGCCAGCAGAATATGAGTGCCCCACAACGCGTGAAGCACCGCCGTATCCAGCTCGTATTTGTCCCACGCCAGATAGGTGTTGTAAATCCCCGTGACGAGCAAAAGCAGGATCACCGTGTGAATGAGCCTCTTAAACGTCCGGCGTGTTTGCAGAAAAATCCGTTGCGAAGATTCCGGATCGAGCTGACTCAATCCGCGCAAAAATAAACCGCATGAAGAATACCCCGCCGATCGCCAGGCACGCCGATACCAGGTGCACCCATCGCGAAAGAATAATCGGAAGTGGCATGGAACCTCGGCATTCGCTCAATGCATCGGCAGCTTAGCATTCCGGCATGGGGTGGCAAACTCCCGGGAGCGCGACAGGCCGGGAGGTCGAACAGACAGTGTTGAGCGGCCGCGGTGTCATCCGCGAAGTTCGGCCGGACTCGGTTTCGGGGCGTAGTGGCGTTCAATCGATAATGGAACGGTAAATACAATGCGAGGCGCCAGATCGATGCGTTTGCTGGTAAAATAGACGGTGGATGGCTCGTGGTTACCGGGTGCGCCAATTTTTCGGGATTGTGCAGCATAATTCTACTGGTGTAGGTTCTGGACGGGGTGCCCGGTTACAAAACCCCCGATTTCGATGGCGCCGCGGGGGGTTTTGTTACCGTTACCGGAGGGCCTATATTGAAATTTTTCCTGAATCCGGTCAATTTGTCGGTAGAGGTTAAAGGTTATAGGTTGGGCGTTGAGCGCGAGGGAGTCGCATGAAGAGCTTCCTCTATATTCTTAGCCGAGAGGTGAAGGTTTTGGGCGTGTTTTTTGTTCGGCAGGCGAAAAAATATAAAAAGTTACCGGGACGCGCTTCGACGAGCCCAGTGGAGGCATCTTCGGCAGACTCAGTCCATGGGAGGGGCAAGAAGCAGTGCAACCGCGATTCGCGCTTGCCCGAAAAATTGGGCAGACCCGTGGTTACCGTAATCGTGAAATATTTCTGAGGTGTCGGCATGCATTTGAGCCACGATCCGGAATTCAATGTCGGGTATATTCGTTTCCGATCCAAACGAGGCAAGGTAACGACCGTTTGCGTTTCTGATGAGCTGAACGCTCGACCTTGGGGCCGATGGGCGCGTCTATGGCATCGAACTGCTCAACGCCAATCAGCAACTGGGCGCAGCCAATGCAAAAACCCTCGTGGTGGAGAATCGCCGATCGGGAAAAAAATCGCAGCTCGCGCTGGCGGGATGAACCGCTCACGTCAACTGATCCAATCCGCTCAGTCCCAGAGTTTCGTGACTGAAGAACGGCTCCGCGTACGCCACGCCGATTCGTCCCCCGAAATACGCGTTGAGCGTCCGGACCATCTCCGGCACGCCGCTCTGGTTCCTGACGAACTGCGATTCGTACGCCAGCACCGCCGACATCTTCTTTTCGATCTGGTTGCTGATGTCGATGCAGAACGTGGGCTGAAACGACAGGCGCAGATGCGTGCAGAAATAGTAGATGATCCGCCGGGGATGCCACGGGTCGCCGCGAATGTCGGTCTGGGTGAGCTTGGCGTCGAAGCGAGCGTCCTCGCCGATGCGAGTCACCGCCACGTGATCCGGATGCGCATCGACCGGATACGGCAGAAAAAGCACATCCGGCCTGTGCGTGCGAATCACCGCCGCCAATTTATGCCGGCTCGCCAGATCATGCGTCACCTCCCGATTGACCAGCCCCACCTGCGTCCGCCCGACGCCGAGGATTTTCGCCGCCGCCGCCGACTCGCGCTGCCGAATCTCCGGCGAACCCAGCGGCGTTGGCTCGCCGCTGGTCATGTCCACCAGATGCACGCGATGTCCCTGTTCGATCAGCCGGGCGATCGTGCCGCCCATGCCGAGTTCCTGATCGTCTGGATGCGGGCCGATGACCAAAATCGATAACATGCCGGGATTGTATCGCGGAAGTTATAATTCATCTTCGTGCCGTTCACAGCGGTTGCCATCCCTGAGTGTTTACGCACCATGGTCTGTCCCGATTGTGGATACTCCCTCGTGGGCCTGCCCGATGCCGGCAATTGCCCTGAGTGCGGTCGATCCTATAACCAATCTGAAGTGATCCTTCATGCTAAAGTGGGGGGGGCACTCGTGGTTGATAGCGATTTCGTGGGGTTTCTTATTAATCGTAACGCTGTTCGCGGTTCACCCACGACCCGATAAGACATTTCTCTTTTTTTGCCTCCTATTTGGATTACCGACGCTGTCGGTCGTTTTCTTAATTCTGCGCGGGCGATTCACTCACCGTCCCGGTAGATTTCAGGTCCGCCTAAATGATCGCGGATGCGTCCAATACAGCAATTTCACCGAGCCTGGCACAGTTGCGGCGTGGCTCGCGCTGAATGGCTGGCTCATTTCAGTTGTCGCGATAATCGCCGTTTGCATGGGCCGGTCCCGTGGCTGGATCGATTGGTGGATATTCTCGCTTTGGCTGGCGTTGGCTTTGGAACACGGAATCATTCAAGGAATCCGATCGCGGCGTTTTCGAAAAGCCTTGCGATGGCTGCGTGAAGGCTACGTTCCTGATCTTTATCGAGTTCTCGCCGGGCACACGCCATGGCGGATCGTATCGAAATCTCAGCTTGAGCGATCTTTGCGGGGCCACTATCACCTTCGAATCGAGCGTCCGCGGTGGATCATCTTTTCCGATTATGCGGTCGATGTCTATTTCCCTTGCACGGATGAGCAGGCGTCCGAACTTAAAGGCCTCATCAGCCAGTGGAGAGAGCGCGCCCGCCAATCAAAGACCGATACAGATCTTCCAACGCCGATACCATAATCTTCGTATCAAACCGCCCCAGCGCAAATTCCCGCCCCGCCTGACCCATGCGCCGCCGCAGCGATTCATCCTTCGCCAGCGCGCAAATCGCGTCATACATTTTTTGCACCTCGAACGGCCGAAGCACGATGCCGGTGACTCCGTCCCGAACGCCTTCGCGGTTGCCGTCGATGTCGTAGGCGATGGCCGGGATCCCCGCCAATCCGGCCTGTGGAAGCGCCGGGCCAATCCCTCGCGCCGCGACGGATGAACCAGAATGTCCATCGCCCCGGTCAATTCCGGCACGCGCTCCGGCGAGACCATTCCGCTCAGCACAAATCGATCCCGCAATCCCAGCCGGCTCATCTCCGCTTCGAATCGCCCGCGCAAAAGACCGTCGCCGACCCAGAGAAATCGCAGATTGGGGAATTCCCCGCAGAGCTTTGGCGCGATCTGCAGCAAGTCATCATGGCCTTTCAAATCAAATAGCCGCGCAATCGTCCCGACAACGATGTGGTCGTCACTCAGCCCCAGCGAATGGCGAACCCGATCGCGCGCCACCGGCGGATGGATGAACGGCTCGGTCTCCATCCCGCTGTAAATCGTGAGGTACTGCTCGGCGCGGCCGATCCCCGCGGCCAGCGATTGCTGGCGCATCGCCTCGGCGACGCAGACGATTCGGCTCGTCATCGGTGCGGCCCGTTTTTCCAGCATCTTGTAAATCCAATTCACAGCCGGATGGGTTGAAGCCGTGAATGCCAGACCGTGAATGGTGTGAACGACCGCGGGGATTTTCGCCCGCCGCGCCGCCATGCGACCCAGGATCCCCGCCTTGCTGGAATGGGTATGCACGATATCCGGCCGAAGCTCGCGCAGCAGGTTGATGAGAATCCGATGAGTTCGAAAATCCCGCCCTGGCCGAATCGCCCGGCGCATCTCATCGACGACGATCACTCGATACCCGTGGCTTTCCGCTTTATCCAGCAGCGAGCCTTCCGGCCCGATCGCCGGACCGGCGATCAGCGTCACGTCATGTCCAAGCTCGTGCTGGCCCCGGCAGGACAGCAGCGTGTTTTCCTGCGCCCACCGACGATCAGCCGGGTGATGATGTGGACGATCTTCATTGAATCAGTTGCCGGTTGCCGGGCTTCAGGGGGGGCCGGATGCGGGATGCATGCTCGCGGGGATGACGACCAATACCTCAAGCCGAACTTCACGCGCGACTGCAAGCGATTCGAATAACTCCTGCTGGGTGGGCCAAAAGTCGCTGTCGTATCGAAGCCTGACGGCGTAATCCGTTAGCGCCAATACTTCCGCGCGCCACCAAACCCAACGACGGCTCGATAGCCTTCAGCGCCGTCGCCAATCGGCCAAGATCGTGAGTGTTCAGCGGAGTATGGCCATGAAGACCGAAGACCGGTTCAAGGGATTTTTCGACCGCTTGCTGGCAGTGATAACAACCCGTGTCGTACGGCCCCGCGCTCCCGGCGCAGCGCGCTGCCTCGGCCAAGTCGCTGTCACCTTTGGCCAGCCACCCTCTGACCAGGTCCGTCACCGTTTTCATACAGGACCTTACCTTCCCGCAGCACCGTCGTGACAAACGCGTTCGGCACGGCCGACCATTCCTCAATTTCCTGTGGAGTGTAAACGACAACGTCAATATCGCGGTCGATGCCCAATAGGGCCATTCGATAGGCGGCGGCGCGATGATGCCGCGGAAGCGGGTTTTCCCGCTCGACGATCAGAAGGTCCAGATCGCTGCCGGCGCGTGTTTCGCCGCGAGCCCCGGAGCCGAATAACACAACCGCCGTTGGCCGCCTCACCGTCAGAATGCGCCGCACAACCTCCCGCAGGAGCGCGTCCGATTCCACAGTGAACGAGGCATCCTCCATCACCCGATAGTCTATTCCTTCCCCCAGGCGCCGTCGAGTCAGCGCATCAACCCGCAACCAATCTCTCCGCAATCTGCACCGCGTTGGTCGCCGCGCCTTTTCGCACCTGGTCCCCGCTGACGAACAATTCGATTCCCCGCCCATCCTCGCGGCTGATGTCCTGGCGAATCCGGCCCACCAATACGTCGTCCTGCCCGCTGGCTTCCAGCGGCATCGGAAAATGATTCTTCTCCCGATCGTCCACAATCTTAACCCCCGGAGCGCGCGAAAGAATCTCCCGCGCTTCCTGGGGCGTCATCGGCCGATCGAATTCGAGATTGATCGCCTCGCTGTGGGCGCGCGGAATCGGCACGCGAACGCACGTCGCCGAGATCATGATCCGCGAATCCCCGAAAATCTTCCGCGTCTCGTTCACCGTCTTGTTTTCCTCTTCGTTGTAGCCGTTGTCCGCGATCCTGGAGTCGTGGCTGAAGACGTTGTTCACGATCTGATGCGGAAACTGCAATCGCTCGATGCTCCCGCCGCTGGCGTATGCCCTGGTCTGCCGCTCCAGTTCCTGCAATCCGCCCATCCCGGCGCCGCTCACGGCCTGGTAGGTGCTGAGAACGATCCGCCGCACGCGATTGGCCTTATGCAGCGGCCAGACCGGCACGTTCATGATGATCGTGCTGCAATTGGGGTTTGCTATCAGGCCGTTGTGTTTGGCGATCTGCTCGGGATTCACTTCCGGAACGACCAGCGGCACGCCTTGCTTCATGCGAAACGCCGAGCTCTTATCGATCACGACGGCTCCCGCGGCCACCGCAGCCGGGGCAAACTCCCGGCTGATGCTTCCGCCGGCGCAGAAAAACGCGATGTTCACGCCCTTAAATGCGTCTTTGGTCAATTCCAGCACCGCGTGCGTCTTGCCCCCAAATTCGATCTTCCTGCCCGCGCTTCTGGCGCTGGCCAGAAGCAATAAACTCTTGATGGGGAATTTCCGCTCGGTGAGGATATTCAAAAGCTCCTGCCCAACCGCGCCGGTCGCGCCGACGATCGCCACGTTCACCGCCATGAGACTCTCCAAAACAAAACCGGCCACAGAACCTTCACCGATTTTAGACCCAGCCGACGAAAACCCGCGAACCGATAAGAAGCCTTCTGAGCCTCTTACTTCGTTCGCGTGGTTTTCGCGCTCGTCTTGTGCATCGGCTTATTCCGTGGCCTTTTCGTTGAACAGCGTATCCGAATTTACCGCAATTACATCGCGAATTGTGCCAAAACGGAGATCGGGTTGCAAGCGGGGTTTGGGGCGGTCTTTTAGTAGGGTCTGCCCCAACATCCGGGTGCTGAAGATCGGCCGGAGGACCGGCCGGCTCAATTTCGATACTGAGCCGGCCGGTCCTCCGGCCGATTCTCTTTGCCAATGTCTTTGGGCACACCCGTCATTTTCTCTTCCCGCGCGGCTGGCCAATCGCGGCCATCGCTTTCTTCGCCGCGGCGATTGTTTGATCGATGTGTTCCCGGCCATGCGCCAGCCCCACGAACATCGCCTCGAACTGACTGGGCGCCAGAAAGACCCCTTCAGCCAGCATCGCGTGGAAGAATTTGGCGTAAGCGTCCGCGTCACAGGCGGTGGCTTGGGCGAAATTACCGACCGATGTCCCCGTCTTGACGAAGAACGGCGTCAACATGGAGCCGACGCGATTCACCACCAGCGGCACGCCCGCTTCCTCCGCCGCGGTCCGCAATCCCGCCGCCAGCGCCGCCCCGCGCTCCTCCAACATTTCGTATACGCCGGGCTCATTCATGATTTGCAGCGTTTCCAATCCGGCCGTCATGGCCAGCGGATTTCCGCTCAGCGTGCCCGCCTGATAAACGCTTCCCGACGGGCTGACCTGTTGCATGATCGCCTTTGGTCCGCCGTACGCCCCGACCGGCAATCCTCCGCCGATGATTTTGCCCAGACACGTCAGATCGGGTTTGACTTTGTACAACCCCTGCGCTCCACTGCGGGCCACGCGAAAGCCGGTCATCACCTCATCGAACAGCAGGATCGCCCCATGCTTGGTGCAAAGCTCGCGCAAGGCCTGCAAATAACCAGCCGCCGGCGGCACGACGCCCATGTTCCCAGCCACCGGCTCGACGATGAAGCACGCCAGTTCGCCGCCCTGTTCCGCGAAAATCTTTCCGGCGGCTTCCAGATCGTTGTAGGGCGCCAGGATCGTCGCCGCCGTAACGGATTTCGGAACGCCCGGGCTGGACGGCACGCCGAGGGTCAGCGCACCGCTGCCGGCTTGCACCAGCAGCGAATCCGAATGCCCGTGATAACAGCCGATGCACTTGACGATCTTCTCCCGCCCCGTGGCGGCGCGAGCCAGCCGAATCGCGACTCATGACCGCCTCGGTCCCGCTGCTCACAAAACGCACCATCTCAATGGCCGGCATGGCTTGGATGATTTCGCCGGCCAGTTGCGTTTCCAATTCCGTCGGCGCACCATAGCTCGTGCCCCGGCCGATCGCCTTCGCCAGTCCCGCCACCACCCGCTCGTGCGCGTGCCCGACGATCAGCGGCCCGTAGCTGGCGACGTAGTCGATATACGAATTGCCATCAATGTCCTTGAGGATGCACCCCTGCGCTTCCCGGATGAAAATCGGCGTTCCGCCAACGGCTTTGAATGCCCGAACCGGCGAGGAAACCCCCCCGGGCATCACCGCGCAAGCCTTCTCAAATGCGCGTTGCGAGTTCACCAGAGGACGTTTCTTGCGGTTGGGCATGTTACAGAGCCGGGGCGTGCCGCCCCGGTCCGGGCCGACACGGCCCGGCTCTCTCTCCGCGGCTCGGACGACCCACTACTCCAGTCTAGAACGTCGCCGGGCTTTGAACAACCTCCCGCACCGCCACCGCCACGCGCCGCATCGCAATCCGAGATTGCCTTCCCAAACGAATCATGGATGCGATGAGCAGCGGATGACCGACCAAATCCGCCGTCACACGCCCGGGCCGCGCCCGGCCCACTTCATCGACCCAATTCACCATTCGCTGGGGAACGCATTGGCTAGCCGTGTCGCTGATGCCGCGGATGTTGAGCAAGGGTTTGCCCGCCGATTCGGCGGTCCCGCGCACGATCGCGCCTTCCATGTCCACGGCCAGACACCCGGTCTCCCGAAACAGCCGTTCTTTCTCCTGGACCGTCGCCACCAGATGGTCGGTTGTAAGAATCCTGCCGTGCCGCAGCGACAAATCCAGCCAGGGTTGCTGCGCCGGCGCGTCGCAGACGACGTCGCCGATGCCGAGCGCCGGATCCAATCCTCCCGCCAAACCCGCCAGTATGACCCCGTCGAATCGGCTCAACTCGCCGCGGTCGAACCGCACGGCTCGAATGCCGATCACCCGAATGCAAACATGCTGATCGGCCGAGTTCGGGCCAAGTTCCGCGGCGATGGCCTTGGCTTCCATCGCTAACGCCGTCAGGACCAACCATTTGCGCCGGCTCACAATAGGCATTGTAACCCACCGCCGCCTGCGGGTATGCTTCCGTTGTATGGCAGTTCCAGTCTCCCAAATGTGGACGGTCGCAACCTACGTGTTGCGGCAGAAAATCGCCGGCCGGAAGCGATATCCCCTGGTCCTGATGCTCGAGCCGCTGTTCCGCTGCAACCTCGCCTGCGCCGGCTGCGGGAAGATTCAGTACCCGGCGCACATTCTCAAGAAAAATCTCACCCCCGAGCAATGCTTCAAAGCCGTCGAGGAATGCGCCGCCCCGATGGTCAGCATCCCCGGCGGCGAGCCGCTGCTCCATCCGCAGATCGACAAAATCGTCGCCGGCCTGGTTGCCCGAAGGAAATACGTCTATCTCTGCACCAACGCGCTGCTGCTGAAACAAAAGATCGACCTGTTCAAGCCCAGCAAATATCTCACCTTCAGCGTCCACATGGACGGCCAGAAGGAGCACCACGATTTTTCCGTCTGCCGCGAAGGCGGATTTGATATCGCCATCGAGGCCATCCGCGAGGCGGTCCGGCGCGGCTTCCGCGTCACCACCAACACCACGCTTTTTGACGGGGCCGAACCCAACAGCGTCCGCGCGTTCTTTGACGAGATGATGAATCTTGGCGTCGAGGGGATGATGCTTTCCCCCGGCTACAGCTACGACAAGGCCCCGGACCAACAGCATTTCCTCGGCCGCGCCCGCACCCGCCGCCTCTTCCGAGCAATCCTCAGCAATCGAAAAAAGGCCTGGAAATTCAACCAAAGCCTGCTCTTCCTGGAATTCCTCATGGGACGCAGGCAATACAAATGCACCCCCTGGGGGATGCCGACGTACAACATCTTCGGCTGGCAAAAACCCTGCTATCTGCTCCAGGACGGCTATTGCGAAACCTTCGCCGAGCTGATCGAAACCACGGAATGGGAGCGTTACGGCACCGAAAGCGGCAACCGCAAATGCGCCAACTGCATGGTGCATAGCGGTTACGAAGCCAGCGCGGTCGACGACACCTTCGGCTCCGTCGCCGGATTGTTCCGCGCCGCCAAGGCGACGCTGTTCGGCGGAGCGTACGCCGACGAAGAAGCCGCGGAATCGCTCAAGCAGCCGTTCCCCGCCGCGCCGGACAAAATCGTTCCCCTGACGATCCATGATTCGAAACGGGAAATGGAAACGGTGTGACGGAAAACCCGAAACCAGAAACCAGAATGACGAATCAAATCCGAATGACTGAATGACCGAATGAAGGACCGGCCTTCGTTTCGGATTTCTGGTTTCGGGCTTGATTCGTCATTCTGGTTTCGGATTTCGGATTTACTCCAATGCCGCAAGAAACCAAGGCCCATCCGTTCAACGCCGACTCGGCCGAAGTGGTCCCCGGCTTCCAGCACGAGAACCTCCAGGGCCAGATTCCCTCCGTCGCCACCGACGAGGAAATCCGCGCCGCGCTCGAAAAAGCGTTCGATTACCGCGGCGACGTGACGATCACCCGCAAAGATGGCAGCGTGGTTGAGGGATACATTTTCGATCGCCGCTCGAGCGGCAAAACCCTGGCCGATTGCGTCGTCCGCCTGTTCCCCAAGGATCGGGACGAGAAGATATCCGTTTCCTACGGCGACATCGCCCGCCTGGAATTCACCGGCCGCGACACCGCCGCGGGCAAGAGCTTCGAGACCTGGGTGAAAAAATACCGCGAGAGGAAAGCCGCCGGCGAAAAAGACATCCGGCTGGAGCCGGAAAAACTAGACTAAATGGGCGACCGCGATTCCGGGACACTGGCGTAACCCGCGGTGCTTCGCACCGCCGCTAAATAGGTTTGAACTGTCGCTGAATCACGGTTCCTCATTTGGCTTTCCCCTTATGACCCGTTGACATCCGACGATACCCCGCTATTATATCCGTGACGGATATATCCATGGCAAGGGCAATCGAACCTCAATCGCTGCTTCCGCTCACGCCCGCGGTGTTTCAGATTCTGCTGGCCCTGTCGGATCAGGAGCGGCACGGCTACGCGATCATGCGGGAAGTCGCGACTCAGACAAACGGACAACTGCGTCTGGGACCGGGTACGTTATATGGCTGCCTCAAGCGAATGCAGCGGGCGGGCCTCGTGGAAGAGTCCGAAGAACGGCCCGATCCAGCATTGGATGATGAACGTCGGCGGTATTATCGGATCACCGATTTGGGCTGGCGTCTGACCCGTGCCGAAGCCCGGCGACTAGAAGCCGCCGTCTTCGCGGCCCGCGCAAAGAAACTGCTCCCCGCGCTGAAGCCGGCTTTGGCCGGAGCGAGGCCCTGATGTCTGCGTTCTCGAAAAACGCTCTGCTGCGCTTGGCCTGCGGCTTGTATCGCGGATTGCTCTACGGCTACCCTCCGGAGTTCCGCTCTCGCTATGGCGTCGAGATGAGCCAACTATTCCGCGACCAATTGCGAGATGCGCTGGCGAATCAAGGATTCCTCGGATTCTTGCCTTTCTGCATGCGCACGGCATCGGGACCTCTCGAAAAGCATTCTGCGGGAACGATCCAATTTGCAGAACGTGGTTGGAATGCTTTGCCTGGCCGCGGCCTTGGGCTTTGCACTGTGCGCGACATACGTCGATCGTCACAACGCCGACGAGGTTTATCCCACCCTGATGGTTGTGCTCGTTGGCTCGTTTATGCTGGGAGTGGCTCGTCCCCGCCGCGCTTGGCGCTGGGCATTGATCCTTGGGCTCGGGGTCCCTTTTTTCGGACCACTGCATGCCCTTCCCGCTCGCCTGGCTTCCCCGGGCAACTGGGCAATATTGGCGGTTTTGTTGATCCCCGGCCTCATCGGCGCATACACGGGCTCAATCCTGCGACGCGCCGTTGCCGCGGCACAATGAGGCGAATGCAACAGCCTCGGTCGCGGCGCGGTTCACGCGAGGTCAACATTGTGGGAGACGTGGCGATCCGGCCGCGCGTAAAGGTCGAGATAGAACTCCAACAAATGCCGCCCTCGTATTTGTCGGGCGCGGGCAAATTCAAAGCCCAGTTGATGCAGAAACAGGATCGCCCGATTGTCATCAATGGGCGTGTGGAGGACCAGCTTCAAGGAATCGTGCTGACGCGCGTGATGCGTCGCCTTCTGAATCAGAACGCGGGCCACTTCGCCCCCACCCCACGTCTTCCAGGCGGGATCCACGCGCAGCCGGCGGATATGGGCAATCTGCTTATCGTCTTCCATGACCGCAACTGAGCCAATAACCTGGCCGTTCACTTCCGCCACCCAGAAATGGTCTTGAGGCCGCTTGAGATAGACTTCCTCAATGCGATCCAAATCTGTTGCCGGGTCCAGAGGATCCGGAACACCGGTCAATAGGCCGTGATGGTATAGTCGAAGAACTTTCTGTTGGTCCCCCGCGCGGTAGCTTCGCAAGCACAACTCGAATCCGGCAATTGAAGGGGCGCGATCCTGTGAGCGGTCTGAAGGAAAGGGATGTAATCGTAACATAAATCTTCCTTCCGGTTTGCAGGCCGGTCAATTCCGCCGATGAGCTTGCTCGCCAATCACGACGCCGGAAGGCGCGGGAATGCGCCGCGCCGTTGCGGGCGAGGCAACGGCGCCCGCAAAGTTGAATATCGCCGCATGGGCCAAAAGTTGCAGACATTCCCCGGCATTTTTCGAATCTGAGTTTCCGCCCGAGGCCGGTTCGCTTCCCTGCCGAAATCCGGGGGAACGTTAAGCCGTTCGGTTGATTTTTGAGACAGGAATTTTCAGGCCAGGGCCGCCCAAATAAAGCTGAGCAGAAACTCGCAGTCCTCGCTCGGCAGGGAGTCGTTTTGTCCCAGCAGCCTTCGTTGAATCGTTCCCCGGGTCATGTCCGCGATCATCCAGGCCACTTTTTCCGAGGGCACGCGGCGTATCTCGCCTCGCTGAGACGCATCCTCGATCGCCGCGGCCAGGCGGAGCACGGGTTCGACAAGCCAGTTCCGGTATTGGCTTCGCGTGAAGGACAAAGCTCCGGATTCGGTGTCCATGATCCGAAAGAATTCCTTTCTGGCCTCCGCGTTCTCCAGCCGAGCCATGGTGAAGGCCCTGATTTTGTCTTTCAGATTCTTGGCCGCATCGATCCGTTGCAGCGTGCCCTTCTTCAGCGATTCCATATCACGATCCAGAACCGCCCTGTAGATCTCCTTCTTGGATCGAAAATAGAGATAGACGGTCCCCTTGGCGATTCCCGCCTTTTTGGCGATCGCATCGATGATCCCGCGGGCAAAGCCTTTTTGCGCGAACACCGATCGCGCGGCATCGACAATTCTCGTGCGGCGAAACTCGGATACCACTTGCCGTTTGGTTTTCATGAGGCTCGGGATCTTTTCGCTCCCACCGCCGGCGCCGCGCATCCAAAATCCAACGTGATTGTAATCTGACCATGTAGTATATTCAACTGACCGTATGGTCAGCAACCTGAAAACCCTCGGCGGCGCACCGCGCATTGCGGGGGCGGAGCCGCCCGATTGGAGGCCTTCGGCCAACCCGTGGTTGATCGCGGCGTCGGTGATGCTCGCGACGTTCATCGTGGTGCTCGACTCCTCGGTGGCAACCGTCGCTTTGCCGCACATCGCCGGGAATCTTGCCGCCACCCCGGACGAATCGACGTGGGTTCTAACCAGCTATCTTGTTTCCAATGCGATCATGCTCCCGGCGAGCGGATGGATTACGCGCCGCATCGGACGCAAACGCCTGTTGATCATTTCAATCCTGGTCTTTACCGGCGCCTCCCTGCTATGCGGGGCGGCCACCAGCATGCCGATGCTGGTCGTCGCCCGGATCATACAAGGCGCCGGGGGCGGCGGCATGCTGCCCCTGGCCCAAGCCATCTTGCTGGAGAGCTTCCCGCGTCGCCAACACGGCACCGCCATGGCTGCCTTCGGCGTCGGGGTTGTCGTCGCCCCGGTGATCGGCCCAACCTTGGGGGGGTGGATCACCGACAACTATTCCTGGCGATGGATCTTTTACATCAACCTGCCCGTGGGCGTTTTGGCTCTGTTCATGGTCAATATGTTCGTCGAAGACCCTCCCTACATTCGGCAGGCATTTCGAGGCGCAATTGATTATCTCGGGTTTGGCGCGATGGCGATTTGGCTGGGAACCTTGCAGTTGCTGCTGGATAAGGGACAGGAGGCGGATTGGTTTGCGGCGGCCTGGATACGATGGACAACCGCTGTCTCCGCGATCGCACTGATGGCATTTGTCCTCCGCGAATTCACCTGCCGAGAGCCGATCGTGCAACTCCACGTCCTGCGCGACCGCAATTTCAGCGTCGGCACGCTGATCACCGGAATCTACGGTTGTGTTCTCTATGGCGTCACCGCCATTTTGCCGTTGCTTCTGCAGACCTTGATGGGTTACCCGGCCCTGGACAGCGGCCTGGCGGTCAGTCCACGCGGCATTGGCTCCATGCTCTCCATGGTCGTGGTAGGGACGTTGGTCAATTATATCGACGGCCGCCTGCTGCTGGCGTGCGGCTTCGCCATCCTCGGCTACTCGACTTTCCTGCTGAGCCGCGTCAACCTTGACATCTCCATGTTTTCCGTCGTCCTGCCGAACTTAATCAATGGCTTCGCCGGCGGATTCATCTTTGTTCCCCTCACCACCATGACCATGGGCCGCCTCCGCAACGAAGAAATGGGTAACGCGACCGGCATCTACAACCTGGTGCGCAACATCGGAGGCAGCATCGGCATCGCCTGCGTCACCACCTTTCTGGTGCGCGGCTCTCAAATCCATCAGAATTATCTGGTGGCCAACGTTGCCGCCGGGCATCCCGCCGTAATGGAGACGCTGCATGGCCTGGAGACGACGTTTTGCCTCGGTGGGATAGACGCGTACACCGCCCAACAAAAGGCCCTGGCGGCAATTTATGGAACCGTCCAGCAGCAGGCGTCTCTGCTGGCTTACGTCGATAATTTTCGATTGCTGGGGTTTCTCTCGCTGCTGTGCGTCCCGCTGGCCCTGCTCTTTCATCGCGTGCGGAGACAGCCGCACGCCCCCGCTGACATCAGCGGCTGACGTGGGCGGGATAAGCGAATGAGTTCGAGCCCAATGTAACCGGGACGCGGCGTCATCACCGGCCCGCTTTCTTCACCATTCCTGGAGATGTTCCCGATCGCGCAGTTTGTTAACCACGTCCGGCGAGCAATAGATCCTTATCCCTTGATTCTGAGAGTTGATCCACTGCACGACGGGCGTTCCCACGTCGGTGGGCATAATCCCTTCGGCGTTGTTGCAGATCAACACTCCGCCGGTGCGTTGGTACGTCGTCGAAATATCGGGCACGCTGACGACCGTCACGCTGAAGACCGTGGATTCGGCAAAAATCCGCACGTCAAACCGCGGCTCGGTCACAAACGTCCGCGTGCCGAGGATGAACCATTCCCGGCGCAAGCCGCGCTCCACGATCATGTTGTCTTCGGAGAATGCGCGTGGATAGTCCTCGGAGCGCACGCCGAAACGCTTCATGCCTGATTCCAGCTTCTTCTTCCACGCGTTGGAGTCGGTGACCTCGGCCCAAAGCCTGTCGGAAGCGGCGACCGTGGGAAGCAGATCGCGTATTCCCGGACTGAGATAGACCAGAGTGCCGGGAGGAACGTGACGCTCAACCCATTGCCTGGAGTGGTCAACCACCTCGAGGGTGCGGCGATGGTAAATGTCGATCGCGGCCCCGATCGCCGGAGGCGCCAGCGCCAAGACGAGCAGAGCCAAAGCGACGCGCGGCCATCGCCGGGCGATGCCGGCCATGCCGACGCCGGCGAACGCGACCAATGCCACCAGCGCCGCGCCATGATGCCGCAGGCCAAAACCTGTTCCATGCAGAGTGCTGATCGAGAGAAGGATCACGTATATCGCGGCGGCGCGACGAATTCCCTTGTTTCCCGGCGTGACAAGGAAAATCGAGCACGCAACCAGCAGAAAATCGACGGCCAAACCCTGATGCGCGACGATCTCCAGCAGCGTTCCCGCTTTTGAAGAATAGTTGACGGGTTCGGCAAACCGCACGATGGCGATGGCTCGCAAGTTGCCGATTAGATTGGTCAACAGCCAGGGCGATACCAGGAGGCTGACGACGGCGACGAACAAGGAGTAACCAATGATCCGCCGGAGCCGAGGGCGGATTGAACCGTCCAAATTCCAGAGTTCCGCCCAGATCAGCGGCAAAATGAGGAGCATGTCAATTCGAGAGGCGATGGCCAACCCCATGAAGATGGCCGACCACCGCTGCGCCTTGGGGCGGTCGGCGGCAACGACGGCGTAGTAGATGGCGATGATTCCGAATCCCCAGGCCATCGCGTACGGGCGGGATTCGCCGCTCATTTCGATGAACAGGGGCAGGACGGCGGCCGTTCCGCCGACGAGAAACGCCGGCGCCCACCCGCCCCATTTCCAGCCGAGCCGGAACCCCGCCGCACAGGCGCAGACCGCGACGATTCCACAGCAGAACGCTTCGACGAGACGGAGAATGCTCCAATCCCGATAGGTATCAAATAGCGCGTGGTTTGCGGCCGTAAACGGCCGCAAAACCAGCGAGACGGCTCGCTCCTCGGCGGTGGGAAACACCACATAGCGGCCGGTGGACGCGGCGGCGTACGCCCAACTGATCCAGACCTGCGGTCCCGCTGGCGTGCGCGTATAGGTGGGTGCAATTCCCTCCCAGAGCGCCAACCCGGATTCGGCATAAGGCCGCTCGTCGACGTCTCGCTTGACATAGCGCGACGGGAAATCCGCCAATCGCAATGCGATTGCGATCGTCACGACCAAAAGCACCCCAATTCGTTCTGCTCGCGTGGGCTCTCCGCCCGGCTGACGGCTAATAACTCAACACCAGCGCCACCTGTCCGCCATTGGCATTGTAACCCTTCCCAAAATCCCCATCGTAGCTGATCCTCAAACTGGAAAACCTGCTCAGCGAGACTCCCACGCCGGCCGACGGCGACCAGAAATTCGGAACCGCGGCGTCGCGCAGAAAGTTTGAATACGCGATGCTGGCATCAACGAAAATCGGAGTGCCCGGGAATTGAAACGCTCCATCGACGCCGTTCTTGAATATCCACTGATCGAGGTTGGTGTCGAATCCATAACCGTCGTACGCGACGTTAACCCCGTGGTCGTAATTGATCTGATCGGCGAGGCTCAATGTGACCGGCCCCATATGCAGCGCCAAACTGCTGGTTGCGCCGCCGCCGACAAGAATGCCCCCGGCCACCTGATCGTAAGATGCCGCCAGGCCGCCGAACGCCCACGGCGTCACCTGCCAACTGATCGGGCTATCATGATTGTTGATGAACGTAATGGGCAGGGCGACTTCCTCGGCAACCGTATAGGCATCGCTGTCGGCTTCGTCGCGGTAATCCACCGCGGTCCCAAAGCAAAGCCCGACGTTGTCGGTGATCCTCATGCCGGTGTTGAACGTGAATTCGGCCCAGGTTCCGTCCAGATCGTCGGCCCGGATAATTCCGCCGTTGAAGTTGACGCCCAAATAGGCCCCGCCGCCGGCGGATTTCAAATCGGTGCTCTGCTCGTTATGCAGCCCGAACCGCGTGAAGAGATCGTCGGCGATCAACGCGGTGGACGCCTGCGGATTTCCGTCGATCGTCGCCACCGCCGATCGCTCGTTCACCGCCTCCAGGAATTGCGCGTAGGCCTGCGCGGCATCCTTTTTCAGGAAGTCCTCGATCTGACTCTGGAGATTCGAAGCACTGGTCCCCACGAACGTTCTGGTGAAGCCGGTGATTGGGATCGTGATCGTCGCCGACGTTCTGAGCGGCGTTCTCGGTGAAAACCAGCGCGTTGGGAATTCCGCCGTAGGACAAGGTGCCCCGTGAGATTTGTCCCGGCCAGGGGCGCGAAGGCGCTTTCCTCATTGATCAGGTTGTTGGTCAGGTTGATGAGGTTCGACCCGCCGACCGTGACGGTGTTGCCTCCGCCCGTGGCCGTGACGCCGAAATAATCCGTCGCAAGCAGCCGGCTTCCCTGCACAAAAACAAACGCCGCGGCTAAGAAAACCAATCGATTTCGCATCCTGCTCATATCGGTCTCCTTCAAGAAATATGTTTGAGCGCCGTCAGCCGGCCCGCTGCGCAGCGAGCATCCGGCGATAGCGCGATAGCGCCGTCAACGGAAAATAAAGTCGATAGAGGTGATACTTCAGATAAAAGACCTTTGGAAATCCCGTCCCGGTGAAATACGGCTCCTCCCAATTCCCATCAGCCGACTGCCGTTCGATCAGCCAATCGATCGCTTTTTTCACGGCCGGATCGTTCGGCCCAAGGGCCGCCATCAGGCCCATCGCGCCCCAGGCCGTTTGCGACGCGGTGCTGTGGCCCTGACCCTTGAGCGATGGATCGTGATAGCTTTGGCACGTCTCGCCGAAGCTGCCGTCCGGCTTTTGAACGCTCTTGAGCCAATGCCCGGCCTTGCGGATATAGGGCTGGTTCATGTCTTCGCCGACGGCTTTCAAGCCGGTCAAAACCTGCCACGTGCCGTAAACATAGTTGACGCCCCATCGGCCCCACCATGCGCCGCAGTCGTCCTGATGTCTTTTGATGAACGCGATGGCCGGACCGACGGCCGGATGATCCCGCCGGATGCCGCAATGTCCCAGGCCTTCCAGCACGCGGCCGGCGATGTCCGGGCAGCTAGGGTCCTGCATGGCGTTGTGATCGGAGAAGGGGACTTTCTCCAGGAGCGGGCGATGCTGCGTGCGATCGAACGCCGCCCATCCGCCGTCGTCGTTCTGCATGTTCAAAAGCCACTTGATCCCGCGCCAGGGCGTCGCGGGCGACTTCTCCCCCGAGCCGGCTCAGCGACGCCAGCACGATCGCCGTGTCGTCCACGTCCGGATAGTGCGGGTTGGAGAACTCGAAGAACCACCCGGACGGCTCGACCGGCGGGCAATTCCTCTGCCAATCCGCCGCCACCCGGCACTCTTTTTCCAGCAGCCAGCGAATTCCGCGCTTGGCGGCGTCCGAACCCGGATTCAATCCCGCCTCCGCCAGCGCGTGCATCGCCAGGCCCGTGTCCCACACCGGCGAAACGCAGGGCTGCAGCCGGATCGTGTCCCCTTCTTCGATATAAAAATCCCGGAGGTGCTTGTGCGCGCTGACGACCCGCGGATCGCTGTCGGAATATCCCAGCGCCCGGAGAACGATCAGCATGTAGACCATCGGCGGAAAGATCGCGCCCAAACCCTCGGAGCCGTCCATCCGATCCAGCAGCCATTTTTCCGCGGCTCTCATCGCGCGCTGGCGGGGGAGTGCAATCGGGAAGTGGTCATAGGCCTTGAGCAGTTGATCCGCCCGCAGAAATAAATCGCGCCACGAGCGGGGCAGCCCCCGGGGCGGATCGGCCACGCGGTTGGCGGCCGAGCGATCCACGATACAGCTCCATCATCGTCATCGTCGCCGGCAGTCGCCGCGTGTAGCGCAGCGTGGTCACGAGCGACAGCGGCAGGATCATCGTCCGCGTCCAGGCCGAGACGTGGTACAGATTGAAATAAAACCATTTCGGGAGAAAAACAATTTCCGGCGGAATGCTCGGGCAGGCGTCGTAGCTGATCTGGCCCAGGGCGGCGAAATAGAACTTGGTGAAGCTGTTGCACTTCTCCGCCCCGCCCTGCGCTAAAACGACGCGCCGCGCCCGCTTCATGTGCGGGGCATCGGCCCCATCCCCCATTAGCTTCAGCGCGAAATAGGCTTTGACCGTTCCGGACAGGTCCGATGGCCCGCCGGGAAACAGGCTCCAGCCCCCCTCCTCGTTTTGCAGGCCCCGCAGGTATTTGGCAATCTTCAGCAAGTCCGGATCATGCTCCTGATGGAGAATGAACTTGAGGAGCAGGTATTCCGACTCCAGGATGCTGTCGCCTTCCAGTTCCCCAACCCAGTAGCCGTGCGCGTTTTGCAGCCTCAAAAGGGCGTCACGCGCCTTCTCCCAGGCGATTTCAAGCCGACTGAACTCATCCGGTTGCACTTGCACGAAAAGCGGGGCTGAAGCGGTCGTCGATGGACTCACAACCGCGAAACCTAACCGCCCCGAAGGGCGTGAGCAAGTCTCCCAATGGCCATTCGGTCGATTTGCCGATATGATCGACGGCTTCAATAACGGAATGTTTGGGAATTATGCACAATGACTTTGCGGCATGGTTGGAGCAATTTAGCGGCAGCGGCTTCGACCTTCATCAACAACATCTGAACCCCTCTTTCGTGAAGATGTTGTGCGCCATCGGCTTCGACAAGGACTACGTCCGCGGCGAAGGCGCATATCTCTGGGACGATCGGGGCAATAAATATCTCGATCTCCTGACAGGCTGGGGCGTGTTCGCCCTGGGCCGAAACCATCCCAAAATCAAATCCATCCTCAAACAATTGCTGGACATGGACCGCCCGAACCTGGTGCGGATGGATTGCAGCGTCCTCTCCGGTTTGGCAGCCCAGGCCCTTGTTCGCCACGTGCACGATGGCCTGTCACGGGTTTTCTTCACCAACAGCGGCACCGAAACCGTCGAGGCCGCCCTGAAATTCGCCCGCTGCGCCACCGGCCGGCAGGATATTATTTTCTGCGAGCACGCGTTTCACGGCCTGACGCTGGGCTCGCTGTCGGTGAACGGCGATCAATTCTTCCGCGAGCGATTCGGCGATTTGATGCCCGGCGGCCGCAGGATTGCTTTCAACGATTTGCCGGCCCTGGAAAAGGAACTCTCCCGCCGCCAGGCCGCCGCCTTCATCGTCGAGCCCGTCCAGGGAAAAAGCTGCCAGGTCGTCTCCGACGGCTACCTCGCCGAAGCCCAGCGTTTGTGCCGCCAACACGGCAGCCTGCTGATTGCCGATGAGGTCCAGTGCGGCCTCGGCCGCACCGGCAAGTGGTTCGCCTATCAGCACTGGCCCGACGTTCGAGCCGGATATCGTCTGCTGCGCCAAGGCCCTCTCCGGCGGATACGTCCCCGTCGGCGCGGTCATCACCACCCCGCGGATCATGGACAGCGTCTTCGATCGCATCGAACGCTGCGTCGTCCATTCCAATACCTTCGGGCAGAACGACATGGCCATGGCCGCCGCCCTCGCCAGCATTCACGTCATCGAGGAGGACAAACTCGTTGAGAACGCCGCCGCCATGGGGCAATACGTCATGGATAAGCTCCGCCCCATCGCCGAAGCCTGCCCCTTCGTCTCCGACGTGCGCGGCAAGGGGTTGATGTTCGGGCTGGATTTCGCCCGCCCGCACTCTTCGTTCAAATTAAAAATGGCTTGGGACATGCTTCACAAGCTGAACTTCGGCGTCTTTGGACAGATGGTCATCATCCCCCTGATGGAGCGGCATCGCATTCTCACCCAGGTTGCGGGATATCACACTGAAGTCATCAAGTTCCTCCCCCCGATGATCGTCACCAAGGAGGACATGGACTGGTTCCTGTCCGGCATCGATGACGTGCTGGCGGACGTTCAGAGAATCCCGGGCGCGGCCTGGGACACCGTTTCCGGTTTGGCCAAACGCGCTATTCTCGCCTGACATGGGTTTCGTTCACCGCCGGATTCTCACCGGTGTTCTCGCCGTCGTCACGCATCCCTGGATCACCCTGGGCACGGTCTTCATCACCGTCGCGGCGTGCGTCGGGGCCACCGTCGCCTGGCTCACCATTTCCACCGACCAGAACAAGCTCTTTTCTCCCAAACCCTGGTTCTTTCACGACTACCTCCAGTTCATCCAACGCTTTCCTGAAAACGAAGCGCTCTACGTCGTGATCGAGCCGAAAAATCCCGCGGATCACCCGCCGGTCTTGCGATGGACCGCCGCCGCCGATCAAATCACCCGCCGACTGCGCGGAATCAAGCAAGTCGTTGACGCCTATTGCCGGATTCCGCTCGACGAACTCGGCCGGCAGGGGATCCTGTTTGAAGCTCCGAAAGAATTGCCGCGGCGCCTGGCCGGCGCCCAGCGCCTCGGCCAGTTGGCCGCGATTTGGGGCGCCCGGCCCGACCTCCTCTCCGTCCTCGGGCGCACTCCCATTGAACGCTCTCTCTCCGGCGCCCGCGCACAGCCCGGCGACGAGACCGCCGCCTTCATCACCCATCTGGCCGAATCCTGGGACCAGGCCGTGCGTCACCCGGATGCGCCTCTGGCCGTCGGCAATGGCGTGGTCGATTTCCGCGCCATCAGCGCCACCGATCCCTCGGAACTCGGATATTTCTACGTTCCCGACGAAATGGACCGCTCACGGCATCGAATTCTGATTCAGGTTTATCCCGAGCAGGATTTCAACTCCCTGACCAGCGTGACGCGAACCGTCGATGCCATCCGGCACGCCGCCATCGATGCCGGCGATGCCTTTCCGGAATTTCACGTCGGCGTGACGGGCCGGCCGGCGCTGGAAGCCGATCAGATGCAGACCACCGACAAGGATTCCCACAAGGCTGAGATCGCCGCCCTGATCGTCGTTTTCATCGGCATGTCCATCATGTTGCGCTCGTTGTGGCTGGCGCTGGCGGCGGAAATCGCCCTCGGCGTCGGCATCGGCTGGACCTTCGGCTGGGCCACCGCCGTCGTCGGTGAACTCAATCTGCTCTCCCTGGTCTTCCTGATCGCCCTGATCGGCATCGGGATGGACTATCTGGTGCAGATTCTTTCTCGGTATCGGTTCGAGGCGCGGCGCTATTCTCGCGCCGGGGCCGTCTGGGTGCGCGTCTTCAAATACGTCGGGCCACCGATCAACACCGCCTGCCTCGGCGCCGCCGGCGCGTTCCTCGTCGCCGTCTTAACCGATTTCCGCGGCGCCGCCGAGCTGGGCATCATCGCCGGCGCCGGCCTGATATTCTGCCTCCTGGCCGGATATGTCGTGCTGCCGGCGCTGCTCACGATCTTCCCGGCGAAATTGCGCCCGGTCCCCGCTTCCAAGCACTACAAGCCCGCGGCTGCCAAACGCCGCGCGCGATGGCTTATCCTGCCGCTGATTTGGATGGCCCTGCTCCTGATCGCCTCGCGCTACATGCCCCGCGCCCACTTCGATCCGGGGCTGATCGACCTTCAGGTGCCCAACCTGGAATCGGTGAAGCTCATCCGCACGTTGCAATCCTGGAGCGCGGTGGTGCTGAGTCGCGACCCGGAAGAACTCCGCCAGGTTCGCGACGCCGTGCGCCCGCTTCCGCTGGTCGCTTCCACCGATAGCATCCTGGATGCGCAGGACAACGCACGATGGCTTCAGCAGCACGCCGCCGAAGTCCCCGCGATTGATTGGGCCGATCCGACGCCGGTCTCCCCCGCCGATTTTCGCGCCATTTCCGCCAAGGCCCGCGGCCTGGCCGACGTTTTCCAACCGCTCAGCCGCTCGGCAACGCAGCCGGCTAATCCAATCAAGGCCTCCGCGGCGCTTTCGTTGCGGCAATTCGCCCGGGCCCTGGACCAGCTTTCCGGCCCCGGCGCCGATTCCGCCGCCGCCCGGCTCTCAACCTGGCAACGAATCTTCGTCCGGGAGATTCACGATCTGCTCGATCAGTTCCGACCCGGAGCGCTGAATCTCGACGCCGTCCCGCCCCAAATGCGCGAGCATTTCCAAAGTGCCGACGGTTACTTTGCCCTGTACGTCAAGCCCGCTCAGGACCTCTGGATCGACCAGAATCTGGAAACGTTCGAGAGTGCCGTCGAAGCCGCCGTCGCCAAGGGCCCCGACGCCCCGCGCGTCACCGGCATCACGTCGGATATCTATCACACCACCGGCGCGATTCATCAGGCGTTCTTCCATTCCACCGTTTACGCGCTGGCCCTGATTTTCCTGCTGGTATTTCTGGATTTTCGCCGGCTCGGCCCCACCCTGCTGGCGATCAGCGTGCTGGCCCTGGGACTGCCCATGCTCGTCGCCCTCATGGGCTTGTTCAACACGAGTTGGAATTTCGCCAATTTCTTCGGACTTCCAATCCTCATCGGCGCCGGCCACGAATACGGCGTCTTCATGGTCCACCGATATCTGGAAGCGGCAAAATTTCCCCGCCGAACCTGGCGAAGATGGGACGTCAGCGACCGCGCCCTGTTGCTCTGCGGATTTATTACCTCCAGCAGCTTTGGGTTCTTCTGGCTTCTCGCCGAGCACCGCGGCCTCAAAAGCCTCGGCTTGGTCATGTGCCTCGGCGCCGCCTGCATCTACCTCGCCACCCTGGCGGTTCTCCGGCCAATTCTGAAATGGCGGCTGAGCCGCCTCCCCAACTCCAAAAACACGGATATGATCCGACAGAGCCCTATTCCACATCGGATCGCGCAGTAGGCCTGTTTGCCAGGCCATCCGATATAAAGCCCCCAGCTTTCGCGACCCCGGTCCCATAATATTCCAAATGCCGCCCATGACGCCTGCAAATCCTGCGGATTTCATTGGCCCGGAAGTGCAAACCGAGCAATAATTCCGCATATGCCCTCGTCGTTCCCGTTCTTTGAGGCACTCGAGCCCCGCAGGCTCCTTTCCGTCAGTTACACCCCGGCTCAAATTCAGGCCGCCTACGGATTCAACCAGATCACTTTCGACAACGGCACGGTGCAGGGAAACGGCGCCGGACAAACCATCGCTCTCATCGAAGTCGACAACGACCTCACCCTCAATTCCGATCTGACCAGCTTCGATTCGGCTTTTCACCTGCCCAATCCGGGATCGTCCTGGTCGCTCACGGTCGTCGGCCAAACCGGCGGCGCGCCGCCCACCACCCCCAGTTCCGGCTTCATAACAGACGAAACCGCTCTCGACGTCGAATGGGCTCACGCCATCGCACCCGCCGCCAATATCCTCGTCGTCGAGGCCAATACTTTCTTTAATGCCGATCTCTACCCCGCGATTTATTACGCCCAATCCGTTAAAGGCGTCTCGGTTGTTTCCATGAGCTACACCGGCGCCGAGGCCCCCAGCGACCCCGATTCCGATCCCAATTACACCACCCCCGATCAGCACACCGGCATCACCTACGTCGCCGCTTCCGGCGATTCCGGCTCTGTCACCCATCCGTCCAACTCGCCCTTCGTCGTCGGCGTCGGCGGCACTTCCCTGACCCTCGGACCGAATAATGCCTACGCCTCCGAAACCGCCTGGTCCGGTTCCGGCGGCGGATACAGCTCCGTCGAGCCCGAGCCGGCGTATCAGGCCGCCGCCCAAAGCTCCGGCCAGCGATCCACTCCCGATGTCGCCTACGACGCCGACCCCAACACCGGCTTCGACATCGTCGCCGACGGCAGCGACCTCATCGCCGGCGGAACCAGTGCAGGAGCGCCCCAGTGGGCAGCCCTCTTCGCCATTGCCGATCAGGGCCGCGCACTCAACGGTCTCGATACTCTCGACAGCGGCAGCGACACCCTCCCCATGCTTTACGCCCTTTACGACACTTCGCTCTACAATAGCGCCTTTCATGACATCACCACCGGCGGGAATTCGGGTTATTCCGCCACTACCGGGTATGACCCGGTTACCGGACTCGGATCGCCTCAGGCAAATGTCCTCGTCCAGTATCTCGCCGGCAATATCAGCATCCCCGAACCCGCAACTTTCGCCATCGCCCTTGCCGCAATCCCCTTGCTATTGCGGCGTCCGCGAAGCGCCGCTCGGTTGAAATCGGCCTTGGCCAATGCTGAGTAACCTTATCAGAGATCTCCCACCGCAGGATTGAACCCATTTTTGTGCAATGATATGGCTTCTTCCAAATTCTTTGCAGAATCCCCGAGGCCGACCGCGGTCAAAATAGCGCCATTTACCGTTAGGCAGTTCGCATAATTACTTTATTTGCAATCATTTAGGCTAGACTCGGCAATTTGTGCCCAAACCGCCTCCTCTCCTTAACCAAAAAATGACAACGGGGGTTGAAATTCCGTCAATTTTTATGTTGCGTTTTAGTCCAAACGGAGTAGACTTCGATTGTTCAGTAGCCGCCACTACGTTGTGGTGCGGCCTCCGAACGGCGGATAAGGCGAACCAAAAATCGCTTTAACCAAAGGATTCGGAAGGCGGAGAAAACGCGGGAACGGGAGTTCCCAGGACATTCAAATCGCGAGGTAGAAAAATGCAACCAGACAAAAAATTGAAGGCGTTGTCGGTACTGTCAATGGCGGTAGCCGCCACTATGGGAGCCAGAGCGGTCCATGGTGCGGCTATTCTTTCGCTGTACGTTGACAATATGAACGTGCTCTCCGGCACAGACCCTCAGTCCTACGGCTATGCCGTGGACAGCACCTACGGGGATTTGCCAACCTCGATTACGATGCAGCAGGGCGACACGTTTGAGTTCGGCGTGGACGCCGTTGTCACGGGCACCACCAATCCCGATGCCGGCAAGAAATATGGATCGGCGACGAGCCCACGATGTCACCCAGCCCTCTTATCTGGGTCTCTCCACTCTGAGCATCTATGTTCCTTCGACCGATACCCATGCCAGCAAGCTTTCTCCGAACTACGGGAATGGGACGCCGCCTGGGTTCCAAACGGTCTCTGCGGTACCGGACTACTGGAGCACCGCTTCACTTAACAATGCCACCAACCCTGGAGATGATCAAGGCTCCAACAACAGCGCGACTCCTGCTCCCAATTGGGGCAGCGCCTCATGGGGCGACATTTCGTACTCCGATGTCGGCGGCCCGAGCGGTACCGCAATTGCGGGAGACGTTGGTGATCGCTTCCATATCTTCCAGGGCAACGGATCTCAACCAAACACCACTGCTGGTCTCGCTAATGTCGCCCAGTATGGCGCCAAAACGGCGAGCTATGCCACCGCGACCGATTTCTTCAGCCAGCTTTCCTACTCCGCGCTCGGTGTTGGAACCGTGACTCTATATCCTCAGTGTGACCCCGGTGGATCAAGCTATTGGGAAAACACCCTGGCTGGAAACACCACCGTTACACCCGGCTATATCGCCACGAAATTTACCAACCCCGGCGACACGGTTGGCACCCTGCCGGTCCTGGTGATCACCATCACCGCTGCCCCGGCGACTTCGCAGGCGGTTCTCTCGCTGACGACCTCCGCTCCGACCTCCTATGGCACCAGTGAAGGCACGGTGACCGTTACGGGTAGCAATGGCAGCTATAAGACTGGCTATTTGCCCGTCGGCCCCGACGCGACCAGCTATGTTCAGGTCAATGGATTCAATCCGGGGACCGACGAAGAAATCTACGCCTTGGATGTTCTGGTCAACGGAAACGAGGCCAACTCGACCCAGATCGGCGTGTTGATCAATGCCATCGACGGCGAAGATGGAAACCCGGCTTCCGCAGGTGTGCAGCACATTGGCAATACCTGGGCGAGCTTGGGTCTCGGCGGCTCCAGCCCGTTCAACAACTCGTTGAGCGTAAGCCCGTTCAATCTGTTCATAGATATGGGCGACGGCACGGCTTCACCTGAGTTCTTCGGCTTTGACGTGAGCAGCCAGGACTCCGACCTCGTCGGTTACACCGTCGAAGAGGTGGCGGTGGTTCCGGAGCCCATGAGTCTGGGCCTGCTGGCCCTCGGCGGCTTGGGTCTGATGAGCCGTCGGCATCGTCGCAAGATCTGATTCTGAAGAATTCTACACTCGCGAAATCTGCCGGCTGGACATCCGTCCAGCCGGCTCTTTTTTTGGCGATGAAATGATAGTCTCCCGGGCATGTCTATGATTCCTTTCAACGGATGCGCTGGTGGTATCACACGACGAGTTGAAGCCATTGACCGGCAAATCCGGCGGCGATGGTGCGCCCAAGGCGCGAATTCGGGATTACAATGCCCGGCCAGATGACTCCTCGACAGCTACTCGAATCCGGTGCGTCGCACCACCAGGCGGGCCGCCTGGCGGAAGCCGAAGCCCTCTACCGTCAAGTCCTCGAGCAACAGCCCGATCATGCCGACGCCTTGCATCTGTTGGGAGTATTGGCCGGACAGAAAGGCCAGCCGGGCCCGGCCGAGGATTTGATCCGGCGGGCCATTCGGATCAAGCCCGACCTTGCCCAAGCGCACAACAATCTCGGCTTCCTCTTGGTGGCCCAGGGGCAACTTGACCAAGCCATCGCGTCCTATCGGCGGGCCATTGAGATCGCCCCCGATCTGGCCGATGCGCACAGCAATCTCGGCTTTGCCTTGAATGTCAAAGGGCGATTTGACGAGGCGATCGCCGCCGGTCGGCACGCCCTTCGGATCAATCCTAAACTCGTCGAAGCGCACATCAATCTGGGCAACGCCCTACAGGGTAAGGGACAACTTAACGATGCCATCGCTTGTTATCGACAGGCCATTCGACTGAATCCCGATCTTGCCCAAGCACACAACAATCTGGGCAACGCCTTAATGAGCATTGGGCAACTCGACGAGGCCATCGCCTGTCATCGGCAGGCCATTCGGCTGAATCCCGATCTTGCCGAAGCGCACTACAATCTGGGCCTCGCTTTAGAAGGCAACGCGCAATTCGACGAGGCCATCGCCGCGACCCGGCAGGCCCTTCGGCTTAAGCCCGATTACGCCGAAGCATACGTCAGTCTGGGCAACGCCCTGGGTGACATCGGGCAACTTGAGGACGCCATCGCCGCGAACCGACAGGCCCTTCGGTTTAAGCCTGACTACGCCAAGGCGTACAACAATCTCGGCAACCTCGGTGACATCGGGCAACTCGACGACGCCATCGCTTGTTATCGACAGGCCATTCGCCTTAAGCCCGACTACCCCATCGCCAACAGCAACCTTATCTTCACCATGAATTTCCATCCCGATTGCGACTCGGCGGCAATCCTCCGCGAAGCCCGGCAATGGGATGAGCGCCACGGCAAGCCGCTGCGGCATCTGATCCGGCCGCACAACAACAGCCGTGATGCCGATCGCCGCTTGCGAATCGGTTACGTTTCGCCGGATTTCCGCCGGCACGTCGTCGGCTGGAACCTGCTGCCGCTGTTGCGGCAGCACGATCGGGAGCATTTCGAGGTTTTTTGCTACAGCAGCGTCACGCGCCCCGATGCGATGACCGAGCAGTTGCGCGCTTGCAGCGATCAATGGCGCGAGGTCGCGCCGCTGAGCGATGAACGTCTGGCGGAGCAAATCCGAGCCGATGGAATCGACGTTCTGATCGACCTGTCGCTGCACACGGCGGGCAATCGGCTGCGCACGTTCGCGATGTCGCCGGCCCCGGTTCAGATCACCTACCTGGGATATTGCGGCACCAGCGGGGTCGAGGCGATGCACTATCGCTTCTCCGATTGGCAACTCGATCCGCCGGAGCAGGATTTGAGTTGTTACAGCGAACAAACCCTTCGCCTGCCGGAAACGTACTGGTGTTACGCTCCCGGCGGGGCGGCGCCCGAACCGTCGGACCTGCCGGCGGAGCGGAACCATCACGTCACCTTCGGCTCGATGAACCAATTCGCCAAGGTTTCGTCCGCCGCGATGGACCTGTGGTGCGAAATCCTCAAGCGAACGCCGCTCTCGCGGCTGCTGATTCATGCGCCGCGGGGAGAGTATCTCAGCGCGACCCGCGCGCGTTTCGATCGCCGGGGCGTCGCGCCGGATCGAGTGGAGTTCGTCGATCGGCAAACCTGGGATCCGTACATGCGCACGTATCATCGAATCGACATCGCCCTGGACACGTTTCCGTACAACGGCGGGATCACCACGTGCGACGCCCTGTGGATGGGCGTTGCGGTGATCACGTTGTCGGGCCACACCCCGGTGGGTCGCGGCGGCGGCAGCATTCTTCACAACGTCGGCCTTGCGGACCTGGCGGCATTCAGTCCCGAAGAATATGCGAATCTGGCGGTGGGATTGGCCGGCGATATCCCGCGTTTGAGCGGATTGCGTAAAACGCTTCGCCCGCGGATGCAGGCGTCGCCGCTGATGGATGCGCCGCGCTTTGCGCGGAATGTCGAGGCGGCGTATCGAGACGCCTGGCGGCGATGGTGCGCAAGTCATAGCCGACGTTTGTCGCGCAAAGCAATTCCTATCGCATCCGTCTTCGGGATCACATTTTCTGCCGCCCGGCGATCGCGTCCGCCAGGATGCTTTTGTTGGCGTATTCAATATTGCTGCCGGCGGGCAACCCGCGCGCCAGCCGCGTCACCCGCACCTGCCCAAACCGCGATGCGATGAGATTCTGAATATAGAGCGCCGTGCCGTCGCCATCGACCGTGGGATTCGTCCCCATGATGACCTCGCGGATCGTGCCCGCCTCCAGCCGCTTGGCCAGCGCGTCGATCGTCAGGTTCTGCGGATGCGATTCCTCCAGCGGCGCGATTCGACCCAGCAGCACGTGGTACACGCCGTTGTACAGCCCCGTCGATTCCAGCGCCAGCAAATCCTTCGGCTGCTCGACGACGCAGACCACGGACTGATCCCGGTTCGGACTCGCGCAGATGCCGCACGGGCCCTGCTCGGTGAGGTTATAGCAAATCGAGCAATGGCGAATGCGCGTCTTGACGTCGCGGATGGCATCCGCCAGCTTCATCGCTTCCTCGGGGCTTTGCTTGAGGAGGTGAAAAGCGATCCGCTCGGCCGACCGGTTCCCGATCCCCGGCAGCCGCGCCAGTTCGTTCATCAACGCTTGAATGCTTTGCGTGTAGCTGGACATTGCCCGAGATTATATGCCGCCGGCAACGTAACTCCGAATGGATGGGAATCGCTCCGCTACCCCGCGGCCTTGGCGCTCGGGCGCGTCTTTTGCAGCGTAACCCCCATTTCGCGGAACTTCTCGTATCGCCGCTCCACCGTCTTTTCGATCTTCGACCGCTTCAGGTCGCGCAGCGTCTTGGCGATGTACTGCTCGAGATTATGCGCAGCCGTATGCGGGTCGCGATGCGCAGCCCCCAGCGGCTCCGGAATGATCGCATCGATCACCCCCAATTGCTTGAGATGGCTGCTGGTCAGATGAAGGCTGTCGGCTAGTTGCGCCGCCCCGTCGTTCCCCTTGAACAAAATCGCCGAACACGCCTCCGGGCTGATCACCGAATACCACGAGAATTCCATCATGGCCACGCGATCGCCCACGCCCAGCCCCAGCGCTCCGCCGCTGCCCCCTTCGCCCAGAACCACCGAGACGATCGGCGTCTTCAGCCGGCTCATCTCCATGAGATTTCGCGATGCTCTCGGCTTGGCCGCGCTCCTCGGCCCCAATCCCCGGATAGGCCCCCGGCGTATCGATCCAGGTCACAACAGGCAGGCCGAATTTCTCAGCCAGCTTCATGCACCGAAGCGCCTTGCGATAGCCCTCCGGATGGGCCAATCCGAAAAAGCACTTGATCTTTTCCTTGGTATCCCGCCCCTTGTGATGACCGATGAGCACGACCTTATGCCCCCCCAGCCGCGCCAGCCCGCAGATGATCGCCGGATCGTCCCCAAAATGCCTGTCCCCGTGCAGCTCCCGAAACTCAGGACAAATCATCTCGATGTAATCCCGCAACTGCGGCCGTTGCGGATGCCGCGACACCTGCACCGTCTCCCACGCGCTCAGGTTCTCATACGTCTTTCGCAGCAGCGCCGTGTAATTCCCCCGAAGCTGCCGCAGTTCCTTGGCATAGTCCACCTGCTTCTGGTGCTGAAGCGCTTCCAGTTCCTGGATCTGCCGCTCGATCACAGCCAGTGGTTTTTCGAATTCCAAAACATGCCGGGCGGCGCCGACAGCCGCTGCTTTTGCGGTTTCGCCCTGTTGCGTTGGATCCGGATTTTCGCTTGAAAAGTTGGGTGCGTCGCTCATAGCGGTCATTATCAGGAGCCGAGTTGTATAGATTAGACAGGGCCGAGCCGGATTTCAATGACCCGATCCGAACACGATGCGAACATAGAGGCGGATTGCTGGAAATTGACGGGTGCATCGAATAATGTTCGCGGGTGTTGGAGAGGTGGCAGAGTGGTTGAATGCGCCGGTTTCGAAAACCGGTCTGCCCGAAAGGGTAGCGGGAGTTCGAATCTCCCCCTCTCCGTTCGCCGCGGCAAACAGAGCAGTGGAGCAGTAGAACAGTAGATCAGTTGAGCGAGGAAATATCAGAAGAAGATCCCTTCCACTGCGGTCAACTGTTCTACTGCTCTCCCTCCGTTGGCCGCACAGCGGACCCAAAACCCAAAACATTGTGGGCGGCGGAGGCTTAGGATATGATCCCCCTCCCCCAAACCCCGCCGCGGCGGGCGTTTGATGTTTTGCCAGGAGATCGGATGTCGCTGGATCGTAGTCTCAAAAGCGCCAATGCCCTGATTCGTCATCGAAACGTCCTCACCCGAACGGAACGGCTTGCCAAGCTGACCGAGGAAGAGCGTTGGACGGAAGCCAAGAGCGTGTTCGGCTTGCCGAAGGTCGCTCATCGCAAGCAAGAGCTGGCCAAGGTGGAGAAGGAACCGGCCGCCGAAGCCGCCGCGGGCGCTGCCGTCGCGGGCGGCGCGGCTCCGGCCGGCGCGGCCGCTCCAGCGGCCGGCGCCAAGGGCGCTGCTCCCGTTGCCGCCAAGGGCGCTGCCCCCGCCGCCAAAGCTGCCGCTCCCGCCGCCAAGGCCACCGCTCCCGCCGGGAAGAAAAAATAGCCGCGCTGCGCGCTGGCGCCTGACGCGCTAACGCGACGGCGCAATTCCTCATGCCGTCTCATTGCGATTTCATCTCGCGACGGGCCTTGGCCGTGGACGCCTCCGGCATCCGCAAGGTCTTCGATCTCGCGGCCAAGATGTCCGATCCGATCAATCTGTCGATCGGCCTGCCCGATTTCGACGTGCCGGAAGTCGCCAAGATCGCCGCCATCGACGCCATCAACGCCGGTCACAATCGATATACCCAGACGCAAGGCATCGCTCCCTTGCGCGAGCGGTTGCGGAGGGATTTGTCCGTCGAGTTCGGCCGCGACGTGGGCGAGGTGCTGATCACCAGCGGCGTCAGCGGTGCATTGCTCCTGGCGATATTGGCGACCATCGACCCGGGCGACGAGGCCATCTTCCTCGATCCGTATTTCGTGATGTACAAGCACCTGCTCACGCTGGCCGGCGGAAAGCCGGTGATCGTGGACAGTTATCCGGATTTTCGCTTTCATGCGCCTCGGGTGGAGAAGGCGATCACGCCGCACAGCAAACTCCTCATTCTCAACAGTCCCAGCAATCCCACGGGCATCGTGATGACGGAGCAGGAGGTTCGCGCGGCCGTCGATCTGGCCAGGAAGCACGATTTGCTGATCGTCTCCGACGAGATTTACGAGCCATTTTTGTACGACGCCCCGCGCGGATTGCCCAGCGCGGCCAGGCTTTACGACGGCACGCTGGTGTTGCGTGGATTTTCAAAGAGTCATGCGATGACGGGTTGGCGGCTGGGATACGCGGCGGGTCCGGAGGCGATCATTTCGCAGATGACCAAGCTCCAGCAATACACGTTCGTGTGCGCCCCCAGCCCGCTGCAATACGCGGCGCTGAAAGCGCTGGACGTTCCGATGCGGCAGGCGGTCGATGCGTATCGTCGCAATCGCGATCTGGTTTACGATCGCCTCAGCGGGAAATTCGAGATCGCCCGCCCGGAGGGAGCGTTTTACGTCTTCCCAAAGGCGCCCGCCGGCCAATCGGCTTCCGATTTCGTCGCCAAGGCGATCCAGCGGAACGTGCTGATGATTCCGGGAAATGTTTTTTCAGAGCGAGACACGCATTTTCGCATCAGCTACGCGACCAGCGACGAAAAGCTCGAGAAGGGTTGCGAGATTCTTTGCTCGCTGCTCTAGCGGGAGAGTCAGGCCAAATGCTTACGCCCCTGTGCCGGCAAACGTCCGCAAAGTCTTTCGGATTGAAAGTCAGGAGCTGCGAGATCCGATAGTTGTCGTCCCTCAGCACGGCGCGCACGATCATATCCACAAGACTGATCGGGCGATGGGACGCATCCGCAAGTGTGCTTTTAAGGCATTCGGTCCTGTAGATTGTGTCGTCCACCTTGTAAACTTTTGGGCGGCGAATAATTCGACCAAAGCCCGCTACCATCTGCGGATTCCTGACTGTACGTGTGCGCAAGACCTCATACATAATCGGCCACGGCATCAAAATGACTTTGGAAGGAATGATTTCCAGGAATTCGGCGGCGGTCTCGTGAAACTGATCTGTGGGGTCGAAAGCGGCGATCCAGAAACTCGTATCACCGACCAAGCCGCGAACACTATCCCTCCGCATCTTCGGTCTCCCCGGAAGATTCGACAGCGTACCCGGCCCACGGAGCCCGTCGTCGCTTGCCGGCGATGAAACGCCCGGTTAGGGTATCATCACTTTTCCGCCAAATCAGATAAAGCCGATCCTTGGCCCGCAGTTTGGCGTGTCGCTTTACCTCCGCAAGCACGGCTGCGGGCGGCTCCTTTTTTCGAGGGTCCAATTCAAATGAGCAGGCGCTGTCTCCGCATTCGACGGCTTCCAGCTCATCGAGGAGAGCATACAGGCCGTCATAATCACCATCTATTCCGAGATCGTAGGTTAACCAGAATCGCTTCTTCATGCCTTCTCCATTACAAGCAGCTCGGCAAAATCATAGCAGATGCACGACGCACTTTCTCTATAGGTCACCGCGTCTCGGCGAAATCCCGATACGGCGAAACCGAGGCGCTGCGAACTCCCGGCCGGCCGGTTGTCGGCCGCAGGCACAGCGCCACAACATTGGTCGAACCGGGACCGAAATTCAGCCAACATTCGGGCAAATAGAAATCCTTCTGCGGACCAATTTCCCACCAGCGCCCGAGTGCATGTCCATTGAGGTAAAGAAAACCGTTGCCGGCGGCCTCGAGATGCAGTTTCCACGGGACCCACACATGCGCTTGCGGCGACGGAAGCGCGATCCTAAGGCGATACCACACCAGATTCACCGGCACGTTGGCCGACGGATCGGGTTCGGCGTCGGAGGGCGGATTCAGCCTGACCGTTTCCCATTTGGAGTCGTCCAGAGCGGGATCCTGCCATCTGCCCAGGCTGCCGGCGGTGTCGCCCGAAACCTGCCAACGCAACGCAAGAGCGTCGAGCGCTTTGCCCTTCTCTTGTTCGGCGCCGTTGCCGACGCCCAGATTGCGCAAACCGCAGCGGGCATCGATTCCATCGCCGCCATTATCACGGCCGCCGTTCTCATAAAGGATGAGCAACCGATTGTTGTCGCTGGATCGTGCGGGCCAAACGGCCGCGACGGTTCCATTGCCGTATTTCTGAGTATCGAGGCGAGCATCGTTCAATTGAGCGATGAAGGAATCCTGCGATGCAAGCTGGGCCGTCAGCATCATCCGCGCCCGCATCGTGCTGAACCGGCTTGAGCGGTAGAAGACATAGCGGCGGTCGAAGATGCCGGCGTCCTCGATGCTGGCGCCGTCGGGAAGATCGCGCCATGAATCGGCCGCGGGGCCTGGGTCCACTTGCCGGCGCGCTTCGGCAATGGCGACGTCGGCCGGGAGATTCGTCGGCCGCCGCGGCGGGATCACCGGCTCGGGAAACCACCGGCCCTTGGATGGATCGGTCTGGCCCGGAGGCAGATAGAGAATCCTGGCGTCAAACGGATTGAGATCGTAATGAACATCGCCCTCGACGCCGCCGGTCGCGTTCATCGTCACGTGCAGATTTCCGCTGGCGTGGTCGTTCCGCTGGTCGTTGAAGATGAACAGGAACCGGCTTCCATCCCTGGCCGACCTCAGCACGGTGGAAATGCTCGCCGAATCCAGGCTCATGTCGCCGGCCACCGGCGACGAACGCGCCAGTTGTTCGCCGTGCTCCTTCAGGAAATTCGCCATGGCTTGCACGGCAAAATATCTCGCTCCCACGCCGCCGCATTCGCGGATCGGCGCGGCATAGTCGTAGGTCGTCGTTTTCCCCGCCGCCGCCCAGTCCCCGAGATTCGTGCCCCCGAACATCATGTAATAGTTGGTCCCCGTGAACCCGTGCGCCCACGCCAGCAGCGTCACGTGCGTGATATGCTCCGGCGTGTATCCCATCTGATCGCTGAGCTGCTTGCCGATTTCCGAAAACCATCCACCCTGCAGCTCGGTGATCATCCTCGGTTTTTCCGGTTGATAGGTTTCCAGGACGGTGATGTCGCGAAGCTCGCTTTCGGGATCGAATTTTGGATACGAGTTGCGGCACTCGATCACGTTCTTCACCAGGAACGGATCGGTCCTGAACAGGGGATCGTTGGTCATGCAGGTGATCAGCGGCACGTCGATTCCGGCATCTCGTGAATCGTGCGCCAGGGCCTGAAGCTGATGGAGTTTCACCTCGGCCGAGAAGCCGGCGTAGTTGTATTCGTTCTCGATCTGCCAAAGGATCACGCCGCTCCGGCTGGCGGGCCGGCGCGTGATCTGGAAGGCAGCGGCCGCTTTCGCCGCCGCCTGATACCAGTGTTTGCACCAGTCGAGGTAAGCCGGATCGTCGCTGCGGAGCCAGTTTGCCGTGCGCCCGCGGGTCTTTCGGTCGCCAGCCATTGCGGATATCCGCCGCCATCCCATTCGGCGCAGATATACGGCCCCGGCCGCAGGATCACGTAGAAGCCGAAACGGTTGATCGCCATGTCGAGCCAGTCCGTCAGGTCGCTCATGTCGATCTTGGAGAAATCATCGAGAGATTCCGGCCGCCGCCGTTCATGCCAGTTCCACGCGACATAGGTTTCAACGCAGTTGAGCCCCGCATCCTTCATCTTCTGGAACCGGTCGGCCCACAGCGCCTTGGGGCAGCGGAAGTAGTGGAAGGCCCCGCTGTAGATAAACGTGTCGTTGCCGTTGATGATGAAACATTGGTTGTCGTATCCGATACGGCCCGGCAAGGGCGTTGGCGAGGCGGTCGGCGAGGGGTTTGGCGAGGCGGTTGCCTTGCAGCCCGCCAGGCCAACACATGCCAGCCCACCAAGAACGGCAAGCAGCGAGGCAAGAAGGCGCGGCAGGATACGGCTCCCAAATGGAATCGCACAATTCTCGAACCCCCCGATGCCGTTTAGCCACGACCCGAAGGGGAGCGCGTTTTTTGGATGTTCGAGAATCACGGACGCCTATTTTAGTTGTTGCCCTTCAACACCTGGTCCACGGTCGTCGTCACCGTGTCGAAGGTGCTGGCGGTAACCTTCGGCTGCTCGATTGTGCCCTTGACGTGAATCCGAAGCAATTCCTGGTTCGCTCCGCCGATCAGCGGTCCGACGACCGGAAGCGAAAGCAGCGCGGCATTTCGCGTCGTCAGCCAAAGACTCACGTTCCTCCGAGCGAAGTTCATCTCTCCGCTGCCGGACATCGTCATGTCGTTGCTCTTCAGATCGATCTGCTCGAAAATCACTTTCTCCCCGTCGAGGGAATAACGCGTCGAGATTTCCGTAAACGGGCTGTTGAGCGGCAGCGCCAGGTTGGTGATCTGCATCAGGCCAAGCATCACGGGAATGTCGTACATCTTTTCCCCCACCACCGAGACATCGCCGTGCCCGCGCCGGGTTTGAGGGTCGTTCCACGTCCCGCTCAATTGCACGGACGCCGTCAACCGGCCGCGAACGTCCTTGTCATACGGCGTGGTCAACTGCTGGACGTTGGCGTTGCGCAGCACCAGGCTGAGATCGTACTTGCTCGGAAGATCATCGGGGAAAGCATATTGCCCGTCGCCGGCAATGTCGCCGGAGGCGAATTTGCCCTCCACGTGCGGCACCTGGATGAGCGCTTCGTCGGAATCCTTGGCCAAGGTCAGCTTGAAATCCGAACCCGCCCGCCCCGCGAGCAACAGCGAATCGGCCTGGCATCGGCCCGCCAGGCGATAAAGCCTCCCGCCGCGCACAAGGCCGGCCAGGTCCAGATCGCCTTGCACGTTCGTGGCGGGCAGCCCGATGTCCAGCGAGGTGCCGCGCATGGTGATCTTCGCGGCGAAATCCACGTCCGCGCCGTCCGCCCCGTCGGCGGCCCGGTCCGGCTGTCCGGTCGGCCAATACGCCAGCTTCGATATTGCGACCCCGACGTTGCCGCGGACTTTCAACCCCCTCAGCACCGTGGCGACGGAATTCGGAACGGCGCGAAGCAGTTCATCGTCCACCGTCAATTCCTGTGCCGACATTTTCAGGTCCCAGGCCTGATGCTCGCCCAATCGGCCTGTCCCCGAAATGGAAATCGCCGACTTGCCGTGCGTGGCCGTCAAATCGCGCAGCACCGCCTGATCGGGAGAAATGAAAACTTCACCCCGGACGTGGTCGAGCCGGTAGGGAATCGTCGCCGGCGTCACCGAAAGATCGCGCGGCGTGATGAGCAACTCCAGCCGGTCCGGCGCCGCGCCGAGCGTGTCGGAAAATGCGAGCGTGGCATCCACCGTCCCCTGCGGATGGACCAGGGCCCGAACCCTTGCGCGCCCCTTCCGGCAGCATCCGGTACAGCGAAGGGCTCAACCGAAGCTCCTTTGCCGACGCGGTGATGGCAACCTTTGGCTGGCCCGACGCCCAATCGATGAGGACATGCCCCGCGACGGCGCTTTCCCCCCGAACGCCCGACACCTCGCCCACGTCCAGCCGCCCCGGCGTGAGGCGCAGCCGGCCCGTCAACCCGGACATCGCCACGTCGCCGCCGTCCGGCTGAACTTTCCCATCGTGCAGCGAGGCGTCGAAAACATAGTTCACCTCCGACCCGCGGGTCTTGCCGGCGTTGGGGAACACGTGACCGTCGATGTCAAGCCTTCCCGCGACCCCAAGCCCCTGCACCCAGGGCGCTGCCGCGCGGGAACGGCGTTGATCAGATCGTCGTCGATGGGCAGATTGCTCGCCGTGATCCGCAGGTCGGGCCCAAACGGCTGCGTCGTCGGCGCCATGTCCCTGTCCCACCATCGCACCGTTCCCTCCACCCTGATCGTCGAGTCGCCGTGAGGCATTCGCCCATTCGCCACCTTCATCAGGCCTTCGCCGATTTCCAGCCGGGCCGACAGATGCTTGATGGGGTATGGGAATGCCGCCAGCGATGCCTCGGCGTCGTAAAGATTCACGTCGGTTTCGACGTGAAAATGCTTGTGCGGCCCAATGGGGCGGAAGATGTGACACGAAAAATCGCCGAAACCGCTTGGCAACTGTCCGCTTCCGTCGGCGTCGAACAGTTTCAGCGCGCTCCTGGCGGCGGGGGACAACGCGCGCGCGCACGACCGCATCGCCCACCATATTCGTGCCATTCACCTCCAGCCAAACCCCGGCATCGCCGTCCAGCGGGCCGACGAATCCGTTGAGCGTAATCAGGGCGTTGGCGTTGGGTCCGTCACTAGGGCCATGGCCCTGAAGGCTCAACACGCGGAACCCGCGCATCTTCGCGATCGGGTCGTCGCCGATCGTCACCCGGCCGTTCACGTGTGAGACCGGAAAGGGAAACTGGTTGAACCGGAACTCGCCGTCGTGGATCTCGATCTGCCCGCTGACCGTCGGCTTGCCCCCGGCCTCGGCGCGCTCGATCACCAATCGCAGACTGCACTTTCCTCTGGGATGCAGCCGCTCGACGACCTCCTGCACCTCCCGCGGAAGCGACCCGAGATAATCCGGCGAAAACTCCGGGATTTCCAGGTCGTGCCCGGACACCGACGAGATCGTCAGCTTTGCCGGCGCATCCGGCGAATACCCCTCGATCTTACCGTCGACGTTGAACCAGTTGCTTTCCAGTTTTCCGCTGATGTCCTTCAGTTCGATCCCCTGTTCGGTGAAGACCAGGATTCCCGAAACCTGCCCGAAGTGGATCGGCTCCGGGGCGCTCAACCGCCTGAGGATTTGCGCCCACGCCGGCGAAATCCAATGCCGCGATTGCGCCCTCTCGAGCAGCTTGTGAAACGCCTGCACCCGCTGGTTTTGCTCGCGGGTCATCCACTCTTCCGGATGCAGCGCCATTTCCACGTCGCTGAGATCCAGCTCCGCCCGGAAAATCGGACCGCCGCCCCCTGGATTCGGATTGTAAATCATTTCCGGCACGTCGATGCGACCCTGGAGTTGATGCCATTCGCACCATTGCCGCGGCTGGGACAGGAGCATCGTCTTGATGTCCGGGCCGAACGTGAAATTCTGCAGCCGCGCCACCGATACTCCCCCCTGCGTGCGAATCGTTCCATCGACGCTGGGGCCCATGGACTCGCGGCCCCGGCTCTGCAACTGGAAGTCGTATCGGTCGGCCTCCTCGTCGTTGGGATTGAGGCTGCCTTCGATGTTGTACCAGCCCATGGGAATGGTTTTGCCGCCGCGCAGCTCCATGTAGGCGACTTCCGCGTCACGAAGAATGATCTGCGGAAGCACCACCGGACCCGCGCCGCCGTTGAGCCGCCGCCGCCCGATCGGGCCCGCCCCGTGCCACATCCGCTGGTAATTCCAGCGATGGCTGCTCGGGTCTTCCACCAGCAGCACCACCGGATCGATCGCCACGATCTGCGTCGCCGCCAGACGCCCGGCCAGCAACTGCGTCGGGTGATAGCGGATCAGAAACGTCCGGGCGTGCAAGATGATCGAATCGGGCCGGTTGCTCTGATCCACCTGCAACGTCACGTCATCCAGACGCAAACCCTCGAAGATCGACAGATTTGCCTTTCCGATCGTCACTTCCCCTCCCAGAAGGTCGGAGAGATAGGCGCTGGCCATGGCCCTGACGCGCTGGGAGTCGGTGAGGTAGATGTAACCGAAAATGACCAGACACAGGACCAGTAGCAGCGACGCCATGCCCCAACGTCGCGCGGCGCAGTGCCGCCGGCGCAGCGGATGGCGCGGTCGCCAGCTTCTCTCGAACAGACGCTCGGGATTCAGAAGCATCATGGTTATGTCGCTAATTCGCCGCCCGCTTGCATTTGTTTAGCCGACGCGGCCTCGCGGCGGATTTCCCGCTATCTGTTTAACTTGACCCGCCTCGAGCAAACCGCGCTGGCCGCCACGATAGCCATCGGCCCTTCCGCCGGGATGCGATAACGGATCGACCCGACCGATAACGCGGCGGCGACCGTAAAATATACCGCCGGCAGCAGCAAAAATCGTTTGATCGGTCCAGATAGATTACCCCGCCGCAGTCCCACCAGCACCAACACGTCGAATCCCACGCTGAACGCCAGGCCAACCGCCCAATACGTCCACCGTCCGCCATATTCGCGGCTGAGCGGCATTGGGCTCCACGTGCGGGCCATCTTGATCCCCGCCAATTTTATCGCCTGCCACGGATGGGCGGCGATCCAATCGTCGGCCAATCCGGAAAAATACCGCGAGCGGGCGACCTCGCTCATGTCGCTGGTCCACGGCATCGATTGCACGAACCGCTGATCGCTGGCCCCGGTGGCACCCGGATTGAATCCGTCGTATCGCGTGATTCCATCGTTGGTGCTGGTCCAGACCCACGCCCCCACGATCCAGCGATTCCGCGCCGCCCAGGGAAATAAAACCAGGCCCGTGAGCAAAAGCATGGTGGCGGCCACCGGCAAGGGCCAGCGTGATTTGTGCACCGCGTGGAGTTCGCGATTCAGCAGGGCCGCCCCGCAGCCGAGCACAACCGGAATCAGGATCGCCCCCGGCCGCACCAGCACCGCCAGGGCGAGAATCGCCCCCCCGCCCAGCCACGCCGGCCGCTTATCTCCCTCCGGCCAGGGACCGTCGCTCAGAACCAGCAGCGCCATCCCGCAGCAAAGCATTGTCGTGAAGAGCGTTTCGGAAAGGATCAGCCCGCTGAAAAAGATCAGATAGGGATTCAGCGCCACCAAAGCCGCGGCCAGGACCGCGCTGCGCGGAGCGAGCCATCGTCGGGCAAGGAAAAAAATCGCCAAAGCGGTGATCGAATCCAAACCCGATTGCGCAATGCGCACAATGACGGGAATTCCCCCGCAGCAGCCGACCAGAAACGGATAACCCGGCGTGCGGAATGCGTAGACCGTCTGGCGGAATCGCGGATCGGACATCTCCAACCCGTCCGCGCCAAAAATATGGTTGCCCAAATCGAGGTATTCGCGTTGATCGGGCAGTTGGCTGATGGATGCGTCATCGTTCGCCTGCCGCAGTCCCCACGCCAGCCGAACGCCAAGCCCCACCAGCACCACGACCGCCAGCGCGATCCAAGCCGATCGCTCGCTCCATTCTCTCACGCCGGCAAAAGTACCGCGCGCGTTGCTCGAAACCAACGGGTACTGGTTGCATTCTTCGGGCGCGGCCGGAGGACCGGCCGGCTCAGTTTGGAAAATGAGCCGGCCGGTCCTCCGGCCGGTCATATCGCCCGATCGTCGGGCACGCCCCTGGCGATCGTTCGCTCGCGCACTGCCAACGCCACGAATTCCCAGGGATGTGATATAACTCTCTCGCTCCATGGGCAGCCGATCTTTGGATAAACCGCTGGAGTTGCTGGACGCGAAAGTCGCCGCTCTGACGGCCCACGCCGCGCCCTGCGCCGCGGCGATCGACCGCTGGCGCGGCGACGTGGCGGCGGCAATGTTTCATATGCGCCGCATGCACCTCCAGCCTATGGTCCTCTGCATTCTCGGCGGAACCGGAACCGGCAAAAGCACCCTGGTCAATCGCCTCCTCGCGGCGAATCTCACTTCCGCCAACTTTCGCCGCACATTCACCGCCGGCCCGGTGGCCGTCGCGGCGAAATCGGCGGATGTCCCGGAAAAGTGGCTCGGCCTGCCGCGAACCGTGGCCACGCCGGCCGAACTCCCCGTGCGCGGGCAAGCCGATTCACTGGTCGTGATCGAAGCCAATCATGATCTGCTCGGCCACGTCGTCCTCGTGGACACGCCGGATTTGGATGGCGATCAGCCCCTGCATCACGCCCAGGCCGACCGGGCGTTTCGCTGGGCCGAGGCGATCGTCTTCCTGGTCTCTCCCGAAAAATATCAGATGACGGAGCTGCTGCCGTATTACCGGCTCGCGCGGCGTTATGCCGTCCCGGCCCTGTTCGTGATGAACAAGTGTGAGACGCCGGAAATGTTGGAAGATTACCGCCAACTCGTTTCCGCGGATCAGCCCGACGCCTGCATTTTCGCCCTGGCCCGCGACGACGCGGCCTATGAGCCGCCGCCGCAATCCAACCTATCGTCGCTGGCCAAAGCGATCTCCTCGCTTCAGCCGATGCCCCAGGCCCAGCGTGATTCCGGGATGAACGTGCGAATCGCCGACGTGCTGGGTCGGCTGCGCGATCAGATCACCGGCCCGCTGCGCAGCCGGCGCCGGGATGTCGATGCGGCCGTCGCGTCGCTGCGGGCGATGGAAACACCCGCGCCGGGAGTGGACGTGAATCCCATTACCGAGCAATTGCAACGCCGATTGCAGCAGCGCAGCGTCCTGTACCTGATGGGCCCGGGCCGGATTCTCGATCGCGTGCGCCAGGCCCCGGCATCCTCGTGCGCTTGCCCAGAACGGCCTGGGAACTGGTCATGAACGGGCGGGTGAATCTCAAGTCGGCCTCGCCCGAGGATGCGCTTTCCGCCCAGCGCCAGGTCCCCGATTTTCACGCGACGCTGGCGGACCAATTCGCCATCATCCAGAGCCGGATCGATGATGCCCTTCGATCAGTTCCCTCGGGTCCCCGATGGCTGAGCGATCCATCCGACCCGTATGCCCAATCGAAAATCGATCCCTCCGACGCGGGGAAAATCGCCGACGAGGAATTGAAGGAGTTGAACGACTGGCTGCAAAAACGCTGGAACGCCACGCCGCGCGATACGGTTTTGCTGCTCAAGCTGCTCCGGCATCTGCCCGGCGGCGAGAAGCTGACCCAATGGACCGAGGCCGCGCCCTATCTGCTGGCGATCATCGTCGCGGCCCATCATGCGATCTTCGGGCACGTGGACCTGATGATCCTCGGCGGATATTCGCTGGCCACCTGGCTCACGGAAAAATTGAGCAACGAGGTCGCCGCCCGCACCCGGCAGGCCAATCGCGCCATCGCCACGCGCTTTGAGAAACTGGCCCGCCAGCAGATTCGCCAGAGCATCGCGTGGGTCGAATCGCAAGCGCCACGTCTCAGCGAGATCGACGCGATTGAATCGATGGCCAATGATTTACAGGAATCGCTATGACCGCCGCTGAAGTCGAACAACTTGTCCGTGAAACGATGGAACTGACCGGATCGGCCGCGCCGGAAATGCTGGACCCCGACGCCCCGGTGCTCCAGGACGCGGGTGAGGGGATTTACCTCGTCGGCTTGATCGGCGGCAAGGAGGTCGGCAAAAGCGCCCTGGTCAACGCCCTGGTGGGTTCGCCGATCACCGCTGAAACTTCGTATGGTCCCGGAACGGAAATGGTGGTGGCCTACGTGCATCGCTCGCGCCAGGCCGAGGCCGAGGAATTGCTCGCCCGCCGAGCATCCGGGAAATTCCGCATCGTGCCGCATGACCAGTCGAAACTGGGCGGCCAGGTGCTGCTTGATCTGCCCGACATCGACAGCCGATTCACGTCCCACGTCGAGCTGACGCGGCGGATGCTGCGGCACATGCTGTTTCCCATCTGGATTCAGAGCGTCGAAAAATACGCCGACGTTCAGCCGCAAAATCTTCTGGCCAAAGTCGCCGCGGGAAACGATCCGAAAAATTTCCTGTTCTGCCTGAACAAGGCCGACCAGCTCCCGGCCGATGGTTCGGCCCGGGAGCTGGGCGAAGATTATGCCCGGCGGATCGCCCGGGCCTGTCGCTCGACGCCCCGCCGCGAATATTTTTGATTTCGGCCCGGCAGCCCAGTGCATTTGATCTGCCGGAACTATCGCGGCTGCTGTCGCGAGAAAAAACGGCGGAATTGCTGGCGGAATCGCGCGATCTGGCCAATCGCCGGCGGCAGGGCACGCTGCTGTCCTGGCTGCAGGAGCGGGACTTGCCGGGCAGGGCCCAGCGGCTCGAACGCCTCGATCACGAGGCGGCGGAACTGCTTTCGCAGCGCCTGGGCGTCCCGCTGGTCGAAACGACCGTCCCGGCGATTCTCGACAATCCCGCGTATCGCATGGTGATGACCGATGACGTCTTCGCCCGCCGGGTTGCCCGCTGGCCGATCGTCAATCTGCTGCATTCGCTGCTCTCGCCGCTGCGGATTCTGATCCGCGAGAACGCCGCGGCCGGATCGTTCTTCGGCGGCGCCGAGGCCCTGGTCGATGCACATATCAAAATCGCCGCCGGATCGCTGACGAGCCTCGTGCAATCCGCCTTCGGACAGCTCTATCAGACCGACCCCGCCGTTGCGGGCCTGTACGCCCACCGCAAGCTCTGGGAGCCGAGGGAAGCGGAAATGGCGGAGACCCGGCTTCGCTTGGAATGGATTGAGACGATTCAGCAGCAGAGGCAGGTCGTGCTATCGCGCCTGTCGGGGAAATCCGGAATCATCGCCCCGCTGATTCGCGGCCTGCTGACCATCGGAGCGCTGCTCTGGTTCCCATTCATCCAGCCCGTGCTGCAAATGATCCTCGCTTCACATTCAGCATTTGGCACGGTGCGTGACGCCGCGATTTTGGCGGTCCAGGTCATCAGCGCGGAATCGCTGCTGAGAAACGCGATGTTCTTAATCATCTGGTATCTGCTCATCTGGTCGCTGCTGCGCTGGGGAACGCGCCGGCGCGTGGACAAGCTGCTGATGCGATGGCGGAGCGCGGAGTATGCGGATGAATCCCTGAACCTGACGACGCGGACGCTGGCGTGGATCGACGATCTGCTGGAGCCGATCCAGGCCGCGCGGCAAACGACGGGCGATCTGGCCCGTCGCGTCGAGGAACTCAGGTCTGCGGTCGGGGAACAATCCAAGAACGCGGCATGAATCGCGGTGACGAAATCACGTGGCTTTAATCGGCGATCTGCGGCAATAGAAAGCAATTCCCAGAACAATCCCAACGCCAAATGGCCAGGTCGCATATCGATCGAACAGCCGGTCGCCAGCATCTTCAAACGATGATGCGTTATCGGAGGCCTGTTCCGGCGAATTCGTCCAGGCGGGCGCGAAGGCCGCGAACTGCGGTGCGGCGGGATCGCGAACAGCGTTGCAATAGTTGTCGGTTTCCACCACCGCCTGAGAGATGAATTGCTTGATATCCAGCAACCGGCTGCCGCCGATGAGGCTCACCACGGCCAGGCCAAACAAGGGGAACCAGAATCCGGTTCGTTCGCGGGCCGTGACGTGAAGCTGTTGATTCCGGGGCCTGCCCCAGAACAAAAGCATCCAGCAGCGGGTCATGTACAACGCGGTTAGGGCCGACATTGCCGCGGGAATGAAGAAGAAGAGCCGGTAAATCGGCTGATTCATCGCATGGAACGAGGCGAGAGCGCCGGCGTGGATCAGGATCGTCTGGTAGCTGTAATAGCCGCAAGTGAAAGGCGTCCCGGCCATGGCCAGCAGGCCGATGGCGAAGGTGACGCCGGCCAGCGGCATTTTTCGCATGAGGCCGCCGAATTGATTCAGGTCCCGCTCGCCATGGGCGGCGTGGATGACGCTGCCGGCCGCCAGTACAAGCAGCGATTTGAAAAGCGCGTGCGTGAGGAGATGAAACAATCCGCCGACCCAGCTTCCGATTCCAATCGCCATGAACATCAGCCCGAATTGCGAGACGGTGCTGTAAGCCAGGACTCGGGCAAGGTCGCGCTCGATCAGCGCCAGCCCGGCGCCGACCACGAGGCTGAGCAGGCCGATCGTGGCGAGACTGAGTTTGGCGGTGGGGGTGAGGATCGGAAAAACGCGGCCGACAAGATAGAGACCCGCGGCGGCGAGGGTCACGGATTGGATAAGCGCGGCGGCGGGGATCGGGGCGCCCCGGGCGGCGGGAAGCCAGAAATGCAGCGGGAACAAAGCCGACCTGCAGGCGGCCCCGCAGAGCAGCGCCATCCCCGCGATGCTCAGGGTTTTGCCGGATATCCACGCGCCGCTGGGCAGATGGATCGCGGTTCTCGCCGCCGGCCAGAGCCAGCGGTCCATCTGCAGGACCGTGGCATTGCCCAGGCAATGCAGGAGGATTCCCATGCCCACCAAGAAGCCGGCGTCCCCGATGCGATTGACGACCAGCGGCGCGATGGCGAACCGACCGCTCGGGCGATCGTCCAGCCGGGTAACCAGCAGGTATCCCGACAACGCGATCGTGTACCAGAAGACGAGGATTTCCAGAAGGTTCGCGCCGAGGACAAATGCAAGCATCGGAAAATATGATAATTGCAAATAAACGAAAAATCGGGCGAAGCGCTTGTCGTCGCGCATATACCGGACGCTGAAGGCGTGCCCCAGCGCCACGACCAGCGTGATCGTGTTGAACATGGCGACGGTCAGCGTGTCCACGTGGAGGTTCAGATCGAAAAAGCCGGGGTGATCGGGGCCGATGGCCGGGCCAATGGGGAGCCATTTGTAGGTCAACTCAATGGGCTTGTCGCCGGGGCCCCAGGTCACGCCGGCCACTTGGCCGCCTTCATACCAGGAGATCATGCCGGCCATGCTGAAGGCGAAACTTCCCGCGGCAAAAGCGGTGGCCACCCAGCCGGCCAGCGGGTCGCCCATTCGCTTGCCGATCACCAGCAATAGCCCGAACGCCGCCAGCGGCAGCAGCGTCGCGAGGAGCAGAAGCAGGGCGGGCGATGGCATGGGGCGGCTCTATTGTCGCGGCGGAGTCGGCAAGATCATTCCAACAGCGCATCGACTTTCGCGGCACAGATGAAATCGTTTTCGGACAGCCCTTTGACGGCATGGGTGCTGTACCGCACTACGCAGCGGTTGTAGCCGACTTCCATGTCCGGGTGGTGGTCTTCCCGATGCGCCACCCACGCGACGGCATTCACGAATGCCATCGTCTGATGGAAATCCTTGAATCGGTGGGTCTTGGCGATTTGGCCGCCTTGCAATTCCCACCCGGAGATCGCCGGCAGAAGCAGACTGACTTCCGTATCGGTCAGGGCCGGGGTTCCGGGTTTGCATGCCGTGCAATGCCTTTCCCTCAATGCGACTTCCATTGTTCACCTCATTCCAAAGCTGGGCCGCGATCGCGCACCGTGACGCGAATCAAATGGACATTGTATCCGATTGAATCTGCCGAAGGGCTTCAAACAATGCGATGCTGGCGGCGGCGGAGAGGTTGAGGCAGCGTTCGTCCGGCATTTGCGGGATGCGCACGATCCGGTCCGGATGCTCCGCGAGAATGGCCGGGGCGATGCCCGAGGTTTCGCTGCCGAAGACCAGCCAGTCGCCATCGGCGAATTTGGTTTGCCAGAGCGATCGGCCCCCGGCGCTGGAAAAGAGCCAAATCGTCCCGGCCTCGCCGCGGGCGGCGACGAAAAAGGCGTTGGAATCGTCGTGAACCTTCAGTCGCAGCCGAGGCCAGTAATCCATGGCGCTGCGGCGGAGGTTTTTGTCGCTCAGGACGAAGCCGAGGGGGCGGACCAGGTGCATCTCCGTCCCGGTCGCGACGCAGGCGCGGGCGATGTTGCCGGTGTTGGGCGCGATTTGCGGCGAAAGCAGCGCCAGCTTCAGGCGATGGGGGCGGAGATTCGCCGCGAGGGTGGGCGTCATGGGCGATCACTTTCGCTTCTTCAAACCGGGTGGCCTTGCCGATCGACCTGAACGTAGCTGGAGGTATCGGGGCAGTAGGCCGTCAGACGACCCACCGGGCTGAGCGCGCGGCGGTGTCGAGCAGGACCATTCTCTCCCCGATCACCGGGACGAGTTTCCCACCCCCATGCGCAGCTGTAGCCGCCGCGAGCGCCGTAATAATCAACCGGGGTATGGCCGAAGAAACCCGTTCGCCGCCAGGTTTTCGGCTGATCGACTTCGGCGGGCGAGAAGCGTCCCCAGGTTGCGGTTTTGCGCAGATCGCGATCAACGTCCAGAAAAGTCGCCGGGCTGGGGTCTTCATCGGGCGTGCTGGGGTCCCAGCGGGCGTGAACGATGAACACGTCGGGTTCCTCGATCACCGGCAGGAGATTGCGGATGAACTGCCGATGCGTCCGCGGGACGCCGGCGATCAGGCCGTCGAGTCCGGCAGCCGTGGGATGATCCAATACGCCGCGCATCGCGGCATCATCGGCGCCGTAACTGGCCAGCGTGTCGCGAAGACCGTGTTCCATGAACCATTTGTAAGCCGCCCAGCGATTGTTGTGGGTCAGTTGATCGACGTAACTTTGACCGTTGAGAATGACGTCGAAAACGTCATCGTGGTTTCCACGGCAAAAGCGGGCATTGGGAAGTTTAAGCAGGAATTCGATGACGCCGCGGGAATCCGGACCCCGGTTCACGTAGTCCCCGACGAAGATCCACTGCGGCGACGGGTCGGTCTTGGCGACGAACTCCACCAGCCCCTTGAGTGGCTCGGACATGCCGTGAATGTCCCCGACGATCCATCGCACACTCCTTAGATTACCGGGCCAAGGCTTGCAACCACAAGCTCATTATCGGTCCGTCACGAAAAACCAATCTTCCGGTCGAAAATACTTGGCGTCGCCGCGCAAGGGTGAAAGGGAGTCCTTCCATGAGATCTCGGAAACTGGGTTGGATCGTTGTCACGGGCGGATTGACGTTGGGATGCATTTCCTCTGCCTACGGAACTTCAGTCCCCATCGCATATGAGGCGCAGGATCGGTCGGTATCGGCCAATTCGACAGCGACGGGCTTTTTCCGCGGGGGAACCGATACGACGCCGATGACCGACACGCAAAGCCAATCGCAACAAGCCAACGGGATGGGCATTTTCGCCGGCAGCGCCACTGTGACGTCAACGCTCGGTCCCGGCGGCCCGTTGGCAACGGCGTCGGCCGTTCAGCAATCTTCTCTGAACGTCAACGAGATCGACGCCAGCGGCTCGGTCCGGGCGGATTCCAACCTCGGCCTCAGCATCGGCCCGGCCAACTCGTCGGCCACCACCGCTTTTCATATCACCTTCGACGTTGCACAGGCGCAGGCATACGCCTTCTCGGCAAATCTGAACGGCTCCAACGATCCGGCCGTGCCGGGCAACACGTCGGCGTCCATTCAGTTGACCGACGCTTCGGGCAATAACCTGTTCGCGCCCATTACAACGGTAAATCTGGTCAACTTCCAAACTCAGGGCACTCTGGCGGCCGGCGTGTATAACCTGACGCTCGATGCCCAGGCAACCAGCAATGACCAAAGCGCCAACTTCGTGAATTACAGCCTGTCTCTGGCGACGGGCGACAATCCGCTGACGCTGCTGAACGGCGTAGCCAATCCGGTCTCAGTTGCCCCGGTCGTTCCGCTGCCCCCGGCCGCGCCCATCACCTTGCTGATGTTGGCGGGGATGGGCGCCGCGGGCTATTTGCGATGCCGCGCAGGGAGCGCTTGCGCCATTCCATCTCCTGAAACTTGATCGTCGCAGCAGACACAAAGCCGCGGGATAGCCATCCCGCGGCTTTTTTTGCGCAAACGGGCGGGACAACATTTCCAAGCAAAGAGCCGCAAAAAAAATATTGCAATTCCAACCGCCCCGGTTATACTGACCCACGTCAGTGTACCACTTCGCAAAATTGGTTGGGCGCACATGTCGAGGCAGCAAATTTATAATATAAGCGCGTTCGTGGGGCGGCTTGGCGTTCGTCCTGTCGCCTCGGTTGTTTCATCTCTTTGGTATCCGGCGAAGTTTGGGGCACACATCTTCAGCTCCGGAAAACTTCATCGGTTTTGTTTGGGAGGACGGTCATGACTGTTGGAACCGTCAAGTGGTTCGATTCGAAGAAGGGATTTGGATTCATCCTCAACCCGGAGGGAACCGACGTTTTTGTTCATTTCAGCAGCATCGAAGGCGATGGCTTTCGGTCCCTCAAGGACGGAGAGCAGGTCGAATTCGAGCAAGTCTCCGGCTCCAAGGGACTGTCTGCTCAGGCCGTCAAACGCCTCGGCGAACGGGTGATGGTTAAAAATTGAGCCCCGCGGCGGTACAGTAGCCGCCTCGGCTCATGAATCATTTCCTGCCAGGCCTTTTGGTCGGCTTATTGGGCAGCTTGCTGGTGTCAGCGGGCCTTGCCGCGGCGGTTCTGATGCGCCTCCGGCGGCATTGGCGGCGGATGCGCCGAACGCTGTCGCGCATGCGCGCCGCCACTCGGCGACGCAGAGCCAGATGGCGATCCGTTCAGCGCCTCGCCGAACTCGGAACCCTCGCCGGGGGCCTCGCCCACGAAATCAAGAATCCGCTCTCCACCGTTCTGCTCAACCTTCAGCTTCTCCAGGAAGACCTCGATCCCGCCGATCCCGCGTACAGCCGGTTCCGCGCCCGTCTCGGCACGGTCAGCCGCGAGGCTTCCCGCCTGCGCGAAATCCTTGACGATTTCCTGCGCTTCGCCGGCAAGATCGAACTGCGGCGAAAAGAGGTGGATCTGAATGTCCTGCTGGAGGAACTGGTCGATTTCTTCACCCCGCAGGCTCAGGTGAATCACGTCCACCTTCGATTCAAGCCGCATGCCGCCCCCTTGCTCATCCGCATCGATCCCCGCTTGATCAAGCAGACCGTTCTGAATCTCCTGATCAACGCCCTGCAGGCGATGCCCGGAGGCGGGGAGTTGATTCTTTCCGCATCCGCCGACGGCCACAGCGCCGTGATCGACGTGATCGACACCGGCAGCGGCATCCCCGCCGAGGATTTGGGCAAGATATTCAGCGCCTATTACTCAACGAAAAGCGGGGGCACTGGCCTAGGTTTGGCGATGTCCCAGCGAATCATCCAGGAACACGACGGCCAGCTCACGGTCCACAGTGAGCCGGGCAAAGGCTCCGATTTCAGGGTCCGGCTGCCGATGGTGGTGTGATGAATCCGCTTCAGCCCGTCGCCGCGCGGTCTGCTCGCGAGTAAAATGCCGCCGGCTATGTCAGAGGAAGAACAAATCTCCAAAGCGACGGTGCTCGTCGTTGACGACGAACGGGACCATGCCCAGGTCATGTCCGAAGCCCTCGAGCGCCAGGGGCATCGCTGCGACGTGGTTCACAGCCTCGCCGAAGCCGAAGTCCGCCTGCGCCAGAAAAGCTATGACGTGATCGTCACCGACCTGGTGATGGAGGGGAAGCGCGACGGGCTCGAGGTGCTGAAAAAAGCCAAGAATCTCAATCCTCCACCCCAGGTGATTCTGGTTTCGGCGCACGGGGATATTCCCCTGGCCGTTCAGGCGATGAATGATGGCGCCTACGGGTTCATTGAAAAGCCGCTGGATTTGAGTCATTTCCGGGCGCAGGTGAATCGAGCGGCCGAGCGGTCCGCCTTGCAGAAGCAAAACCAGGTCACTCCAGGGCCAGCTTGACGAGCAAACCGGTTTTGAGGGAATCATCGGCAAAAGCGCGGGGATGCAGCGGGTTTTGGCGACGGCGCGGCAGGTGGCCTCCAGCGACATTCCCATCCTCATCATGGGCGAAAGCGGCACCGGCAAGGAGCTGATCGCTCGCGCGATTCATTACTCCAGCCGCCGCCGCAAGCACCGATTGGTCGCGTTGAATTGCGCCGGGCTGAGCGAAAGCATTCTGGAAGACGAGCTGTTCGGCCACGTCCGCGGCGCCTTCACGGGAGCCCAGGCCGATCGCGAGGGACGCTTCGAGCACGCCGACGGCGGAACCCTGTTCATGGACGAGATCGGCGACATGCCCGCCGTCATGCAGGCCAAACTGCTGCGCGTGCTGGAAAACGGCGAGGTCGTTCGCCTGGGCAGCAATGAGCCCATCCAGGTCGATGTCCGCCTGATCAGCGCCACCAACCGCAAATTGGATGAGATGGTCGCCGAGAAGCAGTTCCGCGAGGATTTGTTTTTCCGGCTCAAGGGCGTCACCCTCACTCTCCCGCCGCTGCGGGAACGCCGCGAGGATATCCCCCTGCTGATTCACTATTTCCTGAAGGAATTCGCGGAAAAATATCAGAAGGACCTGGATGGCATCGCCCCGGCGGCGCAGCAGATGCTCATGTCGTTCAGTTGGCCCGGCAACGTGCGCCAGCTTCGCACCGCCGTCGAGAACATGGTCGTTCTCTCCTCGGGAAAAATCCTCGGCCCGGAAACCCTGCCGCCGGAAATCCAGCCCGCCGGCGCCGCCGCAGAACATCTCGCCGCAATGGACAACCTCGTCGGCATCAGCATCGAACAGGCCGAAAAGGAACTCATCCGAAATACCTTGAAAATGGTCGATGGCAACCGCGAGCAGGCTGCTAAGATACTGCGAATCGGCGAGCGGACTCTGTATCGCAAGATCCGGGAGTACGGTTTGTGATTTCACGGAACCCCAATGATTTCCGAATCGGCCATGGCTACGATATCCATCGGTTGCAGTCCAAAGGGAAGCTGCTGCTCGCCGGAGTCGAAGTCGCCGATGGAATTTCGCCGCTGGCTCATTCCGATGGCGACGTCGTCCTGCACGCCCTGGTCGATGCCCTTCTGGGAGCCGTCGGCCTGGGCGACATCGGCGAAATGTTTCCCAACACCGATCCCCGCTGGAAAAACGCCGCCAGCAGGTTATTCGTCGATGCCGCCATGCAGCGGGTCGTCGGCCTGGGATTTGCCCCGGTGAACGTGGACGTGACGATCCTGGCCGAGCGTCCCAGGCTCAAGCCGTACAAATCCAATATGGTGCAATCGCTCTCTGAGATGGTTCGCTGCCCGGTGAACGTCAAGGCCGGCACGAACGAGGGGTGCGATGCGGTGGGTCGCGGCGAGGCCATCGCCGCACACGCCGTCGTATTGCTGGCCCGTAATTTGGAGGGGACAATGGAGCGGACAAACTCATGAGCCTGCGCGTTTACGACACTCTGACCCGTGAGAAGCAGTTGTTCGCCTCGATTCGGCCCGGCAGGGTGGGGATCTATCTCTGTGGCCCGACGGTTTACAAGTCGTCGCATATCGGTCACATGGTCGGGCCCGTCGTCTTCGATGCCATCAAGCGCTACCTCAGATTCAAAGGCTGGGAGGTCAATTGGATCGTCAACATAACCGACGTGGATGACAAACTCATCGAAGCCGCCGCCAGGCAAAACGTCACAGTTGCCGATTTGGCCGCAAAATACACGGCAGAGTATCTCGATTGCCTGCACCGCTTCGGGGTCGATTCAATCGACCGCTTCCCCAAGGCCTCGGAGCATATCCCCGACATCATCGAGATGTGCCAGAAACTCATCGCCGGCGGATTCGCGTATGCGGTGGGGGGGAACGTCTGGTTTGACGTTGCCAAGGACGCCGATTATGGCAAGCTCTCCAACCGGAAGGTCGAGGAGCAGGCCAGCGGCACGCGGGCGCTGGAAGGTCAGGGGAAACGAAATCCCGCCGACTTCGCTCTTTGGAAGAGTGCCAAGCCCGGCGAGCCCGCCTGGGATTCGCCCTGGGGCAAGGGCCGGCCGGGGTGGCATATCGAATGCTCCGCCATGAGCATCAAGTATCTCGGCGAGACCTTCGACATCCACGGCGGGGGAATGGACCTGATGTTCCCCCATCACGAAAACGAGCTGGCCCAATCGGAATGCGCCACCGGAAAGCCCTTTGCCAAATACTGGCTTCACAACGGACTGACCCGCATCAAGACCAAGCTGGCCAGCGGCGAATGGGCGGACGAAAAGATGAGCGGCAGCCTGGGGAACGTCGTCTCCGCCCGCGAACTGCTCGACACCTGGGGCCCCGAATTGCTGCGCTACATGCTGCTGTCCACCCATTATCGCCGGCCCATCGAATTCACCGATGAGGTGCTGAACAATTCCCGCAAGGGGCTGGCGGTTTTCGATCGCCTGACCGACCGCGTCGAGCGATTGACCGGAAAGCCGCTGGCTGAAAATGCGCCGGAGATGGATCAGATCGCCGCCCGTCTGCTCGAATCCGAAGTCAGCGGCTTTGCCAGGCAGGTGATCGGCGACAAGATGCGCTTCCTCGAGATGATGGACGACGACTTCAACACCGCCGGCGCCATCGCCGTTCTGCACGAGCTCGCCGGCGACGTGAACGGCTTCCTGGAACAGAACCGCGCCGAGACCACCCGGCACGAGGACGTGATCCAGGCCGCCGCCGCCGCCGCACAGACTCTCCGCCGACTGGGACAGATTCTCGGCCTGTTTCGCCCGGGACTTCCCGGCTTACGCGCCAAGGAGCCGGGGACCGTGGAACAACTGATGGCCCTGATCATCCAACTCCGCAGCGATGCCCGAAAGGCGAAGCAATTCGCCCTATCCGACTCGGTGCGGGATGGCCTGAAAAAACTCGGCATCGTCTTGGAAGACCGCCCCGATGGAACAGTTTGGCGGCGAGAATAAAAAAAACGCCCCAATCGCGCGCAAAGCCCCGACCCACCCATTTAACCCCCGGTGATTCACCGGGGGGCTTTGCCTAAAATACGCCATGCCCCCGCGCCCAAACCCCACCATCCCCCGCGGCCGTGGAGCCGCCGACAACCCCAGGAACCGCTTCTTCCAACTCCATGTCTTGCCCGATCCCCAATCGCCCGACTGCGACGATCCCGGTCCCACGACCGTTTTCTTCTCCGACACCACGCGCAAGATCATCGCCACCAACGACAGTCCTGATATCCCCTTCGAAGCCAGCATCAATCCTTATCGTGGCTGCGAGCACGGGTGCGTCTATTGCTTCGCCAGGCCGACGCACGAATATCTCGGCTTCTCAGCCGGCTTGGATTTCGAATCGAAGATCGTGGTGAAGCGGAACGCGCCGGAATTGCTGCGGGCGGAGCTGGCCGGCCCCAAGTGGGAGCCGAAGTTGTTGCAGTTATCCGGCGTGACGGATTGCTATCAGCCGATCGAACGGAGGCTGAAGCTCACGCGGCGATGCCTCGAGGTGCTGGCGGAGTTCGGCAACCCCGTATCGGTCCTCACCAAGAGCCATCTCGTCACGCGCGACATTGATGTACTGAAGATCCTCGCGGCCAAGCAAGCTGTGGCCGTGCTGCTTTCCATCACGACGCTGGATTCGGAGCTTGCGATGAAGATGGAGCCGCGCGCCGCCTCGCCGGCTCGCCGTCTGGATGCGATTCGTTTGCTCGCCGAAGCCGCAATTCCGGTCGGCGTGATGGTGGCCCCGGTGATTCCAGGCCTGACCGACCAGGAGATGCCCGCGATTCTCACCGCCGCCGCCCAGGCCGGAGCCGCCTTCGCCGGCTACCAATCGCTGCGCCTGCCATTCGCGGTGAAAGTTTTATTTCAGAATTGGCTGGACCAACACTTTCCCGATCGCCAGCGCAAAATCCTGAATCGCATTCGTGAGGGCCGCCAAGGAAAGCTAAACGATCCCAATTTCGCCTCGCGTTTTCGCCCCACGGGAATCTGGGCCGATCAACTTAAGCGCCTATTCGAGTTGGCCAAGCGAAAGGCGGGCATTACAGGTCATTTCCCATCGCTCTCCACCGCGTCATTCCGCAAGCCGGACGGAATGCAGATGCGCTTGTGGTAACCAGCACGCCGGACAAATGACAAATGACAAATGACAAGTGACAGATCCCAAGTGACGATATATTTGCATGAATCATGCCCGAGTCGGTTCCGCTCGATCCTCGCACGCTGATCAGCGCCTATGCCCAGGGCCTGTTTCCGATGGCCAATCGGAGCGGGCACGTTCAATGGTTCACCGCCGATCCGCGCGGCGTCATTCCTCTGGAATCATTTCACCTTCCCCGAACCTTGCGGGGGCTGATACGGAAATCTCCGGCCGAGGGCGGGTTCGAAATCCGCATCAATCACGACTTCGAGGCGACCATGCGCGGTTGCCAGGAGGAGCGAACCGGCGGCACCTGGATCAGCGAGCCCCTCATCGCCGCCTACGTTCGCCTTCATAAGATCGGAATGGCTCACAGCATCGAAGCATGGAAGGATGGCCGGCTGGTCGGCGGGCTGTACGGCGTCAGCCTGGGCGCGGCGTTTTTCGGCGAGAGCATGTTCCATCGCGTTCGCGACGCCAGCAAGGTTGCCCTGGCGCATCTCGTCAATCGTCTGCGCGAGCGCGGTTTTGAGCTGCTCGACACGCAGGCCACGACGCCGCATCTCCGGCAATTCGGTTGCATCGATATTTCGGCGCAGGAATATTTGCGGCGGCTGAAGTCGGCGATCAAAAAGGACCGCGAGTTTGACTAAACAAGGAACCGCGAATCAGGAACAATTCAAGCATATTTAGCGGCGGTGCAACCTGTTCCGAGCGTGTCGAGGAGAGCACCGCGGGCTACGCCGATGTCCCGGAATCGCGATCGCCCGTTTAAGCCTATTTCTCCGGCTCGATCGTCACGCTCAGGCCCTTGGAGTGGAATTGATCCTTGTACAGTTCCGCCAATTCCTTGTGCGTCGTCAGAAGCAGGGCCACGCCGTGCTTGTGCGCTTCCAGCATCCGTTCCTTGGCGTCGTGCTGCGATAGCGGCGTCAATTCCACGATCGCCATCACCACGAAAACCATGTCGTTGCTGTCGTCGTTGTGAAGCATGACGTTCCACATCGGAAGCTTCGTCGGCGGCGCCTTCGCCGCGCGGACTTGCGTTTCGTTTTCGCCTTCGGCCTGGCAACGGCCGTGGCGATGGAATCCGCCGAAACGCCAGTCGTCTCAGTCGAATTCCTTTCCTGTTCGGCCATAAAAAATGCCTCCTCACACCCATCAATATCGAGATCCAAGCCCCGATATTACCATTCTATTATACACCCTGACGTGCGGCAGGTTGAATTGCCGCAAAAGAGCAAGATTGCGGCTATGCCGCGAAACAGTGAGAATCCCGGCAATATTTGCCAACAAAGGCCGGCTTATGGGACCGACAAGACAAACCGCCCGGATCGTGGCCGGGGCCATGAGCGGAACCAGCGCCGATGGCGTGGATGTCGCCCTGATTCGCATCCGTGGACGCGGACTGGAGATGTCCGCCACCTTGCTCAAGTGGCATTGCCGGGCGTTTCCCGCCGGCCTGCGCGACGCCATCGCAAGAATTCGCCTGGGCGAACCGATGCCGATTTCGGTCCTGGCAGAAGTCGGAAGGGAGATTTCCCTGTCCTACGCCGCCGCGGTCAACGAAGCGCTCCTCGCCGCTGATTTCAGCGCCGCGGATTTGACGGCGGTCGCGGCCCACGGGCAGACGCTTTTTCACGACCCGCCGAACACCATTCAATGGCTCGATCCGGCCCTCTTGGCCGCGGAGGTGGGGTGCGCGGTCGTGAGCGATTTCCGGCGAGCGGATTGCGCCGCCGGCGGGCAGGGGGCGCCCCTGGTCCCGCTCGCGGATTATTTGCTCTTTCGCCACCCGAGCAAAAATCGCGTCCTGCTCAACATCGGCGGGATCGCCAATCTAACCTACCTGCCCGCGGGAGAGGGAATCGAAAAGCTGATCGCGTTTGATACCGGACCGGGCAATTGCCTCAGCGACCACCTGATGCGCCTGGCCGATCCGAACGGACCCGGATGGGATGAAAATGGCCGACGCGCCGCCAAGGGTTTGCCCATTGTTTCCATCGTCAAGCGAGTGCTCGGTTCCCCCTATTTCTCCAAGCCGCCGCCGAAATCCACCGATGGGCCGGCAATGGTGAGGCTTTTTTCCGATGCACAGGCCGCCGCGGACGAACCTCATTCTCTGGAAAATCTTCTGCATACCGCTTGCTTGATCGCGGCGGATTCGATCGCGCAATCCATCCGCCGGTTTCTCCAACCGGTCCCGGATGAGATCGTTGCCAGCGGAGGCGGAACGTTGAACGAAACGCTGATCGGAATTCTTGCACGGGATATTCCGCTTAAAACCATCGACGAACTGGGCATTCCTTCGCCGGCCAAGGAAGCGATCGCCTTCGCGCTGCTGGGGGCGGCGACGCTGGACGGCGTTCCCGGCAACGTCCCGGCCGCGACCGGGGCTCGCAGAAACGTCGTGCTCGGAGCCATTACGCCAAAGCCGTGAATGAACCGTCGCGCGCACAAAATATCGGATCGGTCGCGGCTGCTGACGGAACAGCGGTTGCCCGAGTCGATGCGCCTCGATCGGTTGTCCGTCGAAGATGCGCTGGCTGTGATGAATGCGCAGGATGCGGTCGCGGTGAAGGCCGTGGCCCGGCAGCGGCGGGAAATCGCCCGGGCCGTGAAATGGGTTGCCGCCGCACTGAAAGGTGGCGGAAGGCTGCTTTACGTCGGGGCGGGGACGAGCGGCCGCCTCGGCGTTCTCGATGCCGCCGAATGTCCGCCGACCTTCGGCACCAATCCGTCGCTCGTTCGGGGCATCATTGCCGGCGGCGATCGTGCGATGTTCCGCTCCAGGGAAGGCGCGGAGGATCGGGCGTACGATGGGGCCGCCGCCATGAATGCAATGAAGGTGGGTCGCCGGGACGTGGTGCTGGGAATTGCCGCCGGCGGGACGACGCCATTTGTTCGCGGAGCGCTTCGCCGCGCAAAACTATTGAAGGCCAGGACCATATTCCTCTGTTGCGTGAATAAGACAGCGGCCGAGCCCAATGCCGATCTGGTCATTCGCCCCCTGACCGGGCCGGAGGTTTTGACGGGATCGACCCGGCTCAAGGCCGGCACCGCCACCAAGCTGGTGCTGAACCAGATCACCACGCTGTCGATGGTCCGGATTGGAAAGGTCTACGAAAACCTGATGGTCGATCTGAAGGCGACGAATCAAAAATTGTGGGACCGCGCCGCCCGGATCGTGGCCGCCCTGACGGGCCTGCCGCGCGACAAGGCGATCGCCCTGCTGAAAACCACCGGCGGCGAGGTAACAACCGCGATCGTGATGCAAAAGCGCGGGGTGGATGCGGTAATAGCGCGCGGAATGCTCAAAAACGTTCGGGGATGTTTGCGGAAAGCGCTTAAACCCGAAATCCGAAACCAGAATGACGAATCAAATCCGAAACCAGAATGACTGAAGCGGGCCTTCGTTTGGGGTTTTGGTCATTCGGGCTTGATTCGTCATTCTGGTTTCGGGCTTCGGGTTTTTGGAATCAGCGCTGATCGATCGGCGTGACCTTCAGCCCAAACGGCCCGCGATAATCGTCCTGCGGGCGAATGATCCGGTTGTTGCGGTGCTGTTCCATGATGTGGGCCGTCCAACCGGCGATCCGCGCGATCGCGAAAATCGGCGTGTATAGATCGATCGGGATTCCCATCGTGTAGTACGCGCTGGCGCTGAAGAAATCCACGTTCGGGTCTTTATTCTTCGCTTCCTTGACGATGGGGATGATCCGCTCGGACATTTCGAACCACTTGGTGTTTCCGGCGGCTTCGCCGAGCTGTTTGCTCATGGCGCGGAGGAAGGCGGCGCGCGGATCCAATGTTCGGTACACGCGATGGCCGAAGCCGGGAATCTTTTCGCCCGCGGCGAGCATGGCGCTGACGCGGTTGATCACCGCGTCCATGTCGCCGCATTCCAGAAGCAGCTCCATCACCTCCTGATTCGCTCCGCCATGCAGCGGGCCCTTCAGCGCCGAGACGGCGGCGGTGACCCCGGCGTGCATGTCGGCAAGCGTCGCCGCGGTGACCCGGGCCGCGAACGTGCTGGCGTTGAACCCGTGTTCCGCATGCAGCACCAGCGCCGCATCGAGCACGCGGGCGAGCGTTTCATGCGGCTTGACGCCGGTGAGCATGTAAAGAAAATTCCCCGCGATGGACAGCTTGGGCTCCGGACTCACCAGCCGCTGGCCGCTTCGTATCCGATGGAATGCCGCCACGATCGTCGGGAACTGCGCCGTCAACCGGATCGCCTTGCGAAGGTTGTCGGGCGGCTCATTGCTTCGCAGGTCCGGATCGTCGCTGCTGAGCGAACTGGCCGCCGTTCGCAAGGCGTCCATCGGTTCGGTCCGGGAAGGCAGGGCTTTCAAAATCGCCAGCGTGTGGGCGGGGACCGCCGCGGCGTCGGCCAAATGCGATTTGAGTTCCTCCAACTCCGTCCGATTGGGCAGTTTGCTTTCCCAAAGTAGAAAGGCGGTCTCTTCAAAGGTGGTGTTTTCGACCAGATCGCCGATTTCATAACCGCGATAGACCAGCCGCCCGGCCACGCCGTCGATGAAGCAGATTTCACTGGGCGCCGCGACAACCCCCTCAAGACCCGCGTTTTTTCCTGGAAGGGAAACAGCCTGACTCATGAGACTCCGATCACGTTGTGGGATGGTCGCGCCGGACTATAGTGGTAGCACAAACCCGAGTCAATTCAATTATTTTAGTGCTGGAATTGCCGAAAAACAGGGCTGAAACCGGCATTCTGGGCAAGCCCGCGGCACTTGACTCGGCGGGGAAGAAACCCGAATCTGCACGCGACATGGAACAAACCCTTTTCAGCAAAATCATCGCCAGGGAAATCCCCGCCAAGATCGCTTACGACGACCAGCGCTACATCGCGATTCATGACATCAGCCCGCAGGCCCCGGTGCATCTGCTGGTGATCGCAAAAAAGGTGATCCCCACGCTGAACGACCTGACGCCCCAAGATGCTGAACTGGTCGGGGGAATGTTTCTCGTCGCGGCCAAACTGATGAAGCAAATGGGGCATACCGACTACCGCACAGTCTTTAATTGCGGGCTCGGTGCTCAGCAAACGGTCTTTCATCTCCATCTGCATGTTCTCGCTGGGCGGCCGTTCAATTGGCCTCCTGGATAGATCGTCATAAACATCTATAAATAAACATATTAAGTGAAATATAGCAAATAATCTTGAAGGCGTGTCTGAAATCATTATGATATCATATTGATAACAATCGCCAACAAACGGGAGGACAACTGTGGACGACCAAGCTCTGGCCCCTCATCGGGAACGGCAAGTCCGAATGATTTCCGGCTGGCTCATGCTCGTGATACTGCTGGCGGCACTCATTGTGAATGTCTGGCAAATTCTCTTTTGCATCGCGCATCCAACGCTGGGGAATCCGGATTGGAGCTTGCTCGCTCCGGCATTGCTGTTCTTGCCGGTGATCATCGTTCTATTCGCCGGTTTCTTCACCCTGCAGCCCAACGAAGCCCGAGTCCGCATCCTCTTCGGCGCCTATAAGGGAACGGCGCGCGACAGCGGATTTCATTGGGGCAGTCCTTTCTATTCCAACGGGATCCGGCCCAAGCTGGCGGACCTGCCTTTGCGTCGCCGGATTCCGCCGCGGTACAAGATTTCCCTCAGAGCGCGCACGCTCAACGGCGAGAAGCTGAAGGTCAACGACAAGCGCGGCAACCCGATTGAGATCGCGGCCGTTGTCGTCTGGCGCGTCAGCGACACCGCGCAGGCGGTCTTCGACGTTGATGACTATGAAGGGTACGTTCAAACCCAGAGCGAAACATCGCTACGGCATATCGCCAGCAGCTACGCCTACGATGATGGTGAAGAAGGTGAACTCACCTTGCGCAGCGGGGTTGACGGAATCTCCCAAGGCTTACGAAAGGAATTGCAGGACCGCCTCGGCAAGGCGGGCGTGATCGTGGATGAGGCCCGGCTGACCCATTTGGCCTACGCGCCGGAGATCGCCCAGGCCATGCTCAGGCGCCAACAGGCCGAGGCCGTCATCGCCGCCCGGCAAAAAATAGTCCACGGCGCCGTCAGCATGGTTGAGATGGCCCTGAAAGACCTGGCCGAAAAACAGGTGGTTGTTCTCGATGACGAGCGCAAGGCCGCCATGGTCAGCAATCTCATGGTCGTGCTCTGCGGCGAGTCGCAAGTGCAGCCCGTCATCAACACCGGCACTCTTTACACCTGAGCAAGGGCGATGGCTGAACGAAAGAACCTCGTCCTGCGGATCGATCCAGCGCTCTGGGCCGAGATTGAGCGATGGGCGCAGGATGAACTACGCAGCGTCAACGGGCAGATTGAATATTTATTGAAGCAAGCCGTCCTCGCCCGCAGGCGTCGGACGAAAGATCCATCGGAAGGACCGGGCGATAACGCCCCATGAGCGTCACTTCACGACAACAGCCTGCAGCGCCTTGCGTACTTCCCCGAGGAGTTGCTCCACCTTGAACGGCTTGAACAGGACCGCGGCCAATCCCTCCTGGCTGGCGCGGACGATGCTGTGATTCGGGTCATACCCGAATCCCGTCATCAGTATGACCGGCATCGCGGAATTGTGCTTGTGGGCCGCGGCGAAAACGTCGTAGCCGGTCTTGTCCGGCATCTTGATGTCGCTCACCACCAACTCGAAATTGCTCCCTTCCAGCAGGGTGATGGCCTCGTTGCCCGAAGCGGCCATCGTGATCGTCGCTCCGTACTTGCGCAAAACGTCGCTGATCGTGCTGCGAATATTCGGCTCGTCGTCGGCCACCAGGATGCGGGTGTGGCCGATGATCGGGTCGTCCGTCCCCTTAACATCGCCGGCGCCCAAAACCGTATGCGGCCCTTCCGCCGCCTGACGCAGGCTCTTCCGGATCGTGTTCACGTTCTCCATGATCTGCTGCAGCCGCTGACGCAGGTCGTCCTGACCGATGTAGTCGTCCATCAGGGCGTTGGCGTCGGAGGCGATATCGTTCAGCGGCCCCGCGACTTCCCCGCAGACGTCGTCGGCGACTTTGTGGCTCGTGCTCACCCGCTCCACCACCATTAAATCCAGAATGTTCAGGGCGATGGCCACGTATCGGCCGAAGATTTCCGCGAACTGCCGGTCGTCCTCGTTGAAGGCCGCCCGTTGCCGGCTCTCGATGTTGAAGATTCCGATGACTTTGTCGTGCAAACGAAGGGGAACCGTCAGGCTGCTCTTGGCGCTGTCCAGGCCGACGACATAGCGCGGGTCCCGGTCCACATCCGGGCAGATGTAGCTTCGGCCCGTGGCCGCCACGTAACCGCTGATCCCGTTGCCTTCGCTTTCGGCGAAGAGATCGACGGCCAGGGCCTCCGCCGGCAAACCGGCGCTGATGACCAGTTCCAGCTTGTTGGTCTTGCGATCCAACAGCCGGATCGCGAAATGATCGAAGTGCATCAAATCGCTGGTGAAGCTGATGATCTTTTCCTCCAGGAGCTTGAGTCGCTGCCCGACGTTCAATTTGCTCAGCGCCTCGCCTTCGAGCCGGACCAGCTCGCGCCCCGCCTTGTCGATGGCGTCGATCTTCTGCTGAAGCCGCCGCGTTCCCGTCGCATCCCAAACCACCGCCACCACCTGCACCACCTGTCCGCGCGGATTGATCACCGGGCTGGCGATCAGCTCCATGAACTGCTGGTCTTCGATGTTCAGTGCGTAGCGTTTGGATCGGCTGGAGGCGGGGGCGTCGGAGGTCTGCGGGCTGACTTGTTTGCTGAAAATGTCGAATGCTTCCTGACACGTGCGGCGAATCTTCTCGTGTACCCTCGCCGGCCACGCCTGCATCTTCTTGTTCATCCAGTTGCTTCGCCCCTCCCCGTCCACGATGCACACCCCCTCGCCGATGGTATTCAAAATCAGGTTCGCCTGCTGGCTGATGAGGGCGCGTTCAAGGGGGAGGAAATCGGCCGCTTCGGAAAAGATCGCCGTGAAATGTTCCGTCTTGATCAGATCGATGGCCTTGTCGATCGAGTCAATCTGGTGAACTTCGCAACAGGATTTAAGACAATCGATGGCGACGGAATTGACCGTCGAAGGCGAAGCCAAGACCAGAACTCTGTTCTTTGGGACTTCCAAGCCTTATTCCAAGGTTTGCGCCGGCGTCTCATTATAGTTTGTGAAACATTTCCCGGTCAACGGCATGTAAGGGGTATTCCGTGGGTTTTTATGACAAATCCACGCCCTTAAATGTCGATGAAAGCGTAAATTGCGGCTTGCCTCGCCGCGGGCCGGTTATACACTGGCCGTCATGGGGCCTTTATGGCTGCTCCGGGCGAGTGACAATCAACCGGGACGGCCATCCTCTCGGGAGGTTTGAATGTGTGGAATCGTTGCATACGTCGGCCGGAAAATTTGCCAGCCCCTGCTTATTGAGGGGCTGAAACGCCTGGAATATCGCGGTTACGACTCAGCCGGAATCGCCGTCATCGACAATCAACATAAGCTGCACGTTCGTCGGGCCGTCGGCCGGATCAGCGTTTTGGAAAACGCCCTGAGCCATGGCGAGGCCCTTCCCAAGGCCCACCTGGGCATGGCCCACACGCGCTGGGCTACGCACGGCGCCCCCACGGAGGTCAATGCCCATCCGCACACCGATGACAGCGGGTTGATCGCCCTGGTTCACAACGGCGTGATCGAAAACTACGTCGCCCTCAAGCAGTTCCTCACCGAAAAGGGACATACCTTCTCCAGCCAGACCGACACCGAAGTCCTGGCCGTCCTGATCGGCGATTTCTACGCCGAGTTGAAATCCAAAAATCACTTGCCCAACGGCGCTTCGCTCCTTCAGCACGCCGTGCAGGCGGCGCTGCATCAGGTCGAAGGAACCTACGGCATCGCCGTCATCTGCAAGGATGAGCCCGAAACCCTCGTCGTGGCGCGAAGGGGCAGTCCCCTCATCATCGGCGTTGGCCAGCACGAATACATCGTCGCTTCCGATTCCAGCGCCATCGTCGAGCACACCGCCAGCGTGATCTATCTCAACGACAATGAAATGGCCGTCCTCCATCCCGACGGTTTCCGAACCAGCACCATCGACGACACCGAAGTCAGCCCCGTCATCAGCCAGCTTGAAAACAAGCTCGAAGCCTACGGGCTCGGCGATTACGACCATTACATGCTCAAGGAAATTTTTGAGCAGCCCGTGGCGATCGGCAACTGCCTGCGCGGCCGCGCCGACGCCAAGGAAGGTCGCATCGTCCTCGGCGGTCTGACCGAACATGCCCGCGAACTCATGCGGGCCCGGCGAATCATCCTCACCGCCCAGGGAACCGCCTGGCATGCGGGACTGCTCGGCGATTATCTCCTGGAGAGACCTCGCCAAAGTCGTCACCGAATGCACCTATGCTTCCGAATTTCGCTACCGCAACCCCATCGTCGAAGAGGGGACCGTCCTGATCGCCATCAGCCAGTCCGGTGAAACCGCCGACACCCTTGCCGCCCTTCGCGAGGGCAAGGAAAAAGGCGCCCTGTGCCTGGGGATCGTCAACGTCGTCGGCAGCACCATCGCCCGCGAAACCGGCGGCGGAATCTATCTACACGCCGGTCCGGAAATCGGCGTCGCCAGCACCAAGGCCTTCACCTGCCAGTGCGTCGTGCTCACCATGCTCTCGCTCTTTCTCGGCCGCAGACGCTACATGGGCCAGTCGCAGTGCCAGGAAATCATCGCCGGCCTGTGCGCCATTCCCGATCAGATGCAAACCGTCCTCGCCCAGAGCGAGCAGATCAAGGACATCGCCGGCAAATTCTGCCATCGCGAAAACTGGCTGTTCCTCGGCCGCGGATATCACTATCCCATCGCCCTGGAAGGGGCCCTGAAGCTGAAGGAAATCAGCTACATCCACGCCGAGGGCATGCCCGCCGCCGAAATGAAGCACGGGCCGATCGCGCTGATCACCCCCGACATGCCCGTCGTCTTCGTCGCCACGCGCGGGTCGCAATACGAGAAGGTCGTCAGCAATATCGAGGAGGTCCGCGCCCGCGGCGGAAAGGTGATCGCCGTCGCCACCGAGGGCGACACCCAGATGCGCCGCTACAGCGACCACGTGATTTATGTCCCCCATGTCATGGAATGCCTGCAACCGCTGCTGACCGTGGTGCCGCTGCAATTGCTGGCCTATCACGCCGCCGTCGCTCGCGGGTGCAACGTCGATAAGCCCAGAAATCTCGCCAAGAGCGTCACCGTCGAGTGACCCTCGGCGCGTGCGGGAAACCGCTGATGTCCTCGACCCATCTTTATCAGATCTTCTATTCCGACCAGACCCGGCGCGCGTTGGACCCGGATTTTATTCCCCTGGACAATTCTTCAAACCCCAGGCCCGACTGGCGCGAATACTGGCCGATTCGAAATTTCCTGCTCGGCAACGCCCTGATCGAGGAAGACTTTTACGGCTTCTTTTCGCCGAAATTCAAGGAAAAGACCGGCCTGACGGCCGCGCAGGTCAAGGATTTCATCCTCGAGCCGGGACCGGAGCCCGACGTCGTCTTTTTTTCGCCGATGTGGGATTTTTCCGGGCTCTTTCAGAACGTGCTCGAACAAGCCGAGATTTGTGACCCCGGATCGGGCGCCGCAATGGCCGCTTTCTTTCGAGGGATCAAGCCTGATTTTCGCCTCGACTACTGGGTCACCGATAGTCGCAATACGATATTTTGCAATTATTTCGCCGCCAAGCCTTCCTTCTGGCGACCCTGGCTCAAGATCGGCGAGGAGCTGTTTGACCTGACGGAACGCGGCGAAGGAGACCTCGCGGAGCAATTGAATGCCGTGTCGAACTACGGTGGCGGTTTGCGACGAAAGGTATTCGTCATGGAGCGCATCGCGACGTTCCTTTTGACAAACGAGAATCGATGGAGAGCCAAGGCCAGCAACCCCTTCCGATTTTGTGCCTCGCCATCCGCGACCGCAAGGTTCCACCTTGAGGCCGTGTTGAGCAACGCGCTGAAGGTGGCATACACCGTCCAACCCCTTCCGGAATACAGGGATGCGTTCGCCTTCCTCCGCCGAAAGATCAAGGAAATCATTGACGCGGAGCGTGACGCCGCACAAAGAGGCATTTCCGTGCCCCGCGAACGCTCCTGACCGGGGCCTGTTGCTTCCGCCGAATTTGCAATCGTTCTCTGCCCGCTGATATCCTTGAATCCGCGGGTATGGAACAGCCGTCGCATCTGACCCTCGGCCTGGTTGCATTTCTTCAAGCCAGGCCCGCCGTCATCTTTGGTCTACTCCTCGCGATCGGCATCGGATTCTCCAATCTACTGCCGTGCAAGCCGGGGTTGTGGCTCATCATCGCAGCCGCGCTGTTGATTCCGGCGGCAAGGGCTCGTTGGCCCCTCGCCGGCGCCGCGCTGCTCGGCTGCGCGACGTTTTGGGTTGGTCTATCCGCCGCGCAGATCGAGCAGTACCGGTTCCCCACCGACAGCATTTCCAATTACACCGCGGACACCGATGAATTCGCTCGGCTTGAGCTGGCAATCGACCAGCCGCCGAGGCTGCTTTCGCCGCCTCCGGCCGAGTTGCGCTCTCTGCTGCCCAAGCAAACCGCCATCGCGACGGTCCGCGCCATTGACACCCTCGCCGGCTGGAAAAGCGCCGGCGGCAGAATCTTTCTGACCATCGAACGTCCCAACCCCCGGCTCGGTCCCGGGCAAATCGTCCGCGTCACCGGCCTGCTTCAGCGACCCGCGGGGCCGATGAATCCCGGCGAATTCAATTTCTCCGCCTGGTGCCGCGATCAACGCATCCTGGCCACGTTCAAGGTGAGCCATGCCGACGGCGTGGAAATTCTGCAAGACAACGGCCCAAGCCCCCTCGCCTGGCTGCGGGAAGAATCCCGCCATCTCCTGGCGATGGGATTTGACGCCGACCGCGACTTCGATCACTCGCTGCTTCGCGCCTTCGTCTTGGGCGATTCCGATCCGCAGCTTCGCGACCTCGAGGAGAAATTCGTCCGCACCGGCGCCGTGCACGTTCTCACCATCAGCGGCCTGCACGTCGCGATCATCGGCGCGATCACGCTGCTGATCTGCCGCCTCCTTCGCCGCTCGCCCCGATTTTCCTTCTTGGTCGCGCTGGCGGTCGTGCTGTTGTACGCAAGCGTCGCCTTGCCGACCTGGCCCGGGTGGCGCTCGGTCATCCTCCTTGCGGCCGCGACTATCGGCAGGCTCGGACGCCGTTCGGGTGGAACATCCTTCAGATGTTCGCCCTCGCCGTCGCCGCGGTGCTGTTCATTCATCCGGCCGATTTATGCAACGGTGGATTCCAGATCAGCGTCGCCGCCGTGCTCGGAATGATTCTCTTCAGCCCGATGGCGGGGAAATTCTTCTGGGACTGGTGGCGCGGCCAGGATCGGCCCACGCCTGTTCCTAGTAACATGCTGGTGACGATCCTCAAATTGGTTTGGCGGGCTTTCGTGGCGGTGGCGCTGGCCTCGTGTGTTGCCTGGGGCGCGGCGATGCCGCTGATCGCCTATCACTTCGGACAACTCAACGCATGGGCGGTTCCCGCGGGCGTGGCACTCTTGCCGCTGACCGTCGTGGCCCTCGTCGCCGGCGTGGCGAAAATCCTGCTGACCCTCGCCTGGCCCAGTGCCGCACACGCCTGGGCCGCCGGCGCGGTCCTTCCGATCGTCCTGATGCGCCACGCCGTTGACGCCCTGGATCGGCTTCCGGGCGCCACCGTCGCCATCCCGCCTTTTTCCATCGGGCTGCTCATCTCCTATTACGCGCTGTTCGCACTGCTTTTCATTCCGGTTCGACGAAGAATATGGCGCTGGCTGGCCCGCGCCGGATCGGCTGCCGCTTGTGTGAGCCTGATGCTCCTCCCGGCCGTGGCCAGCGGTGGGTCGCCGCCGCCCGTCGCGCCCACCGAGCCGCTGCGGATCACCCTCGTTTCCCTGGGCGCCGGCCAGTGCGCGATCGTCCGCCCGACCCATTCCCACGCCGTCTTGATCGACGTTGGATCTTCCACCATATCCGACCTGGCCGGGACCGTGCTGCTGCCCTGTCTCCGCGCCGAGAATTGTTCGAGCGTGGACAAAATCCTGCTGAGCCACGGCGATTTTGACCACATCAGCGCCGCCGCGGAAATCTTCGAGAAATTCAATCAGCCGACGGTTTACATGAGCCCGCATTTTGCCCGCCACGCTCTCGGAAACATTCCCGCCGAGTCGCTGCTCAAAACCCTGCAGGACGCCCGCCGCCCGCCTACGCTCGTTCACCAGGGCGATCATCTCGATCTGGGCAATGGCGCCGCCATCGACGTTCTCTGGCCGCCCGTGCAATGCGACATGAATTCCAACGATTGCGGCTTGGTGCTCAAGCTCACGTTTTGCGGCAGAGCCGTGCTGTTTCCCGCCGACATCCAGGTCGCGCCCGAGCGCGAATTGCTCAAACATCCCGATCTTTTGCGGGCCGACGTGCTGGTCGCCCCGCATCACGGCAGCGCCGAAATGACCACCGGCGATTTTCTCCGAGCCGTGCATCCCCAATTCATCCTGGCCTCGAACTACTCGAAGCTGACGCACAAGCAGAAGGTGTTCGACATGCTGGCCGAGGATTATCCGCTCTATCGCACCAGCCGCTGCGGCGCGATCGACGTGACGATCGAGCCCTCCGGCGAAATCGAGGTCGAGACGTATTTGGGCGTCGGCCCGCGCCAGGGCGCCGGGCAGCCGACGCTGCTAAAATAGAAGCGCGGCGACGTTCTGTGCCTGAAGCTGCTCGAGGACGGCGGCGACGGCGTCTCCACTTTGCCCAACCGGGGCCTGCACCGAGCCGAAATCACCGGGGGATTTCCATCCCGATGCCCGACGACCGCGCAGGTGAATCGTCTGGTTGTCGATCGTCGCCCATGCGGCGATCGGCGAATGGCAGTCGCCATGCAACGCGGCAACGACCGCTCGTTCGGCTTCCACGGCCGTGCGCGAAGCCGGATCATCGAGTTGGCCCAGTATCCCCCGCGTCGTCTGATCGCTTCGGCGGCATTGCAGCGCCAGCGCCCCTGGCCCGGCGCGGGCAGCATCTCATCCGGCGAGAGCGGATGCATCAGCGATGGATCGAACAACTCGGCCCGGCTGATGCCTGCCATGGCCAGAACCATCGCGTCAAATTCGCCGGCGCGCAGCTTTTTGATCCGCGTGTCGATGTTCCCACGCACGCTTTGGATGCGAAGATCATCCCGGCGGGCCAGGAGCTGGCAACGACGCCGCGGGCTTCCCGTGGCCACCCGCGCCTTCGGCGGCAATTCCCCAATCGTCGCCGCTTCCCGGCAAATCAGCAGATCGCGCCATCCACCCGGGCGGGAATCGCCGCGATGATCAAATTCGATGGATCCACCAGCGGCATCGTTACCGGCAGGTCACTTGCAACTGTGTACCGCAAAATCGATCTGCTCCGCCAGCAGTGCCTGCTCCAGCTCCTTCACGAACAGCCCCTTGCCGCCGGCCTCGTGCAGCGGCCGATCCGTGATCTGGTCGCCGGTGGTTTTGATGAGGATCGTCCGCACCTCGAGGTCGGGATGCCCTCGCTGGATTTCAGCGGCGACGATCGCGCTTTGACTGCGCCGAGCAAGCTCCCGCGCGTGCCGAGACGAATGACGGACATGCCGGTATCTTACCGGGTTATGGCCCAAAGAGTCTTCGTGACCGGCGCCAGCGGGTTTGTCGGATCGGCCATCCTGCGCGAATTATCCCGCCGGACCTTTGGGGTAACCGCCCTGGCGAGGCGGAAAAACCCGCCGCAGATTGCCGGCGACATCCGCCAAGTTCACGGCGATTTGTCCCAATCCGCCGTGCTGGATGAGGCCTTGCGCGATTGCGACGCGGTCATTCATCTGGTCGGAATCATCCTGGAAGATCCGGCCAAGGGCGTCACGTTCCAGCAAGTTCACGTCGAGGGAACGCGCAGCATTGTGGATGCCGCTCGCCGCGCCGGCGTTAAGCGATACGTCCACATGTCGTCCCTCGGAACCCGCGCCGCGCGAAGCGATTATCACAAAACCAAATGGCAGGCGGAGCAACTCGTCCGCGACAGCGGTCTGGATTGGACGATCATCCGTCCCTCCATGATTCACGGCCCGGGCGGCGGGTTCATGGAAATGGAAGCGAAATGGGCCAGAAAACAAGCCCCGCCGTTTCTTTTCATGCCCTATTTCGGAGCCGGTCTGCTCGGTCTTGGCGGCGCGGGACGCCTCCAGCCGGTGTACGTGGAATGACGTGGCCCGGGCGTTTGTGGATGCCATCGGAAATCCCCGGACCATCGGAAAGACGTACGATTTAGGTGGCTCCGAGCAAATGACCTGGCCCGAAATGCACCGAATTTCCGCCCAGGCCATCCTCGGGAAAACTCGGCTGACGATGCCCATCCCCGCGTGGTACGCCAGAATGCTCACCGCCATCGTGCCCAGGTCTATTCTGCCCTTCAATCGCGATCAGGTGATCATGAGCCAGGAGGACAACACCTGCGATCTGGCTCAATTCCAAAAAGATTTCGGTTGGCAACCGGCGGGATTCGGCCAGGCCCTGAGCGAATATGCTCGCGCCCTGTAAATCCTATTTTGTAATCCCCTGAATGAACTCGATCGCCGAGCGGATGTCCGACACCGGGTCGTCGCCGGCTTCGCGTTCAATGACCAGCGGACCGGTGTAATCGATCCATTCCAGCGCCGGCAGCAGCTCTCCGAAAATCACCTCCCCCGTGCCGATCGGCACTTCCGTGCCCCATTCGATCCCCTGCCTTTTCGATGCCACCGCATCCTTGACGTGAACGTGGCGGATATGCCGGCTGAGCGTGGTGATGGCTTCGATTGGTGCCCCGGAACCGTAGAGCAGCATGTTCGCCGGGTCGAAGTTCACAGCCACGTTCTCGCCCGGCAGATCGTTGAGGAATTGCAGAAGCTCCGACGCCGATTCCTGCCCCGTTTCCAGGGCCAGGACGATGTTCCTCTGGCGCAGGGACTCGGCCAGCTCCGCGACCCGGCCAAGGAGCTTGGGATAATCGACGTGATTGGATGGCGGTATGAACCCGGCGTGCGTCGTAAGCAGGGTGATCCCCAATTCTTCCGCGATTTTCGAGGCCTCCAGCGTAAGTTGTCGGCGCACGCTCCAGGACTCATCGGGCACAAACCCGCCGGTGAGCCGGATGCGCGGCAGCGTCGAATAATCCTCCCCCGGAAAGCCGATCATCCCGGCCGTGAACGTCAGCCCGCCGCCGCGGAGATGATCCAGTTCCGCATTCTTTTGCTTCTCGTCGAGGGAAACGAGTTTTCCGAGCGCGAGATGAACGTGGGACAGGCCGAGTTGCCGGACCGACTCCACAAGTTCCGCCATGCCGGCCGGCCTGAGAGACCAACTGCAAACGCCGAGGTCGCGTTCTTGGACACGCATGGAAGGATGGTAGCGGGGAAACCAGAAATCCGAAACCAGAATGACGAATCAAATCCGAAACCAGAATGACCAAACGGGTTTTACTTCGGGTTTCGGACATTCGGGTTTGATTCGTCATTCTGGTTTCTGGTTTCTGGTTTTACTTCGTCGGCTTCATATCTCAGCCACCGCTCCTTCATCCACCGCACGCCCAGCAGATCGACAAACGCTCGCCAGGCCCGGTTGCGAAGTCCGTACTTCGCGGTCCCGGCATAGCGCGGAGAGTGTTTCACCGGCGTTTCCAGCACCGTGAATCCGCGCATCTTCACCAGCGTCGGCATGAACCGATGGGCGCCGACGAACAGGTGAATGCCCTCGACGCAATGTCGCTTGTAGAGTTTGAGGCTGCTGGCCGAATCCTGAATCGTCTCCTTGCTGATCCAGTTTCGGATTCTGTTTGCGGCCCAGGTCTGAAACCGCCGGAACGCGCTGTCGCGCCGCTTGTTGCGCCATCCGGTGACCATGTCGTAGCCGTCGAGCATCGGCAGGAGGCGGGCACTTCCTCCGGATCGTTCTGCAAGTCGGCGTCGATGGTGGCGATGATGTCGCCGCGGGCCGCTTTGAAACCCGCGTCGAACGCCGCGCTCTGCCCGCCATTTCGGCTCATGCGCAGCACCCGCAGCCACGGCCGATCCCGCATCGCCTCCCGCAACAGCCGCGCCGTATCGTCCGTGCTGCCGTCATCCACGAGGATCACTTCAAAGCTCTTGCCGGAATTGCGCAGCGCCCCCTCGATGCGCCGCAGGAGTTCAGGAATCACTTCCTGCTCGTTATACGCGGGGATGACCAGCGATAATTCAACGCCCTGGCTCATCTGTTTACGATATATGTCCGCTGGAGGATTGTTTCGGAACAACGGAAAGTCCTCGAGACGGATTTTCATCTTTCGCCGCAAGAAGCCGGACAATCTTTTCGGCCAGCAGGGCCGCGGCGATGCCCACGGCCGCGCCGCCGACGGTATCGCTGGGATAATGGGCGTTTTCGGCGATCCGCTCCAGGGCGACGATCACCGCCAGGGTCCACCAAAGCGGCCAGAATCGCGGCATGACGATCGTGAGACCCATCGACATCGCAACCGCCAGGCTGACATCGCCGGAGGGGAACGACAAGCTCGCTTCCGCCTTGAAAAGTCCGATAAGTCCTCCTTTGAATGGGTGCAACTCAAACGGCGGCACGGCATGGAAAGGACGGATTCGACCAATCGCCCATTTCAGCGGCGCATTGATTCCCGAAAAGATCGCCGCCAGCAGCACGATCGCCGGCTTTTTCCAAAGTGCCGCTCCGCGGCGAAGACCCCTGGCCCACTGACTGAGAAGAATCGCTACGCAGACAGGCGACGTGTAAAAACGGAAATCCCCCGGAATGCGAATGAAATGTGTCACGAGTTGATTGTTCTTCAGCCACGGGGCCAGCCCACTTTCGTGTGCCCACGTGGAAACGGGAACATCCAGCGCCAGCGCAACGAAGAACAGCGCCGCCATCGCGACGGTCACGACGGCGGCTTTTTTCAAGCCCCGCGGCTTGCTCGCCATGATGCGGGCGATCATCGAACCGGACGTGGCAAAGTCAAGCGAAGGGAATCCGGCAGAGCCGGGCCGTGTCGGCCCGGACCGGGGCGACACGCCCCGGCTCTTTGAAACCTCAATGACCCGTTGCCCTCGTTTCATTGATCTTCTGCCCGGAAATAGATAGTTCTCGAAGCGATGACCGGCATCCGAAAGTCCAAAACATCTGCGATCAGTCCGGCGATTCTGATCGGCCTGATTTCCATCGGGGTCTTCCTCCGCTTCGATCACATCGCCAAGCAGAGCCTGTGGGTGGATGAATACTGGGCCCTGTATCTGGCGACGGGGCGTGGGAACCTCATTTTCGACATGCCCCTGGGACAGGTGATTCAATCGCCGCCCGAGGTGGGATTTGCCGGCGCACCGCCCTGGTGGCATATCTGGACCGGTCTGGCCAGCACGCCGCATCCTCCGCTCTATCATCTCGCCCTTCGCTTCTGGGTTGACCTCTTTGGCGACGGCGATTTGGCCGCGCGGTCCATGTCGGCGGTCTTCGGCATCGGTTGCATCGTTCTGATTTTCGATCTGGTTCGGCAAATTCAAGGAGACTTTTCCGCTCTGATCGCCGCCGGCATCATGGCCTTCTCCGCTCCCCAAATCGACTTCGCCCAGCAGGCGCGGCCCTACACGATGCTGGTCTTCATCGGCCTGATCCTGTGCAAATCGGTGGTCCTCATCGATCAAAGAGGGTTGTCGCGCTTTCGGATTGCCTTGCTGGGCATCAGCGCGGTGTTCCTGGCGCTGACGCATTATTTCTCTCTGGGCGCGATCCTCGCCGTGGGGCTGTACGGCCTGATCCGATTTGACGGCCGCAAGCGACGCATCTTTGTTTCGACGATCATTTTCGGTCTTCTCCTTGCCGCGATCCTTTGGGGTCCAATTGCATGGAAGAATCGTCACGGCTACATCGTCGGGCCCAATTTCGGATCCTCCGGCCGATCGCTCATCGCCGCCGCCGTTGACGCGCCGAAACAAATCGTCGTCGGTGAAACCCCAAGCAGGCTTATTGCCTATGGCTTGGCTTTTTTGGCGTACGTCCTCCCGCTGCTGAAGATGCGCAATCGGCCGCAGCTTCTGTTCTGGTGGCTTTGGACGATCTGCACCGTCGGGGTGGTTGTCGCGGTCGATGTATTGCGAGGCTCCCAACTCGTCGGCATGAGCCGATACATCATCCTGGCGTCACCGGGAACCTATGTCCTCCTGTCTACTTCGCTGGAACGAGGCCCGGGAAGATTGGCGCCGCTGGCCGTCCTCTTCGCAGCCGCGACGTTTGGGATAGCCCGATGGCAGACCGGCTCGGATTACGTGCGCAACACCTCGGCCGTGGCCCGCCTGATCGAGAAGAAAGTCGGCCCTCGCGATGGCGTCATCATCGCCGGTCATTTCGATTCCGATCCGGCGTTCCGGTACTTCATCATTGCGCATTACGCCGGCGATTGGAAAAATCCCGTCGTTTTGTTGACCAAACCGGCGGATTCCAGATTGAACAAACGGCTCGCCTTGTTTCGGCACATTTGGGTCATCGGTTACGACGGGGCGGACATGCGGCTATTACCCGGCTGGAAGATCACGGAGTTCCATGGCATCGAGCCGGGATTCTCCCTCTGGCAGATTGCCCAAAGATAGTTAGCGGCGGTGCGAAGCACCGCGGGTTATGCAGCCCGAGCTTCAACAAAACTCTATTTCTGGGAATCTATCATTCTGGCCCATTCCGCCACCGAACTCGGCGGGAGCGCCTTCACGCCCAGATGCCGGAGCATGTTGAGGCACTGGGCGCGGTGATGCATGCCGTGGGTTGTGACGTGCGCGAGCACGGCCCCGCGCGTGAAGACGTAGGTCTTGCCCTCGCGGACGCGGGAAACGGTTTGGTCCAGGGGATGCGACCGAGCCGCGGCCGCCAGGTCCGCGGCGATCTCCTCCAGCATGTTCAGCAGTTCGGCCTGCGTCCGCTTCGTGCCTTCCAGACGCGGCCGCTGCTCTCGGCCGGCCAGCACGTCGCCCCAGATGCGCATGGCGGCGAGGATATGCGTGGCCGTATCGTGAAGTGAGCCCGGCCCCATTTCAAACCGTTGGTGGAATTGTTCCGGCGTGAGCTTCGCGCACGCCGAAAGGATTTGCCCCGTCGCCCACCGGTCGTGGGCCAGAAGAATGTCCAAAGGATCGCTCGTTGGCATCGTTTCGCCTTTTCTCTTGAGTCGGAGGATTTCCGATATGTCGCCAATTGTACTGACCGGCAGACACGAGAAAAGATGCGGACGGCGCTGCTCTAACCAACGGGTTTCACCGCGTACACCTTCACGCTCGCGGCATAGTCGTTCACGTTGTATTGCTTAAGAACGGCCGTGAGGCCTTGATGCACGGGTGACGCCCCTCCGCCGCACGTCGGACCGCAGCACGATTCTTCGGCGATTGGCAGCGCACTCGCCTTCTCCATCGGCGGCGAGCAGCATGCGGATTGTCCCTCGACGTTCGCATAGGCGTTCAAGTCGGCACCGAATCAACAACGTGCACGGCTTGGAATCCCGCGGCGCGAAGGCCTCGCCGGAAATCGTCGATGCGGATGGCCCCGGCAATGCAGCCGACATACGCGGCCACGTCTTTCGCCAGAACCGGCGGAAGTTCCTTCTTCAGCGCGAGGTCGCTGACCGCAACGCGCCCGCCGGGCTTGAGCACCCGGAACATTTCTCGGAACACGTCCCCTTTATCGGGGGCGAGGTTGATGACGCAATTGGAGATGATGCAGTCGGCCGAGCTATCCGCGAGCGGGAGTTTGTCGATATTCCCCTGGTGGAACTCGACGTTGGGGAGATTCGCCTCCTTCGCATTCCTTTGCGCCCGCGAAATCATCTCGGGCGTCATGTCGATGCCAATGGCTTTTCCGGCGGGGCCGACCTTCCTTGCGGCGAGGAAAACGTCCAACCCGCCGCCCGAACCGAGGTCAACGACCACCTCGCCCGTCTTGAGCGACGCGGTTGCCGTCGGATTTCCGCAGGAAAGGCCCATGTTGGCGTCGGCGGGGATTGAATCGAGTTCCGCCGCCGAATACCCAAACGCTTCGGCGATGGCGCGGACGCCGGCGTCGTCGGTTGATAGCGCGCTCTTGGCAACCTCAGCGTATTTCGCGCGGACGACATTCATGATTGAATCGGACATGGTTTCTCCTGTAAAAGTTCATTTGGATTGCACGAGGTTTGCGCCAGCGACACTCGGACAAGCGGCGACCGACGGGGCCGGACCCGCCGCCGACATCTCATCGCCGAAATATCGCCGCTGAAAGTAAAGGGAAACGTTCACCAGGCCGATGAGCACGGGCACTTCCACCAGCGGCCCGATCACGGCGGCGAAGGCGGCGCCGTGATTGATGCCGAACACGGAGATGGCGACCGCAATCGCCAGCTCGAAGTTGTTGCTCGCGGCGGTGAACGAGATCGTTGCCGTCTTGGAGTAGTCGGCGCCGAGCCGGTGGCCCATCCAGAAACTCACCAGGAACATCGCCACGAAGTAAATCAGCAGCGGCGCCGCGATGAGCACCACGTTCATCGGCTGGCTGACGATCTTGCGCCCCTGGATGGCGAACATGATGACGATCGTGAACAGAAGTGCCACCAGCGTGAGAGGGCTGATGCGGGGAATGAATCGCTTCTCATACCATTCCCGACTCTTGGCCCGCAGCAGGACCGCTCGCGTCAACATGCCGGCGATGAACGGAATCCCCAGGTAGATCAGCACGCTCCGGGCGATCTGGCCGATGCCGATCTGAACGACCGCGCCCTTGAGTCCAAGCAGCGGCGGCAAGACGGTAATGAATACCCAGGCGTAAACGCTATAGAACAGCACCTGAAAGATGCTGTTGAACGCCACCAATCCGGCGGCGTATTCGGAATCGCCTTTGGCCAGTTCGTTCCAGACAATGACCATCGCGATGCACCGCGCCAGCCCGATCAGGATCAGCCCGACCATGTACTGGGGGTGGTTGTGCAGGAACAGAACGGCCAACGCGAACATCAGCGTCGGTCCAATGATCCAGTTCTGCACCAGAGATAGCCCCAGTATCTTCCAATTGCGGAACACATCGCCGAGTTCCTCATACCGCACCTTCGCCAGCGGCGGGTACATCATGAGGATAAGTCCGATGGCGATCGGCAGATTGGTTGTGCCCACCTGGAAACGATTGATGAATCGCTCGACGCCTGGCACGGCATATCCCAGGCCGAGTCCTGCCGCCATCGCGGTGAAAATCCACACCGTCAGATAGCGATCAAGAAACGAAAGCCTCTTCGTCACATTGTCATGTTTAAGAATGGAGTCCATCGACATATTTCCTCAATGGCCAGCCTTTTCCGCTTGCGGTTCCCAGGTTTTCATGGCATGGCCGATCAGATCGCGCACCCGGCGAAATTCCGCGAGCATCTGGTCATGGGTGCCCTCGAACTCGGCGGGATCGTCGAACGGAAGATAGGTGTGGGTGTAAGTGCCCGGCCAGATGCGCGGACAGGTTCCGTTCGCCTTGTTACAGACGATGAGCAGATGACGAACCGGTTCTCGGCCGAGAAAATCCTTGAGCGATTTGGGGCGCTGATCGCCGATGTCGATGCCGATTTCGTTCATCACGCGGACGGCCAACGGATGCACCCTCGGCTTGGGATCGGTCCCTGCGCTGTGCACGTCGTAGCGATTGCCGGCATAAAGTTTCAGGAATCCTTCGGCCATCTGGCTGCGGCACGAGTTGCCGGTGCAAAGGATGAGAACCATCGGCTTGCTAATCATGGCTCGCCTCGATGGAGCGGAGACACGGGGACGGCGTATTTTCGGGGCAGAGGAATAGCACACGCTTTTTAATCATGTTATTACCTCAGCGCTATTCTTGGGTTCGGCATGAGCGCCCACCAGTGTTTCGGCAGTTACGCGCTGCCGTCGGCTACAACATGCTTGATCGCCATCGTGCGTTTTGCCAAACCGGCGATTGGGGAGTCTCATACGCTTGGCGATCGGCGGCATCGCTTCACCCATTTTGGTCGCCTCAGCGGAATGCGCAGGAAACCCGTAGGGCCGATTCTCGTTCCCTCGCCTGCAACGTTCGAGCGGAAATCGACTCAGTATGGCTCTCAGGCGATCGATATCTTCACGCACGCGGGGATCATCGCCCACGGTGTCCAACGTCCAGAAAATGGCCATTCGGATAGCCCGAGGCGGATTAGTAATGGGCCGATAGAGGCTCCATTGCCCCGCTTGGCCCAATGTGATCAGTCCAGCTCGGGTCAGAACCTTAAGGTTCTCCAGCGCATCCGCTTTTGACAATCGCAGAGCACGAGCAATATGGCATGCACAAAGTTCCCTGCCCTGAAGAATTGCGAGCATCCGCACTCGTTTTGGGTGCATCAAAGCATGCGAAATCGCCAAAAGCTGTTTCATCTTCGATCTTGTTCCTTCGAGGCGCCATCATCGAGAGCTTGCGGCAAGCGCTCTACAAACACTCTGATTTCACCCCGGACACGTCGATAATGACAAAGGACTTCCTTTGTCGTCTTTGCGCCCTGCGCAGCTTGGGCGGGTCATCAAAGCCGACGTGAATCACCTTTGTTTTGCCCGGAAAAACCGGGCAGGATTCATGAGCGCTATCGCAGACAGTGACGACGAAATCGAAGGCCACATCGCGAAGTTCATCCACGTGCTTCGAGTGCTGGCCGGTGATATCGACGCCCGCCTCTTTCATCACCGCCACGGCGATTTTGTTCAGGCCCTGCGGCGCGATGCCCGCCGAGTAGGCGTCGATCGAGTCGGCTTTCAATTTCTTGGCCCAGCCCTCGGCCATCTGGCTGCGGCAGGAGTTGCCCGTGCAGAGAAACAGGACTTTCAGCTTGCCCATCGGTTTCAACTCCATTTGCTTAAGCGGATATACTTCGTCAAAAAAACCTCATTCGCAGCACGCTTCCGCGCCGAGGCGGCATTCAGCCCGGCGTTTCGCGTCCTTCGCGAGCTCCGGGACGTCGGTAAAGCAGCACGAAAGACATTCCAGCACCTTCTGATGGAACTTGTTGTTTGCCGGCGCCAGCGAGTAGTGAATCCATAGTCCTTCTTTCCGCGCCGTCACCAGGCCCGCCCTTCGGAGGTACGCCAGGTGACGGGAAACCTTTGGTTGCGGGCTGCCGAGCACCCGAACGAGGTCGCAGACGCAAAGCTCGCCGGGCCGGAGCAGGTTCAAGATGCGGAGCCGCGTTCGGTCGGCAAACGCCCGAAATATGCGGTCCACGGAGGGTCTGGCGATGACTAATTTCATATACGCTTACACAAATATAGTGCGCTCCGGCGCTTCAGTCAAGTCGGAGTTTGTTCGGGGTTGATTGTAAAACCCGAAATCCGAAACCAGAATGACGAATCAAATCCGAATGACTGAAATCCGAAACGAAGACCGTTTCGTCATTCTGGTTTCGGATTTGATTCGCCATTCTGGTTTCTGGTTTCTGGTTTCACCGCCGTTATCCCGTAGTAGGTTCGCGCAAATCTCTTCAGTTCATCGTAATCCGGCCACACCAGCGCAGTCCTTGGGCATTCCCGCGATCCAAGCCTGTTCGATCGACTGATTCGCCTCGCTTGTGTCCACGTCGAACACGGTCTTGTAATGCAATCGCGACATGGGAATCTGGTACCAGAACGCGCACGCGTCGCCGACCAGATCGACCGATTGCCCGTCGGTCAATTGCCGGGTGTCGAACAGGCGCAAGCCTTGCAGATTCTCCCGGCCGATGAGCGCCACCGTGTCGTGATCCAATTTCAGGTATCGTTCCATCTTTTGGATCAGCATCGTCGCGGAAAAACAGGCCATCAGGATGGCGGCGATGAGTGCGATCCACGTGCGTCCTTCGCATTGGGCGATCAGGAGCGCGCTCAGCGGAATTGCGATCACCATGAACCGGCTTTGGAGGTGAGTAAAGCAGAGCCAGAACGCCGTCTGCATGACCAGCAGCGTGGCGAGGCAAACCGCCGCCCGATTTTTTCGCGACAGCACCGCGGCCGCGCAACCGAGCGGCAGCAATGCAAACCCGTATCTCCAATCGGCCACGACCTGAATCCATAGCGCCGACATACGTCCGCCGACGGAACGATGATCCTTGTCCGGCCAATACGCCTCGCGCCATCGCTCCACCTGCACGTTGCTGAAGTGTCCTTGGCCGAGAGCGCTCATCGCCTCGGGAAAAACCGGATTGCCGGTCCATTTCCAATTGCGCATGAGCCACGGCGAGAGAACGATCAGCGCCGTCAAAACGTAAACGGCGCAACCGGCCAGGAGATTTCGCCATGGGGCGCGGCGTCCGATCGGGATGATGACGGGCACGCCGACGAAGATCAGCGGAGCCACCGACAACTTTGTTCCGGCCGCGAAACCGGCCATCACTCCGGCGATCAGAAACTCGCGCCACGCGGAAGGCAGCGCCTCGGCGGACGACGCTCGAATCGCCCACCCGATGGCCAGGATTCCGAACAGCAGCATTCCGCCTTCGTTATACGCAATCGGCGCGAGAAGACCTGTCCACGGAACGGCCGCGGTCAAGAGTGCGGCCGCGACCCCGCCTTTGCCGCCGCCGGCCAAGCCATACACCGCCCACGCGGCCGCCCCGCACATCGCCATGTGCATCAGTTGGGCCAGATACATTCCCGCCCACGGACCTGTCGGTCCTCCGTGCAGGTGCATCGCCAGCAGGTACTGCATCTCCACGTTGAACGGGAAGTAGGAAAACACGTTGTGATGCAGCGGAATGATTCGGCCGGCTTCGTACCATTCGCGCGGCACCTGGAGGTGATACTCCGCCACGTCGTAGCCGTTGGGCTCATCGCCCCACAGAACTCCCGGCGGGAAAAACGCCGCGAGCATCACCACGCCCGCCGCGGCCGCGGCGGCGATCCACGAAACTCCCCATCGCGCGGGTTCCGCCAGCCAGGGCGTCACATTCCAATTTTTTCCGTGAACGTACAACACACTCACGCCAATTATCGCCCCGGCCCCGACGATGCCGCAGGCCCACCACTGATTCAGCCAGCCGGCGAGTCCGAGCCCCAGAATCCCCAGGCTGGTGATTCCAATTCCCAGGGCCACGCAGGTCGCGCCGGCCAGACTCGCGAGGCACGTTTCGCGCGGCCGCAGAACCCGCCAAGCCATCCATCCGATTCCCCCGGCGGAAATCAGCCACAGGATCGCGCATCCCCCATCCTGCATGAGGCGATAGAGCGCCAGTTGCCATGACGGACCGGCAAGCGCGAAAAAGAACGCCAGAAAGACCGCCGCGCCAATTACAATCGCGACCGCGCGAGATGTGAAAGGTGTGTCACGCGTCATGCCCGGAGGCGTTGCCTTCCGCCCCGTCGATTGCTGGGTCGCCGTCGGAATTCAGCTTGAACAGTTGCTGGATCGCGTGGAGATACTGCGACATCGGGGCATGATCGGCATCGCTTTCCCGCAGCGCCTGCACGGGATCGTGCAGCAGCTTATTGACGATCCGCCGCGTAAGCTCCTCCAACTGCCGCTGGTCCTCGGGCGAGAGAGCCGACAGCTTTCCCACGATTCGCCCCAATTCCTCCTGCGCCACCGCGTGGGATTTTTGATAGAGCTGATCGATGAGCGGCCCCATCATCCGCGCTCGATTCCAGGCGACAAACTCGCGGACCTCGCGCTCGACAATTTCGCCGGCCGCTTCGGCGGCCGCGCCGCGCCGGCTTCGCGTCGCCATCACCGCCTGCTGCAGATCGTCCATGTTATACAGATAAACGTTCTCGACCTTCGCGACATCGCCGGCCACGTCGCGCGGCACCGCGATGTCGATCAGGAACACCGGCCGATACCGCCGCCGCCGCATCACGGTTTCGAAGAGCGCTCGGGTGATGATCGGCTCACTCGATCCGGTGCCGCTGACAACGATGTCCGACGCGGCGAGATGGTCCGCCAGGTCTTCCATCGCCACGGCCGATCCGCCGAATTCCCGGGCCAGCGCCTCGGCCTTGGCCCGATCGCGGTTGCACACCAGCAGCTTTCTGGGCTTCAGGGCGGCCATGTTGCTCAGCATGAGACGGGCCATCTTCCCCGCCCCGATGCTCAGCACCGTCTTATCGGAGAAGACATCAAAGATGCGGCGGGCGTAATCCACCGCGACGGTGGCGACGGACGTCCGGCCCTCGCCGAGCGTGGTCTGCGTCATGACCTGCTTGGCCACCGCGGCCGCCCGCTGGAACAGCGGATGGAGCATCGGCCCGGCCGTACCCGCCTCGCACGCCGCATCGTACGCCTCGCGCACCTGGCCCAGAATCTGCGTTTCCCCCAGCACCATCGAATCCAGCGAGGACGCGACCGAAAATAAATGCTTCACCACATCCCGTTCGCTTTTCTCGTACAGGCTGGATTGGAATTCCTCCAGCTTCACTCCCCGGCTCGCGGCAAGAAACTCGGCTAATTCCGATTGCTTCGGATGACCATGCGTTTGCCGGGCCACGTACAACTCCACCCGATTGCAGGTGGACAGGAGCACGGCCTCGCACTGCTCGAACTGCCGGCGAAGCTCCGTCAGCGCCTCCTTGCGCTGCGGCGGGGTGAACACCAGCCTTTCGCGCAAGTCCAGCGGAGCCGTCGTGTGATTCAGTCCAAGGACTATCAAGCGCTGCATCGACGTTCACCGCCCGCCGGGCATGTCTAAAACCACCAGCATCGTCGCGAAAATCAAAACGAATCCCACAATGCTCAGCATCGCCGATTTCCGCCCCCGCACGGCCGGCGTGATCGGCGTGTGCAGCGCGATCGCGTAGACCACCCACACCGTGAATGCCAGAATCACTTTCGGACTGGTCATCCAATGCGGCCCCAGTTCGGTGTTCGATCCCTGCTTCAGGACCTTGATCAATCCCGTGACAATTCCGATGGTCAGCAGCGCAAAGCCAACGCTGACCGCCCAATGGGTCAGGTTCTCGAGGCGCTCGAGGCTTCCCATGGGCGATGAGCCGATCAGATTTTTTCGCCGGAGGCGGGCGCTGGCGATGAGATACATCGCCCCCGCTCCCGCGGCGACGCCGAACGCGGCGACCCCTCCGAACGTGCTCATCCGATGCGCCAGCCGCCACAGTTCATCCGATTGATACGCCCCCGGCTTGATCTCTCCAAACAGTCCCGCCGCCGCCAGCATCAACACCGCGATCGGCATCAAGAACCAATCCAGGCCGGGAATGGGCCTGGACCGCTGAACGTAAAGCGTGAACCCCACCAGCGCCACCGCCAGAGCCACCAGGGCCTCAAAATTATCCTCCACCGGCAGCCAGCTTCGGCGATCCCAGCCATGCCATGCCAATGCCGCCAGCGCCAGAGCGATCGCAAGATACACCATCGACTTGGCTGCCAGGCGCAGCGAGTTGCCGGGCTTCCACAACCGCGCCAAAGACATCCCGCCGCCGGCGACGAGCAATCCCACCGCCCCCCACAGGAGCGTGAACTGGCCCGCATTGGGGGGCATCGACGCGGTCATCCTTCGGTCTCCAAGTGCGGAAGATCGGTGAATTTTCCGCGCAACCAGTTTCGCAATCCCGCCATTCCCCCGGATTTCAGGGCCGCCGCCGCCTCGTTCGTCGCCAGGGCGCGGAAAATCTCCCGCCGGCGCGAGATCGGCAAACCGCTGTCTTTTATCCGCGGGCGAAGCTGCTTCATCGCCTCGGCCATTTTCACCCAGTCATCGGTAACGCTTCCGGCCAAGGCATCGCGAAGCCCAGCCGCCAGTGCCGGAGATCCGCCGGCCGAGACCGCGACCGTAATCGGCCCGCACCGCAGCAGGGCCGGGGAGATGAAATCTCCGGGTTCCTCCTCATCCCCATCGCCGCGCTGAACCCAAATCCCCCGCTGACGGGCCTCGGTGACGACGAGGTCGTTGACGGCCGTCGAATCGGTTGCCGCGAAGACCAGTTCCGCCCCGGCCAGATCGACCGGCTCGAACTCCCCGACTTTTCGCTCGATTTCCTTGGGAAACTCGCGCACGAATTTCGGGGCCACGGCCCGAACCGCTTTCCCCCCCGCAGCCAGGATGCCGGAAGCCTTGCGAGCCGCCATGGCCCCTCCGCCGACGATCAGCACCCGCCGCCGCGAAACATCCAAGAAGATGGGATAAAGGTGCGGCACGAGCAAAAGAATTCTAACCAAGTCCTCGCCGCCTGTCGCCCGCACGCTCCCGCGTGCGGGGAACGAAGAGGTCCCGGAACGGAAATGAGACACATGAGACACTTTTGAGAAATTTATTAGTGTTTGCTAATTTAATATATCGCTGCAACGTGGTTATCTGGAGTCAGTTATCGCAATCGCCTAGTATGAATGAACTTAGACGGCAATGAGAGCGCCTCATTTGACGGAAGTTTGCTGTTTCGATGGCAAGCCGAGACGGGTCGGTGCCTCTTGGAGCCTGTGGGAACCGCGTGCCGCGCACCGCGACCAAACCGCTCCCAGAATTGCGTCCAATGCGCCCCGTCGATAATCTCCCGGCCATGGCCAAGAGGTCCATACCGCCATCGGGAACTGGACCCGCGCACGGGCTGTTTGCCGAGGCGAAAAAGCGGCGTCACCCTAATCTCTTCATACCCCGGTTGCTTGCCGAAGCCGCCGACGGCCCGATCAACGGCGGAGCCGATCGGGATCGCGCCGAGCAAATTCTTCGTGAATGGGCCGAGTTGGCCGAAAAGGGCCATTTGAACCGGAAGGAGACCGCCCTCGACGATCAATTCCTTGACAAGATTTTTGGTGATGCGCTCGGCTTTCGCCGCTTGAGCGACAGTCCCGACGATTATCACCGCCAGCGGAACTTCTCGGTCAAAGGGGCCGGCACTGCCGATGGGGCCTTGGGACGTTTTCGCTCCGGCGCCGAGGTCTCGCCCGTCGCCGTCATCGAACTGAAAGGGGCGGAGACCGATCTCGATCACGATAAGTTCGACGGCCGAACCCCGGTGGACCAGTGCTGGGACTATCTCAACCAGTTACCGGAAACGCCCTGGGGAATCCTGAGCAACTATGTCACCATCCGCCTCTATCACCGCGATAGCCCCAAACGCGCATTCGAGGAATTCACGGTCAAGGACTTCCGCGATCCGGCGCGATGCCGTCAATTTTATTTTCTCTTTTCCCGGCTCGGACTTCTCGGCGACAAGGTCACCGAGCCGCGCGCCTTGGCGCTGCTGAAGCGCACGCAGGGGCGGCAGCGGGAAGTTGGGGACAAACTTTACGACTATTACAGCGAGCAGCGATTCGCTTTGATCGGGCAACTCATGGAGCAGTTGAGGATGCCGCAGGACCAGGCCATTTCAGCGGCGCAGCGATTGCTTGATCGCGTGGTTTTCATGGCGTTTTGCGAGGACCGCGGCTTGCTCCCCGAGAAATTGATCGAGCGCACGTTCAAAAACGTCCCGCCGCTGGCTCGCGCAACCAACCCGCGCTGGCGCAATTTCCTCGATGCCTTCCATGCCATCGACAAGGGGCATCCCGACCTGGACCTGCCGACCGGCTACAACGGCGGGTTGTTCCACGAAGATGACGTGGTGGACAAATTGGACCTGGACGACCGCTGGGCGGAAGTGTTCAAGAACATCGGCGAGTACGACTTTCGCGACGAGGTGAACGTCGAAGTCCTCGGCCATCTTTTTGAGCGAAGCATCACCGAGTTGGAAAAATACCGCGTCGTGGGGCTGTTCGGCAAACAGGCCGGCAAGTACGGCTCACCGTCGATGCCAAAGAGCGCCGAGCGCAAGCGGTTCGGCATCTACTACACGCCGCCGCAATTCACGCGATTGATCGTTGAGAACACGCTTGGTTTGCTCATCAAGGAACGGGTGGGGCCCCTGGCCGATCCGCGCGCCAGGTGAACGAGCTTCGCAAGATCAAGGTTTGCGACCCCGCCTGCGGCAGCGGCGCATTTCTCATCGCCGCCTATGAAATGCTCGAGGACGTGTATTGGGAAGTGGCCCGCGCGATGCGCATTGCGCCGATGACGGACGAGGCCGATGCGCTGCTGGAAGCGTTTCCCGGTTACATTCTAAATGAAAACCTCTTCGGCGTTGACGTTTCCCCGCAATCCGTCGAGATCACGCAACTGGCCTTGTGGATTCGATCGGCGAGAAAGGGCCGGACTCTGGCGGATTTGTCGGAAAACATCGTTTGCGGCAACAGTCTCATCAGCGACGCCGCGGTCCATCCATATGCCATGGACTGGGCGAGGAGATTTCCGGGCGTGTTCAATGGCAGCGCCGGCGGGTTCGATGTGGTGATCGGCAATCCGCCGTGGGAGCGGATGAAGTTGCAGAAACGGGAATTCTTTGCATTTGTTCCGGAAGTTTTAGCCGGACTTGAATCCCGCCGACCGGCGAGAGATGATCCGACGGTTTCGAGAAAGGCGAACCCTGGTGATTTATCAGCGAGGCTTGCAAGGCCGCTGGAATCCGCGCGGATGCTCGCCAAACAGTCCGGAATGCGGCAGACTATCCGCTTTCAGCCATTGGCGACATGAACACGCAATGCTTTTCGCCGAACTTGCGCGGAGGATTGTTTCTCCCACCGGCCGAGTCGGATTACTCGTTCCCAGCGGCATCGCCACCGATGACACCACCAAGCACTTCTTTAATGATCTCGATGGAGAAGAACGGATTGATTGCTCTGTACGACTTCGAGAATCGGGAGCTGGTATTTCCCGACGTGGATGGACGATTCAAGTTTTGTGTGCTGCTGATGGGCGGATCAAATGTGCCGAAACGGCATCGGCGGACTTCGTGTTTTTTGCACACAAAATGGAAGATTTACGGCAGCCAGACCGGCACATTCATTTGACCAGCCGCGACCTAAACTGCTCAATCCGAACACGCGAACCTGCCCGATCTTCCGCAGTCGGCGGGACGCCGAGTTGACGAAAGCAAATTTACCGCAACGTACCAATTCTGGTGGATGAAAATCGCAAGGCCGGCGGCAACCCGTGGGGCGTCAAGTTCGTCACAATGTTCCATCAAATCAACGACGCGGAATCTGTTGCAAGACTTCCAAGGAACTGATGGACGCAAGGATTCAAGTTGAAGGGAAACCGATTGGTCGAAAAGGAAGGAAGTATATTTACCGCTATACGAAGCCAAGATGATCCAGGCGTACGACCACAGGGCCGGCGAGGGTGCGAATCGAGACAGGGCAACTGGATGCGACAGGGGCAGCCCGAGGAAACGTTTCTGGTCGAGCACGAAAACCCGGAATTCGTCACCACGCCGCGATATTGGGTTTCAGAGGAACAGGTGCTGGCTTCGCTCGAGAACAAGGGCGGCAACAGCCGGATTTATGGGGTTTAAGGACATCACAAGTGCAACGAATCAGCGAACGGTGATCGCAGCATTTATTCCTTGGTCAGCGGTTACGAACCATTTCCCTCTAATGCTTTCCGATGTTCCGTGGAGGCGGCAATCGTGTCTGTTGGCGAACCTGAACCGCGAGCACATTTGATTATATCGCCCGACAAAAGACTGGCGGCGTCACGCTCAATTTCTTCATTGTCGAGCAGATTCCCACTCTTGGGCCGGATCGTTACGAGGAGAAATGTCCTTGGAACAAAAAGCAGAAACTCGAGGACTGGATCGCCGACCGCGTGCTGAAGCTGACCTGCACGTCCGAAGACATGGTTCCCTTCGCGAAGGCGGCCGGTTTTCTGGAGAGAATTCACAAGTGGAAGGAACGGGAGCGGGGGCAACTCCGCGCGGAGTTGGACGCCGCGTATTTCATCCTGTACGGCATCGAGCGGGGCAACGTCGAATACATCCTGGGAACTTTCCAGGGCGTGGCCAAGGAAGACGAATCGCACGGCGGGGTAGGGGAGACTCGCGAATTGGTTCTCGAAGCCTTCGACAAGCTGTCAAACCGAGCGTGAAACTTCGGAAGCGACCCTCGGCTTAAAACGAGAGAGTTAAGGCCGCGTAGTACGTTCTCGGAATGATCGTTCCGACGGTCTCGCCGGAAACAAGCTCGGTGTGCCGAATATCGAATAGGTTCTGCACAACGAAACTGGCCGTGAGGTTGCGGGTTGCTTTCCAGGTCAGGCCCAAATCGACGCGGGTGTAGGCCGGGGTGTTTGTTCCCGAAATGTTATCCACGTAGTAGATCGCGCCGTTCAGTTGCAAATTGCGCGGGAGGTCGAGATAGGACCGAAGTTGGCACTGATTGTGGGGAAAGCTGCCGGTGAGGGACGGCTGGTCGGTCGTGTCCAAGAAGGCGGCCGGTCCGCCGACGTTGATTTGATTCCAGGTATAAGAGGTTTCCAGCCTCCAGACAGGGAGGACTTGCCAGTTGGCGCTGATCTCGGCGCCGAAGGATTGCGCATCGAAAACATTGGCCTGGGTTAGCGGAATGACAAGGAACGAGCCGTCGAATTGCGGCGGCCCGGATGACAGCGTCCCCATCACTCCATGATAGACGTTGTAATATCCCGAAGCATCCAGCGAAAAAGTCTTGACCGGCTCATATCGATACCCCATCTCGCAGGCCGTCAGTGAAACCGCGCTGGAATCAGAATTGCCAGTGAGATTTACGACAGTTGGCAATCCCGGCCCCATCCCACTGAGAAAGAGCCCTTGGGTCGCATCGCGCTCGTATCGCTCGGGCGTGCGGTAGGCGCGGGAGACCGCGGTCCAGATCGAGTTTTTGCCGTCGGGCGTCCAGAGGAGTCGCCCGCTCGGTTCGGCCAGGAAGCCGGAATAGGTCACCTCCTCGAATTTTGAGCCCGCGAACAGATGAAGGCGATCGGGAACCAGCGTGATGTCGTCCTGGACAAAAAGGCTGCTCAACTGAATGTCACGGGCAACGGGATTTTCGCTCAACTCTTGGCCGGGCCCGATGAAGCTCCTCTCAAAGCGATAGCCGGCGCCCCAAACCAACTCCTGGCCTGGCAATAACTGAAACCTGTCCTGGAAATCGAGATCGCCGATGTCCTCGGCATTTCGCACCTGAATCCAATCGATATCGACGCGATCGTAGTAAATTTGCAGGGACATGTCGGAGGTGTCTGAAAACGTATGCGTCCATTTCCCGTTGAGGCTTCCGCCGAGCGATGTGAGGGAATTGCTCGCCGGCGTGAACGTGGCCGGGGATAGGGACATGAAGGGGACCGAGCTATGTTCGAGGTTTCTGTAAGCGTCTCCCTCGAGCGTCAATTGATCGGTGTCGGAACTGTAGTGATCGATGCGGAACCCGCCGTGCGTCGAATTCCATGCGTCGGCGCCGTCGCCGATGCCGGTGGGGGCCCCGAACGCCTCGTCGTTGCGGAACTTTCCCCAGACATCGTAATAGGTGTTGTCGCCCAGGGCGCCGCCGTAACGGAGGGTTTGGACCTGCTCTTCATTGCCGTAGATCGTCTGACCCAGGAACCCCTGTGTATCCCTCGCGGATTTGGTTTCAATGTTAATGATGCCGTTGACCGAGTTGCTGCCCCACAGGGTGGCACCGGGGCCGCGAATGACTTCGACGCGGTCGAGGTCGTCCAGGGGATAGTCCAACTGGTCCCATCTCACCCCGCCAAAGTCGGTGGTATAAACGCTGCGCCCGTCGATCTGCGCCTGGAGATCGTTGACGTAGAGTTGGCCGAAGTCCCCGCGCGAGGAGACGGTCCATTGATTGGAGGCGTTTTGGGTGACGTTCATTCCCGGGACCATCCGGAACAACTCGGGGATGCTGGTGAAGCCCGAACGGGCGATGTCGTCCTGGTTGATGACATAGATGGCGGCGGGGGCCTCGGCGATTCGCTGGCTTTGGCGCGAAACGCTGGTGACCTGGACGTTCATGAGATCTTCCAGGGATAGTTGGGTGAGATCCTCAGCTTCGGCATTCTGGGGCGGCGGTTTCAGATGGCCTGGGTTTGCCGGGGAGACGTTGGGCACGGCGGAACTGGGCCTGGAACTTGGCCGAGTCGCCGGCAACGTTTGAGCGTGTACCGCGGCGGCGGCCAGCGCAATTGAGGCGCATGCCGCCCGAACTGAGCGGACAACACGGTTCATGTGCCGTTCTCCCGCTTTGTCCCCTCCTCACGTCTTTGCAGAATCGAACGCCGTTGATAATCGGGAGGGATTCTGCGCAAACATAAGGGACGCTTCAGAATTCTCTCGCGGGCTGGTTATCGGGCGTGTGTGTTGCCGGCGATCAGAATGTGGGTGACCGGAAAGGGCGGCGACGCGTTGAGGCCGGCATCGCCGTTCGGGTCATGGGTCAAGTGGAATCTGCAAAAGCGGTTCGCGATGTGGTCCGGGTCGTCACCGGTGCGGGTTTGTTGCGGCATTCACGTTGACACACTGCCCGATCTTGCGATTGGCCGAACGTCCAGCCATCATGGGCCGCGGCGCAATGAATGCCTAAGACGTTCAAACATTCCGGCGATCTGGGCGATGTCATCTTCGCGTTGCCGACGATTCGCGCCTGGGCGGGGGTGTTCTCTATCTCGATCCGGACGGGGGGTTTGCCAATCCTTTGACGAAGGTCGCGGACAAGGTGCGCACCAAGCTCAACGCCGAGGCCATGAAAAAGAATCTGGTGAATGAAGTGTTTCGCCCAGATCCGCCCACGATTTTTAAGCGTCCCGGGGCTCGATATATCTGAAGGCCGCCGGATTGTGCGAGAGGTCTGGCGGGAAGGAGAGTATCATGTCGGCGTGATTCGCCGCCATTGGGGGACGCGGTTTGGCAGCGGAGGTTCGGGTCATGACCACAACAATTCCGGGCAGGCCCAAGGGTCCGCCGCCGGTTTGGAACCTGTTCCAAAAACGGAACATCCACTTCGTCGGGCGTGAAGAGCATTTGCAGAGCCTGGAACATGGCTTTGCATTGTCGGCGGCGGCGAGGCCGCGGGTGCTTTGCGGCGCGGGAGGCTGCGGCAAGACCGCGCTGGCCATTGAATACGCCTACGCGCATCAGGATCAATACGACATCGTGTGGTGGATTCGGGCGGACACGCAGGCAACGATCGTGGCGGACCTGGCGGGGCTGGGTTCGAAGCTGGCGAGGTCGGGACAAACATTTGAAACTCCCGGACAGGCCTGCAATGCGGCCATTGCCGAACTGGCGCGGCGCGAGCGGTGGCTTTTGATATTCGACAACGCGCGGAAGCCGGACGACCTGGCGCTGCATCTCCCGTCCAGCGGCTTGGGAAACGTGCTGGTCACCAGCGGCGATTCGCACTGGACGAGCGTGGGGGTGGTGCTTCCGGTCAATTCCTGGTCACGGCGGGAGTCGATCGAATTCCTTCGCCTGAGCCTCGGCGGAATCGACGATCTGCACGCCGCCGATCAGTTGGCCGCGGCGCTGGACGATCTTCCGCTGGCCATCGAGCAGGCGGCGGCTTGCATCAACCAGTCGAACATCAGCCTGGCGGAATATTTGAAGGATTTTGAGAGCTATTGGGCGGAGATGCTCCAGCACGGGAGGCCGGCGGGGTCTTATCCGATCTCCGCGGCGATGGCGTGGGAGCTTTCGTTCCGGCGGATGTCGTCGCTGAATCCTGGGGCGGGACAGTTGCTGACGCTGTGCGGATTTTCGCGCCGGATGAAATCCCGCTGGCGATGATACAGAACGCACCCGGCGGATTGCCCGAGGAATTGGCGGAGTTGATGCAGGCCCGGTTGCCCTGCAGGATGCGCTGAACACGCTGGAGAAATTCTCGCTGGCGCGGAGCAGCGGGCATGCGGTGTCGGTTCACGGGGTGATCGGGGCGATGGCGCAGGATCGGCTGTCGAACGTCGAGCGGACGAGTTGGGCGACGGCGGCGCTGCGCCTCGCGTCGGGGGCGTTTGAGTTTGACAGCCAGAACCCGAATTCCTGGCGGGCGTGCGGGGAGGTTTTGCCGCACGTGCTGGCGGCGACGATGGGCACGCAGGGGATCGGCGTGGCGTCGGAGGTGGTGGTCGATCTGCTCAGCCGGACCGGCCGGTTCCTGCTCAAGCAGGGGAATTATTCCGAATCGCGTTCGCTGCTGGAAATGGCGTACAACCTGGTGAAGACGACGTACGGCGAGCGGAGCGTGCAGGCGGCGGACATCGCGAACAACCTGGCCCGGGTGCGGCATCGGCTCGGGGATCTGCCGGGGGCCAGCGCGCTTTACGAGGCCGCCCTGCAGATCGATCGAACGGTTTACGGACCGGACGATCCGCATCTGGCGACGGTGGCCAACAATTCGGCGATGACGCTGGTTGAACTGGGCCAGCTCGCGCGGCCCGGGAGCGATTCGAATGGGCGATCGACGTTTACCGCAAGAGCTATGCGAAGAATCATCCGAAGATCGCCAGCGTGATGAACAACCTGGGATTCGTGCTGGTGCAATTGAAGGAGCACGCGGCGGCGCGGGGATGGCTGGAGCAGGCGCTGACGATCACGGAATCGGCGCTGGGGGTGGAGCATCCGCAGGTGGCGTGCATCGCGGCGAACCTGGGAAGCGCCCTGCGCGGCGGCGGCGATCGAGCGCTTGCGCGGAAGTGTTTCGATCGGGCGCTGTTGATCGATGAGGCGGCGTTCGGGGCGAATCATCCGGCCGTGGCCAGGGATTTGCTGAACCTGGGGCAATTGTTGTCGGACCAGGGTGAATTCGACGCGGCGGTGAAGCCGCTGGAGCGGGCACTTTCGATCACGGAGACGGCTTACGGTCCCGAGCACCGGGAGACGGCGCTGTGTCTCAATGAATTGGGACTGCGCATTGCGAGGGACGGGCGACATCAACCGGGCGGTCGATTGCCTGATGCGGGCCGCGGCCATGCGCAAAGGGCCGGCCAGACCGTCGCACGAGACGGTTGTTGGGGATGAGGGGATGATCGCGTGAGCTTTGGGCTCATCGCCCTTCGAGCCTGAGGCGGATTTGGCGGGCCTGGGGAAGATTGGGATCGATCTGAAGCGCCAGATCGCACTGGGCGCGGGCCCGATCGAATTGCCCGACGGCCATGAGGGCCGCGGCGAGATTGGCGTGAATGTCGGCGCGGTTGGGGTCGGCGTAGAGGGCCGCGAGATAGTGGGGGATCGCCAGATCGGGGCGATTGGCGCGGGTGAGAAGCAGGTTGGCGAGCTTGAACTGTGCTTCGACGTTGTCGGGCCGGCGCGCGGCGGCCTGGGAATACTCGGCCATGGCCGCGTCGAGATCGCCGCCGGCCAGTAGCGCATCGCCGTAATGCACGCGCGCCTCGGCATAGCCGGGATCGAGCGCGATCGCCTTGCGATAATATTCCATCGCCTGATCGGGATGATTCATTCGCATGAGGAGCAATCCCATGCTGTTCATGGCGATGGTGAAAGTGGGAGCGAGGCGAAGGGCCTCTTGGAATTCATCGCGGGCGGCGATCAGGTCGCCATCGTATTCCTTGACGATTCCCCATTTCAGATGGGCCAGGGGTTGATCCGGGGCGAGGGCGCGCAATCGTTGGTAACAAGCGCGGGCCTTGGCGCGATCCTCGTCGCGAACATTCGGCTCGAGATCGGGGCGATTCGACAAATCCGCGTACTGATCGCCGAGATTTCCCCAGGCCATCCAACTGCCGGGATTGCGCTGGGTCGTATCGGTCCAGAGAACGAGCTGGTTTTGGTAAATGCCGCCTTGCCGCCAGGTGAGGATTGCGAGGATGGCGATGACCGCGGCCGAGGGAACGTGCCCAAGCCGCCAAAGCCCAGCCGCCGCCAGAACGATCAGGCCGATGCTGGCGTGATACTGGAAATGATCGGCGACGAAAGAGTATCGCATCGGATAGAGATTGAAAAAGCCCAGGGCGGGCAAAAGGGTCCCGGCAAAGAAGAGCGCGGCGACGAGCGGTCCGCGGCCAATTCGCCGGCGCAGCAGGAACAGGGCGGCGATGACCGCCAGGGCCGAGAGCGGGAAGGCGATCAGCCAGGGCCGCTGCGCAAAACTCATCTGCTCCCAGCGGGGATAAATGAAAATCAGCGGATGCGGCCAGAGGAGTTTTCCGGCGTAAAACCAGAGGGCCCGGCCGGCGATCAGGCAGCGATCGGCGACGGTAAAATTCCATTCCGGCCCGGAAGCGCCGACGCGCTGCGTTTCGATTGCGGCGGTGACGCAGGCCATCGTCAGGCCCAGAAGAAAAAATGGAATAAGGGGACGGAAATCGACCCATCGCACCCGCCCGTGCCGCCAATAGACGAGCAGTAGGATGGCCGCGGGGAGGGAACAGGTCACCGATTTGCCGAGCAGCGCGGCGATGAAGCAGAGCAGGGCGAGAAGATAATCCCTGCCCCTGAATCGGCCGGCGACAAGATCATCGCCGGTGAAATTCAAATAGGCGTGAAGGGATAAGAGGTAGAAGACAAGGGAGAGGACGTTTTTTCGTTCCGTGATCCAGGCGACGGATTCCACCTGGACGGGATGAACGGCGAAGATAGCGGCGGCCAGTCCGGCGGCGGGAATGCCCAGCCGCGCCAGCGCCCGCCACAGCAGGACCGACGCCAGGGCGTGCAGCAGGATGTTATCGAGGTGATAGAGCCAGGGCCGCAGGCCAACGAGGTGGTATTCGATCCAGAACGTGGTGTGAACGATTGGGTAGTATTGCGGGGAGGCCGAGGGATGAATCCAAATCGCCAGCAGGCCGGGGAGCGTGCGGAGCAGGGGATTCCCGGTGACGTACTGCGGATCATCCCAGATGAACCCGCAGCGGATCACGGGGATGTACACGAGCAGCACGAGGGCGATCAATCCAAGCGTGCCGGTCCAGCGGGCGTTGCGAGTCGCGGTCATCGATGCCGGTAATATCGCAGGAAGAGGCGGGCGATTCGAGGGGCGGGAATCTCACTGCGCACCGAGGCCGGTGGAATCCGGGATCGCGCGCGGTTGCACTCAAAGCCGGCGTGATCCGGGAGATGGGCGGCGTTTGCGCGAGCCGGGCGATGGGTTGAGGGATTTGCATGGAATGTCGATCACCAGGGACGCGATGCGCCGGTTGAGCCGGCGAAGCTCGACGCCCAGGAGCCGGCATGCGGCCGTGCGATTGTAATTGCAGGACTGGAGCGCTTCGAGAATGGTGCGCCGCTCAACGACGGCCAGATTGAGCCTGGAAACTTCGCGCGGCTGATTTCGCCGGCCCACATGCGGGCGGGCAGATCCGACAATTCAATGGTCGGGCCGTCGTTCAGCACGTGGGCGTGTTCGATGACGTTGTGCAACTCGCGAATATTGCCGGGCCAGGAATACTTAAGCAGCGCATCGGCCACCGGCAGGGAAAGCTGCTTGGGAATCGAGCCGTAGGTCTCGGCCAGCTTGGTAAGCCAATGCTCGGCCAATGGAATGATGTCCTGGGCGCGAGCCCGCAGCGGGGGCAATTCCAGCGGCACAACCGCGAGGCGGTAAAAGAGGTCTTGTCGGAATGTCCCGGCAGCGACCATGGCGGAAAGATCCAGGTTGGTGGCACAGATGACGCGGACGTCCACCGGCAGAGAGACGGAAGCCCCCACCGGCGTCACGCGGCGTTCCTGCAACACGCGCAGGAGCTTGGCTTGCAGGCCGAGGCCCAGTTCTCCAACTTCGTCGAGGAAAAGCGTTCCGAGGTGAGCGGCGCGGATGTAACCGAGCGAGTCGCGATGGGCGCCGGTGAACGCGCCCTTGAGGTGTCCGAACAATTCGCTTTCGAAGAGGGTTTCGGGCAGGGCCGTGCAATCGACGGGAATCAAGGGATGGGCCGCGCGAGGGGAAAGGGCGTGAATCAGCCTGGCGAATGTTTCTTTGCCGGTGCCGGTTTCGCCGGAGATAATGACCGTCGAGTTTAGCGCCGCGGCCCTGCTTGCTATGGCGGTCAGCCGCTGAATTGCCGGCGAATGCCCGATAAACACCTGATCGGGCATTGACGGATCGGGAAGAAAAGCCACTGGTTGAGGAAATTCCCGGAGCACGTTCTCTCCGCGGTCAACGCGCCCATCTGGAAAATCTCCCCATCCGCTCAGTCGGTTGCCAGCGGTAAGGACACTGACGAACAACCGGCAACATATGGTTATAATGAATTTGATCTGGGCCAGTCAAAGTTTTTTTTGCGGATTGGTCAGATTGTCTTCCGACCAAAGCGGTACGAGCAGGCGCCATAATGGCGACATTGAATTTAACCACTTTTCGCATAATAAGTTACACATAGAGCACTTCCACGAGGCATCGCCAAAGCGGCATGTCGTCGCTCGAGGGCGCCGATGCGACAGCCGATAATCTTGGGCAATTCTTGCCGGTAATTGCGAGGGATTCCGCTCGGCGGCGATTGCGGCGTTTCCCTTGGCACGTCATTCGTTTCACGTTTTGCGGCTGCGGAACTCACCGAGGTGGAGAGTTCTGTGCGGTCGGAATCATTCAATCCGCGCATCTCGATTTTTCGGAGGCTGGTGTATCCGTCGTGCACTCCGTCGGTGAGAAGGAGGGTATATGATCAGGAAAAGCACACTATTGGGAATCGTCGCAGGTGTTGTCGCCGTTGCGACATCCGCTTGGGCCGATCCGTTTCCATGGGAGCAACTCAAGTTCTTTCAATCCCCATTGAGCGGCGGTGTTGGCGTTTATCCGGTCGGGGCCGCATATAATCCGGCGACAGACGCTCCGGCGCCCTTCCTCGGCCAGGACATCACCAGCACGCTCAATCCCACGATCAATAGCCTCGTACTCGATGATTTCGGCGACTACAACCCGGGGGACATTCACCATGTGACTTGGTGGGGATCCTATGAGAACGGAAGCACCGCTTTGGCATCGGCCTTCCAGATTTCATTTTACACCAACGTTCCGGGAACGGTGAGCACTCCGGGTACGCTTATCGCCAGGGATATCGTGAATCCGGCGGCAACGCTGTCGGACAGTTCCAGCACGTACACGGAGACGCCGGTTATCACTTCCATTTATCCCAGCGGCATTCCCGGCGGACCTGGGGACGGCATTTTGTACCAATACAACGCCGAGTTGAACTTTGAAGTGCCCGACGCGTACCTCGGCAACGTCGAGTGGATCGGAATCCAGGCGATTTCCACCGATCCAACCGTGGTGTGGGGATGGCATGATCGGGATTACGGAATTTTCGATCCCTACGCCAATCCAAACGACGGCGCCGCGCCGTTCTATCACTACGCGGACGACGCGGTTCAATACACAGCGGCCGGCAGCTATCAACCTCTGTATTACGATCCCACTTACGACGGCATCAACACCTCGATGGACATGGCCTTTGCCCTATATACGACGGTGCCGGAACCGGGGTCATTGACTCTGCTGGCGGCGGGCTTCTTCCTCCTCCGCCGTCACCGGCCACGTGCGCTTGAATCCTAACTCCTCCAGGCAGACAGGACAGGGGCCCGCGTGGCCCCCGTCCTGCCTCCTCCGCCGGGCGGACATCGGGTTCGGCGGTTTTTCCGTTCACGCGGTGGCCTCCCGGCCCAGCGCGGTTCACGGTGATCGGATGCGGCTACCGGCGAAACGCTCTTACGCCGTTCTTTGAAGGGATCGAGGAAGTTCACAATATGCGGCAATACCAATCAGTCAATTCGGTTGTGCGGCACTCGCGCGGCGCGGCGGTCTTTGGCGCTGCCGCGTTGCTCGCGGGGGCGGCGGGCGGCGTCATGAGTGTCGCCGCCGATGCCTCGATCATCACGGGTGCGACCGTCGTCAACAACGGCAACGGCTCGGCATCGGTGGATATCCTCCCCGCCGGGTTTGACATCGTTATTACTGGCAAGAACTTTACCGCGGTCGGGCCGATCGACATCGTTTTTACCGTCGGCGGCAGCGGCTCGGAAACCTACACTGTGGCCGAAGGGATAACCAACAACACCCCGACAACGTGGACGGACTACGAAGAGGAGCTTGGCTCAGACAGCGGGGATAACTTCGTGATCTCAAGCTCTCCGCCTAACTTTGCCGCGCCCGACCTCAACACCGGATTCGCGGACACGCAGTTGCAGGACGACACGATCGACATGTCTCAGGGGAGCGTTGCCCGCAACGGCACGTTGGCCGTTGGGTTTGAACTGACGGTGCCGGACCTCACGAGCGGGAGCACGTTTACGCTCCGCCAGTTCCCGACGATTCCCGGTGTCCTTCCCCCGGCTGTTCCCGAGCCGGTTTCTCGGGGGCTGCTGGGCCTCGGTTTGCTGGGCCTGCTCGCCCGACGGCGGCACATTCACGTTCGTTCCGGTTTTTAGCACCGCGAAGGGAGAGAAATCATGTTTCGAGAAATTCTGCGTAAAGCTGGCGTCACTTTTAGTTCCACCTTGCTCGCGGCGGCGGCAGGCGGCGTCCTGGGCGTCTTCGGCGCCGCCGCCGATGCATCAATCATCTTGAATAATCCGACGGTGGTCGGCAACGGCAACCCCTTGCCGTCCGTGATTGTTACCTCCAATAGCATCGTGATCGCGGCCAAAAACTTTACTGGACTGGGACCGATCGACATCGTTTTTACTACCGCGAACGACGGCGCCACCGACACCTATACCGTGGCCGAAGCGATTACCAACAGCGTTATCCCCGCGATCACCTGGACGGACTATGAAGAGCAACTCGGCTCGGGCGCGGCGGATAACTTCGATGTCGGGGACACGTCGGTGATCTTTGCCGGGCCCATCAGCAACACCAGCAGCAACACCAGCTTCACGGACGCGCAGTTGCAGGACCATACGATCGAGCTGTCTCAGGGAAGCGTCGCCTCGGAGGGCACGTTGTCCGTCGGGTTTGAGCTGACGGCGCCGGACCTCCCGGACGGGACCACGTTCACGCTTCGCCAGTTCCCCACGATTCCCGAGCCCGTGTCGTTGCCGTCGCTGGCGGCGGGATTATTCCTGATGCTGCGGCGGCCGCATGGGCAGAACAACGTTGAATCCCACTCCTCCGCGGACCGGATCGCGGTCAACGCCTCTCCAGCCTGCCCCGCCTTCTGGAGCGAATACTAAGGCCCGCTCGGCAGCGGCGCTGGGATCTTGATGCGGCGACGGCGGAGTATTATCGGGGCGACGGCGTGCGAAGTGATGGGGGACCGGGCCGAGGACGGCCCGGCTCAGTTAGCAATCGCACGCCAACCTACATCCGTCAGTTTCCGTCCAGGGTTGGGCGGCGGTTGTGCCAATCGGTGGACATTTCGTACATGCGGGCGATGCGCAGGAGCTTTTCTTCGCCGAAGGTGGGGCCGAGCAATTGCAGGCCGATGGGCAGCGGCTTTGGGCCCGTCGTGAAACCGCAGGGCAGGCTGATTCCGGCGATGCCGGCGATGTTGCAGGTGACGGTGAAAACGTCGCAGAGGTACATTTGCAGCGGGTCGCCGGTCTTTTCGCCGGCTTTGAATGCTGGCGTGGGGCTAGTGGGGCAGAGGATCACGTCGCATTGCTCGAAGGCCTGATCGAAATCGCGCTTGATGAGGGCGCGAACCTTCAAGGCGCGGAGGTAATAAGCGTCGTAATATCCGCTGGACAGCGCGTAGGTCCCGATCATGATCCGGCGCTGGACTTCCTCGCCAAAGCCTTCGGCGCGGCTCTTGCTGAACAGTTCGATGATGTCCTTGACCGGCTCGCGGGTGCGATGTCCGAAATGCACGCCGTCGTAGCGGGCGAGATTGCTGCTGGCTTCGCAGGGGGCGATGACGTAATACGCGGCGATTCCGTATTCCGTATGCGGAAGAGACACCTCCACCATTTCAGCGCCGAGGCCCTGGTACTTTTTTATGGCGGCATCGACGGCGGATTTCACCTGGCTGTCCAGGCCCGCGGCCAACTGGTACTGGCGCGGCAGGCCGATGCGCAATCCCTTAAGCGGCTCATCAAGGCGATTCAGATAATCCGGGACGGGGCGATCAACGCTGGTGCTGTCCTTTGGATCGCGGCCGCTGATGACGCTCAGGAGCAGGGCGACATCCGGCACGTTCCAGCCGAACGGACCAATCTGGTCGAGGCTGGAGGCGAAAGCGACCAGGCCGTAACGGCTGACGCGGCCGTAGGTGGGCTTGAGCCCGACGACGCCGCAGAGAGCGGCGGGCTGGCGGATGGAGCCGCCGGTGTCCGACCCGATGGAAGCGCAGCACATTCCGGCGGCCAGTGCCGCGGCGGACCCGCCGCTGCTGCCGCCGGGGACCCGGGCCGTATCCCAGGGGTTTCGAGTGGTTTTGAAGGCGCTGTTTTCGGTGGATGACCCCATGGCGAATTCGTCGAGATTGGTTTTGCCGACGATGACCGCGCCGGCGGCCTCCAGCTTTTTCACGATCGTGGCGTCATACGGGGCACGGAACTCCGCGAGGATGCGCGAACTGCACGTCGTCGTGCCGTGGCTGGTGCAGAGGTTGTCCTTCAAGGCGAGCGGGACCCCGGCCAGCGGTCCGGTGCGCTTGCCATCATCCACCGCCCTGGCTTGCTCCAGAGCGCGATCGGGAAAGACGCTGTTGAAGGCGAGGATTCGCGGCTCGATCCGGCCGATGCGATCCAGGGCCTGGCGAGTGAGTTCCAGCGAAGAGATTTTCTTCGCGCGGACGGCGTCGCGCGCGGCGAGGAGCGTGTCGTAGGCAAGCATCGAAAAAAAAGGTTACGGAAGCGGCGTGGGAAAGTAAACAAAGAGGAGGTGGATGAAAGGGGAAATGGGTGGGTGGCGCGATCGGCGGGTTAGTTGAGGCCCGTGAGGCCCGGTAGCGCTGCCAGGGCTGAAGCAGTTATCCCGATTATGTCCGTTTCAGCTCGCCGATTGCGTCGCGCACCCTGTGCATTATTAACTCGGAAATTTGCCATAACTTCAAGCCCCACAGGTCATAGCACTCGGCACCGAAAACGCGGAGTTGATTGTGTACGGCTCGTTAATCTTCTCGCTGTGACCTGTTTTTCCGTTGACTTTTCAGGTATTTGTGTTAAACCAACTCTTTAGAGACCCCCGTCAGTTTGAGGGTGCAGAGAGACATTGTCTATTGGAAGAGGGAGAGGCCATGCGAAGTTTGAGGACGGTAGCGTTCGCTTTGGTGGGAAGTCTATTCCTGACCACTGTTGCGCCTGCGGCGTTGATTGGGGGGTTTCCGACTGGCCTAAAGCCGGATGTCTATTCCGGTCTAATCGACTTCAGCTACGCCGCAAATACGCATAAATTGTCGGTGGCTCTAGGACAAGCTCAGAGTATCACTACGAATTCCGGCAGCACGACTTATAACCCGCTGCTTGCGTCGAACAGCTTTACGCTGACGGCTTACGTGGACACTTCGGGGAACGTGATCAGCGGAGACGCGGACGCGCTGGACATCCTTGGCCCGAGCAGCACGATCTCGTACCATTCAGGCACGGGGCAAGACGTCACGCCGCTGTCTGCCTTTGGGTGGGTATTCAATTCGGAGGGGGGACATACCTATCAGGCGAATTTTGAATTCGAATACCTTGAGGATTCCACCGCCGGCGCCTTGGCGCAGGCGGGAACACTCGTGTACGTAACGCTCTACGGCACGTTTACTTCATCGCCCAACGCTCCAAGCTTTTCCGCGAATTTCTCGGAAATTTCAGCAAACGGGTATTCGGACGCGTATCCGGCGGTTCCGGCAGTGGTTCCCGAGCCTTCTTCAGCAGCGCTGCTAATTGGCGCTGCCGGGTTGCTCTGGCGCCGACGCCGATCAGCATAGAAAAAGGGCATTCAGTTAGAGCCATTGGGACCTCGCCCTGGGAGGGGCAATTGAGAGCACGTCAGTTTTGCGTGCGGGTTTAGCTCTAGGTTTGCCAGCGCGATTGTGGGCAATCGTCGCTGAGTTCGTTTGGGACTTCTAGTCTTAAGGAGCAGGCATTGCGCTTCGTATCTCGCCGTCATCGTACCGGCCGTTTGGATCCCTCCGCCTTCGGGCAAGTCAATTCGCAAAAGAAATCAAAGAGGCAACTGTCCGATGCGCAGCTTGCGCGTCGGAATCAGCGGTTGCTCGAAGCGCTGGAACCGAGGCAGTTGCTCTCGCTGATCGGCGTGCTGCCCAACCCTCCCCTGGTTCCGTTCGATAACAACGGCTCGGTCAGCTACACCGCTTCGACCAAGGAATTAGTCTCCACCGCCACGCCCACGGTCATCCTTTTCCCCGATTTCACGGAGCAGTTGGTGCAGAACCCTGCGTCCTTCAACCTGAACGTCAAGGTCAACAACGACGGCACTCTGGCAGGCAGCGGCAGCGCGCCCAACGACATCGAAATCGACGGCACGATCGATAGCACCGGGGATTACGGAGATTTCACCGGCGTGCTGCTGACGGGAACCGTCACGCAATTCGGCTATCAGGATGATGGCGGCGGGATCGCGGATTACGATTTCCGCTTCACCGTCACCGGCGGCGCGCTGGATATACCGGGGCTCTTTGCCGGCCAGGACATGGGCATGGATCTCACCAGCGAAGCGTCCACCTTCGTGGATCAGAATCCCGGCGATCCGGGATTCACCGTGAATTTCAGCGGCGGATCCAAGGGACTCGTCGGGTCGATTCCCGAACTGAACAGCCTCGCGGGCGTGGTTTACAACGATCAGAACGACAACGGCGTTGATGACGCGGGCGAGCCGGGCATCAGTGGCGTGGCCGTCACCCTCACCGGCACCGACGAAAACGGCAACCCGGTCGACGAAACCACCACCACGGCCGCCGACGGATCGTACGTCTTCAATATGCTGCAACCGGGAACCTACAATATCCTGGAAACCCCGCCGGCAGGTTATCTTGACGGCACCGATTCCGCGGGCACCCTCGGCGGAACCGTCGGCGACGATACCGTCACCAACGTCACCATCCCCGACGGCGGGGACATTAACGCAACGGGTTACGATTTCGCCGAAATCCTCCCGTCCACTATTTCCGGAAACGTTTACCTGGATAACACGGGCGTCGGGTCGGATATTGGCGCGCCGGGCATCAGCGGCGTGACGCTGACCCTCACGGGCACCAACGATCTGAGCCAATCCGTCAGCGAATCAGCCGTAACCGCGGCCGACGGAACTTATTCTTTTGCCGACCTGAGGCCGGGCAGTTATGCCGTGACCGAAACGGAGCCGGCCGGTTATATTCCCGAAGCCACGAATCCCGGCTCGCTGGGCGGCACGGCGGTGGCGCAATCCGTCACCAGCATCACCGTCTCCACCGATCAAACGGGCGTCAGTTACAACTTCGGGCAGGCCGTCCCCGCCAGCGTGGCCGGCACGGTCTATTACGACACCAACGGCAATGACGCGCTCGATGCCGGCGAGCCGGGCATCGCCGGAGTCAGCGTCACCCTCACCGGCACCGATTACCAGGGCAGCGTCTCCGAAACGACCAGCACCGCGGCCGACGGGGCCTATGCCTTCAGCGGTTTGCTGCCGGGAACCTACTCGCTCACCGAAACAATTCCCGCCGGCTACACCGGCGAGGCGTCCGACGTGGGCAGCCTCGGCGGCACGTCCGCAACGGGTTCCACCAGCAGCATCAGCGTCGATTCGGGTAATGCCGGCATCAACTACAACTTCGGCCAGGTGCAGCCGGGCAGCATCTCCGGCACCGTCTACAACGACATCAATGGCAACGACGTGGATGACTCTGAACCGGGCATCGCCGGAGTGACTGTTACCCTGACCGGCACCAACGGTCTAGGCAATCCCGTTTCGTTGACCACGACCAGTGTGGCGGGCGGCGCATATTCCTTCACCGGCCTGTCGGCGGGAACGTATACCATCACTGAAACCCTGCCCGCGGGATATCTCGGCGAAAATGGAGACGTGGGCTCGCTCGGCGGCTCGGCCGGAACCGAAGTCGTCAGCAATGTTTCCCTGTCCTCCGGACAGAGCGGCACGAGCTACAACTTCGGACAATATCAGCCCGCTTCGATCGCCGGCATCGTCTACCTGGACTCCAACGGCGACGACGTGGATGAGTCTGAACCGGGCATCGCCGGAGTCACCGTAACGCTGACCGGCACGAACGGAGCGGGCAATGCCGTCACCGAAACCACAACCAGTGCGGCCAACGGAACGTACTCCTTCGCCAGCCTAGCGCCGGGCAGTTACACGGTCACCGAGACCCCACCAGCCGGTTATGTCACCGAGACGGCCGATGTCGGCTCGCTCGGCGGCTCGGCCGGAACCGAAGTCGTCAGCAATGTCTCGGTCACCTCCGGCGAAACGGGCATCAACTACAACTTCGGCCAGTATCAGACTTCGTCCATTTCCGGCATCGTTTACAACGACACCAACGGCAACGACGTTGACAATTCTGAACCGGGCATCGCTGGAGTCACGGTCACCCTGACCGGCACGAATGGAGCCGGCAATGCCGTCACCGAAACCACAACCAGTGCGGCCAACGGCACGTACTCCTTCGCCAGCCTAGCGCCGGGCAATTACACCGTCACCGAAACCCCGCCGGCCGGTTATGTCACCGAAAATGGCGACGTCGGCTCGCTCGGCGGCTCGGCCGGAACCGAAGTCGTCAGCAACGTCTCGGTCACCTCCGGCGAAACGGGCATCAACTACAACTTCGGCCAGTATCAGACTTCGTCCATTTCCGGCATCGTTTACAACGACACCAACGGCAACGACGTTGACAATTCTGAACCGGGCATCGCGGGAGTCACGGTCACCCTGACTGGCACGAATGGCTTGGGCAATCCCGTTTCGTTGACAACGACCAGTGTGGCTGGCGGCGCCTATTCTTTCACGGGTTTGGCTCCGGGCAGCTATACCGTCACCGAAACTCCGCCAGCCGGGTATTTGACCGAGGCCGCGGACGTCGGTTCCCTCGGCGGGACCAGCGGCACGGCGGTGGTCAGCGGCGTCACCGTGACCTCGGGCGAGAGCGGTGTGAACTACAATTTCGGCCAAGTTCTGCCGGCAAGCCTCTCCGGCGAGGTCTATGTTGATGCCAATTCCAACGACATGCTGGACGCCGGGGAATCAGGGCTCAGCGGCGTAACGGTCACACTCAGCGGCACCAATAACCTGGGTCAGAACGTTTCGGCCACCGCGACCACGGCATCCAACGGCACGTATTCCTTCACCGGCCTGCGTCCGGGCAGCTACACGATCACCGAGACCCAGCCCGCCGGATACACCGACGAAGCCGGCAATGTGGGCTCGCTCGGCGGAACCGCAGCGGTGGGCGCGGTCGGCACGATCACTGTCCTGTCCGGCAATGCGGGCGTGAGCTACAACTTCGGCGAAATCGTCCCGCTGACCGACAGCCTCAGCGGCACGGTCTACAACGACATCACCGGCAACGGGCTGTCGGCGGACGACACGCCGGAGTCCGGCGTGGTCGTGGATCTCTACAAGGACGTGAACGGCAACGGCGTGCTGGACGCTTCCGATGGCTCCCCCATCGCCACCTACACCACCGGCGCCAACGGGCAATATTCCTTCACGAATCTGCCGGCGGGCGCTTACATCGTCGCGGAAGTCACGCCCAGCGGTTATGTCGAAACGGCCCCGGCGCTTCCGGATTATTATCCGGAAACCATCGCCAACGGGCAGAACATCACCAACCTCAACTTCGACAACTATCATCCCTGCACGACGACGTTGCAGTGCGTGACCTACACGCTCAGCGGCGGCGGGTGTCAGACCACCACCGTCACCAACCTCCGCGGGGCCACCGCTCAGGGCGAAACGGTCACGGTGACCTTCACCGTGCCGAGCGGCTCGTCGGCGATGCAATATACGCTCGTCTCTTACAACGCGCCGGATTCGTACTTCAACGCCTCCGACGCCAGCCAGCAGACCGTTTTCCAAGTCGCCACCGGAACCTTCGGCCCGGGTACGCATACCCTGACCGTCACCCTTCCGACCAACTACTATCAGATTGACTTCGTCTGTGGCGCGGCGATCAATCAGCTTGGGCCGGCGGGCAGCAACATCTTCTACTCCGCCCAGGACCGTCTGATCAGCGCTGACAACGCCGGCCTGCATGATGACGTGGACGATGAATCGGCCACCATGCTCTTCTGGGCCAACCTCGGCCAGACCCTCATCAAACAGCTCGGCGGCGCCTCAACCAATACGGCGCTGGGCAACTGGTTGGCCACGACGTATTCCAACATCTTCGGCGGCAGCATCCTGGGCAATAAGACCAACACCACCGTCGCCGCCAAGTACATGACGTACTACAGCACCTCCGGCCAGAAGAACTCGGCGCAGGTGATGGCGACGGCGCTGAACGTTTACGCCAGCACGCTGGGCCTGGGCGGCGGGTACTCGAGCACCTACGGCTTCGTGCCCACCGACGACGGCCTCGGCGCCGCCACGTTCGACGTGGGCACCAACGGCGCGGCCTTCGGCGTGAGCAACAACTCGACCATCTCCGTCGATCAGATGCTCCTGGCCATCAACAGCAACGCCAAAAATGGCGTGCTCTACAACAACGTCACCAGCCTGCTCAACGACTGCTACAACGAGCTGGGCCAGGTGAACGGCGACGGCGGCATCAACTGATCGCCATCGACCGCACCGATGCGGCAAGCTGCGGAAGCCCCGGATGTACATCCGGGGCTTCTTCTTTTTTCGCGGGGGATCAGGAGCGGACGATCGCATCGAAGCAGGCTCAGCCCGCCGAGTCTTCGTCGCCGCCGATGATTTTGGGGACTTTGAAGAAGGGACCGTCGGAATCCGGGGCGTTTTGCAGGACTTTTTCCAGCGGCAGGCTGGGCTCAACGATGTCTTCGCGAAAAACGTTGTGCACGGGCAATGCCTGGGCCATCGGCTCGACGCCGGCGACATCGACCTCGCTGATCTTGGCGACGTATTCGAGAATGGAGCCGAGTTGAACGGAGAATTTCTCCAGCCGCCCCTCATCCAGCGCCAGGCGGGAGAGCTTGGCGACGTGACGGACCTGATCGAGGGTGATCTTCTGCTCGGGCATGGCGAAAAAGGCTCAGGCGGCGGCGGGGGCCGCGGGCTTGGAATACTTGCGATGCACCGGCTTGACGATCATGCCGTTGCGGATGGCCTTGGCGCTGACCTTGATGCGGACGATCCGGCCGTTGAGGACGGCGCGAACTTTTTGGATGTTCGCCCTGAACTTTCGGCGGGTGATGCCGGTGATTTTCGTGCCGACGCCGCCGAGGTATTTGGCCTTGCCGCGGTGCGTGACCTTGTTGCCGAAGCTGGTCTTCTTGCCGCTGAAATGACAAACGCGTGGCATTTGGAGATCCTTTACTGCGTGTGAAAAACGAGGCGGAAGTGTAGTCGCCGGGCCGGGCGGATGCAAGCCGCAACAATGCGCTAACCTAGGTGATGCGCCGGCTTGGGCAACTCGTCGTGAATGGTTTGTTGTTTCGGCTGATCGCCGGCATAGCTGAAAAGGACCATGTCGTCGTCGATTTTCGCCTGCAGGTGGACCGGGCGCTGCCAGATTTTGTGCAGATTTTTGAGGGTTTCGACGGCGAATTTGATTTCCAGGTCCAGGCCGTTGTGCTGATGGGCCAGATAGAGTTCGCCGCGGCTGCAATAGTCGCCGTCCACCACGTAGATGAACGGCCGGCCGTGGTTAGTCAGGTGATAGAGCATCGTCTTTTTGATGCGCTGGGGATCGCGGGTGACGATGCGAAGCTGGCCGGTGTGGGGATCGCGGCCATATTGATAGAACTTGTGCTTCTCGATGAATTCGCCGGTCATGAACTCGTCGATGAAATTGATGTCGTTGTACATGCGGCGAACCTCGAAGATTTTTTCGCGGCCGAGGCCCAGCCCCTTGTCCCACGATTTCTTCTCGCCGAGGTTCTCGGATTCCTCGTAGGTTTTGCCGAAGCGGCCCTTGTTCCAGCGGTCCTCGATGTCGCGAAAAAGCTCCAGGCCGATCTTGTATGGATTGAAATCCCCCGGCGACATGTGGACGGTTCCGCTGTGGTGATCGGCGTAATCGATGATCTCCGCGGCATCGACGAAATGCTTGGTCATCAGCGTGCTGTGCCAGTAGCTGGCCCAGCCCTCGTTCATCACCTTGGTCATGCCCTGCGGCGCGAAGTAATACGCTTCCTCGCGCACGATGGAGAGGCAATCCATCTGCCAGTCGTCCAGGCGGGCGTGCTGCAGCAGGTACAGCAGCACGTCGCGGGTGGGATGAGCCGGGGTGACGTGCCGGAACTTGGCGCGATCCTCGCGCATTTTCTTCGCCTCGGCCTCGAGGGCAGCTCCGGCGGATTAATCCAGCGATCGAGATAATCCTTGCTCTTGAACTTGGAAACCAGTTCCTCCCGCGGCACGTCCTCCGGCTTCTGCTCCAGCGGTCCGCGGTTGAGGAACATGCTGTGCGGATCGATCAGGTCCTCGACGCTCAGGCAGACGTCCAGGAATTTTTCGACCGTGTCGTATCCCTGTTTCTCGATGTGCCGGCGAACGCGCGTGGCGTGGTTGGCCATCTCGTCCATCATCTTGCGGTTGGTCTGGCTGAACCACAGGTTGTTCTTGAAGAAATCGCAGTGGCCGTAAACGTGTGCGATCACCAGCTTCTGATCGATCAGCGGGTTGGATTCCTGGAGATAGGCGTAACACGGGTCGTTGTTGATGACCATCTCATAGACGCGACCCAGGCCGTAGAAATGTTGCTTGCGCAGCCGTTCGTATTCGGCGCCGAATCTCCAGTGGGGGTATCGCTGTGGGAATCCGCCGTAGGCGGCGATCTGGTTCATCTGCTCGTAATCGCACATTTCGAAGACGACGGGGAAGAAATCCAGGCCGTAGGATCGCGCGCTCGCGGATTTGCTTCTTGGCGGCAAGCAATTCGGCGGGGAAGGGACCGATGGTGTGGGAGGCCATATCCCTATATTAGCCGCCAGATTGGGACAATTCACTTTGATGCGCGCGGCGCAGGGATTTTGGCATGATATTCGACATGATTGCGGCTACCTTCGCGATAATGACGCCAAAACTCTTCCGGGGTTATCGTTTGATTGCAACCTCCAACTTGCGTATCTCGAAAAACAGTATACCCTTATTGTGAATCATGATACGCAGCTTCCGCTGCCGCGATACCGAGCGGCTCGCCAATGATGAGGTGGTTCCAAGGTTTCGGTCGTTTGAACGAGTGGCGAGGCGGAAGCTCGAGTTACTTACCAGCGCAACGACGTTGCAGGGCTGCGCTCGCCGCCCGGCAACCGCCTTGAGGCCCTACGGGGCAATCGCGCCGGCCAGTTCAGCATTCGGATCAACGATCAATGGCGCATATGTTTTAGCTGGCAAGGCGGCGATGCCGTTGACGTGGAAATCGTGGACTACCATTAATCGGTCGTAGGAGTTGATTATGCGCAAGCAAATGCCGCCCATCCCTCCCGGAGAGATTCTCATTGAAGAATTCCTCCGTCCCAGCGGGATCACTCAGAATCAGTTGGCTCGTGCAATCAAAGTTCCGCCGGGGCGCATCAACGACATCGTGCGCGGCAAGCGCGGGATTTCTTGCGACACCGCGGCGAGGCTGGCGGTTTATTTTGGCACATCGGTGGACCTCTGGATCAATCTTCAGGCGCGCTTTGACGCGAAAATCGCCGCCCGCGACCTCATGCCACTGGCCGCCAAGCGTATCCGCCCGCGCTCGCAATCCGCGGCATAAAGCTCATCCTCGCGCCGCGGCGCAATATCGCCCGCGCATCCGGATACTAGCAAATGCCGGACAAAATCAAGCAGCTTAATCATTCCGCGGTCCGTCGCGGCGTGGGCCGCGTGGACCGCGATCGCCGCCGCGGCCGCCGCCATGCCGTGGGCCGCGATCGCCGCCGTGCCCGCCGCCATCGCGCGGACCTCGCTCGCCGCGGTCGCCCTGGTGGCCTTCGTGCCCGCCGGCGGGAGCGCCGACCGGCTCCGGATCGCTTTGGCCTTCCTCGCGCATCGCCGCCTTGCGGCTCAGTTTGATCCGGCCCTGGTCGTCGATCAGGATCACCTTCACCCGAACCTCGTCGCCAATGTTCACGATGTCCGTCACGTTCTGCACGTACTTGTCGGATAGCTCCGAGACGTGGCACAGGCCGTCCGTTTCCGGAGCGATCTCCACGAACGCGCCGAAGTCCTTGATGCTGACGACGCGGCCGGCGTAAATCTTGCCGACCTTCACCTCGGCGGTGATGGCCTCGACGAGATCGCGGGCTTTTTCGGCGGAGGCCTGATCCACGGAGTCTGATGAAGACCGTGCCGTCGTCCTCGATGTCGATCTGAGCGCCGGTGTCTTCCTGAAGTTTCTTGATGTTCTTGCCGCCGGGACCGATCAGCTTGCCGATCTTCTCCGGGTCGATCTTCACGGTGAGCAGGCGCGGTGCGTATTTGCTGATTTCGGGCGCGGCGCAGGAATGACGGCCTCCATCTTATCAAGGATCGTCAGGCGGGCTTCCTTTGCGCGATGCAGGGTCTGGCGGATGATTTTGTGATCGAGCCCCTCGGTCTTGATGTCGAGTTGGATCGCGGTCACGCCCTCGCGCGTGCCGCAGACTTTGAAATCCATGTCTCCGAAATGGTCTTCCTCGCCGATGATGTCGGTGAGCAGTGCGGTGCGATCGCCTTCCCTGACCAGGCCGATGGAGATTCCCGCGACGGGCCGGGTGATGGGCACGCCGGCGTCCATCAGCGCGAGGCATCCGCCGCAACTGCTGGCCATCGAACTGGAGCCGTTGGATTCGAGGATGTCGCTGATGACGCGAACGGTATAGGGAAACTGCTCGATGCCGGGAAGAACGGCAACCAGGCTGCGTTCGGCCAGGGCGCCGTGTCCGATCTCGCGCCGGCCGGGGCCGCGGATGGGACGGACCTCCCCAACGCTGAAGCTGGGGAAGTTGTAATGGAGCATGAATTTCTGGCTGTACTCGTCGATGAGTCCATCGACAAGCTGCTCGTCGCGGCTGGTGCCGAGGGTGACGGTGCACATGGCTTGCGTCTCGCCGCGGGTGAAGACGGCCGAGCCGTGAACCCGGGGCAGCACGCCGACCTCGCAGGAAATCGGGCGGATGCTGTGATAATCGCGACCGTCGGGGCGAACGCCCGAGAGAATCGCTTCGCGGGCGATCTGCTCCTCGACTTCCACGAAGATCGAGCGAATCTGCTTTTGCTTTTCGCGCGTGGCGACGATGGTCTGGTAGCTGGCGTTGGGATCGGTCACGTGCGGGGCCATCTCGGCCAGGAGGTCGTCAAGAATCTTCGCGATGGCGTCGGCGCGGTCGGCCTTGCCGGCCTTGCCTTTAACTTCGCGAATCTTATCGGTGACGCGGGCGCGGATGGCATCAACAAACCCGACATCGGGCTGGCTGAACTCGCCGACCTTCGGTTTGCCGGCCTTGGAAACGAGTTCCTCGATCATGCCGACGATTTCGATGACGGCCTTGTGGCCAAATTCGATGGCGTCGGCAACGTCGTCCTCTTTCGCCTCGCGGCCGCCGAGTTCGATCATGTTGACGAAATGCCGGGTGCCGGCGACGACCAGATCGAACTCGCTGTATTCAAGCTGTTCGACGGTGGGATTCAAGACGAGCTTTCCCTCAACGCGGCCGACGCGGACATGGGCCGTGGGGACGAGCAGGGGAATGTCGCTGATGGCGACGGCGGCGCTGGCGGCAATGCCGGCGAAAATGTCCGGATCATTTTCGCCGTCAAACGCCAGGACGTTGAGCTGAATCTGCACCTCATCCCAAAACCCCTTGGGAAACAGAGGCCTGAGCGGGCGATCGATGAGCCGGGCGGTGAGGATTTCCTTATTTGTAGGACGGCCCTCGCGTTTCATGAATCCGCCGGGGAATTTGCCGGCGGCGGCGCGGCGTTCGCGGTAATCGACCTGGAGTGGGAAGAAATCGATTCCCTCTCGGGGCTTGGCGCGGGCGACGGCGCCGAAGACGACGGAATCGCCGTATTGAACCGTGACCGCTCCGCCGGCGAGCTTGGCGTACGTGCCGGTCTCGATGGCCAACGTGCGGCCGCCAATGTGCCGTTCAACTCGAATGGCTTGCATGAAAAATAATCCTCATCCGGCCCCGATATTGATTTCGGGCCACAGATGGACAGATCCGCAATCTCAAATTTGAAATTTCAAATTTGAGATTGCGGGTGTGTGCATCTGTGGCGAGCGTCCTGCCAACCGTCAACCGCGCCGGGGCCGAATGGCACGGGAATGGATGGCATCAAAATAAAACGGGCACGGCCACGCCATGCCCAATTCCGAGTGTCATTTTCGCAAATTGAGCCGCCCGATGATCTGCTGATACCGCGTTCGGTCCTCGCGCGTCAGATATTTCAGCAATTGATTTCGCCGGCTCACGAGCTTGAGCAACCCACGGCGTGAAGAGTGGTCCTTCTTATGGGTATCGAAATGCTGTCGAAGATGGTTGATCCGCTCGGTCAACAGCGCGATTTGCACTTCGGGAGAACCCGTGTCCTTCTCGTGGATCTTGTAATCGGTGACGATCTTCTGCTTCTGCTCAACGGAAATCGACATTAAAAACTCCCAGACACCTGGAAACCAGCACCATCCGAACCTCAGATGGGCCGGCAAACCGGTCATAAAGGGTTCCGCGCCGCACCCGCGGCGTTGTCGGAAAGTGAACAAAGAATAGGTCCACGGGCCGCAGGGGTCAAGAGATGGGTTTGTCCGATGTGAAATATCTCCCATTTCATATATATTTTGCAACGGTGTTTCGATCAGGTAACATCGCGGCGGATTCAAAATCAACCTTTAGCGGAGGAACCATGATACGCGGATACGGCATTGCATGCGGGATCGTTCTCTTGATGCTCGGTGCAAGCGCGCTGGCACAGGCTCCGAGTACTGACACGGACCTCGCGCCGGGCTTTAAGCTGAGGACCAGCGGCGGAATCGACATCGGCGATTTGTATGCCGAGGTCGTTCAATTCGACGACAACTGGAAGGAAGTCGAGGAGCACGACGTTTTCCAGCCAACCGTGCAAACTCCGGCTACGCAGCCGAGCTCCAAGGTGCTGACCGGCGATTTTGCGGTCGCGCCCGGCACGTTCAAGCTGACTGAACAAATCGATCCCACCGACACGGGCATTCATTTTTCCGCGACCATGTCCAGCGATAAAGCGCTGGCCACCAATGAAATGTCCGTCGCGCTGAACCTTCCGGTGGCGATATTCGGCGGGAAGCAGATTATGGTCGATCAGCAGGCGGTGCCGATGCCGGCCCAGCCCGCGGCCAAGGGGGATCCTCACATTTTTGATAAGGAGGATGTTAAGCAGATCGATCTTCCCACGCCGGCCGGGACGCTCACCATTACCGGCGATAGTCTCAGCATTCTGGTGCAGGACGATCGGGAATGGGGCGATCAGCGGTATGGACTGCGGATTCACTTCACGCCCGCCGACGGACCGATCACCTCGAGCAAGATCGACTTGCAGATGAAATGGAAGCCGGCGGAAGCAGGGACAACGCGACCGTAGAAGAGCCTACGCCGACTTACGCGGCGAAGGGCGACGGAGTTGGCTTGCGAAAAACTCATCGATTTTGCGGTTGGCTTCGGAGTCGAATAATTGTTCTCCGCAGTTGCCGCAGCGGAGGTAATCAAGGTCTGGCACGGTGGCCTGCCGGCGTTTGACGTGGAGCAAGACGCCGCCGTGTATTGGCCGCAGGGCGCGCGAGCCGCACGTTGGGCATATTCGCAAACGAATCATGGTTCGCTCATTCCGACCGCTTGGCGGAGATCAAGACATAATAGGTCTCGACGCCTCGCTCAACAAGTAATTTTCCCTTGGTGTAAACGACTATTCCCGTGAACGTCGTGCCGTAGATGATGTGAAGCAATTCGCGGGATCGCGTTCGCTGCCGGCTGGTGGAGCGGATGGATTTATAGATCGCGGCCGCATTAACTATTGACTCACGGATCTCCTGCTCGCTGAGCCCGTCTCCCGTGCGTTCTTCGATGGCTTTGCGAGTGAAAACAACCCGTCCGGCAATGACGGCACGCTTAATGCGAACGAGCAGGTCCATTCCGCAAAAATGTTAACCGACTGAGCATCCGGTGCAAGCCGGACTTTCTCGTGGAAGATGAAAACGAATTCCATCCTCTTTGATTTTCGCTCTTTAATTTTCGCGCCCTACACCGACTCGCTCTCATCCGACCTTTCGCGATAAATGGCCTGAACTCCCGGTTTATTCAGAACCACCAGGGTCCAAATTCCTAGGATGGTTCCGATTGGAATAGCGAGGCAGGTAAATGACGCTACGATCATGCCGAATGTGGAATAACGGCGTCTTATCATGGAAATTCCTGACGCGAGGAAAATGCTCATTGGTATGATCGCCACCATGGCGAAATGTCGCATACCTGGTTGGTTTAAAATCATAGTCGAATTCAGAGTCCACATGAGGATTCCTCCCGATACTTCGAGGCCGCCGATAAAACAGTGGATAATCTCAAGAAGCTTTAAGGTGCCACGATCATCGGGGGTGGGGCGATTGAGTTGGGGAGTTCGATAATCCATGCAATGAATTCTCGAATTTGCGGAGGATTATAGAGCACGTGACTTTGCTTTTATCACGGGGGAGACCCGGCGTGTGTTCACGCCGGGCTATATGGATTCATGATCGTTGTGCGCGATTCCTGTCCGCCTAGGCTGGCGGCGGCGGGGCCAGAAGTCTCTCCGCCGTGGCGATCAGCTTGTCCAGCTTCACCGGCTTGGTGAAGTATTCGCTGACGCCCTGACTTTCGGCGAACGTCTTGTGACGCGAACCGAGATTGCCCGTGATCATGATCACGAACGGCTTGGCGTTGCGGGGCTTTTTGGCTTTGATCTTCTCCAGGACCATGAAGCCGCTGCGGCCGGGGAGCATCATGTCGAGAATGACCACGTCGGGCTGACTTTTTTCGGCGATTTCGACGGCCTTGTTGCCGTTGCCGGCGGTTTCGATGATCGCGCCGGTGGGCTCGAAAGCAGCCTGCATGGCGGTCAGGATGTCGTTGTCATCGTCCACCAGCAGGATTTTTTTCCCGGCTAATGCGTCGCTCATGGGGGGCCTCCGAAAAAAAGTGGGGCGGGACACAACCACCGGACATATGTATTTGGCGGCCAGCTAACTTTCGTGTCCCGGCCGGAAAAGGTCAAGGGAAATTGGTCGCAGGTCCGATAAGTTTTTGGGTCAAACCATGAAAGAATCGAATCCGATAGCTGTCCTGGACAGCGGGCTGGGGGGGCTGACCGTGGTGAGCGCGCTACGGAGGGTGCTGCCTGCCGAAGACCTGGTCTATTTTGGGGATACGGCACATCTACCATATGGCAATAAGTCGCCAGCGGCGGTTTGCCGGTTTGTGCGGCGGATCGTGCGCTTCCTGCTTCCGATGGAGCCAAAGCATATTGTGATCGCCTGCAACACGGCGACGGCGGTGGCGATGCCCCAGATCGCGGCGGAATTCCCGCAACTGTCGATCAGCGGGGTGATTGAGCCGGGGGCGCGGGCGGCGGTGGCGGCGGCGGGGGCAACGCGGTTCCCGGCCATTGGGGTTATCGCCACCGAGGCGACCGTGCGATCCAAGGCTTATGAGCGGGCGATTTTTCGGCGGCGGAACATGGCCCGAGTGATGCTGCGGCCGACGCCTTTGCTTGTGCCGATGATTGAAGAGGGGCGAACCGGGGATGATCCGCTGGTCGAGACGGCATTGCGGCAATATCTCCAGAGCATGATTCTTCGCAAGGTGGAGGTGCTGGTGCTGGGATGCACGCACTATCCGCTATTGAAGGGTGCGATCGCCAAAGTGATCGGGCCGCAGGTGCGGCTGATTGACTCCGCGGAGCAATGTGCCCAAGATGTCGCGCGGCGGCTGGGGCGGAAGGGATTGCTCGGCGGCGAGGTGACTGGCCCGAGCGAATTGAGTTCGTCGGATGATACGGCCGCGATGGATGGGCCGGAGCCGGCGACGGGTTCGCTGCGAATGTTCGTGACGGACGATCCGGAGCGATTCGCGTTTCTGGCCTCGCGAATCCTGGGGATGGAGATTGAACGGCCGACCCTCGTGGAGCCGGGGGATGATCTGGCGGGGGATGTGCCGCAAGGCGCGGCCCGGCCGCCATTACGGGTGGCGCCGCCACTGCGGGTGGCGGGATGAAATTGCTTCAGAGGCGAAATGATGCGGAAGATTGGCTGGGCGATTTGGATGATGTCGGCCGCGGCGCTGGGCGGGTGCGGCAGCAGCATTCATGATTCGACGGGGCCGGGGCCGGTGGACAAGGGGCTTTATCGCGATGCGGTCCTGGAAAACGAGCAGCGCCTCGCGGGGGAAGATCATCGCGTCGTGCCGCTTTACAAAACGCCGTTTGAGGCGATCGGCATTGGATTGAACGCGGTGTTCGTTCGGCCGGTGGCGAATTTCTTCATCTATATATCGCACGACAACGCGGCTTACGCTGCCAGGAAGATGGCGGACACCACGTCGGCCGACAAGCGGGTGGAAGGGACGCTGCGGCTGGTGGATTTCGAGTTCGCCCGGCGGGGGATTTATTTGAAGGGGTATGCGTATGAGGCGAGGGAAACGGAAGATTTTACGGTGCGTGCGGCGGGGCTGCGGGCCCTGAACCGCTGCCGGGCGCAGGGATATTCCTGGCTGTTCTTGCAGGCGCTGAACGACGATCAGCCGCTGGTTCGGTTGGAGGCGGCCGATGCGCTGGGAAATATTCCCGATGCCCAGGCCGTGCCGCTGCTGGAAATTCACATGGGGGATGCCGAGCCAAACCAAGACGTGCGCATCGCGGCGACCGAGGCCCTGCGGAATTATCATACGACCGAGGTGATGCACGCGCTGGTGGGTGAATTGGAGGACCACGATTTCGCCGTGGCGTGGCAGGCGAGACAGAGCTTGGAGCTGCTGACCGGGCAGGATTTCCGGTATGACCCCAAGGCGTGGCTGAATTATCTGGCGGGCCACGGGGCGTGATCCATGCGGGCGCTGGTATTTGAGCAGTCTCTGAGCTTTCGGCCGCGGCAGGCGGAGCCGGCCCAGAGCGAGGGTGATGCGCTGATCAAGGTTCGTCAGGCGGGGATCTGCGCCACGGATTTGGAGATTCTCAAGGGATACCTGGATTTCCAGGGGATTTTGGGGCACGAATTCGTCGGGGAAGTGGTGTCTGCGGATAACAAGGAATTCGTGGGGCAGCGCGTGGTGGGCGAGATCAACGTCGTGTGCGGACGATGCGATCTGTGCCTTTCGGGATTGTCCACGCATTGCCGCAATCGAGCCGTGCTGGGGATTTCCAAACACAACGGGGCATTCGCGGAATTCGTTCGCCTGCCATCGTCCAATTTGCATTTGCTGCCGAAAGCGGTGGATGATGACGCGGGGGTTTTCGTCGAGCCGCTGGCGGCGGCGTTTCAGATTCTGAAACAGGTGAAGGTGGAGGGGAAGTCGGATTCGCTGCCCGGGCGAAAATGGGTGACGGTCCTGGGGGATGGGAGATTGGGGTTGCTCGTGGCGCAGGTGCTGCGGAACGCCAATTGTCCGGTGCGAGTGGTCGGGCGGCATTCGGAGAAGCTGGCGCTGTGCGAGAAATGGCAGATTCGCAGTCGGCTGCTGGCGGATATCATTCCCCGCCACGATCAGGACGTGGTCGTGGATTGCACGGGAAGCGCGGGGGGTTTGAACTGGCGATGCAGATGGTGCGGCCGAGGGGAACGATCGTGCTGAAGAGCACGGCGGCGGCGGGAAAGCCGATGAATTTGTCGCCGCTGGTGATCGATGAGATCAGCGTGATCGGCAGCCGATGCGGGCCGTTCCGCGAGGCGATCCGGGCCCTGGCGGAGAAGCAGGTGGATGTGGCGAGCCTGATTCACCGGCGGATGCGATTGGAGCAGGGAGTGGAGGCGATGGAACTTGCGGAACGTCCCGGCGTGTTGAAAGTATTGCTCACGATGGAATGACAAATGACAACATCTTAGGAATCCGCGATGGCAAAAGATCTGGCAATCGTCCTGAACAACGGAAGCATCAATAGCGCCGTAGTAACCGCGATGGCGTCGCAGCGGTATCGGCCGGTGATGATCTATGCCGACTTTACCCCGGGCGAGGGCGGGCGCAGACGGGCGGCGTACGATCAGCAGGTGGCGCACTTCAAGCCCTATCGGGAATATTCCGTGGCGATCGCGCAGGCGGGGGCGCGCCGGCGCAGAACCTGGCGGCGGCGGCCGATCCGCGCCAGGGATCCACGATGGCCCCACAGATGCTCGATCTTTTGCCGCTGCTCGCCGTGGCGGTCCGCTCGGCGGCGCATCATCAAGCGGCGGCGATTTACCTCGGTTTGCGCATCGGGCCGGAAACCGACGATCTGGCCAAGGCGACGGAGTTCTGCCAGATTTGGAATGAGATGATTCAACTTCCCTGCGCCATGGGCGAAGTGGAGATTTTGGCGCCGCTGCTGGAATTGGAATCGTGGCAAGTGGTGGAGGTGGGATATCAGGTGGGCGCGCCGTTTGAGCGGACGTGGAGTTGCCTGGAGGAGACGAGCGAGCCGTGCTGGAATTGCCGCGGATGCCGGGCTCGGGAGGCGGCGTTTCAACAGGCGGGCAAGCCGGACCCGAAACGGACGGCGAGGAAAATATAGGCGGAAACCCGAAACCAGAAACCAGAATGACGAATCAAGCCCGAAACCAGAAATCCGAAACGAAGACCGTTTCGTCATTCGGATTTCGGATTTGATTCGTCATTCGGGTTTCTGGTTTCGAGTTTCTTCTGATATACTCCTGCCCCAGCCGGACGGATCCGGCGGTCTTTTCCGGTCGTTCGCATGGACGCGAAGTCTTCTCTCGGCGAGCCGCGATGTCTTATCTCCCGCGCGGCCATTCTCCATAACATCAGCGTGATTCGTCAGGCCATCGCTCCCGGCGTGAAAATCTGCGCCGTGGTCAAGGCCAATGCGTATGGGCATGATGCCGATCTTGTCGTGGATACGCTGTGCAATTTTTCCAGCGGCGAGGTGGAGCCGCCGATGGTCGATGCCCTGGCGGTGGCGGATATCGACGAGGCGGCGGGGCTGATGGCGTGCGACCTGCCCGTGATCGTGCTGCGGCCCGTGGAGAATGCGTTTCTGGGCAGCCAGCGGGCGCGGCTGGAGGCGGCGACGCAGCATGGGTGGGTGCTGACGCTCAGTTCGGCGGCGGCGGCGCAGGATTTGGCGCGGATTGCATTGCGCGCGGGCAGCGGGCGAATGTGCAGGTCATGGTGAATACTGGGCTGAATCGGGCTGGGGTGGATCTTCGCGAGTATGATTCGCTGATTGAGACGATCGATTCGCTGCCGTCGCTGCACCTGGTGGGGGTGGCGACGCATTTCGCGTCGGCCGATGAGCCGGGGAATCCGTTCAATTCGGAGCAGCTTTCGCGGTTTGTGACGGTGACGGGGAATTTAGCCAAGGGGCGGTCGTCGCGGCCGCATCTCAGCGCCGCCAATTCCGGCGGAGTTTTCTTTCAGAAGGAATCGCACCTGGACATGGTTCGGCCGGGGATCAGCATTTATGGGATCGATCCGACGTGCCGGCCGAGCGTGCAGCGGAAACTAAAGCCGGCGATGCGGTGGACCGCCCCGCTGATTGCGATCCGCGAGGTCCCGGCGGGGAGCGGGGTCGGATACGGCCAGACGTGGACCAGCCCCAAGCCGACGAGATTGGGATTGATTTCGATCGGATATGCCGATGGATATCCGCGGATTCTTTCCAATCGCGGGGTGATGATGGTGTCGGGCCAGCCCGCGCCGGTGGCGGGCCGGGTGAGCATGGATTTGACGGTGATCGATCTGGTCAACGTTCCGCAGGCAATGGTGGGGGATGAGGTGACGGTGCTGGACAGCGATCCGCTTTCGCCCGCCAGCGTGTATCGCATTGCGGAACTGGCGGAGACCATTCCGTACGAGATTTTTTGCCGGATCGGGGCGCGGTCCGGCGCGTGGCGGTGGATGAATTCGGGCGGCGGGATGCGGAGAACGCGAGCGCAGGGGGGATTAGGCGCAAAAAAATCTGCCGAGTGAACTCGGCAGGCTTTGGTGGTTTTTGGGGTGCGATTTTACTGGCGCTGCTTGCCCATGAACCGCAGCATGAACAGGAACATGTTGATGAAATCGAGGTAGAGCATCAGGGCGCCGACGACTGAAAGGCGCACGGCCATGGCGGTGTTGCCCTGGGTTTGGACGGCCATGACTTGCAGCCGCTGCGTGTCATACGCGGTCAGCCCGGCGAAGATGATGACGCCCGCGTAGGAGACTAGCCAATAGAGCGCACTACTGGCGACGAAAACGTTGACCACGCTGGCAACGATCAGGCCGATCAGGGCCATGAAAAGGATTTTGCCCATCGTGGCGAGGTCGGTCTTGGTGAACATTCCGTAGAGGCTCATGACGGCGAACATGGCGGCAGAGGCGATGAACGCGCCGGCGATGCTGGGGAGGCTGTAGACGAGGAATATTGAGGACAACATCAATCCGTTGATGGCTGCAAAAAGCACGAATAGCGCCGTCGCCGCGGTGGCGCCGATGCGGTTGACGGCCCCAGTGATGGCGACCACCAGAACCAGCTCAAGGATGACGATGCCGAACATCGCGCCGGTGGAAAAGAAATGCCTGAACTGGGCAATATTGTTTGAAACGAACCAGCCGACCGCGGCGGTTACGGCAAGCCCGACGGCCATCCAGGCGTAGACGGCGTTGAAAAAATGGATGGCGGCGCTATCCCGCGTGCCGGTGGCGAAATCGAATGGTTGTGAACGGCCGGAAATCGGCGAACCCCACATGCTCATAATTTCTCCATTGGTTGAAGCAACGGGTGATTGTATGGCCAAGGTCGCCGGTAGGTCCAGCAGTAACCCCGTCCGATAAACGCAAGACACTTGAGCGTATCGAGTTGGGCCGCGATCAGGCATAATGTCCGCCATGCCGGGGCGAGCAGCAAAGATTCGAGTGGGCAAGGCCGACTGGAACAAGTCGAGCGCCTCGAGTGCGCCGGGCGCGGCTTCGCCGGAAGCGGCTGTGCCCGGCGGGCTGGTGAACAATCCGCAGCCGCTGCTATTTGAGATCGCGTGGGAGGTCTGCTGGCAACTCGGCGGGATCTACACGGTTTTGCGCTCGAAGGCTCCGGCGATGCTGGAGCGCTGGGGAGATCGGTATTGCCTGATCGGGCCATATAACCCGCAGACGGCCGCCCTGGAATTCGAGGAAATGCCCACCGAGGGAGTCATTCGCCTGGCGCATGGATCAACTGCGGAATCAGGGGATCGGATGTCATTACGGGCGCTGGCTGGTGCCGGGCAGGCCGCGGGTGATTCTGCTCGATTATCGCGGGCGATTTTGGCATCTCGACGCGGATAAATACCTGATGTGGAAGGACCACGGCATAGCCACCGTGGCCAACGACGGCGAAATCAACGAGGTCATCGCCCTGGGGTTTACGCTGACGGAATTCTTTATCGCGCTGGTGCGGGAACTGGGCGGGGCGACGCCGGTGATCGCGCATTTTCATGAATGGATGGCCGGCGTCGCGGTTCCGCGGATCGCGCATCTGAGGCTGCCGATCTCCACGATCTTCACGACCCATGCGACGCTGCTGGGGAGGTTCCTGGCCGGCGACGACCCGGAGTTTTACCAGCACCTGCCGCTGATCAATGCCGAAGAGCAGGCGGCTCGGCGGGATATTTTCCCGCGCTTCGCCATCGAGCGCGCCGCCGCACATGCTTCGACGGTTTTTACGACCGTGAGCCAGGTGACGAGCTTCGAGGCGGAAAAACTGCTGGGGCGCCAGCCGGATTTGATCCTGCCCAACGGCCTGAATCTTCAGCGATTCGCGGCGATTCACGAGTTTCAGAACCTCCATCACAGATACAAGGAGGCGATCCACGAGTTCGTGATGGGGCATTTCTTCCCGAGCTACAGCTTCGACCTGGATCGAACGCTCTATCTCTTCACCAGCGGTCGCTACGAATATCGCAACAAGGGAATGGACCTGTTCGTCGAAGCGCTGCATCGGCTGAACGCGCGGCTGCGCGGGGTTGAGGACCGGCCGACGATCGTGGCATTCATCATCACCAAGGCCGCGACGCGGAGCATCAACGTGGGCGTGCTGCAGAGCCATTCGATGTTCAACGAGTTGCACAAGACGTGCGAGCAGATCGAGCGGCAGATGGGGCGGCGGCTGTTTCGCGGTGCGGCGAGCGGACGGATTTCCGCGCCGGACGATCTGCTGGATGAGGACGATCGGGTTCGGCTGAAGCAGGCGATTCACGCGTGGCGCACCGGGCGGCAGCCGCCGATCGTCACCCATGACCTGATGGACGACGCCAACGATGCGATCTTACGGCATCTGCGGCACCGGGGATTGTTCAACGCTCCGGACGATCCGGTGAAGGTTGTCTTCCATCCGCAATTCGTCAAGGCCACCAGTCCGCTGATCAGTTTGGATTACGAGCAATTCGTGCGCGGATGTCATCTGGGGGTTTTCCCGAGCTATTACGAGCCGTGGGGATATACGCCGATGGAATGCGTGGCGATGGGCGTGCCGACGGTGACGACGGACCTGAGCGGATTCGGGGCGTACGTGCAGCGGAATATTGAGGAGCATCAGGCCGAGGGGATTTTTGTTTTGAATCGCCGGACGCGGAACTTCGAGGAGAGCATCAACGATCTGGTCGATTACCTGTTGCAGTTTGCGAGCCTGAACCGGCGGCAGCGGATCGAGCTGCGCAACCGGGCGGAGCGGCTGAGCGAATTGTTCGATTGGCCGGTGCTGATCGGGCATTACAACGAAGCGCACGATTTGGCGCTGGAGCGGGGGGCGGGATTTCGGCCGGGAAAGGTTGACGTGCGCGTGGTGTGAGCGGCCAAGGGGCTAAAGGATCAGGACCAACTCGGCTCCGCGGCGGCACGGGTTGTGAGGATGGCCGGGACGCGGAGGCGAGCATGGTCCCAGAGCGATAAAGCGGCCGGCTCGAGCATCCATCGATGCGAATCGAACCAGGCGAATGCGGCATCAATACGAATGGTGGCGCGGAATAGATCGTTGTCACCCAATTGAAGGATGACGAACGCCGAGACCAGCGCGTCCTCCGGCATTCGGCGGATGGGGAGTTTCGGCCATATTCCAGCCGGCTGCTGGAGGGCGGCCAGATAGCCCATGCCGCCTGCGATGGCCAGGCCGTGGCCGTTTTGGAGGGATAAAGCCCGAAGGCATAGTGCCGTGGTGGCGACATCGCCCCAGCCGCCATCGGAATTCTGAGTGGCAATGAGCGTGCGGATGAGGCCGCTGCAGATCGGGGCGTGCGGGCTGTGAAGCTCGTCGAGCCGAACCAGCGCCAGGGCGGCTGCGGAGGCCGTAGAGTTGTGGGTCAGTTCATCGGCGGCGACCGCTTCGACCCGTGGGGCAATCAATTCCTGAAGCAACCGGTCATATCTCCGGGCGTCCCATAATCTCTCGATATATCGTACTGTGAGCATTGCGTCGCTCCTGTGATTGGTGTCTGTTAGGGTAAATAATACCTAACGAATTCCGCATGTCAAAGGGGAAAATCAAAAATTTTTATTCTGGGAGCTTACCGTGTGCAAAGATGCGCCCCTTTGGGTAATGGGTCATTTTGATTCCAAAGAGCCGGGGCGTGTCGCCCCGGTCCGGGCCGACACGGCCCGGCTCTGCTAGAATCGCGTTCTCGGGCACGGAGTTTGGTGACGCTGGTGAACATTCTCTTTCGCTATACGCTGAGGAACGTGATCTTTGGGATCAGCCTGATGGTCCTGATCGCGGCGTACATCGCCATCGGGTCGGGCGTGCCGTCCGTTCGCGAATACTTTGAAATGAACGAGCTTCAGTTCTTCAACGCCTGGCCGCTCAAGGCGCTCATGCTGCTGCTGTGCCTGAATCTGGTGGTCGTAACGACAACTCGCATTCCTCTCACCCCGCCGCGCTACGGCGTCTGGTGCATTCACGCGGGGATCATCGTTCTCATCACCGGGACATCGCTCTATTACCATCTGAAGGTGGAGGGCAAAACGCTGATTCCGCTGGGGCATACCGTCAACTTGTTTTACGATTCCGGCCAGCGGGCGTGTATGTGCGCGTGCTCAAAGGGGAAGCATACGGCATGCATCCGCTGCCATCCCTGCCGCGCTATGGATCGTACGATGATGCGCACGATCCGGATCGGCTCCGAAGGAAATGCCTGGCCGGGATCAGCTCGATTCATTCCCATCGGACTACCGTCGAATTCCTCCAACGAGCTTTCGAGTTGGCTGGGTGTGCCTGAGCCGGTGACGCTGGATGTGGTGGGGTATTACTCCTACGGCGACGTGGTCGAGGACGTGGTGGACGATCCGGCTTCCACCGCGACGGGAGTGGAAGTGAACGTGAACGCTCCTCGGGCGGATGTCGCCTCGCGGTTCATGCTGCGGGCGACCGATCCCACGGCTTCGCATCAATTCTTCGGTCCGACGGAATTGGAGTACCGCCAGGTGTCGCCCGATTCACTCGCGATGATTCGCGAATCGGCGGACCGGCTGTTCGAATTGAGCGCGGCCCTGCCGGATGAGCCGCCGCGGAAATTGGACGTGGGCATCGGCAAGCCGGCGGAGGCGGGGACGCTACACTATCACGGTGAACGCGTACGATCCGGCGTTCCAACTCTTCGGTTCGGAAGAGCGCGCGGCGGCGCTGACGCTTCACGTCGTTCACAAAACCGCCGGCGGCGCCAAGGAATTTTGGCGAATGATTCTGATGGGCCGGCGCTGACAGACGGATTTCAAGATGGACCCCGCGACGACGCCGCCGTTTGTGAAGGGGAATCGGCAAAAAGCTCCGATCGACCCGGACCTCGTGCTGGGATTCCGGGTGACGGATGCGGCCGCGCTCTTGCCGACCGCCAGCGACGACAAGCACGTTCTGCTTTCGGCGGGGGATCGAACGCTTGTGGATATTCACACGACGTTTTCGAGTCCGCCGGAGGTCCAAGATTTCACAAGCGGCGGGGCGATCGAGCTTTCGCTGGATGGCTCGCCGGTGACGGCGCAGGTGCGGCGAAGGGATCATTTCCGGGTGCTGACGCATGTCGAGCCAACGCCTCCGCGCCAGCGCAACAAGGACGAGGATGAAGCGGGCTCGAAACAGGTTGCCGTCGTGCGGGTGAGGTGCGGGGATTGGTCCGAGGATGTGGTAATTCCGTGCGATTTGTATGCGGCCCCGGATCCGATGCTGCTGGAACCGATGGTCGCCTGGACCATGGGCGTGGTGCAAATCCCCGGCGCCTCGGCGCCGCTGCAGTTGCAGCTTGGGTACACTCCTCTGGCCATGCCGGCGGCGCTCAAATTGCAGAAATTCGACATGATTCCCTATCCGGGCGGGCTGGCGGGCAATGGAATGTTCCGGGATTTTTGCTCGACGCTGGTGATGACGGATGCGTCGGGGCAAACCGAAACGGCCCAGGCGAGTTTGAACAGCCCCATCTATTTCGATCACGGAAGCTGGATTTTCTTCCAGGCCGGGTACGATCCGGATGGCCAGTCCTCCACGATCGGGGTGGGGAATCGGCCGGGGGTGGGCATTATGCTGATGGGATGCATTATGATTGTGTCGGGATTTCTCTACGCGTTTTACGTCAAGCCGATCGTCATCCGGCGGATGAAGGCGACGGCCCTCGCGAAGGCAAAAGAGAAGATGCCGCTGGTGGCCAGCGGAACGGGAGCGGTATGAGGACGCCCAAAACGCCCGCGGCGACGCCGTGGGCTTTCTCGCTGTTGTGTCTGACGATCGCCTTGTCCGCTCCGTCCGCGCGCCGAGGATTTTTCCGATCAACTCGATCTCTCGCCCCTTCGGACCCTGGCCGTCCAGCACAACCAGACGATGAAAACGCTGGACACGTTCGCCCGCCAGGCGATCTGGCAAATCACCGGACACGAAAAACTCGACGGACACGAGCCGGTGTACACGCTCCTGGATATGTCGTTTCATCCCGATGAATTTGTCAGCCGCGACATCATCAAGATCGTGAACGTGCCGCTGCGGCAGGAATTCGAGAACCTGGAATCGATCGACGATGCGGAAAAACAGCGGATCACCCGGCAGGGAACGGTGTCGCTGGCATTTCTAGAGCGGCCGGAGGTGCAGGCGCTGCTCGTGAAAGTGCAGTCGTCATCGGTCGCCAAGAGCAAGGCGATCAACCAGGTGATGTCGGCGCGGGCGACGATGGAGGAGATTTGCCAATTGGAATGGGGATTTATTCCCGCGGCGATCGTCCCGCCGGCTCCGCTGAGCTCGCCGAAGTCGGGCGATTCGTCGGGAGATGGGCTGTGGCATCGCCCCGTCGAAATGATCGGGGCGGTTCCGCAGACTGGCGGCGATGCTCAAGCAGCACGGCGACGCGGCCCCGGCGCCTCCGGAGGGTTACCAGGACAAGCAGCAGATCCTTTCCAGCATGTTCACCACGACCGGAAGCCTGATGCGCGGCTGGGACAACCGGGATGCCGCTCTGGTGAACCGGAGTGCGCAAAACCTCGCCGACTTGATGGAGCAGATCAACCCGGCGGCCTATCCATCGCACGCCAAGCGGGCCGCGGAAGTGATCTACAACCGCCTGACGATGCTGACGATTCCTGGAGCGATTTTCTATTTCGTGGCATTCGTGCTGTTCCTGATGTCCGCGCAGGCGCAGGCGCCGAAATTGCACCCGTGGGCACTGGTGTTCCTGGTCATCGGTCTGCTGGTGCATTCGACCGGGATCGGGATTCGCTGGTGGCTCGTGGGGGGAATCTTTCCGCCGATTAAGAACGAATTCGAGAGCGTCATGTGCTCCGCGTGGTTCGGGGCGGTGGTGGGGCTGGCGCTGGAGTTGCGCAAACCGCGAGGATTCTTCGGCGCCGCCGCCGGCTTCGTTGGAATGCTCTCGCTGATCGCGATCTTCGCCGCGCCTTTCGTCACCGACCGCCAGATCGGCGGTGAAATCGGACAGGTGCAGGGAATCCTCATGAGCTACTGGCTCTACATCCACGTGACCATGGTGACGGCCAGCTATTCGCTCATCGGCATGGGATTCCTGCTGAGCACGTGGTGGCTGGGTCGGTATTACCTGGGCGGCGGCGCTACCGCGCCTGCCTCGGAACGCACTTTTTTGACCACGCTGGATTTATGCAACCTGACGGCGCTTCAACTGGCCTTCTGGATGCTCGGAGCGGGGATCATCCTGGGCGCGATCTGGGCCGACCAAAGCTGGGGACGGCCCTGGGGATGGGACCCAAAGGAAACATTCGCCCTGGTGACCTGGATGGTTTACCTCATCGCCGTGCACGTGCGCGTCGTGACCGTGAACAAGGCGTGGTGGACGGCCGTGCTCGGCTTCGCCGGGTTTTGGGTCATGCTCTTCAACTGGATCGGCGTAAACTTCCTGCTCGTGGGATTGCACAGCTACGCCTGAGTGAGCCGTTCTTGCCTTTTACACGGAATCCACGGCGTACCGCACCGTTGAAGGGGCCAGACGTTCATCCACCATTGCCTTGGCCTCAAGCAGCGTCGATGCGGCGCGGATGTGCTTGCTCTTGCCGGGCTGGCTGACGACGAATCGCTCGATGGTCTCCTCGGATAGTTCGCTGGCGAAAACCTGGTGAACGATCGCGTGCCCGCGGTAAATGTGCGTCTGCTTGATAGGCATGGGCCTCCCGTTAATGGCAACGCGATGGGGATCGGCCGCAAGTTAAGAACCCTTAATGGAAACCAGAGGCATTTGCGGCCCCAACAACGGATTGGCCAGCCGTTTAAGCCAACGATGATTCCAATGATTTCTTTGCCATGAGTTCGCCCTGGGAAGATGGGATAAGAAAGGCGTGGAAAGCGGGCGGGGACGGTAAGAACAGACAGTTTTGGCGGTATAGGCGACCTTCGGATTCAGTTAATTATTGCTGGAAATCGACTGACGGATCTGTGAAAAATTTCGCGTAGTGCCGCGCTCGAAAGCAATAAAAAGACTTTCGAAGTCGGGCGTCACGAACTTATCTTGGCCAAAGCGGCGTGATCGGAGTTTGCATATCGGCGCGCACTCGCAGGCGACGCGGAATCATTTAATTTGATCGCATGATGTCGTGAGCCGGCATTTATGTTTGGCGGCGAGCATTATGAACGATATTATGGTATGAGGTTCTTTTTATATGCGAGCCCGCGCATTTCATTTCGGGCTTTCGTGATCCGCCGCGCAAAATAGATATTACGAGGCAGATGAACTGGAGCGAATCGGTATGACCAGTCCGACGACAAACGTAATTGACGACTTTAATTCCGCGGGAACCGACGCTCGGCTTCGTCCTCCCTCGAAACTGAAATTCAACGGCAGCGACCGTTTTCTGCGCGAGCTGCGCAAACGGGTGGATGCCTATTTCGATCGCACGGGCCGTTCTCGGCGCGATTGCCCGCAGATGTACTTCAAGACCGCGACGATTCTGGCCTGGTTTTTCTCGGCTTATTTCCTGCTGCTGTTTGTCTCAACGAGCTGGTTGTCGGCCGTCCCCTTGGCGGTCATCCTCGGGCTCGCCGCGGCGGCGATCGGTTTCAACATCCAGCACGACGGCGGGCACAGGGCCTATTCCGAGCGTCCATGGGTGAACAAAATCATGGCCCTGAGCCTCGATATGATGGGCGGAAGCTCCTACCTCTGGGATTGGAAGCACAATTCGATTCATCACACGTATCCGAACGTTAACGGCCAGGACGACGACATCAACCTGGGGTTCCTGGGCCGGCTCTCGCCCCAACAGAAGCGCTACTGGTTCCATCGCCTCCAGGGCATTTACCTGTGGATTCTCTACGGGTTCCTGGCGATCAAATGGCACCTGGTGGACGATTTTTTCCAGGTGTCCACGGGCTACATCGGCGGGCACAAAATCCCCCGGCCCAAGGGCAGGGAACCTGGCCTTCTTCATCGCCGGCAAGGTCATCTTCTTCTCCATGGCATTCGTCATTCCGATGCTTCTGCATCGCTGGTGGGCGGTGCTGTGCGTTTATGCGCTGGCGGCGTTTGTCAGCGGCGTGGTTCTGAGCGTGGTGTTCCAACTCGCACACTGCGTGGGTGAGGCGGATTTCCCGGTCCCGATTCCGGCCGAAGGCGGCAGCGAACGCATGCAAACCGAATGGGCCATCCATCAGGTCCAGACGACCGTCGATTTCGCCAGGGGCAACTGGCTTCTATGCTGGTTCCTCGGCGGGTTGAATTTCCAGATCGAACATCACCTGTTTCACAAGATTTGCCACGTGCATTATCCGGCGCTGTCAAAAGTGGTTGAGGAGGCCTGCCGGGAATTTGGAGTGCGCTACAGCGCCCACAAGTCGTTCTTCTCGGCAGTGAGGTCCCACTTCAATTTTCTGGTGGAGATGGGGCGTCCGCCGGCAATCGCGCCGCAAATGCCGGCCGCGTGATCGACTTGACGAAGACGGGGATCTCTCGCCGGTGTGGCTCACGTCAAAAAGCGGGCGAGGAGGTTCGAACTCCCGACATTCAGCTTGGGAAGCTGACGCTCTACCAACTGAGCTACGCCCGCGAATTTGCGGGTATCGTATCTCCGGCGCGGGGGGCCAGTCAATTCACAGCGCCGGTCGCTGTCATCGGACGTGCATCGATCAAGCCTACGCGCAGCCATCGACGAAATTGGCAACCATCTGGGCGAAGGTCAGGGTTGCGTAACCCTGGCTATTCTCCAGGGCATCGCCGGAGACGCCCCACGGGTTGCGCACCACGTAGTGTGCCACGCCGGCCGAATCCTTGTAGACGCTCACGAGCGTATAAGCATGATCGCCGACAAGGTTCGGCGGGGACTGGCTCGTGCCCAGAGTAATCGCATCGCCGCCGGCCAGGTCCGCCGAGAGCAGGTTGAACAGCGTCGTCGCCGTGTACGAACTGGTGAAGAAGTTCGTGGAGCTGACGCCGAAATCGCCGTAGACCTCGCCCATCCAGCCGCTGTTGATGGAGGCGTAGGTATTAGCGCCGGTTCGGAAGTAGGCGAAGGCCTTTTCCATCACCATGGCCCAGATCGTTCCGTCTGAGCCGGGGTGGGCGTACATGAATCCGCCGAACGGGCCGGTGGAGAATGCGTTGGAAACACGGACGAATGTCGGCTTGTTGTTCGACATGAACTGCACGACGTAGGTTCCGTCGCCCATATCCACCGCGGACTGCACCAGGACATTGGGATCCTGTCCGGCGAAGGCGGCCAGCGAGGAGAGGAAATAGCAGTCGCCAACCTCACCCTGGTTGACATCGGCGGCAATCGGACCCGTGCCAAAGAGGGACGCGCTCACCTTTACCGTGGCCCCGGCGTCTTTGGGATTGGCCAGGGCGGCGCCCGTCGCCTTGCTCACACCGCCGGCGAAGGTGGCAACGCGATGAACGTCGCCGGTGCCGGAATAGATGTCGGTGGAGTCGATCCAGGCGGTGACGTCGGCGCCGGCGCTGGTGATGGTCGTTGCCGCGCCGTCAATGGTTTCCAGCGTCGCATCGCTGGTAACGCTCTTGGCGATGTTGATCGTATCCGTGCCGCCGCGCGTGTAGATGAAGAGCCCGGCCGTGGTCGCGGCATCGGTGTAGTTGGTCCCGTCGGCGGTAATCGTGAACGTGTACCCGCTCTCGGAGACGGAAATCGAGTCGTCCACGCCGGCCGCGGTAATCACCAATTCATCGCCGAATTCCTTGGCGATGGAAACGCCGGACGCCGGCGTCGCCTTGCTCGCCACGCCCGAAGCCGCCGAGGTCGCGATGGCATTGAACGCCTCAACCTTGTAGTAGTAGGTCGTTCCATACGCCGTCGCCGAGTCGCTGTAGCTATTGGCCGAGCCGGTGTTGAGCGCTGCGAGCTGGCTGAAATGCACGTTGTCCGTCGAGCGAAGGACATAGTAGCCCGTGGCGGATGAATCCGCGTCCGTCCAGGTCAGCTTGATCGTCAGGCCCGAGAGGCTGGCGGTCAGACCCGTCGGGGCGGCCAGCGGCGTGACGACGCTGGCGGCTTTGGATGCCGGAGATGTCGTCGCCGCGTCAAACGCTTCGACTTCGTACTGATATGCATGGCCGGAGAGAGCTGTGGCATCTGTGTAGGTCTTGACGGTTGCGGAAGTCAGGCTGGCGATCTCGGTGAAATGCACTCCATCGGTTGCGCGCAGGACATAGTACCCGGTGGCGGAGGAATCATTGTCCGTCCAATTGAGCTGGACAGTTTTGGGGCCGGTCGCCGACGCGGTCAGCCCTGAAACCGCGGCCAGCGGTGTGACGACGCTGGCGGCTTTGGATGTCGGAGCCGTCGTCGCCGCGTCAAACGCTTCGACTTCGTACTGATACGCATGGCCGGAGAGGGCCGTGGTATCCGAGTAGGTCTTGGCGGTTGCCGAGGTCACACTGGCGATCTTGGTGAAATGGACGCCATCGGTCGCGCGCAGGACGTAATACCCGGTGGCGGAGGAATCGTTGTCGGTCCAACTGAGCTGAACAGTTTTAGGGCCGGTCGCCGACGTGGTCAGGCCCGAAACAGCGGTCAGCGGCGTGAGGGCGCTGGCGGCTTTGGATGCCGGAGCCGTCGTCGCCGCGTCAAACGCCTCGACTTCGTACTGATACGCATGGCCGGAGAGGGCCGTGGCGTCCGTGTAGGTCTTGACGGTTGCGGAAGTCAGGCTGGCGATCTCAGTGAAATGCACTCCATCGGTCGTGCGCAGGACGTAGTACCCGGTGGCGGAGGAATCGTTGTCGGTCCAACTGAGCTGGACGGCCTTGGGGCTCGTGGCCGATGCGGTCAGCCCTGAAACCGCCGTCAGCGGTGTCGTGACCGTCGCCCGCGTGGAAACGGCGGAATTCGTCGTGCCCTTGTACGCCTGAATCTCATAATCGTAAACGTGGCCCGAGAGGGCGGTGGCGTCGGTAAAGCTGCCCGCGGCGCCCGAGGTCAACTTCGATACTTGGGTGTAATGAACGCCGTCGGTCGAACGCAAAACATAGTACCCGGTGGCAGTGGAGTCGTTATCCTTCCAATGGAGTTGCACGGTGGTGGGGGCGCTGGCGGTCGCGGTCAAAGCGGTCGGGACCGCCAGGACACTGGCCGACAGCAAGGCTCGTCCCTCCAGGGCCTCAAAGAGGCACCGCGGGTTTCGTTGTGCGCGCTTCCGCTTCGCGGAGGGCAAGCCCGAGGACTTGCGGGAACCGGCGCGGTTCTGGTTGATGCGATCCCTCATGTCCCAATTCCTCCGAGGAATAGAGATCGAATTCAATTGGCCTGGCGTCCACTCGCTTTTCAGTGGCCGAATACGGCAAGGAACGGCGTTGTTATCGGTCGTTCGGCAGCTATCGGACGGTCCCGGTTTATTGGGGTCCAAACCGGGTAAGCAAGAGCGCGCCTGAGGGGGCGAGAATTCTCCTGAAGTTTGAATCGGCGGTGCGAATGGCGAACGTGGTGTATATATAGAGACGGGCGGAATCGCGTCAGGCCATCCTGTGTGACCGAGTTCCGGCGTTCATCGAATCTTGCGGAGGCGAATCCTGCAACTTTTGGTAGCGTAGCTGCTATAACAAGCATGTGATGGCATCAAGCGGTCGGCAGATTTCCCACGGTTCGGCCGTTTTGCTAACATTGGCGGTCTCCCAGAAGGTAATACGAGAGGGTAAACCGATATGTCGAAGTGCGCTCGCCGGCTGGCTGCCGGGCTGGTTCCATTGCAGATTGAGATGTTGGAGGGTCGGCTGCTGTTGTCCGCGGCAGCCACGTCCACCTCATTGATGGCCTCGGCGAACCCAATCGAGTTTGGGCAGGTTGTCGCGCTGACCGCCGCGGTGACCTCCAACAGTGGCACTCCCACCGGCACGGTGACGTTCGACGACGGTTCAACGACGATTGGCATCGTGGCCGTTGACGGTACGGGAGACGCCGTTGCCTTTACGGGTTCACTGAGCCAGGGCACACACAGCAACATCACGGCGACGTATAACGGGTCGAGCGATTTCGCCGCCAGCACGTCGTCGGCCCTCACTGAAACCGTCGATTCCAACGCGATGGCGACGACCACCTCGCTCGTGGCGTGGCCAAATCCCATCAATATCGGGCAGGCCGTCGCGCTGACCGCCACCGTCACCGCCACCAGCGGCTCTCCCACCGGGATCGTCAGTTTCTATGACGGCTCATCGCTCATCGGCGCCGTGGCCATCAACACCACGACGCAACAGGCCATTGGCTTCACGGCTTCACTGAGCTCGGGCACGCACAGCATCACGGCGAGATATGCCGGAGCGACAGGGTTTGCCACCAGCACGTCGTCGGCCGCAAGCCTGGTGGTCACCGACAACCTGAGCACGACGACCACGTTGGTGGCGTCGTCGAACCCAATCACGCAGGGGCAGGTCCTGGCGCTGACCGCCACCGTCTCCGCCGCCAGCGGCACGCCCAGCGGAAACGTCACCTTTAATGACGGTTCAACGCTCCTCGGCACCGTGGCCGTTGACCCCACGACGCTGCAAGCGGTCGCCTTTACGACGCTCACCACGGGCACGCACGACATCACGGCCAGCTATGGCGGAGCGACAGGGTTTGCCGCCAGCGCGTCGTCGGGCGTGAGCGTGGTCGTCAACAGCAATGTGAGCACCAAGACCACGCTGGTGACCTCGTCGAACCCGATCATCGCGGGGCAGGTCATCTCGATCACCGCCACCGTCACCGGCGCCGGCGGGATCCCCAGTGGAACTGTCACCTTTAATGATGGCTCAGCGCTCATCGGCACGGCGACCATCGACCCGACGACGGGGCAGGCAATCGCCTTTACGTCTTCACTGACCCCCGGCACGCACAGCATCACGGCGGCCTATGGCGGGGACACCGGCTACCTGGCCAGCAAGTCTTCGGCGATCTCCGAAACGGTCAATCCCGTCGGCGCCGATACCAACACCACATTGGTCGTCTCGACGAACCCCGAATTGGTTGGACAAACCATCGCGCTGACGGCGACCGTCACGTCTTTGGGCGGAACTCCCAGCGGGACGGTCACCTTCGACGATGGCTCAACGCTCATCGGCACCGTGGCCATCAATACCACCACGCACCAGGCGATTGGCTTCACCTCTTCGCTGTCCGTCGGCACGCACGCGCTCTCGGCGACGTATAACGGAACGGCGGGCTTCGACGGCAGCACCTCATCGTCCGTGAGCGAAGTGGTCAATCCCGTCGGCACCCTGACGACCACGACCTTGGCAACGACATTGAAGGCCGTGGTTTCCGGCGAGGTCATATTGCTAACCGCGACGGTCACCTCCACCGGCGGAACGCCGGGAGGGACCGTCACCTTCGAAGACGGTTCAATGCTCATGGGCACAGCGGCTATCAATACCTCCACGCAGCAGGCTCTTTGCTACACCGACTTCGGGACGATCGGCACGCACAACATCACGGCCGTATATGCCGGGGCCGGCGGCTTCGCCACCAGCACCTCGGCCGTGCTTCACGAGGTGGTCAACCCCGATGCCACCGTCACCACGGTGATTGCGACGGCCAACAACGTGACGGTCGGGGATCCCATTGCGCTGATCGCCACCGTCACCCCGGAAGCTCCGGGCGGCGGGATTCCCTCCGGGACCGTCACGTTTGAAGATGGTTCAACGCTAATTGGCACGGTGAACGTCGGCCCCAACCGGATTGTCAACCCCACCGCCGGGCAGGCAATCGCCTACACGGCTTCGCTGACCCCGGGCGTCCACAACATCACCGCGGCCTACAGTGGGGCGAACGGATATACAGCCAGCACGTCGGCGGGCCTGAGCGAAAACATCGTCGGCGTCGTCACCACCACCACGGTCTCCCTCTCCTCCACCGCCGTGACGATGGGTCAAACCGTCACCTTCACGGCCACCGTCACCCCTGCCGGCGGCGGCGCGATTCCAACCGGAACGGTTACCTTCAGTTCCGGCTCGACGACCATCGGTACGGCCACGCTCGACGATACCGGCAAGGCGACGTTCAATGAGTACAATTTGTTCACCGGCACCTACCCCGTGACGGCGACCTACTCCGGCGACAGCATCAATGCCACCAGCACCGCCAGCACATCGAGTTCGCTCGTCATCACGATGCCGACGAACCTGACAACCATCACCGACGCCAGCACCGGTGACACGATGCAGTATGCCATTGCAACGGCCGGCACCGGCCCAACCGCACAGAACAGCCAACCAGATCTGGTGGAAGTCAACTATACGGGTTATCTGTCAACTGGCGGCGCGCCGTTCGACAGTTCGTTGAATCCAGGCCGCACGCCGTACGAGTTTGGCCTCGGCGACAACCCATCCGGCGTCATAACGGGTTGGCAGGATGGCGTCAACGGCATGAATGTCGGAGAGACGCGCGTGCTGGTGATTCCACCAGGCCTGGGGTACGGATCGGCGGGCTATCCACCCCATATCCCGGGAAACGCAACCCTCGATTTCATCATTCAATTACTCGCGGTCAACCTGCCGCGATTGACGGTCACCTACGACGGAGCCACTTCGACTCAGGTGACCCTCAACCAAACGCCGTCAACCGCGACCGGCACTGACTTCGGCAGCGAAACGATCGGGTTGAGCACTGCGGCGTCCTCTTTTACCTTGGGCGATGCCGATTCCTCTTTGACCCTGTCATCGGCAGGCAGCCCCCCGATCATTCAGATTATCGGGGCTGATCCCAATGACTTCGTGATTACCCAGCCTCCATACATCGTGACCAAGAACGCGGACGGCAGTTACACGGGAGGTGTTTTCACGATTGCGTTTGTTCCCACCGCCGAGGGCACGCGGACGGCGACGATCCGGATTGCCACCAACGATCCGGACCAGCCTGTGTTCACTTTCAACGTGCAGGGCGTGGGGACCTAGGCGCGCTCTGCCGACGATAAATAAGGCAATTTTGTCATCAATGGCAACGGCGCTGCCATAACAGGGCCTAGTGCGTATCGTTGCCGAATGCCGCTGGCGAGCCGAGACGGTGCATCTCTTTCCCTGATTCCTCCGATTCCTCTCATCAGGTTTCAACAATGTAGGCCTGAAGGGAGTTGGACCAGTAAGCCTGAGCGTATGTAGTGACGCCATTTTTAGCGAAGGTAACTACATAATTTAGAAGGTTCGGTTCATAGTCGGCAAGTTCATCAGTCGTGCCGACGAAGCCCAATGCACCAAGAAGTGTCGTTATGGCGGGCGCTGCATTTTCCGTAATGCCGCTGTACTGGGCGTTTACCGAGCCGTTCGAATTTGGCACCAACACCGGATCGCTTATGCTTTCCACCGTTTCGTGTGATAATGGTGCGAGAATGCCGGCCGTGCTCCCGGAGTCCTCCGCCCAGCCGAATACGTCTTGGTTTCCGCTTCCATCGGTAAACTCGCCATGGAAACCATTGACTTCGTTGCTTCCGGAGAAACTGGATCCCGGTTGCGTTATTACCATGTAAATCGCCGCATTCGGGACACTTGTCGTCGTAGGCCATCGATTGGCATTAATGGCGTTGATTACGACAGTTTCAATCTGCGACGCCGAAAACGTGCTCCCAAGTGTATCGCTCGTATCCGTCCACTCGCCCGCCAGCGTTGCATTACCGGTAATACCACTTACGTATTGGCTGAGTGACTTGAGATAATTGCTGGACAACAAAGTACTAACGGCGGAGTTGAGCGTGCTCTCGTTGGGACCGCTACTGGGTGAAGGCCACTCGGTACCCCAATAGATCAGGTATTCCTTTACGGTTGAGGAGGTGAGTTCGGGTCCGCTTCCAAGATTGACCGTCGGACTGCCGTAAAAAGGCTCGTACACGTACGAACCGTTCCCCGTCGTGGTTTGAACCCACACAGTTGCACCGATGCCCGGATCACTATTAGATACGCGCCACAGCGAATTTATCGTCGGGCTCGAAAGATTCCCGAGGAGCCAACCCGCGCCAACGCTTGGGGTGTCGTAGTAGAAGTTAGTTGAGTTAGAGGTAACAAAGTAGCCAGTGCCGCCGATGTAGTAGTTACTGCCGTTAATGCTCGAATTGAATGCGTTTGCATCAATACAATATCCGGCGGCCGAAAATGACTGAACTGGGCCGCTCGAGAGATTGTACGTGGCGTTGGGCGTGTTAAGGAAGAGGTCGCTGCCTTGGGTAGCGTCCCAATAGTAGCCATTGCCGTCACTTCGCATTCCGAAGCCCAAGGCATCCGTAGTTATGGTGGCTCGACTAGAGACATTGGAACCATAGGGGTTCAAATAAACGGCGTTGCTCGCTGCATCCCAATAATAAATGGAGCCGTCGTTCCGCAAGCCGAATCCTTTAATGCCGGCGTCCACTTCGACGGTCAGGGTGGGGTTGCCATATGTGGGTGTATTTGCCATGAGGGCGCCGTCGGAGTCCCACCAGAACGCATAGCCGTCCTCCATTATTTCCGATATATTGCCGCGAAGCGCAAAATCTTTAATCGGATCGGTTGAAATCTGAATAAATGAACTAGCCGTGTTGACCCACAATTTGCCGTCTACTGCATTCCAGTAGTAAGCATCCTCATCAAACTGATTGGGGGCATATGGTACATGGACATTGTTGGTGACGACGCCATATTTGTATACGCTCGCCACAAAGAAGTTGTCACCCGACGAGGGACCTGCGTTGATGTAAAGCGAATCGACGGTGACACTTGTACTACTGGGCGTGATGTAATACGCGTATCCACTTCTCCCAATACTGTATTGGATCACATTGGAAGCGACCGTAACGCCGTTATCGACAAGGTTGCCGTTCGAAAGCGAGTAGGTATTGGACAGAAGGGCCCTGTCCTCTAGCCGTTCCACGATAGGAGTCGCTGATCCTCGCGATTCAGTGCCTCGACGACGGGTTGCCAAAAACGCACGATCCGAATGATTGGGTGCGGGAAAGTGTTGAACGCATGACATTCCTCCCTGCTTGGACGGGTTATCGAACTCCAAACAACATGACTCTACAGAGTCTGCTTGCCTTGTCAAGAAAAGTAGATATTAATTTATCGCAAGTTTCGCGCTAGCTCCTCGGAAGGGCCAAGAACCGCTGCCACGGGTTGAGCCAGCCTTAAGAAGCAGGCGAAAGCCAAGAAAAATCTGGGACAATTTTGGTTTGTGTCCGGCCTCAAGATTGCTGAAAATCATGAGTTTGTAGGTCGATGTCGATCGGCGCCGAAACAGACAAGATCCTTGGGCCCTGGATCGGGCGGACTGGACCGCTGGCATTGATCGCCTCGATTGCGGCCGGGTCCGTGGGCCGCAGCCTATATCGCCGGGCTGAATGCGCCTAACATGTTCTAAATGCCTTCGTCCCTTCGCCCCAGCCGGCTACGCTATCGAGACTACCGCCAAAAACTCAGGCAGCGCCGCCTTCAGCGCGATCTGGCGAGTGGCGATGCCAGCATCCACAGCCCACTGCACGGCTCCCCGTACGGCAGCACCGATCCCAAGAGGCGCAAGCCGCGAAGCCGTTCGTTCATCCGGCTGCTGGCGGAGTTTTGGGGAATGCTCCGCGGATTCCGCCGGACGTTGATCCTGGTCCTCCTCGCCCTGGGCCTCTCGACATTGCTGGGCCTGATCCCTCTTTACGGCACGAAGATCGTCTTCGACAGCGTGCTCCGCGAGCGGCCCCTCCCGCCGCAAGTGCCGCAATGGATTCACCTGCCGCAGCACAGCCCGCATCGTCTGCTGGCCATCGTGGCCATCACCATGGTTCTGCTGGCGACGGCGTCGGAGATCGTCGGGCTCTGGAGCCGCTGGCAGGCCACGCGCATGACCAAGCGCATGCAGGTGTCGGTGAGAAAAACCGTCTTCGACCATGCGGTTCGTCTTCCGCTGCATCGCGTGTATGACCTGAAATCCGGCGGCGTCGCGTCCATCCTGCGCGAAGACGCCGGCGGCGTGGCCGACCTCATCTTCTCCATGCTCTACAATCCCTTTCGCGCGATCATTCAGTTGATCGGCAGCCTGACGATTCTCGCCTTTGTCGATTGGAAATTGCTGCTCGGATCGCTGGTGCTGCTGCCCACGGTTTGGGTTACCCACCGGACATGGATCAGCCGCATTCGTCCGATCTTCCGCGACATCCGCTTCACCCGGCAGAGCATGGACGCCCACGCCACCGAAGCCTTCGGTGGAATGCGCATCGTCCGCTCGTTTTCCCGCGAGCAGTCCGAGACCGCCACCTTCACGCGCAACGGCCACATGATGGCCCGGCAGGAAATCTTCGCCTGGTGGTGGATGCGCGGAATTGATTTCACCTGGTCGGTGCTCATTCCGTTTGCCACGGCGATGCTGCTCTATTGGGGCGGCACGCGGGTCCTGAACGACATGGAGAAGGTGAGGGCCGGTCTGATTGCCCCGAAGCAGGCGCTGACCGTCGGCGACCTGGTGATGTTCCTCTCCTACCTGGCCGCCCTCCTCGGGCCGATCGCGGCGCTCGCCGGCAGCGCCACGGCGTTGCAGAACAGCCTCTCGGGATTGGATCGAGTGCTGGACCTGCTCGCCGAGGCGGTGGAGATGCCCGCCAAGCCGGGCGCGATCGTCGTCCATCGCGACGGCGTCGCCGGGCGCATCACGTTGCGCAACGTCTCCTTCACCTACCCCGCCTCGCCCGCGCCGGTGCTCCATGAGATCGATCTGGACGTGCAGCCGGGGGAAATGATCGCGCTGGTCGGCCCAAGCGGCGCCGGGAAAACCACGCTCTGCAATCTCATCGCCCGCTTTTATGATCCGACCATCGGCGCGGTTTTTCTCGACGGCGTCGATCTGCGCGACATGACCGCCGAAAGCTATCGCCGCCTGCTGGGAATCGTCGAGCAGGACACGTTCCTGTTCGACGGCACGATCGCCCAGAACATCGCTTACGCTCGCCGCGGCGCCGGCGACGAGGAAATCATCCACGCCGCCAAACTCGCAAACGCCCATGAATTCATCACCCGCCTTGCCGGCGGATACGATTCGCTGATCGGCGAGCGCGGCGTGAAACTCTCCGGCGGGCAGCGCCAGCGCCTCACCATCGCCCGCGCCATCCTGGCAGACCCGCGCATCCTGATCCTCGACGAGGCGACCAGCAATCTCGACACGGAATCCGAGCGGCTCATTCAAGGCAGCCTGCAAACGCTGATGGCCGGGCGGACCAGCTTCGTGATCGCTCACCGGCTCAGCACCGTCGCCCATGCCAGCCGAATCGTGGTATTGGAAAGCGGGCGAATCGTCGAGCAAGGCCGCCACGACCAACTCATGCAAGCCAGCGGCCGATACCGCGAGATGGTCGATCTGCAAACCAGCGTCCCGCCGGTTCACGTCATGACGGCTTCCAAAGATAGCTACTGAGGCCTCAATAGGATTCTTTAGAAATTTTTAGGTGATGTCTCTCACCATCGCGGCGCCTTGGAATTCCTCTAACATTAGAATTGTGAGGGAACTCACGAGGGCGGCGAGAATATTCTCCTGCTTTCGTAACCTTCCGGCTAATAATGTTTTTGCAGTTTTTCGGATTCAGGAAAGCGATTCGGTTGCCGATGAGTCGGGCGACAAGTCAGCTTGCTAAGGTAGTAGGCGGAACATTGTCGGGGACCATTTCCAAGAAAGGAGCCAGGTATGGCTCAGATCACCAAATCGACAGATTCATCGAGTCTGGCGGAGGTTGTGGACCGGATTCTGGACAAGGGCATCGTGATTGACGCCTTTGCCAAGGTGTCGCTGGTCGGCATCGAGTTGCTTTCGATCGAAGCGCGCGTCGTGATCGCGTCGGTCGAGACCTATTTGAAGTACGCCGAAGCGATCGGTCTTACGGCATCTGCTGCGACCCCGGCCTAATCGCCAGGTCGAGGCGGCAGCGATTGCCGCGGACGGGGTGGGTTCCCCAGGGTGGACCCACCCTGCCCTTTGTCTGTTATGTGTAACAAGGGTTAACGTCGTAATTGTTGCAAGGGATTTGCTCATGTCACAGCCAATGCAAGAATCTAACTTAGGTCGTCTGGCCCAATGGACGGCCCAACTCCGGAAGCAAGTGAAGGCGATGTTGGAGGAACTGAGCGCGGCCTCGAAATCGGCCGGCTTGGGGTCGGCCAAAGTTCGGGACGAACGGCTGGCGGAATTGGGCCGGCAGGTTCGCGCTTGGCGGGCGGCGGTGCGGCCGTTGATCGGCACGATGCGGGCGGCGCGGGGTCGGCGGCGGGCAGAGACGTCGGCGGAGCGAGCCGGCGTGCTGAAGGAACTGTCCGGCCGCGTCCGACAGGTCCGTCACGAGGCTCGGGAGGCGCTCAAGCGGTTCGACGCGGCGCTTCGAAAGCGCCTCAACCGATGCGCGGTCGATGCGCGGAGAGGAAATCGCGTCTATCGTTTCGTTGGTCCAAGGGTTGCGCGGCGAACTGCGGCAGTGCATGGCCGACGTGCGCGAGCGGCGGTGGAGGCAGGGCACCGCGGCGCGTGGGCAGCGGACCGGGTTCGTGCAAAAGTTGAAAAATGCAGGGCAGGGCGCCAAGACCGGTCGAAAGACGACCGCCGGCGCGGGCGTCAAACGCGCGGCGGCGAAGAAACCAAGATCGGCGGCGGATCAGGCGGGCTTCGTGCAGAACATCCTGGGCATGACGCGGCCGCGAAAGATCGCTTAGGGCGAGGGAGCCGCCTTCACCGCGCTGCGGTGAAGGGTTCCTTAGTTCTACAAACGAGTCCAATTTAGTTGAGTTGACGAAAAACCCTAACCGATAGTCGGAATAAACATGTCCACCGAACTGCTCGAAGTGCCGGAAGATTGTGCTCCCTCCGAATACCGCGCCAGCCTCGTTCCAGAAGCGGGCGCCGATTTCGTCGTGACGCCAGCCGTCGCCAGCCTCACCGGGCGGGCGTTGGAATACCTGAGGATCGGCTATCCGGTTCACCTGGCGGGTCCGGCCGGGACGGGGAAGACGACCTTGGCGTTCCACATCGCGGCGCAGATCGGGCGGACCGTGGTGCTGATTCACGGCAACGACGATTTCAATGCCGGCGACCTGGTGGGGAAGGACAATGGTTATCGCAAGACGACGATCGTGGACAACTACGTCCGTTCGGTCCGCAAAATCGACGAGCGGTTTTGCCTGAACTGGAACGACAACCGCCTGACCAAGGCTTGCCAATTCGGGCACACGCTGATCTACGACGAATTCAATCGGACGCGCGCGGAGGCGAACAACGCGCTGCTCAGCGTGCTGGAAGAGGGAATCCTGATCGTGCAACGGCCGCTGGGCAGCGACACCTATCTGCCGGTGCACCGGAATTTCCGGATCATTTTGACGAGTAATCCGGAGGAATATGCGGGGGTTCACAAGGCCCAGGATGCGCTGTTGGACCGGTTGATGAGCATTCACGTGGACCATTACGACCGGGAAACGGAAGTGCGCATCACCGCGGCCAAGAGCGGATTATGCGACGAAGACGCCGAATTCGTCGTGGATTTGGTGCGGGCGACGCGGGAGAAGAGGCCGGGCAAGAACCCGCCGACGATTCGCGCCTGCATCGCCATCGCGCGGGTGATGGGGAAGCGGGGGGTGCGGCCGGACCTGGAGGACGGTTTCTTCCGGGCGGTCTGCCTGGACGTTCTATGCGGGCATCGGACCGGGGCGTCGCTGCGATGGTCCGACCAGGAATTGTTGGATTTGATGCGCGAACTGACCCGGGCGCGAGTTGCCGCCCCCGCGAGCAAAGCCGCCTGAGGATCCGTTCGCCGAAGCGAGGAAAATTTCATGGCTCGATACATCGGTAAGATTCGGCGGCTGGCGAGTCTGCGCAGCGTCGCGGTGCGTCCCACGAACGGGACGAAATTTCCACACGAGATTTACATGCGGCTTTGCTGCCTGGAGATGGAGCGGTTCCGCCGCGAGCAGGAACAGAGCGTGGCGGTGACGCGCGCCCGCAAGTGCATGGAGCGCTGCCACCACATCGAGATGGAAGTGCAGGAATTGCTGCGGTCCATCGGTCAGGCGTCTCTCATCGGCGCCGACTCGGGCGGCGATGACACACGGCCCGAAGCCGGGCCGGCGCGGGATGCCTCCAAGCTCATGTTCACCTATTGAGCGTTGGGGTGCCGGTGAGGCGTTTTCGAGGTAGCGAAAGGGAGTTCCATGAGAATCAATTGCATTGCCTGCGGTCATCGGTTCGAGTTGGACGACGCGTACGACGACTACAGCGGGCGGGTGAAGTGTTCGGTTTGCCGCTCCATGCTGCAAATCTCCACCGAAGGCGGAAAAGTGAAATCGGTGGACGTGCCTGGACAGCCCGAGCAGCCGGTCCTCCACTCCATCCCGCAGCGCAAGGGTCCGCCAAAACAAATGTTGGTTGGATGAATCGCCAGGCCCGTAACGGCTCGGAGGTCCCGAGCCGCGCCGCACACTGGGGTGCGTGCGGTTGGCAGTTGGGGGTCGTTCTGCTTGGGCCATGGGCGCGGAGCATGAATGCAAACGAACCAGAGCAACACGATGGCCGGTCTGTATGTGTATGCGATTGTGGACGCCACGGACCCGCTTGCACAAATCACCGGAATCGAGGATCAGCCGGTGCGGGAGGTGGTTCACGAGTCGCTGGCGGCGGTGGTCAGTCCCGTCCCCGCTTGCCGCTTGCGCCCGGAACGACGAAACGTGATGGCGCACCAGCGAGTCCTGACTTCGTTTGGGTTTGGTCGCGGCGTCATTCCCATGCGTTTCGGCGTCGTCCTCCCCGACGAGCCGAAGGTCCAGTTCATCCTTGAAACTCACGAAACAGACTTGCTGCGCCAACTGGAGCGGGTGCGCGGCCGAGTCGAAATGAGCCTGCGCGTGAAATGGAAGGTGGAGGACGTTTTCAAGAACATTCTGGAACTGAATCCCGCGTTGCGGAAAATCCGCGACCGGATGCCCAATACGCACGAGGCGGCGATCGAGATCGGCAAGCAGGTTGCCGATGCCCTGGAGCGGGAGCGGCAATGCCGGCAAAAGCAGTTGCGGGAAGTGTTCGGCGACGGCGTGGTGGAGTTTTGCTTCAACGCCGCCAGGAACGACGCCCAACTAGTCAATGCGGCCTGCCTGATCCCTTGCCAGGGCGCCGCGGAGTTCGAGAGCGGCGTTCACCGCCTGGGCGCGATGCTGGATGAGCGGTATCTGATCGACTTCAGCGGGCCCTGGGCGCCGCACAATTTCATCCTCCTCAACATGGCCATGGAAGGGCATTACTGAATCCATGTTCCTGATCGACGACATTCTCCTCAGTCCGTTCAAGGGCCTGGCCTGGATTTGTCGCGAACTCCAAAAGGTGGTGGATCAGGAGTACGCCAACGAGCGCGATCGCCTCAGCGACGAGTTGAGCAAGGCGTACATGATGTTGGAAACGGGCCAAATCACCGAGGCCGAGTTCGCGCCGTTGGAACGCCAGATCCTGGACCGGCTGGATGCGCTCAAGGGCGCCGGTGAAAGCGAACCAGCCGAGCCGAACGATCATTGTTGAGGTCAATCCATGGCTGTGCTTGCGACATCCCTGCCCGACTTCCTAACGACGCCGCAGCTTCGGCTGATTCTTTTCGGCGGCAAGGGGGGAGTGGGAAAGACGACGGTTTCGCTGGCGTCGGCCTTGTGGCTGGCTCGTAACCGCGCCGACAAGAACCTGCTGGTGGTATCGACCGACCCGGCCCACTCGCTGATGGACTGCATCGCCGGCTCGGACCTGCCGCCCAACCTCACGGCGTTGGAGATCAACGCCGCCGAACTGCACGCCCGCTTCATGGCCGAGCACGGGGCGAAGTTCGCCGCCATCGCCGCCCGCGGGACATTCCTGGAAGCTCAGGACATCGATCGATTCCTCCGTCTGTCGTTGCCGGGACTCGATGAGTTGATGGCCTACGTGCAGATGGCGCAGTGGCTGGGCGAGAAGAGGTACGACACCATCGTGGTGGATACCGCGCCCACCGGGCACACGTTGCGGTTGCTGGCAATGCCGCAATTCCTCGAAAGCTGGCTTGGCGCCATGGATGCGCTGCTGGCCAAGCACCGATTCATGATGAGCGCATTCGGACGCGGCAAACATCGCGACGAATTGGACCTGTTCCTGACCTGGCTGGGCGAAAGCCTGAGCAGACCGAGCCAGATCATGACCGACGGGCGGCAGTGCCGGTTTGTGCCGGTGATGCTGGCCGAAGCAATGAGCGTTGCCGAGACCACCGATCTTGTCTCGGCGCTGGATAAGCTGTCGGTGCCTCATCCGGAACTGATCATCAACCGCGTCATGCCGATGGACGAGGGGATCGTGTACGCCCAGGTGCGTGCCCGGCAGCATCGGTTGTTGCGGCAGCTTCCGCCGGCCATCGGGTCTTTGCACGCCTGGGTTTTCCCGCAGCACAGCGCGGAGATTCGAGGGGCCCAGGCGGTGGGGCGGCTATGGGACGGCGCGGTGGAATTAACATCGCTGCTGCCGGCCTGGCCGGCGCCGATTGCCGACGCGACGAGGACGGCATGTTTCGAAACCGAGGGTTGCATCTCCGTGCCGCCGCCGCAATTGAGGTTGTGGCTGTTCGCCGGCAAGGGAGGCGTGGGCAAGACGACAATGGCCTGCGCCGCGGCGGCGGCGGTCTCGCAAAAGCCTGGCCGGGGGCCTCTGATCGTTTCGACCGATCCCGCCCATTCGCTGGCCGATTGCCTTCGCCTGTTAGTGGGGTCGAAACCGACACAAATCACGCCGCGTCTTTGGGCCCTGGAACTTGATGCGGAGAAGGAGTTTGCCGCGCTTCGTAACCTCTACCGCCAGGAGGTGGAGCAGCTTCTTACCGCGATCCTGCCGGGCCTGGATCTGTCCTTTGATCAGGAGGCGATGGTTCGGCTCTTGGATTTGGCTCCACCCGGCCTGGACGAAGTGATGGCCCTCATTCGCATCTGCGAGCAGTTGGAGAGTGGTCAGTTCGATCTGCTCGTTCTGGACACGGCGCCCACGGGGCACCTTCTTCGGCTGCTGGAGTTGCCGCAGATCATCGAACAGTGGATACAGGCGCTATTCGGCGTGATTTTGAAGTTCGAGAAGGTGCTGCGGTTGCCCAAGGTATCGGCCGAGTTGGTGCGGGTATCGCGCGGCATCAAGCACCTTCGGGCGCTGCTGCACGACCCGCGGCAATGCCGCCTGCATGCGGTGACCATCCCCACGGAAATGGCGCTGGCGGAAACCGGGGACCTGGTTGCCAGCGCCCGGCGCATCGGCATCGAGGTGAGCGGGTTGATTCTCAACCAAGTCGCCCCGCCCGGCAACAGTGAATTTGAGCGGACGTTGCACGAGTCCGACGCCGCGCTGGTCCGAAAGTTCAACCAGCGATTCCCGGAAATGCGTCCGATGCTGGTCTACCGGCGAGACGAACCGATCGGATTGGCGAGGTTGTTGCAACTGGGCGAATTGCTGTTTGAACCGCTGGCCAAAGCGAGAGTCGCGTAGCCAAACGTCCGATAAACGGCACGCGCAAAATTGGCTGTTCGAGGCGTTATGCAAACGCCGAAGGGATTGTAATGGACCAGGGCCGTAAATTATCGGCGGTTGCCGCGGAAGAGTCTTCGCAGGAGACGGCGACGCTGTGCGACACGCTGGACCGGGTCCTGGACGTTGGCGCGGTGGTCGAGGGGGAACTAACCATTTCCGTCGCGGGCATCGACCTGGTTTACATCAATCTCAGCGCCCTGGTGGCTTCGGTGGAAACGGCCCGAAAGATCATGGTGATGCCAAGCAGCCGCGGGGAAGGATGGCGTGCAACATGACCCAAACGCCCGCCGAGAAATCCGCGCGGATCGACATCGATCCGGCCGACGTGCGCAAAGGACTGGGGCAGTTGGTGGTGACGCTGCTGAAGCTGCTGCACGAGTTGATGGAACGTCAAGCGGCGCGCCGTGTGGACGGGGGTTCGCTGAGCGTCGAGCAGATCGAGCGTCTGGGCATGACGTTGATGCTCCAGTCGCGGGAGATTCAGCGGCTCCAGGCGGAATTCGACTTGGCGGACGAAGAGGTCAACCTCGATCTCGGCCCGCTGGGAAAGCTACTGTAAAGGACGAGTCCATGGAGACGCAAAATACCGCGATGATCCATTCCACCAACAGCACCAATCTGGCGGACCTGCTGGAGCGCGTGCTGGACAAGGGCATCGTCATCGCCGGCGACATTCGGGTCAAGATCGTGGATATCGAGTTGCTGACCATCCAGATCCGGCTGGTCGTATGCAGCGTGGACAAAGCTCGCGACATGGGCATGGACTGGTGGGTCAACCACCCGGTTTTCGCCAAGTCCTCATCCGAGCCCGAAATGCTGAAGGGGATCGAGCAGCGATTGGAACGCATTGAGGCGGCCATCGGCCAGAAGGCCGCTTGAGGAGCTTGCCGTTGAGCGAGGAGAAAACGGAAGCATCGGGCCGGCGCTTGTACTACGTGCCGATCCTCCATACCGCGGCGGAATTGGGCGGATTGGAAGAAGGCGTGCGGCGGCATCTGGGCGAGGAAGTCTTCCACCAGCGGCAGAGAGTGATCAATGCCGCCTGGGATCGCGTGGAGATGTGGGCCGCAACCCTGGAGCCCTCGCTGGCGCGGTACAAGCTGTATCAGGACGGCTTGCCGCTGTGCGGCAAGGAAGAGCAGATCGTGCGCGATTTGGCCGCCCGCGAGAGCCGGAACCACCGGCTGTTGTTGCGGCTGATCGAGCGGGCGCAACGCTGCTCGGGACCGAATCGCCCGAGCTACTGGTCTCGGAATACGAGCTGGCCAAGGCGATTGTCAGCCCCGATGCCGATCGCAAGAAGCTCGAACCGGTGGCCGCCGATTTGTTGGCCAAACGCGATGCCTTCATCGCCCGGCGGATCAACCAGACGCTGGGCCAGGACGAGTTTGGCATTCTGTTCGTCGGGTTGCTTCACAACGTGCACCGCGGGCTGGCGCCCGACATTGAATTGGTTGTTCCGTTCGGCAAATGAAAGGATGAATCCCATGCGCGACAAAGACGGCAAATCCGGCCTCGAAGGCATTTTGGGCGGGCTGAGCACCTTGATCGGCGGTTTGGCCGAGTTGGCGGAAAAGGGGACGCAACTGAAGCAGTCCGGCGAAAGCAGCGCCCTGGGAGACAAGGCCAAGATCGTCTACGGCTTTACCGTCAAGGGCATGGGCGGAGACGACCTGCGCGTCGAACCGTTCGGGAACGTCGTGCGTGACAGTAAAACCAGCGAGGCGACCATTTCCGAAATTCGCGAGCCGGCCATCGATCTGATCGAAGAATCCGACCACACGCTGGTGGTGGCGGAGATGCCCGGGGTTGGCGCGAGCGACGTCAAGGTCGAGGCGCATGGCGACGTTCTCACGCTCACGGCCACGCGCGGGACAAAGAAATACCGCAAGGAAATCCTGTTGTCGCACCCAACCGATGCCAAGAAGGTGACCGTGACGATCAATAATGGAATCGCCGAGATTCGATGTCCCAAGTAGGCCGCGCGGTTCGACGCCGACGGGAACGAGATACCATGGCAGGCGGGCAAGACCAAGCGGTCTTATTAAAGGTTTCGGAGGCCTTGAGCAAGGACGTGGGCCGCGCCATGGCGCGAATCGACCCGGAGGACTTGCGCCGCATGGGCGTGCAAACCGGCGACGTCGTGCTGATCGCCGGCCAGCGCGAGGCGGTGTGCCGAGCGATGCCGGCCCTCAAGGAATCGCGCGGGCAGTCGCGCGTTCAATTGGATGGCATCACTCGACAGAATCTGGGGTCCGCCATCGACGAGTCGGTTCGCGTCACCAAGACCACCTGCTCGCCCGCCGAGGTGGTGAAGCTCACACCCGTCAGCATAAAACCCGACGAGCGCGATCTGGCGTACATTGTCGGGCTGCTCGATGGGCTGGCGGTTTTGCCGGGCGGCATGATCCGCCTTTCCCTGTTCGGCGCCCGCAACGCCGAGTTCATCGTGGCCTCCGGACAACCGGGCGGCCCGCTGCTGATCAACCCCACCACCCGCCTGCAGATCGGCGAGGTTTCCGGCAAGGAGCCGGCCCAGCGCCTGGGGTATGAGGACGTTGGCGGCTTGAAGCCGCAGCTTGGCCGGATTCGCGAACTGATCGAACTGCCGCTGCGTCATCCCGAGGTGTTTGCCCGTCTGGGCATCGATGCACCCAAGGGCGTGCTTCTGCACGGTCCGCCCGGCTGCGGCAAAACGTTGATCGCCCGCATCATCGCGCAGGAAAGCAGCGCCAAGTTTTACAGCATTTCCGGCCCGGAGATCATCCATAAGTTCTACGGCGAATCGGAAGCGCACCTGCGCAAAATTTTCGACGAGGCTTCGCGCCATGGCCCGGCGATCATCTTCCTGGATGAGATCGACTCCATCGCCCCCAAGCGCGAAAACACCGTGGGCGACGTGGAAAAGCGCGTCGTCGCCCGACTCCTGGCCCTGATGGACGGACTCAATCAGCGGCAGAACCTCATCGTCATCGCCGCCACCAACCTGCCCAACAATCTCGACCCCGCCTTGCGCCGGCCCGGCCGGTTCGATCGAGAAATCTACATCCCCATCCCCGACCGCAATGGCCGCCGGCATATCCTCGACATTCACTCTCGCGGCATGCCCTTGGCCGAGGACGTGAATCTCGACCGCCTGGCCGACGTCACCCACGGCTACGTCGGTGCCGACCTTCAGGCTCTCTGCCGAGAAGCGGCGATGGCCTGTCTTCGCAAGTTGCTGGGGGATGTCGATCTGTCGCGCGGCGGCATTCCCTACGACCGGCTGCAAAACCTGGAGGTGACGCACGAGCATTTTCTCTCGGCTTTGGCGGAGATTGAACCCTCGGCCATCCGCGAGGTTTTCGTCGAGGTGCCCCTCGGTGCAATGGGATGACATCGGCGGCTTGGCCGACGTGAAGCGGCAACTGACCGAGGCCATCGAATGGCCGCTCAAGCACGCCGAGCTTTTTTCAAAGGCCGGAGTCCGACCCGCCAAGGGCTTGCTTCTTTCCGGCCCGCCCGGCGTGGGCAAGACGTTGCTGGCCAAGGCGGCGGCGACGCAGTCCAACGCCAATTTTATTTCCGTCAAGGGCCCGGAATTGATGGGCCGATACGTCGGGGAGTCCGAAAAAGCCGTGCGCGAGGTGTTTCGCAAGGCCCGGCACGCAGCCCCCTGTGTGATCTTCTTCGATGAGATCGACGCGTTGCTCCCACGCCGCGGATCGGATAACAGCCCCGTCGGCGATCGCGTGATCGCGCAGTTTCTAGCCGAAATGGACGGCGTGGAGGAATTGCGCGGCGTTCTGGTCATGGGGGCGACCAACCGTCTGGACCTGATCGACCCCGCGGTTCTCCGCCCAGGGCGCTTCGACCTGGTCGTCAAGCTGCCCCTGCCCGATCCGGCGGCGCGGCGGGAAATCTTTCAAGTGCATTTGCGCGGCAAACCGATGGCCAAAGACATCGATTACGGCGAGCTTGCCCGGCGAACGGACGGCGTCTCGGCCGCGGATATCGCCGGCGCATGCACCCGCGCGGCGTTGGCGGCGGTGCGCCGCGTTATTACCGCGCCGGCCGCGCCTCTGATCATCACGCCCGATGATTTGCTCCAGGCCATCACTGAGATCAACAACTACCCCGACGAGCGCAAACCATTATGACCCCCACAGCTCCCGCGGAAAAAGTCTACGCCCTGCTGGGCATCACCCTGGAAATGCCGCTTCAGGCTGGAAGCGGCTGGTCGCTCGTGCCTGCCGACGGCCTGCTGGCCGTTCTGGCCGAGTACGATGCCGATCAGTTTGTGGGCGAAGAAGCCCGGCGCGACTTGGCCGACCCGTTAAAGGTCACGTCGCTGGCCTTGGCTCATGCCGAGCAAGTGGAACAACTGTTCCATCAAACGGCAGTGCTGCCGGTGGCGCTGGGTTCGCTGTTTTCCACGCCCGCCGGGGTGGAGCAACTCCTGCGGCGAAATCGCGAGACCATTCTCCAATTCCTTCGCCGCGTCGCCGATCATCAGGAGTGGGCCGTGAAGGCGGTCATTGACGCCAAGATCGGCAAGGAACGCTTCATCGAGAGCGCGGTGGCCGCGGCCCAGATTGATCCGCAGATGTCCGCCGGCGCGCGCTATTTTCGCGAACGAGCAATCCGAAGGCAGGCCGCGGGCCAGTTTCAGTCCGTTCTCCAGCAGCGTCGCCAGCAGTTGCGCCAGCCGTTGTCGGACTGGTGCACCGACGTGGTCGATCGCCCCATTTTGCCGCGCGACGATGGCCGACAGTCCGTCGCATCCTGGTCTTTACTGGTTTCCAGCAGATTCCAAAGCGAAATCTCCGCCCGTATCGCCGCGATGGAGTTGTCGCTGGCCGACGTCGAAATTGTCCTGGAGCTAAGCGGTCCGTGGCCGCCCTGGAGCTTTGTCCCCCGGTTGAATTGAGACGGGCTGCACCTTGCTGGGTCCGAACCCCGATGCGCCGGGATGTTCCGCCTGCAACCTTCGGTTCCGTAGTAACTTTCCTATGCCGGAAATCATTGCGGAAAGGAGCGTTGCGATTTCCATGGATTACAGGATTACATGCATTTTTCACGAGTTTAGGACGGAAGCGGCGCAACGTCCACTTCGGTGGATGGATTGACATCCATCTGCACGGAGCTTCTCGTCCAATGAACCGATGCCTTACGACTGAAAGAAGTAAGAAGTCAGGCACTCACATCACTTTCAGGTCGAATTTGTCTCGGCGCGCGCGGTCGAACTTCCCGACGAGGCGGGTCGTCCACATTGCGCCCAGCAGCGCCGCCAATTTCCATGACCACCCAGAAGATCGCGATCCCGTCGAGCGGCATCTTCCAATGAAATGCCAACAACAGGCAGATCGTGAGGATGATCGCCTGATTCGGCCAGAACGTTCTCTTATATCGCTGCTTCCACATGGTTGCTCCTTTTGGTTGAATGCCCGGTTATGGGGCCGCCTCGATCATGAGGTCGGCCTTGTGCCGGGTGACATAGACTTTGAAATCGTGAAACAGAAGCGTTTTGCAAACTTCGCCCCAGGGAAACGCCTTGACGTGAAAGACCTTGATGCGAAATCCGCCCATGAATTCCTGGAGTTCGCCGGTGTCGCCCATCATGTAGCGGAGCGATTCCACCACGTCAACGCCGGGATTTAGAAATGGTGACTTGTCCAGTTCAGCCATGATTGCACGATCGTGTTTCCGCGTCACAGGGCGGCTTCGTTGCGCTCGCCGGTGCGAATTCGGACGACTTCCGGCAACGGAAAGACGAAGATTTTACCATCGCCGACGGCGCCGGTTCGCGCCGATTCCACGATGGCCGTCACCGCGCCATCCTTGTCTGAATCTTTCACGCAGATGAAGAGGGAAATCTTCGGCACGAAGCCGGCATCCATCTTCGGCCCGCGATACCGCTCGTTGTGGCCGAGTTGGCGGGCGAAGCCTTTGCTTTCGATCGCCGTCATGCCGAGGATGCCGAGCTTGATCAGCGCGGCTTTCACGGCCTCGACCTTGTTGGGCTTGACTACCGCCATAATCAACTGCATAGAGACCTCCGTTTGCTTGACTCGCGGCTCGACTGAACCGCCATATCGTCACACGCGTGGGGGCGCCATCATGGGCAACCAGTGCGACATAAACTGCAGCAGCACGGTTGCCGCCACCATCGACGCGATGCTCACGATGAACCCGATTTTCATCCAGTAACCGAATTTGATCGTTCCGTGTCCGCGCCGTTCGAGCAGTCCGCAGGCGACAATGTTCGCGGTCGAACCGATGATGGTCATGTTGCCCATAAACGTCCCGCCGAAGAGCATAAACCAATAGATCGCGGAGGAATATGGTCCTGCGGCATTGAGGCGAATGTCGTGGACCACGGGCATGAAAGTGGCGACGGCAAGCACGTTGTCGAGAAATGCGCTCAGCCAGCCGGTCGCCCATCCGATCATCTGGATCACCGCGGTATGACTGCCGCCAACGACACTGAGCCGAGCGGCAATGACTTCGGTGACGCCGGTGTCCTGCAGCGTCCCGACCGAGGCGAACAGCATCATGAAGAACGACAATGTCCACCAGTCCACGCGGCGCTCGACAAATTCGCGGGCCTTTTCCCGTTGCTTGAGCAGGACGATGGAGCCCATGAAAAGCGCCGCGCCTACCATCATCGTTCCTTCGCGAAGGCTGTATATCACCGATCCGTCGGGGGCGCGGACGACGGTGCCGTCCGATTCGGTCAGCGGCAAATGAAACAACTCTCCGAGCCATCCCTCGGTTTGGCGGTGGGTAACCAGCAAAAGCACCAGTCCCGCCAGGATCGCCCAGGAGAGGCGAAACGCCTTCCGGGCCTCGATATCCGCCGGGTCATCGGCGACATAAAGGGAGTCGGACTGGGGATTGGGCGTCTTCGCCGGAAGTTCAGCGACATCATCCGCGCCGCCATCGCCGCCAGTGACCGCCATTACCGGATGCGCCAATGCCAGCGATTTGCCGGCGAATTCCTCCCGCACCGCCAAACCGAAAGCCTGGAAGGAATCGGCGAACCACCACCGGCAGATCGCGAACGTGACGACATCGACGACCAGCGCCACCGGCGCCGCGTCTTTCAGGAAATCCGTGAAACTCAACCCCGTTTTCAACGCGATCAGCACCCCGATCGGATTGCCAACCGAACTCATCGCAGACCCGTTGTTGCACGCGAACACCAACATAATGACGAAGGGCGCGGGACCGAGCTTGTATCTGTTCGTCAGGTGAAGCATGGCCCCGGCCATGAACAAAATGGCGGTCACTTCACCGACCAGCGCCGACGCCAGCGATGCCAGAATCATCAGGGCGATCAGCAGCAGTTGGGGCCGCGGACCGATTGTGCCCATGATTGCGCTGACGATGCGCTCGAAGAACCGGCTCTCTTCGAGAAAACCGATGACGAGAAACGTGCCGATGAGAAACACCAGTACGTCGAGGCTTGCGGCCTGGGTGAATCGCTCGACCGTCAGCAGGCCGCATGCCATGAGCAGCGCAATCCCGCCGAAGGCGAACGCCAGGCGGAATTCGCCGTAGAGCAGCGTGCCGAAGATAAACATCGAGAAGATGCCGATGCTCAGAATCTGCCGTCCGCCGAAGGCCAAGAGGTTGGTCCATCGCAAAACGAGCAGCAACAGAATGGTGCCGCCCATTAGAGCGAAGAACTTGGCAACTTTGGTCATGGAATGCCCTGCGTCTCCTCAGCGGCTTTTCAAATCCCGCATCTGCCACAAAGCCCGCCGGCCCGGTTAAGGGCCGACGGGCTGAGAATGTTCATTCAGGACAGGTGATTGAAACCGGCGTCAGGCCATCGTCCCTTCCATCGGGGATTTTGGGAACTTCAGCGGCTCGATGTCCAACATTTTGCCGGCCTTGACCGCCTCGACCTGTTCGTCGGTGATATTCTCCGGCAAAACCATCGGCGTCGTTTCCGGATACCCCATGGCGCCCATTTCCGGCATGTCCAGACCTGCGATTTCGGTCTTGGCGGGCACGCGGTTGCCACCGACCAGCAATCCGGTCAGGAGGAAAAAGAGGCCGCCGGCGCCGACGTTCCAGCCGATGTTCGCCGCCACTTCAATAGCCTGTGCGGCGAGCTGTCTCATCTGATGGTCACCGTAGAACAGTCCCCAGACGCCCGTGCTGATCCCGTTATAGCCCGCATAGTGGCCGTCGGCGAAGAGGCCGACCGACAATACTCCCCAGGCGCCGCAGGTGCCGTGAACGCTGATGGCGCCGACGGGATCGTCAACGCGGATCTTGTCGAAGAAGAAGACGCTGAGCACGACCAGCACGCCCGCAACCGCGCCGATCCAAAACGCTCCGCACGGAGTTACGAAGCCGCTGGGCGCCGTGATGGCAACTAGACCGGCCAACAGGCCGTTGCACATCATCGCGGGATCCGGCTTTTTGGTCGGGCCGAACCACCACATGAATAGAACGGCCGACATCGTTGCGCTCATGCCAGCAAGCATGGTGTTGGTGGCGACGATGCCGATGCGATTGTCACTGGCCGCCAACGAGCTGCCGGGGTTGAACCCGAACCAGCCGAACGCCAGGATAAATGAACCCAGCATGGCCATGGGTAGATTGTGCGGGGGGATCGGATTGACGAGCTTGCCATTTTTATCCCACTTGCCGATGCGCGGACCGAGGAGATAGGCACAGATGAACGCCAAAGCCCCGCCCTGGAGGTGCACGACGCCGGAACCGGCGTAATCGCAGGCTCCGTTGCCCAGGCCCCAGTTTTGTCCCATCTGCGCCAGCCACCCGCCACCCCAGACCCAGCAGCCGAAGAGGGGATAAGTAATGGCGCCGATGAACAAGCTGAACACAAAAAAGCTCTTGAAGCTCCACCGCTCGGCGCAGCCGCCGGTGACGATGGTGGCGGTGGTGTCCATGAACACCATTTCGAACAGGAACCACACGGCCGCCGCGGCGTCGTAGCCCTTGCCCGTCAGGAAGAAGCCGGTATGTCCACACAGGCCATAAAAATGATTCGCCGTATGGATGCCCCACATGCTGTCCAGCGAGGGAATGCCGCCGAGTTGTCCGGGACCGCCGATGGGCGAGCCATTGGCCCCGCCGCACATGAACGCAAACCCGCAGATGAAAAAGCCAAACATGCCGATGGCGTATATCATGAAATTCATCGCCATCGTGTGGGCGGCGTTCTTGCCTCGGCACAGCCCGGTTTCCACCAGGGCGAAGCCGGCTTGCATGAACATGACCAGGTAGCCGCAGACCAGCGTCCATACGAAGTTAACGGAGTAAAGCGCCTTTGATACGTTCGGCGCCAGGCTGGTGGCATTGGGCGTGTCGGTGGGATTGCCCTTTTCGTCATTATACGGATGCCAATTGCCCTTGGCGTCGGTCCCGCCTCCCGTCCAACCGGGAAGACTCGCGTTGGGGGTGATGAGCGAATTGGCGCCGCCCGTCGCACCCGATGAATCCGCATTGGTCGCGTCAACTGGCTGCGTCGATTGCGCCGACGCCGGACAAGTCAATGTCGTCGACAAAAAGAGGATTGCCAGCAGTGCGGCCGGCCAACCGCGAATACACCACAACGGTAAGAGACGCTTCATACAGACACCTTGCTGTAAGGAGATGAATGTTTCGCGCGACCGATACTCTCGGCCGTCCGCTCCAATAAAGCCCGCGTTTGCGAGGCATCCTTGCCGCGCAAGCGCGCTTGCTTCAACGTGAGCCACTTGGCAAAGGCAATGCCATCAGCGAACAAATCTGAAGGGTCTCCCGAATGCGCTCGCACCCGTCATTTGGCCGTAAGTCGCTCACCGCCTGCGCGCCCTTGCGCGAGCACGGGTCGAAGGCTTTGCGGGCGGTGCAAAGGCGTCAAATCAGGATCGAGCAAATCCACGCGCGTCGGGCATTCGATGATGCTCAGTCGATACTTCCGTAAGCCCGACCTGGCCACTGCCAAATCCGTACCGTGGGAAAAACGCGCCCCTGCAAACAGGCGGTCGCCGGCCCTCCAATAATCGTCGATTGCTTGGTCAATGGACGCTGCCGCTTAATTTGTAGGATCGAATTGATAAGAAACTGACTTTGCGCAGCGCCTATAAAACCGGACGTAACGAATACGCTTACCGCGTCTTGTGCACTAATCTAGGCAGAAACCAGCCGGAAGATATCGAATCGCCTCATTATCGCGCATCTGTCGAATAGGGTTGGCGGCTTCCTGCGTTTATGGCTCCCAATTCCGATGGCATTGGCTTTGCGATTCTATTGGCCAGGGCTCGGATTTCGCGTGTGGAACATTGGCGGCCACTGAAAATGCCCGAAACGCCGTTGGATTCGAAATCACTGCGTATTCTCGTCATCGACGATGAGAAGAATATTCGCTTGACTATTAGTACGTGTCTCGAAGCGGACGGGCACAAGGTCGTCGCAGTCGGCACGATTGACGAGGCGATCGATCAAGCCGCACGCCAGGCGTTCGATCTGATCTTCCTCGACGTGCGGCTCGGCACTCAAAATGGCTTGGACTATATCCAGGCCCTGCTGGATGAAAGTCCGTGGGCCAGGATCATCGTCATCACGGCTTACGCTTCCATCGAAACCGCCGTTGACGCGATGAAAAGAGGGGCGGCCGATTATCTCGCCAAGCCGTTCGCGCCTGCGCAACTGAGTTTGCTGACTCGGAAGGTTGCCGAGCGCCGGCTGCTCGAGCGGAAATTCGAGGCCATGCAGAAAACGCTCGGCTCGATGGATGCCGAAGCGGACTTTCCCACGTCCAGCCCAATCTGGAGGGAATCAATCGAGTTCGCCCGCCGCATCGCCAGGGCCAATTCTCCAGTCTTAATTCGCGGCGAACCGGGCACGGGAAGAGGGCGACTGGCGCGCGCCATTCATGAATGGAGCAATCGCTCTGAGGGTCCATTCGCTTCCATCTCATTCGAGGGAGAAACCGTTGACTCCACGGAAGTCGAGCTCTTCGGCGGCGGCGCCGATGCCGAAGGCAAGGTCGGAGCGATCGCCTCGTGCCATGGCGGCACGCTTTTCCTCGATGAAATCAGCCACGTTCCAATGCGTCTGCAGCACAGACTGCTGCCGGTGATTCGCGACAAGGAATTCGAGCCGCGGGATCATTTCATGCGCCGCCCCGTGGACGTGCGAATCGTCGCCACCACCAGCGCGGATTTGCAGCGAGCCGTCGAAATGGGAGAGTTCCGAGAGGATCTGCTGATGGCCCTGAACGTGGCCCAGGTCGATATCCCCTCATTGCGCGAGCGGCCGGAGGACATATTGCTCCTGGCGGAGCGCCATCTGGCTTACCTGAGCCGCGAGCATCACAAGCCGATTGCCGGATTCACGCGCGACGCGACGTTCGTGCTGAAAACGCATCTTTGGCCTGGCAACACCCGCGAACTTAGAAACGTCGTGGAGCGGGCGGTCCTGGCATGCACAACCGAACTCGTCGGCCTCGAACATCTACCGGCCGATCTCATGAACGCCACCATCAAATCCCGCGAACCGGGACTGAACGGATATCAAGTCGGCGATCTGGTTCCCCTGGAAGTGATTGAAGAGGCCCATATCCAGAAGGTTTTGGCCTCCGCCAAAACCCTTCGCCGCGCCGCGGCAGTCCTCGGCGTCAACGCCAGCGCACTTTGCCGCCGGCTCAAGCGAATGAAAAACGAAGCCGAGAATGACGAGCTTGCACAATAGGTTTTGGCTGGGCTTTGGCAGTCTGCTCCTGATCCTTCTGATCGTCAGTTCCCTCGGCATCATCGTTTTCACGCGCCACATCCAGGCCAGTGCACTTTGCAGGGCTCGAACCTGCAACCTTCGGTTCCCTAAGCATATGGCGTAACCCGCCAAAGAGCCTGAAAGTCGGGGGATTTTCGGCATTTTATCGACTTGTCAACGCGTGCAATCGCAGTCAAAAATATGCATTCTTGGTCAAACAACGACCGTATGAGTGCTCATGTTCCGTAGATACTGAGAGCCTTCGACTAAGCGGTGGATGCGACAGGATTGAACCCCGATCACCTGCACGGAACGCTTCGGACAACCGCCCTGCTTGGTGGTGCCACAATGCCGGATCGAAAGCGTGTTGTATCATCAGTTGGGCCATACCGTAAGCGGGCATTATTTGGGGTGGGCTCGTCTCTGTAAGGAGATAGCAATGAGTCCCGGACCTGGCGGCTTTGGCGAAGGTAGTGACGATCAATCAGCCGCGCACGCGGCGGTAAAGCGCTTCGTAGCGCGGCACGATAACTTCCGCGGAAAACCGCTCGCGAGCGACACTTTGCGCCGTGCGTCCTAAGGCAGCACGCCGCGCCGCGTCTTGGATCAGCAACTCAACCGAGCGGGCAAGGGCGCCAGCGTCGCCGGGGGGAACCAGGATGCCGGTTACGTTGTCTTGGACAACCTCCGGAATACCGCCGACGCGCGTGGAGACGCTCGGACATGCAAAACACATCGCTTCCAGAATGCTCAGGCAAAAACTCTCCATATCCGAGGTGAACAGACCCAAATCGGCCGCCTGAAGGTAGTCTTCGATATCATTCACTTTCTCGCGGACGATGATCCGGTCCTTCAGTCCAAGCCGCCGCACTTCATCGGCAAACGGCGCGAAGGGCTCGCCGGCGAGAATGACCAGTTTGAACGATTCGCGCGGACGTATGCGGGCGGCTGTTTCGAGCAGCAAATCGATCCGCTTGAGTGGCCGAAGATTTGAGGCGTGCAGAATCATGACTTCGTCATGCAGGCCAAGTTCAGCCCGCATTTGCCGGCGTGAACGTCGTGGTGGGCGCGGAGCGAAGAAATTGTGGATCACGTCGATCGGCCGATCGATGTCGAGCAACTGCCGGGTCTGGTCCTTCAGGTAAGCGGACACCGTGGTCACCGCGTCGGAAAACACCAGGGCGTGGCGGATCGCCGGACCATAACCGGCATCACGGCCCAGGAGCGTCGTGTCGGTGCCGTGCAGCGTCGTGACGACGCGCGGCTGCTGATGCGGAGCGAGCATCGACCGGGCCAGAATCGCGGCGGTGGCATGCGGCACGGCGTAGTGAACGTGAAGAATGTCCAGCTTGTGATCGCGACTGACCTCCGCCATTTTCACGGACAGCGGAAGCGTGTAGTCCGGATACTTGAACAGGCCATAGTCGTTGATCTCAACGGCGTGGAAGTGAAGCCGTAGCGTATCCTCCGGCAAGCGGAACGGACGTTCATATCCGATGAAATGGACCTCATGCCCGCGGCGCGCCAGTTCCTCGCCCAGCGCCGACGCGAGAATGCCACTTCCGCCGACCGACGGATAACAGGTAATGCCGATGTTGAGCGATTTGGCCAAAGGCATCTTAGAACCGCCGCCCACTGAGCCTCAGTTGGGCCAGGGAGTCGAAAACGAGCGGATCGTTCGGAAATAGAGCGATGGCGTGCTCTACGCCCGCACGCAGTCCATACAATCGGCGCGGGTGAGTTGCAGTTCGACGTAGTTGCGAGCGCTGGTTTGCGATGCGTGCGCTTCCATCGCGCGCTTCCAGACGCCGATAACCTCCGGGGCGGAAACGTCGATGAGCAGGGGGGTAATGTCCCGCGGCTCGGATTCGGGGGTTTGCGCGTAGAAAAACAAATGGCCGATCGTGTGCGCTGGGGACGCCCGCAATTCCTCGACGCCGCCGTAACGCGCAAGTCGAGCGGCATCGCGCACCATGCACCCGAGCCGGGGATGATCGGGATGTTGATTTTCAACCGGACTGGGGGCCAGCACGATGCCCGGGCGGAGGCGGCGCAGAATGCCCGCCAACCGGATGGCGTGAGCGGCGCGCACCTCAAAGTGCGCATCGCCGTCAAGTTCGACGAATTCAATGCCGGCCCCCAGAATCGCGGCGGATTTCTGCGCTTCGAGCTTTCGCCGCGCCGGAGTGCCGTGGGTTGCCGATTCGCCGCGCGAGCAGACGACCAGATGCGCCGCGCGGCCGGCGCGGGTCTCCAGCGCGACGACGCCGCCGCAGCCGAATTCGATGTCGTCGGGGTGGGGGCCGAAGGCGACCAGCGGCGCGAGTTCAGCGGGGGATTTCGGTGTAGGCTTCATCGGATCGCTCGATCCTATCACGGTTGACGTAGATGATTTCCGGCGCGTCCTGCTTGCGCAGATAGGCCTGCTCCCCGGCGCCGGAAACGTAATGGGTGCAATGCAAAACGGATTGCATCCAGCGGAGCCGGGTGTCGCGCGTCGGGCTGATCTGCTCCTTGGTGAAGGGCGCGGCCGGGAACGTCACGAAGGATTCTCCTCCGGCATGGAGCTTGAACTCGCCGCCGCCCGTGCGGGCCCGCACAATCTCGCCGTCGTACGGAACGTCCACGTAGAACTCCGCTATGTCACAAGCCGCCCGACGGAAGGCCGGATCGCTCGATCGCGCGACGCGGATGCCCTGGAGCAAACCCACGTGATGGTACATTTCAAGGCAAAAGTCGGCTACGTCGGTCGCAGCGATTTTTCTGAAAGCCTCGACCCAAGTCCGATCGACGTACGCGGGCAACTGAATGGCGGTCTTGCCGTGCCAGGCCGGGAGGACCCGCTTGAGGTAAAGAGGGGAGAATTTCCGCTGAAGTTTGTTTTCGAACGCAAAATTGACGTCGAATCGCTCGTTCGATTTGCGATGGCGCAGGATCGTCCTTGTTTTGCGCGGATCGTGGTCGCTGTCGTGGTAAAAGAAGACGATCTCGCCGCCGATCTCCGCTTGCAATCGCCGGGCCGTTTGGATTTTGGCGAACAGAAACCGCTTGGGAAAAAATCCGCAGGGTTGCTGGCCGAAGCAAATGACGGGCGAGGTTGTCATACAGTGGGCGCCGCCTCCTCATGCCCGGCGGCGGGGCCGATCGCGGCTTGGATGGCGGCACTGAACAGCACGCAGGCCGCGCACCCGATGAAATTATACCAGAGGTAGCTGATGCTGAGGGAAAAGTAGAGGACGAAGACGAGCGATTGTGCCGCCAGCGCCGCCCAGAAGACCGCGGTGCCGCCGATGCGCCGCAGAAAAAATGCCGTGAGGAACAAGCCGAGCACGACCCCATAGAAAATCGAGCCCAGGATGTTGACCGCCTGGATGAGGTTCTCGGCCAGATTCGCAAAGAGAGCAAAGCCAATCGCAACCAGTCCCCACAGAATCGTGAAGCATCTCGAAGCGGCGACGTAATGCGCGTCGGTGGCCGCGCGCGCAACCAGGTGCCGATAGAAATCGATGGTCGTCGTGGAACCGAGCGCGTTCAGCTCCGCGGCTTTAGAGGACATGGCCGCGGCGAAAAACGCCGCGACGAGCAGCCCGATGATTCCATGCGGCAGGTCGTCGAGGATGAAGGTGATGAATACGTAATCCGCCTCGTTGGTGGTCGTGCGCGAATTCCCGGCAAGAAGGGCTTTGGCCTGGGCGCGAACGCCTTCGCCTCGCTCGCGAGCCGCCAGCGCCGCCGCGCGGGCCGCGGCCGCGGCATTTCCATTGCCGGCGTGCTTTGCTTTCAGCCAGGCCAGCAATTGCTGTCGCTCTTGCGCATGATCCTTGGCAAACTCCGCCTCGATGCCTCGCAGGCGTCCGCCGTCGCCATGCTCCAGAGCCGCCCGGTTGAAATAAACGGGCGGCTGCTGGAACTGATAGAAGACAAAGACCATTACGCCCAGCATCAGGATAAAAAACTGCATCGGAATCTTGCAGACGGCATTGAACATCAAACCCAGCCGGCACTCGCGCAGGGACGCGCCCGAGATGTATCGCTGAACCTGCGATTGGTCCGTGCCGAAATACGATAGCGCAAGGAACATGCCGCCCAGCAGGCCTGACCAGAAGGTGTACCGGCGGTGAATGTCCGGCGAAAAGTCCACTCCCTGAAGTTTCTTAAACCCCCCGGCGAGCGTCAGGGCGTCCGTCAGCGTGATGCCTGCCGGAAGTCTTTCCACCAGCACGACCAGCGCGGCGATCATCCCCGCGAAAATCACGGCAAGCTGATATTTCTGGGTGACGTTAACGGCTTCGGTGCCGCCGGCGACCGTGTAAACGATCACGATTGACCCGCTGAGAACGATCGTGGCATCCAGCCGCCAACCCATAACGGTGGATAGAACGATGGCCGGCGCGTAGATGGTGATCCCCGCGCCCAGCCCGCGCTGAACGAGAAACAGCGCCGCGCCGAGCAGTCGCGTCTTGGAATCGAATCGCCGCCCGAGGAACTCGTAGGCGGTGTACACATTCAGACGGCGATAGATCGGCAGGAAAACCGCCGCGATGACGATCAGGGCGAACGGCGCGCCGAAATAGTTTTGCAGGAAGCCAAGGCCGCCCTCATAACCTTGTCCCGGCGTGGACAGAAACGTGATGGCGCTCGCCTGCGTGGCCATAACGGACAGGCCGATCACGATCCATCGGGTGTTTCCGTCCCCTTTGAAATAGGTTTTGAGATCGCGCGGGCCGCGCGTCCGCCACACGCCATAGACGGCGATGCCGAGCAACGTGCCGAGCAGAACGAGGTAGTCGAGCGCGTTCACGAAAAGATTCTCGCTAGCGCGACGAGCAGTGCGACCCAAACGACAAAAACCGCGACCACCAGCAGATAGACGCTGCGCCAAGTGCGAAGTCCGGGCAGGCCGGTCATTTCACCATCAGGCGCCCCGGATTGATTCGGTGTTGTCGTGGGCATCATTTTCCCAGCGAAAGCAGATTCGCGAAGAGCCGGTACGCCCCGGGCACTCCGGCGGGGAGCTGCCGGAACCACGAGAGTCCGGTGTAGACGAAATATCCTCGTCCGTCACGCGCGACCAGCAGCCCGCCTTTCAACGGCGCCTCGCCGGAGTCGTTGCACTCGAGCAACGCCGTAAAATGAGCGGTGTCCCATTCGCTTGGAAAATTCAGGCCGCGTTCCTGCACCCAGCCGTCGAAATCGGCCGGGACGATGCGATTGGGCGTCGTGAACGCCGGATGATCGGGGACAAGCAACGTGATCGGAGCGTTTTCATCCGTCACGCGATTGTGGGGAAGATCGCGCGAGAGCTTGAGGTCGTACGGGGCCAGTCGCGTGGTCTTGAGGCCGTTGGGAGCATTGTATTGCACGATGACGTTGCCGCCCGCCTCGACGTAGGCAAAAAGTGCCGGCAGGCCCGGCGCAAGATCGGTCCGAACGTTGAACGCGCGAATGCCGATCACCACGTCATCGAAGCCGCGGAGGCGTTCCGGTGTGAGGTCTGCGCCACTGAGGAGCGTCACCGTGTACCCCATTTGCGCGAGACTCTGGGCGACACTGTCGCCGGCCCCCGGCAGGTAGCCGACTTGACGGCCTCGGATCGCCAGTTCGAGGCAAACGGCCTTCAGTCGCGCGGGCGGCTGCAACAGTTGCACGGGGATGTGACGGTAGCGAATCTCAACCCGTTGGTTGTCATAGCTCGCCCCGTCGATCTGGGCGCGGGCGATGATGCGCGCGGTCGTCGGCTGCGGCGGTGCGGTGACCCTGAACGCCAGCGCTTCCCGATCTCCCACCGCCTGCAGATCAAACGATTGCTGAGCGGGCGCGACAGTCCAGCCCGGCGGCGCGTCCAATTGCAGCGTGCCCGCGACATCGGCGCGGAAGGCGGCGACCCGCACCGTCACCGGATGCGTTGCCCCCGGAGCGAAGAGCTGAACATCCGACGCAAAGCCGAGGGAAACCGGCGGGATCACGTCCAGCCGCCGCCGGGTTTCGCCTCTCGTGGGATCAATCATGAACTTTACGGGCTCGTCCGGGACAATCAACGTCTGGCCACCGACTTCAAAGACCTGTTCGATCGGGAACGCCGGCGGATTCTCCGGCCGACCGATCAACGAAGGATCATCCACCCGGAACATTCCCTCCGTCCCCTGTTCTCGCAGCCAATACGGCTGGCTCAATGGCGTGCCGGCGGGCAGCATCTGGATTGAATCCCGCGTTGCCGCCTTATTCACCGTCAGCGCGATCGCGGTGTCGCTCAAGCTTTTGCCAATGCTCGGATAGCGCACCGCCACCCAGCGCACCGGCACATTCGAGTGCAGGATTACCGTATGTCGAAGTTTCAGCGGTTCGCCCGGCACGACTTCGGCCTGCGGCACGACGGTCTGGACATCGAGGCCGAGGCACGCTTGGAGAATGCGGTCAAGCTGTCGGCGCTTGTCGTCCACCAACGGATCAGCCGGCAGGGCGGCCAGCCGGCTCCTTATCTCGAGCAACGCCGGCACGCTGGCGGCCGGGGCCCGCGGATCGAACCGAGCAATCGCATCGTCCGTCAACCGGCCGATTTCGGCGCCGCCGCTCACGCGGTTCCAACTCGTGTCCACGCCGTCGAGGATGTCCTTGGCGGCCGGTTCGCCGCCGAGGAGTTGGAATGATTCATACCTCGGTCCTGCGTTGCCGCCGCCGGTATAGTTCGCGAAGCCTTGTGTCTTGTGCATGGACCGGCTGAGCGCGGCAATCTGGGCGAACGACATTCCCAGCACCGGATCGTTGCCGTTGATGTCGATGCGCAGCGCCGCCGCGCCAGGAGCGGTGGTAGCGCCGGGAACCACCTGATCGGCGCGTCTGAATCCAACGCCAAATCCGTTCAGCAAAATGCGTTTCGGCTGCCAGCAGGTCAGGGGGCCGAGTTGCTCGGGAAAGGCGTGGGGATCGCCGGAGATTTTGAAGGCCTCCAGCGCCAGGATGGCCGAGGCGGTGTGGTGGCCGTGCGTACGCCCGGCAACGTGGAAAACCGGGTGATCACCACGTCGGGTCTGAATGAGCGGATGACGCGCACGATATCCGACAGCACCTGCTGATGATCCCATTTGGCGAGGGTCTGGCGATAGTCCTTGGAATAGCCGAAATCGCGGGCTCGGCTGAAGAATTGCTGTCCGCCGTCGATGCGTCGGGCGGCGAGAAGTTCCTGTGTGCGGATGACGCCGAGTTCATCGCCGAACTCCGGACCCAGCACGTTTTGCCCGCCGTCGCCACGGGTCAGCGAGAGATAGGCCGTTCGATATCCACGGCCGCGCGCGAGATAGGTGATCAGTTGCGTGTTTTCGTCGTCAGGGTGCGCCGCGACATAAAGCACGCTGCCCAGTTCGTCAAAGCTGCGCAGGTCTTGCAGGATAGCCGGCGCCGTCTCGGCGGCTTGGAGGCCGCCCGTTAGTCCGGTCCCAAAGCATGCGCCGGCCGCGATAAGGTAGAACAGCCAGTGCGTGCAGCGGCGATACAATGTCAATGAAATTGTTGTATTCATCCCCGTCGAAGGAGGCACTATTTTTGCACCACAAACGGCACGGAGAACTGCGTCTTCTCCCACGACAACTTAATCAAGCCGCCGCCCGCCGAGTTCTTCTGCACCGCCATGGTGAATTGATCGACTGATTGATCCAGGGCGTCGTTCTTCAGGTCGAACGCGCGCCAAATCCTGCTTTTCGTCATACGCATTCGACGGCTCGTGGGGATCCACTCCCCACTGGCCGATTTGTTTGTTGATGATCAGTTTGGCGGAGCCATCCTCGTTGGGCAAAGTCCAGAGCGTATACGCCCCGGCGGGCACCGTCGCACCGCCGATCACGAGCGGCTGCTGGGTAATGAAGAGCGTCGCTTCGTCAGCGCCTGTGCGCCAGACCTTTCCAAAGGGCACCAGCCCGCCCCAGATTTTGCGGACCTCGCCGGTTCTGGGATTTTTGGTATACGGACGCCCGTAAACGATCATGACCCGGTTGCCATCGATAACCGAACTGATGGTTTCGTGAGGGCTCAATCGCCTCTGCTGTGCCATCAAAGGCGTCGCGCTCAAGAGGGTAACAACGATGGTAACGAGGCTGAAAGCGACCCTATTCATGGCAAATCCTCCGGGTTGGGATATCAGTCTATGACTCGAACCGGCGTGCTGCTGCAACGTCCGGCTTCACGCAAAATTCAGATCGGGATGACAAAACTTGAACTTGCGACCGGTCGGTCCCGATATTTGAAAACGCGCGACTAAAAAATCCCGCAATCCTACCGATTCTCCAGCATTTTATGAGATCCGCCTTGGGTTGCAAGCGAGCGAATTGAATCGACCAATTGCATGCAATTACCGTAATCCGAAGGCAGAAAGATCGTAGGACGGTACGCGACCGCGCACGAACGGGAGGCCTCGACACGACGCTTGGGGGAGTCTGCGCCGCTACCCACCGGGGATTGGTTGGCAGCGTCGGTTCAAGAGACCGAAGGTGGAATACTTAGCGATTTGATTTCGGCTGACTCGTGGAAGCCGGCGCCGCTGTTTTCTGCGACAAGGCGCAAGCTCACTGGCATGCACCGGAGGTCGTCGATTGTAATTCCTGGCCTGTTTGCACCTTGCAGGGCTCGAACCTGCAACCTTCGGTTCCGTAGTCCCACAGAGTTGTGAATTCCTTGGGCACCCAAAGGTCAGGCGCCATCAGGATTTGTAACGTCAGACTGGCTTTTCCTGGGCTTTGCAGGAATCCCAAGTTTTACCCGATGTTAATTGGCCTTCCAAGAGTTCTCTGACAAGTCTGACAAAACACAACATCGGTCTAGCGCGCATTCTTGGCGATATTGGCGTAATTGTCTCAACCCTGTCAGGGAGGACATTTTGAGGGCTCGAACTCCTCGAGAATGAACAGGAGAACCTCGTCGCTCCGCAGGTGATTGAAGCGTATCCCTACGTTCCAGAGCCTGTTGCTGCCTCCAGTTCAAAAAACTGGGGAATATGCTTGACCCCCATCTTCTGTTAGGGTAATGTCTGGGTCAATTTCGACAAAGTCGCGTCGCATATGGCGCTTAAATTATCGCGTATCTCGTGAAGGAGAAAGACATTGTGGCGATTGGAGGGTGTACATGAACAAGTTGCAGCGGCGCAACCAACGGGAATTAGTAGGTATCCTTCGTAAGCCGCTCTTATTCAAATCGATCGAACTTAGCGGCGCTCGCTTGCTCGAAGTTCAGACAGCGACATGGGAACAATATTGGAACGGTTGCGACAATGCCTCCGACCATATTGAATCGCTGCGATGCAAGTGGCACGCGCTGATCGAAAGCGGCTATTCGACTGAGCATCGAAGTTCCTACGTAGTCGCATATTTTCAGTTGCTCCGCGCATGTTTGCAAGGATACTTCAGCAAGCAACTTGATGTCTCCGTGTTGAAGAAAGTGGGGCGTTGTCCCGTTCGTAGTTGAAGGATCGGTGGCGGCCTGAGAGTTCATCATCTACCCGGCCTTCATCTGTTCGCCAAAATGTTCCTTCTCTGACGACTGATCGAGATGCGCCTGGAGCATCCACAACTGCTGGTGGCCCATGATCTTTCGGAAGTTGGCCGCCGTCGCCTCGAACGCGGCCGACGCCCAGCGCAAGGCCATTGAACCATCCTGCCAGTTCTTCACGCGGTTGATCCGCTGCCGCACGCCGCCGTTGGTGCTTTCGATCACGTTGGTCGTCGCCAGGCAACGCATGAGTTTCGGCGGCAAGCCCATCGCGTTGATCGTGAACAATTCATCCAAGCCTTCCAATAAGCTGCCAGAGGCGGAGGGATGTTTCTTCTCGTACCACTTGGCGAGTTGCTCGATGTGACGCTTGCCTTGTTCGGGCGAAAGCTTCCACGCCGCTCGCAGCGTCGATTTGACATTGGCGTGTTGGTCCTTGGGCAGATGATCCAGCACGTTGCGCAGCTTGTGCGTGCGGCAGCGTTGCACGGGATTATTCGTGCCGAACACCGTGTCGATGCCGTTGCGCAACGCCTTGGAGCCGTCGATCACGAACAGCCGCCGGCGATGGGCGTCCAATCCCCGCCGCACCAGATCGTTCAGAAGTTCCGTCACCCCCGTCGTGTTTTCACTGGAGCCTTCCCGCAAGCCCAGAACGTGCTTTTGCCCGGAAGAATCAACGCCAACCGCGCCCAGGACGTGGTGCTGGCCCAGCCGAAGGCCGTCGAGATAAACGATCGGAAGATCCAGATCATCCAAGCGACGCTCGGCCAGTTCTTCCAGAAGTTTTTCGCCCGCCTCGATGTTGGCGCGGCTCACGGCGCTCTTGCTGACGCCGACCGTTTCGGCCATCTCCGGGATCACCCGCTGATACTTCCGCGTGCTGACGCCATCCAGCAGGATCGACATCATGCGCCCGGCCAGCTTGCCGCCGCTCTTGATCGCCTCATAGGCGGGAATGGACGTTTCCCCCTCGGTCTTATGCCGCAGCCGCGGCCGGCGGACCCGCAGCTTGCGGTCCCCCAGGTGCGCCAATCCCTCCTGGCTCCCGTGCCAACGCACATCCCCCGACGCCTTTCCCGGCGATTTGCCTCCGGCAACCTCCCTGGCCGACATCTCCAGCACCGCTTCGACGCAGGCTCGACCGGTCACGTCGATCACTTGTGAGAGGGCCAGCTCCGATTGCTCGATGAGTTTGACCATGGGGAGCAGGAATTGACCTTCGCGGACGAGAAAATCCGAGAGTTGCCGCTTGTCGGCGGCGGTCACGACTTGGTACGCTGCCATTGTGGTGGCTCCTTTCCGTTAAGGGATGAATCACAGTCGATCCTAACGTGGGGATCGCCGGATTCGGAGCCGCCACCTTTTTCAACCTTCAACTATCGTTGGGACATCGCCAGAAAGTGGTGGGGTTTGAGACATTCGTCATTTCCGGCCCAAAGGGGGAATCGGTGGCGGGAGCGTTTAATAATCGGAATCCCGCATATGTACTCAGTAGGGTAGCAATACCGACGTTGCCGGAAGATCCCAAGTTTCTTCCGCTGATTTGCACGAGCAGCAGAGAGCGGGTGAACTGCGAGCTTTTCTGTCATTACAGGCGGATCGGTATAGCCGAAGTCAAGGGCGCACAACTGTTCCTGTATCCTTCTGTGGAGGCGGATCATCGTTCATCCAGTTTCTGGCTTATCACCGAGCTATTAGCCGCTCTCACCTCAAAGAACGATCCGTGGGTGCAGAAAAGAACTCGATTGCTTTTTGATGGTGCGTTTGCGGAATTGGCCGAGCTTTGGGGACAGAAACGCGTGCAGTTGTTAGATGTAGCGTGTGGTTCAGCGCGAGTTACGATGGGGCTCTGTCGAAAGGCATTCGCCAGATTTGGCACTTCGTTCAATATGACTCTCGTTGATCTCCTACGTGGAGCGGCGTCTATTGCCACGGCCTTTCATCGAAACCCCCGGATTTTTCGGAGCGTGGTCTTCCGTCATGAGAGTTTCTATGAGTGGATCGACAAAAACGCTGCCAATGAGTCTGCCCGATTCGACTTGGTCCTTATGCTGCGAATATGCGATGTATTCGGCAGTTTTCAGATACAGGAGCTATCTCATCGCGAGGCGAGTGCGCTGATACGCCGAGAGAAGGGCGACTCTTGTTTGGATATTGACGTAACCTCTCCCGCGAAATTGATCGAGCAGAATAAAATTGAGAAGCTTCACCACCGGCTGTGGCGCTCCCGTTACAAAGGTGGTATGATTTTTCATCAGTTTTCCCTGTCTGATTATTTTTTGGGAATCAAAGCGCTTTCGGGTGAAGAGGTGTCGGGTGATGAAAAGGTGATCTGTGCGCCGCTCCGACGGTTTGACCAGAATTCGCTGCTGCTTCCCAGTGGGGGTTCCTTAATCGGTCAGTTGATGAAGATGGCTGACAAAATCCTAGTCGAGGATTCCGATTTGACCGCCGTGCGCCTGCGGAGGCATCTTGAAGATTTCGGTTTGGGAGATCTGACCGTTACGGATCTAAGTTACCGGCGAGGGGGACGCGGCGCTTCTGTGGTGCTTGTCGGAAAACGACAGTTGTCGCGCAGTTCCATTCTCGGCACTATGGCTTCAACCGCGGCTGAAATGACCTAATACTGCAAGCGGCATTGCTGAACTCCCGCAATTCGAATGGGAGGCTCTTATGATTATCTCCGCCAGCTACAAAACCGACATCCCAGCATTCTACGCAACCTGGTTCATGAGTCGCTTGAGGGCAGGGTATTGCAAGATGGTGAATCCTTACTCGGGCGAGGTCATGAGGGTATCGCTGCATCCCGCTGAAGTGGATGGCATCGTTTTTTGGACCAAGAACATCGGCCCGTTGCTGCCGCATCTGAGCGAAATCCGAAACCGGGGCTTCACATTTATGCTCCAGTATGGGATCAACGGATATCCGTTTGAGTTGGAGCCGCTGGTTGTCAGCGCCGAAAGGAGCATCGAGCATCTGCGAAGGATCAGCGGTGAATTTGGCCCTTGCGTTGCCGTTTGGCGTTATGATCCGATCGTCATTTCCTCGCTCACCCCCGTCGAATTCCATCTCCGCAATTTCGAATCGCTGTGCCGAAATTTGCGCGGCGTCACGGACGAGGTTGTGATTTCCTTTGTTCATCCCTATCAAAAAACTTCCCGCAACATGAGCCAAGCGGCGGAAGCTCATGGCTTTTCATGGGAGGATCCAAGCGCAGAGGTGAAGCGACAAGTCGCCTGCCAACTCCTCTCCATCGCACGCGCTAGCGGCATGCAGTTATCGGTATGTTCTCAATGGGGTTTGCTGGTTGAAGGCGCTGCCAACGCGCGGTGCATCGATGCCGGCCGATTGGCGGATATCGCCGGCCGGCGCGTTGTCGCGCCGTTGCGGGGTGGCGCAAGGAGTGCGGATGCTTCGCTTCCCGTGATATCGGCGCGTACGACACATGTCCCCATGGATGCGTATACTGCTACGCCGTCCTGAACCGAACCATTGCGCGGCGACGATTCCGATTGCACGACCCAACCTCGGAGTTCTTGTTCGCCCCATCCTCGCCGCCAAAAGCATTGATCGAGATTTCACGCAGTGCTGAGCGCACGCTTTTCGAGTGATGAGAAAAGCCATCCCACGAGCTAAACCCAGACTACCGGACTACCCACCGGGGATTGGTTGGCAGCGTCGGTTCAAGAGACCGAAGGCGGAATACTTAGCGATTTGATTTCGGCTGACTTGTGGAAGCCGGTGCCGTTGTTTTCTGCGACAAAGCACAAGCTCTCTGGCATGTACCGGAGGTCGTCGAATGTAATTCCTGGCCTGATTGCACCTTGCAGGGCTCGAACCTGCAACCTTCGGTTCCGTAGACCGACGCTCTATCCAGTTGAGCTAAAGGTGCTCTTTCTTCCGCGAACCCGTCATCATTCTACATCCCCAAAGACGTGTCAAGGTTGCTTTTACGACCCGCCGCTTACAAACTGCCCCAACTTATGGCCCTGTATTCCATCGAAACCTACGGCCAACTCCAGTCGCATCTCCAACAGGAGTGGCTCATCGCCAACGGCATCGGCGGGTTCGCATCCGGAACCGTCGTCGGATGCAACACCCGCCGATATCACGGCCTCTTGTGTGCCGCGCTTCTTCCGCCGGTCGGCCGGTTCATGATGCTCAATCGCCTGGGCGAATCTCTCCGCGTCGCCGGCGAGGACGATCGAGTCCTGGAATTCTCGGTAAACCAGTTCGGCGACAAATTCCATCCCCGCGGCGACCGTTATCTCCGCCGGTTCGATCTGGAAATCACGCTGGCACGCTGGGAATACGAAATCGAAGGCACGCGCGTCATCAAGGAAATTCAGATGCCCTGGCGAAACAACGCCGTCGGCATTCGCTACACGATCGACCCCGGTGGCCGAGCGGTCGAGCTATCGCTCATGCCGTTCGCGCGCATGATGGACTTTCACGCCCTGCGGCATGAAAAAGCGACGTTCGAGGAATCGCACGGATCGCGCACCTGCTGCCTCAAGCTGGATTCCAACAAGCTGGTGATTACCGCCGATGCGGGCAGCTTTCGGCCGGAGCCGGATTGGTGGTACGGCCACACCTACGCCGTCGAGGCCGAGCGCGGGATGGAGGACAAGGAAGACCTCTACACTCCCGGCCGATTCGTTTTCAAGACGGCCGCGCGGGCCTCGATCACGCTCTGGGCCGGCGTCGATCCGCTGGGGGATTTCGACTGGGACCGGGAGATCGCCCGACGACGGGACCGATTGAAGATCGCGCCCGATGCCTCGCCGGCGATCCAGCGGCTGACGATCGCCGCCGACGATTTTATCGTAGCCCGCAAATCGCCCGACGGCCGGCCTGGATGCACCGTCATCGCCGGGTATCCCTGGTTCGGCGATTGGGGACGCGACACGCTGATCTCCCTTCCCGGATTGCTCTTGCACACAAAGAGGTTCGACGAAGCCCGCCAGGTTTTGTCCGTCTTCGCCCAATACATCAGCGAGGGAATGATCCCCAATCGATTCGACGACTACACCAATGAGCCTTCGTACAACACGGTCGATGCAAGCCTCTGGTTCATTCACGCGGCGTTTGAATACTTCCGGCTGGCTCGCGATTCCGATTTCTTCGAAGGAATTCTGCGGCCGGCGTGTCATGCGATCGTCCGGGGCTATACGCAGGGAACGCGTTGGCACATCAAGGTCGATCCGATCGACGGATTGCTGAACCAGGGGGATGCAAACACGCAGTTCACGTGGATGGACGCCAAATGCAACGGCGTCTGTTTCACGCCCCGGCAGGGAAAGGCCGTCGAGATCAACGCGCTGTGGCATCACGCGCTGCGCCTCATCGGCGACAGCGCCGGCGCCGACCGCGTCGCCGAGAGTTTTCGCAAGGCGTTCTGGCTGAATCCGTTTCGCGGACTGGCCGACGTGGTGAACGGATCGGTGCGGGACACGGCCATGCGGCCGAATCAGATTTTCGCGGTGAGCCTGCCCCATAGCCCGCTGAAGTGCCCGCAGCAGGAAGCGGTGGTGGAAGCCGTGCGGCGCGAATTGCTCACGCCGGTCGGACTGCGCTCGCTGGCCCAGAGCGATCCCAATTATCATGGCCGCTACGCCGGACCCATGTGGGAGCGCGACGCCGCCTATCACAATGGCACGGTCTGGCCCTGGCCGCTTGGGGCCTTCCTGGATGCCTATCTGAAAGTGCATGACCGCTCCGATCAGGCCGTCGCGCAGGCGCGACGATGGCTCGAGCCGCTGCTGCAGACCATGGATCAGGGCTGCATCGGGCAGATCGGAGAGATATTCGAAGGCGATGAGCCGCATCGCGGCGTCGGATGTTTCGCCCAGGCGTGGAGCGTCGCCGAAGCGCTGAGGCTGGCCGTGGAATTGGGAATGTGAATGAGCAGCACGAAGAGGAACTCGCCAACCGTTTTGGTTGTTCTCGCTATTCTCAATTGCCTATGCGTCAATGCCCGCGGGGATACGTTTTCTTTGCCGCTCAAGGGCTACTTCCATCCCGGTCGGGCCATGCCGGTCCGGTGGGATATATCCTCCGCCAACTCCTTAAGCGGAATCATCCAGCTATCGGCCTCGGGCGCGATTACCTCGCGGGTGCAACCGGCCGGCAAACCGCGCGGAATCTTTCCCTGGCTGGTGATTGATCCGAATTCCCACGACGTGCGCTGGCAATCGCCGGCAGGTTCGGAAGCGATCTTTCCGGCGCTGCATCCGCTTGAGGATTCCGATTGCCTTGTGGCCAGCACAGTGGACGAGGATTCGGCAGCCGGCGATCTCTTTCCGGGTCGTCGCCTGATCCTGGTTCATCCGCCGAATCTTGTTGAAGGCCCCGCGATGGCCTGGGAAACACTCGACGCCGTTCTGCTCACGCGCGATGTGCTGGCGAGAATTCCTGCACCGGCGCAGCGGATCTGTTTGCCGCGGGCGTTGAGTTGGCCGTGATCGGCGGGGGACGACCCGATGCGATGCTCCCGTGGCGGCACAGCGGCCGATGGTGGATCGCCTCTTCAGGCCTCCGTTTCCCGACGACCGTGGACAGCGATGCGTATGCCCCCACCTACGGCTGGATTGCCGGCCGAAGCGGCGACTTTCGCTTGCACGTCTTTCTGCTCGGAGCCATCTATTGCCTGGTCGTCAGCGGCATCGCCCTGTGGCGATCGCGCTGGATGCCCGCGGCGATCGTCGCGCTATCCATCGGCGCCGGCCTTTTCTTCGCGTCAGACAACCGCAAATACTCGCCGCTGTTCATCCGCACCGGCATGGTTCGCCTCATCGACCAGGCGTCGTTCACCGACCAATGGGTCTATCAGGTCTCACATCGGGATTTCGAAATAAAGATGCCGATCCGTGATTCCATCCATCCGATTTTTGAGGGCGCCTCACAGCCCCAGATGATGGACCTGACAATTGATTTCAACGACCGCGGCGAGCCGCTGGCAATCTCCGGCCGCTTAAAGGCGGACCAACCGTTGGCACTGATGACCCGGCGGTTGCAGAGCGTTCAACCGTACCATTTGCTGGTGAATCCCCCGACCAGTCCAATTCGGCTGCTCGCGTCCGATCCGATCTATCGCGGCTTGAGACTTCAAGGCGAACTTGGCGATCCCCTGCCAACGGAATCCTGGCCGGGGATCGTCTTGCGGCAACCGTAGCGCGAATCACTACCCAACCTTGACGAAGCTGCTCGGATCGTCCCATTGGTCGGGCGTAAACGATTTGGATTTGTCCACGATGACATGCCCGTCCGCGTTCACCGAGATCGCGTAGTGAACCAGCGCCACCTTCGCCGGGCCGTGTGTCACTCTTCCGTCGATATCGTAAGTCGCGTGGTGCTTCGGACACTTGAAACTGAGATTGTCGTCGGCTTCGTTAACAATGTAGCCCTTGTGAGTGCAAACGGTCGTGCAGGCGTAAATCCTGCCCGCGTTACGGATGACCGCCACCTTGTTGGGCGCTTTCATCCAGGTGCCGGTAATTCCGTCGGCGGAGTAATTGGATTTTGGCCCGACGTTCGAGCACGCCCGCGGCGGTGTCGGCGAACAATTCCCCGGCGCTGCCCAGCCCGCATAAACATGCCGCACAAGCCACGGCCGCGACGAATTCCCTACGGTTCAACTGCGTCATCTTCAACTCCTGCAAAGGGTTTCCGGTTGCTTGATCCGCTGCAACCGCTGCTCGATGATATGCTAAGACACCGGACTGGTAAATGACGGCGGAATCCCGGTAAAATAGGACGGCCTTGGAGAGTTTAGATTGCGCGGGGATACCGTTAAGCCCGCGCTAATGCCTTGACGTGGAAGCCAAAGCACCGAAAGTGAGCGTGTATCGTCTACAAATGGGAAAGGGTATCCGGCCCAAGTCAAATGCACCTGCTGGAGCAGAAACCTATGAGCCGAATGAACGACACCGACCGTCAGGCCGTCACAGCGCGCATCCCGGGCTCGTCAAGCGCGCGAAAGAAAGTGCTCATCGTGGACGACGAGAAGGACATCGTCGATCTCCTCGCTTACAACCTCGGCCGCAACGGTTACGACACGCTCATCGCCAACGATGGCAATACCGCGCTTGAACTGACCGCCAAGAACCTGCCGGACCTGATCATTTTGGATCTGATGTTGCCGGGCATAGACGGCACGGAGGTTGCCCGGCGGCTCAAGGCCGACGCGCGCACCGCCAACATTCCGATCGTCATGCTGACGGCCAAAGGCGAGGAAACCGACGTGGTGGTTGGGTTGACGCTCGGAGCCGACGATTACGTCACCAAACCATTCAGCATGAAGGTGCTGCTGGCGCGGGTGGGCAGCGTTCTGCGCCGCGCCGAGGCCGGTGCGGCGCGCCCGGTGAGGGCGGCATCCTCCGCGCCGGTCCCCTCAGCATCGATACCCTCAAGCACGAGTGCCCTCGTCGAGGAAGAGGCGATCAAGTTGACGCTGACCGAGTTCAAGCTTCTCTCGGCCCTGCTGACGGTGCGCGGGCGGGTGTTGACGCGCGATCAGCTCATGGACAAGGCCATGGGAACCGACGTATTCGTCACCGACCGCGCCATCGACGTTCACATCACCGCAATCCGCAAGAAACTGGGCACGGCGAGTTGGCTGGTGAACACAGTCCGCGGCGTCGGCTACCGCCTCCGCGAATCCCCCGAAGACAACGACTAACGCCTGCTTCCAAGCCCGCGGCGCCGCCGTTGGGGAGATTCCGGCCATTCCCACGCGCGAAATATAAAAATAATCCTTGCATTGAAATTCCCCCATTTGATAATTCGATCATGGGTCCGCTGCTTGGGCTGTTTCGCTTCCTTTTCCCAGTGCTGTGCATGGGCATAGCGATCGGCGTGGTCGTCGCTGCTGCGGCCGCCGCCCCCGACCCGTGGCGAACCCCGGGAATGCTCGCCCTCTACACGCTCGCGGCATCCGTCACCCTTGTTTCAGCAAGCGCCCTGGTTCGCCGCAGGAGATGGCTCCTTCCCATTCGCCGCCTCGAGCAGGCGGCGGCGCGTATGGCCCGCGGCGAATGGGATGTCCGCGTTCAGCCCCACGGCGCCGACGCCATGCAGCGCATGGCCGGCAATCTCAACCAACTCGCCGCCCAGGCCCACAAACAGCTCTCCGACTTGCAGCAGCAGCGGGGCGGTTTGCAGGCCCTGGTCGATACCCTGCCCGACCCCATCCTCTCCATCGATCCCGGCGGACGCATCACGCTCATGAACGCCCCGGCGGCCAAGCTCCTTTCCCTCCAGCCGCAGCAGGCCCTGGAGCAAAAGCTCCTCGGCGTCGTGAACGACGAACAGATCGTGGAGTTATACGAATCGCTCATCGGCATCCCCAAGCCAATTGGATCGGCCACGCTCTTGCATCGCGAAATCCGCCTGGTCCGCAACGGACTGCGCTGCACGTATCAGGCGGTCGCCACCCGCGCCCCCGGCGGGGGGGCATTGCTGGTCCTCCGCGACGTCAGCACGCTCGCCGGCGCCGCCCAGATGAAAACCGATTTCGTCGCCAACGCCAGTCACGAATTGCGAACTCCCATCGCCGCTATCAAGATCGCTTTCGAAACCCTCCGCGAAGTCTATCGCGAGGACCCGCGCAGTCCGACAAATGTATTTCCGTGATCGACGGACATCTGCGCCGCCTGGAGGAAATGCTCCGCGATCTCCTCGACCTTTCGCGCGTCGAAAACGCCGAACTCCATCCGCGCGTCGTGATGGTCAAGACCACCGAATTGCTCTCCATCCTCCGATCGACCATGGGGACCGTCGCGCGACAGAAGAACGTGGAGCTTCGCCTCGGCGACGGCGATCCCAACACGCCTCCCGAGATTCGCACCGACAGCCGTCTGATCAACCTCGTGCTGAAGAACCTGGTGGAAAACAGCATCAAGTTCACGCCCGCCGGCGGCCGCGTGACCGTCTCCATCCATCAATCTCAGCACGACCCCAACACCGCCGGGGTGATAACGCTGACGGTTTCGGATACCGGCATCGGAATCGCCCCCGAGCATCTCGACCGCGTTTTCGAGCGGTTTTACCAGGTGGATTCCGCCCGCAGCGGCAGCGCCGGCCGGGGCACCGGGCTGGGGCTGGCGATCGTCAAGCACGCCGTTCACGCCCTTGGCGGGGAAGTCGGCCTGCAATCCACCGTCGGCGTGGGGACGACCGTCACCTGCGAATTCCCACAAACCGCCCATCCCTCGCCCGAGCAGGACATTCAGCCCGCCATCGCCTGACTCGATGCGCCAAATTCTCGATCCCCCAAATGCAGTTTAGCCGCGACCCGAAGGCTTCGGCCGTGAGCTCAGCCGAACGGGGAGCGCGTTTTTTGGTTATTCAGGAATCGAAACCGCTTGAGTTCCGGGAAGAAATTTCGCCAGCACAACCACGAGCACGCCCGGGACCGCAAAGATCATTTGCTGGTTGGCAAACGCCAGCAAATACAGCGGCGCCGCGATCACAATCACCGCCACAACCCGCACCATCGATCGTTGCGGCGCCGCCATGCGCAGCCAGACATACGCCGGAAAGATCAGCCCGTAAAACCCCAGAAACGCCCGATAGATCAATTCGCCCAATGCGATTCCGTTATAAGTAAATCGCGAGTCGCTGAGGATGCCCAGCAACACCGCGATCACCAACAGCGCGCTGAAGGCAAGGAATCGCCGCAAGCGGGGATTTTCGTCGGTGCGGGCGATCTGCCGGGCGTGCAATGCAACCGTGAAGCAGCTTTGAACGATCAAATACCCGCCGAGGATGATCGCCAGTTGTGGATATCGCATCCGATCGAAACCGACGACCAACCAGCCGCTGTAGGCCACGGTGAGCAGGAGCATCGCGGCAAAGACGAAGCCGAATCCCGCGGAAAAGGCGGCCCGGGCCTCCGCGCGTCCCATCGCCCGCCTCGCCGCGTGAAACGTCAGATCGAGCCACGGGCAGCAAACGAACCCCAAGGTCCACGCCGGCGCGAGCCAGAGATTGTTGATGGGAGAAAGGCTCGTTCCCTGGACGGGATGCGCGACATACGGCAACTCGCGGCGCCAGAATCCCCACGCCATCAGCCCAGCGGAAATCACCAGCGTCAAGCTCGCCGCCAGGAATTCCCCGCCGCGCCGCCAATGCAGGATCATCCAGAACAACAAGAACCCCGCGACCAGACGCCGCTCCCGCATTCGGCCCGGCGATTCGTCGAATGATCCAGGCGGCGAAAAAGGCGTGGAACACGATCGTGATCAGCGAATACCAGACCAATGCCCCGCGATGCTCGGCGATGATGAGCCGGCATTGGTGCTCATCCCGCAAAGCCCATCCCATGGCCATCGCCCCCGCGATATTGGGGATGGCGAACGTGACGACCCCGGCGAATCCCAATTCCCGCATGATCAGCACCGGCAAATACATGCCGATGCACCAGGTCCAGGACATGGCCAGATAGACGGCCCATCCCGCGGCGCGCCATCCGGCAGGACGGGCAGCGCGGAGGAGGCTGTTTGGCGATTGGTCCACGAAGGCGGAAGTGTACGCTAATCCCCGCCCGGATCATGCGGCGCGGGCCGGGCCGCTTCCTTCCGGCGCGCGTCTTTGATCTTCTGCTGAATCTTGGGGGTGACGTGGAAAGTCGCCTGCGACCGCCCGACGCGCTTGTCGCGTTCCCCCGGCGTCGAAACCTGCTGGAGAATCTCCATGTCCAGCGTGACGTTGAATTCTCCCTTCTCCGCGAGCAATTGCCGCACGTTCTCCCGCGGCGTCATCTTATAAACCGCCGGCCCGAAACACGGGCGAAGAAACGTGTATTCCAGATGCTTGCACACCACCGTGTAATCCCCGCCGCAGATGCCGAAGACGTACATCCCGCCGGCGATCTCGGTATTGGCCAGCAGCGCCCCGCCGGCCATCGCTCGATACCAGTTCCGGTTGAATCGCCGAAATGGAAGGATCGCCGCGTAAGAATCGGCATGGATCGGCTTGAGCCTGATCCCGCTGAAGAATGCGTACGGCAACCAGATCAGCGAGCAGACCCGTTGCCAGAAATTGTCCCGCACCGAAAGCCGGCTGACGAACGCCTCGATCCGGTCGTACCAACGCGACAGCCGCCCGAATGGGATTCGGGCCGATATCGGCCGCTGCGCGCCCGGGCCCTTCACCTCGTCGCTGGAAATGCGAATCGTGCTCATGCGGCGGACTCGTTGATCTCTACTGATGCATTTCGTCGAATCGCGTACGATTTCAAGACGGATTCGGATTGATTTCGTAGCTTATCTCAATCTAGAATTCGTCGGTATCTTAGTGAGGAGACAAAATGAACGCCACCACGAGCAATCTGAAATCCGAAATTCGCAGCGGCCGAATCATTGCCGGAATGTCCTTCCAGCAGAAGGTCTGGGCCGTCACGGCCGGCATTCCGCGCGGGCGGGTGATGACGTACGCGGACGTGGCCCGGCGTCTGAAAACCGCCGCCTATCGCGCCGTAGGCCGGGCCTTGCACGTCAATCCATACGCCCCGCAGGTTCCCTGTCACCGCGTGGTCGGCAGTGATGGCCGGCTCACCGGTTACGCCGGCGGCCTGCCGGCCAAGCGCCGCCTTCTTGAATCCGAAGGCATCCATTTCGTGGGCTCGCGCGTCGATCTTCGCCGGTGCCGCGTTGCCGGTTAGTTGGCGACTGCGATTCCGGGACATCGAGAAGAACGCGTCGCAAGCGGCGCCGCTAAACAGTGCGCGATCGCCTAAACCCCCAACCGGATCATCAGATATTTCTGCCCCACGTCGGTCCAGACCTTCTGATTATGCCGCGCGTGCCAATCCGCCTGCCAATCGAAGATTTGCTTCCGCTGCGCCGGATCGTCGGGAAGCTCGATCACGACGACCATCGAGAGCCGCGCCCCGAAAGCCAGGACGCGCTTGGCTCCCTGCTGCCGCCAGCGATCCGCCTGCGCGAGCGCCTGCGATTCGTTCCAGGGCCCCAGGATTCGCGTATGATCCTCCTCAAACCACGCGTGCACGTCCTTGCTGTATTCATCCTGCATCTTCTGCTCGATGTCGGCGTCCTCGCCGAGTCTGTGGGCCCGCCGGGCGGTGCGATCCCCCAAACTTCCTGATGCCCACAATCGCCCCGGCAATCACCGCTCCCAGAATCACGATGACGATCACCCATCGCAACAGCCCCGATTTCTCATCCGCGGCGTCCGGCGCTTTGCCCCTGCTCGAAGTCGGATACATGTTCGGGGCCGGCGCGCGCGGAAGCGGGCTGTCGTCGGCTACCGACGATTGCGCCGCGCCTGGGGCGGCAACTCCCCGCGGCTTGGTCGGCTTGGGTTCCTCGCGAATCTCATACAACTCATCCGACGACCCTTCACCCGCAAGCGGTTCAGGCCGCAACGGCTCCGACAAATCATCCGCCCCGCTCGGCTCGGGCGGAAGTTTAGCAACGCTGATGATATGCCCGCATTTGCACCGGACTTGCTTGCCGGCCAGTTCAGGACGATACCGCGCCGTACGCCCGCATGCGGTGCACACGATTTTCCGGGGCGTATTCTCGGACATGCGTCGCTCCTTGGCCCGTCACTTTCCGTCGAGAAACACAACCAGCGCGGCCGCGTCCTGCAGCAACGCGCAAAAGACCGTCGTCACCAGCGCCTCCTGAAGGTCCAGTGAAAAAAGCGTCCAGAACCCCGCGAAGTAGATCAGGAAGATCGCGCTAATCGCCGCGACCAATCCACTTATATCGTAATGACCCACCGTGACGATCAACGCCCCGCAAGCCCAGGCGAAGACGGCGAGGCCGCAGAGTTTCAGGATCGCCGTGCCCACGAGCCCGAAATTGGTCCCCAGGATTTTAGCGGCGATCAGCACGCCCCCGAGCATCAGCGCAACGGTTAAAACAACCTGAAAAACCGCGGTCGCCAAGGCGCCGCCGAGACTCGAGCCCGACAGCGAGCGGTCAAACGGGATCTCCCAAAAGCGCATCGCCAGCCCAAGCAACAGCAAGACGATCGGCGCCACGATATCGCGTGAAGCGGAAAACTCGACATCGGAGTCATCCATCGCCGCGCCGCCGATTGCCCGGCGCGGATAGGCATCAATAGCCGATGCCCGGGGGCTTGCGGCGAATTCGGAAGCGGCCACGACATACAACTCCGATTCACTCGGATACTCAGGCAGCGCGGGCGCGAGAAAGACGTTGCCGCAGCGGCATGCGATCTTCCGCCGGGCCACCTGACGATTCAGCGCAAAGCGCGCCCCGCACGCGGGACAGGAGAAGCTTTGGACGGTGGCGTCGCTCATGACAAAGGATGTGCTGAATGACAAGGATAGAACCGGCGAAGCCGCCTTACAAGTGCGGCTCCGCACGATCGCGAAACGTTTGTTCAATCACCTCGGCGCTCTTCTCCAACGGGTTTTCTGCATCAAATCGTCTCTTGGCAACCAGGCAGGCCCCGCGATGAATCGGGTCCATCACCCGTTCCAGCGCCACCGCCACCGCCCGAGGCGAAAACCGCCTCGCGGGCAAGGCTTCCGCAACGCCCAAGTGCCTTAATCTTCTGGCGTTATCCGGCTGATCGTAGGCCATGGGCATCACCAACTGCGGAATCCCCGCCGCCAGCGCCTGCGCCGTGGTACCGATTCCGCCATGATGCACCAGGGCCGCGCATCGCGGCAGCAGCCGGCTGAACGGCGCATAGCGAACATATGCCATCTCCCGCCCCAGATTCCGCGGAATGTGCTGGGAGAACCTCGATACCAAAAGCCCCCGGCGCCCGAGCATGCGGCACGCCTCCACCGCGGATGCGAAGAACCGCCGCCCATGCCGCATCGCGCTTCCCGGCGTGAACGCGATCGGCGGCTCCCCCTCGGCCAGGAATCTCTCCAGCTTCCCGTCGATCGGCGAGATATCCGCCTCATCGTAAAGCGGAAACCCCGTGAGCACCGTTTGCGCCGGCCAATCCGACGCCGGCGGCGCATACCACGCCGGAAACAATCCCACCGTCCGATCCGGCGAATGGATCCAACGATCAAATATTCGCCTGACCGGCCCAAGCCCCACCGATGCCCGGAATCGGTTCAATCCCGCCGCCGTCGGATTGATCGCGAGCAAATCCACCGCCGCAAACACCAGCCGATTCCACCACCGAGGCAAACCGTCATGCACCGGCAAAGGCGGCATCCACGATGGGCTTTCAACGCTTCGAAACACCACCGGAGCGGTATGCGCGGAAACCCCCGGCAATCCCAGTTTTTCCTGCGCCACCCGCGCCCCGAACGCCAGCGTCCCCATCACCAGGATCGTCCGTCCCGGCTCGTGAAGTGCCACGATCGCCCGGTAATACGGTTCGAGCATTTCGTCAATCGCCTCGGCCACCACCGTGAAGCCTTTCAACTTGCTCCAAAGCTCGGGCTTGGACGCGATGCGTTCGAATTGTTCCACGGTTCCAACACCGACGAATTGCAGCCCCATTGCTCTGGCCAGCGGTTCATACATCACCGGCGCGATCACCCGCACATCATGTCCCCGCGTTGAACAGGAAACGCGCAATGCCCATGAATGGATGAACATCGCCGTAACTGCCCAACGGGGCGACGAGGATTTCGAAGCGATTCACCCATTAGTCTTCTTATTCAAAGTACGGACACGAGTTCGGCCGTTTAGCCGCAACCCGAAGGGGAGCGCGTTCGTGCCCCGTCATCAACGCGCTCCCCTTCGGGTCGCGGCTAAACGGGATTCCCACATACCGTACGCGAATCGTGCGCCACACCCTGGCATTAGGCAATAAACTCCTTCCCTTGCAAAGCCCAGTACCCGTTCATAGACTTTGCACCCTTGTTTCCCATGCACGATTTTCTCTCAATTTTGCAGCCGTTGGCGGATGCCGGGTCGGTGAATTATGTCATCGAACCGATGGTCATCCTCGTCCTTTGCGTGGCCGGGGGCTTGGGAACCCTTCTGCTCCTCCCGGGGCGAAAACAAGCGCCGAAATTGGGCGGCCTGCTCCTCATCCTCGCGGGACTGGTGCTGGGGTTGATTCTCTTTCGCACGGTGGTGGGGCGTGCTCGTTCCGATATCGGTCCGTATTTCTGGATATTTTCGGCCATCGCCGTCGTCGGGGCCATTCGCGTCATCACCCATCCCCGTCCGGTTTACTCCGCGCTTTATTTCGTGCTGACCGTTTTCGCCAGCGCCGGGCTGTTTATCCTGATGTATGCGGAGTTCATCGCCGCCGCACTGGTCCTGATCTACGCCGGGGCCATTCTCATCACCTATGTGTTCGTGATCATGCTGGCGGCTTCGGCCCAGACTGTGGGCGATCGCTCGCCGCTGGCCGGTTTGGCCGAGTGCGACGTGCATAGCCGCGAGCCGTTCACCGCCGCCTGCGTGGGGTTTGCGCTCATGGGAGTGCTGCTTTTCGTCATCTTCGACAAGGCCGAGCAGCTTGGGCAGTCCTATGAGTCAATCCCCGCCGCCGGGTTGTCGGCCGAGGAACAGGTTCATGGCTCGACGCAATCGATTGGACAGTATCTGTTTCAGAATCAAATGGTGAACTTCGAGTTGGCGGGGTTGATCTTGACGGTCAGCATGGTGGGGGCGATCGTCATCGCCCGTCGGCGGGTTGCCGACATCGATCAGAGGTTCGAGCCCAGCATCGAGACGATCTCGGCCAATGCCACGCCGGTTGACGACGATCCGCGGAGCATTCCCGTTTACGGCACGACCAATCCCAAACAGAAATCCTTTCCGCAGACCTGAAGCAGGCTATGCAACTTCTGGCCCTTCAACATTACCTTGCAGTCGGAGCGATCCTGTTTGTGATCGGCCTGATCGGCTTCATCACCCGGCGGAACATGATCGTGATCTTTCTCTGCACCGAATTGATGTTTCAGGGCGTGGCGATCAACCTGATCGCCTTCAGCCGGTACACAAACAATCTGGCCGGGCAGGCATTTGTGATTTTCATCCTGGTGATCGCGGCCTCGGAGGCTTCGCTGGCGCTGGGGTTGGTGATATTGCTGTTCCGGACGAAGAACACGCTCGATGCCGATGCGTGGCGGGATTTGAAATGGTGAGGTGATGGGCGCGCTGTTCGCGGTGAAATATTCCTACCTGATTCCGCTGCTGCCGCTGATCGGCGCGATGATTGCCGGCTTGGGCGCGAAAACCCTGCGCGGCCAATCGCACTGGCCGGTGTGGATCGGCGTCGGCATCAGCGCGGTCATGTCCCTTTCTCTGCTGTTCGGAATGCTCGGATTCTGGCGCGACGGCAAGCCGCTGAACGCGGTGGTCGATTGGTACACCTGGATCGAGGCCGGCTCGTTCAAGGCCACCGCGGGATGTTTCTTCGACTCCCTGACCGCGGTGATGCTTTGCGTCGTGACCGGCATCGGGTTTCTCATCATCGTTTATTCCGCCGGCTACATGAAGGGCGAAGAGGGCTATTTCCGTTTCTTCGCGTACCTCGGGCTGTTCATCTTCTCCATGACCTGCCTGGTGATGGGCAACAATTTCATCATGCTCTACCTGGGCTGGGAAGGGGTGGGATTGTGCTCGTACCTGCTGATAGGGTACTACTACCAGCGTCCCTCGGCCGTCGCCGCCGCGAAGAAAGCCTTCCTCGTCAACCGCATCGGGGACTTCGGGTTCGGCCTGGGGATCATGCTCATCTTCCTCACGTTCGGCACGGTCAGCTATTTCGGCTCGGGCGTGGGAACGCACAGCGGGGTGCTTGAATTAGCCGCGCTGCCGCTGGATCAACTTCGCCAAATTCCGGGCGTCGATGCGTCATGGGTTCCCGCGGCCATGAAATGGGTTCCGTTCCTGCTCATGTTGGGAGCGTTCGGGAAATCGGCGCAATTTCCGCTGTACGTCTGGCTGCCGGATGCGATGGAAGGCCCGACGCCCGTTTCCGCCCTGATCCATGCCGCCACGATGGTGACCGCCGGGGTTTACATGATCGCGCGCTGCGGCACGCTGTTCGTCTCCAATAACGCCGCCATGCTCACCATCGCCGCGGTCGGCGCTTTCACCGCGCTGCTGGCGGCGACCATCGCGCTGCGGCAATTCGATCTGAAAAGAGTCTTCGCCTACAGCACGATCAGCCAGCTCGGATACATGTTCGTCGGCGTCGGCTGTCTCGCCCCGGTGGCAGGTCTGTTTCATCTGGTTACCCACGCATTTTTCAAGGCCCTGCTGTTCCTCAGTTGCGGGGTGGTCATGCACGCGATGTCTGGCGAGTTGGACATGCGCAAGATGTCGGGGCTCAAACGCATCCTGCCCAAGACGCACGTGTTCATGCTCGTGGGCTGCCTGGCGCTGGCGGGCTTCCCGCTGTTCAGCGGATTCTTCTCCAAGGACGAGATCGTCGCCGCCACGTTTGATCGCAGCACGTTTCTCGGTCTGGTTCTGCTGTTCACGGCTTTCTTGACCGCATATTACACGTTCCGGCTTTATTTCCGGGTGTTCCAGGGCCCGCTGGTCGTTGTGCATCCACCGGCCGAAGCCCATTCGCATGGCTCGCACGATGGCCACGAAGAGCACCACGATCACGAGCCGACGATGATGATGCTTCCGCTGGCGCTGCTGACGATCGGGGCTCTCCTGGCGGGCTATTTCAATTTCCCGACGGCGCATCTGGGCGATTTCCTGGGGACCAGCCCGTCGCTTGCGGGTTCTTACGCAATGGCGGCCGCTGGCGCCGCCCCGGCCCCGCATCTCGCCGAAGGAATGGGGCAGGTGGCCGAAGCCGGCGCACACCAGCCGATCGTTTCCGGATTGATGGTCTTCAGCGGCCTGCTCTCAATCGCCGGCATCCTCGCGGCCTTTGCGCTGCACCTTAAAATCGCGCCCGCGGCGACAAGCTGGCCGAAGACCTCGGCCCCCTAACTCGCCTCCTCGAGGCCAAATATTGGGTCGATGAGATTTACCAGGCGGCGATCGTCAATCCGCTTCGCACGCTCGGCGAATTCTCGTATCGCTTCGACCGGTGGATCATCGACATGCTGGTGAACCTGGCCGGCTGGATCTTCCAGTTGACCGGCTATTTCCTGAAGTTTTCCACACAGCGCGGTTATTTGCAGGGCTACGGCGCGGCGATGCTTTTGGGCCTGGCGGTGATATTGCTCTTGGTGTTCATGCACTGAAATGGAAAGATGAATAGTCCACTGCTGATCCTCCTGCTTCTCATTCCCGCCGCCGGCGCTCTTCTCGGCGCCCTCCTGCCCGTCGCCGCCGCGAGGAGCTGGGCACTGCTCATCAGCCTGGCGACGTTGCTCGTTGCCATCATCATCGCCTGCGCATTTCATTACGGCGCTCCGGGATTCCAATTCACGTTTGATAACGCGCATCTGGCCCTGCCGTTCAACGCCTCATTTTCACTGGGGATCGACTCGATCGCCCTGTGGCTGGTCCTGCTGACGGCCCTGCTGATGCCGCTGGCGGTGCTGTCCAGCTTTGAATCCATCAAGGACCGCCCGCGCGAGTATTACTCCTGGATGCTGCTGCTCCAGGCGGCGATGCTGGGGGTTTTCGTCGCCCGCGACATACTGGTGTTTTACATCTTCTTCGAACTGACGCTGATCCCGATGTTTTTCATCATCGGCATCTGGGGCGGCCCCGAACGCCGCGGCGCGGCGGGGAAATTCTTCCTGTTCACCTTCACCGGCTCGGTCTTCACACTCGCCGGCGCGATTTATCTCGGATATCACGCGGGGCACCTTCGACATCGCCCAAATCGTGGACTATGCCCGCAATTCCCTGACCGATTCCGAGCGATTCTGGGTCCTGCTGGCCTTGCTGGCCGGGTTCTCCGTCAAGGTCGCCGCTCTTCCCCGTGCACACCTGGCTTCCCCTGGCCCACACCGAAGCCCCCACGGCCGGCAGCGTCATCCTCGCGGGCGTTTTGCTGAAGCTAGGGGCCTATGGCCTGCTTCGCCTGGCGCTTCCGATAGGAATCCTCGCGGCTCACGCCGTTGCTTTCCCTCACACGGTCCACGTCCTGGGCGTCCTGTGCGTCATCGGCGTCATCTATGGCGCGCTCGTCGCCTGGGTTCAGACCAACGTCAAAAAACTCGTCGCGTACAGCTCCGTCTCGCATCTGGGATTCTGCGTGCTGGGCATGCTGGCCCTGAACACCTACGGGATCGAAGGCTCCGTGCTGTACATGATCAACCATGGGCTGAGCACCGGGGCGATGTTCCTGGTCGTCGGGATGATCTACGACCGGTATCACACCCGCGACATCAACAAGCTCTCGGGCCTGGCTCGACGGATGCCCATCCTCGCCTTCTTCTTCGTGCTGTTCACCCTGGCCAGTATCGGACTGCCGGGCCTCAACGGATTCGTCAGCGAATTCCTGACGATTTTGGGCGCGTTCACTTCGCAGTACCTTGGCATCTGGTTCGGGGGATTTGCCGCCCTGGGCATCATTCTCGGCGCGGTTTACATGCTGCACATGGTGGCGTGCATCATCTTCGGCCCGCTCCAGACCCCCGAGGTCCACGGACACATCCCCGGCGACATCGGCGCCCGCGAGATCGCCATCCTCGTCCCGCTGGCCGTGGCCGTCGTATGGCTGGGCGCTTACCCCTCCGGCGTCCTGCGATCGATGAACGACGCCGTCACGCGGATCCAGCAGCCGATCCTCGGCGCGACAGATTCATCTGAATGGGCGAGCGGGATTGTGGGACATCAGCGGAACCCGCGGTGCTTCGCACCGCCGCTAACTGTGCATGAGTTATCCCTGAATCACGGTTCATCACTTGGCGACGTTGCGCAGCACGGCGGGTTAGTGGCCCTTAAACCATGAACGAACTTCTTATAGCCATGTTCCCGGAAGTCGTGCTCTGCACGGCGGCGTGCGCGCTGATGCTGATGGGCGTCTCGAACAAACCCTCGACGCGCCGGGCCGCGCCCGTGCTGGCGATCCTGGCCCTGATCGTGGCCGGCGTATCCCAGCTTTCAGCCATTGCCGGCAGCGCCCCGCGCGTCGATTTGCGCTGGGACACCGTGCACATTTACGAATTCGCGCGTTACATCAAGCTGCTTTCTTCCGCGATCGGGGTGCTGCTGGTCCTGCTGGCCTGGCCCAGCGACCGCGAGGCCACCGGCGGTCCGGCGCACAACTTCGGCGCCGAAGCCGGCGAGTTCTTCGGCCTGATGCTTCTCTCCATCGCCGGTATTTTCATCGTCGCCGGCGCCAATGACATCATGCTCCTGTTTCTCGGCATCGAGCTGGCCAGCATTCCAACCTACATCATGGTCAGCATCTCCGCCCCTCGGGCCATTGCCCAGGAAGCGGGCGTCAAATACTTTTTCCTCGGCGCCATGGCCGCCGCCATCATGCTCTTCGGCTTCAGCTATCTTTTCGGAACCACCGGAACCACCCGCCTGGACTTGATCGCCCAGCGCATGGGCTCCCAGACCGCCATGACTCCGTGGCAGATGTTGGCGGTCGTCCTGCTCATCGCCGGCCTTTCGTTCAAGATGGCCGTGGTTCCGCTCCACTTTTACGCCGGCGACGTCTACCAGGGCGCGGCCACTCCGGTCACCGCGTTCCTCAGCTTCGTGCCCAAAATCACCGGGTTCGTGGCGCTCCTGAAAGTCCTTTTCGCCGTCACCGGCGGGGCCTGGCACGTCGCCCCGCAGATCGTCAAGCTCTTATGGGTGTTGGCCGCCGTCACCATGACCGTCGGCAACGTCCTGGGCCTGGTGCAGGTCAACATCAAGCGCCTCTTCGCCTACAGCTCGATCGCGCACAGCGGTTATATGCTCGTCGGCGTCACCGCGCTGGTCAGCACCGCGGATTATGAAATCCAATCCACGGCCCTGCAGGGAATCCTGTTCTATCTCACGGCCTACGGACTGATGAACGTCGCGGCGTTCGGCGTTCTGATCCTGCTGCCCAGCCGGCTCCATCAGCCCGCCACCAGCGCCGAAACCTTCGACGACATCGCCGGCGCCGGACGCGAGCACACGCTTTTGGCCCTGGCCATGGCGGTCAGTTGCTTCAGCCTCATCGGCCTGCCCCTGACCATCGGTTTCTTCGGCAAGTTCTTTCTCATTCTCCCGGCCTGGAAGGCGAATTTGACCTGGCTGGTGGTCATTCTGGTGGTGAATGCGGCGGTCAGCGCCGGATATTACCTCCGCATCGTCAGCGCGATATTCCTCGGCTCGGAATCAACGGGTCCGCGCTATCGCCAGCAGCCCGCGCCGGCCGGGCCGGTCCATCATCCCGTGCCCGTTCTGGTTGCCGTGGGGATTTCGATGGTCGCCGTCCTTTGGTTCGGCACGGTCTGGCCCGCGACTTCGCGCCTGGTCACGCGCACCGCCACGGCGGCTCATCTGGAACCCGCCGTCAACCCCGCCGTCGCCCTGCGATAGCGTGCGGCGCACCGCGCCAAAATAATCTTACCGGCTTCAGGCGTGTACCGTCTCCTGCAACAAGAGTGACGTGCTGGTGGCAAATCCGACGGCGCCGTTGTAGACGGCGGTGATGTTGTGCGTGCCGAGGGACAATGAACCGGTGAATCCAATGGCCTGTTGAGTGGTGGGATCGATGGCGACGGTCCCGATGAGGGTTGAGCCGTCGAAGAAGGTGACGGTTCCGGTGGGTGAGCCGCCGGCGGAGGTGACGGTGGCGGTCAGGGCGATGACTTGCCCCAGCTTGATGAGGTTTGCCGATGCGCTCAGCGTGGTTCTGGTGGTGACGCCGACGGGATTGACCGTCTGGCTCAGGACGGCGGAGGTGCTGGAGACAAAACCGGGCGCCCCGCCATAAACGGCGGTGAGGTTATGTGTGCCGACGGAGAGGGATTGGGTGAAGGCGATGGCCTGATTGGTCAGTGAGTTGATGGCCGCGGTTCCGATGAGGCTTGAGCCGTCGAAGAAGCTGACGCTGCCGGTGGGAACGCCGCCGGCCGGAGCGGTGACGGTCGCGGTCAAGGCCAGAACCTGTCCGGCCTCGATGGGGTTGGCCGATGAGGCCAGCGTGGTGACGGTGAGGGGCCCGGCGGGGTTGATGGTCTGGGAGAGTACCGAGGAGGTGCTGGCGGCGAAGGCGCTGGAGCCGTTATAGCTGGCGGTGATGCTGTGAACGCCGACCGATAGCGAAGAGGTGGAAAAGGTGGCCTGATTGGTGAAGGAGTTGATGGCCGAAGTGCCAATGACGCTGGAGCCGTCGAAGAAGGTGACGTTGCCTAGGGGGGGCCCGCTGGCGGCGGTGACCTGGGCGGTAAAGGTGACGAGATGTCCGACGATCGCCGGGTTTGAAGATGACGTCAGCGTCGTGGTCGTCGCAAGGGGAACGGCGAGGACTATTTCGTTCACGGCCGACGACGTGCTGGCAGCGAAACCGACGGCGCCGTTGTAAACCGCCGTGAGGCTATGGGCGCCAACGGTCAGGGAATTGGTGAAGCCGACCGCTTGTTGTGTGGAGGGGTCAATCGCCGCGGTGCCGATTAACGTTGAGCCGTCCATGAAGGTGACCGTTCCGGTCGGGGAACCGCTGGCGGCGGTGACCGTGGCGGTGAGGGCAATGACTTGCCCAAAATTCACTGGGTTCGACGACGTGACCAGAGTGGTAGTGGTGGCGACGCCGACGGGGTTGACGATCTCCACCAGAACAGGCGAGGTGCTCGCCGCGAAGCTGGAGGAGCCGTTGTACATAGCTGTGACGTTGTGCGCACCGACCGACAGCGACTTGGTGTATCCCACGGCCCGATTGGTGCTGGAGTTAATCAACACGGTTCCGATGACCGTTGAGCCATCGAAGAAGGTGACGGTTCCGGTGGGTGAACCGCTGGCGGCGGTGACGGTGGCGGTCAGGGCAATGACCTGTCCGGCCGTGACCGGATTCGATGAAGAAATCAGGGCGGTGGCGGTCGCTGCCGGCGCCGGGTTGACGGTAACGAACACCGCCGGCGACGTGCTGGTGGCAAATCCGACGGCGCCGTTGTAGACGGCGGTGATGTTGTGCGTGCCGAGGGACAATGAACCGGTGAATCCAATGGCCTGTTGAGTGGTGGGATCGATGGCGACGGTCCCGATGAGGGTTGAGCCGTCGAAGAAGGTGACGGTTCCGGTGGGTGAGCCGCCGGCGGAGGTGACGGTGGCGGTCAGGGCGATGACTTGCCCCAGCTTGATGAGGTTTGCCGATGCGCTCAGCGTGGTTCTGGTGGTGACGCCGACGGGATTGACCGTCTGGCTCAAGACGGCGGAGGTGCTGGAGACAAAACCGGGCGCCCCGCCATAAACGGCGGTGAGGTTATGTGTGCCGACGGAGAGGGATTGGGTGAAGGCGATGGCCTGATTGGTCAGTGAGTTGATGGCCGCGGTTCCGATGAGGCTTGAGCCGTCGAAGAAGCTGACGCTGCCGGTGGGAACGCCGCCGGCCGGAGCGGTGACGGTCGCGGTCAAGGCCAGAACCTGTCCGGCCTCGATGGGGTTGGCCGATGAGGCCAGCGTGGTGACGGTGAGGGGCCCGGCGGGGTTGATGGTCTGGGAGAGTACCGAGGAGGTGCTGGCGGCGAAGGCGCTGGAGCCGTTATAGCTGGCGGTGATGCTGTGAACGCCGACCGATAGCGAAGAGGTGGAAAAGGTGGCCTGATTGGTGAAGGAGTTGATGGCCGAAGTGCCAATGACGCTGGAGCCGTCGAAGAAGGTGACGTTGCCTAGGGGGGGCCCGCTGGCGGCGGTGACCTGGGCGGTAAAGGTGACGAGATGTCCGACGATCGCCGGGTTTGAAGACGACGTCAGCGTCGTGGTCGTGCTCACGGCCGCGGCGTTGGCGATTTCGACAACCGCGCCGATCCCGGCGGTGCAGTGAATCGGTACAGAGGCGTAAGCGTTGCTGCTGCTCAGCAGCAGGCGACTTTCCAAGCCCTCGATGGGGAGCCGCGGATGTCTTTCGATTCCGGTCCGAGCGCGGACGCTGGATTTACGGCGACGCCGGGAATCAAGGATCGTCTGAAGCGACAACATACGGCGAATCCTTCCCTGCGCACTGGTAAGGCCGAGGCATTCCACGCGGCCAACGCCATCCGGTTCCGAGGCAGTGGCCCATATGGTACTGACTGGCCGAGATCGAAAACAAGAGTTTTCTGGTTGCGACTTCGGGACGGTTTTGGGGCAGTTCGCCCGCGAAGGCGGCGGGATCGCATGTAGCGCTCGCCATTGCAAGGAGTCGCATAATCCCCTTTCTCGCGCGTGAATTGAGGCAATTTCCACGTTATCGGACCACTCACATCAAGAAAAAAGTAGTCCTGGGAACGCCTCCTGACCGAAGGAAGTAGCGAGTGATCGTCCCGGATCGCTCCTGAGGATCGTGCGCAGGGAAGGCGGCTTATTCAAAAGCGTTTGCCGGGTTGAAGCGGTTGCGGCGGACTTGGTCCGTCCAAGGAAAGGAACCCATCATGATATTTGCTTCCAAACGCCGGATCTATCCGGCTCTTGTCGTCCTGGCCATCGGCTTCGGGGCCGGCGCCGCTCGCGCCGAGGATGCATCCACTCAGCAGATGCAGCAGAAAATCGATCAGCTTGAGAGCAAGGTCGAGGCGCTCGAGGCGCAACAGAATCAATCGCAGGCGCAATCGGCTTCCGATGGCGCGGCGACGATGAACAAAGTCGTTTCCGACGCCGACAGCCATAGCCAGCTCCTCGCTCCGGTCACGGGCGGCGGCAGCGGGTACGATCCGGCGACGGGATTCCACATTTCCAGCGATGACGGAAATTTCTTCCTTCATCCGTGGGCGCTGGCTCAATTCCGCGGGGCCATCAACGACCGGCAATCCATTCAGCCGGCCGCAAATAACCTCCCCAACGGCGGCGCGGTCGTTCCGGCCTCCGGCAGCCACGAAACCGACGGCTTTGAAATCCATCACATGATGCTCGGCCTCAACGGCCACGTGATGAACCCTAATCTCCAGTATTTCTTCATGGTGGATGTTCCCTCGGCCGGCGGCGGCGAAACGCTCCAGGACGCGTACATGACTTACCGTCTTAGCGATAATTCCCCGTTCAAAATCAAGGCCGGACAGTTCGTCAATCCCGTCTGGCACGAAAGCAACGTAGATGATGGCCATCTGCTGCTGGTGGATCGGTCGCTGGCGGGCGTGCTGCTGGGCGGCAATAAGGGGCTGAACAACGACGCGGAGCGCGTTCAGGGCGTCGGCATCAAATACGACAGCGATTTCATCCGCGGCGAATTCGACCTCACCGACGGCGACAACACCGCCAACACCCCGTTCTTCAATAGCGCCCCCGTCGGCGCCGCCGCCGGCATTCCGGCCACGAACTTCGGCTGGTCCGGCGCGTCGAAGTGAAAGTCCTGGGCGATGAAACCGCCTGGGATGGATATAACTCGCTCTCCGCGGAGGGCGACAAGTCCGACTCGATCATCGCCGGCGGTGGGTTCGAGTGGACCGAAGCGGCCAACTTCGACAACATCTTCCTCACCATCGACGGCCAGTACACCAGCCCGACGGGCCTGGACATATACGCGGCCCTGTTGGAGAACTACGCCGATTTCTCTGATACCGGCCAGCCGCCGCAATCCGCCTTGAACCAGGCGATTTCCGGGACGTATCCCAACTTCGGTTTCATCGCTCAGGGTGGGTACAAGGTCACACCTCAGATCGAGCCGTTCGCCCGGTACGACCTGTCGATTCTCAACACCCGCTTCGCAGATGTTCTGGCCTACGGCAACAAGAATCCGGGTCCCGGCAGCAAGGCGACGGGAAACAATCACGAATTCACCGTCGGCGTGAACTACTACCTCTACGGCTACCAGGCCAAGGTCACCGGCGACTTGTCCTTCCTGCCCAACGGGTCGGCCGTGGATGCGCCAGGACTTGGGATTCTGGCCAACCAGGGTCACTCCGAATGGGTCGGACGCGTTCAGTTCCAGTTGGCGATTTGACCTGGCCGGCGAACCGCAATCGCGGATGACTGTGAATCGCAGGCTGAGCCATTGGACTCAGCCTGCGGTTTTTTAGGAGGACCGATGCGTTGGGCGTTTCCGGCAGCCGCCGCTTTGCTGTGTCTGGCCTCGGTCGCGGGCGTCTGCCCCGCCGCGACAGCGACGCCGGCAACGCAACCCGCCACGCCCCAGGCGATGCAGAAGAGAATTCAGGACCTGCAATCCAGGATCGACGCGCTCGAATCTCATCCGGCCAAGCCCCGGTCCGATCCAGCCGAGGTGATGGGCCCCATCGTCGATGACGCCGACCGGCGAAGCCAGCTTTTTTCCACGAGTTCCACGCCGATGGGTTACGACCCCAATGTCGGCTTCATCATCCAAAGCGACGACGGCGCGTTCTCCCTGCATCCCAGTTTACTAATACAGGCCCGCTATTCAGCCAACGATCGAAATCGCATCATTCCCGGCGAAGGCGGAATCACCGGCAAGGAAGGCGATGACACCGAAGACGGCTTTGAAATCGCCCGCCTCCGGCTTTCCGTCGATGGCAACGCGCTGACGCCCCTGTTGAATTATTACGTCCTGGTCGCCGACGACGCCTCGATGAACCAGGCCACGCTCCTCGACGCCTACGTCCTGTATCGCGTCAGCGCACAATCTCCGCTGGCCGTCAAACTCGGGCAGTTCAAGGACCCGCTCTGGCATGAGCGGAACCTACTGCCCAGCCGGCTGATGGCCGTCGATCGCTCGCTGGTCGATGCGCTGATCGGCGGAGGACAGACCAATCGCGTTCAAGGCGGGTCGATGATCTATGACGAGGACCAGTTCCGCGGCGAGATCGGCGTGGACGACGGATACAACGGGACGAACGACGCGGCGTACGGGGCCGCCGGCTCGGGAGCGGTCGTCGGCGCCGGGGCGGGACTGTCGCCCACGGATTGGGGCTCGTTCGGGCGCGGCGAATACCTCGCCATCGGCGAGCGCGGGCCGGAACTCGACCCGTTCAACGAATACGATCAGTTCACCGCCCGCGGCGACAAACAGACGATTCTCGTCCTCGGCGGGGGGTTCGATTATTCCGAATCCGGCGCCAACAAAATCCTCTTCCACACCGTCGATGCACAGTTCAACACCACCAGCGGCTGGGCGTTTTACGGCGCGTACCTCGCCGCGTACCGAAACCTCTACACCAATCGCGGCGTGGGCGCCGGAAGCTATTACGATTCCGGGTTCCTCGTGCAGGCCGCCTATCTGGCCACAACCCGCTTCGAGCCGTTCATCCGATGGGACTACACCCATCTCGACGGCAGGGCGCAGCCGGGCATCATTCAGGACAACATCGATGAAATCAGCATCGGGGCCAACTATTACCTCTACGGCCAGACGGCGAAGATCACGATCGACGGTTCCTGGCTGCCCAATGGTTCTCCCACCGACGTGAATTACCTGGACATCCTTCAGAACAACTCGCACAACGAGTTCCTGCTCCGGGCCCAGTTCCAATTGGCGATCTGAAGATATGCATCCGGCCCCTTGCATCGCTATCATTAGATCATCATGCGCCTGGGGCCGCTGAGATTATCTTTGGGCAAGAATCGCCGGCGAAAGCTCTTCCTGGCCATCGCCGCGGTCATCCTCGTTCTGTTGATCGCAATCCGCCTCTCCGTCGCTCCGCTGCTCAAGCATGAGTTGATCGTCACCATCCAGAAGCGGCTCTACGCACATCTGATCATCGGCGATCTCTCATACCACCCGCCTTACGGCGTCGTCGCACGCGATTGCCAACTCATCGCCGACAATTCCTCGGGGCAGGCCGACCTGCTGGACGTTGAGGAACTGAGCCTGAAGCTTGCCCAATTGCCCGTGCCGGGCGAGCCGCTGGTGGTGGAAGACCTCACGATCCGCGGGCCATCGGTGCATCTGGTGCGAACCGCCGATGGCTTCGCCGGAGAAACCGGCCTGCTCCGCCCCGATACCAGCGGAAACGATCAGCCGAACAATCGGAGATTCTCCGATCTGCTTCGCTTGCGTCATCTGGCGATCGAGGATGGACAGGTGGTGTATGAAGATCGCCGCCGCGCCAACGTCCCGCCGGCCACCTGGAGCCGGTTGAACTTCCAGATTGACACCTCGCCTCGGGGCCCGGCGGATTATGGTTTCGACATCGACGCCAGCAACCTTTCCGCCGCCCAGTTCCAGGCCAAGGGCGCGTTTAACGTGGACGACCTGACCGCGACGCTCGATCACTTCGGCGTCAAAGCCCAGGCCGGCGAAGAAGGAATGAACCAGCTCCCGCCCAAGTATCAGGAGATTCTTCGCCGCTATCGGGTGGGGGGCACGCTGGTTCTGGAAGGCGCGGCACACGGCGACGTGCATCGTCCCGAAGCCAATTCATTTTCCTCGACGCTGTCGTTGCAGAACGGCGCCGCGTTTTCCCCGGAGATGCAGCTCAAGCTCGGCGACGTGCATTTCAAAATCCTGTCGGCCGCCGATGCCAAAGGGGCGTCGCTGATCATCAGCGATTTCGCCGCCCGCAGCGGAAACGGAGTTTTCGCCCTCAAGCCGGGGGCGCGTTTCGACTTCGATGCCACGCGCTGGACCTGGTCCCTGGAGAATTTTGATGCCACCCTGAGCCGGGCCATGGATCTGCCGGCCACCGGCGGGCTCGACGTTTCCGGCTCGGCTGAACTCACCGCGGCCATGAACGGACCTGTCTCGGCCGACACCGACCTGAAAGATGCTTCCGGAGGCGGGCAACTGGTATTCAACGATCTTTCGGTTCGGCCGCCGACTTTTCCCCTGCCCGTATCCAATATCAGCGGTCCACCCATTCGCTTGGCCAGGGGAATGCTGATCGTGCGGGATTTGCAGGTGCATTATGGAAGGGACCGATTCCAGCTCGACTTCGCGCGCGTGGCCCTGGGCCAATTGAAACACGGCGTCGCCCGCTGCTCGGATCTGAACGGCATGTTGTCCTTCCATCCTCCCAACGCAGACTACCCTCCGCCGCTGGACAAGTTTTTCAACAAGGTACAGCCGGGCGGCGAATTCTATTTTACCGGCCATGGCGTGCTTGACCGCGCCGGCCGCAGGCCGCTGGAATATGATCTGCTTCTTTCCTGCGACAACGCCACGCTGGCGGTGCTGAATCCCCGCTTCAACGTCTTTCAAATCAAGTTCGACGCCGAGGCCACGCAAGACTCGGTTCAGGCCCCCAATTTCCAATGCCGCACCCTCGAGGGCAGGCTGCGCCTGGAGCGCGGGAGATTGGCGATGGCCGCCCCGAACGCGTTTTGGGCCAACGTCTTCATCGACCGCATCAGCGTTCCCAAGGTCGTCGCCCTTGCCGTGCCTCCCAAAGCCGGAGGAATCAATTTGCAGGGACTGGCCGATGTCCACACTTCGATCTGGGGCAAGGCCCATGGCGGCGGGCAAGCGGTCACCGATTCGCTGCGGGCCGAGGGACAGTTCGAGTTGTATGGCGGGGATCTGTGGGCCTTTCCGGCCCTGAAGAAAATCACGACCAGCAGCAAGCTGGCCAAAGATGCGCTGACCATCGGGCAGGCGGCGGCGCTGTTCCGCGTCAGCAACCGAGTCATCGAATTGCAGAACGCGGCGATCAGCGCCCCGGCGGCGGGGGTGCAGGGTTATGGCACGATCGGATTCGACGGGAATCTGAACATCTACGCGATCGTCGTGCTCCTGTCCGATTGGCGCGAGAAGCTAAAGGGGACCAGCATGAATTTTCTCGCCGACACCGCCGGCACAGTTCAGCAAGCCCTCAACGAGGCCACGGAGCACCTGTTGTATCAGTATCACGTCTACGGCCCGGCCAACGATCCAGAGGCAAAGGCCGAAGCCATTCCCGATTTGAAAAAGAATTCCGCCCAGGACGTGACCACAATGTTGCAGCATACGGACGCCGACCGTCCGATCACCCTGCTGGGCCCAAACGGCGCATCATACTAAGAGCAATTGTTGTTTAGACCGCGATTCCGGGACATCGAGAAGAACGCGCGTCGCAGGCGACGCGGCTAAACATTGGGTTGCCGTGCCGGAATCACGGACTTGCATTTACGCGTCCACTTTGGCGTGTTGCCGCCGCTCCATCTGTCTCAATACCCCGAGCAGCCCGTGCATATGAAGCGGCTTGAGAAACACATGAACCTGCGACGGAGCCACCCTTCGCCGCCATTCGCGGAACTGGCTATCGATCGAGTCGGTAAAGACCGCCACCTGGTCCGGACGTTTCGATTCCGGCAGTTCACAGAGCGATTCAAACAATTCACGGTTGGCGCTTTGGGCAATATCCACGACGAGCAAGTCCGTGTGATCGGAATTGATCAGTTCCATCGCATGCTCAGGCGAGGCCGCGCGTGAAACGTCGTGCCCCAACCCACCGAGCAACCGCCGAGTTGGGGTATCCTGCGGGTGCGCATCGGGAGAGGGGAGAACTACCGCTCGAAAAGCAGTTCGTACTTGAGCAGTCATAATCAAGCCTTCCCTGGAACTGGTATGTGCGAGTGTATCTACTGGCAGCCTAGCGAACAAACATTTGGGTGAAACTAACCAAATCTTAATGTGGCGGACAATTTAAAAATCAGATAAGTACTTGAAATTAATGGTCTTAATTTCAAATCAATAAAACTCCATATTTGAATCACATTTGATTTCAGCTTTCCAAATCAAACCGCCCCCCGCCCCCCAATCTGCTCCTGGGCGACCCGCAGCACTGCCTCAACGTCCAACCACTGCATGCAACTGCGGTGTGAGCAGGTTCGCGAATAACACGGCATGCAGGGCAAGCTCAGGCGAACCACGCTGTCCGGCCGTCCGAACGGCCCGGTTCGGACCGGATCGGTCGGCCCATAGGGCGTCACCAGCGGAACTCCCAGCGCGGCCGCCATGTGCATCGGACCCGCGTCATTCCCAACCACCAGCTTCGCCCGCTCCAAGAGGGCCACGATCTGCCTCAGGTTTGTCTTTCCGGCCAAATCGAATCTTGCGGGAATCCGGCTCGTCAGCCTGGCATCCGCGGCCGCGCCCGCGGCGACGCTTTCCAAGCCAAACCGCTCCTTCAGCGGACGAACCAACTCGGCAAACCGCTCCACCGGCCATTGCTTGGTTGCCCAATTCGTGCCCGGCAGGAGGACGGCGAAATCCGTCCCCGCGGGAATCATTTGCTCGATGTGCCGGCGATCCTCTTCGTCCACGGCGAAGCAGAATTCCGCCGGGCCGTCGGCGCACCCCAGCGCCGTGGTGATCTTGAGGTATCGCTCCACGGCATGATCGTTTTTCCAGGAGCAATCCACGAGGTCGGTGTAAAACAGCGGCGCAAACTCGCGGGCGTTGGCAAATCCCACGCGTCGCGGCGCGCCGCTGGCCGCCGACACCCAGGCACTGCGGAAGAGCCCCTGAAGATCGATCACCAGGTCAAACTCGCGTTTCCGCAATTGCAGCACAAACCCGCCCAGGTCCAAAAGCGCCGCGGGGTTGTGCCATCCGTGGCCAAACCGCCCGCGCTGGAAGAGGATCGCCTCATCCAACTGCGGATGTCCCCGGACCAGTTCCGCGCAAGTCGGCGTGACGAGCCAACTCAATTGGGCCTTCGGCCATCGCCGCCGCAACCTTGCCAAAACCGGCAGGGCATGGACGATGTCCCCGATCGCGCTGGGCTTGATGATCAGCACGCGCCGGGGCGAAAAGGATGGATCGCTCAGGGAGATCACTTTTGGGCTTCCTGCCGAATCTCGGTTTTGGAAAACGGCGCGTATCCCCGACACAGGGCCAGCGAATCTTCGACGCTATATTGGGGATGATCGCGCATGCTGCGCAGGAGGCGGGAAATTCCCAGGGCCGCCCACCGCCGGAATCGAATCCCGTCCACGTCCACGAGCACCGGCTGAGGGCCGGTTTTTTCATCTTCCCGGGCGATCCAGTTGCTGGCCTTGGCGTCGAAATGCCCCAGCCCAAGCTGATCGATCCTCCGCAGGATCGCGCCGGTGCGGCGCATCAGCGTATCCCGGCCATCGGCGGTCATGGCGTGCAAATCCACCGCCGCCAGCGTCGAACCCGGCACACGCTCAAAGACGATCAGGCTGTCGGTGATATAACCGAGCGATCGCTTCTGCATCACCAGCAGGGGCCAGGCGGTGGGGATGTCCCGCGCGGTCAGGGCCCAGGCCTTATGCCACGCCCGCCATGCCCGGCTGCCCCGGCCGATCTCGTTCAGGTAACGATACCAATGCCGCTTGAACGGGCGCTTGGCGACGATCTGGACGCGCTTCTGCCCAATCATCACCTCGCCCGCCAACACGTCCCCGCTGGCCCCGCGTTTCAGCAGCGGCAGCTCATCGGCTTCAATCTGCCGCCACAGTTCCGGCCAGGCGCGCCGCCAATCTTGCTCGGTCACGTGAAGCTGGCTGGCCTGCGCCCACCGGCGCGGATATTTGTACCGCTTGAAGAAATGCCCGCGCCACGCCCCGAAGTTCAGCAAACCGAAATAGTCGTTGTCGGTGCGCGTTTCGCCCGATGAATTTCCGCCATTGCCCTCGGCTCACCGGATTGTCCGGGGGCATTCGCCCGCCCGGCCCGAGTTCGTTCCATCCGCGCTGCCGCTCGGTTCGGCTCGCGACTCCGCGCACGCTGCTGCGCCAGCTTCATCATCTGTTTCAGCTTCAATCCCCCGAATCGCACCGCGTAGCCATCGAGCAGATAAACCTCCCCGTCGTGCAGCAGCATATTTCCAAGGTGAAGATCGTCATGCCCCAGGCGCGCTTTCCCGAGCCGGTGAAGCAGATGCAAAACCGCTTGCACCAGCCGATATCGGTCCGGAATTTCTTCCCCTCGCAGGCCGAAGTCGGTGAAGTATTGATCCAGGGCAACGGCCGGCTCGATGGCCTGGAGAATCACCGCGTCGCCGATTTCGCCGCCGAGCCTGAAACCCACGAGCTGCGCCACCGCCCGCGGGGCCGAAACTCCCGCTCGCTGCAAAGCCTGAAGGCGGTCAAATTCGCGCCGCGCCGGGCTGCCGCGAAACCAGCGCTTGAGCCCCATCGCCCGCCTGGGATAGAACTTCAAATAATAGCCGCGCCCCTCGAACTCGAATCGCCAGACCTGTCGATAGCCGCGGTCTTTGACCCGCGTGCCATTTGCCGGCAAATCGCGCAAAAATTTTTCCAGCGCCTCGGGCGACACGTTGCGGGATTTATAAGCGGCGGCCGCGGATTTGTCTCGCCTCAGGTTTCCAGGGTCTGCGGCCCATCGGTGATCTGCAATCCCTCGGCGATCTCCGGCAGAATTCCGCGCTGAACGTAAATTGGCCGGATGAATTTGCGAATCCCCGGCAGAATCATCCAGTACCGCGCCGAAGCCGCCAGGCAAACCGCCGACATCACCAGCAACGTTCGCCTCGCACCGGCAAACGGATCGTGCGAGATATGGGACGCCATCGCCCCGGCGATGAGCACGCCGAACGGCGTCATGCCCATGAACGACATGGCGAAGAAGCTCATCACCCGGCCGCGTTTGTCGTCTTCGACAAGCGTTTGCAGGATGGTGTTGGAGGCGGCGAAATTGGTGATCATTCCCCAGCCCGCCAGGGGAAGGATGGCCATCGAAAGCGCCAGCCGGTTCGAGACCGCGAACGCCGCGACCGCGGCCGCGTACGTCACCGAGGATATCGCGATGAGCCGGCCCAGACCCAGGACCGTTTTGCGCGACGCCAGGCGAATCGCCCCGACCAGCGCGCCCAAACCCGTTGCCGCGCCAAGAAAGCCGTAAACCAAGTCGCCCCGGCCCGCTCCGCCGAAGTGCGCGCCAAACAGGGGCATCAGCACCATCACCGCCGGGACGGCCGAGAGGCTGAACAGGGCCATCAACACGAGCAACTCGCGAGCGGGTGGAAACCCCGCAACGTAGCGCAGGCCGTCGTAAAATTCGTGAAACACCGACTTCGGCTTCCGAGCGGCGCGGGCCTGGATTCGCATCGCCATCAGCGCCGCGATCACGGCAAGGTAACTGAAGCCGTCCAGGAGAAAACACCATCCCATGCCGACCCAATGGATGAGCAATCCCGCCGCCGCCGGGCCGATCAGCCTGGCACTATGGACCATCGTGGAATTCAGGGCGATGGCATTGGCCAGGTCCTGGCGGTCGGTGACCATTTCCACCAGAAACGCCTGCCGACCGGGCATGTCAAAAGCGTTGATGACTCCCTGAAACATTGCCAGTCCCACGGCGAGCGGCAGGTCGATCCGGTGCGTCAGCGCCAGCCACGCCAGCGCGAACGACTGAAGCATCGACAGGGTCTGCGTTGCCACCAGCAGCTTTTGCCGGTTCAACCGATCCACCCACACTCCGCCGACCGGCCCCAAAACAAACAGGGGAATCTGCGACGCGAACAGCACCAGACTGATGAACATGGCCTTGCGATGGGGATCGGTGGTGAGGGTGCTGGCCAGCCAGCCCATCGCCGTGTTGGTCAGGAAGGTTCCGATGACGGAGATAAGTTGGCCGCCGAAGAACAGACGGTAATTGGGATGCCGCAGCGCCCGAAAAACCTGCCAGCCGTTGTTATCCGCGCGCATTTGATAAATATTGTCATTTAACCCGGCGTGAAAACACGCCGGGCTTTTATTCAATGCGGACGCACCAAATACTCGGTCACATAGGCATAAATCAGCGAAAAGATGCCGACGATCACGCTGGCCCAAAGCGTGATCTTCAGGATTTTGATGCGATTGGCGATCTCCTTGTCGCGCCACTCGGCCAGCCGCCGGTCGATCTCATCCAGCTTCCGGTCGATCCTCGCTTCGATCTCGTCGAGCTTCTGGTTGAGAAACTGATCGGCGCTTTTCTTGATCCGGTTGCTGATTCCGCCGAAGAGTCCGGATTCCTCGATCTCGTCCTTGATGGAAGCCGGCTTGGGCGAGGCGACGGTCCCCGGATTTCCATCGCCGGAGTTGGGGTCCGGGAGGAACTTGTAATCCGAGGGCGATTCGCTTTCGCCGACGATCGAGGCCACCATTCCGCCCAACATCGCCCGCCGCTTGCGATTGAGCCGGCTGAAGAATCCCTCCTGCCGTTTGAGCCTGCGGACGATCAGCGGGGCCGGATCTTCCTCGGTCGCTTCCACGCCCCTCAGTTGCGCCAGAGCGACCAGCCCCCGATGCGATATCCCGCCGAATCTCATCGAGCGGATTCGGGCGATTTCCTGGGCGATCTGTTCCTTGGCGGCGTTAACGGTCACGGGCCGGCGTCCCCAGCGCACCACGTCCAGCATCGCCTGGCGGTCCATTGCGGCGATCAGTTGCCGCCGATCGTGAACCGCGCTGACCAGAACCTGCTGGGTCTTGAATCGCGTGGAATCCAGGCCCAGGCTCTCCGCCAGATTGGCCAGTTCATCCTTGGGCAACTCGGAAATCTGGCGCGTGTGGCGCCTGGCCCGCGGCGGGCTGGGGCGCCGAGACCACGATCTCGCGGCCGGCGGCGTCATCGGGTTGTGCTGACTCTTGGGCCATCGGAATGAGCATAAGGATCGATCCGCGCCACAAGCTGGTGTGCGCGGAGAAGCAAAACCATCACCACCATCAGCAAAATGCAAATCAGCGTGTCGCCGCCGAACGCCTTGATGCGAAGCCGCAGCCCCTGCAGCATGATATAGCGCCGCATCAGCGAGTAGTATCGGCCCCGCCCGCTGAGATAAACGTACCAGCCGTACAACGATTGCAGGGTGACGACGGTGGCGTAAATGGAGACCACCGTCCCCAGGGCGTATCGGAAAAAGTCGAAGAAATCGACGTGCATGGCTCGTTTGGGCGCGTCCGGGTCAATCGCCGATGGTGTCCGCCTCGAAGACTTTTCCGCCGAACAGGGCGGTGCCGATTCGGACCATCGTGGCTCCCTCGGCGATCGCGGGCTCAAAATCGTGGCTCATGCCCATGCTCAGGTGCCGCAGCGCCGCGCCGCCGATCTTGTGCCACTTCAATTCCTCGAAAATCTCCCGCGTCCGGGCAAAGACGTGGCGAACCTTTTCCTCCGGCGCTTCCAGGGGGGCCATGGTCATCAAACCGGCCATCTGCAATCCCGGCATGGAGTCGATCTGCTCGGCCAGATGCACGGCCGCTCCCACGGCAACGCCGAATTTGGTGGCCTCCTCCGACGCGTTCACCTGCAGCAAAACCGGGATCTTCCGCCCGATCTTGCTCGCCTGGATGTCCAACTCCTCGGCCAGGCGCAGGCTGTCGATGCTGTGGACCATGTAAATCACGGGCAAGGCGGCCTTGGCCTTGTTTCGCTGCAAATGCCCGATCATGTGCCAGCGCAGGCGCTGCGGAACGACGCCGTCGCCGCGGATCGCCCGCCGCTGGAAAAATTCATTGAGTTGGGCCTCGCGTTGGGTCAGGACTTGAACCCGGCTTTCCCCCAGATCAATCACGCCAAGCTGCGAGATTTCCCGAATCTGTTCCGGCGAGGCGGTCTTGGTCACCGCGATGAGCGTGATCTCGGCCGGATCGCGCTTGGCTTTCGCCGCCGCCGAAGCGATCCGCTCCTTCACTTCATCCAGTTTCTCTGCCAGCGGCGATCGCTTGGCCATAGGCTCCTTCCAGACGAATCATACCGCCGCGGATGATAAAGGGCGACGCCGCAAACAAATATGGGCCGCGCTGGGCACTATCCTTCAGGCGTGTCCAGTAGGGATTGCAGCCTCGACCCCAATTCAGGTCCGAAACGCCCCGGCCAGGTCGCATCAACCAGCCCCACGTCAATAAGGTCGCGGATATGAACCCTGTCCTTGTCACGAAAGGCCGTCAGCTTGATTCGCACCAGCGCCTCCAGCGAGAGCACGCGAAATCGCTGGGCCGCCTCCGATTCGCTCACATCAGGATTGGGCGCCACCTCGTGCGGCCGCACTTTCTCGTTAGCAAAAACGATGTGGACCGCGTCCCTCAATTTGGCCCCGGGCGCGTCCAGAAAAACCTCCATCCCGGCCGAATGGCGGTGAACGAACCCGGCTTGCTCCAACGCCCGCTTGGCCGCTTCAAGATCGCCGCGGCGCAGAAGAATGTCCACATCCTGCGTGTTGCGCACCGCCGATTCGTCCACGCGCGAAACCCACAGGGCCACGGCGTTGCCGCCGGCAACCGCGTACGGAATCTTCGCTCCTTCCAGCGCCTCCGCCGCGCGCAAAAGCCGCTGCCGAACTTTCTCCACGGCGTTCACCATTCGCTCCAAGGAAAATGGGCCAGGCACGATGGTCATGATCGCAAGCGAACATCTTACCCGCCGAGCGACTGGCGATACCACTGCATCGTCGCGTCCAGCCCGGTTGCGAAATCTACGATCGGCTCGTATTCCAGCATCCGCCGCGCCAGGCTCAGATCAGCCTGTGAGTGCAACACATCGCCGGCCCGCTGGGGCATATGAATCGGCGTCAGGTCCGCCCGTTCCAGGCACTGGGCCATTCGACTCGCCAGTTCATTGACGGTTATCCGCGTGCCGCAGGCCACGTTTATGATCGCGCCGTTCAGTCTCTCCGATCGCCTGGCGGCCAGAAGATTGGCGTGCACGGCGTTGTCCACATAGGTGAAATCGCGCGATTGCTCGCCGTCGCCGAAGATCGTCGGCCGCTTGCCGGCCAGCAGGGCCTTGGCGAATGCGGCGATCACCGCGGCGTAGGCGCTGTCCGCCCTCTGGCGCGGTCCGAAAATATTGAAATAGCGGAGGCTGACCGTATCGATGTCCATCCCCGCGCCGTATGCCGCCACCATCGCCTCGGCCGCGACCTTGGTCGCGGCATACGGACTGAGCGCGGCCGTCGGCATCGTTTCAATCTTGGGCAAAACGGGGCTGTCGCCGTAGGCGCTGCTGCTGGCGGCGAACATCACGCGCCGCACCTTCGCCCTCCGCGCCGCCTCCAGCACGTACAATGTTCCCGTTGAATTCACCATTTGATACCGAGCCGGTTGTTTCAGGCTTAGCGGCACCGACCCAAGCGCCGCCTGATGAAACACGAGTTCCCGCCCCTCGGTGCATTTCCGCAACAGCAAAACTTCCAGAATCGATCCGAGAACGAACTTGACATTTCCCGGCAGCGATTTCGGATCGCTGCCCGCGCAAAGATCATCCAGCACGGTTACCTTCGCCCCGAGTTGGTCAAGCGCCGCGGCCAGGTGCGAGCCGATAAACCCCGCCCCGCCGGTGATCAGGACAAGGCGACCCTCGAACGCCGAGCCATGCAGACGCCGCCAATCGGTCATTTGTGCCATTGGAGTGGATCGGAAGTATAGTTGGAACCGTTGCGGCAGGGTAGTAGATTAGATTGAATGATCCCCGTTTAATTATTGCATGAACGATTGCGTCCCATCGCTGCCCCGTGCCGTTCTGTTCGATATGGACGGAACGCTCACCGAGCCGATGCTCGATTTCCCGCGCATCAAGGCGGAGATGGGGATCGGACCGGGGCCGATCCTGGAATCGCTGGAGGAACTGGATGAATCGCGCCGCCCGCTGGCCGAGGCGATCCTCCTTCGACACGAGAAAACCGCCGCGGAACAGTCGCGGTTGAACGAGGGCTGTGGCGAACTATTGGCCTGGCTAAAGGATCGCGGGATTGCCATGGCGCTGATCACGCGAAACAGCCGCCTCAGCGCCGCCACCGTTACCGCACGCCATGGATTGGACTTCGACGCGCTGATCACGCGCGAGGATGGGCCGTTCAAGCCCGATCCATTTTCCCTGATCCTGGCTTGCCAGCGCCTGGGTGTCGGTCACGACGAGGCTTGGATGGTGGGGGATGGGCAATATGATGTGGAAGCCGCCATCGCGGCCCGAATCCGCGCCGTGTGGATCAGCCATGGCAAGCCTCGACAGTTTTCCGCCGAACCAGGGCTCACCGTGGCCAGTCTGCCGGAGCTGGCCGAAGTGCTGCGGGCGCGGAGATTTTGAACGGGAGCGACATGCCAAGATGGATGATCGGATTGGGTTTGATATTGCAATTGATCGCCGCAGCGACACAGCCCGCGGGACTGTCCGCCCAATCCACGGCCGATCAAATCCTCGACGCCCTCGATGCGGCGGAAGGAGCCTCCAGGATTTCTCCGCTTCCGTGAGATTGACCGACAGCGATAACAGCACCGGCGATTCCACCATCAACATCGGCAACGTGATTCTCCAGCGCAAAGGCCCGGACGACGCCCGAATCCGCGTGGCCTTCACCCAAAAGCAACTGGGCAACAAGATTTTCAAGGTCGATCACCAGTACACGCTGGATAACGGCCTGCTGGTCGAACGCGATTACCAATCGAAGCACGAAACCCGCCAGCAAATCCTGAAGCCGGGCCAAAAGCTGGATCTCTTCAAGCTCGGAGAAGGTCCATTCCCATTGCCTCTGGGCCAGAAGAGACTAGACGTATTGCGACTTTTTCAGGTGCAGAAGATCGATCCCGCCAAGGACGATCCGCCGGCCACGGTGCATCTGCAACTGGCTCCCAAGCCGGGAACGCAGTTCGCCAAGCAATTCAAGACGATCGACATTTGGGTGGACACGGCCAGCGACATGCCGCGAAGGATTCAGACCGTCGATGTGAACGAGGTGACGACCGCACAACGGATTTGACGGACGTAAAGATCAACAGCGGGGCGACGGATCAGGATTTCGCAGAGCCGCCGCTGCCCGACGGCTGGGACGTGATCGAAGGACCGTATGGGCAGTAGCGGCCGACGCAACGGAGATATGACGATGGAAATCAGACCGATTAAGAGTCAGCGGGACTACCGCCGGGTGCTGAAGGAGATCGACAGGTTGATGGACTCCAAGGCCAAGACGGCCGCCGGCGACCGGCCGGATGTGTTGGTGACGCTGGCGGAGGCGTGGGAGGAGAAGCATGACCCGATCGACGCGCCGGACCCGGTTGAGGCTATTCAGTTCGCGATGGAGCAGCGGGGTCTTTCCCGGCGCGACTTGGAAGCGTACATCGGCAGTCGCGCCCGCGTGGCGGAAATCTTGAACCGCAGGCGTTCCCTGACACTGTCGATGATTCGCAAACTGCACAGCGGGCTCGGCATTCCCGCCGAGGTGCTGATTCGAGAGAATGGTTTGCGCCCGACCGGATAGCCGGAATTTTGGCGATGCCGGATCAAAAGTTGAAAAAGTTGGGCTTGGGCACGAATCGGGCCATTACTCACGCTCTTTCACGCCCTCGCCAAATTCCGGTGTTTACGGGTCAGGCCTCCAACCGCCCCATCGATCACATTCCTCACTGAAATCCTTCCACACTTGTTTCAAATCCGGGAGTTTCGAGACCTTGACCAGCGGTCGCTCGATATATTGAAACTGATCGTACGACGGACTCGGCAGAAAACTCAGTTGAGCGCCTCCCAGCACGTAGATTGATAGAAATCCCGCAACTTCGCACAGGTGCTTCTGCGCATCCCACAAGTGCTTCAACGTGATGCCTGCTTCTTCCGCATTAGCCGTTACCCGACTTTCAGGTGTTGCGGCATGAGCAATGAATTTGTTCACATGCTCGATAACCTCCTTGCAAGGCGTGAGGATTTTGTCCTTCAACTCTCTCAGCAGGATTTCGCGTATCTTGTTGCTGGGTTGCCGCTGTGAGGGGTCAACGCCCGCAAGGAAATCCATGTGCCCATGCCGCAGATCGTGGAGCATGAAAGAGCAGTGAGGCTTCCTTTCGATCGTGGCGGCGTCATATTCAATGTGCTCGGCATCGAATATCGACCTGCGCGTGATTAACTCATGATGCTTGAGAATGTCATTGAGCAAACCGGTGAGCGAATAAACGCCTTTGTCTCCCTCCAACGAGTACTTGTCGGTGTCCGTGAGTCGTCGTATCGCCGTCATCTGGCTGATGAAAAAGCCACGCTCAATCAAGTTGTGCATCAAGCCGCTAAGTTGAACGTTTCCGCGAGGGTCGCTGGGAACGACGGGTTTCGCGAAACGACGGGCCTCGTTGATGACACGATAACTTGCCGCGTCCCAGGTCAGTTGGGCAAGTTGGCGATTGATGGAGTTTGGATCGTTTCCAGAAAGGGCCTCACGCCATTGCTTTAGCTTTGCGGACAACGTCGGTTGCGGCAACGAATTTGTCACGTCAGGCCTCCAGATCGCAGAGCAAGATCGTTCAGACGCCCGCGGTGCTTCGCACCTCCGCTAACTGTGCGCCAGTTCCCCTACCTCACCGAAAACGGGTCCCGATCCGTCGCCGCGAGGAGAATCGGGGGCATGCCCGGCGTCTCCTCCATCCGCTTCTTGACCCGCTTCAACACCGCTCGCTCGCTGTTGGAATGCAGCGTGCACACGACGGTCATTCCGCCGGCCGCGGCCTTCACCGCGTCGTGATGACGAACCTCCCCGGTCAAATACAACTCGGTGCCCGCCTTCATCGCATCATCCAGCAGATCACCGCACGAACCCGCGCAGGCCGCAGCGCGGGAAATGCTTCCGTCCGTTGGCCCGGCGATCAGCAGATGATCGATTCCGAGTTCACGCTTGATGCGATCAAAAAGTTCAGCCCGCGAAGTTGGCGGCATTGACCCAATGCGTCCCTGTCCCTTCGCCTTCTCACCGGCCGCCGGCGCCAAAACATTCAAATCAAACGCAGGCTCTTCATAGGGATGGCTTTGGCGAAGCGCCCGAAGAACTTCATTTACGCCGGCAATCGGCACAATCGTTTCCAGGCGGACTTCCTCCACCTGTTCGAGCCGGCCCGCCTCGCCGACGGCCGGATGCGCGCCCTCCCGGCCGAAAATGTTCCCGTCCCCGGCGAACGAAAACTGCACGATGCGTAATTGCCGATATTCCCCGCCCCGGCGTCGAACAACGCCCGGCTCACTCGCTGGACCGCCTCCACCGGAGCAAAGACCACCAGTTTATATTGGGTCGGTTTCAATTCCCCCGGCCGCAATGGCTGCCGGTCCGTCAAACCCAGCACATCCGCCAGCATGTCATTGGTTCCACCCTCGGCCACGTCCAGGGCCGTATGCGGGGAATAAATCGCCACTCCCCGGCGGATCGCATCAAAGATCGGACTTCCCGCGATCAACCGCTTGAGCGGATGAAAGATCGGCGGATGGTATGCGATCACCAGATCGCATTTATTCGCGCGAGCTTCCTCCGCCACGGCGGCCGAGTAATCAATCGTGAGCAAAATGCCGGAGATGTTCTGGTTTGGATCGCCCGTCAGCAGGCCGACGTTGTCCCACGATTCGGCCAGGGACGGCGGAGCGATTTCCTCCAGAACGGCAATGAGCGTTGAGAGTTGCATCGGAGCAGAGATGATACCGACAGAACGTGAGTCTTAGAAATCCGGATCAATCCCCGCGGCCCGGAACATCGCCTTTGCCTTCACCAGCGTCTCCTCATATTCCCCGGCGGGATCGGAATCCGCCACGATTCCGCCGCCGACCGGAACGTGAATTCGCCCATCCTTGGCGATCATCGTGCGGATGGCCACGCTGAATTGCAGGTTCCCCGAGGCGTCGAGATACCCGATGGCCCCGCAATACGGCCCGCGGCGCACGGGCTCCAGCTCGTCGATGATCTGCATGGCCCGAATCTTCGGCGCGCCGGTGACGCTGCCGCCGGGAAACATCGCCCGCAGCAGATCGACGAACGTGACGTCGTCGCGCAATTGGCCTTGGATCGTGGCCACGCCGTGATAAACCGTGGGATGCGCCTCGATCACGCGGTTCTCGGCAACGCCGATGCTGCCCACGCGGCAAACCCGCCCCAGATCGTTCCGCTCGAGGTCCACGATCATGTTCAATTCCGCCTGGTCCTTTATTGAATCGCGCAGCTCGACATCCATCCCCGGCCGGGCCGGCCGCGTCCCCTTGATCGGGCGGGTGACAATCCGCCGATCGGGCGTGACGCGGAAAAATAGCTCGGGAGAGTTGGAAATAATCGCGAAATCTTCATAGCCGAGATACGCCCCGAACGGGGATGGCGATTCGCGGACGAGGCGGCGGTAAATCTCCGCGGGATGGCGCCTCAGCCCCGCCGTGAACCGCTGCGCCAGATTCACCTGAAAGACATCGCCCGCGGCAATGTAATTCATCACGCGTACAACGGCATCCTCGTATTGCCCGCGCGTGAAATCCGACGAAAGCCGATCGGCGCGGATGCCATAATCCGGCTCGGCCCCGCCCGGCCTGCCGCCCGTGGGGCGGCAGTAGGTGAAGACGAACAGCGGCAGATTCAGATCGTCCGCCGCCGTCGTCGGCAGCGCTTCGAACAGCCGGCCCAGATCGTAGCTCAGATAACCGATCCACCGTCCCTCGCCGGGCCAGAACGTGCCGAACATCCAAAGCAAAGCCTCCAGCGGATCGCTCCATTGCCGAATGACGCTGGCTCCCGCGCGGGCCGTGGTCTTGAGCGTCAACGAATCGCAGCGGATCGTGCAGACGGGGATGAGAAACCCGGTGATCCAGGAATCGCCGGCCTCGGCGCGGTCGGGCGTGGACGAAAGATTGATCCGCGGACTGAACAAGCCGGGATTGTAATAAAGAAGAAGCACCGGATGTACATCCGGTGCTTCGACCGCGATTCTCGATTCAACTTCCGTTCACTTAATGAACAGCATCTCGCGATACGTCGGCAGCGGCCAGAGATCGTCCGGCAGGATCGTCTCCAGCTTGTCGGAGATCTTGCGCAGTTCGGCCATGGCCGGCAGCACCGCCGAACGCATGTGCTTCGCATGGGCAAACGCGTCGCCGTCGCCGTGATGCGCCAGGGCCTTGTCCAACACGCCGATGGCGCGAGTGAAATCGTTGATCCCGCTGATGACCGCGGAGAGGACTTCGATACCGGCCGGGGGCCCCGCGCCCGCCGCCTTGGCCGCCGCGACCGATTCTCCCAGCTCCTTCTGGAAGCGCAGCGCCGCGGGCAGGATGTAGGTCTTGGCCATCATCGACGCCGTCAGGGCCTCGATATTCACCGCCTTGACGTAGGCTTCGGAAAGGATGTTGAATCGGCTGGTCAATTCCTTTTCCGAATAGACCTTGTACTTGGTGAACAGGTCGATGGTGTCCTTGCGGACGACAACCGGCAGGGCGTCGATGGTGCTCTTGAGGTTCGGCAAACCGCGCTTCTCCGCCTCGGCGTGCCATTCCTCGGCATAGCCGTTTCCGTTGAACAGCACCCTCTTGTTTTCCTTGATGATCGACGGAAGCAGTTCCTGGACGGCCTTGATGAGGTCCTTGCCGGCCTTGACCTCGGCTTCGAGTTTGGTGGCGATGAAATCGAGGCTTTCGGCGACGATGGTGTTCAGGACCGTGTTGGCGCCGGAGACGTTGGCGCTGGAACCGACCGCGCGGAACTCGAACTTGTTGCCGGTAAAGGCAAACGGGCTGGTGCGGTTGCGGTCGCCGGCATCCCTCGGAAGCTTCGGAAGGATCGACACGCCGGTTTCAAACAACCCGCCCTGCTTGCTGCTCTTGGCCGGGCCCTTTTCGATCTGCTCGAAGATGTCGGTGAGCTGCTCGCCAAGGAAGACGGAAATGATCGCCGGCGGCGCCTCGTTGGCGCCGAGGCGGTGATCGTTGTGGGCGCTGGCGATCGACAGGCGGAGAATCTCGCTGTACTTGTTGACGGCCCGAATCACCGCGGCGCAGAAAACCAGGAACTGCGCGTTGTCATGCGGCGTATCGCCGGGGTTCAGAAGGTTTTCACCTCCGTCGGTGGACATCGACCAGTTGTTGTGCTTTCCGCTGCCGTTGATCCCGGCAAACGGCTTCTCGTGCAGCAGGCAGACCAGGCCGTACTTGTCGGCTGTGCGCTTCATCAGTTCCATGACCATGTTCTGGTGATCCGTCGCCAGGTTGCTGTTCTCAAACAGCGGGGCCAGCTCGAACTGGCTGGGGGCCACTTCGTTGTGCCGGGTCTTGACGGGGACGCCGAGCTTGATCAATTCGTTTTCACAGTCGGCCATGAACGCCAGCACGCGCTCGGGGATGACGCCGAAATAGTGGTCCTCGAGTTCCTGTCCCTTGGGCGGAGCCGCTCCAAACAGCGTCCGCCCGCAGGCGAGCAGATCGGGACGAGCCAGATAGAAATGCTTGTCGATCAGGAAATATTCCTGCTCGGCCCCGACGGTCGTGAAGACCTTGTGAACGCCCGTGGTTCCGAAAAGATTGAGGATGCGAATCGCCTGCATGCTCAGCGCGTTCATGCTCTTCAGCAGCGGGGTCTTCTTGTCGAGCGCCTCGCCGGTCCAACTGAGGAAGGCCGTGGGGATGACCAGCGTGGAGCCGTTGGGATGCTCCATGATGTATGCCGGGCTGGTCGGGTCCCAGGCGGTATAACCGCGGGCCTCGAACGTCGCCCGCAGCCCGCCGCTGGGGAAGCTGCTGGCATCCGGCTCGCCCTTGACCAGTTCCTTGCCGCTGAACACCGCCAGCGCGCCGAGCCTTCGGGGGTCAGGAAACTGTCGTGCTTCTCGGCGGTGATGCCGGTCATCGGCTGGAACAAGTGGGTATAGTGCGTCGCCCCATGCTCCAAAGCCCAGTCGCGCATCGCCGCCGCCACGGCATCGGCCACCGTCGGATCGAATGGCGCCCCTTCCTTGATCGTCTTCATCAGGCTCTTGTAGGCCGACTTTGGCAGCCGCGCCTGCATCTCAGCTTCGCTGAAGACATTGGCCCCGAAGACATCCTTCAAATGGATGGTCTTGAAATCCACGTACTCAAGCTTGTGCTTGGTCAAAGCGATAGCCTTGATCGCTTCTTGACGAGCGTTCGACATTGCCGGACTCCTAGTTGTATTACGGTTGGTTCGACCGCGGAGGACGCGGAATCATTACCATTTGAAAGTCATTTGTCCAGCCAGAAATTCAAAATCTTGAATGTATATTCGGTTGCCGCCGGAGCAGCGGAAGAACCGGCGATGTAAAATGGGTGCATAACATGAATCCGACACCCGACCTGCTTTCCGGCGTCTGCCGCCATGCCCCCGGCATCGACCCGGCCATCGTCCAAACATTCCTCGGCCGCGTGGAAGGGGATTATCTCGCCGCCTTCGATCCCGCAACCATCGCCAGGCATCTTCGGGCGCTGCTGAAACTGTCGGATGAGAATCCGGTGCAAATCCTTCTCCAGCGGCAGCCCCTGGGAGTCATCCAATGCGTGGTACTGGCCTTCGACCATCCCTTTGAGTTCTCGAGCATCTGCGGCGTGATGGCGGGGACCGGCTTCAGCATCGAAAGCAGCGACGCATACACCCTGCCGCGGATGAAGTCGAAGTCCCCCAGCGCCGCAAACCGCCGGCGCAACGCGCCCATTACCCGCCGCGACCCCATGACCCACCCGGTCATCCTCGATTATTTTCACGGAACACTTCTCGGCCCGGTGACGGATTTCGACAAATGGGCCCAGGTCTTCACCCGCGCGCTTCTCGAACCCATGCGCCTGCTCGATCAGAACCAGGAAGAAACCATCCTTCGCGCCAAGCGCCTGGTGAACGAGCGGGTGACGCGATGGCTCAAAGAGCACCGTCGGTCAAATCCGCAGTCGTCGCCGCCGCTTTCGCTCGATGTCGCGGTCGAGCAATTGCCCCGCTCGACGCGCCTGCGCTGCGCGCACCTGATACTCCCGCATTCCTGTATGCCCTCAGCACGGCCTTGTCCCTGCACGAACTGCAAATCACCAAGACCGGCGCGCGAACCGCCGAGGGAAACGCCGTCGATGAAATCAACGTCGTGGATCGCAACGGCCAGCCTCTGTCGGATCCCGACGCCATCCAACAACTGCGGCGTTCGGTGCTGCTGACGTTGCAATTCGCCTATTTCCTCGACAAATCCCCCGATCCTTTCACCGCCCTGCAGCGGTTTGACGAGTTGTCCCGCCAGATCGTCCAGATGCCGCGCCCCGGACAATGGCTGGAGGTGCTGGGCAATCCGCTGACGATGACCGATCTGGCCAAGGCTGCCGGCGCGAGCAATTTCCTCTGGGAGGATTTCATTCGCTTCAAGGCCGACGCGCTCTTGCCCATCTTCCAGCGGCGCGTGCGCGGGCAGGAATTCTGCCCTACGCCCGCCAGCCTGCCGCGGCGTCTGGAGCAGGCATTGGCGGGCATCAAAGATTTCGAGCAGCAGCGCCTTCGCCTCAACGAGTTCAAGGATCGCGAGTTGTTCCTGATCGATCTGGATCACATCCTGGCGGAAGAGAATCCCGATTCCGCGTTTCAAATCCTCTCCGAACGCCTGGTTTTCCTGGCGGAAAACCTGGTGGCGGCTGCGTGCGGGATGGTCCATGCCGAACTGGTCCGCCTCTACGGCAAGCCGCGCAACGCGCGACGCGCCCCCGTCGGATTCGCCGTGCTCGGCCTGGGAAAGCTCGGCGGCGTCGCCCTGGGATATGCCTCGGATATCGAGTTGCTATTCGTCTTCGACTCCGATGGCGCCACCAGCGGCGGCACGCGCGGCTCGCTGGACAACGGCGAATTCTTTTCCATCCTCACCCGCGAAACCGGCCACTCCATCCTCGCCAAACGCGAAGGCATCTTCCAGGTCGATCTCCGCCTCCGCCCCTTCGGAACCAGCGGCCCGCTCGCCATCAGCAAACGCGACTTCGCCCAATATTACGGCCCCGACGGACAATCCCACGAATTCGAGCGGCTGGCCCTGGCGCGCCTGCGCTGGATTGCCGGCGATTCGAAGCTGGGGTTCGAGATCGAGCGGCTGCGCGACCAACTGCTCTATGAAGGCCCGCCGCTGGATCCAAAACCCGTTTGGGAAATCTCCGGCAAGATGCGCGATCAACACGCCGAGGGCCGGAAGCTCAACTCCAAGCACAGCCCAGGGCGCTGGCCGATCTCGAGCAAACCGTTCAGCTCCTGCAAATCATGCACGCCAAGGAGGCCCCGCAGCTTCGCACGCCGCGACTCCACGAAGCCATGCACGCCTTGCGCCGCGCTGCCATTCTTTGCGCCGGGGAATTCGATGGCCTGCTCCTGGCCTATCAATTCATGCGCCGGCTTATCAACGCGCAGCGCATGCTCCGGGGCTCGGCGCGCGACCTGTTCCTGCCGGAGAAGGATTCCGAGGAATTGGTCCACCTCGCCCGCAGAATGCGATACCTCTCCGAGGATGACAGCGGCGCCGCGATCCTGCGCGACTTCCAGCGCCACACCGCCGGCGTGCGCCGGTTCATGCGCGATCGATTCGGAATCAAATAAAAAAGCCCCCGGTAGATACCATTGAATGGCCATCCGGGGGCTTGGCAACAGCCGCATCAAATGTCGTAATACATCGCGAACTCATACGGATGCGGCCGCAGCCGCAGCGCGTCCACTTCGTTGATCGTCTTGTATTCGATCCACGTGTCTACCACGTCGGAAGTGAAGACGTCGCCCTTGAGCAGGAAGGCGTGGTCCTTCTTCAGCGCCGCCAGCGACTCCGCCAAAGACCCGGGGGTCTGCGCCACTTGCTTGGCTTCGTCGGGCTCCAGGTCGTAAATATTCACGTCCAGCGGCTTGCCCGGATCGATCTTGTTCTGGATCCCGTCGATCGCCGCCATCAGCATCGCCGAAAACGTGAGGTACGGATTGCAACTCGGATCGGGACAGCGGAATTCCAGCCTCTTGGTCTTGGGGTTGGTGGAGTACATGGGGATGCGGATAGCGGCCGAGCGGTTGCGCTGGCTGAGGGCCAGGTTCACTGGGGCCTCGTAACCGGGGACCAGCCGCTTGTAACTGTTGGTCGTCGGCGCCGCGAACGCCAGGATCGCCGCCGCGTGCTTGATGAGTCCACCCGCCGCGTGCGACGCCATCTCGCTCAATCCCGCGTATCCCTTGCCCGCGAACAGCGGCTTGTCGCCCTTCCACAAACTGAAGTGCGTGTGCATGCCGGACCCGTTGTCCTGAAACAGCGGCTTGGGCATGAAACACGCCGTCTTGCCGTAACGCCGAGCCACCATCTTGATGATGTACTTGTACAGGGTGACCTTGTCGGCCATCTGAACCAGCGGCGAGAACTTCATGTCGATCTCGCACTGCCCGCCGGTGGCCACCTCGTGATGCTGGGCCTCGATCTCGATCCCGCATTCCTCCATCAGCAGCATGCACTCGGTGCGGATGTCCTGGAGCGAATCGCTGGGCGGGATCGGGAAATACCCTTCCTTGTAGCGCAGCTTGTTGCCCAGGTTCGGCCCGTCGCCGTCGCATTCCCGCCCGGAATTCCAAATCCCCTCAACCGAGTCGATGTGGTAATACCCCTCGTGCTGGTTTTGGGCATAACGGATCGAGTCGAAGATGAAGAATTCCAACTCCGGCCCGAAATAAGCAATGTCCGCCAGCCCCAGCGTCTGAACATACTTGAACGCCTTGCGGGCGATATTGCGCGGATCGCGCGTGTAATCCTCCTTGGTCACCGGGTCCTGAATGTTACAGATCATCACCAGGGTCGGCTCCTTGGCGAAGGGATCGACAAAGGCCGTCTCGGCTACGGGAATCACGAGCATGTCCGATTCGTTGATCGCCTGCCAGCCGCGGATCGACGAGCCGTCGAATCCCAGGCCGTCCTTGAAGGTGTCCTGCTCGATGCAATGGACCGGCACGGTAAAATGCTGTTGCATGCCGGGGAAATCCATGAACCGCAGGTCCACGGCCTTGATTTTCTTGTCCTTGATAAGTTTCAAAACGTCCGCAGGAGTTTTAGCCGCATTCACAGGCACCTCTCTTTATTTGGTTAAGGGTTGGTCGAGCGCCATTTATCGGCAAAATTGGCGGCAAGTCAACTAGCCCGGCGAAAGTGAACACTTGCGGGGTGTAGCGCTTCATTGTGGCGGCTGCTATTCTTTCCCCCCTCTCCCACGTACTCGTGGGAGAGGGTTGGGGTGAGGGTGACTTCGAGCGTCGAGTGATTCCAGACAACCAAATCGGCCCTCACCCTGGCCCTCTCCCGGCGTACCGGGAGAGGGGATAAGTAGCCCATCGCCTCAATCAGGAGTTACACCCACTTGCGGGCGAAAGAGGACAGGAAGAGTCATTTGTCATTGGTCATTTGTCGTTGGGAACCGGAATCGGCCGTCATGATTGCGAATATTTACCTAACTCACGTGAGCTTTGTATGGGGAAAATCGTGGAAATTGGGCAGCCGACGTTTCCGGAGGGTTTTTGGAGCGAAAGGAACGCTCCGAACAAAGGTTCGCCGCGCGATGTCAGTTCTGAACTCGATCACGCGAAGCGAAGTTTTTTTCCGCGCGGCGGGTTGCTCGGCCTATTGTTTGACAAGCTGAAATGTTTGAAAGGAGAAGCGTATGAAAGTCGGCATTCTCGGGTCGGGCGACGTGGCCAAGGCATTGGCCGGCGGGTTCCTGAAACACGGCCATGAGGTGATGTTGGGAACAAGGACGCCCAGCAAGCTCGCGCAGTGGAGGACGCAGAATCCGAAGGGCCGCGTCGGTAGTTTTGCCGAGGCGGCCCTGTTCGCCGAAATGGTCGTTCTGGCGGTCAAGGGGACGGCCGCGGCCGAAGCACTCCGCGCGGCCGGCGCGGGCAACCTAAACGGAAAGCCCGTCATCGACTCGACCAATCCGATTGAAGATTCCCCTCCGGTAAACGGCGTGTTGAAGTTCTTCACCAATCTCGACGAATCGCTCATGGAACGATTGCAGCGCGAGTTTCAAGGGGCTAGGTTCGTCAAGGCATTCAATTCCGTCGGCAGCGACTCGATGGTGAATCCGCAATTCGCCGGCGGCACGCCAACGATGTTCATCTGCGGCAACGACGAAGCGGCCAAGAAAACCGTGAGCGGAATCCTCGATTCATTCGGTTGGGAAACGGCGGACATGGGAAAAGCGGAGGCCGCGCGTGCCATTGAACCCCTGTGCATGCTTTGGTGCATACCGGGCTTTCTGCGTAACGAGTGGACGCACGCGTTCAAGCTGTTGATTCAGAAATAAGAGTAAAAGTGACGGGAGGGGGGCGGGTGAAATGTCGCGTCACCTTTAATTTCCGAAGGACATAAATCAGGATGACCCCTTTATGTCTCCCTTTATGTCTCACCAGCCATTGTGGACCGAAATGGCCGCTCGCGATTCTAGGACATCGCTGTCCCGCGGTTTTTTGCCGGCTGCACTGCTCGTATCGCCTCCACCGGAAATGGGTATAATCCACGTTGTGAAAGAGCTCCCCGACGAACTCCTCCGGGAGATCGTGCAGCGCGCGGTTGCGGTGCTGCACCCGCTGGAAATCTACCTCTTTGGTTCCCACGCCAGCGGCAAAACGCATCCCCATAGCGACATCGACCTGCTGATCGTCGTTCCCGACGATGCCGGCGACGGCATCGAGCTGGCTAAGCGCGGTTATCCCGCCCTGCGGGGATTGTTCGCTCCGGTGGAACTGCACTTTTGGACCCAGCGTGAGATGCGCAAGTGGGCCGGCGTGAAATTCTCGCTCCCCTATGAGGCCACATAAAAAGGGAGGCTGATCTATGCCGCCGGAACCGCGCAAGCGCATCCGGCTGCGTAACGCTCGCACGCCCGCCATGGGCGCCCGCCACCCGATTTTGCCATGGCGTTTTTTCGCTTTCGCGTCGGTTTGCGGCAAGTTCACCAGCCATCTTGATGCCCGTGTCCCGAAGAGTTCCAGGAGCCGAAGACCGGCCGGAGGACCGGCCGGCTCAATTTCGGGGCGGGAGCCTGTTCGGGAGTTGGAGCTTTGCGAGGGCTCGAAAATGCAATCCAAAACGGTTTTGACGCTCCGGCGGGCGGTCGTTAGCATACTCCGCTCGCTCGTTTGGACCCGATCGCGATAGCTTATAGAGGAAATGTTCAATGTCCCCAGCAGATGTCCTGAAGCTGTGCAAGGAAAAGCACGTCGAGTTCGTCGATCTCCGGTTCATGGATTTTCCGGGGCTGTGGCAGCATACCACCTGCCCGATCAATGAATTGACGCTCGAAAGCTTCAATCACGGGTTTGGATTCGACGGCAGCAGCATCCGCGGGTGGCAGGCGATCAATGAATCGGACATGCTTTTGGTTCCCGTGGCCGGGACGGGCAAGATCGACCCGTTCATGACCCATGGCACGCTGTCGATCATCTGCGACGTGCGCGATCCGATCACCAAGAAGGAATATTCGCGCGATCCGCGCTCCATCGCTCGCAAGACCGTGGCCTATTTGCGGAAGGCCAAGATCGCGGACACCGCCAACTTTGGGCCGGAACTGGAATTCTTCGTTTTCGATCAGGCGTTCTACGATCAGGGGATCAATTTCGGGAAATATTACGTGGGAAGCCGGGAGGGAATCTGGGGCCGCGGCGAGGAGGACCCGGGGAACCTCGGATACAAGGTTCGGCTCAAGGAGGGGTATTTCCCAACGCCGCCGATGGACACGATGCAGAACATCCGCAGTGAAATGGTGGCGACGCTGATCGAGCTGGGGATTCCCGTGGAGGCGCATCACCACGAAGTGGCCACGGGCGGGCAGTGCGAGATCGACATGCGTTATCAGGATTTGGTCACCATGTCCGACAACGTCATGATGTACAAATACGTTTGCAAGAACGTGGCGGCCCGGCATGGGAAGGTGGTGACGTTCATGCCCAAGCCGCTGTTTCAGGACAACGGATCGGGGATGCACGTGCATTTCAGTTTGTGGAAGGGTGACAAGCCGCTGTTCGCGGGGAACAAATACGCGGGATTGAGCGAATTGGGATTGCACGCGATCGGGGGGATCTTGAAGCACGCCCCGGCGCTGTGCGCCTGTGCAATCCGACGACCAACAGCTACAAGCGGCTGGTGCCGGGATACGAGGCGCCGGTGAACCTGGTGTACAGCAGCCGCAACCGCTCGGCGGCCATTCGCATCCCCATGTACAGCGAGAATCCCAAGACCAAGCGGATCGAATTCCGATGCCCGGACAGCTCGTGCAATCCGTACCTGGCGTTCAGCGCGATAGCGATGGCGGCCATCGACGGGATCGAGAGGAAGATCGATCCGGGCGATCCGCTGGACAAGAACATGTATCACCTGACGCCGGAGGAATACGAACAGATTTCCTCGGCGCCGGCGTCATTGGAAGAGGCCCTGAACGCCCTGGAGCAGGACCACGAATTCCTGCTTAAAGGGGACGTGTTCACCGCGGACGTGATTCACTATTGGATCAAGTACAAGCGCGAGAACGAGGTGGATGCCATTCGACAACGCCCGCATCCGTATGAGTTCTGCATGTATTTTGACATTTAGTTGGCGGGTGATTTCCCGGGGCGTCGAGTAAGAACGCGCGTCGCAAGCGACGCCGCTAAACAGTGGGTTATTATTCACTCGTGATATTCCCCGGCCTGATTCACTATCCGCAAATCGATCCGGTGATGGTTCATGTCGGCCGGCTGAAGATCCGCTGGTACGGCATGGCCTACCTGAGCGGATTCGCGCTGGCGTATTTGGTGCTCGGTCGGCTGGCTCGACGAGGGTTCTTGCGGATTTCCAAGGAAGCGCTGTCGGACGTGGTGGGGTGGCTGGCCCTGGGCGTGGTGGCGGGGGGGAGAATCGGGTGGTGGGTTTTTTATCACAAGATCGATCCCACCAAGCCGCCGGAACCCTGGTGGGAACCGATCGCGATCTGGCATGGAGGGATGTCGTTTCATGGTGGGCTGAGCGGGGTGCTGATCGTGCTGTGGATCTGGTCCAAGGTCAATCGCGCTCCGCTGCTCAACATCGCCGATTGCCTGGCGTTGGTCACGCCCATCGGATTATGCCTGGGCCGAATCGCCAACTTCATCAACGGGGAATTGGTAGGGCGCGTGAGCCATGTGCCGTGGGCGATGATTTTTCCGGGGTACACCCAGCCGCGGCATCCGTCGCAAATCTACGAGGCGATTCTGGAAGGCCCGGTGTTGCTGGGCGCGGTGTGGGGGGTCAAGGCGATGAAGAATCGCCGCGATGGGCAGATCGCCGCGGCGTTCGTCGTTTTCTACGCTATTTTCCGATTCGCCGTTGAGTTCACGCGCGAGCCGGATGAGCAGCTCGGGTATATCGCCTTCGGCTGGCTGACGATGGGGCAATTGCTCAGCGTGGTCATCGGGCTGATCGGCGCGGGGTGCTGGATTGCGCTGCGTTTTAAGCGGGTTCCGGCGCAGCCGGCGGGGAAAACGCGCTCCCCTTCGGGTCGCGGCTATACGAAATAGAAGTTGCCGGGCGGGATCATTGGCCGCTGGGGGCCGTGGTATCGGTTCCATTTGGCTGGGCGGGCTTGGCCTGCGTGTCGTCGGCCAGGATATTGGTGGCCTCGACTTCAACGCGTCGATTGAGCACCTGGGCGTCTGGGGTGTATTGCTGCTGGGTCAGGGGCTCGAAGGTGGAGCAGCCCTGAACGCGCAGGATTCTCTCTTCCACGCCTTTCTGGGCCAGGTAATCCGCCGCCGCCTGCGCCCGCCGCAGCGACAGGTCCATCTTCTGCTCCTCGGTGGCACCGTCGGGGAGATCGTCCAGCGAGGTGTGACCTTTGACCATGACGATGTTGCGATGGCCGCGAACCACTTCGGCAACGGCGTCGAGCTCGGACTTCATTTGATCGGTCAGGACGAAGCTCCCGCGGTCGAAGAGCATTTTCCCGCCCTCGGTGGCGTGGTTGGACGGGCGGATGTTGGTGACCTCCGGCTCGCTTCCAACCGCGCCTTTGGGCTCGTTGTCGGTTTTACCCCGGTGGCCTTCGCCGGGCGGATGGGTTTTGGACATCCCGTTCATGATCATCTGTATGTCCACCGGGTCCCGGCTGGTGGGGCTGGGAACATATCCGAACCCGCCGCGAATCGAGGCGGCAATCTTCACCACATAGTCGTCGGCTGCTTCGCTCTCGCCCTTTTTCCCCGGTTGCGGTTTGAGCACCCACAGGATCACGAAGAACCCCATCATCAGCATGACGAGGTCGGCAAAAGTGAAGATCCACTCCGGGCATTCCTCACATTCGGCGTGTTTGCATTTGCAGGCTTTCTTAGCCATCCGGAATCTCTCGCCTAAGCGGCCTTGGGAATCGCCGCCTGCTGCTTGCTGCTCAGAAAGCTCATGAGTTGCATCTCGACGATGCGCGGATTGTTCCCGGCCTGAATGCTCAGCACGCCCTGGAGCATGATTTCCTTGGTGAAGGTTTCTTCGCGGCTTCGCATGCCGAGTTTCTCCGCCAGCGGGCCGGCGACGAGGTTCTGGAGGATGCAACCGTAGAGGGTTCCGGTGAGGGCGATCGCCAAGGCCTGGCCAATGACGCTGGCATCGCCGGCGAGGTTGCGGAACATGGCGACCTGGGCGATGAGCGTGGCCATGAGCCCGAAGCCGGGGCCGAACTTTGCCAGGGTTCCGAAGAAGTGTTTTCCATGTTTATGGCGTTCGCCCATGGATTCGATCTCGATGCGGAGGATGCGTTCGATGATTTCCGGATCGGTGCCGTCGATGGTGAGTTGCAGACCGCGGCGGAGAAACGGATCGGGGGCCTCGCGCGCGACCGATTCCAGGGCCAGCACGCCGTCCCGCCGAGCGGTCTCGGCATATTGCACCATCTCCTTGATGACCTGCTCGATGTGCGTTTCCTTGTTCAGGAAACATTTCTTGAGATAGGCCAAGGTGCCCATGAACGCGTGCAGGGGCATCGAGATCAGCGCCGCCCCAGTCGATCCGCCCAGAACCAGCAGGATTTCATTGGGTTTGAAATACGCGCCCATCGCCCCTTCCGAGGCGTGGAACATGGACCACAGGACCGCAATCCAGGCTAGAACCAGACCGATGACCGTTGCCAGGTCCATAACCCGTATTTCGGCAGAATCAGCCCGGCGCGATGAGAGTTATTGGACGACAGACGGCCGCCGGGGCTGAAATTACAGAATGTTGTGAGGACCGCGTTGCCGGCGCCAGTAAATCAAATGTTTAGTGCGACTCCATCGCCGCGGTAATGGTTGGGGGAGAAACCGCATCGATCACCTTTTGAAGCCGGATCCTGGCACGGTCATCCGCCGTGGATAGGGCATGATTCAACACCGGGAGGGATTTGGGACCCATTTCCAGAAGGGCGTGCTCCGCCTCATCCTGCTCGGTGTCGTCGGCGGCGTTAATCAGAGTTTGCGCCTGCACGTTCGCGTCGTCGGGGCTGAATTGCGCCTCCGCCTGGCGGGTTGAGGAGATGGTGTATTTGGCATCGGCCAGCCCCTCGGCGCCCAGGTCGTCCATGGATTCCATGTGAACAACCGCAAAGGCTTTCAAGTTATGTGTTTGTGTCGTCCGAGGATCGGGCTTTTTTTTGCTGTCACTCCATCGAAGATCGGCCTCAGGGCAAAGGAGCAGCAGAAATGATTTGCCGATCTGGGTGGTGGTGAGTTGCTGGCCGCAAACGGAGTTCGCTTGGGCGTCGGGCCCGATCAAAAACCGGATGATCGAAAGAGAATCTCCCGGTTTTTCTGCACCGTCGAGAACGGCCGTAACCTCAAAATCAAAGATCTGCAACGATGTTACGGAACCGGACCGAATATCGTGCGCCGGCCGCGTGGATGGCGGGGTTAGCGGCACGGGGCTGTGAATCGCCTTCAATTTCGCGACAACGATCAAATTCGACCATTGGACGGCGCGATCGTCGAGGGTATCGCGCAAACAAGCCAGGCTCGACCGGCTGGCGGCCGCCAAGACCAGAGTCCACGCGCCGATGACAGGCCATAAAGCCATATGTTTACGCATTGTAAGCTCCCACTGCGACTAGAGTAATGTACGAGAACTACAACGCCGGAAGTAAAAATATATTGATTTCATCGCAGAGAATTAGGATAATTTGCCTTGGACCATTTCTGTGGCAGGGAAATTCTGATGGGATCTGAAAAGCCGCTCGGTTCCGAAGGTGCGTCTGTTGCCGTGGCTCAGAAGGCGAAGCCCGCCAAAAAGCACAAGCCGGCCCAGATGCCGCCCTATCATGTCGTCTTGTTGAATGATGACGATCATACCTATGACTATGTCATTGAGATGGTGAAGGTAATCTTTGCCTATCCCGATGAAAAGGGTTTTCAATTGGCCAAGGCGGTTGACCGCGACGGGCGGGTTATCCTGTTGACGACCCACCGTGAATTGGCGGAATTGAAGCGCGATCAAATTCACGCCTACGGGGTCGATTCGCGCGTGGCGACCTGCAAGGGTTCCATGTCTTGCGTGATCGAACCGGCCGAGGGATGAATCACCAGACAATCAGCGGAAGATAAGGCGCCCCGCTCTCGGCGGCGAATTTGGCGGTCGTCTGGTTTATAGGCATGTCCTTGGCCGTAGGCTGCGGTTTGGCCGTTGCCGATGGCCCTGGCAGCTCGTCATTGGCCTGGACCTGGTAATCAGCCGCCGCACCCGTCGCCATGTTTTGATCGGCCATGGGCGTCATTTTTGGAATCAAAACGGAGATCGGGGCCGGTTGATCCCCCATGGCCCGCCTCGGGACCGGCTTGCGGTCGATGTTGAGGATAACCAGGGCCACGATCCAAAGCGCCGCCACCACCATGTGCAAACTGGGCCGAAACCTCAGGTTTCTCCATGGTTTTGGAAGGATGAAGGCAACCTTCGCCGGCGGCTCCGGCTCCAGGGCGAGCCCCACTTCGGCCGGGGCCGGCACGGCGGGATTCGCTTGCAGCGACAAGTCCATGGGCGACCGCGGTCGCACTCGCCGAGCGACAACCGCCTCTTCACACACCGCGTTTTCTTCACCGCGCATCGGCTGCCGGGCCTCGGCATAGACCGAATCCCAACTGCTGGATGCGATCGCCGACAACAAGGTCTGCAGTTCTTCTTGTCCGTAAGCAGGAGGATCCTTCGGCCGCGGCTGCGGGCAGGGCATGTTTTCCGGGTTCTCGCCCTCGCCGGGCAACAAAAGCGTGAACCCCGAGAGCGTGCCGGCCAGCGAATCGCCGGGATCGGCCGGCCGCGCCGGAGTCAGGATGTGATCGACGATGTCCTCATCCGGCATTCCGGCATGGAAAATAATCTTGCATCGGCCGAGACGGACGACATCGTTGTCGCGCAAAATCCACGGGCCGCTGAGCCGCTCGCCGTTGAGGATCGTGCCGTTTTTGCTCTGGAGATCGTGCAGGGTCCAACTTGGCCCGTCCGGTTCCAATCGACAGTGCCGGCGTGACAGAAGAATGTCGCGCAGGGCGAGATCACAATCGGGAGCGCGACCGATGACGATTCCACCTTTGAGTTCGCGGCGGTCAATCTCCTGGCCGTTGGACTTGATAACGATGTAGGGCACATCGTGATTATCGAACGGGCGACGGGTGAAAGCTCAATTTTCGCGCAAGCTTCTTAATTCCAAGGTGTAATTTAACCGCGGAGTTCGCGGAGTTCGCGGAGAAGAAACACAGAAACAGTTTCTTCTCAGGTCTTCTCAGCGATCTCCGCGAACTCCGCGGTTAAAGAATTGGATTGGCAAGGCAGTGAACCATGGAGTTACCAGAAATGCGATCAAAACCCGCGCTGGGCGATCTCCACGGCTTTGAGCATCGCCTTGGCCTTGTTCATCGTTTCCTCGTATTCGGTTTCCGGAACGGAGTCGGCAACCACGCCGGCCCCGGCCTGAACGTCGAAAATCCCGTTCTTCCAGACGATCGTCCGCAAGGCGATGCAGGTGTCCATGTTCCCCGCGAAATCGAGATAACCGACGGCTCCGCCGTACGGCCCGCGGCGAGTCGGCTCCAACTCGTCGATGATCTGCATGGCCCGGATTTTCGGAGCGCCGCTGACCGTGCCCACAGGCAGGCTCACCCGCAGCGCATCCAGGGCCGTCAAGCCATCGGCCAGTTCGCCCGAAACATTGCTCGTAATGTGCATGACGTGGCTGTAACGCTCGACGGTCATCACGTCGCTGACCTTCACGGAGCCGATCTTGGCCACCCGGCCCACGTCGTTGCGATGCAGATCGACGATCATGACATGCTCGGCGCGCTCCTTTGGATCGGCGAGCAATTCCCGCTCTAAGGCGGCATCCTCCTGATCGGTCGCGCCGCGCCGGCGCGTCCCGGCCAGCGGCCGGCTCGTCACAATCCGATTGCTCACCCGGCAGAGGATCTCCGGACTCGATCCGATCAGCGTGCAGGACGGGCTTTTCAGATAAAACATGAACGGCGACGGATTGATGATCCGAAGTGCCCGATAGACATCAAACGGATCGGCCGATGAATTCACCCTCAGCCGCTGTCCCGGCACGAATTGAAAGATGTCTCCGGCCCGGATGTATTCCTTGCCGGCGCGCACGATCTGAAGGAATTGCTCGCGGGTGCAGTTGGCGGAAAACGCGAGATTGAGCGGCCCGCTGGCATCGATTTCGCCTATGGATGAAATCGGCGGCTGCTGCAATCGGGAGACGATCTCGTCGATTCGCCGGCCGGCATCCCGATAGGCGCTCTCGGCCCCGCCGGGACCGATTCGCGCGTTGGCCACCACCTTGATCGTCTTATCCACGTGATCGAAGATCACCAGTTCGCCATAAAGCCCGAAGAGCAAATCGGGCAATCGGCGGTCATCCTTCGGCGGCGAGGGAAGGCTCTCTCGTTCGTAATACCGAATCGTGTCATACCCCGCATAACCCACCAGCCCGCCCGTGAACGCGGGCAGATTCGGGTCGCGGTGATAGGTTTGGGCGGGCAGGAGCTTTTGCAGATCGGCCAGCGGATCGGTGGTGGTGAATTCCTGCGGATTCTTTCCCACGTCCTGGATGGAGGCTTTTTCGTCAATCACCTGATAAACCAGTTGCGGCCCGGCGGCGATGAAGCTGTAGCGTCCGATTTTTTCACCGCCGACGACGCTTTCCAGCAGGAAGGCATGCTGCTCGTGCCGATGAGCCTCGAAAGCGCTGACCGGGGTGAGTCGGTCGGCGAGGAGTTGGCGATAGATGGGAACGATCGTCGCCTTGGCGGCGAGGGCGGAGAATTCGTCGAAGTTGGGGAAAAGCCGTCGCATCGGTGCAAATTAAAAGGTATGTGGACCGGGGGGAAAGGTCAAAATTCTTGCTGGATACGATTGACGGCCAAGTTACGCTGGGCTGAGATTCCACTGCCTGGCGCGGGCGGCGAGCGCTTGCGCGTACGTCGGCCAATCGTGAAGCGTGGCGGGGTCGAAATCCGCGCCGTTTGGCCAGACCAAGGTTTTGACCTCCGGATCGATCCGCACCTGGTTGAACACCGCCAAATCCCGCAACGGGCCGAAAAGCTCTCCGGCAAGCACCGGTTGAAAGTCGATCACCTGTTCCGTGGCATCGTCGAATTCGACGCGCAGAGTGTAGGGGGCTTCGATCTTGAATGATCGCACGCGATGCAAGGGATGTTTCATCGAAGGTGGTTCCGGCATCGGAGAATTATACCGCGCGAAGACACGCCCCAGGGCCGTCGCAGCCGGCGGAGACGGGCCCCTGACGTTCCGATGGCCGGATCGGCGATGGCAATCGCGCGGATTTCGGTCTAGTCTGTTCAGCCCATGGCGTTTCAGATTTCCACCATTCGGCGGTTTTCGGCGAGGCATCAGTTGCGACTCTACGACGGGTCGATCGAGCCGGTGCATGGACATGATTGGACGGTGAAAATTACCGTCGCGGCGGGGAAGCTCGACTCCATCGGCGTGGTCATGGATTTTCATGAACTGGAACGGCTGGCCGATTCGGTGGTCGGGCCGATGAACAGCCGGCATCTCAACGAGCTGCCGGAGTTCGCGGCGGTGAATCCGACGGCGGAAAACGTCGCGGGACATATCGCCTCGAAGCTCGGGCTTCCACCGGGGGTGTGGCTGGTTGGCGTCGAGGTTTGGGAGACGCCGGAGAATTCGGCGGTTTATCGGCCTTGAGGAGACTCTCGCCCTTATTCCACAAATGTTTGACCCGCGTGAAGCCGACCCATAGGATGAAGCACCAGCCATGAAATGTGAAAAGTGCAACAGGCCGGCGACGGTGCATCTCACGGAAATCCGTGGCGGCAAGAAGATTGAGAAACATCTCTGCGAGCAGTGTGCGTCACAAGTCGAAGGATTCCCCACCAAAGCTCATACGCCGATCAACGAATTGCTGACCAATTTCGTGCTGGCGCACAGCGGGCTGGCGAAGGAGCAGCAATCGACGGTTTGTCCGGAATGCGGGATGGCGTGGTCGGATTTCGCCCAGACGGGTCTGCTCGGATGCGAGCATGATTATACGGCCTTCGACAAGGACCTGACTCCGCTGCTTCAGCGGGCGCACGAGGGGGCGACGCATCACGTGGGCAAGGTTCCGACGCGGCGCGGGGGAACGAGCGTTCCGGTGAAGCGGCAGCTTGACGTTGCCCGCCTGCGCAAGGAGCTGAACCGGGCGATCGAGGCCGAGGATTACGAGCGCGCCGCCAAGCTCCGCGACCAGATTCGCGACGCCGAGGGCCAATAGGGCGCAAGCCATGAAGCTGAGCGATTTGACGTCCCAGGCAGGCGAATGGCTCCGCGGCAGCGGGCCGATGAGCGATATCGTCATTTCCTCGCGCATCCGACTGGCGCGAAACGTGTCGGGGTTCCCGTTTCTGACCCGCTGCACGCGAAGCCAGCGGCAAACGCTGGAACACAAAGTCCGCGACACGATCCTGGCGGCGCGTCTGTCTCCCAAGACGCTTTACGTCGATCTTGAATCCGCCCCGGAAATCGATCGCCAGCTCCTGGTCGAACGGCATCTCATCAGCCGGCCGCACAAGGAAGCCGAGGGGGCGCGCGGGGTGGCGGTCGGCGAGAACGAAACCCTCTCCATCATGGTCAACGAGGAGGACCACCTGCGCATCCAGGTGTTGCGCAGCGGCTTGCAGCTTGAAGAGGCGTGGGAGCAGATCAACGCGGTGGACGACCAGCTTGAGGCGACGTTGGATTTCGCGTTTCACCCGCGATTCGGGTATCTGACGGCGTGCCCGACGAACGTGGGCACGGGGATTCGCGTCAGCGTCATGTTGCATCTGCCGGCGCTGAAGCTCACCAGCGAAATCGAAAAGGTATTTCGCGCGGCGAAGGAGCTGCGCCTGGCGGTTCGCGGCCTTTATGGCGAAGGGACCGAAGCCACCGGGGATTTCTATCAAATCTCCAAGCAGACGACCCTCGGCAAGAGCGAGGAAGAGATCATCGGCGAATTCAAGGACCTGGTGATCCCCAAGATCATCGATTACGAGCACCATGCGCGAAAGGCCCTGCTCAGCGAGCGGGCGGTGGCGCTGGACGACAAGGTTTGGCGGGCGCTGGGGCTGTTGCGCTCGGCGAGGCTGATGGAGACGGAGGAAACGCTCGTGGCCCTCAGCCACGTCCGCCTCGGCGTCAATCTCAAGCGCGTGAAGGACATCGAGATTAACAAGGTCAACGAGTTGTTCCTGCTGACGCAGGAGGCGCATCTGCAACGAATCCTGGGCAAGAAGCTGGAAGGGGACGCCCGCAAAGCCGCCCGCGCCGAGTTCATCCGTCAAAGGCTCAGCGCCGATTGAATCTCCGCTATCCCATTTATTTCGTCCACCGCGGCCTGTCCGATTGGCCGGAGTTGGTCGGCGGCTCAGGGTGGATCGACCCGGATCGCTGCCCGCAGCGGTTCATGGCGGGAGCGGATCATTGGACGATCCAAACCTTCCTGCACCTCAAGCGCCGCGGCGATCCGGTGCATCTGGCGGGGGAATTCGTTCCGGGTGAGATCAACGTCGTTTACTACGACGATCTACTTCTAAAGTCCCGGCCCGATCGCGCGTTCATCGTGGCGATTCAGCCCGACCGCCCGCGGCCGGCCGCCTGCGACTTGCGCATCGTGCAAAACAAGCTGCAGGTCCGCGCGGGCAACGACCATCACGTCGTCTTCTGGCCCCAGCCCGGCCTCCGGGAGCGCGATCCATCCCGCAAGAATATCCTGCGCCGGCTCGGCTATCTCGGAATGGCGGTTTACCTGGCCAAGGCATTTCAGGACGAGGCCTTTCGCCGGCGGCTGGCCGAGATGGATATCGAGCTGGTCATTCGCGAAAAAGATTGGACGGATTGCGGCGATCTGGATGCGATCCTGGCGGTTCGGCAGGTTTCGCCCTTCGATCTGAGCATCAAGCCCGCGAGCAAGTTGATCAATGCGTGGCGCGCCGGGTGTCCGGCGCTGCTCGGCGCGGAGCCGGCTTACCGAGAGCTGCGCACCTCGCCGCTGGATTATTTCGAGGTTCGTTCGCCCGACGACGCCCTGGCGGCCCTTCGCCGGTTGCGCGACGAGCCGGATTTGATGGACCGCATGATCGCCAGCGGCCGCCGGAGGGCCGAGGGATTCTCCGTCGAGAAGATCGCGAGCCGCTGGGAAGCGATTTTGGCCGGGCCGGTGAGCGACGCCTACGAGCGATGGCAACGGGAATCGAGGCTGTTTCGCACGATCCGATTCGCCTTCCGATCGCTGGAGCACAAGCGCCAGCGCCGCCGGTTCTTCAAGCTGATCAAGACGGGATGATCCCCCCGGGCCAAGCCGTTCAGACCAGGGCTTGGATCGAGGCGGCCCGCGTCGCGGGATCTTGAAGCGGCTGGGCGATAGCCGCGCCGCGCCGACGGCGAATGAATCTTCGCACGCGCTTGGATCCCAGCCGGACAAAACCGAAAAAGAAAAACAGAATCAAATTGGCGTCGTTCCAGGGCATGTCGGTGGTCACGGCGCCGGTGAGCCACTTGCCCAGTCCGATCAGGTCGAGATCGGTTATGCAGCGGCGGATGTCCTGCGGGAACATGTGAATGACGGGCCGGTCGCGGGCGATCAACCGGGGGCGCTGGACGGAAAATTTCCCGGCGAGAAAATCGCCGACCGCCCGCTCGTAGCTCACGGCGACATATTTTCCGAGGTGATAGGTGGCGATGGCGCGGCCGTTGAACTCGATGACGACGAACTGGTCGGTCTTCTCGTCGTGAACCCAATCGAATCCACAGAGGCCGTGGAACCCGGTCAACGCCCCGATGCTCTCGGCGATTTTTTCCAGGCGAGGATCGCAGAAATATTCGCGGACGCAGGAGGGTCCGAACGGCCCCGGCCAGGTGCGCTTGGCGTAGGCGCTGGTGTGACACATCAGCCGGCCGCGGTTGTAGAGCGTGTTGGTTTTGCCGACGCGGCCTTGAATGGCCTGCTGAACGACGACGGGCCCGGTGTCGGATAATTTGTCGTAGGTCGGTTCGAACGTCGGCGGCGCGAAGTGACCTGCACCACGCCGGCCCCGGCGCAGTCCACGTCGCGTTTGAAGAACAGGGGAAGCCCGAGCTGCTCGGCGGCCGCCAGGGCCTCGGCCCGCGAGCGGCAAACGCGCATCGGCGGGATGGGAATCCCGGCGGCCTCGGCGGCGGCCATGAACGCCGCCTTGCGAAAGATCATGTCGGCGCCTAGCCATGGATCGACGGGAAAGGCGTCCTTGAGCCAACTCTGCTCGCGGCAGAGAATCCCCGCCTGAAGGGCCAACTCATCGGCGAAGATGATCCATGGCCGCGTCCCGCGATAGGTTTCGACCAGATCGCATAGCGCCTTGGCGGCGGAAGGGGGGTCGATCGGGCAGGGGATCACGCGCTGGACAAAACGCGAGGCGCAGGCGGGCGCGTTTGGATCGCCGAGCAGCGTCACCCGGCAACCCGTTCGGTGCAGCATCGACGGGATTCGGGCCAGGCCGAACCGGTCTTCCAATGCGAAAAAGATTACTTCGTGGCGGCGGCTCACGTGCTGCCTTTCCTGCGGACGACCCAACATACCCACAGTATCGCCTTTTCAGGGGTTTTGCTTAAAATGCGGATGGCGCACGGATAAGAGATTGGCCGCGATTTCCGAGCCAAAATTGTCTATATTTGGCGCACGATGTCCAGAAAGCTCATTTTCATCGCGGTCGTTCTGTTCGGAAGGCTGAGCTGTTTCGGCGATTCCGTCACCGTCTCCGCCGCCATCAGCCTCAAGGAAGTCTTGACCGAAATTGCCAGCCTTTATCAGACCGACACGGGGAACAAGGCGGATGTGAATTTCGGGGCGTCGGGCACGCTGGCGGTGCAGATTCAGCAGGGGGCTCCGGTCGATCTGTTCATTTCGGCGGGGAACAAGGAGGTGAAGGCGCTATCGGCGGCGGGGCTGGTCGATCCGGCGACGCGACAGGTCGTCGCGGGAAACCAACTCGTCCTGATCGTGCCCAGGGATTTTGCCGATCCGCCCGCGAAGTTCGAGGAGTTGCTCGACGATCGCTTTCGGCACGTCGCGATCGGCCAGCCCAAGGTCGTGCCGGCCGGACAATATGCGATGCAGACGCTCAAATCCGCCGGCTTGGATGAGAAGCTCTCGCCGAAGCTGGTCATGGGCGAGAACGTTCGGCAGGTGCTGTCGTACGTGATGCGCGGCGAAGCGGAGGCGGGAATGGTCTATGCCACCGACGCGGCCGCGGCGGGGGATGCGGTTCGCGTGGCCATCCGAGCCGATGAATCCACGCACGACCCGATCGTTTATCCGGCGGTGATCGTCAAATCGGGGCGATATCCGGCGGCGCGGGAATTCCTGAGCTACCTGGGCGGCGACAAAGCCCGCCAGGTGTTTTTGCGCCATGGATTCACGGAGCCGAATGCGCAACCGGCGACGCGAAACTAAATGGCCGCGATTCCGGTACGTTGGCGAAACCCGCGGTGCTCTCCTCGACACGCTCGGAACAGGTTGCACCGCCGCTAAATATGGTTGAACTCTCCCTCAATCTCGGTTCCTTTTGTGGATTCTCGAACGTCCGAGGAACGCGCTCCCCGTTCGGCTGAGCTCACGGCCGAAGCCTTCGGGTCGCGGCTAAACGGCGCAGGGGTTCGAGAATTGTGTGGTTCTCTATAGTTGGCATTTATGCACGCGCTGTGGCACCCGCTGTTGCAATCGTTGCGGATCGCTTTGCTGGCGACGGCCGGCGCGGGGCTGGTCGCCATTCCCCTGGCGTACCTGCTGGCGCACCGGCAGTTTCCCGGGAAAGCGCTTGCCGAAACCCTGCTCACCCTGCCCCTGGTCCTGCCGCCTACCGTTGTCGGGTATTTCCTGATCGTCTTTCTCGGCCATAACGGTCTGCTGGGCCGTCCGTTCCATTTCAGCATCATGTGGACGTGGTACGGGGCCGCCGTTGCGGCCGGCGTCGTGGCCTTCCCGCTGCTATTCATGCCGACTCGGGCCTCCTTCGAGGGAGTCGATCGGGAGCTGGAGGACATTTCGCGGCTGATGGGCGCGAATCGGTTTCAGGTCTTCTGGCACGTGAGTTTGCCTCTGGCCGGGCGGGGAATAGCCAGCGGGTTCCTGCTGGCGTTTGCCCGCGCTCTGGGGGAATTCGGAGCCACCGTCATGGTTCTGGGCATTCGCGACAGCACACGGACGCTGCCGATCTTCGTCTACGACGAATTTGAAGACCTCAATCCCGCCGGCGTGGTGCCCGCCGTGGTTCTGCTGCTCGGAGTCACGCTGGTGGTGATCGTCCTATACAACCGTCTATTTGTTCGGGGAAGCAAAAAAAATTAACCGTGACCAACTTCACAATCTTTCATACGTTTTAATAGCGTGGAACAGTGAAGGAACCAGTCCGAGCAGCGATTCTGAAGGGGAATTTTCTGCCGGGCTGAATGGTTCACTCCATAGAAGCCGCGCCGGTGGCGCGGGTTTTGCTCCCTCGGAGCGGGCGGTACTGCCGCGGCAAGGGACCAGCGGAGCAGTGACCATGATTACGATCAAGCACTTCATGGATGCGGTTGAGAAGGGCGATGGCAATCGGATTTGGGTGGAACCGATCGGGCTGACGGCCGACCTCAAACAATGGTGCCGGGTCAACCACACGCTGTGCCACGTCGCTCCGCCGCGGGACTTGTGGGATTGGTTTGTCGCCCATCCCGACGGATACGAATTCTTCCGGGCGCGATACCACGAATGGCTGGGTAAAAGCCCGTATAAGCCGGCGCTGCAGCAGTTGGCGTGCGCGGCCCTGCGCGAGGACATCACGCTGTTGCATCAGTCGGACGACCCCGAGCACAACTCGGCGACGGCCCTGCACGAATTCCTGTCGGAACTCGAAGCCTACTGCCCGCCGGAACCGTGAAACAGCGGATGTACATCCGGTGCTGCCGCGATATAGTTGGGACGTGACGGCAAGCGCTTCGCAACCGCAGTCAATCTTGGACGATCTTACCGATCCCCAACGCCGGGCGGTGACTCACGTCGATGGCCCGCTGCTGATCGTGGCCGGGGCCGGCAGCGGCAAGACCCGCGTCATCACGCGCCGCGTCGCCTATCTTCTGAGCCTGGGAATCGATCCGCGCACCATCCTGGCGATCACGTTCACCAACAAAGCCGCCGGGGAAATGAAGCAGCGCATCTCCGCCGCTTCCCCCACGCCCCTACGCGATTGGGGCCGGCTCGACCAGCCTTGGCCGATCATCTGCACGTTCCATTCCCTGTGCCTGCGAATCCTCAAGCACTACGCCGGCCAGATCGGATTGCCGACGAATTTCACCGTCTTCGATTCCTCCGATCAGACTCGCCTGGTGAAGGAGGCGATGAAGGCCCTGGAAATTCCATCGCTGAATTTCACGCCGGGCACGGTGCACGGGACGATCAGCAACGCCAAGAACCGGCTCATTGGGGCCGAGGAATATGCCCAGTCCGCATTCGACCACTACTCACGCACGGTCGCCTCGGTCTTCAAAAAATATCAGCAGCTTTTGACGAATAACAACGCCTTGGATTTCGACGACCTGCTGATGCGGGCCGTCGAGGCGATGCGCGATCATCCCGCGATCCTGGCGGAATTGCAGGAGCGGTTCCGGTACATCCTCATCGACGAATACCAGGATACGAATCACGCCCAATACGTGCTGGTCCATGCCCTGGCGATGAAGCACCACAATATCTGCGTCGTCGGGGACCCGGATCAATCCATCTACGCTTGGCGCGGGGCCGACATCTCCAACATCCTGGATTTTGAGAAGGATTATCCGGGCGCCGTCGTCATCCGCCTGGAGCAGAATTATCGCTCGACCAAGACCATCCTAGCGATCGCCGGCCGTTTGATCTCCCACAACACCCGGCGGAAGGAAAAGGGATTATGGACCGAAAACGACGCGGGGGAAAAGGCGCTGGTCCTGCTCTGCCGCGACGAGCACGATGAAAGCTACGCCGTCGCCGGGGAGTTGGCGAAGCTGCATAAGCAAAAAGTCGATTGGAACCGCATGGCGATCTTTTATCGCATGAACGCCCAGTCCCGCGTGATGGAAGATGCGCTGCGGCGAAAGCAGATTCCCTACCAAATCGCCCGCGGCGTGGAATTCTACAACCGCAAGGAGATCAAGGACGTTCTGGCCTACCTCCGCGTGATCGCCAACCCCAGCGATGAGGTGAGCCTCGCGCGGATCGTGAACGTCCCGCCGCGCGGCATCGGCGACGCCAGCGTCAAGATCGCGCAGGCGCATGCCGTCGGCGCGAGCGTCTCGCTCTGGCAAGCCATGCAGCAGGCGGCGCAGATTTCCGGACTCTCCACCCGCGCGGTCAATTCCATGGCCAACTTCGTCCGCCTGATCGAATCGTTTCGCAAAGGGCCTGATGGGATTCATCGGACGATGCGCTCGCTGATGGAAGACGTCGTCAGCCGCAGCGGGATCGAGCAGATGCTCCGCAAGCTCGACCCCGGCGAGGAAGAGCAGCTCGCCAACGTCGAGGAATTGATCTCCGCCGCGGCTGAATATGACAAGGAGAATCCCGAAGGATCGCTGGATGATTATCTCGGGCAGGTGAGCCTGGTGAGCGATGCCGATCACATGGCCGGGACCGGCGGGGCGGTCACGCTCATGACCTTGCACGCGGCCAAGGGATTGGAATTCCCGGTCGTGGCCATCATCGGCCTGGAGGAAGGATGTCTTCCTCACATCCGCGCTCAGAACGACATGGATCAGCTAGAAGAGGAGCGACGGCTGTGTTTCGTCGGGATCACGCGAGCGCAGCAGCGGCTCATTTTGTCCAAGGCCGCGCGGCGAACGATTCGCGGCTTATCCGGAGCGACGGTGACCAGCCAGTTTCTGGCGCAGATGCCGAAGGAGATGCTGCGGATCGTCAACCAGGCCGAGGATGCGTATGAGCAGCTCGAGCCGATCCACGCGGATTTCCACATTGGCCAGGCCGTGAAGCATCCGACGTTCGGCGTGGGCAAGATCGTGGACCTATCCAAAGCGGGAACCAACACGTGCGCGATCGTGGATTTCCGGGTATCGGGGCGAAAAACGCTGGTGCTGGAGTATGCCCGATTGCAGCCGGCCTCGTGATCCGGAACGACCCAAGGTGACGAATTCGGCGAAGTTTTGCGCTACGCGTGGGTAGCAACCTTCCTGCGGCAATTTGCCGCATGCATTTTAACCAGTTCTTTATAGCGACCTTGTGTTGTTTCAGGTACGATCTACCGTTGTGGTTTTTATGGGGGCGTCGTATTTCAGGTCATCGATGTCGAAAATGGCGAAAGCGCCGGGTCCACGCCGGAAACGCTTTCGGGAGGCGATATGAGAAAAATGATTCTTGCGGCAGCGCGTGAAAATAGGAGAGTTAACCCTGTCTTGGTGCTTGTGGCAACCGTTGGATTCTTTGTGGCCAAGGTTTCCGGCTACACGTATCAGATTACCGGCTTGGGCACGTTGGGAGGGGCGTGGAGCCACGCGTACGCCATCAACAACTCGGGACAGGTAGTCGGCGCATCTGCCACAGCGGGGAATTTGGAGCATGCTTTCTTCTACAGCAACGGGAAAATGGAGGATCTCGGCGGCGGAGTGGCGAGTGCAGCCTATGGCATCAACAGTAGCGGTGAGATTACGGGCTTTTACTATACGGGTTCTAATCAATGCGATGCCTACGTCTATAGCAGCGGATCGATGACCGACATTGGTAAGCTCGCTGGCGGAGGCGGTGGCGACTCTGAATACACTAGCAGCCTCTACGCCGGGTGCGCGATCAGCGATGCTGGTGAAGTCGTAGGAACGTTTGTCAACCGGGCCGGCGCGACACACGCCTTCATCTACACCGCCGGCCCTCTCCGTGACTTGGGCACATTTGACCCAAATGACCCCCAGAACGTAAATTTGGGCGACCTGAGTCTTGCCTTTGGAATCAATAATAGTGGGCAGGTTGTTGGCTATTCCAATGATGGCAACAACTCAGCAAATCAAGCCTTTCTATATAGCAATGGGACAATGCTGAACCTCGGCGCGATGGTACATGCTACGTCTAGCGCTGCATATGGCATCAACAACGCCGGACAGGTCGTTGGCTGGATATATACGGGGGGCGAATTCCAAGCATTCCTCTATAGCGGAGGAAACATGGAGCCACTTGGAACGCTTGGCGATGCCTGGGCCATAAACGATGCCGGACAAATTCTTGGGGGTTCGAATTACGACAATTTCTTGTACAGCGACGGCGCATTTATCAATCTTAACCAGCTTACGGCTAGCTCGGGTTGGGACATTCGGAATGCTTGGGCTATTAATGATTCCGGCGAGATCGTCGGCCAAGGCACGAATCCAGAAGGTCAAGACGAGGCCTTTCTCCTGACCGTAGTTCCCGAGCCAGCGACTGCGTCACTGCTACTGATCGGCGGCGCGGGACTGTTGATTCGCCGACGACGAGAGCAATTGGCGTGACTCAAGCGACCTGACGGCGATCGTGAGTCACGGCCGCGATTGCGCCCGCTTCTGCATCGCCGCCAGTAGATTCCGCTTGGCCGTTGCATTGTCCGGATCGATCGCCAGCGCCTTTTGCAACATCGCGATTCCCGCGTCAACGTGGCCTTGCTGTGACAGGATCGCGCCGATGCTGGCCATCGCGTCGGCGTTATCCGGATCGAGTTCCAAGACCCGCTGATATTCAGCCAGGGCGGCGTCCAGCTGGCCCTGCAAATAAAGCGACGTGCCTAGATTCTTGTGGGCGGGGACGGATTCCGGGTCTTCGTTCAGCACGATCTGACACTGCTCGATTGCTTCCGGCAGCTTGTTCTCGTCGATCAGCAGAACGGCCAGGTTTGTTCGCGGGTCTTCATATTCGGGGAAGAGATCGATTGCACGCTGATAGGCTTGCGCGGCTGCTAGCCGATATTGGTGGGCCAGGGCGGGGCTTTTCGCCTGGGCGGCGAGACCCTGGTAGGCCGTGCCGAGTTGGAATTCCCTTCCGGCGCGGAGATGTCGAAAGACCGGCTCGGGGGAATCGGGCGTGGCGGCGAGGGCCTTCAGGTACATGTCGCGGGCGGCGGTGAAATTTCCTTCGATGGCGGAGCATTGGCCGAGGCCGACCCAGTCGGCCGTATCGGGCCGAAGATTCATTGCGATGTGGAACTGGGCCTTGGCGGATTCAATATCCCCGTCGTGCATCAGGGCGACGGCGTAATTGTTGTGGGCCATCGGGGAATTGGGGTTTCTTGCCAGCGTGTCGGCCCAAAGAGTTCGACGGTCGAAATACGCGCGAGCGCGCAGATTGCTCATTACGCACAGTGCGATGACGACGAAACCCGTCAACAAGCGCGCAGCACCGGATGTACATCCGGTGCTTAGAGTCGCAACAATCAGCACGATTGGGCCGATGCAGGCCAAATATTGGAAATGATCCTCGACGTAGGTGTATCGCATCGGAAAGACATTCATGAAACCGAGTGCGGGGAAAAGGGTTCCTACGAAAAAGAACGCGGCCGCCGCGGGACTGCGGCCCACGCGGCGACGAAGAAGCCAGAGGGCTGTCAATGCTGCTGCTGCGGATATTGGAAACAGCAGTTGCCATGGCTGGCGCGTGGGATCGATCTGCCAGCGCGGATAGATGAAGCTGAGATTCGCGGGCCACAATAATTTGGCCAGATAGAACCAGACGGCCCTGCCGGCGATGACGCAGCGATCGAGTGGGGTGAGGAAATCGAAGTCCGGGCCGATCGCGCCGACAACGTATTTTTCCATCCATCCGGTGAGACATCCCATCGCCGCCCCGGCCAGGAACATCGGGGCGAGGGGCCAGAACGTCGGAAGCGCGAATTTTTCCCCGCCGCCACCAGAGCAGGAGCAATATCGCCGCAGGCAGGGTGGAGGTGACGGATTTGCTGAGGAGTGCCAAGAAAAACAGGAGCAGGCTCAGCGCGTACCATCCGAGGCCGGGTTTATCGACGCCGTCGTCGCTCCAGATTCGCCGGCCCCATCGCGTGTGGAGATAGGTCCAGAGCGCCAGCAGATACAGCGCTCCGCTGAGGACGTTTTTGCGTTCCGTGGCCCAGGCCACCGATTCCACCTGGACCGGATGGACGGCGAAAACCATCGCGGCCACGAAAGCGGCCGGAATCTTGAGCCGCAACAGCAGCCGCCAGAGCAGCAGCGTGCTGCCGAGATGCAGCAGAAGATTATCCACGTGATATCCCAGCGGGCGCGAGGCCCAGAGGTGATACTCGATCCAGAAGGTGGTGTGCGTCAGGGGATAATATTGCGGCTCGGCTTTGAGCGGTTGGAGCCAGATTCTTTGCAAACCGGCCGTGGTGCGGAGTTGAAGGTTCTGCTCGATATAGCGATCGTCGTCCCAGATGAAGCCGTTTTTCAGGACGGGAAAATAGGCCGCAATCGTCACGACAATTATGATCCCGACCTGCCCCAGTTGCCGGAAGATGGACTGGTGCGTCTGTGCGATCATGGCGAGGGCTGAGACGAGGGGGCGGCTTGCGTCGTGGAGGCGGCTTGCGTGGTGGGCCGGGTGCTGGCGAGCATTTTCAGGGCCAGGTCGAGGTTCCTTTTCGCGCCGGGCAGATTCGGGTACTCGTTCAGCGCCTCGCGAAACGACTCGACAGCCGCCTCGTATTCCGCCATGTTCGTCGGCCGGGATTCCAGGATCAACCGGCCGATCTCGTTGTATGCCGGGGCATTATGGTGATCCAGGTCGCGGAGGATGACCAGGAGGTTGGCCTTGGCCCCGTCGATTTCGCCGACGTTTTCCAGGGCCAGGGCCAAGCGGAAGCGAGCCTCGACGCTGGTGGGATTGAACTGAACGGCGCGGGCAAAGTCGTTGGCGGCATCGCGGCTGAACTGGTTCTCCGAATTCACGTCATTGTGCCGGTGGGCAAACTCGGCCAGGGTCCAGTCCACGATGCCGCGCTGAAGCGCCGCCAGCGGCAGCACCCGCAGGGCCTCCGGCGCGAGGCGCTGGGAACTCAGCCCGGCGAGCGACAGGTCGGCGGCCCGGCCCAGATGGTCCCGCGCAGTTCTGGTAAAGATCGACCAGGGGCTGTTCCTGGGGCGTTGTCGGCCGGGTCGCGGCGGAGGCGGTCGTCGGCCCGCTTTCCTTTGGCGCCAATCGCTTTTGAAGCCGCTGCGCCCGATTCATATCGACAAGGCCCAGGGTGTAATACGGCAGGGGATCGTTGCGGGAGGCGGCGAAGCTCAGGGCCTGGTTCAACTGCTCGGCGGCGTCTTGCAGCAATTTCGACGAATCCGAATCGGGCGCGAGAAGCCGCGTGACGTCGTTTTCCGCCGCGGTGTCGTAGGCCTTGTACCTGACGTCGTCGGGCGCCAGCGGATTGTCGAGCACCATCCGCACCAGCCGGTTCGATTCATCGAGCTGCGCCAAGGCGTCGGCGGCCGATGACTTGGATGAATCCACGTCCTTCGCCTGGAGATAACTGGCGGCGTCTTCGAAGCTGGCGGTGGCTTGGCCTCGCCGCAGGGTCGCCAGGTTGTATGCCGCCAGCCAGCTTTGCGGATTTTTATCCGGCTTGAGCACGTCTTGCCAAAGGGTGAGGGGCTCGGCGAAGACGGCGGCGCGATTCCACGAAACGGTTCCCAGCACCAGAAGCACGGCTGCGATCGCGACCGCGACGGGAGCCGATTTCCCAACCACCGGCTGCTCGGCCGTCGCCGGGCGCGGCATCCATAACGGGGCGGCGATTTGCGAGACGAGCCAGACCGCCAGAACGATCAGCGGAATCCCCGCGAGGTATTGATAGTGATCGGCCACGAAAGAAAAGCGGAAGGGATAGGCATTGGCAAATCCCAGGGCCGGAAAGAGAGCCGCGACGTAGCAAAGCGCCACGGCCAGCGGGCCTCTGCCCAGCATTTTGATCCCCAGCGCCAGCGCCGCCAGGACAATTATGGCTACGGTGAGGGGGATCCATTGAGTGGAATCGCTCGGACTGGGAACGTGCCGGGGATAGATGAACGACTGGCGAATGGGCAGGAGAAGTTTGCCGACGTAGAACCACAAATCGTTTCCCGCAATCAGCAGGCGCTGCACGAAGCTGAGTTGCCACTCGGGTCCCGACGCTCCGATCGGGCCGTTCGGATCGGTCTCCAGACGCGACGTTTCCCAGGCCAGGGCGGCGCCGATCACCAGCATCGGCGCCAGGCCGAGAATCGAAATGGTCGAGAGCCGCCGCTTCCACCACAGAACGATCAGGATTGCCACGGGCAGGAAGCAGACGGCCGTCTTTGACAGCATGGCCAGGAGAAAAAAGCCGACGCTGATCGCGTAGAGTTGCCAGTCTTCGGGGACTTCCCAGATTCTCTTTCCGGAATCGGGGTCGCGCATCCCGACGAATTCGAGATAAAACAGGACCGAGGCCAGGGCGAGGATTCCGCTGAGGATATTTTTGCATTCGCTGATCCAGCAGACGGATTCGGCCTGGAGGGGATGGATGGCCCAGATCGCCGCCGCGGCCCAGGCCCCGGGCACGGAGAGCCGCCGCAGGATTCGCCACAAAATCAGCCGCGGCCCCGGCGTGCAGGACCAGGTTCACAACGCGATAGCCGAGCGAATTGTTCTCCCAAAAGTGGTGCTCGATCCACAGGAGTGTGAAGGAGAGGGGATAATATTGAATGGTTCCCGGCGGGATTTTCCAGATCTGCTCTAATCCCGAGGAATCCAGCAGGGCCTTGTTCTGCGTGACGTATTGATCGTCATCCCAGAGGAATGTCCCGCTGATGGCCGGCCAGAACGCCACCAGGGCCAGCAGAGCCAAAACCGCCGCCCACAGATACCAATCCTGCCCCGAGGCGGGATCATCCGGCAACGTGATGACAAACGGCTGGATGTCCTCCGAAGCAGGCTCGTTTGAATCGATCGGCGAATGGGGCGGCGGATCGGGCGGTAGCGTTGGCTGGCTCATCGGTTCCTCGTCTTGGGTCACATTCGGCGGCGTGACATTGGAGGGCGACTATGATTACATAACACCCCGTTTGGAGCAACTGAGCGACGCAGTGAAATGCCCCTCACCCCAACCCTCTCCCCATGGGTACATGGGGCGAGGGGGAAAACGCGATTGGCATATGGCAACAGTGATTTAGCCCATGAATACCGTATCCATCCCCACCGACCTCTCCGATCCGATCAACGCCCGGATTCTGGCCATTTCCGAGGACAGAATCGCAGGGTTTTCGCGCGACCCGATGCGGGAGATCGCCCGCCAAAGCGGCCTCGAACCGGCGGTTGTCATCGAGCGCATCGCGGCCATGCTCCGGGCCGGAACCATTCGCCGGGTTCGCCAAACGCTGATGGCTACCAATCTTGCCCAGGGGGCGCTGGTCGCGTGGGCGGTGCCGCCGGATCGGCTGAGCAGCGCGTTCGACTGGATGTTCCAGCACGATCCGTTTTCCGGACACGTGGTGATTCGCAGCACGGATTCGGCCGGCGCGGGCAACACATATCGGCTCTGGACGACGCTGAAAGTGCCGCAGGGATTTTCGATGGATAAGCATTGCCGGCATCTGTGCGCCGGACCGGGGCCGAGCAATTCAAGCTCATGCCGGCCAAGCGGCTGTTCGCGCTGGGCGTGGGACACGTTCGCCGCCGGGGGCTGGAACCCGGCAGCAAGGCCGATCAGCCGGCGGACGTGCTGCAAACGGGGATCGTCAATTTGAGCGAGTTGGATTGGCGGGTGCTGATTCCGCTCAAGCGGGAAATCGAGCCGGAGGAAATCTCGGAGAACCTATGGGCCGCCCGCGCCAAAGAAGCCGGCGTTTCGCTGGAGGAATTTTGTCGGGTGGCCGAGGATTTCAACCGCCGCGGCGTTATCGGGCGATTCAGCACGTTTCTGGAACACGTCAAGCCATTGGCCGGCGGCGAGCGGGTGACGAAATTCAACGCCCTGTTTCACTGGGCCGTGCCGCGGGGTAGGGAAATCGACGCCGGGCGGGAGGTGGGCCGATTCCACGTCATGACCCACGCGTATTGGCGCGAGGGCGGGGCGGAATTCAATCACGTCAACATCATGGGCGTGGCCCATGGCACGGACAAGGAACTGCTGCTGGCGCACAAGCGATCGATCGACCAGCACCTCGCGGCCGAAGGGATTTCCGTCAGTTACACCAACGTGTTCTGGGGCGGGCGAAGCGAAATCAAGCCGAGCGAGATTTCTCCGCGCGAATACGAACGCTGGTGCCGCGAGCAGGGTCTGGAGCCGGCGTCGATGCGGGAATGAGGGGATGTCGATTAGGGGTCTTCGCCAAAAATCAATTGACTCATGTCCCTGTTTGCAATCGGCTGACCGCGCATCGATCCGCACCGTCTCATAGCTTGGCACAGCTCCACTAATGCGTTCCTGCGCTGCGGAGAATCGGCCGCCGCTCCTCCGCGCCAGAATTCAGCTAGGGCGTCGGCGACCTGCCGATCTCCGTAAATGCCAATGCGAACCTTTGCGTCGCTGATCTGTTCTAATCCTTTCTGTTCGTCCGGCGAAATTTGGTTTCATTGCGCCGCGGCCACGGCCGCCACGCCTTTGATGAAATCGATATAAGCGTTGGTCCTGAGTTGAAGGAAGTGAGTTGCGTCAGTGGTGCGCCGGCTGAGCAGGTGCTGCAACGCTGCCCCAACAACCACGCTAATGAGTGTGAGCCCCGCCGTTGCCCATGAATCCATAAAACCTCCGAATCCGCCGACCATTTCCTTCAACACTACCAACAGTGCATCCCGGTTGTAAGATCCGATGCGTGGCAAAGGGATTTCATCCGAAGTGCCGATGTACCCAGAGGGCAGCGGGTAGTAAAGTATCATTTGCGATGGGTATGGTTCGAGCGATCGTTCGATTCGGGTTGGCCGCGGGCTTCGCGGCTGTGCCGGCGGGCTGCGCTTCGGACAAGCCGCAGCCGGTTTCGCCGCAGGATTTCTATGCCCAGCCGGCTGCGCCGGCGATGGTGGCGTCGCCCACCACGATGGCGGATAACCCCGGCATTTTGCCGTCGCCGGATGCCAAAACGTCCGCGCCGCCGCGCAATTCCTTCGCCGAAGTCGTTCAAAGCGATCTTGCGTCGAGGCCGCGATCGACCACCATGCCCGATCTCGCGCTCATGGCCCCGTCCACCCGTCCCAGCACGCTTCCCGCGATCGCCGGCGATCAGTATCTGACGCTGGGAGGCGTGGTCATGGTCGTCAATGGCCGGCCGATCTATGCCGACAAGGTGCTGCGCATGGACGCCAACATCCTTCGTCAGACGGCGAGGCAGATGAGCATGACGGATTTTGAGGAGGCGGCGCGCAACCAAATCGAGCGGACCATCGGCGAGTTGAGGGACAACGAGCTGGAAATCGCCGCGGCCGAGCGAACCCTCGATCCCAAGGACATTCAGCTTGCCAAGGTGCCTGACCGCGCAATGGAGCAAGCACCAGATCGGCGAAGTGGGGGGGTCGGAGCAACTCGCCCGCGTTCGGGCGCTGGCATCCGGCGAGGAATTCCAGGACCAGGAGCAGGACCAGTACCGCCGTTACCTTCAGGACCTTTATTACTATCGCAAGATCATTCCGCAGATCGACATCAGCCCCGAAGACGAGCGGCGATATTACCGCGCCCATATCGATGAATTCACCACGCCCGCCCAGGCCGAGATCATTCTCATCGAAGCGGATCCGGCGAATCAGAGCGGCAACCGGCAGGCGGCGATCGACAAGCTGCGCAAACTCCGCCAGCGGGCCCTCGGAGGTGAGGATTTCGCCGCCTATGCCCGCGAGCAGAACGATCTTCCGGCGCCGCCGGAGCGAACGGCAACGGCGGGCATCTCACGATCAAGCCCAACACCTTTATTTACACGGCCGTGGAGGGTCAGGTCTGGAAAACGCCGGTGGGACAGATCAGCGACGTCATCGAAGACCGCGACGTGTTTTTTATCTTCAAAATTCTCACCCGCGATGAAGGCGGCACCAAAGCGTTCGCCGACCAGGCGGTGCAGGAGGCCATCTACAAGCGGCTGTTTGACCTTCAGCGTCAGGAGCGCCGCGAGGCGGAATTGCGCAAGCTGGTTTTGGAGGCGATCGTCTACACCGATCCGCACATGATCGACGCGGCCGTCGAAATGGCGATGCAGAATTACCCGCGATGGACCAAATGACGAGCAACGTTTTTCACCAATTACACGCGCTCTTTAATTTCAACGTTTAAGTGAACCGCAGAGTCCGCGGAGACCGCAGAGACAGACGCGGAGAAGAAACACAAGGAGAGATTTGGCTTGGTTCTTCTCGGCGATCTCAGCGATCTCCGCGGTTAAATATCCACCTCTTTACGAGAGGGTCGTCGGTCCGATCGCCTGCACGATCCTGGCCGCCACTTCCACGGCGTGAAGCCCGTCCTCGGCGGTCACCACAGGCCTCGATCCGTTTTTCACCGCCTCGACAAACGCATCCAGTTCCGCTCGCAACGGCTCGATGTCGTCGGTCTGCAAATTCTCGATGTGCACCAAGTCCTGGAAATTCAGCTTGGACACGTCCTGCACTTCTCCGCTTCGAATTCTGGCGGCGGCGTCGCGAACCGCCTCGATGTTCCCATGTTTCCGAATCACCGCTCCCTGCCGCTTTTGATAATCGATCGATACATAGGCGTCGGGGCTGAACACGCGCAGGCGCCGCTCGGTCTTCATCGCGATCCGGCTGGCCGTCAGGTTGGCGACGCAACCGCTGGCGAAGGTGAGCCGGGCGTTGCAGATGTCCTCCACGTCCCCGATGACGCTGACGCCGACGGCGTCGATCTTTGAAACCGTCGAATCCGCCAGCCGCAATACGATGTCGATGTCGTGGATCATCATGTCGAGCACAACGCCCACGTCGATGCTGCGGAAAGTCATGGGACTGATGCGGGTGGCCTCCATGAACCTTGGCTTGATGTCCAGCCGGGACAGGGCTCGAATCGCGGAGTTGAACCGCTCGATGTGGCCAACCTGCACCGTCACCTTGTGCTTCTGGGCCAACTCCACGATTTGCCGGGCTTCGGTTGCGTCCTTGGCCAAGGGCTTTTCGATCAGGCAGGCAATTCTTCGCTCGATGCACTGACGGGCGATGGCCAGATGAAACAGCGTGGGAACGGCGATGGTCACCGCGTCCACCCTCCCAAACAGTTCGTCCAGGGTTTTGATTGCCGGGGCCGCGAATTCCTTGGCCACCGCCGCCGTCGCGTCAGGCGATTCGTCAAAAATCCCCGTGACCTTGACGCCGGGCATCTGCGAATAAACGCGAACGTGCAGCCGACCCATCCGCCCACAACCGATGACGCCGACGCGGAGCGGATTTTCCGGTTTGATTGATGAAGCGTTGCTCACGGCCGAATCCTATCAGACGCCGCGACTCAGGCCTACATCGCGCGGGCGCGGAGCAAACCCACACCCCGCGAAATTTCGCATCCCGATTGCCTTTCTCCTGCCGCGATGTTAGCTTCCCCGGCCCCTATGATATCCCGGCTGACGTGCGGCCGATTTGGCCCCACGCACGACCGGACTAAATAGGCGTCCGCGATTCCGGGACATCGAAAAAACGCGCGTCGCAGGCGACGCGGCTAAACATCGGTTTGCTGTCCCGGAATCACGGAGTTGCACCTAGAAGGAGTTGTTTCGTGAAACCCAAAATTCATCCCAAATACCGAACTTGCCACGTCCACTGCGCCTGCGGCAACACGTTTGTCACCCGCAGCACGGTGGCCAAGATCAACGTCGATATCTGCAGCGCCTGCCATCCGTTCTTCACCGGAAAACAGAAATTCGTCGATGCGGCCGGACGCGTCGAGCGATTCAGCAAGAAGTTTGGCGGGACCTACAGCTTTCAAAAGACGTCCGCGCGGCCGCCGTAAAAAAGTGATTCTCCGCCTCCTGAGATGGCCGGTTGCCATCGGGGCGGCGGTTATTCCGCTGGTCCAAGGTTGCAGCCAGCGGCCCAAGCCGAACCTCAATCAAATTCGCGCCCAGTGGAAGAGTCCGGATACGCGCGATCTGACGTTGCCGACTTTCGACGGCGATGTCGTGGCGGTATGCGATCCACCGGTGGGCTGGAAGCCCAAAGCGCTCAAAGTCGGCGCCAACAACGTCCGCCAGACCTGGGTCAGCCCGACGGGATCCACGGCGTATGGCGTGATTTTCTTCAAGCTGCCCCTCCCGGCCGGACTCAATCTCGTGCTGGCCGGCTTCCTCAACGAGATGAAAGCAACCGAGGGCCAAGCGACGCTCATCAGCCGCCAGGACGACCCCAATCTCCCCGGCCTGCGATTCGTGGCCGAGGGGGGGTTGCACCGGATTCGGGCCAACCTCATCGTTGACGGATGGGAGGGCTGGGCGGTTTATGCGGGCACGTTCCGCTCCAGGCCGGTTGTGGAAAACGAACTCGAGACCGCCATACGAGCCCGCGAAAACACCCACGTCGGACGACCGGAAAATCCCGACCGCTGAATTCACCCGCCAGCCCCTTTCATCGCTTCATCCGCACGCGAATTTCGATCCGCTCCAAGCGCCGTGACGTATAAACATATATGGAGAGCGGATGTACATTGCTTTTCGTCAATCCGTCGTTTGCAGGATTTTGATTGCCGGGGCGCTGGCCGCGTGCACGGGGTGTCAATATCAATCCATTTCAGCCACGGACCTGGAGGTGCAACAGTCGCGGCTGAACAAGACGGGGCTGAGCGCATTGCACGTCAATTCAATGCTGAGGATCACCTGCGCCGTGCCGGAGCAATGGGAGTCGTCGCTGCTTCAGAACAACGTGATCTATTCGCACCAGCAGTGGCGTTCGCCGGACCATGAGGCGGGCATGGGCGTGGCGTACGTGCGCACGCCGATTCCGCTGTCGGCTGAGACGATCCTCTGGTTTGCCAAGGCCCGGTATTCGGAGACCCACAAAGGCCGGGGCCGGCTTCTTGGGCAATGGACGGATTCATTGGGGCGCGATTGGTTCGAGGCCGAGAGCGATCAGTATCACGTCAGCGGGTACGCGATGACTCGCGGGCGGGATGCGTGGGTGGTTTACAGCGGGTTTCGTCTGGGCGGCAAAGCGCCGGAAGCGGAAATCGCATTGGCCGCCAACGGCGCCGATTCCGTCGCCCCGCTCCCGCGGGACCAGTGAGCCCGATATTCGGTAGTGGGTCAGTTTGGATGCTCTGGCGGAGCTGGGCCGTGTCGGCCCGGACCGGGGCGACACGCCCCGGCTCTTTGAAATCAAAATGACCAGTGACGGCGAGATTCATCGCGCGTCGCTCGGCGTGACCCGCAGGGGCAGCTTCTCCAGTCCGCGCAACACCACCACTTCCGTCGATTTGCCGACGCGCTCTTCCGTGAGAAGCCGGAAAAGTTCGTCCACGCGCTCGATGGCTACGCCGTCGAACTCGACGAGGATGTCTCCCTCACGGATGCCGGCGCGATCGGCTGGGCTGGCCGGCTCGATCTGGATCACCAGGACTCCGCCGCTGCCGGGGAGCTTGTGATGTCGCAAGATGCGCCGATGCAGCGGAACGTCCTGGCCGCCCATTCCGATGTAGCTGCGTTTAACGCGCCCGAATCGCAACAGTTGAGCGGCGACGAAAGTGGCCGTGTTGCCGGGGATGGCAAAACAGATTCCCTGGGCCGGGCGAATGATGGCGGTGTTGACCCCGATCACCTCGCCGGCTCCGTTGACCAGCGGGCCGCCGCTGTTGCCGGGGTTTAGCGCGGCATCGGTCTGAATGACGTTATCGATCAACCGGCCCGATGCCGAGCGGAAGCTGCGAGCCGTCGCGCTGACCACGCCGGCGGTGACGGTGCATTGAAATCCGTATGGATTTCCGATGGCCACGACCAGTTGTCCCACCCGCAGCGCGCTGGAATCGCCCAGCACGGCGCAGGGGAGGTTCGGGCCGTCGATGCGGATCACGGCCAGATCGGTGTGGGGATCCTCGCCGAGCGGCTCGGCGTCGAATCGCCGTCCGTCGGGCAGGGTCGCCTCCATCCGCCCGGCCCCGTGCACGACGTGACTGTTGGTGAGGATAAACCCGTCGGGGGTGAAGATGAACCCCGACCCACTGCCGCCGCGATGCTCGGCCTTGGAGCCCTCGTGGCGAACCTCGATGTTCACCACGGCCGGACCCGCGGTCCGGGCGGCGTTCATCACCATCCGCGAATAGGCGTCCAATGCTTCCGACTTGGCGTCCTCGGCTTTCTCGGCTTTCTCAACCTCGGCGGCCGAGCGATCGTCCATCGTTTGATTCATGCCCAATCCTAGCCATCGAATTTCAAAAAGTGAAGTACACGTCCTTTGCATATCAAGTATCAAATGTATATCATTTGAAGGCATGATGCGGCGAAGCGAAAATCGATGTCCGGCCGAACGCACGCTGGTCCTGATCGGGGGCCGGTGGAAGGTGCTGATCCTGTATCATCTGCATCCGGGCATTCAGCGTTTTTCGGAGCTTCGGCGGCTGCTGACGCCGGTTACGCCGACGATGCTGGCGCGGCAACTCCGCGAGCTGGAGCGCGACGGGCTGGTGCGGCGGAAGGTTTACGCCCAGGCCCCGCCCAAGGTGGAGTATTCCCTGACGCCCGCGGGGAAAAGCCTGAGACCCGTCATCGCGGCGATGTGCCGGTGGGGGAGGCGTGGCCGGTGCTGAAGCGCGTTGCACTTCGCGCCCGTTTCCGTCGATATAAACGGGCGACGGGGTTTCTGGGACATTGGCGGAACCCGCGGTGCTTCGCACCGCCGCTAAATAGGGTTGCGTTGTCCGTGAATCACCATTTCTCATTCAACGCAGGAACAACCAGCCGATTCCCCCCGACGCGGCGATCAGCCACGTCGCGTTGAGGTTCCACCGTGACATCACCGCCAAACACGCGAGGATCATCGCCGCCCGCAGCCAAAGTTCCGGCGAGTGAAGCGCCTGTTGAGCCAAAAAGAAGCAGGTCGCGGCGATCAATCCGACGACGGCGGCGTTCATCGCATCGAGAACCGCTCGTGCCCGCGGGCTGCGGCGAATGCGGTCGAGCCATGATCCCATCCCGGCGATCAGAACGAACGCCGGGGCGAAAATCGCGGCCGTGGCGGCCAGGGCGCAGCCGGTTTCCATCGCCAATCCTCCGCCGAAGCGATCGTGTCCCAGCACGAATCCGACAAACGTGGCGGTGGTCAGCAGCGGCCCGGGCGTCACCTGTCCGACCGCCACCGAATCCAGCAATTGTTGCCCGGTGAGCCAATGCCGATGGTCCACGAACGACGTTTGCAGATAGGTGACCAGGACGTATCCGCTGCCGAAGAGGGTTGCCCCGATTTTTAAGAAAAGCAGAGTCATGAGAAGCGGTCCGCTCAGTGAGCCGATTGACGCCGTGATGGCCGCAAAGGGCGCCAGCAAAAAAGCGCGAGTCGAAGCCGTCTTTGGGCGCATTCCCGACGCCCGCGCCCATCCCGCCAGCGCCGCCAGCGCCAAAATGCAGACGTTGCCCAGGGCCCAACGTTGGTGATGACTGAGCCATTCGCCTCCCGCGGCCAGCGTGGCGATGCCCGCGCAAAAGCCGTCGCGCAAAGCGGTCTTGGCCAGTCGAAATCCCGCGAGGATCACGATCGCCACGACGGCCGCGCTGATTCCCTGGAGCAATCCTGCCGCCTCCGTGGTTTGGTGGTAAGTCACATATAGCCAGGCGATGGGGAGGATGATGAGGACGGCGGGCAGGATGAAGCAGGCGCCGGCAACCAGCAGCCCCCGCCATCCTCCGCGGAGGCGGCCGAGAGCGATCACCAATTCCGTTGAATTCGGACCGGGAATAAAGTTGATCGCCGCGATCAGATCGAGGAAGTGTTGGCGATCCAGCCAGCGGCGTTTGTGGACCAACTCTTGTTCCATCATGGCGACATGTGCCGCGGGTCCGCCAAAGGCGGTGAAACCGAGCACCAGAAAACAGCGGGCGATTTCCCGGAGCGAGCCTTTCGGCGTACCGGTGTGTTCGGGGGGCGTGGTCGGTGCGTCGGCCACGGCTATTTCACGTCTCCGTCGGCGGCAACGGAATCCCTTGGCGGATGATCGCAGTATCTGCCGCTTGGCTCGATGCAGCGTTTGACGATCGAAAGGATCGTGTAATTCAAATCACACATGGCCGTGTTGGACGGATTGAATCTTTCGCGGCGCTGGACGGGAATACGGGACATAGTCGTCGGACCTTTGGGCAATGATATACTACTTCGCGACTTCATCACGAATATCCGCCAAACTGCTGTTCATATTGCCGTTTATTCTTGCCATTTGTTTCAAAATTCGTTGAAGTGTCGCCTCCAATATCAAGGTGTTCGTCTATTATGAATGACTGATTAGTCTTGGTATGGTATCCGGCTGGAGGCGTCAGACCGTGGCCAAGTCAATAGCCGAATGGATCAGCGAAGGCGAGGAACTCTACGCCGCATCGCTGAAGGAATACGAAGAGGTAAGCGCCCAGATTCAGGAGATGGAAGTCAAGCTGATGCAGAAACAGGAGGAAGTGAACCAGATTGCCCAGATTATCGGCAAGCCGCTCGTGGAGGGGAATCGCCGACTTACAGCGCAGTTGGTTGATGAACACGGTCCGAAATCGGTTCCGAATTCCCCATCAACGATCGCGCGGGCCTTAACCGGCCGCAATCTAAATCGATGAAGGGCCGCTGTTGCACGGAACAGGCAGTGAGCCCAATGACAGAAAAGCCCGGAACCGGGGTATCATCAACGACTGTGGAACTCGTTAATTGGAGTCAACGCATATGGTAGATAAACGCTCGATCATGCGGATACAACTCGACGCCGCGGCGAAAGAAGAGTTGGACAAGATCTGTTCCAACCGTGGAATGACGCAAATCGCGGTCATGTCCCGCTTAGTGGGTTGGTTCATACGCCAGGACAACGTGATTCAGACCGCGGTGATGGCCACGCTTTCGGATCAGGCCATGGCACAGCTTGCCAACCAATTGCTCAAGCGGATGTCGTCCCGCTCGGGCAAGGGAAAATAATTGGTTGCAATCGGGATGATTCACGTCTCCCAAGTTGTTCAAATATGAGCGTTTCGATATCGTAAGTCCTTTGTTTTAAGGATTCTAAACCATGTCAAGCAATAACCCGCCTCGTCGAGTCATCATGCGGATAGAACTTCTTCCCGAGGCCAAAGAAGCACTCACCGGTCTCTGTGACCGGCTCGGGATGACCCAGATTGCCACCACCAGTCGCATCATTGAGTGGTTCACCACCCAAAGCGACGTGGTTCAGGCCGCAATCCTCGGGCTCTATCCGCACGACATCCGCGCGGAAGTCGCCGAGATGATTTTGAAGCGCATGGCTTCCGACGGAAAAAAAAAGGCCCTGATGCCTCCGTTTCTTTGTGCTCGGGCTCCTAATAGTCCAAAGGCGCCGCTGCGCCGGCCGGATACCCCCTCGGCTCAACCATCCATTCGAAATATCAAATATAGCCTAAATACGTCTCGCAAACTTCATCAGTAGTCGTATATATACTTTGTCCGGTTTATGATTTCAAGTCCGGGGTGAAGATTTCAACAGTTCCGGATTTTTCAGGATATTGTCCCCGCTCCGCGGTTTCGGCCGATTTCAAGTCATATATCCCCCGCAGGATGTCGCGTGCGGAACGGAAACGCGGCCTGGACGGGTCAGCCGGACGCAGGATCTGCTCGGTCAATTTCGACAGCAGCCGCGCCTCACGCCCCTCTTTGTCGTATTGGATCAGGCCCTTCAAATCCGGATTGGCGTGCGGCGAGGCGATCTGCATCGCCAGATAAAAGTAATCCACCGCCTTGTCCACCTTGTGCAGCCCACCGCTGATGGCCTCGCTGGTGACCTCGCCGGTTTTGGTCATCCGAAACAGCATGCGCTGAATCTCGCTGGTTCGCATCAGCTCCTCGAACAGACTGGAAAGCAGGGGGCTTTGCTTGAGGTTCTCATCGGCGCGCACCGCCGAGCCGAAATCGACAAACCCCACGCCGGCGGGCGTGATGACGAAATTATCCAGGCGCAGGTCCAGGTGCATCACGCCCACGTCGTCGTGCAGGGCCCGAAGCAAATCCGCGCTTTGCCGGGCGAATTCCAATTGGCTCAGCGGCTCGCCGCCGTTGCGCAGCCAACTCATGTGCAGCCGCCGCGCATAGCCGCGCGGGTCTTTCTCCAGCTTGAGCAGCCTGGGAACCCTCCCCCGATACGCCTCGGGCAAATCGCGGTTGACGATCTTCAGGATGGCCGCCTCGCGCGTGAGAAAGACGGGGAATATCTTGTCGGAAAATTTCCGCGCCCGCTTCTCGATGGATTGATGGGGCAGGTCCGGCCATTTGGCGCGGAGCCGCGCCATCACCATCTCCAGGCTCGGGACCTCCTTGACCACCTCGTACGTCCCGCCGGGATCGGGGCATTCCAAATGGACGTGATAGGTGAAGCGGTCGGTGGTTTCTCCCGGCACGACGAGCTGCACCTTGCGGGCCACGAAATAATGCGTCTTGCGTGAAAGAAATGGGATGGGCAACCCCAGCGGCCCGCGCACAATCGCCGCGGGCTTCTGCGTGATTTCAAATCCCTTGCCCGCGAGTTGAAGGCTGAACTGCGCCGCCGCATCGCGATCGGGCGAGACGAACACCGCCTGCCCGCCCCAGCGCAGGCGATTGAACAATTGCATCGGCGAGACCGAATCGCCCGAAGTGCACAGCAGGGCATCGGACAATCGCCTGGAATCGGCTTCGGCCAGGGGAACGGGCGGATGGGTCCGCAAGTCCCCATCGACGAGCGCAACTCGCCGGACGATCGCGGCGAGACGATCCGAGCCAATGTCGCAGTTCATGCCCATCCATTCGGAATACTAACTTCGCCGATTCCTCACAGCACTCCCGCGCTTCCGGTCTCGATCGGCTCGCTCACGTATTCCCGGGGATCGGTCGACGTACCCGCGCAGGGCGCTGGCGGCCACCGTCAGCGGCGAAGCCAGATACACGGCGGATTTGGTGCTGCCCATCCGCCCCGGGAAATTCCGGTTGGTGGTGCTGATGCACACCTCGCTGCGCCTGGAGCCGCCCGAAGGTATCGCCCGGCCCGCCAAGGCACGCGCTACAGCCGCTGGCGCCCACCAGGCACCCGGCGTCGTTCAGCACGTCCTCAATGCTCTTCTCGTTCGGCCCCTTCTCGGCACCCGGAGATTCAGCCGCTTCATGTCCGCGTGCACTTCCGTGCTGCCCGGAACCACGTACGTCGGAATCTTCACGCGATTGCCCTTGAGGATGTTGGCCGCGAAAATCATGTCCGTGATCTTCCCGCCCGTGCAGCTTCCGATGTACGCCTGATCCAGCTTCACGTCCCGGCAGTTGTATGCCGTGTCGCGGTTGTCGGGACTATGCGGCTTGGCCACCAACGGCTCGAGAGTCGCCAGATCCCATTGGGCCTCGAAACAATATTTGGCATCGGCATCATCGCGCACGACTTCCCAGTTCGGAGTCGTGCTGCGGTTGCGGACGTAATCCAGGGTCTTGTCATCCACGTCGCACACGCCGTTCTTCCCGCCCGCCTCGATCGCCATGTTCGTCAGCGTCATGCGGTCTTCCAGCGTCAGCGAGGAAATCCCGTCCCCGGCGAAATACATGCTGCGATACGTCGCCCCATCCACGCCGATCTCGCCGATCACCGCCAGGATCAAATCCTTGGCCGTCAGATAAGGCGGGATCGAGCCGTGGAAGGTGAAGCGCATCGTCGGCGGGGCCTTGAGCCACAGCTTGCCCGTCCCCAGCACGAACGCCGCGTCGGTGTTGCCGATTCCAGTGGCCAGTTGCCCGAAGGCCCCGGCCGTGCAGGTATGGCTGTCGGTACCGAGCAGAATCTCCCCCGGTCGAACGTGCCCCTCCTCGGGCAATGCCTTGTGACACACGCCCTTGTAGCTGGTCTTGCTCGGGTCGCGATAGGGATTGGGCATCGTCGGCTCGTTTTTCACGAATTCCGCATCGTAGAAATACCGCAGCCCCTGCTCCTTCACGAAATCCCGCAAGGTCTGCACGTTCCGGTGGCACTTCTGATCGGCCGTGAAAATGTAGTGATCCGGGATAATGACCACGCGGTCCTTGTTCCACACCTTGGCGTCGCGGCCAAACTGGTCATGGAAAATGCCGATGGTCCCCGGCCCGCAGACATCGTGGGTCATGAGAATGTCCACATTGACCCAGAGGTTCTCCCCAGGCACAACCCGCTTGCGTCCGGCATGTTTCGCCAGAATTTTTTCCGTCATCGTCATTCCGGACATCGCTGATTCCTCGTTAGAAAAAAGTTCGCCAGCGATTATATAGCACGGCCAAAGCCCCGGGATAGCCATCGGGCGGCTTTTTTGACGTTTGACCCCGCCTCTCGGCCAAGGTCAAATGCCCAATCCCATGCCCCCTGCCCCCAGCCGCTCCGTTGGATGGATTTGCCTGCTGCTGGCGGCCTTAACAGCCGCGGCTTTCTATCCGGTCTTACGCAACGGCTTCGTCAATTGGGACGACATGGAGCACGTCGCGGCCAATCCCGACATGAATCCGCCAACAATCGCCGCCCTGGAGCGCTATTGGGCCAGGCCGTATTTCGGGTTATGGGCGCCGGTCACCTACACGGCCTGGCTGGCCACCGCCGCGATCGCGCCCGAACACGGCCCATCGCTGGACCCGAGAATCTTCCACGGACTGAACCTGGGCATCCACGCCGTCGCAGGCATCCTCGTGTTCCTCATCGTCCGGCGGTGGGTTGGCGGCGTTTGGCCCGCCGCGGCGGGGGCGGCGGTTTTCGCCGTTCATCCCATCCAGGTCGAAGCCGTCGCCTGGGCATCAGGCTTGCGCGACGTTCTTGCCGGGGCGATGTCCCTGGCGGCCATTTGGATTTATTTGACGGCCGCCGACGCCACCGGCCGAGCCCGCATCTTGCGCATCGCAATGGCAACGCTGGTTTTCGCCCTGGCGCTGCTGTCCAAACCCACCGCGGCGGTGACGCCGTTGTTGCTCGCGATCATCCTGGGCGAGCGCGTGCGCCGCGAACTTCGCTGGCTTGCCGTGTGGCTGCTCATGGCGGCGGCCGATTTAATTGTCGCCTGGCTCGTTCAGCCGGCCGCCGATGTCTATCGTCCGCCCATCTGGGGCCGGGCGATCGTCGCCCTGGACGCGCTGGCATTTTACGTCCGAAAAATTCTCTTTCCGGTTCATTTCCGGATCGACTACGGCCGCAGCCCGGATTGGCTTCTGGCCCATCGGTCAGCCTGGTGGGCCGCCGCTGCCGCGGCGATTGCCATCCTCGCGCTGCTGCTGCTGCGGCGGCGAATTCCCCGGCTCGCCGCCGCGGCCGCGATCGGCATTTGCTCACTCCTGCCCGTCCTCGGGCTCGTTTCCTTCAATTTCCAATACTTCTCCACCGTCGCCGACCGCTATGCCTATCTGGCGATGCTGGGCGTGGCCGCAGCCGTCGCGGTGGTGGTGGCGGCCGTTCCTCGCGGATGCGGAGTCCTGGTCGGATTGGTCATCGCCGCCCTGGCCTGTTCCGCCAATCGCCAAGCCCGCGTCTGGCATAACACCGACACGCTCTGCGGCCACACGTTGTCGACAAACCCCGGCAGCGTCGCCGCGCTGCGCATCCTCACATTTGAAGCCCGCGCCGAGGGAGATTGGCGATCGGCCCTGCAATACAACGCCCGCGCGCTGCAAACCAAACCGGATGATCCGCTCCTGGTCTTTGATCGGGCCAACGCTCTTCGCGACGCCGGCCGGTTGAGCGATGCGGCCGACGCCTATGCCCGTTCTCTGAGCCGCCGTCCCAATGACCCGCAAATCCGCAACAACTACGCGGTGCTGCTGGCCCGGCAGGGAAACGATGCCGAAGCCCAGCGGCAGTTCGCCGAGGTTTTGCGGCAAGCCCCCGATGACGCCGAAGCCCGGGCCAATTGGGCGACCTACTTGGCGCTTCACGGTCGCCGCGACCAGGCCCTGGCCGAATACCGCCGCGCCCTCGCCGCCGACCCGCGGTGCGCCGCCGCCCGCCGCGGCATCGAAATGCTCGCACCGAAATCCGATCAGAAATGACAAATGACGAATGACAAATGACAAATGACCACCTTCTGCTTTTCAAAATCCCCGCTATAGTCGTGTGGAACGTTTGATCCCCGGTGACCCATGCATCCATTGGTCGTTGAAAACGTAACCAAGACCTTTCGCCAGGGCGAGCGAACCATCTCCGCCCTGGCGTCGATCAATCTCCAGGTCCAGCAGGGCCAGTTCCTGGCCATCATGGGGGCCAGCGGGTCGGGCAAAAGCACTCTGCTTCACCTGATGGCCGGACTCGCCCGGCCCGATTCGGGCAGCATTCGCGTCAGCGGGTTCGATCTGGCGCAAATGCCCGACCGGCAACTCACCATTTTCCGCCGTCGAAACATCGGGCTGATTTTCCAATCGTTCAATCTAATCCCCACGCTCACGGCCGAGGAGAATATCGCGCTGCCGCTGATGCTGGAGCACTCGAACGGCCGGCCGGCTCAGGAGAAGGTGGAGCAGCTCCTGGAAACGCTGGGGATCGCCGATCGCCGCCGGCATCGTCCCGACTCCCTCAGCGGCGGCGAGCAGCAGCGGGTGGCCATCGGCCGGGCGCTGGTGGCCGATCCCGCCCTCATTCTGGCCGACGAGCCCACCGGCAATCTCGACAGCGTCAATTCCCGGTCCATTTGCGAACTCCTGCGCGATCTTTCGGTCGTTCACAATAAAACGATCGTGATGGTGACGCATGAGCCGGTGGTCGGCGTCTACGCCGGCGAAGTCGCCGTCATCCGCGACGGGCAGATCGTCAATCGCTTCGCCACCGACAACCAGAGCGGGCCGGACCTGGCCATCAAATATTCCGAATGTCTCAGATGAAACCATGTTCCTCTTTCGCCTGACCCTCTCCAATTTCAAGGTCCGCAAAATGCGGATGCTGCTGACCGTCGCCGCCATCGCCCTGTCCGTGAGCCTCGTCGTGGCCGTCACCAGCGGATACAAGTCGCTCCAGGCCTCGGCATTGATGTTCCTGACCCGGTACATGGGCGCTTATGACGCGGTGATTTCTCCTTCCAACGAGTTGCAGGGATTCGTTCCCGAGAAACTGGTCAAGGAGGTCGCCGCCGACTCGGCCGTTCGCCAAGCGATCGGCCGGCTGGAATCGGAGCGTCTCCTGGACCGCGCCGCCGGCGCCGCGCTCCCCGCCAAAAGTCCCGACCGCGTCGCCTCGGGCACCGTGCCCCCCGAGAAGATCGGCGTGAATCTCATCGGCGTCCGCAGACCCGGCGATACCGGCGTCAATTCGCTCGACCTGACCGACGGCCATTGGTTCGACACCCCGGACGGCAACGTCGCCGTGGCCGATCAGGTCGCCGCCGAAAGACTTGGCCTGGGCATCGGCGACAGCGTCAAGCTCCCGGGCCTCCACCCCATCTCGGTCAAGATCGTCGCGATCGTTCACAAACCCGAGTTCTTCGCCGACCGCTGGGCCACGATTTACCTCCCCATCGAAACGCTTCAGCGTCTGGCGGGCGAGGACCATCCGCCGCTGATCTCCCGCATCGGCATTTACCTCCGGGACGGGGCCAATTTCGACGCGTTCAAACGGCGGTGGACGGACCGATTGGCCCAGATCGATCCGAATCTGCACGTCCGCATGCGGCGCGAAAACACCGGCGAACTGGAAAAGAACCTCCGCGGCGTGCAGATCCTCAGCTACGTCGCCGGCTCGATCGCCATGCTCACCGCCATGTTCATCATCTTCTCCGCGTTGAGCATGGGCGTGACCGAACGGCAGCGAACCCTGGGCATGCTGCGGGCCGTCGGCGCCGTCAAATCGCAGGTGTTCCAACTCGTCCTGCTCGAAGGCCTGTTCCTGGCGGCCATGGGGATCGTCATCGGCATTCCCATGGGAATGGCTTGGATCAAGCTGCTTCAAGAGAGGTACAAGGAACATTTTTCGGCCGGCGTGGTGTTCAATCCGCTGGGCATGTTCTTCGCCGCGGGGGGTTCGCTGCTGACGGCGCTCTTCGCCAGCCTGCTGCCCGCCTGGTGGGCGTCGCGCGTCAATCCGTTGGAGGCCATGAACGCGCACAACGTCCCGCGTTCGACTCGGCCGCCGCTGGGCTGGGCGACCCTGGGCATCGTTCTGATCTGCGTCGATCCCGCGGTCTTATTCAGCCCGGTGGAAAGCCTGTTTCAGTCACTGGGCTTGCAGGATCCGCGCAATGACGCCGAGACCTTTCAGTTCGCCGCGCATTTTGCCCTCGGCTTGCCGGGCATCATGTTGGGCTTTTTCCTGCTCGCGCCGCTGTTCGTCTGGGTCGTCGAGCGAGTGGTCGCGCCGCCGCTGGCCTTGAGCTTCGCATTGCCCATCCAGCTGCTGCGCCAGCAACTCAGCACGGGGATTTGCGCGCCGCCGGAACCGCGGCCGCGCTCATGGTCGGATTGGCCACGCTGATCGCGCTGCAGATTCAGGGCCACACGCTGATCGGCGGCTGGCAGCTTCCCGATAAGTTTCCGGACATTTTCATCTGGAGCCCGGACATCATTTCCTGGAAGGACCAAAAGACTCTGGCCAAAGTCGCCGGGATCGCCCCCGGGGAGCTGATGCCGGTCGTGGTCACCACGCCAGCCGGTGACAGCAAGACCTCGCTCGTGCTTGCGTCAGCCCTCTCGGGGCAGGACATCGGCGTGATGTTCTTTGCGGTCGATCCGCAGCAGGCCTTGAAGATGGTGCAACTGGAATTCCGCGACAACGAGGGCCGGCCCCTTCCGCGGGATCAGCAGGCGGCGGCCGAGGCCCGCGCCGCCCAGGACATGAAAAAGCCCCGCCGAATCATCGTCACCGAGGAGTTTCGCCAGTCCCGCCATCTCAAGATCGGGGACACTTTCCCGCTCCGCACGACCGTGAACGGTTGGCAGAATTACACCATCTGCGCCATCATCTGGTCGCCCGGCGCCGATGTCATCATCAGCATGTACGATCTGGGGCACCTCCTGGATCAGCGCACGGCCGGCAGCGTTTTCGGCTCCATCGCGGACGCAAAAAAAGATTTCGGCGTCACCGGGGCGCGGCTGTTCGGCGCCAATCTCGTCGCCGGGATCGACAAAAATCGAGCTGCTCAAAAACGTGCAAAAAGCCCTGAACAACCAGGGTCTCGGCGCCGGCGACGTTCGCCACATCAAATACGGCATCGAGCGCACGTTTTACCGCCTGCTGGATTTGATCAGCACGGTCGCCATTGCCGCCATGGCCGTGGCCTCGCTCGGCGTGGCCAACACGATCATGGCCTCGGTCCGCTCGCGACGGTGGCAATTCGGCATTTTGCGGAGCATCGGCCTGGGCCGCGGCGATCTGCTCCGCCTCGTCCTCGCCGAGGCGACGATGCTCGGACTCGTCGGGGTCGCGCTGGGCGTGGCGGCGGGCCTGGAAATCAGCGTCGATGCCCAAAAGATCACCGGCGACCTGCTCGGATACAATCCCGACATGCAAATCCCCTGGGCGGTCGTCGCCGGCGGATGCCTGGCGCTGCTGGCCATCGCCCTCGCCGCCAGCCTCTGGCCGGCCATCAGCGTCGCCCGCGCCCAACCGCTGGATCTTCTCCAGGCGGGTCGGGCGTCCACTTGATTGGCAGGAAACGCTCGTGCGCATGCGCGTCATCTCCCTCGCCGCCTGCAGCCTGCTGCTGATCGCCTTCGCCGTCATCGCCTGGACCGCACAACTCGACAAATGCGCCACGTTCGACGAACCGCTGCATTTCATGGGCGCCTGGGCCCAAACCCATTACGACGATTTCCGCATCAACCCCGAAGACCCGCCGCTCTGGAAATTCTACGTCGCCGCCGGAACGGACAAATCCGCGCTGAAGATGGATCGGCAAGGCCGTCTGTGGAATCGAATGCTGGAGTTCCTCCCCGGCCCCGCATTTCGATACGCCATCCAAACGCTCTACCAAACGCCCGGCAACGACGCGGATTCACTGCTCCGCGCCGGCCGCGCGCGAATGCTGCTCCTTGCGGTCTTGCTCGGCGTCACAATCGCCTGGTGGGCCTGGCGCCTCGGCGGTCCTTTCGCCGCCGTTGTCGCCACCGCCGCCTTCAGTCTCGATCCCAATTTCCTCGCCCATTCGCCCCTGATCAAAAATGACGTGGCGATCACCCTGGTCCTTCTGCTGATCATGGCCGCCGTCTGGCTCCTTGGCGAGCGAGCCACGCTCCTTCGCTGCATCGCCCTGTTCCTGCTGGTCGGCGTCGGGCTCACGACAAAGTTTTCCGGCCTGCTCGCCTTTCCCATGATCGCCATCGCCCTGACGTGTCGGGTGCTGATTAAAAAGCCCTGGCCGTTTCTCAAATGGACTCTGCAAACGCGCCTTGGCCGAACCGTCGCCGCCGCCGCCGTTTTGCTGGGCTGCGCTCTCATCGGCTACGCGGCCATCTGGGCGTGCTACGGATTCCGCTTCAGCCCCTCGCCCCATTCTCAGCACTGGTTCGATTATTCCCTGCTCATCAATTATTGCGCCGAAGGCGAAGTGGTCGTCAGCCAGGATCCTCCGCCCGTTTACCCGACCTACAGCCAATTGAAGGATTGGGTCAGTCGCTGGCGCCCAAGCGCAACCATCCGCGCCGTCCAATTCGCCGATCGGCACGCGCTATTTCCCCAGGCCTGGCTCTACGGTTTTCTTTACACGTACGGAAGCTCCATCGCCCGCCACGGCTTTCTCTGCGGCCAAATCAGCATGGTCGGCTGGTGGTACTATTTTCCCCTGGCGATCCTGTTCAAAACCCCGCTGGCGACGCTGTTCGGAATCGGCCTCGCCGCCGTGGTTTGGTTCTTCGGCAGACGCCGCTCCGCTGGAAACCGTGACGGGTGGCCCATTGCCGCCACGCTTGTCGGCCCCGTTTTCTACATGATCGTCGCCATGCGCAGCCATCTCGATATCGGCCTGCGACACGTATTTCCCGTCTATCCCTTCCTCTTCATCTTTCTCGGCGTCGCCGCCGCCGCTACCTTTCGTCGCCGGCCCAAAATCACGGGCTGGATCGTCGCGCTGCTATTTCTCGGCCTGCTCGCCGAAACCATCGCGGCATATCCCGATTACATTCCCTTCTTCAACGTCGCCGCCGGAGGATCGCGCGGCGGCCTGGCCCTCCTTAGCGACTCCAACATCGATTGGGGCCAGGACATCGCCGCTCTGGCCCAATGGCAACACGATCACCCCGGCTACCAGCTTTATCTCTGCCGACTCGGATTGCCCGATCCGCGCTATTACCATCTGCATTACATTGAAATGCCCGGGAATCTGATGCCCGCTCCGGATCAAACGGTCCCATCCGGCCAACCGCCCATCTACGCCATCAGCGCCTTCTCATTGCAGGGACCGAGCATGACGCCCGAACAGCGACAGTTCTATCAGCGGTTCCTGCGGGAAAGACCCGTGGCAATCCTTCACGGAACCATTTACCTGTTTGACAAAACTCCGGATTGACCGGCCGACTTCATCTCTGAATCGTCGGCCAAACCGCGAGCGTGCACAGCCGATGCCCGATCCGCTCCAGGATCTCCAGGCTCCGCACCAGCCGATAACCCGCCAGGCATCCTTCTGCGCCAAAACGATTTCAAACAACTCCAGGTTCTTTTCCAGTATTTCGGCCGATTCGTTGAAAACGATCAGGACCAGCGCGGCCTGGCAAATCCTCGGCTCGGCCTCCATCTTTCGCAGATCATCGACGACGGCATTTCGCCATTGTCCGCCGTAGCCGCCGTGCCGAACGCCCCCCTCGCGGAATTGATAGGCGACCTTGACCTCCAGCCAAAGCGCTTCCTCCGGCGAGGCCATCTTCGGCGGATCGAACAGCGTGGGGACAGATCGATCCAGCCGCAGCGGCCGGCCCAGCGGCGTCAGTACCACGTCGCAACGCTGCCGATGCGTTAATTTCCTCCCCACCGTCGAAGGATAATGGACCTCCCGGGCCACGGAATAGAAGACCGCCAACTTCTCGGCCAGGAGCGCCTGCAATGCCCGCTCATCGAGCACATCCAACCCACGCACCGCCTGCTCGGCGCACAACTCATTCTCAGCCGACAGAAACGACTGATGTAGCCGATCGATCAATTCAACAAAATCCCATGACAAAGGCATGGCATACCCCAAACCATCCCCTTTTAGCCGGCGGGCCCTGCCCGCCGCGTCTGACGGTTCAAAAAAACACCCACCACGCAATCGTCCCCCCCAGATACCCCAGTGCAATCCCCGCCAGCACGTCGCTGGGCCAATGCGCGTCCATCACGTACCGCAATCCCGCGCAAAGCAGCGCCAGCGTCCAGAACGTGAGGGCCGCCTGCGGATACGCCATCGCCAGCACCGTCGCGTAAGCCACGGCCGAAGCGCTGTGCGTCGAAGGAAAGCTCTCTCGAAAGTTGGCGTGCTTCAGCGACGGTCCCAGGAATTTCCCCGCATTATCGCGTCGCGGCCGCGCCCGCCCAAGCAAGCGCTTGGCAATCGTTCCGACAATCGTCACGCCGATCACCGCCGACCAAAGCGCCAGACAAATCCGCAATCCATGCCGTGGGTCGAGTTGCCAGATAAGCAGCGCCGTAAAGAAGGTGCAAATCAGTTGGCCGTACTGGGCCAGGAATCGCGTCTCGCGTTTCAGGTCTCCCTTGAACGAAAGCGTCAAGGTGGTGGCAAGGCCGCGCCGTTCCAGCAGCATCATCCCCGCGCTCAAAACAGCCAGGGCCAGGAGGATATAGATCGGTGCCATGTGCCGCGTGAAAGTAAGGGGTGAAGCGACTTTGGTAAAGAGGAGGACCAAGAATGGCCAATGACAAATGACGAGTGACAAATGACAAATGACGAATTCCACCTTTTCATTCGGCAATCGGCGTCCATCTTTGCACTTGCCGCCGGCCCCGCGTAACTTCTGCCCCCGTATGCCGCGCTCGGCTCGCTTTTGGAAAGTCCTCCTCGCCCTGTTGTTCGCGGCGACGGTCCTGTACCTCCTCGGCGCTCGCTCCGTACCCCTGTGGGACCGCGACGAGCCCAGATATGCCCAATGTTCTCGCGAGATGCTGCAAACCGGCGATTGGGTGGTTCCCAAATATCTCGGCAATCTGCGGATCGAAAAGCCTCCGATGATCTATTGGTGCCAGATGCTGGCCATGGCCGTCGAGGGCGATACTTCGGAAGCGGCACGATTCCCCTCCACCGTTGCCGTCGTCCTCACCGCCCTTCTGCTTGCTTCCGTTGTGCGCCATTTCATCGGCGACCGCCGCGCCCTCTGGACGGTCTTCATCTTCTGCACCTGTGCGCTGACGATCGGCTCGGCGAAATTCTGCATCACCGATGCGATGATGATGTTCTTCGTCGCCGTCGGACAGGGATGCCTCGCATTTCTGTACAACTCGGCCCGGCGCAACCAGAAGTCCCCCGCCTGGGCCGCGCCGGTTTTCTGGATCTCCCTGGGATTGGCCGGACTCACAAAAGGCCCGCAAGCCCTCGGCATGCACTGCGTAACGCTGATCGCGCTGCTTCTGCTCGACGCCGCGGCCAACCGATGGAACTGGCGAGAATCCATCCGATGGTGGTGGCGATTCCAGCCGCAACTCGGCCTGCCCGTGCTCGCCGTCATCGTGACGCCCTGGCTCGTCCTCGTCCACCAGCACGCCCCCGGGTTCGTTGAGGAACTCTTTCACAAAGCCCACCTGCACACGGTCACCAGCATGGAAGGCCACGGCGAACCGCCCGGCTACCACACCGTGCTGATCTTCGCCACGTTCTTCCCCTGGAGCCTGCTCCTCCCCACCGCCATCGTCTCCGCCTGGAAGAATCGCCGCTCGGCCGTCATCCGCTTCGCCATGGCCGCCACCATCGGCCCATGGCTCATGATGGAACTCATCCGCACCAAGCTGCCGTTCTACATCCTGCCGGCATTCCCCGGCCTGGCGTTCCTCACCGCCGACGCACTGGTTCGATGTATCCGCGGCCAAAACCGCGACCTCAAACAACCCGCGTTCCTCATCGCCTGCGCCGCCTGGGCATTGATCGCGCTCACCCTGGCCGCCGGACCGTGGCTCTGCCTGCGCTACGCCAAGCTCGATCAACTCCCCAAGGCCGGCTTCATCGCCTTCAACATCGCCGGCGTCATCTACGCCGCCCTGGTCTTCGGGCGCTTTTACCAGCAGCGCATCGCCCGCGCGGCCATCGTCCTGGGCGTCGGAATGGCCATCATGATCGCCATCCTCTACATCGCCGTTTTCCCGAGATTAAATTTCCTCCAACTCTCCGAACGCCTGGCCGACGACCTGACGCAAATGGGCGCATACGGCTCCAAAGTCCACGTCGCCATGATCGGCTACGCCGAGCCAAGCCTGGCCTTTTATCAAGGCGGCGGCGCTCGCGAACAACTGCCCGATTACCTGCAAACCACTCCCCCGAAACAGTGGCCAAGATGGATCGTCATCAGCATTCAGGATTGGCAACTCGTCCCCCCCGATGTGCAACACGATTTGATCCTCCGCGCCGTCGAAACCGGGGTGAACTATTCCCACGCCGGCCGAAGAGAAGAAGTCCTCATCCTGGAACATCCCGCGGGATAGAGAGATAAAGCGAGAACCCGGCCGGAAACGCAGGAGTTGCGCGGCGGGTTACAGAAGGTTACAAAACGTTACACTTTTGCGAGTTTTATTAGTGATAACTAACTTGTAAGCCATCTTGTAAGACTATTACCACGCACGACTTATGGCATTTTGTGGGTGCGTACACGGAATGAATTGGCGAGAAGGCGTAACACCGGGCTCAACAGGCTTATTGGCGGGATTTGTACGAAAACACACCGCAGACCTGACGCCGTTTCCACAGCCTACCATGCCCCACGATGAAAACAAAGAGCTACGTCCCCTTTAATCAATTCCACGATGAAAACAAAGAGCTACGTCCCCTTTAATCAATTCCCTTTAATCAATTCCCCTTTAATCAATTCTTGACCATCATCTTCTCCTCCGCTTGGCCTTGCGGCAAGCTCACCGTCGCCAGCCATTTCGGGTGTAGCGCTGAATTGTGGTTCGCCCAAATCGCAGTGGCATCCATACCGGAGAAGGATCTCACGCGGAGGCGCGGAGCACGCGGAGAAGAAGAAGCCGGGTTTTTGCTCCGCGTGCTCCGCGCCTCCGCGTGAGATTTGATTTCAACGAGCCGCTCCGGTGCCGCCCCGGTCCGGGCCGAGACGGCCCGGCTCTGTCAGAACATTCAAACTGATCCGCTCCCGAGTTGGGGGCCTCACGGCCCGGTCCGCCCATTCGGCATTCCCCCCTCCCTCCGTTATACTTCGTCCAGATGCAGGAAGCCCGCAAAGTTTTGGTTGTTCAGCCCAACTGGGTCGGCGACGCCGTGATGTCCACGCCCACGCTGCGCGCCTGCGCGCCCTCTTTCCCCAGGCACATATCGCCTATATGATGAAGCGCTACGTCAAGCCGCTGTACACCGGCCTGCCCTGGGCCGATCAGCTTATCACCTATCGATCCGAAAAGACCAAAAAGAAAGCCGGCAAGGGTTTGTTCGATCTGGCCCGGCGGCTGCGCGGCGCGAAATTCGACCTGGCGATCCTTCTGCCCAATTCGTTCCAGGCGGCCCTGGTCTGCAAAATGGCCAACATTCCGCGCATCGTCGGATATGACCGCGACGGCCGGGGGTTTTTGCTCTCGGACAAGCTCCTGCCGCGAAAGGAAAAGGGCAAATTCCTTCCCACGCCGATCGTCAAATATTACATGGGCCTGGCTCATTACCTCGGCAGCCAGGAAGGCGACCTCAAGCTCAAACTATTCGTCACCGATTCCGAGCGGCGTGAGGCCTGCGATCTCCTGGAGCGTGCGGCGCTGCCGCGCGATCTGGAGCGGCCGGCCGCCGCGGGAAAAGCGCCCCTGATTCTGCTGAATCCCGGGGCGCAATTCGGCGTCGCCAAGTGCTGGCTGCCCGAATACTTCGCAACCCTGGCCGACCGCTTGGTCGAGGAGTTGGGCGCGACGATCCTCATCAGCGGAGCGCCCCGCGAGCGCCGCATCATCGAGACGATCTCGCGGCTCATGCGGCACGCTCCGGTCGATCTTCTGTCCAAGGGCTCAACCCTGGGCACATTGAAGGAGATCATCCGCCGCTGCGATCTTCTGATCACCAACGACACCGGCCCGCGGCACATCGCGGCGGCTTTTGACGTGCCGGTGATCACGCTGTTCGGCCCAACCCACCCCGAATGGACCGAGATTAACTTCGCCAAGGAAAAGAAATTAGCCGTCAAGGTTTTTTGCGGTCCGTGTCAGAAGAAAGTTTGCCCGCTGGATCACCGCTGCATGACCCGGCTCACGCCGGCCATGGTGTACGAGGCGACGATCTCGCTGCTGCCGCGCCCGGCGGGAATCGAGTCGCCCGCGGCAGGCTGAGAATTGGACCGCAGAGACGCAGAGATGCGGAGAAAGACGCAGAGAAGATTTTCATCTGCGGCAAGAACTCTTCTTTGCGTCTGTCTCGGCGTTCTCCGCGTCTCTGCGGTTGCATTTAATTCTGATTCCCGCGTCTCGCCAACCCCAATCATTCATTCTAGAATCGCCGCATGATCCATCGCATCGACGTTCGGGCCCGCGACGGCAACGACCCGCTGGGGGCTTCGATTTGCCGGCAGATTTGCGACCTCGGCAAACACGTCGTTTCCGTCCAATGCTCGCGAATTTTCCTCCTCGACACCGATGCAGATCCCGCGGGCATCGCCCGGATCGCCGGCCAACTGCTGGCCGATCCGATCGTCGAATCCGCCGAAATCTTCGATCCGCGACGGCCCGCCGCCGGCGCCAGCCGCATCGAAGTCCATCTCAAGCCCGGCGTGATGGACCCGGTTGCCGCCAGCACCGAAATGGCCGTGCGCGACCTGGGCCTGGGCGTGCGGCAGGTCCGCACCGGCCGGGCGTTCCTGATCGAGCCCAAGCTCGATCGAGCGGACCTGGAGACCCTCGCCGCCCGGGCGCTGGCCAACGGCGTGATCGAGTCGGTCCATTTCGAACCCTATTGCCCCTGCAAATTTGAAAGCGGGCGCGAAGCCCCATTTCTGCTCCGGCGCATCAACCTGCGCGATCTCTCGCAGGGGGAACTGGCGCGGCTCAGCCGCGAGGGACATCTTTTTCTTTCGCCCGAGGAGATGACGGCGATCCAGAATTATTTCCGCGGGCAGGATCGCGAGCCGACCGACATCGAGTTGGAGACGCTGGCCCAGACCTGGAGCGAGCATTGCGTCCACAAAACACTCAAGAGCGCCGTCAACGTTGAAATCCGCGACGACCAAAACCGCAAGGTCGGCTCACGGCGCTACGCCAACCTCATCAAGGAAACGATTTTTTCCAGCACCAAAACTATCGAGGATCGCGATGCGGACGATCCATTTTGTCTCTCGGTCTTCACCGACAATGCCGGCGCGGTGGCGTTTGACGATGCCGATGCCGTCTGCTTCAAGGTGGAAACGCACAACCATCCCAGCGCGATCGAACCGTACGGCGGCAGCGCCACGGGGGCGGGCGGCGTGATTCGCGACATCCTCGGCACCGGCCTGGCCGCCAAGCCCATCGCCAATACCGACGTGTTCTGCGTCGCCTTTCCCGACGCCCCTCGCGATGGCCTGCCCCGGGGCGTCATTCATCCCAAACGGATCCTCCAGCAGGTCGTGGCCGGCGTGCGCGACTACGGCAACCGAATGGGAATCCCCACCGTCAACGGGGCGGTCTATTTCGACCGGCGTTATCTGGGAAATCCCCTGGTTTTCTGCGGCTGCATCGGCCTGATCCCCCGGGACAAACTGCAAAAAGCCGCCCAAATCGGCGACGCCATCGTCCTGGTCGGCGGACGCACCGGCCGCGATGGAATCCACGGCGCCACGTTTTCCAGTTCCGAACTCACCGACACGCACGCCGACGAATTTTCCCACGCCGTCCAGATCGGCAACGCCATCACGGAAAAGAAAATGGCCGACGTGATCCTCGCGGCGCGAGACGCCGGGCTTTTCACCGCCATCACCGATTGCGGGGCGGGCGGGCTCTCGTCGGCCGTCGGCGAAATGGCTGAAAAAATCGGCGCGATCGTCGATTTGGAAAAAGTCCCCCTCAAATACGCCGGCCTGCGCTACGACGAAATCTGGATCAGCGAGGCCCAGGAGCGCATGGTCCTGTCCGTTCCGCCCGGGCAGGTCGAGCGGCTGCTTGGAACTCGCCGGCGGCGAGGACGTCGAAGCCACCGTCATCGGCACATTCGGCCAGGCCGACCGCGAACTGATCCTCCGTTTCGGCGGCCAGGAGGTCGGCCGGCTCTCGATGCAGTTCCTGCACCACGGGATTCCCATGCCGACGCGCAAGGCGATCGTGCCCGCGCCGTCATCCAGGAAGTCCATGCCGGCCTCACCGCCCCTCTCCCCGGGTGCAATTAAAGAAAAACTCCTCGCCGCCCTGGCCCATCCGAACATCGCCAGCAAGCACTGGATCATTCGCCAATACGATCACGAGGTTCAGGGCGGATCGGTCGTCAAGCCGCTGGTCGGCCCGATGCAGATCGGCCCATCCGACGCCACCGTTCTGCGCCCGAAACTCATCCAGCCGCCGCGGCGTGGTCGTCGGCTGCGGTCTATCCCCGCAAATCGAAGATCCGTACGAAATGGCCATCGCCTGCCATCGACGAGGCGATCCGCAACGTCGTCGCCGTCGGGGCCGATCCGGATCGAATCGCCATCCTGGACAATTTCTGCTGGCCCAGCGTCGATGACGAGCGGACGATGGGCACGCTGGTCCGCGCCTGCGAAGCCTGCCGCGACGCGGCACTCGCCTACCGAATCCCCTTCATCAGCGGCAAAGATTCGCTCAACAACCAATTCACCAACAAGGAAACGGGCCAGGTCATGCGCATCCCGCGCACGCTGCTGATCAGCGCGATCGGCGTGATCGAAGACGTGGGCAAATGCGTGACGATGGACCTCAAATCGCCGGAAGATCGCGTCGTGCTGATCGAGCCGCAAGACTCCGCCGACCTCGCCGGCCTGGGCCGATTGCACCGCGCGATCGCAGGCCTGATCCGCGCCGGCAAGGCATCGGCGTGCCACGATGTCAGCGACGGCGGCGTGGCCGTCGCCGCGGCGGAAATGTGCATCGCCTCGGGCCTGGGCCTGAGGCTCGGCGAATCGCTCGACACCGACGCGGCATTCGCCGAAGCGCCGGGGCGGTTTCTCGTCGAGCTGGCTGATGGCGCGCGGACCGATGAACTCGGGCGCGTCGCGAAGATAATCGATTTCGCAACCGTCCAGCGATCGCCGAAGCTCGCATTCAAAGGCGGCCTGGAACTCGACGTGGACGAACTGACCCGCGCCTGGCGCGGAACGCTCGATTGGTAAGATGAACGCCACCGACAACCCACGCCACGTTTTGGTGACAGGCTGCAGCACCGGCATCGGCCGGGCCTGCGCGGTTTACCTTGCCGAGAGAGGATTCTGTGTCCTCGCCGGCGTTCGCCGCCCATCCGACGGGCGGCAACTCGAAGCCGCCAGCAAAAATCTGCGCGGCATTCAATTGGACATCGCCGACGGCGCATCCATCTCCGCCGCGGCCAGGGAGATCGCCGAAATCACCGGCGAATCCGGGCTGGCCGGCCTCGTCAACAACGCCGGCATCGGAGTCTACGGCCCGGTCGAATTCGTCCCCGTCGAAGATTGGCGCCGTCAGTTCGAGGTGAACGTTTTCGGCCACGTCGGCGTCACGCAGGCGTTGCTGCCGATGCTTCGCCGCCACGTCGCCGCGCACGGCCACGGCTCCGGTCGCATCGTCTTCATCGGCTCCATCACCGGACGAGTCACGATCCCAACGCTTGGGCCGTATTCCGCCTCGAAGCACGCCATCGCCGCGGTCGCCGCCGCACTGCGAATGGAACTGCGCGATCAGGGCATTTTTGTTTCCCTGCTCGAGCCCGGCGCGATCCAATCGGAAATCTGGCGCAAAGGGGACGAAACCGTGGCAACCATTGGCCCCGACTCGGCGGTTCGGCAGCTCTATGGCCGGCAGATCGACGCGGTGGTGCGCACGAGCCGGCAATCCGCCGGCTCGGCCATTGGCGCCGATCGCGTCGCCCGGCTGGTCTATCGATGCCTGACCGCCCGCCGCCCGCCGATTCGCAAAACCGTCGGCCGCGATGCCATGTCCGCGGCCATTATCAAGCGGCTATTGCCGGAAAAATGGTTCGATAAAATCCTGCGCGAAGCGTTGAAAATCCGCTGATTCCAATGCGCCGCGCCGAAAGCGGTCTGCTAAAGGTGAGCCGCCGCACCGCCGATGATTTTGGGCGGGCTTTCCTCGCCAGGTTTTTTTAGGGACGGATTATGGAACTGTCGGCGGAACTGTTCGAGCAGACGATCCGATTGTTCAAGGGGGACGGCTCGACGATCAAGCATCAGCGCCGCGCGCAGCCCCGCGTCGGCATTCGCTGCCGCATCAAGATCGTCCCGATCGAGGCGGGCGTGCCGGCCGAGGCGATCGAGGTCTGGACGCGAGACATTTCCCGCACCGGGATCGGGATCATCTGTTCGCATAAGATGGAGGCGGGCGATCGGTTTGTGGTGCGTTTCCCGCGCGCGAACGAGGCCCGGCCGCTGGCCCTGGTATGCACCGTCAAATGTTGCAGCCAACTTTCCAAAGGGGTGTACGCCATAGGCGCGATCTTCGAAGGCATAGACAAAGCCGCAACGACCTCCGCGGCGGCGTCGGCGGCAACGCCGGCTTCCGCTCCCGCGGCGCCCGCACCGACGCCCGCGGCGGCATAGAAATTCAGCACCGTAACGGTTTACCGTCATCTCGTTAAACCACGCGGTTTCCCGGCCGTTTTTGGATGTCGAGTCGCTGGGGAACGAAATCGAAGATGATACATCGGCGCGTTTTCGCGAACGATTCCAGCACGGCAAACCGTTGCCCTTGAGTGGACGGCCAGTTAATCGAACTCTTCGCGTGGCCGCGGACTTCAGGCTTTTGGCGCCTCAGCAATGACGGCGAGAAATTGTGGCGGGGTCAGAACTCTGAACGACGGATGCTGGGCGCGGAGGGCCTTGCCGTCGGCATTCGAGTTGCGCATCAAATCGAGCAGGTCTTTGTCGTTGGATACGATGAGCATTGAATTTGTCGCAATGGCCACGTCCACGTAGTGGCCGTCTTCAGGGTCTCGCGGATAGTTGAATATCGGCGGCGGGTCGGAAATCAACTCCGCCACGTCAAGCAGTTCCTCGATGAACCGCTCGACGCGCTCCGCGGTAAATTTGCTGAACTTGCGAAGTTTCCCGTGCTCGGGAAGCTTACGGATTTCGGCCAAGATATAAGGCGTGACGAAAAGCGTGATTCGCCCCGAGAGCACGTTTTGCCAGCATGCGTGAGCAGCGCCATGGGTGCTAAGCATCGCCTGCAGAAATACGTTGCAGTCAAAGACAGCGTTGCGGCCGCCGGTCATGATGCTCGGCGAGCGCGCCGCTCCGCCCGCGCCTTGTGTTTTGCCTGCTCGAGGAATTCCGCGAGTTCGTCCTCAGTCATCCCGCTTTCATCGAATTCCGCTCGTAGAGGCGCCAGCACTTCCTCGAGGGATGGACGTGAGACCAACCGCTCCAGCGTCCTTGACGCGTAGCTCTCCACGTCAACGCCGGCAGCGGCGGCCTTTGCCTTGAGCTTGGCCTCGGCTTCGGGGGAAATGGAAACACTTAGTACCATGCCCTTGAATTATAGCATCATTCAGGATCGGCGCTGTTCCATATGAGCTATGCCGCGGTGTGCCCAAAAATCCGGGCAGAAAGAATCGGCCGGGGGACCGGCCGGCTCATTTTCGAAATCCAGCCGCGCTTGCCCCGGCCGATCTTCGGCTAAATCTCCAGCATCAGCCGCGACGGATCTTCCAGATATTGCTTGAGCCGCACCAGGAAACTGACCGATTCCCGGCCATCGACCAGCCGGTGATCGTAGCTCAAAGCCAGGTACATCATCGAGCGGATCTCGATCTTGTCGCTAATGACCATGGGGCGCTTCTGGATCGCGTGCATGCCGAGGATGCCGCTCTGGGGGGGATTCATGATGGGCGTGCTGAGCAGGCTGCCGAAGATGCCGCCGTTGGTGATCGTGAACGTTCCGCCGGAGAGTTCTTCCAGGGAGAGCTTCCCATCGCGCGTGGCGGTGGCCAGGCGCTTGATCTCCGCTTCTATTTTTGCGAAGGACATTTTTTCGGCATGGCGGAGGACCGGCACGGCCAACCCGCGATCGGTGCTGACGGCGATGCCCAGATTCACGAACTGGTGATAGACGACGTCGTCGCCTTCGATGAAGGCGTTGAGCTTGGGGAATTCCCTCAGTGCCAGGACGCAGGCGCGGGCGAAGAAGCTCATGAAGCCCAGGCCCACGCCGTAGACTTCCTGGAATCGGTCCTTGAACTTGTTGCGCAGCTCGATGATGGAAGTGAGATCGGCTTCGTTGAAGGTGGTGAGGATGGCGGCGGTCTGCTGGGCGAGCACGAGGGTCTCGGCGATGCGCTTGCGGATCTTGCTCATGGGGGCGCGATGGATTCCCGTGGAATCGTATAGGATCGCTTGCGCCGGCGGGTAGGGACGGGGAAACCGTGGCCACTTCCTTTCTCTTTTCAGGAACGATCGGCAAAGGGGGAGGCGGCGGTTCGACTGCGCTCACCGCGGGCGGTTCGAGCGCGGTTTGGCCGTTACCCTCGCGGCCGGCCAGATACGCCTCCACGTCTTCTTTCGTAAGCCGGCCTTTGGGTCCCGTGGCGGGAATGGATTTGGGATCGAGATGGTTTTCGTCCATCAACCTGCGAACGGCCGGGCTGTAATCTTCCAATGTTGCCGTGGCGGTTGCACTTGCCGTCGGCGCAGTCGTTGACCCCGACTTCTTCTGCTCGACGACTTTCGCGGGCTTGGCGGTGGGAACGCCGGTGGGATCGATCTCCGCGATCACCTCGCCGACCTGGACCGTCTCTCCCTCCTTCTTCTTGCGCCGTAGGATGCCGGCGACTTCGGCGTTCAGATCGGCGTTGGCCTTATCGCTTTCCAATTCGCAAAGGGGATCGTCAACGTTGACGGCCTCGCCGTCGAGCTTGTGCCATTTGAGGATCGTGGCTTGTTTGACGGATTCGCCCAGACCGGGAACTTTTACCTGGATGGCCATGAGTTTGATCCTTACGCTCGAGCTTTAAATGGGCGACCGCGATTATTGGACCTTGGCGTAACCCGCGGTGCTTCGCACCGCCGCTAACTATGTTTGAACTGTCCCTGAATCACGGTTCCTTATTTAGTCCCCGCCAAGGCCTGAGCCTTGTGCGACCTTTTCCAATTGCCCTTCCGCGGCCGGGGCGACGGGAGGCGGCTGGCCGGCAAGCGCCGGCTGGGCGGAAAGACTCGGCTGGTTCGCGGGCAATTCCAAGGCTCGGGAGACGATGTCGGCCAATTCCTGATCGCTGACTCGTTTGGACCCGACGGCGGGGCTGGCGGCTTCGTCCCGTCCGTAATAGCTCAGCACGGCCGTCTCAGGCAGCATCGGCTCGAGACGGTCGGACATGAAAACCCATGCCCCGCGGTTCTTGGATTCTTCCTGCACCCAGCAAACTTCGTGAGCATTGCGGTATTTCGCCAGCATCGCCTGAAGCTCCGTCTTGGGATAGGGATAAAGCTGCTCAACGCGGACGATCGCCACGTCTTCCAGCCCGGCGTTTTTTCGGGCCGCTTCCAGCCGGAAATAAATCTTCCCGCTGCACAAGAGCAGCCGCCTCACCCGGTCGCGCGAGGGAAAGCTCGGATCGTCCATCACCAGGTGGAACGAACCCTCGGTCAGATCGCTCAGCGTCGAGGCTCGGCGTCGCGCAGAGTGCTCTTGGGCATCATCAGGATCAGCGGCTTGCGGAAATTGCGGCGCATCTGCATGCGCAGAACGTGGAAATACTGAGCCGGCGTGCTGGGGTTGATGACCTGGATATTCTCCTCCGCCGAGAGGGCCAGGAAGCGGTCGAGGTAGGCGTAGGAATGTTCCGGCCCGGAGCCTTCGTCGCCGTGCGGGAGCAACATGACCAATCCGGACATCTTCCCCCATTTCGATTCGGCGGCGACGATGAATTGATCGATGATCGGCTGGCACATGTTGACGAAATCGCCGAACTGCGCTTCCCAGATGACGAGGTTTCGCGGATCGGCGGAGCTGAAGCCGTATTCAAAGCCGAGCACGGCCAGCTCGGAGAGCATGGTGTTGACGACGATGATGGGGGCCTGGTTTTCGGCGATGTTGGCCAGGGGAACGTATTTTTCGCCGGTGTTGTAATCGCGGAGTGCGGCGTGGCGATGGTTGAACGTGCCGCGCTGGGTGTCCTGTCCGACGAATCGAACCGGAGTGCCTTCCAGCAGAAGGCTTCCCAGGGCGAGCATTTCGGCTCCGCCCCAGTCGATGGCGGCCTTGCCGGTTGACATCTCGAGCCGCCGGGCCAAAAGGCCCTTGAGCTTGGGATGGACCGTGAATCCGTCGGGGACTCGCGTGGCGCCTTCGCCGACTTTTTTCAGCAGGTCGGCGGGGCACCTTGGTGATGGCGGACCAATCACCGTCCCTGGAGAATCCCTTCCACACGCCGCCGAGCGTGGCGGGGGACGGGGCGACCGGCTGGTTCTGGCGGGCATGGCTCAGGGCTTCGTCGAGGCGGCGGCGCGATTCAACTTTCATCTCCTCAAACTGCTCCGGCGTGACCACGCCCTGGTCGATGAGCCGCTGCGCGTAGAGATCGCGAACAGGGGTCTTGGCGGCGATTTCGCGGGCCATCAGCGGCTGGGTGAAGCTCGGCTCGTCCTGCTCGTTGTGGCCGTTCTTGCGATAGCACCACAGATCGATCATGACGTCGCAGTGGAATTGCTGGCGGAATGCGATCGCCAGTTGCGCCGCGTGAAGACACGCCTCGGGGTCATCCCCGTTCACGTGGAAGATCGGCGCTTGAATCATCTTGGCCACGTCCGTGGGGTAGGGCGTGAAACGTCCCTGGCGCGGCAGGGTGGTGAAGCCGATCTGGTTGTTGACGATGACGTGGATGGTTCCGCCGGTGCGATAGTAGGGCAGTTCCGACAGGCCGAGGGTTTCATGCACGATTCCCTGCCCGCAGAAGGCGGCGTCGCCGTGGATGAGGATCGGCGCCACGCGGATTCGCGTCGCGTGATCGCCTCGATAATTCTGCTTGGCCCGCACGATCCCCACGACCACGGGATCCACCAGTTCCAGGTGGCTGGGGTTATAGCTCAGCGCGATGTGGATGCCGTGATTGCTTTTGGTTTGGCGATCCTGGGCATATCCCAGGTGATATTTGACGTCACCGTCGCCGTCGAAATGCTCGGGAGCGCGGCCCTCGAATTCGCGGAAGATGGCTTCATAGGGCTTGTTGACGACGTGGGCCAGCACGTTGAGCCGGCCGCGATGGGCCATTCCCATCACCACTTCCAGGACGCCCAGGGCCGCCCCGTCGTCCACGAGGGTATTGAGAAGGGGGATGAGGGATTCGGCGCCTTCGATGCCGAAGCGTTTCTGGCCCGGCTGCTTCAGGGCCAGGAAATCCTCAAGCCCCTGGGCCACGACCAACTCGTACAGAAGCGCCTGCCGCTGCGGACTGGTCAGGACGGGACGGTTGAGGATCGGCTCCATTCGTTGAATCAGCCATTCGCGCTGGGCCTTGTCGGAAATGCTCGCGAATTCGACGCCGAGCGTGCTGCAATAGGTGGTGTGCAGGCTTTCGATCAGATCGCGAAGGGTTCCGTCAAACGGGCCTTCAAAATCGCAATGAGTGACCCGCTTGTCCATGTCCGCGGCGGTCAGGTCGAATTGCGAAAGGTCCAATAATGCATGGCTTGGCCGATTGTGGCCGAGAGGATCGAGATTGGCGATGAAATGCCCCAGTTCGCGGTAGGAATGAACCAGGTTCTTGGTTTCAACGCCGGCGCGCGCCTGGTGAGGGCTTGGCTGTTCGGAGGCGTCGAAAGCTCCCGTGAGGTGCGCCGCACGGCCGCCGGCAGCGGCAAAACCCGCGAAAAACGCCTGCCAATATGGGTCTACCGAACGCGCGTCGGACTGATATTGTTCGTACAAACGGTCGATGTAGTCCGCGTTGGCGCGATTGATAATGTCAAACGATTCCATAAATAAATTCGCGTGCCCCAGTTTTGGGGGGAACTGCTAATTGTAGGCCCTCATGCAACGCCATCCGACGAACAAGCTTAACTCCTACTCGCGGGCCTTTTCAACCCGGACACAAGCGAGGCCGGGAGGTTCATTTCCTACATCGACCCACTGCCGCGGTCACCTCAATAACTTCGCGCATTGGCCGGTGCGACAGCAAGTTGCCGAGGGGGAGGCTTCAGCTTCCAATCCCTCGCATGGTTGTGCATATAAAGTCCGTGATGTAAAACATTTAAGAAATAAATTCCTCTCCGGCATTTCGCCGATAGAGACATACTCTACAATACTCATGGCCCCATCGCGAGGGCATTAAAACCATGTCGTCGGAACTGATTTGTCCAGAGTGCGGAGGCGTCCTTGGCTCAGAGGGCTCGGAGCACGGACATCCTTGCACCTGTTTTACCAACAAATCCACCGGCAACACTGATTTCGGCGCCGATGGACAGTCCAGCGGCGACACCTTCGTCGAAAAGGCGGTTGTGGCGGCGAAGGTCTGCTGCCAGTGCGGCAAGGGCCTGAACGGGAAGAAGCGCTGCGCGACAGCCGAGGCTACTGGTGTCCGGAATGTCACAAGATCGACAAGGCGGCCCATGCCCCCAAAGGGGTCAAATGTGCCGATTGTGGACGCATCGTGAATGAGGCCGCGCTCCATGATTACGAGGGACGGCGAATCTGTGGCTCGTGCCGCTCCGAGCTTAAGAAACTCAAGAAGGAACAGCGCCGACTCAGCCCCGTTAAAACCAATGCCTATCAACAACAGGACAAGCGAACGTTACTTGGATTACTGGCGGTTTTCGCCGTTTTGCTGGCGATTATTATCCTTCGCCAACTGAAGCTCATCGGACATTAATCCTCGACCGATAGGAGACCGGGGTCCGAAGCGCAATGCCTCAATTGCTGTTCAAACGCCAGTTCATCGATTCCATCCGTCGCGGGACCAAAACCACTACCCTGCGGCGGTGGAAATACGCTCGCGTGCATCCGGGGACCTGCGCTCGGTCCCAGGCGTCGGCTGGCTGAGAATCCTGTCGTGCCGGCGAGTCGAGCAGAAGGATTTGACTTCCGCCGACGCCGCGGCGGATGGTTTCAAATCCTTGAAAGAGTTGCTGGATACCCTGCGGGAACTGTATCCCATGCAAGACGATGACGGCCGGCATTGGTATCGCGTCGCCTTCGAGCGTGAGGGCGCGGCGTTGCCCCCGTCCCCAGTCTCCAAATCTCCGGACAAAGCCCCGAATAAGCCAATCCCGACCGTCTCCCGGAAAGAAACCGCCCGCAGCCGCCTGGCGAGGCGGATTCGGGCCGACCTTGACAAGGCCGTCCGCCAGAGCGGATCATTGTTCCCTCTATGAGCAGTGCCGTCATCCTGCAGCACGTTGCCCATGAGGGGCCGGGGCAGATCGTTCCCATCTTTCGCGACTATGGCATTCCGGTTCAGTTGCGACGGCTCTACCAGGGCGATGAAGTCCCCACCGATCTGGACGAGGTGCGGATCCTGATCATCCTGGGCGGCCCGATGGGCGTCGGGGATATCGGCAATGCGGATTACCCCTTCCTTGGCCGGGAAGTGGAAGTTCTCAAGCATATGATCGCGGCCGATCGCCCGGTGCTGGGAATCTGTCTCGGAGCCCAGTTGCTGGCCCATGCGGCCGGCGCCAAGGTTTACGCCAACACCAAGCCGGGCGCGAAGCCGGAAGATCCTCCGATTGCGGTTCCTGAGTTGGGCTGGGGGCCGGTGACTTTCCCGTTCCCCGGTGGAACCGAACCGATTGTCATGGGATTGAACGATGGCTCGATGATGTTTCATTGGCATGGCGACACCTTTGATTTGCCGCGCTTGCCGCCGCCTTCCGATCCGCCGCCTCCCAATCCGCCTACTGGAAATGCGCTGCTGAGTTCCAGCAAGGTATGCAAGAACCAGGCTTTTCGGTTCAAGACGCGATTGTTTGGGTTTCAATATCATTTTGAATTCACGGAAGCCGACATCGAGGCGGTCCTCGTGGCCGGCCGGCAGGAGTACGGCAAATTCCTCGGCCCCGATAAGGAGAGGCGCATACGCCAGGACACGGCCAAAAACATGCCGCGTTATACCCGGCAGGGGCAGCGAATTTTGCGGAACTTCGTGCAGTATCTGAAGGTGTATTGAATGAAAGAGCCGGGCCGTGCCGGCCCGGACCGGGCCGACACGGGTGCGGCTCTGTTCGCGAACTTGTCTATGCAGTCCTTGCTCGCCAAACTTCGCCCACGACCCGGCCGGCCGTACGTGCGGCCCTGGGCTCTTGCCACGCCGATCGTTGTCCTGCTGTTTTGCCTGCCGCTGCTGCGGCCGCTTCGCCATCCCGGGCAGGCCGGCGGCGATGAACAACTCCGGCTGGCAACCATCTCCGCCCTGGTCGAGCACCGGGCCGATTCCGGGCTCCTGGCCGAGCGCCTGGCCATCGACACCCGCCAGTTCATCCCATCGTCTCACGTCATTGCGGCCAATGGCAGGCTTTTCAGCGATCAGCCGCCGATGTTGGCGTTTCTGCTCAGCGGCCCGGCGCTCATTTTGTTCTGGATGGGCTACCGACTTCAGGAGAACTCCGTCCTGGCCCCCTATCTGCTCACGCTGCTCGGTGCGACACTGCCCGTGGCCGGCGCCGCCGGGCTGGTTTATCGAATGGGCCGAATCTTCGAGCTTCGCCGGCCGTGGCGCACCGCCCTGGCGGCGGCCGTCGTGTTTGGGACCGGGCTAATCAGCTACGCCGTTGTCCTCAACCCGCACGTGCCCGCGGCTGTACTCGTCCTGGCCGCGGCAGGTTGCCTCGTCCATATCGTCGGCAGCGAAAACCCCTCGCGCGGCGGGGCATGGATCGTCCTGGCCGGATTCTGCGCCGCCCTCGCCGCAACCATCGACTTGTCCGCCTCGGTATTCCTGGTCCTTCTCATGGCCGTCATTCCCGCGATCCGCTTGCCGACGGCGCTTCGCATCGGCGGGATCATTCTCTTTCTCCTCGGCGCCACGCCGCCCATCCTGCTTCACGCAACCCTGACCGTGCCAGTCACTGGAAACCTTCTGCCGGGGGAGATGCACCCGGAGCTGGCCATCCATCGCCGCATCCTCATCGACGAACCGGCCATTGATGCCGCCCCCGACGGACCCGACCGATACCAGGCGGCCGACCTGGCCGATGATCCCGACGCCAATCCGCCTCCGCCGACCTTCTGGCAAAAAATCGGCCGCGGCATCGGCAGCTTCGCCTGGGCGCTCATCGGCGAGCATGGCCTGCTGGTCCATTTCCCCGTCGTCATCCTTGGCGTCGCCGGCATGTTCGCGGTCATGCACCGCCATTGGCCGCTGACCACCAAGATCCTCGCCGCCGACAGCGCGATCGCGGCGATGATCGGCCTCATCGGCTTTTCGGCCTCGCGCTATGGCCCGGCCACCGCCGCCTTCGGCAATCGCTGGCTGATCGTCTTCCTGCCGCTGCTCTTTTTCTGGGCCGGCGCCTGGCTGCGCCGACCGCACCGCGCCCCGGCCTGGGCCATCGCCGGTTTGCTGCTCACGTTCAGCATCCTGGTCTCGCTGATCGGCGCGACCGATCCGATGCCCGCCGGCGGGTACAGCCGATACACCGCGGCGTCGGCCCTGCGCGATCTGGTTAATTCCCCGCCGCCGGTGCTTCACACCGCCTTGGCGGATCGGTAATCCGGTCGTCTCAACTTTGTGCCACCCCAATCGCCTCCGCCAAATCGAGTTTCCCTTCGTACAAGCTCCGCCCGACGATGACGCCCCAGATCGGCAATCCCTTGAGTTGGCGAATGTGTTCGATGCCGCCCACTCCCCCGCTGGCGATGACCGGGACTTTTCCGGCCTCGGCCACGGCGCGAGTCTGCTGCAAATTCGGCCCTTGCAGCATCCCGTCCTTGGCCACATCCGTGTATAAAATCGCGGCCAGCGGCCAATCGCTCACCTGAGCGGCGACCTCCACGGCCGAGCGCGATGATGTTTGCGTCCAGCCGCGCACGGCGATCATTCCGTCCTTTGCATCCACGGCCAGCACGATGCGCCCGGCGTATTTCGCGTCATGTGCCAATGAATCAAACCACGGCCAATCTTCCATCGCCTGAGTTCCCACGACGACGCGGCGAACGCCGGCTTCGAGCAGTTGGTCGATATCTTCGCGCCGGCGAATCCCGCCGCCCGCCTCCACTTCCAGCCCCGGCGTCCTGGCCAGCCGCGAAATCATCTCCGTCTGCACCGGCCGGCCTTCCTGGGCGCCGTCGAGATCGACGACGTGCATCCACTTCGCGCCGGCCGCGGCGAAGGATTCGGCCACTGTGACTGGTTCCACGTCGTAATTCACCTGGCGCGCATAGTCGCCTTGTTGCAGGCGAACCACGCGCCCACCGCGCAGGTCAATGCTGGGCACCACAACCATATCCGCCAGCGTATCGGCACGGGGCACGGGAAAAAAGGCGCTGCTCGTCGCCTTGAGGCAATCACCGTCTCCGCCGCATACAATTTGCATCTTCATGGATGACCGGCTGGAAAAGCTCGCCGAGAAGGCCAAGGGACTGCCGAAATCCCCCGGCGTCTATCTCATGAAGGACGACAAAGGCCGCGTGATTTACATCGGGAAGTCCGCCAGCCTGCGCGAACGGGTTTCGAGCTATTTCCAGGCCGCAACGAAACTCGAGCACAAGAAGGCGGGACTGATCGAACAGATCGTCGATTTCGAGGTCATTCAAACCGACAGCGAAGTCGAAGCCCTTCTGGCCGAGAATCGGCTCATCAAGGACATCCAGCCGCGTTACAACGCCCGCCTGCTGGATGACAAGACGTTTCCATATCTGATGGTGACGACGGGCGACGAATTCCCCGGCGTCTTCGTCACGCGCCAGCCGCGCACCGAGGGCGTCAAACTTTACGGCCCATTCACCAGCGTCCATTCCCTCAAGGAAGCGGTCACGCTGCTGCAGAGGGCCTTTAAGTTCCGAACCTGCCATCTGGAGATTTCCGAATCGGACGACAACCGGCGGTTTTTCCGGCCCTGCCTGCTCTATCCGATCAAGCAATGCACCGCCCCATGCGCGGCGAAGATTTCCAAGCAGACCTATCGCTCGGACATCGCCCGGTTGCTCCGCTTCCTCGACGGCGAAAAGAAATCCGTCCTTCACACGATGGAAAAGGAAATGCTCGAGGCCAGCAGCGATCGGAATTTTGAGTTGGCCGCCCGCCTGCGCGATGAGATCAAAGCCCTGACGGCCCTCGGGCAGCGAGCGGGCAAAGGCGAGCAGGAATACTGGCAGCCCGAGGCGTTCGTCACCGATCCCAGGGAGGGAATCGAAAAGCTGCAAGAACTGCTTTCTCTCGCTGAACCGCCGCGGATCGTCGAGGGCATCGACATCGCCCATCTTCAGGGCGGCGAAATGGTCGGCAGCAAGGTCTGCTTCATCGACGGCGTGCCGTTCAAGGACGCCTACCGCCGTTACAAGATCAAGCACGGGCAGGGAAACAACGATTACTGGAGCATCCAGGAAGTCGTCAGCCGCCGATACCGCGAAGCCGGGGCCAGCAATGAGTTGTTTCCGGATGTCATTCTGATCGACGGCGGCCTGGGCCAGCTTCACGCCGCCATGGACGTTTTCAAAACCATGGACGTGAGGCCGCCGATGGTGATTTCGCTGGCCAAGAAGGAAGAGTTGGTTTACATCCAGGCCCGTTCCGAGCCGATTCGCCTGGCTCGCAACAACGCGGGCCTGCGGCTGTTGCAATACATCCGCGACGAGGCCCATCGTTTTGCCCAGCATTACCACCACATCCTGCGGCGAAAGTCGCTGCTGGAGGAGGAAGTGAAGCAAGGCCGCCGCCCGCCGCCGCGAAAGGCCTCCTTGGAATAAGATGAAACCGTTCTGGAATGGCGGCAAAGAGCTGGCTATCGTCTTTAACATGGAAATGGAATCCACGCAGGGCAAACTTCTATTGGCTTCGCCACGGTTGGTGGACCCCAATTTCGCGCGATCCGTCGTGCTGATGATTCAGCACAACGACCAGGGGGCATTGGGGTTGATTCTGAATCGCCCGCTGCAGATCAGCGTGCAGAAGGCGTGCGAGCAGAGCCTGGGCGAGCCGTGCGAAGTCGAGGGAGTTCTGCACCAAGGCGGGCCGTGCGAGGGGCCGCTGATGGTTCTGCACGGCAATGAAATGGTCAAGGACGCCGACGTTCTCCCCGGCGTATTTTTCACCACCGAGAAATCCAAGATCGAATCGCTCCTGAAACACCAGATCGGGCAGGCGCGGTATTTCGTCGGATATGCCGGCTGGTCCCCGGGCCAGCTTGAAGAGGAAATGGAACTGGATTCCTGGATCGTCGCCGATGCCGCCTCGGCAAACGTGTTTGACGACCAGGCGAATCTCTGGGCGAAGCTGATGCGTCAGCGGCTTCTGGGCCAGTGGGTCGATCCATCCCGGATTCCGGATGATCCGACCGTGAACTGAAAGAACGGAGCCGGACCGTGCCGGTCCGGTCCTTGGCCTGTCAATTACCCGCCCGATTATTTGCGTCTTTTGTCGATTCCGCTAGCCTCTCACGAGGCCATGTGTTGACGGCCAGTCCATTTGGAAAGGAGACAATCGATGCACCGATTCGCAAGCATGCTTTTACCCGCGGCCGCGCTGGCCGCGCCGCTCCTGTTATTGTGCGGCTGCACCACCGACCTCGGCAACTTTCCGCTGCTGGCCACCAAGGCAGTGGACCTGAGCAATATCAACACGCAGGCCGCCGCGAACATACCCAAGGTTTCCGGCGAAGACGCGACCTATCAGTGGGTCTATCTCGGGGCCATGCCCAGCCTCAAGACCGCCACCGACCACGCCGAGGACAAGGGCGACGGCGTCGCTTTGGCAAACGCCCACGTTGAAGTTCAGGCTTGGAACGCTCTTGTCGTCAACCAATTTAAGTTCGTCGTCACCGGAAGCCCCATTTCCAAGTGATTCCCGGCGACATTTTGTCAGGCAAGGAGACAACAGTGCGAATAAAGACTGCAATACTGTGCGGCCTGTTTCTCGCGGCAACCGGCTGCGAAACACGCATCGGTGATTTCACCGCCATTTCTTCCAGGACCCTCGTTGCCCACGACGTTGATATCGACAAGCTCCCCCGCAAGGAAGGTTGTGAGGGGAAAAAGACGTGGTGGTTCGGCATGGGCGCCAACTTGAAGGAGCCGCTGGAGATGGCCCTGAAATCGGGCGGCGGAAACCTCATGATCGACGCCGCCGTCTATTACGAGGATGATTTCTTCCTCACCGGCCTGCGCATCAAAGGAACCGTGGTGCAAATCCCCGACGCCAACTCGTCGCAATCCCGGACGGATAATCTGACCGGCAAACAGCAAGCGCGCGTAAATTGAAAAAAGCCCCGGGATGGCCATCCCGGGGCCGCTCGAATATCCAACGCCGTTCGGAAGCCCTCAACCCAGCTTCTTCAGGAAATCTGCAATTCGGTCCACGCCCTTGTCGATCTGCTCCATGCTCGTGGCGAAGCTCAGGCGCACGTGCGTGTCGAACCCGCTGTCGTTACCGGGAACCACCGCCACGTGGCCCTGCTCCAGTAGCGCCGCGGCAAAACTCACCGCGTCCGTGATTCTGCTCCCGCCGGCGCTTTTCCCGAAATAGGCGCTGACGTTCGGGAACGCATAAAACGCTCCCTGCGGCCGGACGCAGGTGATCTTCGGCAGGGCCGTCAACCGCTCCCAAAGATGCCGCCCGCGCTTCTCGAATTGCCGGCGCATCTGCTCGGTGCTCTCGGCCCCGCGCGGATCGGTCAGCGCAATCGCCGCCGGAAGCTGCGTGAAGCTCGTGATGTGGCTGGTCATCTGGCTCTGCAGCTTGTTGATCGCGTCGATCACGGCCTTCGGCCCGCCGATGTATCCGATTCGCCACCCGGTCATCGCAAAACTCTTGCTGTGACAGTTGAAAGTCAGCGTGCGCTGAAGCAGGTCCGGGTGCAGAGTCGCAAAGCTGGCCGATTTCAGCCCGTCGTACACCAGCTTCTCATAGATCTCATCGGAGAAAACGACCAGTTGGCGATGTTTGGCGACGACCTCCGCCAGCGCTTTCAATTCCGCCGGCGAATACGCGTGTCCGCCGGGATTGCTGGGGCTGTTGATGATCAACACCTTGGCTTTCGGCGTGATCGCCGCCTCGAGCTGAGCCGGTGAAATCTTGAATCCGCTGGCCTCCTCGCCGCGCACGAAATTGCAGATTCCCCCCGCCAGCTTCACCTGCTCGGGATAGCTCACCCAGTACGGGGTTGGAATAATCACCTCGTCGCCCGGATTCAGCACCGCCATGAACGCCATGTACAGGCAATGTTTGCCGCCCGATCCGGTCGTGATCTGATCGGGTTTGTAGGGCAGCCCATTCTCGACGTTGAATTTCCTGGCGATGGCTTCGCGCAATTCGGGGACGCACGGTGTCGGGGTGTATTTGGTTTGCCCCTTGTCCAGGGCGGCCTTGGCGGCCTCCTTGATAAACGCGGGGGTGTCAAAATCCGGCTCCCCGGCCCCGAATCCAACCACGTCGATCCCCGCCTTCTTCATCGCATTGGCCTTGGCGCTGACCGCCAGGGTGATCGATTCGGAGATCAGCTTCATTCGCTCGGCCAGAGAAACCATCGTTCAACTCCGCAAGAAGGCAGCGAACGGTATCGCGTGGGAAGTGGGATTTCAAGCGTGGGGATGTCAGGCGTCAATTGTCTCATTCACCCATTTAGGTGATTCATGGCTGCACCCATCGGGCCAGCAATTCGCCGCGGCTGCTCACGTCGAATCGCTTGTACAGGGATTTCACGTAAACGTGCACGGTGTTGCGGCTGATGCTCAATCGGGCGGCGATCTGCTTCTCCGCGTTGCCGGCCAGCAAAAGCTCCAGCGTTTGCCGCTCGCGGCGCGACAGCGGCTCGCCGCAGCGCAACACGCGCTTGCCGTCGAGCATTTGCTCGCCGAGCATCGAGCAGAAACTCGCGACCAACCGGCGGCGCTTCTGCACGCCCTCGCCGGGCGCGACAGCGCGAAGCGATTGGGAGGCACGCACCAGCGCCCCGATATCGCCAAGACGAGGTTCTGTTTTCGTTCGCATGGCCGTCACCTGAATAGGCGAATTGAACGAACGAATCGCGTTGCCGTATATATGAATATACGCATGTACGGCACTTATGACCATCCTCCACGGAAGGAGTTCTTTATGGAAGCAAAGGGCTCATCGGCCCAGGGCCAATGTTGGGTCGATACTTACGAGTTGGATTATTTCATGGGGAAAATGCGCCGTCACTTCGGCCCGAAAAAACTGCGGCAACTTAGCGCAAAAAGCGTGATCGTCGGCCCGCAGGCGATGGTCGTGCTCACCGTGCGCCGCCGCGGCTGCGACACCCTGGTGAAACTGCCGCCTAAGAAAGTGATTCCGGATCTTGCCGCCACTGTCCGCGGCGCAAAAATCCGCAACGCCGCCGTCCTTCTCAAAAAGTAGAATTCATCGAACGATCGCGTCGGCTTCGATCTCGATTTGCGCCTCGGCATCGATCAGCCGGGCGACTTCAACAATCGCCGTTGCCGGCCGAATATTGCCGAAAACTTCCCCGTGGACCTGGGCCACTTCCTCCCATTTGGAGACATCGGTGACGAACATCCGGGTGCGGATGACGTTCTCGATTTGTCCGCCGAGGGCTTCGATCGCCGTCCGGATGATCTGCAGCGATCGCCGTGTCTGCTCGCCGGCGCCGGGCGGATATTTCCCGTCCGCATTGACGCCGACGGTCCCCGAAACGGCGATGTAGTCCCCGCTGCGCACGTGCGCGAATATCCCATCTTCGGCTCCCATTTCGAGCCGGTGCCGGCCGTCTGCCGTCCGGCTCGGGGAACAACCGTCACATGCACATCATTGATCATTTCGTCACATCCTTTCATGCGTTGCAATGTTTTCGCCGCGTCCCGGGGCGCCGGGACGCGGCTAAAATGGCTAAAACGGCGCCGGATATTTCGGCGGCTTGCCTTGCAAAACCGCCATCACGTCCCGCACCACCCAACTCATGTTCTCCAGGGCCGTGGTCGTCCGTGCCGCAAGGTGCGGCGTCAGCAGCACGTTGCTCAATCCCAGCAGCGGGAAATTACCAACCGGCGGCTCGGGAGAGAAAACGTCCAGGGCCGCGGCGAAAATCTTTTTTCCTCGAATCGCCTCCGCCAGCGCCGCCGCATCCAGCACCTCACCCCGGCTCGTATTGATCACCACCGCCGTGGCCTTCATAATGCGCAATCTGCTCGCGTCCGACGAGGTTTTCGTTTCCGGGCCGCATATCCACGTGAATCGTCAGGATGTCCGCCTCGCGGTAAAGCGCCGGCTTATCGACGGCCGTCGCGGGGAAATCCAAACCGGGAATCGGCAGCAAATCGTTGTAGATCACGCGCATCCCAAAACCGTTGGCGGCAATGTGCCCCACGCGCCGGCCAACCCGCCCCATCCCGAGAATGCCGAGGGTCAGTTCGTCCAGTTGCCGGCCCCGAACGGTATCGCGAATGCGCTTGAATTCCTTCGGCGGATAAATCGAATCGCGAAAAAACTCCCACGGCCGCAGCAACTGCAGCAAATACCCGAACACAAAATCCCCGACGGCCAGGGTATTGGCATCGGGCGTATAAACCACATCCACCCCGCGTTTTCGGCATTCGGGGACATCAATGTTTTCGAGCCCCACACCGCCGCGCCCGACGACTTTGAGTTTCGGCGCACGATCGAGCAAAGCGGCGTTCACCTTGGCATAGGTGCGCACCAGCAACCCATCCGCCTCGGCGAGCCGATCATAAAACGCCGGATCGCTCGGCGCAATCTGGACAACTCGGGCACGTTCCTTGAGCCACTCCAGCGGCCGGGGATCGGAGCCCTCGGCCACGATAACCATTGGACGGATATCCTGTGTCATGGCGGAAGTGTAACTAAAGCGATTGAACGCGCGAAAACGTGATTTCTGCGGGTGAGGCGCGCATTTGTGGTCTTTATGGCAAAATGCTGGGACAAGGAGGTGCCCAATGGACTGGAACAAGCTTTCGGATGATGAGCGATTGATTGCCGAACAGGCGGTGGCGACGTATCGGGCGGTGAAGCTGGCGGGCCAGCAGGCACCGCATGGGAAAGGGTTGGCCTGTTTGGAACAGGCCGTTCGCCAGCACGGGGACGAATTGCTGCGGAACACCTTGCAGCGCGTGATCAATGCCCAGGACGAGGCGCAAAAAAAGGGGTCTCGCGATTGTGTTGCTCCTGCGGCGGCAAAGCCAAATTCAAACGTGTCTCGCCCAAGTGCGTGCTGACGACGGTGGGCGAGATGAGGGTGAGCCGTCGTTACTACGCCTGCCCGGAATGCGGGCGGACGCAGACGCCGCTGGATGCGTGGGCGGGCATCGGCAGTCGGATGGCCAGCGAACACGCGCGGCGTGTGATCGCGGTGGCCGGGAGCACCTGGTCGTTTGAACAAGCGTCGGCGAAGCTGCTGGAATTGTGCCGGATGCGGGTCAGCAACGACACGATCCGGGCCGAGTGTGATGAGGAAGGCGAGCGTGCCGGCCGATGGGTGCGGTCGGAACCCGTTTCCGCCCAGAGCATGGCCAAGGCCGCCGGAGAGTTGGAATTCAGCAGCGACGGGATGAAGATTAATACCACCGGCGGCTGGGCGGAGATGCGTCTGAGCGTGCTGGACAAGCGTGAATCCGGCGAGGCGGTCGGCCCGGAACAGTGGGCCGACCGTGTGCTGCCGGAGCCGACGGCGCGTCTGGCGTGGTGCCAGATCGCGCCCTGCCGATTGATCGGAGCGCGCTGGGCGACGATGTTCAAGCATTTGGCCGTCAACAAAGAGGCGTCGCTGAGCGTGATCGCCGACGGGGCCAAGTGGATCTGGGAACAGGCGGGGGTTCGTCTGCCCACGGCCAATACCCGTTGGGTGGTGGACGTATACCATGTCAGCGAGCATCTGCATGACTGCGGCAAACAAATGCTGGGCGAGGGTCCGGCGGCGCGCGCCTGGGCGGATGAAAAACTGGCATTGCTACTCAAGCAAAACGGACCCGCCTTGGTCCGGCACATTGAGGAACTGATTGCCGAGTCACCCGGGACACGTCGCCAAGCGTTGAAGAAACTGCTGGGTTACTTGACGGACAACATGGATCGCATGTGGTACGGCCCGCGCCTGGCCGCCGGTCGTCCGATCGGCAGCGGCTTGATCGAAGGCGGCTGCAAGACGATCCTGGGTGCTCGGCTAAAATTGAACACGCCCGGTGGTCGCCGCGTCGAGCCGAACGGATAGGCAGTCTGCGTTGTTTGCAGTACAGCGATCTGTGGGACAGCTATTGGGACGCCCGTGCCGCTTAAGGACCACAAAGATCAGTCAGACCCATTTCTGCTTTTCCCGCCCCGTCGCTATGTTAACGCCGTGCTGCTGCCGCTTCTGCTGCTGGTTTTCGCCGCCGTGCCGGCTGCCGTCGTCGCCTTTGGAATCGATCCGTTCTGGGCGCAATATCCGCATGGAATCGAACTGATCCTGCTCTCCCGCAGGCTTCAGGGACCGTCAATTGCCCTGGCACTGATCCTGTGCGTCGCGCTGATCGGCGTCATCATCGGCGGCCGGCGGCGGGGGTGGTGGCTGCTTGGGCTGGCGCCGATCGTCGCGCTGCTGGGCAATCGCTTCGCGATGAATCCGCAGAACGCCTTCCTCGTCAATGGCCGGCCAAATTTCGTTTCGGCGGACCAGGCTTCGTTCATGGCCAATGACGACTCGGTCGTGGGGCTGATCGACGGCCCGGATGCGCTGGCGTTTCCCTACGCATCGCTCTATTCCCGGCCGCTGGTGGTGCGCGGCAATCAGCCGCGGCCGATGATCCTCATGTGGTCCCCCTTCGCCAACTGCGCCATCGCCGAGCGCGTCGATCGATCCATTCGAGCCGAGGAATTGGAAGTGGTCTGCATGCCGGCCAACGCGCTGCTGGTGTACAACTCCCGGGTGGGGCAGTTCATCAATGGCATCACCGGCAAAACCATGCGCGGCCAGACGCCCATTGGATTCATTTCGGAAATTCCAACCATCAAAACCAGGTGGGGTCGCTGGCTTGCACTGCATCCCGGTACGCTCGTTCTGGCGCCGCCGTCGCAAGCGGGCGCCGCGCCGCGGCATGCGGTTTTGCCCTATTATCCGATGCCCAAAATCTCCGGCGATTTCTCCCCGGAGATGAGGATCGCCTTGATCCGCGGCTCAGATCCGGTTGCCGTGCGCGATACGGATCTCATCGACCCCGTGACGAATTTTTCCAATCCGCTGGCGGTGCTGATTCGCGATCCGGCGACGGGGTCACCGGCCGCGTTCGACCGTCACGTCGATCGCGACCTGATCCCGGCCTTCGCCGGGAAACAATTCAAAAAGTTCCCGCAGGCGATGATGACCGATTCCGACAGCGGCAGCGCCTGGACGGCCGACGGGCGAGCCGTGGACGGGCCTTTGAAGGGCAAAATCCTGGAGCCTGTCGAAATGGAGGATGGCGTTTACTGGGGCGTGACGCGATTCTGGTTTGGCGATTTGCCGCTGGTCAGTCCGCTGCCGCCGCCGGTGATTCACGTTGCCAAGCCTGTTCATCCAGCGCGACGACACCGAACAAAGTAGGGTACTTTCTTTGCCATGCCGTGAAATCCGCATCCTATTGATTATGGGACCGTGGGGATTTCCTGCTATAATTTGGGTTTCATACACGTGACGACGATGAATGGATCAACCAACATCGGGTGAATCGATGCAATATGGCGTGGTCATGGCAGGGGGATCGGGGACGCGGCTTTGGCCGCTGTCGCGAGCGAATCTGCCCAAGCAAATCCTTCCCTTCGTTAACGGGAAGAGTTTGCTTCAATTGAGTTACGAGCGTCTGCGAGGATTGCTTCCGCCGGAGCGGATTTTCGTTTGCACCGGGGCCGTTCATGCCGCGGGAGTTCTGGAGAACCTGCCGGAATTGCCGAAGGAAAATCTTTTAGGCGAGCCGATGGGCCGCGACACCGCCAACGCCGTGGGATTCTCCGCGGCCGTTTTGCAGCATCGCGATCCCGATGCCGTCTGTGCCGTCGTCACCGCCGATCACGTCATCGAGCCGGTCGCCGTATTTCAGCAGAGCGTGAAATCGGCCTTCCAGGTGGCCACCGATCGGCCAAAGTCCCTGGTCACGTTCGGCATTGTGCCGACGTACGGACACACGGGCCTTGGCTACATTCATCGCGGGGATGCCCTGGGCGTGCCGGGGGCCTACCACGTCCTGGGCTTTCACGAAAAGCCGGACAAGGCCCTGGCCGACCGATTCGTCGAATCCGGACGATACTACTGGAACAGCGGAATGTTCGTCTGGCGCTGCGATACCGTCCTGAACGAATTGGCGATTCATCTGCCCGGCTCGCACAAGGGGCTGACGCAGATTGCCGATGCGTGGGGAACGCCGCAGCAGGAATCGGTGCTTCGCGACGTTTATCCGCGATTGCCGCGGATCAGCGTGGACTACGCGGTCATGGAACCGGTCAGCCGCCAGAAGGGCCAGGCGTCGGTCGTCGTCGTGGAAATGCCCGTGGACTGGACCGATGTCGGGTCGTGGCCGTCGCTGGCGGAAATCCTCCCCGTCGATGAGCGTAACAACGCCCTGGTTTGCCGCACGGGGTTGTTTCTTGATTCCGACGACAACGTGATTTTCAGCCAGGACCCGAGCATCTGATCACCACCATCGGCGTGAGCGACATGATCGTTGTCCATGCCAGCGATGTCACGCTGATCTGCCCCAAGGATCAGGCCCAGCGCGTCAAAGAACTGCTTGGCAAGGTCAAAGAGAAATTCGGCGACAAGTTCCAATGACAATATGCGAACGCTGGCGATAGACTTGGGCGCTCGCCGGACCGGCTTGGCCCTCAGCGACGCCGGCGGCAAGCTGGCCACGCCTTACGAGGCCCTGCAAGGTCCGGCCTCCCAGGCGCTCGAGCGAATTCTCGAAATCATGCAGGCCGAAGATGTGCAGCGGATCGTGGTGGGATTGCCGCTGAACATGGACGGCACGCGCGGCCCGGCGGCGCGGGAAGCCGTCGAATTCGGCCGGCAACTTTCCGCTCGCGGGGGAAAGAACGTGATCTTCGTTGACGAGCGCCTCTCCAGCTTCCAGGCCGAGCAGGATGTTTCCGCCCGTCGCCGCGGCGGGGAAAAAATCACGCGGAAGGCAAAAAAGCGGCGTCTCGATGCCCTGGCCGCCGCACAATTCCTTCAGGAATTCCTGGACGGGGAACTCGCCGCCATTGACGTTTAGCGCCCGAATTCGTGCTGCCAACCCCGCGGCTCCAGCGGGCGCATTGCCCCGCTTTCCATCAAATAGATTCCCGGTTCCCCGACAATTCGGCCGATGCGAATCGCGCCGGCGATGCCGGCCGGGCCGGTCAAAAGCAACTCGTAATCCTCCCCGTCATTCAGCGCATGCTCCAGCGCGGAAAGGCCGTCGCGATGGGAAAGCTCCACGGCGTCGGGATGGATCGGCAGCAAATTCGCTTCGACGATGGCCCCGACTCCGCTGGAGCGGCAAATGTGCCCCAGGTCGCGCGACAGGCCGTCGCTCAGATCGATCATCGCCGTCGCAACGCCGGCGAGTTTGCGCCCAAGCGCCACCGGCGGAACGAATGTCAGATGCCGGCCAAGACTGCTTCCACCGAGCGGGCCGGTGACGTAAATTTCGTTCCCCGCACGCGCTCCGGCCCGGGTGACAGGCCGGACGCCGCCGGAGCGGCCCAGGATCGTCACGCCGATCACCAGCTTCCCGTCCCAGCTCGCCGTGTCGCCTCCGACGATCGGGCATTCAAACGCATCACCCGCTTCGCGCAAACCGGCGTAGAGTCGCTTGGCGTATTCGATCGACGCGGTCTTCGGCAGGGCCACGGCAACAACCGCCGCCGCCGGCAAACAGCCCATCGCGGCGCAATCCGAAAGATTGCGGTTCATCGCCTTGCGGCCGATCTGCTCCGGGGAATGCACGGAAGAATCGAAATGAACGCCGTCGATCACCTGATCAACCCCGACCAGCAGCAGGTCGTTCGCCGGCCAGTTCAGCACCGCCAGGTCATCGCCGATGCCGGTTGAAATCAGCGGCGATTTCGCCTGATTGATTCGAATCCAATCGATGAGATCGAATTCACCCGCCATGGAGGGAACCTATTTGCTGAGGCGGTCTCGAATCACCGGCCATGCCGCCGGCGGCCGGCCGTCGATGGACTCGTAGAGCGCCACGTGATCGGCGGCCAGGGCCTGGAAATCCGTCACGCCGGCCAGGCGGGTGCTGAACAGGCTCACCGGCCCGTCCTCATCGCCGATCTGGGCGAGCAAGCGGCGCGATTCGTCGGCCGCGGAGGACTTCACCTGCCGAATACCCCACCACCCCGTGATGCGATCGCCAAGGGCTTGGGCCGACCAATCCAGCAATTCCGCCGCGATGCGGTATTGCAGGGGCCGCTCGCCCGCGATGATTGTATATCGCACCTCCATCCGCCGCGGCTGGGAATTCAACTCGCAGAGGAATTCGGATTCCGGGCGAAGGTCCTGGGCCGACTGACAAATCCCTTCCGTGATCATCCAGGCCGGGCTCCACTGCGGGTCGTGTCCCCATTTCCAGGCGTTCACGCCCAACTTCAGCAGAAACGCAAACGGCGTCCAAGTCGAACCGGCGTTGGGTGGGGCGATCAGGATGAAATGATCCACTCCCCCGGCATATTCGGGGCCTTCGACGTATTTCCGGGCCACAAGGCCTCCCATGCTCTCGGTGACAAGATCAATTTTGATGGAAGGAAACCGCTCGTGCAGGGACCGCATGTGGCGAGCGAACAGCTCGGCGGATTGGGCCAGCGGCCGCTCCGATGGGTATGCGAAAAATGCAGTTTGGAAGCCGTCGCCGTTCAGCAACTTGGCCAGATCGCCGCAACAGGAGCGATCTCCATCCAGGCCGTGGATGAGGATCACCAGCGGCCGTTGCGGATCGACCACCGCGGGCAAGTGCAATCCAAATCGCAGGTTTTGCCTGGCCACCGCCTCGGGCGCGGCCACGACCGTGAATCGGCCAAGGGCGTCACAGGATTGGTCCCAATCCCGCGGCAGCTTATCGGCATCAAATCGGAGGAGCAGGCTTTGGTCCGTAACCCCGGCGTGAAATCCGTCCGCCAGCGCGCCGTTCAAGCCACGCACGAGCAGCCAGTCGTTGATGCTCCGAAGGTCCACGCCGGCATTCACGGTGGGCAGGAAAGCCATCGCGGTTGGGGGGAGGTGCAAATCCTCTTCGATCGCCTCCTGCAATTGCGCGACGGTAAGACGGCCATTGCGCAGCGGGACCGAAATCCGACTTTCCGCGGCCGCGCATACGGCAGGTAAAAATATCGCTGACGCAATGATGAGAACGACTCGACGCATCTCCGCTGATCTTAATCGCCGGCCATGACTTTGCGAAGGCATAAGGGGTGAGAGGCGGGGCGCAATTTCACTCATAGCGGAGGGCTTCGATGGGATCGAGCCGGGAGGCGCGCCGGGCGGGGTAGAATCCGAAGAATATTCCCACGGCGGCGGCAAATCCCAGGGCCAGCAGCACGCTGGAGAACTGAACGGCGGTGTGAAAGACGGTCAGATGCTCGACCAGCCAGGCGGACCCGATCCCCAGAGCCACGCCGCTGAGGCCGCCGCCGCAACTGATGATGATCGCTTCGATGAGAAACTGGCAGAGGATGTCGAAATCGCGGGCCCCGACGGCCTTGCGCACGCCGATCTCGTGCGTCCGCTCGGTGACGCTGGCGAGCATGATGTTCATGATTCCCACGCCGCCGACGAGCAGGGAGAGCGTCGCCACCGATCCCAGCAGGATGGCTGCGGTTTTGCTCCACTGGTTCACCGTTTCGATGATCCGGGCCTGATTGAAGGCGTGAACGTCGTCGGGAGCGCCGGGGAGGATTTTGTGGCGGTTGCGCAGGGTTTCGACCAGGTTGTGCTCGACGGCCATCAGATCGCTGCCGTCCTCGGCTTGGACGAAAATGTAGTTGAGAGAAGGCGATCCCAGCAGGGCGTGCATGGCCGTGGTGTAGGGCACGAAGATCTCGTTATCTCCCTCGCTGCCGCCGCGATTCTTCAGCAGGGCCACGGCGCGAAAGTTCAGGCCGGCGATCTTGAAGGATTTGCCGATGGGGTCGGATTTTCCGAACAGTTGCTCGGCCATCAGCGGCGTCAGCACCGCCACGTGGGCCGAGCGGTCGACGTCGTCGTCGCTGAACATGACGCCGCGGTCGATCTGGTAATTGGCGATCGGCAGGAAAGTCGGGGCCACGCCGGAGACATCGGCGACGGCGTTGCGGTTGAGATATTTTGCCTGGAAATCTCCTTCGGAAACGGGGGAGACGGCTTGGACGTTGGCCAAGCCGCACAGCGCCAGGGCGTCGGGGACGGTTAGATTCTGTTGCGTGCCGCTGATGACGCCGCCGGTTCCGCGCCCGCCCGGCATGATAACCAACTGGTTGGCGCCGAACGATTTGATCCGGTTCATCGCCCAGTTGTGAAATCCGCTGACGATCGCCAGCATGGCGATGACCGCCGCCACCCCCACGATCACGCCCAGCACCGACAGCGCCGAGCGAAGTTTGTTGGCCAGCAGGCTTCTGAGCGCGACCTTGACGATCATCTGGAAAAGCATGGTTCGGCGCCCAATCCGGCTACCGGCCGTTCCGCGAGGAATCGTCCGTCTTTTTGCCAGGTGAACCCTTCCCGCCGGCGTCGGATTTCTTCTTGGCGGCGGAACGTTTGGAGGCGGCGCCGGCGCTCTTGCCGCGCAGGCCCGTCCATTTGCTGGCCGCGTCGTTGTGATGGACCAGGATTTTCTCGCCGGCGTTCAGGCCGGAAATGATTTCGGCGTTGTCCCCGTCGTCGATGCCGACTTGCACCGGCCGGTCCTCGGTTGCGTTGTTGTCCTTCACGATCGTCACGCAGGTTTTGTCGTCGCGGTCGAACAGCGAGAGCATTGGGGCCAAAACCACATCGTGCCGGGTCTGCTCGAGGATCTGGACATTGGCGGTCATCTGCGGGCGAAGCAGGTCCTTGTCGTCATCGGTCACTTCGATTTTGACGTAGAAGGTGACGACGTTGCGCGTGCTTTGTCCCTGGGGGGCGATGCGCACGACGGAGCCGGAAAAATCCCGGCGCGGGAAGGCGTCTGCGGTGATCCGGCAGCTCTGCCCCAGCCGCACGCCGCCCACGTCCGCTTCATCCACCGACGCCAGGACGAAAATCCTCGACAAATCCGACAGGGTCATCACCGTCGTGCCCCCGACGGTGCTGATCGCCGACGAAATCATCGAGCCCTTCTGCGTCTCCAGATCGGAAAGGACGCCGTCCAGCGGCGCGGTCACCGTGGTGTACGCCAATTGCAAATTGGCGTTGTCCAGGGCGATCTGATCCAGTTCCACCTGTTGCTCTGCTTGCCTGGCCTGCTCTTTCTTAACATCCAGATCGACGGCTTGGCTCTTGAGTTGGCGCTGGGCGACCAGGGCGGCCTGATAATCATCCTCCGCCTGCACGGCGTCGGTTTGGGCGTCCTCATATTGTTCCTGGGAGGCCAGCTTCTGCGCCAGCAGGTCGCGTTGGCGATCCGCCTTTCTGTGGATATTGGCGTTTTTGACTTTCTGCGATTGCACGTCGGCCGCGGCTTTGTCGGTGGCGGTCGCCAGGTCCAGTTGGGCCATCTGCACGGTTTTACGGGCGACCTCCAGCTTCGAGCGGTCCTCATCCACGGTGACGCGCGCCTCCCGCAACGCCACCAGTTCATCCGCCGGATCGAGCTTCAGCAGCACATCCCCTCTTTTGACGCGATCCCCAATGTCATAGGGCAATTCGATGACTTCGCCGCTGGCGCGGCAACGAATGTCCACGTCCAGATTGGAGGCAACCGTGCCGGCCGCGTTGACTTCCTGATTCAAATCCCCGCGCTGGACGGTGGCGACATAAGTATCGTCCGGCAGCGCGGCCCCCGCACCCGGCTTGTGGAGTCCGCGGACCACCGCTCCGGCGGAGACAATCCCCGCCGCCGTCACGCCGATGATGATCCAACGCCGTTTCACGGATCTTCCCCCCCTTACGGACGGAGCCGTACGCTCCAAATTGCACCACGGGGTGCGGATATTCTTCCGGGCGCGGAAGATCGGCCGGAGGACCGGCCGGCTCAATTTCGAAACGGGGCGGGTTCGCTTGCGGGGCGTGTTCATCCTTTCGGGGAATTTGAGTACCATTTCGCGCCATCATGCCCAACCGATCCATCAAAATCGTCGCTGACGCAAGCGCGGTCGCCGCGGCCGCCGCCCGGCGAATCGCCGATCTCGCCGAGGATGCCATCTCCACGCGCGGCGGCTTTTCCATCGCCCTCTCCGGAGGCAGCACGCCCAAAACCCTCTACCGGCTTCTGGCCGGCGATCCTTATTTGCAGCGCATCGATTGGAAGAACTGGCGGATTTATTTCGGCGACGAGCGTTGCGTTGGGCCGGCGCATCCCGACAGCAATTTCCGCATGGCCGGCGAATCGCTGCTCGATCGAGTGCCCGTTTTGCCCGATCACGTCCACCGGATGCGCGGCGAGAGCGACCCCCATCAGGCCGCGACGGAATATGGCGTGCTTCTGAAACAACATTTCGGCGAGGGTGGATTGGACGTCATTCTTCTGGGCATGGGCGACGATGGCCATACCGCGTCGCTTTTTCCGCGGACGGCCGCGTTGAGTGAGACGCACCATCGCTGCGTCGCCAATTTCGTCGAAAAACTCGGCGCCTGGCGGATCACGATGACCGCGCCGTTCATCAACCGCGCCCGGCAGGTCATTGTCATGGCCACCGGCGCGACCAAGGCCGATCGCCTGCATCAGGTCCTGGAAGGTCCGCCCGACACGCAAAACTTGCCGATCCAGTTGATCGACCCTCCCGATGGCCAGGCCCTGTGGCTGCTGGACGTTGCGGCCGCGGCGAAGCTCGGGACGCATTGACCGGTGTGTTCTTCCGATGTTGGCAAAATCGCTCGCAGTCGCTAAGTTGATGCAAGCAAGGAGGCCCGGATCGTGGCGATGCAAGAATCCAGCACCCGCAGCATCTACGATTTTCATTCGATGTTCTACGACGTGACCTTCGGACGGCTGGTCCGGCGGCGCATCGCCGGCGCGATCTCGCACATGAGCATCAACGCCGGCGACCGCGTGCTCGATCTGGGCATCGGGACCGGCGCTTCGCTGGATTATTATCCCCGCCACGCCCGGGTGATCGGCATCGACTTATCGGGCGGGATGTTGCGCGAGTGCCGCAAGAAGCTGGAGCATCGCCGCCTCGCCCCGGCCCTGCTTTTCCAGGCCAACGCCCTTCAGCTTCCCTTCAGCGACGACGCCTTCGATCACGTTTTCATCAGCCATGTCATCAGCGTCGTCAGCGATCCGGTTTTGCTGATCCGGGAGGCTCAGCGCGTCGCCAAGCCCGGGCGCGAATCGTCATCGTCAATCACTTTCAATCCACGAATCGCTTTATCGCGCTGGTGGAGAAATTCCTCTGTCCGTTATGCACGAAGCTGGGCTGGCGCACCGATCTGCCGCTACAGGGCCTGGTGAGGCGCACGGGCGTCGAGGTGGATTACCGCTACAAGCTCGACAGCATCGACCTGTGGGAGACGGTGGTTTTCTCCAATGGCAAGAATGGGGAGGTTCGTCCTTTCGCCGTCGCCGCGAACGATGTGGCCGCCGCCGCGTGTGAAGTCGCCGCTTAAACGGATGTCGTCTCTTGATCCGCGTATCGTGCGCCGAGTGTGGGGGAGTATTTGAGATCGGGGAGGAATTCGCAGGCCTCACCGAATTCTGCCCCGTTTGCGGCGCCCTGTGCGATATCCCCTCGACCGAAGAACAAGCGCCGCAATCTTCCCCCGAAGAACCCCCGCCCGCCACGCCGGAACAGCCGGAATTCCCGGGCAACTCGCCGCCGGTATTTGCCGCGGCCCGCGCCGCGGTATCCCAGCGCCGCTCTGGTGGGCGCTGATCGTGGGCGGCGTGGCAATCTTCGTCGTCGCCTGCGCGCTGTTGTTCTCCGATACCTGGGAGATGCGCAATCTTCAGGCCCTGAACGATGCCGCCAATCGCGGCGACGTCCTGATGGTGGACGAGGACTTCACCGGCGCGGCCGCTCAATACCGGTTCGTGCTAAATACCGTGGCGGATCGCCAGATCGACAGCCTCTACATTCGCCAATTGGTGGAGCGTGCCCGCCGCGGCGCGGCGCTGGCCCAGGCCGGCGCGGCGCTGGCGCAAAACCATCCGCGCCCCGCGGCCACATCCGCGCCGACCGCAGCCTCGGCGCCGGCGACCCGACCCGACGATCACGCGGCCCTGAGGGATTTCCAGCGCGACAGCGAAGCGTTTCCACTGTACGTGCACAACCGTCCGCTGGTTTTTCAGGATGACAAGGGCCATTGGCGCCGGCGTCAGTTCACGGTCTGGGATGTCAGCTACCAGAAGCAGCCCGAGTCGGATCGGCCGCGCGTTTTGCTGCTATATTCCTGCGCTTCGCGCATCACCGAGCCGCACGACTCTCGCCGCGAGGCCGAAGACGACAGCAACTTCATCAACGATGAGTCCCCCAAAACCGTTCATTGCCAGACCCTCTTCGAACTCTTCGCAGGACAGTGGATCATCCTGCACCAGGAGGTTGACGCGGGCGTCATGACGCATCCGTCGGATGATTTTTACGAACTCGAGCGGCAGGCGTTCCGCGCCGCGGTGATCCCTCAGTGAGGCGATGCGGCGCGTCGGGTGGCCGCGTCCAGCAACTTTTGCGTATCGGGATCGGGCAGGAGCTGAAGCGATCGCCTGAGACTGGCGATCGCCTCGGGATATTGCCCGTTCTTCAGATAGAGCGAGCCGAGCAGAGCGTCCAGGCTGCCCGGCTTTTCCCGAAGTTTCTTGTCGACCCGCGGGTCGATGGCGATCCATTGCCGGACGACATCGATCGCCTGGGGAATCCGATTCAATCGAACCAGGCCCGCGCCAGCCGGTCGTAGCCGTTGGTGTTCGTCGGCTCGAGCCGGATCGCCTCCCTGTACAAATCCGCGGCCTGCTCGAAATAGGCGTCCCGGTCCTTGATCGACTCCGCCGACTCGGCAACGTGATCCTTGTAATCCCCGAAAATGAGGTAATGAAGCGCTCGCGTTTGGTTCAGCCGCAGTCCGAAGTCATAAAGCGTTTCGGTGTCTTTCCACCGGCCCGCCTGGACAAATGAAAGCGAACCCAGCACCGTGATGAGGAGAAGAAAGACGCCGATGGCCATGCGATTTCGGAAGCGGTCCATCAGCCATCCCACGGCCATACCCGCTCCGAGCATCGAGAGGTAAACGTACCGATCCGCGACGGTTGTGTAATATTGAAAGACGAAAGTCTTAAGCCCCAGGACCGGCAAGAGTCCGAGCAGGAAGATCAGCCCGGAGAGAGTCAGCGCCGGGCGCTTCAATTTCCAGAGGATCACCGCCGCAGCCAGCGGGAAAATCCACGTCCAATACAGCGGATGATGCAACGTCGGATCGCTCAGCACCGCCGTGGGATTTCGGCCATAATCAAAGCTCAATCGGATCGGCAGAAAAATCTTGTAGAGGTAAAACGCCAGCGCATCGGCCGCGATCAGCGGCCGCGCCCACGGCGGCCCGACGTCAAACAGATGCGGGGGCTGGACCCAGATCGTCAGCGCCGCGCAGCCGGATGCGAGCAAAAGCCACGGCCAGATCCATTTGCCGATGTCGCGCCACGATCGGCCGTACATGATCCGGTCGATCGCCGCGACGATCGCCGGAACGACCACGGTCGAAGGCTTGGACAGCAGGGCCGCGGCGAAGCAAATCGTGGCCAGCAGATAATTCCATTTTCGGCGTCGATCGGTGGATCGAAGCGCGGCGAGGTATCGCCAGATCGCCAGCAGCGCCAGCAGGCCGCTGAGCAGGCCCTTCATGGCCGTTGCCCAGACCACCGCTTCGGTCTGAATGGGGTGGATTGCGAAAATCAAAGCGCCGGCGAGGGCGGCCCAGTCGCCGATTTTCAGCCGCCGCAGAATCTGCAGCACAACCCATGCGCTGAGGATATGAACCAGCAGGTTCGCCGCGTGGAAAACGTACGGATTCAGCGTCGAGCCCAGAAAATCGGGAGTCTCAAGCTGCGCCACGTGGGCCAGCGACCACCAGAGCGTGAACACCAGCGGGTCGTACATCTCCAAATTGTTCGAGTCCTTGGGGTTCCAGTGGTGCAGCAGGCCGGTGAACGTTGGGTTGGCGATATTCGGATTGGAATAAATCAGCGGATTGTCATCCCAATTCACGAAGTCGTTGCTCAGGATGCGGCCAAATACCAGCAGAACGGCCGTCAGCAGGATGAGCCGAATCGAGATCAGGCGCCGGCCGGGGCTGGATTGGACGTTCGAGCGGATATTGGAATGCTTGCCCATCGGGTTCAAAGCGGGTTGACGATTCAGCGAGGTTCCCGGCCCGCATCGCCCAGAAATTTCAAATCGGCCGAAAGTTGCTTATGCCCCTCGACATCCTGGGGATCATAATTGATCTCCTGCCGGCGGAATTCGACGGCCTTTGTCAGGAAGCGCCGGGCATTGTCGTCTTCGGCATTCGCCCGGTCTGCGTTGCCCTGCTTCATAGCCAGGTTTCTTCGCCGAAATGCCAGATCCGCTTCCTTTTCCTCATATTCTGCAACAAACAGGTAATGCGTGCCATTGGTTGGATTGAGACTCAGGGCGCGGGTGTAAAGCGTGTCGGTATCCTTCCAGACTCCCGCCTGAAGAAACGACAGCGACATCAGCGCCGCCAAAACGCCGCCGGCGGCGCACCAAACGGCCCGATTGCCGAAGCGAGCCAGCACCCACGCCGCCGCCATGGCCACGCCGAGCATCGACAGGTACACATAGCGATCGGCCACGGTCGAATAGTATTGATATGCGAAGGGGATCAATCCCAGCACCGGCAGCACGCCGAGGAAGAAGACCAGTGCCGCCACCGCCGGCATCGGGCGCCGCAGCCGCCAGACGAATAGCGCGGCAATCGCGGGAAACATCCAACTCCAATACAGCGTGCGGTGCAGGAACGGATCGTTCAGCATCGCCAGCGGCGTGCGGCCATAGTCGAAGCTGAGATGCACCGGCAACAGCAGCTTGCAGAGATAAAAGTTCAAGGCATCGGCGGCAATGAACGGGCGGCTCCAAAGGGGCCAGGGCTTCAGCCGGCGCCGAACGGTTGAATGGAAGCGTTGATTGCCGTCGCGGCCGCGGCCATCAGCAACCAAATTCCGATCCACGGCAAGCTGCGGCGCAGTGGTCGGCGATACAAAACCACGTCGAAGCTCACCAGGATCAACGGCAAAACGACGGCCGACGGCTTGGATAGCAGCGCCGCCAGGAAGAGCATGCTGGCGGCGAGGAAATTGTTCCGTCGCATCGCGCCTTCGGATTGCGCCGCGACCAGATACCGCCAGATCGTCGCAAGGGCGAATAATCCGCCCAGCAGGCCACTTCATCCCCGTCGCCCACGCCACCGCTTCGGTTTGCAGAGGATGGACGGCAAACAGCAGGGCGCCCGCCGCGGCGGGCCATCCGCCCACGCCGATCCGTGCCAGAATCTCCAGCACGACGCACGCGGCCAGCCAGTGCACGATCAGATTGGCGGCATGAAAGACCTGCGGATTGATCGTCGCCCCCAGTGCGTCGGGGGTCTGAATCTTGGCCGCGTGCGCCAGCAGCCACCAGGTTGTGTAAACGAGCGGGTCATACAAATTAAAAGCATTCGGATCCCGCCAATTCCACTGGTGGGCCAATCCTTCAAGCGTCCCCTGCGTGATATTGGAGTTGTCATAGATCAACTTGCCGTCGTCCCAATCGACGAACTCGCTTGAAAGAATTCGTCCGAAGGTCAGGGCGATCGCGGCCAGCAGCAGCAGTCGCATTGAGCCTCGGCTGGGAATCTGACGAGCGTGGGCCGCCATCAGTCATGCTCCGAAGGTGTTGGCCGCGATGATGGCCGCCATCCGGCCGGTGACGCCACGATCCCGGCGGTGCGAGAAGAACTCGTCTTGGTGATTGAACGTGCAGCGATCGGTGGAATCGACGAACCGCTCATCGAGCCCGCAGTTCAGCAGTTGGAAGCGCGCCGCGGCCCGGAGATCGATATTCCCCTTTCCATCGACCCCGTTTAGCCGCGAAGAGAAGGGGAGCGCTTCCCCCCGCGATTCGACACCCGCGCCCTTTTGCCGACCAAAAACTCCTTCAAATTCCGCCAGCACCTCCGCTCCGACTTCAAACGCCTCCATTCCAATGCACGGCCCAATGGCCGCCCGCAGCGTCGTCGCCGGCTTGCCCGCCGCCGCCGTCAGCCGCTTCACCGCGGCCGGGATCACTCCCGCGACGATTCCCCGCCAACCGGCGTGCACCGCCGCCACCACGCTTCCGCCCGGGCTGCTGAGCAGGATCGGCACGCAATCCGCCGTCCGCACCGATATCGCCCGATGACCGTCGCGGCTCACCAGCGCATCGGCCTGGCATCCCGTGTCAAAACTTTTGCCGGTCCGCACCTCCGTCACCACATTGCCGTGCACCTGATGAACGCGCAGCGGCGGCTCGGTGGGACAGCCGATGCAAGACAACAACAGCGCGTAATTTGCCCAGATGCGATCGTAATCGTCCTGGATCGCGCAACCGCTCGGGTTTCCCAGATTCAGTGAATCGAACGGCGACGGGCTGATGCCCCCGATGCGCGTGCTGAAAGCGTGCCGAACCCCGATGGCCTCCAATATGGCCGAGGCATAGTAGACCACCCCGTTGCTGCTTGAGCGCCGGTGGAGCACGACCGACAAGTTACGACACCGTCTGTCGGAAGTAAAACGGGGCGGAAACCCCAAACCAGAAATCCAAAACCAGAATGACGAATCAAATCCGAAACCAGAAATCCGAAACGAAGACCGCTTGGTCATTCGGTCATTCGGATTTGATTCGTCATTCTGGTTTCGGATTTCTGGTTTCCCCATGTTATGATTGCCGGTCCAATGTCTCGACGATCCATCGCCGTCTTCCCGGGCCAGTTCGATCCGATCACCAATGGCCACATTAACGTCATCCGCCGGGGCGTGAGGCTTTTCGACCAGCTCATCGTCGCCGTCGGCATCAACCCGGAAAAGAGCGAGTTTTTTTCCCTCGCCGAGCGGGTCTCCATGATCCGGACCCTGCTCAAAGCGGTCCCGGGCGTGAGCGTCGAAAGATACACGGGTCTGACCGTCGATTTCGTCAAAAAGTGCAAAGCCACCGCGATTCTCCGCGGCATCCGCGACGTGTCGGACCTGCGACATGAATTCCAACTCGCCCTGGCCAACCGGGCGGTCGGGGGCGTGGAAACCGTTTTCATCATGACCGACGACCATTATGCCCTGACCAGCAGCAGCCTGATTCGGCAGGTGGTATCCCTCGGAGGCGATATTCACCAGCTTCGCGGCTTGCTTCCCGAGCTGGTGATCAACCGGCTCAGCGCCTACCAGCGAAAGACGCACCGGCACCGCTCCGGTCCCGATGCGCCGACGTTTTGATCCACCGGGAAATCGGCAATTTGCACTAATTCCCTCAGGACATGCGCCGAAGCCATCCAATGCACGGAAGTATTCAGCTATAAATGCCGCGTCTGAAATCAGTTATCGCTAACTTGCTCGCCCTTGTCGGCGCCGGGCATTTTACTTGACGTGATCGCTTGGATGCCGTTAGACTCATGATTGCTCGCCGCTAGATCGAGCTTTATTGTTTGTTTTGCTCAAACTCATGGCGGAGTTTCGAAGTATCATCCAATAGATAATATCAATCGTCCGGCGACGTTCGCCGGCGGATTTTTTCCCATGTTGCATTCCACGGATGCATCAGCGATCGAAGGGGTCGTCTCCTTAGGGAGTACGATACGGCACTCATATCTATATTTCCGTACGATCGCTCCCGATGCGCGTTTGGATGTGACGCATTCTGAAAGGAGCTTCGTATGAAGCGCTTATGTAAGACCAAGGGCTCTGCCCCCGGCACTGCTCTTGTCAGGGCGAGGGGATTCACCCTCGTCGAATTGCTGGTGGTGATCGGGATCATCGCTCTGCTGATCTCGATTCTGCTGCCCAGCTTGAACCGGGCCCGCGAAACGGCCAACCGCGTCAAGTGCCAAAGCAACCTCCGCCAGATTGGCCAGGCCATTCTGCTCTATTGCAACGACAACAAGGGGCCTTATCCCCGAACGGCCTACTCCGGCTCGGGAACGATGAACCTCAGCAACATCGGCGTCCAGGGATATGAGGTGATCAGCGGCGTGGGGGGGGGCCCGACGCAGGGACTCACCGATCCGTTCGCGGTCGCCGCCACGGCCTACGAAGGCGGCAACGGCGCTAACCTGCTCAACAACGTTCCCCAGGCGTTGTTCCTCCTGCTGCGCACGGATGAACCTTACTCCCGCCGTCATGGTTTGCCCCAGTTCCAATGCGAACACTGATACGTTTGGCGGCGGAACCAATACCGCCCTCAATCAGATCAATTTCACCAACATCCAGAACAACCTGAGCTATTCCTACGCCAATCCCTACCCGGACACCGGTGCGCTGGGGAGCGGCTTCAGGATGGTGGAGGGTCTGGAACCCACGTTTGCCGTCGCTGCCGACATCAATCCCGGCACGACCGGAGCCAGCGGCAACGACAACGTGCTGGCGCCGAACACCAGCAGTTCCGGTTCGTCGATGCGACAGGGCAATAGCAACAATCACGGCAAAGATGGCCAGAACGTGTTGTATGGCGACGGTCACGTCGAATTCCAGAACAACCCGTTCTGCGGCACCAACCGTGACAACATCTACACCCGTGGCGGCCCGACCTGGGACACCGACGGTACGCAGGACCTGGTTGGCTCTCCCTACACTGCCAACGACAGCGTCCTGCTTCCAACCGACGACAACCAATAAGCCGGTTTGTCGATTCGTGCAGAGCAGAAATTCGGGGCCCGCCACCACGGCGGGCCCCTTTCGTTGGTTTGCCATTGGTCATTTGTCATTGGTCATTTGCGAAAAGCGCCCATAGTCCTTTACAAATGACAAGTGACAAATGACAAATGACATTCATGGAAAGCGTGCTTCCTCCACAAACCGAGCAAGGAGCCGGCTTCGATTTGGCCCGCGTGCGCCAGTTCACCATATTCCTCGAGAACCGCGTCGGTCGCCTTCAGGCCCTGCTCAGCGCCCTTGAGTCCGGCGACCATTCCGTCCGGCGCTGTCGATTGAGGAGTCCGCCGATTCGGCGCTGGTTCGGCTCGTTTGCGCCAAACCCGATTCCGCACGCCAGACCCTTTCCGATGCCGGGTTTCCCTTTGGCGAAATCGATCTTCTGGCCGTCCAACTCCCCAAGCGAGCCGCCCACCCGCTGATCGCCATCTGCTCGGCGCTGTTGGCCGCTGAAATCAACATCCATTACGTCTATCCGTTCTTGACCGGGCCCCACGGGCCGGCTTTGGCGCTATATGTCGATGATCCCGTCCTCGCCGCACAATTGCTCATGCGAAAGGGATTTACCCTCATTGGCCAAAGCGATCTGAAAGGCTGAGAGCCGGCTTGGGGCAATGTGCAGCGGGCTCTTCCTTCTTGCCGATATCCCCACCATCCGCGATGGAGATTTCCTTGAATGTTCCGATAACTCATGGCTTGTCGATCCACGGCTCGCCGGTGAGCGTGGCCAACTCGCTGGCCTCGCTCGACGAGCCGGTCCAGTTCTTCCTCAAACCATTCACTTCCATCTCGCAGGCGCAAATGACTCCCACGCGCGGCGAGATTCGGCCCTTTGATCTGACCGAGGTCACACACTCCCTCGCCCCCGCCGCCGCCAGCGTGCGACAGAGCGATGACCTGGTTGACATCTATTCTCTCGGCGAAAGAAGCTGGGTCCTCGACGATCGCTGGGGCATGTGCGAGATCGACCTGCTGAAACGTCGCTGGCAAAGCTGGTCTCTTCCTCATCCGACGCTCGATCCGGTCCGCCTCACCGAAGCAACGGTCCTCTGGCCGCTGGCCCAATTGCTCCGATTGCGGGGCATCGAACTCGTTCCCGCGATCTCCGTCGAGCGCGGCGGCTGGGGGCGCTGATCGTGTCCCCTTATCCAATCACCGCCGAAATCTGCCGCCTGCTCGCGCCGGATATCGCGTCATCGGCCAAAAATGGACGATCCTGCTCCGCCAGCACGGCCGCCTGGTGCTCCGCCATGTTCCCGGCGTGGTCGAATCGCCCGAAGCCGGCGGCAAACGGATCGGCCGGGAAACAGCCTGGATCGACCTCACGGCCGAGAGACCCTGGCAAACCGCCGAACTCGCCTCATGCGATGCGGTGATCGTCATCGCCTCGGGACGCCGCTGCACGTCGCACGGCCGGGTGATCGGCATGTCGGATTCGCGATCCCTGCTTCGCCATTCCTGGCCGATGACCGAATTGCCGCTGAATCGCTCGCGTTTCCAGCAAACCGCCGCGACGCTTGCCTCGCAGTGTCTTTGTCTTTCCCTGCAATTGTCGAGACACGCCGAGGAGTTCCTGCAACTGATCGAATTCGCCCGGCAGCGCACGGCCTCGCGGGTTCAGGCAGCCATCAGCGGCGCGTTGCGTCGGCATTTCGTTCCCGGCTCGCGCAAGCCCCGCCCCAGCCGTATGGCCGGATAATGCAACCGCAGAGACACGGAGACGCGGAGAAGGACGCGGAGCAATCCAATTTTTGCCACAGATGAAAAATCAGATGGACACAGATAAGAACCAGTGCAATCGCATTTCATCCGTGTGCATCGGCCTTTCATCTGTGGCGAAAAAGTCTTTTTGTGTCTTGCTCCACTGACCTTCCGCCAAAATCCTGCCGACTGAAGTCGGCAAGCCGCTAAGATCGGTTCTGAAAATATTCTAAAAAATCTTCTCAGCGTCTTCCTCCGCGTCTTGGCGGTCCAATTGCTTTCGCATTTCTTCGCGGTTCCTCACTTACGAAGGTCCCCGTTCTTCCATTTGGTACAGCCTCGGGCCGATGCGCTGATCGGCCCATTTTAGGGATTTGTGCAATGTGTATCCGAATATGCAAAGCACGATGATCAGGGCTGCGATGGTGATGAAGTGTCTGGGATGCCAGTGGCGAAGCGTCGAGCCGTAGGCGATCAGGGCCAGGACCGAGGCGATGGTGACGACGGCGTCGTAACTGGCTCTTTGCCAATAGGGGCCGCCGAGGTGAAGCCACATGCCGAATTCGTCGAACGTCAGGCCTAGACCGATTCCGTAAACTATTGCCGTCAGTGAAAGTTTTGCGCCCGCGGGACGGGCGAAGATCAAAACCGCGCCGGTGATGCTGAGGAGGAATATTCCGTAGTTCAAATGGTGGACGTGGGTTCCGCTGACGTGAAAGAAAAGCTGGGGCGGAAGCTTGCCGTCCATGATGAAGATCACCAGGATCCGGGCGATGACGAAGGTGAAGACGAAGGCGGCCAGGACCAGGCGGGCGAGGTGATTGCGCAACCTGATGGCCGCTTCGGGCGAATCCGCCGTGTTGTTTGCTTCCATTGCTTGGCCTCATTCCTTGGTGGCGTGGACCATCTCCTCGGCCGTGCCCAATCGCCGCAAATTCTTCAGTCCGCGATCGTACAGATAAAACACACGCTTCGGATCGATTCGGGCATAGTATTCGTACAAGGGTCGATCCAGGTCGCCGGGCTTGCCGAGGGCCGATACGCTTTTGTTCAGATCGTGAGCGCGATTGATGGCGGCGTCATCCGGCCAGGCTACGCTGGAATTGAAAACCGGCTCGATCGATGGATCATCCGTGACCATTCGGCCGCTAATGAGCGTGTCGCGGTTGAAGTGAAACATCACGACGGCCGGCGGAGAGACCTCTCGCGAGAGCGTCCGGTCGATCACTTCCAGCTCCGGCGTCTCGAAATATTGGTCGTGAACGACGCGATCGAGCTGCGGCATCGCGGCAACCGTCAGGGCGATTATTCCCGAGCCGATCATCGTGCGGATCATGGCCGCGCGTTTGGGAAATGTGTCAGTTAGAAATCGGATCGGGAGTACGCAGAGCAGGATCATGGCGGGCATGACGACCACGACGTAATGCGGCAAGACGGCCGCGAAGGAATATCCGGCCAGTACCAACAGATAGAGCGGGAGCATTCCCCAGACGGCCCAGAGGCGGCGGTCCCACAGGGCCAGGATGGACATCGGGACGATGAGCCAGAAGAAGGCATCGGGCATGGCGGCGGTGGATACAGCGGCCCATTCGCCGCTGAGTTCGACGGCGAGGAGGTTTTTCAACTGGTGCTGCTCGATGACGCCCTTGGCATACAGTTCGTAAAACAGTTGTTTTTCCGGCACATTCGACACGCGCGGCGGGGCTGAGCCCTGGTGGAATCCGATGGCGCCGGGATAATTCAGGTCGGTGTAGCGGGCGAAAGGGGACGTGAGCCATTGGCCGGTGACGTTTCGATTGAGCGTCAACTGAATCGCCAGGAATGGGAGGGCCGGCACGATAATCCATGCCGCGGTCTTTAGCCATGTCTGCCACGGCTTGGCGCGTAATTCCATGGCCATCACGATGGCCAGGACGATGGCGAAACAGAGTGCGTCGGCGGGTCGGGTGATGGCGGCCCATCCCGCGGCCAATCCCAGCATCACCAGCCATCGCGCCTTGTTTCCCCGCCGCCATTGCAAAACGGACCAGGTCATGGCCAATCCCAGGAGCAGCGTGGGCGTCTGGGCCATGAGCATGATGGACATCATTCGGAACATTCCCATGGACAGGAGAATCAGCACGGCCAGAAGTGCGGAGGCGCCGTCGAGGATGTCGGTGAAGATCAGATAGAGCAGGGCGGCGCACAAGCCCGAGGCGGCCAGGGGCGCGACGAAATACGGCAGGTGCAGGAGAAGGGCGGGCACGTACATCAGGGCCGCGCCGGGAAAATACATCGAGGCGTACACCGGGGTCACGAAGAGATAAAAGGTGTCGAAAAAGTCCGGGCGGGGAATGGCCGGCATCCACAGATGTCCGCCAGCGAGCATCCGCATCTGAATCAGGTAGCTGAATTCGTCGTGGAATTTGGGGTGAAACGGGGTTTTTTCATATCGCTGGGTCCAATAGAGAAAAAGGCTGGAGATGATGCCGATGGCGATGGCGAGGCAGAACCGCGTCCGCGGAGACGGGCGCTCGAGGGCCGTCCAGAGCCAATTGAACGCCCGGCGAATCGGCGGAAGAAGTCCGCAAATCACGGCGGCGAGAATCAGCAGGGGCTGATGCTGATGTCCGAAATTTCCTTTTCCCACGACCAGCCAGCATTCCACGCCGACGAAGAGAAAGACGGGCGTGAGCCAGGCGGCGGTTCGGCGTGAAAGCCACCAGATGGAGCTGGTCTGGGGTTTGCGGAGTTGGTTGTTATCGGGTGGCATGTTTTGCGGCCAGATCGCGGGCCGTTCCGAGGGATTTCAGCGCCGGCCCGCCGGGGGTTGTCGATCCAGCGGCCCGGTCGTACAGGTACACGTCGCGATTCTGACGGCGCTGCGCGTAGTAACGATAAAGCCGGATGTTTTCATTCTCGCCCAGATCGCGGGCGCGGACAATGAGGGAATCGTCGGGCCAGGCGACGCCGGCGTTGTAAACCGGCTCGGCGTGGTAGGAGTTGACTTTGGGATTGAATCGAAACATCACCAGGGCGGGACGGCGGGGCAGGTTGTCCAAAGCTCGATTGACGGCGCGGTTTTCATCGGTGGCGGTCCCAAGGGGCGCCGCCCAGGGGTTGAACTCCGGCAGGGCACTGCTCGCCATGGCGCCGATGGCCAGCAACATGAACGTGAAAATGACTCCGCGGCGCAGGGAAAGGCGCGTTCGAGGGATTCCCAGGCCATGAGGATCAGGCAGATCATCGCCGGTGCGATGGCCAGCAGGTAATGTTTCAGAAAGACGGCGTCGGCGGTGTAGAGCGCGAAGAACAGAAGCATGGCCCCGACAATCGTCGCCCGCCGAATCTCGCCGAGCGCCAGCAGCGCCAGCGGAAGAAAGATCACCAGGAAGATATTCGGCAAGGTTTGGTGAATCGCCTCTTCGATGCGATCGGGATACCAGATTTCCCACAGGCTCAGGCGCCAATGCGTTTCGAACGCGGGGAGAATCCATTGTTTCATCGCGACTTGCTTGGGGAGGCAATCGGTGTGAGGGACATCGGCGGCGCTGACGTGGCGGAAGCCGAGGATCGGGGCGGGATAGTTGGCGTCGGTGTAATAGCGCACGGGGGTCTCGTCCCATTTACCGGCGACGCCTATGTTCTGGGCCAACTGAAGGGCCAGAAACGGGGAGGCGGCGATGACGATGACGGCGGCGACTTTGAGCAGCTTCGCCAGCTCCGGCCGAAGTTCCCAGGCGATTGCAAGGCCAACGGCGGCGGAAATGCAAAACATGTCGGCCGGGCGAGTGATGGCGCCATATCCGGCGGCCGCGCCGAGCAGAAACAGCCAGCCGATCTTGCGGTTTTTTCGCCAGCGCATCCAGGCCCATAAACAGACAAGCTCCGAGAGAAGCAGCGGCGTCTCGGAGAGCATCATGAACGACATCGACATGTAAAGATTCAAGCTGACCAGGAGCAGCACGCCGACCATCGCGCGAACCGGGCCGAACATTTCTTCCAGCACCAGGTACAAAAACGCGGCCGCGGCCGCGGCGGTCAAAATCGGCATGATCCAGTTTCCCAATCCCAGCCAGATTCCCGGCAGCAACATGATGGCCGTTCCCGGGGGATACATGCCGGCATAGACGCGATCGACGATCAGGTAGAACGAATCGAAAAAGTCGCGGAGGGAAGGGGGGTAGGGCGGCATCCACAGCCGGCCGTGGGCGAGCATGTGCGCCTCGATCAGGTAAACCGATTCATCGTGGAATTTGGGATACAGCTCGGCGCGGAATCGGTGGGCCTGGACAAACAGATGCGTGGCGACGACGGCAGCGACGCAGATCGCCGCGGCAAAACGGCGCCGGGTGAGCCACGAATCCACCCGAAGCGAAATCGCGGCGATTCGATTGCTGATCGGCCAGAGGATGGAGAAGGCGAGAATGGCCCCCAACCACTTGAGCAGGGCATAGCTGCCCAGTTCACCGTGGCCCACGGTAAACCAAAGATCGATCCCCACCAGCAGCAATGCGATGGGGACGATTTGCCGATGCCAGGTGCGCATCATTTACAGTTTCGGATTGGCGTTTCCGGCAATCAGTCCCAGGACTTCGGCGCGGCTGGCGGGATTGTCCTTGAAGATTCCGCGCAGGGCGCTGGTGACCATGACGCTGCCGGGCTTGCGCGCCCCGCGGATGGTCATGCAGGTGTGGGTGGCCTCGATGACGCACGCCGCCCCGAGGGCATTGAGTTCCTCCATCAGGGCATCGGCGATCTGGGTGGTGAGCCGCTCCTGCAGTTGCGGCCGCCGCGCGTATCCCTCCACCAGCCGGGCGAGCTTGCTCAAACCCACGACTTTTCCATCCGGAAGATAAGCCACGTGCGCCCGTCCCATGAACGGGAGCAGATGATGCTCGCAGAGGGAATGGAATTCGATGTCCCTGAGCAGGACGATTTCATCATACCGCTCCGCGAAAACGGTCTTGAGATGCGAGCGCGGTTCCTCCTGCAGGCCGGCCATCAATTCCGCGTACGATTTGGCCACGCGCTGGGGGGTGAGGAGAAGTCCCTCGCGATCGGGGTCTTCGCCAAGGGCCAGCAGAATCTCCCGCACGGCGCGCTCGATCCGGCCGATGTCCGGCGGCAGGGGCGGCTGGATTCTGACCGATGGTTTTTGCGGCATGTCAACTCCTCGCGACGCCTGAAAAGACGATTATAGGCGATTGCGCCCGCGTGCAAAACAGCCGGCGCTCGACTTGCGGCGATTCCAATTGCCAATTGCCTATTTCCTATTGCCTATTGAAAAATCAGCACGACGCATTTCAAAAGTCAATAGGAAATAGGCAATAGGCAATCTTTCCCCGAGCCAAGAACGAGCGTTACACCGCCGGCGTTTTCCGTCCATACGGCTGATTTGCCTCCGATGGTCGTGCGCTTTAACGTGTCGGTCCCGTTGCCTCGCCATCAGAGCCGTTCGAGGAGAAGGAATTCATCATGCAAAGCGAAAATCGTCCGACGACGCTTGGCCTGAAGCCCAGCTTTGGATTTGGGGACCGGCTCGGGCTGGCGACTCCGGGGCATGTGGCGGCGCTGAAGCGATGCGGGTCAGGCATCGAGCCGATCTTCGCCCAGCAATCGATTCGCGAGATGACGCGCACCAATCGCACGCCGCAGCAGGTCATGGAGGAGGCGCTCAGCGGAGCGCGCCAGGCGGGCTACACCGGCGCGCAGGGCGCCGATGCCGATCATCTCAAGACACCGGCCGACGTCGAGCGCACTGCGCTGGCGGGATTCGTCTTTTTCACGATCGATCCTTCGGGCGAAGTGGACGTGCACGCGGATGATTACGATTCCGACCAGCTCGCGGAGAAATTCAAGGCCCTGGCGGGAGAGGTAACCTGGCTCGATCAGTACGAGGGGAAAAAGATCAAGCTGGGCAAAGCGACGACGATCGATTTTTCCGCGGCGGTTTGCCGCCGGGCGGCCGTGAAATATGGCCGGGCCATTGCCATGGCCGCCAAGCTGGCCAAACACATCGAGCGGACCGCCAATAAGCGCAATCAGCCGTTTGAAATCGAACTCAGCGTGGACGAAACCCCCAGGCCGACAACCCTGGCGGAACACTTCATCATCGCGGATCAGTGTCTCAAGAGCGGAATGAAGCTGGTGAGCCTGGCCCCGCGATTCATCGGAGATTTTGAAAAGGGAGTGGACTACAAGGGCGACGTGCCGGAATTGGAGAAGTCACTGGCGGACCATGCGGCGATCGCCAGGCACCTCGGGCCTTACAAATTGAGCCTGCACAGCGGCTCGGACAAGCTGTCAATTTATCCGTCCCTGGCCCGGGCGACGGCGGGGCTGTTCCACGTCAAGACGGCCGGGACCAGTTATCTCGAAGCCCTGCGCGTGGTTGCCCGCGTGGACCCGATGTTATTTCGCAATATTGTCAGCTTTTCACGCGGCCGATACGACGCGGATCGTGCGACCTACCACGTTTCGGCCAGTCTTTCCTCCACTCCCGCGGTTCAAACCGTGTCAGATAATCACGCTCTGGAAAAAGCTTATCTCGGCTTTTGGCCCGATGTTCCAAAGGGTAAAGGTCTATCGGATCCCGGCCGACAGATCGTTCACTGCACCTTCGGCTCGGTTTTGTGCGACCCGAAGCTCGGCCCGGAGGTCAAGCAACTCGTTGCCGAGAATCAGGATCTTTACACGCGGATTCTGGACGAGCATTTTGGGAAACATCTGGAGGCGTTGAAGGCGGGGATGTGAGGAAATGTCATTTGTCCCTTGTCATTTGTCATTTGCAAAGATGCAGTCCACGATCTTCGCCGTATTACATGACCAATGACAAGTGACAAATGACCAATGACCAATGACCAATGACAAAGGACATTTATGCTAAACATTCGTAATTCCAAAGACACTAAGTTCGATTTAGTAAGTCTGGGCGAATGCATGATTCGGCTCTCGCCGCCGGGACATGGGCGCATCGAATTCGCCAATTTGCTGGAGGTTTGGATCGGCGGCGGGGAATATAACGTCGGCTATGCGCTGGCTCGTTTGGGAATGCGCAGCGCGTTTGCCAGCCGGTTGGTGGACAATCCCGTTGGGCGGATCATCCTCAACCACGCCCGCGGGGCGGGAATGGACGTGAGCCACGTGGTCATGGCCAAGTATGACGGCGTCGGGCGGGCCGATCGCATTGGGCTGAATTTCACCGAAGTCGGCACCGGCGTGCGCGGCAGCGTCACCATGTACGACCGGGGACACTCGGCGGCCAGCAATATCAAGCCGGGCATGATCGACTTCAAAAAGCTGTTTAAAGAGCAGGGCGCCCGCTGGTTTCATACCGGCGGAATCTTCACGGCACTGTCCGACGGCACGGCGGCCACATGCAAAGAAGCCATTCTGGCCGCGCGGGAGGCTGGGACCATCGTCAGCTATGACTTGAATTTCCGCTCCAAGCTCTGGACGGCTCAAAAGGCCCAGGAGGTTACGCGGCAGATCATTCCGCAGATCGACTGCCTCGTCGGCAACGAGGAGGATTTTCAGAAAGTGCTCGGCTTTGAAGTGGAAGGCGTCGATGAAAATCTTTCCGCCCTCGATACCTCGGCGTACAAGAAAATGGTCGAGAAGGTGGTCAAGGCTTATCCGAACGTCAAGGTCGTCGGCACGACGCTGCGCGAAGTGAAATCAGGACTGGTCAATAACTGGTCGGCGATCCTGTACGTGGATGGGAAATTCTACGAAAGCCGGCGGTTCGAGAACCTGGAAATCGAAGACCGCGTGGGCGGCGGCGACGGATTCTCCAGCGGGTTCGCGTATGGGTTCCTAAGCGGAAAAACCCCGCAGGAATGCGTGGACCTGGGGGCCGCTCACGGAGCGCTGCTTCAATCCACGCGCGGCGATACCAGTCAAATCGATCTGGAAGAATTGAATCACGTATTCAAGGGCGGCAGCGCCAGAATCAAACGGTAGAATCGAGGTATCCCATGGAGATGCGTACCTGCCCAAACTGTGGACGAGCGTTGCCGGCAAACGCAAATTTTTGCCCACTCTGCGGCACGAAATATTCAACGAGAGGATTGTTTGAGGAAATCGCAGTCGAAGATGGTGTCGGAAAAAAGACCGCCCTCAACGGACTGGTGAAAGTGTGGCTCTGAGAGACCGACCATAGCTATGAAGATTATGGTGCCAATGTTTCCGCGCGCGACCGGGGGCATTGAGGAACGCGAAGACGACGCGCTTCCAGGTACCTCGTTGGTATGCGCCTCGCGCCAGGGGCGAGAATTCAAAGTCGAGGTACTCGAAGTCAGCGAAGCGGGGGTCGTCTTTGGAGTCAGCGAAGCATGATGTTGCTCAAAGGCACAATCCGACCTGTCAAGAGGATTTCGGCAGAGCGATTGTCGACAACCGGGACTTTATGCCGGCGGTAATTGACTACACAATGCAGGGGAGGCGGGGGACACCCCATCAGGCCCCAAGGGGTTTCCCCCGCCTCCCCCGCACCCCCTCCACCCGCTTCCCGCTTCCCCTCAACCGTCCAGGCGGCGAATTCACGCTGCTTGCACTTGGCCGACCTATCGAGCCATGTGCCGATCGCCGATTTGCATCCGATCGGTTTCTTCACGGGACGGTTGAGGGGAAAAGGAAAGGGGTGGGGAGGGTGTCGGGAGGGGCGGGGAAAAACTTTTGGGGCCGTATATGGTTTTTCCCGCCCCTCCTGACATCCGCGATTGAATTTAGCTTTTTCAATTCGCGACTCGCCGGAACCGACGCGAAAATTTCCCTGTTTGATAGCCAAGGAGCATAAATTCGTGCGAGTATTATTGACGACCACGAGCTTCCAGGACACACCGGGGCCGCATCACCACGCGCTGAAGAAATCCGGCTTCGAAATCGTCGCCGCGCGCGGGCCGTTGGGCGAAAGCCAAATGCTCGATCTGGTCAAGAGCGGTTTCGACGGGCTGCTCAACGGCGACGATCAGATCACGGCCAGAGTGATCGACGCGGCCCTGCCGCGGCTGCGAGTCATCGCCAAGTATGGAATCGGGCTGGATTCCATCGACGTGAAGTATGCCACGGCCAGGAAGATTCCGGTGCTTTTCACGCCTGGGGTGAATCACACGACCGTCGCGGAGCATTGTTTCGGGCTGATGATCGCCCTGGCCAAACATTTTTGGCCTCACCTGCGATCGACCAAAAAGGGAGAATGGAAGCGCCTCACCGGAAACGAACTCTTCGGCAAGACGCTGGCGGTGGTGGGCGTGGGGCGCATCGGCAAGGAAGTCATCAAGCGAGCCGCCGCGTTTGATATGAAGGTGATTGGATATAACCGCTCCTGGGACGAGGCGTTCGCGCGGCAATACAATGTCCCGCGAGCGGCGACCGTCCCGGAGGCGATCCGGGATGCGGATGTGGTGTCGCTGCACATGAACCTGAACGATGCCAACCGCGGCATGTTCAACAAGGATTTGCTGTCGAAAATGAAGAAGGGCGCGTATTTAATCAACACGGCCCGCGGCGGACTGGTGGTGGAAAAGGACATCGCCGATGCCTGCCGAAGCGGACAGCTCGGCGGATACGCCACGGATGTGATGGACAAGGAGCCTCCCGCTGCGGATCATCCGTTTCGGGAGATCGACAACATTATTGTCACGCCGCATGTCGGCAGCCGGACGTTTGATAGCGTCGAGCGGCAGGCGATGCGGGCGGTGATGAATTTGGTGAACTTTTTGAATGGGAATGAGGATTTTATTCAGGCGAACAAATTCTAGAAAAATGGAGTGATTGATTATGAGTGAAACCGCCGTCGCAGACATCGGCCTAATCGGCCTGGCCGTCATGGGCGAAAACCTCGCTTTGAACATGGCCGACCATGGATTCAAAGTGGCGGTCTACAATCGCACGACGGCGGTGATGAAGAGATTCATCGCCCGAGAAAATCCGCCGGGCGGATTGGTGGCGTGCGAAACCGTCGGGGAACTGGTCGCGGCGGTGAAAAGGCCGCGGAAGTTCATCATTCTCGTGAAGGCCGGGGCGGCCATCGACGCCGTTACAAAAGAGCTGATCGACGCGGGCGTGGAGAAGGAGGATATCGTCGCCGATTGCGGCAATTCGCTCTGGACCGACACCATTCGCCGCGAACGGGATTACGCCGATAGGTGCAAATTCTTCGGCTCGGGCGTTTCCGGCGGGGAAGTCGGGGCGCGGTTCGGTCCGTCCCTGATGCCCGGCGGTGATCCCGAGTCCTGGAAACATTTGAAGCCCATCTGGGAAGCCATCGCCGCGAAGATCGATCCGAAAACCGGAAAGCCCATCGAGAATTACGCCCCCGGCAAGCCGGTCACCGGCGGAGTTCCCTGCACGGCGTACATCGGCCCCAACGGCGCGGGCCACTATGTCAAGATGGTCCACAACGGCATCGAATACATCGACATGCAATTGATCGGGGAGGCGTATTGGCTCTTGACCAACCTGCTGGGGATGAAGCCGCCGGAACTGAGCAAGGTCTTCGCCCAGTGGAATCAAGGCGATCTGGATTCGTATCTGATCCAGATCACGGCCGACATCCTGCAACAGAAAGACCCGGTCCATCCGCAGGATTATTTGGTGGATCACATCCTCGACGCGGCGGGGCAGAAGGGCACGGGGAAGTGGACCAGCACCAACGCGCTGGACATGGGGATACCGGCCAACGCGATCGCCGAGGCGGTTTTCGCGCGTTGCTTGTCGGCATTGAAGGAGGAGCGGGTGGAGGCGAGCAAGACGCTCAAAGGCCCCGATCCGGCGTACAAAGGGAACCGCGATGAGTCTGATTGCGGCCGTCCGCGATGCGCTGTATTGCTCCAAGATTTGCGCCTACGCCCAGGGCTTCCAATTGATGCGCGAGGGGCAGAAGGAATATCAGTGGAAGTTCAACTTCGCGGAGATCGCGGCGATTTGGCGCGGCGGATGCATCATCCGCGCCCGCTTCCTCCAGAAGATCATGGACGCCTATGGCCGGAACCCCAATCTGGTGAACCTGCTGCTCGATCCGTATTTCAGCGATCAGATCACCAAGTCCCAGGGCAACTGGCGGAAGGTGGTCGGATTGTCGGCCACCAACGGCATCGCCGCGCCGGCGTTCATGGGTGCGCTGGCGTATTACGACGGCTATCGCAGCGCCCGCCTGCCGGCGAACCTGCTCCAGGCGCAGCGGGATTATTTCGGCGCCACACGTACGAGCGGGCCGATGCGCCGCGCGGGAAGTTTTTCCATCTCGATTGGCCGGAGCCGAAGCGCCCGCAAATTGACATTCAACCGGGCAGCGGTGGGGGGCATTGATTGTGGAAAACCGCCCCGAGGCCGGGGCGGCTAAACGAAATTGCTGGCGAGTTCGTGGGTGATTATGGCCACCAACTACATCGTCCCGCATCAACTTCACGACGATCTGGTCGCCGCGGCGTATCGGCGTCGTGGATTTACCGCCGGCGAAGCGGCGGCCGCCGCGCGCTTCAGCAATGTCACCGCGCGCCATGGGATCAAGACCCACAACGCGATCAAGGCCCTGCATCTGGATGAGCATTTCGGATCCAAGGCCGGCGGATGCGTTCCGGCGCGAAGATCGAAAAACTGCCGTCGCGCTATAAAGCCGTCGCGCGTTGGAACGCCAACAAAAAGCTCGGCCAGGCGGTGGCGCTGGAGGCGATGGCGGAGGCGATGCGGCTGGCGGATGAATTCGGCATCGGCGCGGTGGCGGTGGACAATGCGTTCCATTATTTGTGGGGCGGCGGATACGTCATCGACGCGGCGGAGAAGGGATACATCGCCTACACCTGCTGCACGGCGGCGCTGGCCGAAGTCGTGCCGTACGGCGGAAAGTTTCCGACGCTGGGAACCAATCCGCATTCCTGGGGATTTCCGACGAAGGATGCGGTGGGGTTCTGCGTCTGCATCGACTGGGCGACCAGCGTCGTGGCCATGGGGCGCGTGCAGCAATTCCTGCGTGAAGGGAAAACGCTGCCGAGCGGCTGCGGCGTGGATCGGGACGGAAACGAAACCACCGATCCGGGAAAAATCGTGGCGCTCCTTCCATTCGCGCAGCACAAGGGATACGGATTGTCGCTGGTCGATGAACTCTTGGCGGCGTACATCGGCGGATCGTTGCCGACCCTGCGCAGCCGTTGGAATGCCGGCCCCTCGGGCGAAAAGCACACGCCGGCGTTCTATTTCCAGGCCATGCGTCCCGAGGCCGTGGACTGCGGCGACTTCGCGGCCGGCCGCGAGCAAATCCAGAACGTCAAGGCCGTCATCCAGGACATTCTCGGCCACGGAAACGACAAAAGCATCCTGCCGGGGCAGATCGAGGCCGACGCCGCCAAGCTGAGCGACCGGCACGGCGGCCTGCTGTTTACGGCGGCGGAGATGGATGCCCTCGGCCGGATCGCCGAGGAGGCCGAGTTTGAATTCGACCGGGCAAAACTTCGCACGGTGGAAATTTAATCAACTTGAGGTCTAATCTGGCCATGGCCTACAAAGGATTTGATATCACCGGCAAGGTTTGTCTGATTACCGGTGGAACCAGCGGTCTGGGCAAGGCCATTGCCCTGGGTCTGGCCAGCGCGGGAGCGAAAGTGGTTGCCGGCTCGAGCAGTGCGGCGAAGGTGGAAGCGGCCGGCAAGGAATTGGGGTCCGGTCACGAGACCCTGCGTTTGGACGTCGCCGACGAAACCAGCGTTGCCGCGGCCATGGAGTTCACGGTCAAGCGTTACGGCCGGCTGGACGCGGTGGTCAACGCCGCCGGGGTCATCCAGCGCAAGCCGTCGCTGGAGGTCACCGTGGCCGAATTCGAGCGGATCGTGCGGATCAATCTGACCGGGTCGTTCATCGTGGCCCGCAACGCGGCCCGGGTGATGAAGGATCAGCCTGCCGATGCCAAGGGTCAACGCGGGTCGATCGTTTTCATCGCCTCGCTGAACAGTTTTGTTTCGCTCAGCGAAGTTCTCGCCTATGCGTCGAGCAAATCGGGGGTGCTGGGATTGGTGCGGGGTCTGGCCAACGAATGGGCGCCGCTGGGGATCCGGGTCAATGCCATCGCTCCGGGGCTTTTTCCAACCGACCTGACCCGTCCATTGATTGAAAACACCCCTCGCGGCGACTGGATGAAAGAGCACACTCCCCAGGGCCGATTCGGCGAGGCCGAGGAACTCGTGGGAGCGGCGATTTACCTGGTTTCTCCCAGCGCCAGCTTCACCGCGGGCCACACGTTGATCGTTGACGGTGGATTTCTCGCGCGGGGGGTCGGAACTCCGGGAACGCCTGCTAAAATGCCGAAATGATCGAGAACCTCAAATCACATATCCGAGACGTTGCGGATTTTCCCAAGCCCGGAGTGCTGTTTCGAGACATCACTCCACTGCTGGCCAATCCATCGGCGCTGGCCCTGTCGATCGAACTGCTGGCCAACCCGTTCCGGGGCAAGCGCATCGATCTGGTGGTGGGGGCCGAAAGCCGGGGGTTCATCTTCGGCACAGCGGTGGCGTGTTGTCTTTCGGCCGGATTCGCCCTGGTGCGAAAGCCCGGCAAACTTCCGTACAGGCGAATCTCCATGACTTACAACTTGGAATACGGCCAGGACACGTTGGAGATGCACGCCGATTCGATCGTGCGCGGCCAGCGCGTTCTGATCGTGGACGACGTTCTGGCGACCGGCGGGACGATGAAGGCCTGCTGCGATCTGGTGGATCAACTGGGCGGGGAGTTGGCGGGGATCGCGGTGCTGATCGAATTGACGGGCCTGAACGGCCGAGCGAAGGTCGCACCGCGACCGGTCCATTCGGTGTTGCAATATTAGATATGCGATGCGGATGACGCCGGGCTATTCCTCGTCGCCGTTCGACTCCTCGTCGGGGCGGCGGAGCCGGGTGATGCCCTGCCCTTTGACGCTGCCGAGTATTCCCCGCTTTGTGGTGCTGAGAAATTCCAGCAATTCCTGGATTTCGGGCAACATCGGGACGGTATTGCGGATCGCGGCCATTGCCACCGGCAGCGTGCGGTTCATATGCAGGCAATAAAATGCGGCTCGCACGGCATGAATAGTCTCGTGCGACATGCCGGCGCGCTTGCAGCCGACGGCGTTGTATCCCTTGAGCCCCCGGTATCGCGCCGCGGAAAATGGCGGCACGTCGTGGGTGATCGCCTCGTTGCCGGAGACGATGGCCAACCTTCCGATCCTGACAAATTGATGGATCATCGCCCCGCCGCCGAGGAACGCCCGGGCTCCCACCACGCAATGGCCCCCCAGCCCCGAGCAGTTGGCCATGACGATTTCATCACCCACGACGCAGTCGTGCCCCACATGGGAGCCGGCCATGAACATGCAGCGGCTGCCGACGCGGGTGGCGCGCTCGGGATCGGGGTAAAACGAGCGATGGATGGAGGCCGTTTCGCGGATGATGACATCGTCGCCGATGATCGCCCGGGTGGTCGCGCCGTCGTATTTGAGATGTTGCGGGGCCAGGCCCACGAACGCCGCCGGGCCGATCCGGCATCTCTGGCCGATGGTTGTGTTTCCGTGGATATGACAGTGTTCGTGAACGACGGTTCCCGGCCCGACGATCACGCCGGCCTTGATGATGCTGTACGCCCCAACGGTGACGTCATCGGCCAATTCGGCATGACGATCTACGATGGCTGATGGATGGATATCGCGCATTTGTGCCGTTGGCGGCGACCAAAAGAGCCGGGAATTCTATTGAGATGGGCACTGTACCACAAATCCGGGCGGTCGTGCCCTGTACCGGAGACCTGGAATCCGGTAAAAAATCAGACACATGCTCGATTCCTGGGTGATTTTTGGCGTTGCGGCCCTGTTGCTACGCACCGGTTTGGCCCTGTACGCCGCCGGCATCTCCCGGTCAAAAAATACAATATCCTGCCTGTTTAGGGCTACGTTGGAAATCGCGGTCGGGATTCTGGCCTATTGGCTGATCGGCAGCGCGATCCACGGTTCCTGGCGAGAAATCGGCCATCCCATGGGTTCCACGGCCCTGTTTGTCGCCGCGACGTTTCTCATCGGGCCTGCGGTCGTGTCCGGTGCGACTCTAGAACGCGGCCGCGCCAGCGTCGGCATCGCATCAGCCATTCTACTCACCGGGGTTTTAACTCCCCTGGCGTGGAGGCTTCTGCAATGGAACTGGCTGGTCAGCTGCGGGTTTATCGACGAGGCGGGAGCGGTGTTTATCCATGTTTCAGGCGGTCTGGCCGCCGCGGTGGCCGCCATCGTCATCGGACCGCGCCTGGGCAAATATAATCGCGATGGCTCGACCAATGTGATTCTGGGCCACAATCTTCCGCTGGCGGCGGGGGGGATTTTGCTCGTCTTCGCGATGTGGATTCCGTATGTGGCGGGCTTTGCATCCTACGGCGCCGAGGCGGCGCTCAATGCCGCGCTCGCCGCCGCCGCCGGGGTTGTCGCCGCCGCGATTTATTGCATTGCCCGCTACGGGCGGTCCGACGTCTTTTTGGTTTTCGCCGGGCTTCTGGGCGGCCTGGTCGCCGTCACCGCCGGCGCCGACCTGCTGAGCCCTTCCCGAGCCGTCGCCGCCGGGGCGGTGGCCGGCGTCATCGTTCCCTATGCCCTGGTCAAACTGGACATGTACTGGAAGATCGACGATCCAGCCGGAGGGATCGCCATTCACTGCATCGGCGGCATCTGGAGCGCCCTGGCGGTGGCGATTCTGGCGCCGGGGACGTGGGACCAGCGCATCGCCCGCATCGGCGCCCAAGCCGTCGGGCTGGGCATCGTCGCCGGGCTGACTTTGGCGGCTTCCTGCCTGGTTTTCTTCGCGCTGCGCGTGACCGTCGGCGTGCGACTGTCGGAAGCCGACGAATTTGAGGGCGTGGACCTTGCGGAGCACGATCTGAACGCTTATCCCGATTTCCAGCAGACGATGATCAAGAGCTATCACCTTCGCGAGATGTGATTCCATGGCCTTGGAAGTCGGAATTGTCGGATTGCCCAACGTCGGCAAGAGCACCGTTTTCAACGCCCTCACGGCGGCGGGGGCGCTGGCGGGTAACTATCCCTTCAAAACGATCAAGCCCAACGTCGGCGTCGTCGCCGTCCCCGACGATCGCCTGAAAACCATCAACCAATTTCAGGAAACCGAAAAAATCGTCCCGGCCACCCTGCGCATCGTGGACATCGCCGGCATCGCCCGCGGAGCCAGCACCGGCGAAGGCCTCGGCAACAAATTCCTCTCCCACATCCGCGAAGTCGATGCCATCCTCCACGTCGTCCGATGTTTCGCCAGCGCAGACGTCATGCACGTCGAAGGAACCGTCGATCCCGTTCGTGACATCGAAACCCTCGACTTGGAATTGGCCCTGGCGGACCTGGAGACGGTCGGACCCTCGCTGGACAAGGCCCAGCGTTTCGCCCGCAGCGGCGACAAGGAGGCCGCCATCAAGGTCCAATTGCTCGAACGATGCGACAAAGTTCTCAATGAGGCCAAGCCGGTGCGCTCGCTGGAACTCGACGCCGACGAGCGGAAGGTGATCAAATCGCTGGGGCTGATTACCGCCAAGAAGGTTTTATACGTTGCCAACGTGGATGAATCGGACATTCACGGTCGGGGACCGCTGGTCGAGGGTGTTCGCCGGCGGGCGGCATTGGAAGGCGGCGCGGTCGTGCCGATCTGCGGAAAGCTCGAAGCGGAACTGGCCGAGTTGAGCGAGGCGGATGGGCGGGAGATGCTGGCGGCGATGGATTTGAAGGAGCCGGCCCTGGCGACGTTGGCGCGCGAGGCCTATCGGCTGCTGGGCCTGCAGAGCTTCTTCACCTCCGGGCCGGACGAAATCCGCGCCTGGACGATTCCGATCGGGGCCACCGCCCCGCAGGCGGCGGGGGTCATACACAGCGATTTCGAGCGCGGCTTCATCCGGGCCGAGGTGTACACGCTGGCGGACCTCCAGCAATATCACACCGAGCCGGCCATCAAAGCGGCCGGGAAAATGCGCGCCGAAGGAAAGTCGTACGTCGTGCGCGACGGCGACATCGTGCATTTCTTGTTCAATGTTTAGGGGGGCATCTCAGGGGCGGGCTCGGGGCGAGCCCGAACCCCACGGATGAACATCCGTGGGCTTTTGACCCAGGATTCTCGTTTCGCTATCCCAAAAGTAGATACTGCACCGCAATCGCGCCTAGATAAATGCCGGCTGTCAATACGACAAATCCCACGCTGAGGTTAATGAGATTGAGGCGATCCCGCTCCGCGGAATCCGAGAGGGTTACATCTGCCATCCTTGGCTCCTTTCAATCGCGAACAACAGTGTACGTTATCGGACTCGGGGATACAAAACCTGAAAATTCCATCGGGCGGGGAAGTTCGTGCGATCATGGACGCTTGCCCGCCCGTTGCGTACCATCACTCCGCAAACCAACCGCTGGGATGTGCCGATGTTGAATCCGCGGACCAAAGCATGAGACATTTTGATTGCATAGCGATCGGATCCGGTCCCGCGGGCCAGAAGGCGGCGATTCAGGCGGCCAAGCTCGGCAAGCAGGTCTGCATCATTGAAAAGAACAACGTCCTGGGCGGGGCGAGCATCAACACCGGAACCATTCCCTCCAAGGCCCTGCGGGAAGCGGTGCTGCACCTGACCGGGCTGAACAAACGCTCACTGTTCGGCGAGAGCTACCGCGTCAAGCGAAACATCACCATCGCGGACCTGATTTACGTCAGCCAGCAGGTGGTCCACAATGAACTGGCGCTCATCCGCGACCAACTGGAGCGCAACAACGTGGAATTGATCTGGGGGGCGGCGCGGTTCGACCAGCCGACGGTCATCCGCGTCGAACGCCCGGACGATTTCGAGGTCGTCAGCGGCGACACGATCATCATTGCCAGCGGCACGCGGCCGGCCAAGCCCGCATCCGTTCCGTTCGATGACAAGACCGTTTTCACCTCCGATGAGTTGCTCAAGCTGGATACCATTCCCAAGACGATGATCGTCGTCGGGGGCGGGGTCATCGGCATCGAATACGCCTGCATGCTCAGCGGCCCTGGGGGTGAAGATCACGCTCGTTGAAGGCAAGCACGAAGTGCTCGGGTTTCTCGACAACGAAATCACCGAGGCGCTGCAATATCAGATGCGGCGGATGGGCGTGACCCTGCGGTTGGGCGAAAAAGTGGCCAAGATCGAGCATCTGGCCGCAACCGAAGGCGGGATCAACGGGGCCATCGTGCAGGCGACGCTCGAAAGCGGCAAAACCCTCCGCGCCCAAACGCTGATGTACGCGGTGGGGCGGCAGGGGACGACCTCGGCCATGCAACTCGATCGCGCCGGCCTCCAGGCCGACGACCGCGAACGACTCAAGGTCAACGCCAACTACCAGACGGATGTCCCGCACATTTACGCCGTCGGCGACGTGATCGGCTTCCCGGCCCTGGCCAGCACCGCCATGGAGCAGGGCCGCCTGGCCGTCTGTCACGCCTTCGGGGTTCAGACGTGCAGCATTCCCGAGCTATTTCCCTACGGCATCTACGCCATCCCGGAAATCTCGATGGTGGGCCGCACCGAGGATCAGCTCACCACCGCCGGGATTCCGTACGAGGCGGGGATCGCCCAATATCGCGAGCTGGCCCGCGGCCAACTCCTCGGCGACACCGACGGAATGCTCAAGCTCTTGATCCATCAGGAGAACCGAAAAATCCTCGGAGTCCATGCCATTGGCACCGGGGCAACGGAGCTGATCCATATCGGCCAGGCGGTCATGGCGTTCCAGGGCACGCTCGACTATTTCGTCAACAGCGTTTTCAACTATCCAACGTTGGCCGAGGCGTACAAGGTCGCCGCTTTGAATGGGATGAATAAACTCGCGCATGTGTAGGTGCGTCAGTGCGGCGGGGAGCCGGGCGACGGCCGGGTTGCCGGAACAATCCGGCGGGGAATGTCGATTCGGTGATCGTTCATCGCCCCTGCGGCCAGCCAACCACCCCAAAGACCCAGAACGATCGCGATGACGCGAACGAGGATTCCCAAGCTGCGTCGAGGGCGTGTCACGTCGGGAAGTATACCGCTGCCAGGGTTTTGAGGCATGAACGGGTCGCTCCCCGCCATCTGCCATCTTGGCAACCGCCTTTCGTCACATGTCCCGCCTTCTGCCACGGTGACAGTTGAAGCCCAAAGCTGATGGGAACGCCAGTATAGCCGTAAATTGTTTCAACAAAATGACTAACATTCAATCGGCTGGCCGCTTTCTTGCGGCACTGCGTTTGTTCTAGGACTTTTTAGTCAGGCGCGGATTCCTCGCCTGAATTCGAGGCAAACAAGTGAAGGAGACCAAATATGGCGGCGAAGACGCTGTCCTTTGATATTGAGGCCCGGAAAAGCCTGCTGGCAGGCGTTGTGAAACTCTCTCGGGCGGTGAAAGCCACCCTAGGGCCCAGGGGAAGGAATGCTGTGATCGACAAGGGATGGGGAGCGCCGACCATTACCAAGGATGGCGTCACCGTCGCCGAGGAAATCGAACTCCAGGACAAGTGCGAAAACATCGGGGCCAAGCTGGTCAAAGAGGCCGCAAGCAAGACCAGCGACGTTGCCGGCGATGGAACGACCACCGCAACCATCCTGTCCGAGGCGATCTTCAAGGAAGGATACCGCAATCTGGCGGCCGGGGCCGATGCCATGGCCCTCGCTCGCGGCGTCCGCAAGGCCGTCGATGCCGTCGTGGAGAATCTCAAGAAACAATCCAGGCCGATCAGCGGCAAGGCGGACATCGCCTCCGTCGCCTCGATCTCCGCCAACAACGACCGGGAGATCGGCAACATCATGGCCGATGCCTTCGAGCGCGTCGGCAAGGATGGAGTCATCACCGTCGAAGAGGGCAAGAGCCTGGAAACCTACGTGGATTTCGTCGAGGGAATGCAATTCGACCGCGGGTATCTGTCGCCCAACTTCATCACCAATCCCGATGAGATGACCGTGGAATTGGAAAAGGCGTTCGTCCTTGTCTACGAAGACAAGATTTCCACGGCCACCAAGCTCCTGCCGCTGCTGGAAAAAATTCAGAAGGCCAAGCGCCCGCTGCTGATCATCGCCGAAGACATCGATGGCGAGGCCCTGGCCACGCTGGTGGTCAACAAGCTTCGCGGAATTCTCAACGTCGCCGCCGTCAAGGCCCCGGGCTATGGCGATCGCCGCAAGGCCATGTTGGAAGACATCGCCGTTCTCACTGGCGGGCAAGCCATCATGAAGGACCTGGGCATCGAGACTGGACAAGGTGGAAATCGACCAGCTTGGCCAGGCAAAGCACCTTCGCATCGACAACGACAACACGACGATGATCGAAGGGGCGGGCGACACCAAATCCATCCAGGGCCGAATCGAACAAATCCGCAAGGAAATCGAGATCACCACCAGCGATTACGACCGCGAGAAGCTCCAGGAGCGTCTGGCGAAGCTGGCCGGCGGCGTGGCGCAGATCAACGTCGGCGCCGCCACCGAGGCGGAACTCAAGGAAAAGAAAGCCCGCATCGAGGATGCCCTGCACGCGACCCGAGCGGCGGTGGAGGAAGGCGTCGTCGCGGGCGGCGGCGTGGCAATGATTCGCGCGATCAAAGCCCTCAACGGCGGAGCGAATCTGAAGCTCGAAGGCGACGAGGCCGCGGGCGTGAAAATCATCCGCCAGGCCCTGACGGCTCCGCTGCGCCAGATCGCCGAAAACGCCGGCGTCAGCGGCAGCGTCGTCGTTCGCCGCGTGATGGAATCCCACGACAACGAAGGCTTCAACGCCCTGACCGGCGAATACGTGGATATGGTCAAAGCCGGCATCATCACGCCCACCAAGGTCGAGCGCACGGCCCTGCAAAATGCGACCGAGGTGGCCATTCTTTTGCTCACAACCGATTGCATCGTGGTCGAAGCCCCGAAGAAGAAAGACGATCACTCCGGCCACGGCCACGGCGGCCCCGAAGGCATGGGCGGCATGGGTGGCATGGGCGGGATGGATGACATGATGTAGCGAAAATTGAGGAGGCCTCCTTCCATGGCTCCAAATTTGAGAATCGAAGACATTAAGCCTATTTCCAATTTTGTTCTGTTGGCCGTGCAGGTTGACGGTTACTGCCAAGCGATGACCACGGCGTTACAGCTCAATCAGCTGGATCTCGATCGAATCGACGCGCTGCTCTTCGTGTCGCCGGTAACGTATTTGTATGCGATCTGGGTGGGCAGGTAGCGAATCGAGCCCTTGCTGACCTCGTGAATGGGTCACTTCGCGTAGTCTTGAGCTCGGAACAACACGCCGTGCACTTCGCCGTCGATGAGGGCTGGTACGAGCGCCCCGGGCATGACGGATTCGACCGAGTTTGGAGCATTGGGGCCCCCGAGATCCGTGCGCAGCCAACCCGGGTCGAGCAGATTCATGAGCACACCCGTGCCGCGCAACGACGGCACCGTGTCGCGCACGAACTTGTCCAAGGCTGCCTTGGACGCAGCATACGCCATTAACTCCGGCTGATCTTGAATGCCGGACGTGACATGGACGATTCGACCCCAGCCGCGCTCGCGCATCTTGGGCAAGACCCGATACGTAATTCGGATTGGCGTTATGACATTGACCTCGAAGGACCTTCGAAAATCTTCTGCGGGCGTCGCGAGATAATCACTGCGAAAGGGCGTCATGATCGCAGCGTTGCAGTATACGATGTCGAGCCCGTTGGAAACGGCAAGCGCTTGGTCAGTCAGCGCATCCACGGCCTTTTGATCGGAAAGCTCGGCGCCCAGGTTCACGACTTTCACACCCGTACCCGCCAAATCGGCGGCCAAAGCAGTTGTGTGTTCCTGCGCGCGACTGTGTAATACGAGGTGACAACCCTTTTGAGCCAGGCCGCGCGCCACCTGCCGCCCGATACCGCGACTTGCTCCGGTCACTAACGCCCATTTGCCAGTGAGATCGACTGCCACTTGGTTCTCAGTTCCCCGGAGTCCGCGCCTCCCCCCATGGGGTGTCGCTTGCTTAGGATTACCGCACCAAGTCATCAGGACGTGCAAGCATCAACTCGACGATATCTGGGACCTTGTCCGGTTCAACGCCACGCCAATACACCGTCCAATAGCCGCGTCGCACCATGCCGTCGCATTGCCAGGCGTACCACGCACAAATCGGGTTCTTCGAGCGGGCGCGCCAGATGACGGTGGGTTGATCGCGGATCATCGCCTGCCAGATATCGCGGCCCATGCCTTCACCCTGAGCCACCGGGTCGACGACGAATTTGCTCAGTATTGCCGCGATGGGGCTCGGCTCGATCAGTGCAGCCCCATGGTACTCAGGCGCGATGTAAGCGGCGAGCAGCGGGCGGAAAAAGATGTCCGGTCTCAGCGTTCGACCGAAGCTCGATTCGATCAATCGACGCAGACGATCGCGATCGAGTTGCGCATAGCTCAGCGCCTTGGCAATCGCGCTACCCCGGCGGACTACGGTGCCGGCGCCCTTGACCGTGAACAGTTCCTTTAGCAAATCGAAAGGGCCCGTCACGTTGAACACGAGTGACGGATTCGACACGCGCTCGAAGACCGTTTGAATACCCGCTAACAGCGCTAAGTCATCTTGAACGAGCAGACTACTTTGCTGCAGCAATTCGAACTCGGCGACCAAGTTGATGACGGAGATTCCATTTCGTCCCATCAGCAACGGGTACTGCGGACCAATTTCGGCGTCCCGGTCGATGTTCGCGCCAAGGGCGCCGTGCTGGCGCACGACGACGACCTTTCGACAATCCATGGCCGCGGCAAGATCTCCTAACGCGTGATAGCGATCGGACGCAGCCTCGGACACTTCCTCGAATACTAGAATCGGAATGATACCCGCGCGCAAGTCCGACCGCACGAGTTCGACGATGCCGCTAGCATGCATCGGGTAAACGCTGGCTTCCAGCCGGACCGAGCCCAGACGACGCGTAAAGCGATCGGCCGCGGCGCGAGCGCGCGCGGGGTCGAACAGCCCAATGACGACGGGCGCGACCAGCCCCAGATCGGCGAGGAAGCGCAATTGCTCGGCCATGGACGCACCCTGCGCCGCAATCGGGCCGGTCTCGACCGCAATCACGGCAAAGCTTTCGGCAGGGACCTCGCGAAACAAGCGCAGGTAAAGCTCGGCCTCCGAGCGCCGCCCGACGCTGTCGAGAAATGTCAAGACGGCTTCCGCCGTGGCGGGCAAAACGGGTGGTGGAACGACGGAACTCGTCAAAGCGCACGGCTATTACCACGGATTGCGCGACGCCACGAGTGCCGCAGCAACAACCAGAAACGAACAACCAATCCGAGTGGCTTCGCGCGAGGCTTACTCGGTTATTCGGCGAATAGTGGTTGCTCGATGGGCTTGGCGTCTGCTTGCCCGGTCGTCGTAAGAGTCACGCGATTGTCGCCCCACTGTAGCCGAAATGTCTGCTCGACCACTTTGCCGACATCAGGTGAATGTCGATAACCCTTTGGCAGGGCACTGTCGTTCGGATCGACCAGACTTCGCTCGATTCTCGAATGCAGGACGACCGACGGCGACGTCCGTGGTGGGTCGAGATCGAACGTCATCACGACGATTCGATGTCGCTCGGTCGTTGTCTGTTCGTTGAGCGCAACGTCAATCCGTGTCTGTCGTTCGCTGATATAAGCCGACAGCTCCGGCAAACCCGCGTGATAGGCGGCTGTGCGCTGCAGTTCTATCGAAAACCCGTTTCCGAACGGATGAAACGGCGGGGCAAACATCTCGACCAGACTCGCGCTCAGCCAGATGCCGCCCTTGTACCTGGCCGCAATCCACGCAAACACCCGCTCACCGGCGCCGCGCGCCGCGACAACGACGGGCACGGCCCGAATCTCCGCCGTTAGCGGATAAGGCGTCAGCAATTGGCAGTCAACTGATGCCGTGCCCTGCTGGCCGACGTCATCGACCGGGGGGCGGCCTTCAGCAAATGACTTTTTGAGCCAAACGCAAGCTGCATCAAAGTCTGCCCCATCGGCGACTTTTTGAGCTGGCCTCGACGCGGCCGAGGGCATACTAGCGCGATCGTGGGGGTGGGCTTTCAACCTCACCGTCTCGTCAGTCTTGATACTTCCAAGTATTTTCGAGAGGTTGGTTTGCCCCTCGGTCAGGCCCCGCGCAATCTGCATGTATCTTTGCACGCGGCGTTGGTCCCGAGCCCGGGCCGCGGCCCTCACCAGCTCGATAGCTAGCACTGCACTGCCCGGTGCGTCCGTCAACGCCTGCGCCAGCGCGACCAGCGAGTCATTGGGCGGTGTCGTCTTGCTCGTGGCGCCTTCTATTGCCGGGAGCACACGACGGCGAAGTGTCGAGAATTCCCCAATTTCCATGGCCCTGGGTTGGAAATAGGCTTGGTTCGGGCTGGGCGCACCCGCGTCGGCCGATGCTGTCGTTACAACTGAAACGGACGTTTTTGGCTGCGAGGGTCGCCTGGGTTTGGAGCGACATCCAGCGAAATTCAAGGCGAGAATGCCACCAGACATGATTGCAACGATTGAAACGAGCCGCATAAAACGCCCAATCACACTGCCATGCGCGGCGGATAAAGCCAAGTTGCAGCCGCCCCGGAGCCGGTCAAAACTACTTTGGCGCCTGACCACTCCAATCAACCTTGAAGGTGCGACCAATCCGGATTTTTCTGCGTTACCGAGCAGTGAGGGGCCCTTTGGACCCGCCGAAGGCGCGAAAAAGTCGCGTTGGCAAGCAAGAAACTAGCTCGAACGCTCTTCCACTAATGTTATGCTTTTATCATGACCTCTTTGTGCCTACGCAAGCTTCATGTTGCCGGAGCATTCGCATTCATTGCGACGACAATTTTCGTCGCGTGCGGTGTGCCTGACTATAACGTTCCGACAACTCCGGAAGCGGGCGTCGCTCCGACTGGATCGGGGGGCAAGACGGGTACTTCTTCCGGCGGCAGTTCCAGCACGGGTGGCGCTCCCGTGAATGCCACGGGCGGTCAGGCGCCGCAGCTGCCTCTCAACTGCACGAGTGACGCAAACTGCGTTGGCTTGGCGGACACGAAGGTTTGCGACAGTTCCGTCAGCCCGGGTCGCTGTGTCGAGTGCTTACCCGGCAACAAACCTTGTCCTGCAGGCTCTGGCCTTTACTGCGGCACGGACAAGGAATGTCACGTTGGCTGCAATGCTGACGCGGATTGCGGCACCGTGGTCTGTGACGCTTCCACCTGCCCCGATCTCACCTGCGACTTGACGACCCACCAGTGCACGGGCTGCGTCACGAGCGCGGACTGCGGCGTCGGGACCAAGTGCGTGGCAGGTAGCTGTGTTGCCGGCTGCGGCACGGACAAAGATTGTCCAAGCGCCTGGACATGTTGCCAGAATACGGCTTGCGTCAACCTCCAAGCGGACGAGGAGAATTGTCTCTATTGCGGCAACAAGTGCGATCAGCCAAACGCCGTCATGCAATGCTTAAACGGCGCTTGCAGGCTCGACCATTGCGACGACAACTACGCCGATTGCGACAAGAACCCAAATAATGGCTGCGAGGCGAATCTGCACGCCGACAAGAATAACTGCGGAACTTGCGGCACGGTCTGCACGGGTACGCAGGTCTGCAAGCCCGACGGTACCTGCGGGCCGCCAGATTGCACGGGCTCCTATGCCAATTGCGACACTTCGAATCCGGACTGCGAAACGAATACGGATAGCGACGTCGCGCACTGCGGAAGTTGCACGAACGCGTGCAGCAAGAGCAACGATACCCCCTCGTGCAATGCCGGAAAGTGCACGCTGACGTGCAACACTAACTTTGGTGATTGCGACAACAACGTCAACAACGGCTGCGAGATGGATCTCACGACGAGCAGCGCTAATTGTGGCGCGTGTGGCGCGGCCTGCACGAACGACCACGGGTCCACCAGTTGCAGCGCTAGCAAATGCGTTCCGACCTGTGGCACCGGTTTTGCCGATTGCAACGGCAACCCCGCCGATGGTTGCGAAGCGGCCACGACCACCGACGTGAACAACTGCAACGGTTGCGGCAAGGTTTGTAGCTTGCCTAACGCTACGGCCGCTTGCACCAATAGCACATGCACGATAGCGACTTGCGCACCGAACTATGCGGATTGCGACAACAACCCCGCCAACGGTTGCGAAACCAACCTGCAGTTGGACCCGTTGCATTGCAATTCTTGCAGCACCGCCTGCAACGCGACGAATGGCACGGCAACCTGCAGCGCCGGCAAATGCGGCATCAGCTGCAACCCTGGCTTCGCCGACTGTGACAGCAATGTGACCAACGGGTGCGAAGTCAACTTGAGTGTCAGCGTCGATCACTGCAATGCATGTTCGACCATCTGCCCCGATCAAGCCAATGGCACGGCCATTTGCAAGGCGGGCGTTTGCGGCGTCAGCAATTGTCAAGCACCGTTCGGTGACTGCGACGGAAACTCTGCCAACGGTTGCGAGGCCAACGAGGATAGTGATCCAAACAATTGCGGCGGATGCGGCAACAAGTGCGCCATCGCTCACGCCACGGCCAAGTGCACATTGGGCGTCTGTGGGATCAGCACCTGCGACGCGGGGTTCGCCGACTGCGACGGCAACGCGGCCAACGGCTGCGAAGTCAATCTCAATACGGACACCAACAATTGCAAGTCTTGCGGCGCCAAGTGCGCGCCGGCCAATGCTGTCGGATCGTGCGTCGCCGGCACTTGCACCGTGACGTCGTGCACGGGCAGTTTCCAAGATTGCGACGGGCTTGCTAGCAATGGTTGCGAAGCGGACGTCAACAGCAACGTTAGCAACTGTGGACGCTGTTCGACCACGGCTAGCCCGGCCGTTTGCAGTAGCGTTCACGGTACGCCTAGCTGCTCTGGAGGCGTGTGCAATATCACCTGCGCTCCAGGTTTCGGCAACTGCGACGGCAATGTTGGCAATGGCTGCGAAACTACCACTACGAACGACGCTGCTAATTGCAATACGTGCGGCACAACCTGCGTCACAGCCAACGGAACCGCCGCTTGCCTGAACTCGGCCTGTACGGTTGCCAGCTGTCTTTCAGGCTTTGCCGATTGCGACGGGAAATATTCGAATGGTTGCGAAGCTCGATTGACGACGGATTCGTCCAACTGCGGAGCCTGTAACAATATCTGCAATTCGACGAATGGCACCGCGTCATGCGCCAATGGGCTATGTTCAATCACCTGCACAGCCGGTTTTGGGAATTGCGACACGCTCGTGTCCAACGGCTGCGAGATAAACCTCGGCACCAGTATGCCAAATTGTGGAACTTGCGGCCAAGCCTGTGCGCCCGCGAATGCCTCGGCTGCCTGCACGGGTGGCACCTGCGCCATCACCACCTGCAACACGGGGTTTGCCAACTGCAATGCGCTCATCGGGGACGGCTGCGAAATCAATCTGACGTCCGACCCCAACCATTGCAACACTTGCTCGACCGTGTGTAGCTTTGCGAATGCCACCGCCGGCTGTAACAGTGGCGTATGCGCGCTTGGAGCTTGCAACGCTGGCTATGCTAACTGTGATGGCACTGCGGCCAATGGTTGCGAGATTAATCTCAATACGGATCCGACTCATTGCAACAGCTGCAGTACGGTATGTGCGTTCACGAATGCATCGGCTACTTGCAACAACGGCACGTGCGCGTTCGGAACGTGCAATGCCGGCTTTGCAAGTTGTGATGGCAACACGGCTAACGGCTGCGAAATAAACACAAATACTGATATCAACAATTGTGGAATTTGCGGCAAGGTTTGTCCGCCATTGGGAGCCACGGCGACTTGTACAGCGGGCATCTGCGGCACATCGACTACGGTCTGCACGGCTCCGTTCAAGGACTGCAATGGCTTGTCTACGGACGGTTGCGAGATCAATTCAAGCAATGACGTAAACAACTGCGGAGGCTGTGGCACCAAGTGTACATTCGCCAATGCCGCAGCCAGCTGTGTCAGCAGCACGTGCACGTTGGGCGCCTGCACTGCAGGCTTTGGCAACTGCGACGGCTCTGCCGCCAATGGCTGTGAGGTCAACCTCAAGACCGACGTCAACAATTGCAACACCTGCGGCACCAAGTGCACGTTCGCCAACGCGTCTGCGACCTGCAACAACGGCACGTGCGCGATGGGAGCCTGCAATGCGGGCTACGCTGATTGCGACGGCTTGGCCAGTAACGGTTGTGAGGTCAATCTGAAGGCCGATATCAACAACTGCAACGCTTGCGGCACCAAGTGCTCGACCACGAATGGAACCGCGACTTGCAACAACGGCACATGCCAAATTGCCTGCAACCCCGGCTTTGCGGATTGTGACTTGAGCGCGGCCAATGGCTGCGAGATCAACACGAACACGAACACGGCCCACTGCGGAACCTGTGCCACGGTCTGCAACAGTACGAACGGCACGGCTACCTGCACGGGCGGCGTGTGCGGCATCACGTGCAACGGCGGCTACGGCAACTGCGACGGCAGCGCGGCCAATGGCTGCGAGGTCAACACGAACACGAGTGTCAACTACTGCGGTAGCTGTAGCAATGTCTGTGGCTCGGCCAATGGCACCCCGGGCTGTTCCGGCGGCGTCTGCAGCATCGCGTGCACTGCCGGCTACGGCAACTGCGATGGCAATTTCAGCAACGGCTGTGAATCAATCTTGACCTCGGATGCCTCGAACTGTGGCAGTTGCGGCACTCATTGTACGTATGCCAATGCGTCGGGGGTCTGCAGTTCGTCCGCCTGCGCGATGGGCACGTGCAACACTGGCTACGGCAATTGCGACGGCAATACGGCCAATGGCTGCGAAGTCGCTCTCAATACGGTCAGCAACTGCGGCACCTGCAGCAACGTCTGCGGCGCGACCAACGCCACGCCCACGTGCTCGGCGGGCGCGTGCAGCGAAGCCTGCAGTCCCGGCTATGGCAATTGCAATGGGCTTGCTTCCGACGGCTGCGAAGTCGTGCTCAACACGGTCAGCAACTGCGGCACGTGTACGACGGTCTGTTCCTACGCAAACGCGACGCCCGTGTGCTCGAGTGGAGCGTGCTCGATGGGCGCCTGCTCGTACCTGTACGGTAACTGCGACGGCAATACGGGCAATGGTTGCGAACGATCGCTTGCCGCCGATACGGGCAATTGTGGAACTTGCGGTAACACGTGCGCCAGTACCAACGGTACGGCGTCTTGCTCCGCTGGCGCGTGCAGCATTGCCTGCACTTCGCTATGGGGTAATTGTGACGGCAATTTTGCCAACGGCTGCGAAAAGAGCCTCGCCACCGACACGGCCAATTGTGGCCTTTGCAACCACGCCTGCGCCACGGGGCAAACCTGCCTCAATGGCGTGTGCCAGACGCCCTGCACGGCCTACTGCAGCAGCCCGACGGAATTCGCTGGCGGCAGTTTCCAGTCAGGGGATCTGGGAATTAACGCTTTCTGTTACGAAACGACGGGCGCTATCAATGGTGGCGGCTGTTCGAACTTCGCGGCTCCGCGCACCCTGTCCGTCAACGGAACCGCGATGAATTGCGGCGGGTGGACCGTGCCGGCTAGGGTCAACGGCGGTTACTGCGTCTACGGGCCAGCGGGCGGTCACACCTACGATGCGTTTACGACGTGGTGAAAGCGTCCCGGCGCTCGAGGCCAGAGCGAGGACGCGCGGCGGCACTGACGCGCGCGTCCACGTGCCGTCACGACATGAAAATCACACGTGAGTGTGCCCGTTAGCGCGTTTCGTCCACGGTCAGTGCCCACCTGCGGTCTCGACTGCGACGAGCCTTAGCGCTACCCTCGGCATCGATTTTGCCATGATGACGATCCGTAGCGTCCTATTACCAGCGTTGCTCACAATCTCATTCGTATGCGGGATCTCCCGACCCCTGAATGCTCAGGAGAAACTAGCCAACCGCTATCCGTTCGACCCGGCCTGCAATTGGGGCCGGCTTGCCAACGGCAAAGGCATGATTGTTCGGTGCCTGTCGGAGAAGGAGGCCGCGCAACTTGCGTCGAGTCAGAGTGTCGCGCCGCCCGTCGCGGCCTCGCCCACAAATGCAGTTACGCCGGAAACTCCGCCGTCAACGAGGAAGCCGTCCGATGCTCTCGAGGCGGATGTCGTGAGTGTAACGGCTGATGAGGGCACACTGGCCATCGCGCGCAAGAAGCTTCGAATCCCTCGAGACCAATACGCGCGCTGCGTTGCGGACAACGGCGGGCTCGGCGCGGAAGTGGGTGAAGTCTCGGTTCGGTTCCTCGTGCGCGAACGCGGACGAGCCGAGGGCGCGAGCGTGGAGAAGCGACAGGGCCTGAGCGACGCCGCTGCTCGCTGCATTGCCGCTGTGGTTGATCGGCGACCGGTCGGGACTCCAGAAGGCCCTGATGTCGGCGCCACTGTGGTGATTCGTGTTTCGAAGCAAACGAAGCGATAGGCAGAATCGACCGCCGGCCAAGGAGTCGCACGTGGTGCGGCTTGACGCAAAAATGGCTATAACGGTACGGTAAAAGTATCCCACCGGTCAGATGCTCCCGTAGTCGGCAAGCCGAGCGGGGGGGATTGGCGCGCATCGGTCAAGCCTGTGAGTGAATTCGACGAAAAAACTAGAGTCACGCAAGTCGTTCAGAAGCCGAGCGGCGAGGAAGGCGGCGGCAATGATTGCCTGGTGGTTATTTACGCGCCGGAACCGGGGCTGCTCGGCAAGCGGTTCGTGCTCGACCGCGCCGTGTTGCGCGTGGGTCGCGGCGCCGACAATACGGTCGTGCTCGATGGTGATTCAGTCTCGCGTCGGCATGCGCGTTTCGAAAAGCGTGGGACGCGTTGGTACGTCGTCGACTTGCAGTCAACCAACGGCACGTATCTCAACGAGCAGCTGGTTATCGGCGAACAAGTCTTGAACAACGGCGACCGGGTAAAGATAGGTCCTGCCATCTTGAAGTTCCTAAGCGGCGCCGATGCCGAAGCCAAGTACCACGAAGAAATCTATCGCATGACGATTGTGGACGGCCTGACGCAAATCCACAACAAGCGCTACCTGTTCGAGGTCTTGGAACGCGAGTGCGTTCGCGCGCGTCGGCACGAACGAGCGCTCTCCGTCATCATGTTCGATATCGATCACTTCAAACGCATCAACGACAAGTTCGGACATCTCGCAGGCGACCACACGTTGCGCGAGTTGGCACGGATCTGTCAGGAACGGATTCGCCGCGATGAGACGTTCGCCCGTTACGGCGGCGAGGAGTTCACCGTCGTGTTGCCGGAAACGGCGCTCGACGGCGCGCTCAGCCTAGCCGAAGATCTTCGAACGCGAACCGAGTCGAACGAATTCATATTTCAGTCCGAGACGATACCGCTCACCATCAGTCTTGGCTGCGCACAACTCGAACCGACGGACAAAAATGCGCTCGACCTGATTCAACGCGCGGACGACAAATTGTACGAGGCCAAGCACGGCGGCCGTAACCGCGTTTGCGCTTGACCGCAAAACTCGCTAGATGCATGGGCGTCTGTCCCATGTCCGACTCATTCGAACCGTTACCGGCTTCGGGCAATGAAGAACCCCGCATCGACAGCCCGCGATCCGCGTCTGCCGAATGGGGACAGCGTGCGCTTTCGGTAAGTGCCCCGATGGGTCGCGGGCATGTCGCGCCGGCATTGGTTTACGAGCGCGCGTTCGGTTCGAATGTCTACGATTGCGACGGCAATCGCTACGTTGAACTTGGCGGCGGGCTTTGGGTCCATTCTACTCGGGCACTGTCACCCAGAAATCTCCGCAACCATCGCCGAACAAGCTGCGAAGCTCACGCAGGCGCTCGGCGATGTCTTCCCATCGACGGAAAAGATCCGGCTACAGGAAAAGCTGACTTCACACTTCGATTCGGGTTCCTATCGGGTCATCTTGGGCCAATCGGGCGCCGACGCCGTCACGGCCGCGCTCAAGACGGCCGTGCTGGCTACGGGGCGGCCTTCGGTCATCGCCTTTTCCGGCGCGTATCACGGCCTAGGCTATGCGCCGCTGGCGTTGTGTCAATTGCGCGAGAGTTACAGACGGCCATTTGGCAACCAGCTCAACCCACACGTGCGCGTCGCACGCTATCCAAGTACCAGCGACGACGGCGAACAATCGTTGAAAGACGTCGCTGGCCTTCTGTCAACGGGCGACGTCGGCGCCGTCGTCATCGAGCCCCTGCTCGGTCGCGGTGGCTGCATCGTCCCACCCGGCGGATTTCTGGCCCGCTTGGTTGATCTCTCGCACGAACATGGCGCGTCGTGCATCTTCGACGAAATCTGGACGGGCCTTGGCCGCTGCGGCGCCTTTTCGTACGCGCATGCGCTCGGTATCTTTCCGGATATCGTGTGTTTCGGCAAGGGCCTCGGCGGGGGTTTACCGCTGAGCGCCTGTATTGGGTCGGCCCACATCATGCAAGCTTGGCAACGGGACGATGAAGTCGTGGACACCTCGACGTTTGCCGGCGCGCCGCTGGCCGCAAGCGCAGCGACGCGCCTGCTTACAATTCTCGAACGCGACCGACTCAGCGAACGCTCGCTGCAGCTTGGACAATCGTGGCTGGCTTCATTGCGCGATCGGTTGACGCCACTGCGAGCCGTGAAAGACGTTCGCGGGCGCGGGCTCATGATCGGTATCGATCTCGGACCGACGCCTGGCATTGCCACCGAAGCCGCCGGGCGACTGCTCTGCCGCGGCTGGATCACATCGACGGGTGGCGGTACACGCGAAGTGCTCGTATTGACACCGCCGTTGACGATTGCAGAAAGCCTAGTTCACTCCGCAACAGGCGCATTGCAGGAAACGCTGTCGGAGTTCAATGCGTGATGTCACACGCGAGCGATGACTGGCAGGTTCGTTCTGATGGCTTACACTCACGTGTACACACGTTCATTCGGTCCGCGCCTCACGACCGCGAGGCCTTCGAACAGCTGGCGCTCGATATCGCTCGTTTTCAAGCCGAACGCATCCCGGGGTTTGCGCGGCTTGTCGAGTTACGCAACTCTTGCCTGGACAATTTGGAGGCAATACCAGCCGTTCCCGTCGAAGCGTTTCGTTTGACGCGCATAGCCGTGCATCCATACGAAGCCGACGTCGTACGATACGAAACGAGCGGCACGACGTCGGGTGAGCCCGGCATTCACGCCATGCGTCGCACCGATACGTATCGCCTCTCGGCAATTGCATTTGGCCGCCAGGCACTCTTGCCATCGGGCACACGTCACGCAAGCGTTGTTGCTCTACTACCTCCGGGCGTTTCGAAAACATCGTCGCTCGCCGCGATGGCGCAGATGTTCATGGACGAATTCGATCCGGATGCGTCCGAGGCACTGCCGCGCTGGCTGCTGACCGACGAAGGTGTCAACGTCTCTCGATTGGAGGAACACCTAGAGCGCGCGAAATCGTGCAATCGACCACTTATTGTCGTAGCCACGGCAATCGCGTTGGTTCGACTCCTCGATGACCTCGGCACGAGACATCTCGACTGCTGGCCGCGCACTGTCGTCATGCCGACGGGTGGTTTCAAGGGAAAAATCAAGGAGGTTTTCGCTCCCGAGCTGCGGGCGCGCGTGGCTTCGGCCCTTGGCATCGACGAGCGCAATTGCGTTGGCGAATACGGAATGACGGAGCTCTCGAGTCAATTGTACGAAGGGTGCTTGCCGGATGCAGCGCTTCGAGGCGAACCTGGAACATTTCTTTTTCCCAGTTGGTTGGACGTGTGTCCAGTGGAGCCGGAAACCTTGAGACCGGTCGCACCGGGCGCGCTCGGCTTGGCTCGTTTCGTTAACTTGGCGAATGTTGATTCAGCTGTGTGCATCCTGACCCAGGACGTCATCCGCCGCACGAACGACGGCATCGAGCTGCTGGGTCGCCGGCAAGGCGCGACGCCGCGCGGTTGCTCGCTCGGCACCGAAGAATGGCTGGAGTCGCATGTCCGCTAGCAGCGCAAGCGGCAACGTGAGGCTCGAGCGGCTCGAACGATTTCTGCGATCGGCAGCGACTCTGTGCGAGCCGTCACATCGCCTGTACCACGCGGCTCGCGAACAATTGCGGGCCTCAACGGGTCTTTCGAATGAAAACGTTGCATGGGCTCTCGACAACGCTCTCGAGCTTGACCCGGCCGACTGGGACCTGCAACGGTTGTGCGAGCGAACACCCCAATGCCAACGAGCTCACGTATTGCTTTCCGCGAACGTATTCGTCGCGGCATTGCGCGCGATTGCGATTGCAGTAGCCGCGGCGCCCGAAGTCCATATTCGACCGTCGCGCCGCGAGCCCTTGATGGTCGAGTTGCTCGCCCGGGCGGCCCCAGGCCAATTCAAAATCGTGGAACGCTTACAACCGTGGCCCGGTGATCACGTCTGGGCCTACGGCAGCGATGAAACGTTGGCTCAATTGCGACAAACGCTTGCCGAAACTGTCGTCGTTCACGAGCACGGCAGCGGATACGGGGTTATCGTCGTACGGGATAGCGAGCTACGCAACCAACACGACCGTGAAAGCATTGCGCGCGCCATTATCGACGACACCGTTCCTTTCGACCAGCGAGGCTGCCTGAGTCCGCGAGTCGTCGTGGTCGAACGGGATCGCTTGCTCGCCAGAGCCCTTTGGCAATCGTTGGCGGTGGCGATGACTGAGCGCGAGCGGCAAATTCCCATCGGAATGCTCAGCGACGATGAGCGCGCCGAAATTCTTCGCTATCGGGACACCCTCTGCGTCGCCGGCGAAGTATTGAACGCAGGCAATGGTCTCGTCAGCTTCGAAGCCCAGAGTTTGCCTTGGATCTTGCCGCCGATCGGTCGCATTCTGCACGTTCGAACCAGCGAGGACGCGATTGAAGATCTAAAGCCCGAGGCGGCAAAACTTACGACGATTGGCCTAGGTTCGATGGCCACCGAGCGCGTTCGAGTATTGCAGCGCGCGTTTCCTCACGTGCGAATTGCAGAGCTCGGCCGCATGCAGCGCCCTAGGCTCGATGGGCCCGTCGATTTGAGAAGCGTGCACAGTTTCGATTAGCGCCCGGAGCGCACGAACTGTGCGCGCTCGGGCTCAGACCTAGGATGCAAACCTTCTTGCTCAGTCTCAAATATTAACCCACTAGACGCAGGCGTCGCTTCTTGTCGCCGAAATCGCGTTCGAGAACCGGAGCTGCTGGCTCGTCGAGCGGCACATTGCGCCCCTTGGCGTAGATCGGGTGGCGGCCCTTGGTCTTGTACCACTCGGCCGTTGTCGCGGTTTTGTACATCTTCTCGACGATGTGGCGCCAGCCGACCCCCGTGTTGTACGCGCAAAACGAAATCTCGCCGAGTTGCGTCCCATAAGGAATTATGCACATCTCCGTGCGGCGGAAATCGTACGTCCAGAGATCCTGAAACCACATGCCAGCGACGAACAGGAACCGCCACGGGAATTCGTTGGCGTCGCCTTCGCTTGCGCCGACGGCCCCGCCGCGCGCGCCGATCTGGCTGACAATCTGCCGAACGATCTCGGGGATGTGGTAGCCCCGCGGTGCCGTCTTGGTGTTGAAGTTGCGCATCACGCTGAGCGCCAGTGCCGTCAACGCCCAGGGCTTCGACAGCGAGCGATCCGCAATCTGTTGTACATCCTCGAGCAGCTGATCGATGTTCAGAAACTGCGCCAACGGCGCCATTTCCTTGGTTTGCTTATTGACGAGCAGGATAGTGCCGATGCCGCAATTGGGGTGGCAACCGCAGTTGAGCGATCCAAACGCGCTGTCCGGCCCTTGTAACAGATCGACGAAGTCGCTGAATGGATTCATGGCGCTCAGCGGCACCCAGTCCCGCATCGGTTCGGTGATTCCGAGTTGCGACTTGAGATCGTGCGCCAAGTGACCAAGTGTGTAGCGCTTGGCCATGCGCTCTTCGTCGCTCACGTCCTCGTCGCGGCCCGTGAAGCTGATCGGCTGAAATGAAACGACGGTAATCTTCTCGGCGTTGTCGATGGCAAACTTCACCACCTTGCCTACTTCACCGTCATTGATGCCTCGAACCACTGTCACAACCAGCACTACATCAATGCCGGCCGCGAACAGGTTATCGATCGCGCGCTGCTTGACGTCGAATAGGTTCCCGACCTTGCGATGGAGGTGAGCGTCGTTGCTTGTCCCGTCGAATTGCAGATACGCAAGGCGAAGCCCGGCCCGTTTGGCGGCCTGACAGAACTCGGGATCCTGTGCGAACTCGATGCCGTTGGTCGCGCACTGAACACAGAAGTACCCAACCTTACGCGCGTATTCGACGGCGTCGAGAAAATGCGGGTGCATCGTGGGTTCCCCGCCCGAAAATTGGACACTGAGCTGACGCCGCGGCTGAATCGTGATGGCGTCGTCGAGTATCTTCTTGATGTTGTCAAGGTCGAGTTCATGGATGTAGCCCACCTGGTTGGCGTCCATGAAGCAAGGCTCACACATCATGTTGCAGCGATTCGTGAGATCCACCGTCAAAACCGACCCGCGACCGTAGCGAATCGTCGAGGTACCGTGGTTCCTCAGCGGTGTTGCCGGCGCGGTGAAGTCTCGGCCGGGGAATAAGCGCTCGATTCGCTCGAGAAATTTGGAGTCGATGCTGAGCACGTCTTCGAATTTGCCGTGCTTTGCGCAACGCTTCGTCATCAATACGCAGCCGTCACGCTCCACGATATCGGCAGGAATTTCACCAGGATGACCTTCAATCAGGATTCGCCAGTCGGTGTTGCCGGCAAGAATCGACGCCCGCACCTCTTTGACGCAATCCGGGCAGAGCGAATCCGTGCGCCGCGGCCAACCGAGTGGCGGCTTCGTTCGTTTCTTTTGCAACGGGGCGGGCGCCCATTCGGGCTTTACATTCGGAGTCGTGTGGGAAGCCGACCACCGCATGCATTGAGGCCACAATCGATTAGCGAGCGAACTTGCAGCACCTTCAGCGCGACCAAGAGCCATCTCGAACAAAGACACCATCGAGCCCGAGCATACACGCGATCCGGCGACGCGCGGTATCATTTCAGACCCCAAAATTGCCTTCGGGGCGGTCCACTACGGGCTCATCCCACGAGTCCCAGGCGCTCGAGCAGCGCGCGAGGATTGGGCTCATGGCCTCGGAATGCCACGAAAAGATCCATTGGATCGCGAGAGTCACCAGCGGCTAGTACCGTCGTCCTCCAACTTCGGCCCACTGCTGCGTTGTCGATTCCCTCCTCGGCAAAACGCTGATAGGCGTCCGCTTCCAGCACCTCGGCCCACTTGTATGCGTAGTAGCCGGCGGCATAGCCGACGGGTCGCGCGAACAAATGCGAAAACGTTAACACCATTGCGTAGTCATCGGGAAGCGCCGTTGGCGCGTACTTCTGCTGGATCGTGTGCGCGTAGGTCATTACGTCGCCATCTCGGTCGGTGTCGTAATCCATATGCAACGCTAGATCCAGCGCGGCAAAGCCGAGTTGCCGCATCTGGGCGGTCGCCGCACGAAATTGTCGCACTGCCTTCATTCGCTCGACGAGTCGGGTTGGGATCGGCTCGTTCGTTTGCCAATGACGGGCAAATCGGTTCAACACGATTGGCTCCCAGCACCAATTTTCCATGATCTGTGACGGCAGTTCGACGAAATCGTGAGCCACACGGGTGCCGGAAAGCGAACGAACCGGCACTCGCGAAAGACAGTGGTGAAGCAAATGGCCAAATTCGTGCCAGAGCGTTTCGGCGTCGCGATGATTGAGTAGACTGGGCCTGTCCGGGGTGGGCGGGTTGGCGTTCGCCGAGATAACGGCAACGTTCGGTTCTCCCGAGATTAAGCCGTACATCCATGCGCCGCCTTGCTTATTTTCCCGTGGGAACAAGTCAACATAGAAAACGGCCAAGCGTCTCCCATCTTCGTCGTCGATAGCGTAGGTCCTCACGGCCGAATCCCAGGTGGGCAAACCCCGGAGTTCTTCAATTCTGATGCCGAACAATTCTTGCGATATGGAAAAGACAGCCTTTAGCATCGACTCTGCGGGAAAGTAACTGCGCAGCTCTTCCTCGTCGAAGTCAAGCTGCGCCTTGCGCATCTTCTCAGCGTAGTAGCCGACGTCCCACACGGCCATTTCGCCGGTCCCCCCGATCAGATTGCGAAAATTACTCAGCGCTTGCCGTTCCCGTTCGAAAGCCGACTGTGTTGCTTGCGTCAGTTCGCTAATGAACTCACGAGCCTTAGCTCCATTCTTGGCCATCCGATCCGCCATCGACAGATCGGCGAAGTTCGCGAAGCCCAACAGGCGCGCCTTTTCGCGGCGCAGCGCGAGTATTTGGCCCAAAAGATCTCGATTCGAATAAACACCAGCGATGCAGCGCGCATCGTTGGCACGCCAGATTCGCTCGCGCAACGACGAATCATCGGCGTACGTCAATACGGCGACGACGCTAGGAGACTGTAACGTCAGCCGATAACCGGACAATCCCTTTTCTCTGGCACTCGCACGTGCCATCGCAAGGGCTGAATCCGGCAGCCCCGCAAGGTCCTGTTGATTCTCGAACACGAGTTCGAATGCCTGGGTAGCATCCAGGACATTCTGAGAGAACTTGGCTGTCAATTGACTGAGCTGCTCGTCCAATCGCGCAAGCTGCACCTTTTGCGTTGAACCCAACGCAGCACCGTGCCGCTTGAATTCATCCAGCGTCTTGTTGACAAGCCGCTTGCGAACCGAATCCAAGCGGGTCGCCGATTCCGACTCCGCGAATTCTACGAGCCTTTGATAAAGCGGCCCATTCAACAATAAGCCCGTGTAGAACGCCGTGGTTATCGGGAGTGTTTCATTGTACGCGCGCCGTAGCTCGGGCGTCGTCGCAATGGATTCTAGGTGATCGATGATTGACGACGTAACTTCCAACCGTTCGGTAAGTTCCTCGAGTGCACCCATTGTGTTGTCCCAGGTGGCCAGCGAACTGTCGTTCACCAATCTGTCAATGTCCGCATGGGCCTCGTTCACCAGCGTCGTGATCGCAGGGACGATTTCGTCGGTTTGAATTGCGTCGAAGGCAATTGGGTGTCGGGGGAAAAGAAGTGCCGAATTCACGAAAAGCCTGCGGTTCGGGGGCGCCGCGGGGGCTCGACCCTCGCGTTCGTTTCAAATTAGCTCGTCGGTCGTGCTGAGCGTACTAAGCTTTGCACGGTGCTCAACCGTCCGGCGATAATATTGAGCGATCTGCATCTTGGGCCGACTTGTCCGCCCGATACTTCGGCCGCCGCAGCGCGGGTTATCCGGCGCCACCCAGGGCACGAAACGATGCTCCTCGGCGACACCTTTGACCTGTCGATCGATTCGCCGAAGTTGAACCCTGCGGCGAGCGTTGCGAGCCACCTCGAAAGGAACCCGGAGTTGTGCGCCGCACTGCGCGATCAGCTCAATCAAGGCGCACCGGTCGCGTTGTTCGGCGGCAACCACGATGCGCAGTTGGCGCAACCCCAAGTGCGAGCGGTCATACTCGACTGGCTGGGTCTCAACGACCGCGCGCCGCTCAGCTGCGGGCTCTGGTGCGCAGAGCGCTACGGCGTCCACTTCGAACACGGTCACATCTACGATCCCGATAATGCTCAGACGCATCCGCTGGTGGCTCCAAGCAATAGCACCGAGCCGCTCGGAATTAGGCTCATGCGCCGCGTGCTCGCTCCAACCGACGCTTTGTGCTTCGCTCACGCTCATGAATTGACACCGTTGCGAGGGTTGGCGCAGGCATTCCTAAAACTGCGACACCGCGCACCCCACCTCGTCACTCGATATTATATCGAGGCTGTGAGGGCGTTTGCGCAAGCCAAGCCCAATACTTTTTCACTGGAACTGGCGCAAGGTGAAGCGCGCTTGTTGGATTTCGCAAAGACCATCGATATCGATATCGACCGCTTGCGAAGGTTGAGTGAAATGCGGGCTACTCCGCGCCACCACCACAAGAAGGAAGTGTTCTATAGGCTTTATCTGGACCGCTCGATTGCCACGGCCATCTGGTGGTCAACGACCCTGCTGGGCACAGCGACCGCTTTGCCCGCATTTTGGGGCATGACAGGCCTGAGTCTCGCGTTTCTGGCGGCTTCATTGGCTCGCGGCAAAAATCGGTACGGTGGCAGCCTGTTGTCCCGCATGCGCGAGGCAGCCTCCGCCGTGCGCAACATCGTCGATGCCCGGGCCGTTGTCTTCGGCCATACCCACGTCGAAGAAACGTACCCAGGTTACGTCAACAATGGCTCGTTCGGATTCGGCAGCGCCCACGGTCGCAGTTACCTGCTCCTCGAGCCACCCGGTTTCTTGCTTCGTGTATTCGTGAACGGAAGTCAGACGCCGCAAATGCTCGACGTCCTCGTCCCGCGAGAATCCGACGCCTGTTCGAACCCCGAAGCGGCTGCTTAGCGGTGGTGTAACAACTTCAGAGCGATGGCAGCCGCCAACAGCAGGACCATTGCGACGAATAAGCCGAGCACCATGCGCCGGTATTTGGCCCGGCGCGCGCGAACTTCCGGGCTTAGTGAACGCAAGCGGCGCTCATCAATCAGCTCATCGTGGTCATGATAATCATCGACGAGCGCCTGAGTCTGGGGATCGGCGGCAAAGAAATCACCAGCCCATTCAGAATCGAGATCGTGAGCTGCCTGCGGTTTGGCGGCTTGAACCGACTTTTTCACCGCTCCAATTTGACGCCCCTTGGCCGTGGTCTGGGTTGTCTTGGACGCTGTCTTTGACGAAGACTTGGCCGCAGCAGGCTCGAGCTTGATGGGCGCTTGTTCAGCGGGCTTCGACGAAGTCTTGGCAGCAGGTCCGGGCTCGACGGGCGCTAGTTCAACGGACTTCGACAAAATCTTGGCGACGGGCGGGGGATTGACGGGCGTTTCTTCGACGCCTTTGGCGGATGGTTGTTCCGGCAGATCCCAATCATCGGGCTCCATCACACCTTCGGCGGCAGGCGGACTGCTCGATGGCCTGACGGAAACCAAGGGGACGGCGTCGGTTCGAGCGACGACGCTTGGAGCCTTTGCGACAATCAACGCAGATTGCGCCGAACGCGAAGCCGCCGGGACAGCTGCCGCTGGCGGCTCCGATTTCATCACGGCGGTGACCAGTTGTGCGATGTCCGAAGCGTTGAAACTGCCTTCGGCTCCTTCGGTCAGTAGTTTCTTGAGCGCCTTGGAATCAACACCGGGAGGCAGCACGCTGCGATCCTGCGATGGACCCGATTTAGCGCTGATCTTGGCTGCAACATTGGGTTTGGAGCGCCTGTTCAATAGTGCGACGTCGGACTTACTCTCTGCCGGCGGAATCGATGCGCGTCGTTTCGGGTCTTTGCCGAAGGATTCAATCTGGCGCCGCTTCTCTTTCGACGGCGTCGATGCCCCTTTCGACGGAATCGAATCAGCCCGATTCGTTTCGGTAGGTGTCTGCGCTGGCGGACCAATTGAAATGACGGGTCGCGGCGCCAAAGCTTTGGCAAGCGCGGGCGAGTCCCTCGTTTCCGACTCATCCCACCCCGAGTCTATTTCCGGCGCCGTCGGCGAAAGCGACGTCGGACGTTTGGCCGCAGCGTTATCAGCTGTCGTGGCATCCGAAATTGAGGAAAACTCGCCAGATTTTGAGCGCTTCCCACCGCCAGAGGCGTTACCTGTGGTGGATCGTCCTGTGCTCATTGGTTCAAGGTCAAGACGGGCCACGTTAGCCACGGTTTTCCGTGTCGGCAGCCAGACGCTGCGGCTCACAACCGGCCAACCAGCGCCGCGTCACTGACGTATGATCTGAGTACCAGATGGCGGCGCAAACGTAAACTCCGTCGGCTCCACCTTTGTGTTTACCGCCGGGTTCGAGAAATCGAAGCGATTGCGATTCCCTTGTGCGTTGACCAGCAAAACACGTCGAACCTGAGCCGTAGCGGCATCCACGTACAAAATCATCGCCTTGTAGGCCGGGGTAGCCTCTTTTGGCTTTGCCTCGATCACGAACCCCCCCTCGAATTTCATTTGGCGCGCATCGAGCTTCTTGAGCGTGAACGACTGCTGGAGTTTGCCCTCACCCACGAGAAACGACAACGCTGCAGGGTACGCGCTTTTTCCCATGTCGCTCTCGAACATCTGCTTATTTTCTTCTTCGTAGACTCGAATGATGCGGCCGTCGGCAATCACACGATTGCCGTTGTTTTTGTAGCGCCAACTCATTTTCCCGGGCTTGGCGAAAAGCACGTCGCCAAAACTCTTTTTCTCGATGCCAGTCGCGCGGATAACGTACGTTTGTTTGAAAGACGCGCGAAAAGTCTTCGTGTTGTCGTAAAAGGCCTGTACTCGCTCCGCGATTCCCTGTGCATTGATCTCGGCGCTAGCCACCTTGGGGGCCGCCTGCGATTGACACGGCAACAACGGGACGCTCAACACGATCGTCCAAAGGCCCGATCGAGCGAGTACCTGACGGAATCTGGCAAACGTACGCGTCATAATTTCAGTTCTCGCAAGTCAATTTCGAGGTGTTGTTGCAGCAATTCGGTTTGGAAGCAATGCGGCGAGGGGCTGGTCTCTGTGAGCCTTTCCAACCCATTGAAATTACGCGATCCCCCGCTCGATTATTCCCGAATCGGTCCGTCCGCGAGTTGGCCACCGGCCGGTATCCCAATCGAGCGTTGAACTCAGTGCTGAACACCTGTCCAAGACCGTCCCGATAGGAGAACCTCGAGGTACCCCGCTGCATGCCCGGTGGCCGAGTGGTGTTCCGTTCGACCTACTTCCGCCTCACCCGCGCCAGCAAATGGGGTGGTAGCGACTTCTTGCTTGGGCGGCGCCCTGTTGCAGCTGCCGGCAAATTCGCTACTCGAAGGTGGGTAATTGCCAAAGCCAACGCGTCAGTCGCGTCTGCGCGCGGCAGCTGTTCAAGGCCGAGCATTGCCTTCATCATCAAGGCGACCTGCCGTTTGTCCGCGGCGCCGCGACCCACGACCGTTCGCTTTACGAGCGCCGGAGAGTATTCGCCGATCGGTACGGCGGCTCGAGAAAGTACCAGCAGAACGACACCGCGGGCATGGCCCAATTTGGACGCCGCCTGAGGATCTTTGTGAAAAAACAGCGATTCAACGGCTGCGGCGTCGGGACGATACGCTCGCAAAATCTCGCCGAGGGCCTGCTCGATGCCGACGAGTCTTTGTGCAAGCGGCGCCGAAGCGTCAAGCGCGACTACGCCGTGCGCAATGTGCTTCAGACGAGACGATTCGCGCCGAACCAGTCCCCAGCCGAAGTACCGTGTGCCTGGGTCAATGCCGAGTACCAACATGAGACAATACGGTGCTATTACCCATCTTGTGCCGACTCGCAAATCGCCTTCCGTCAAACCTACCGAGGTTAACAAAGCCGCAACCACATCTGGGAAAATAAGGCGCCACCTTCGCGCGCTCGGTCATGGGCTGGAACCTGTAGTTCAGATCGGCAAAACGGGCCTTAGCTCCGGCGTCAAAAAGGAGCTGGAGCAGGCGCTGCACGCTCACGAACTCATCAAGGTACGCCTGCTTCGCGAATGTCCCATCGAACGCAAGGCGGCGGGCAAGCAATTGTCGCTTGGCACGGGCGCCGCTCACGTTCAGACAGTGGGCAGCGTGGTCCTCTTGTATCGGGCGCGGCCGGAAAAGCCGCGCATAGCATTTTCGGGCGATGACTCGTCGGAAGGCAAGCGCTCGAGCGTCACAACGCCTAAGGCATCCAGTCGCACTGCTGCAACTCGAGTCCGGCAAAGACCCGCCAAGGGCCGAGCGAGGCCAAGTGGGTACAAGAAAAAAAGACAGTCAACATGAAAGAGCGCCCCATGCAACGACAGCAACAGCCCTCGAATCTTGCCTGGCTGGACCTGGAGATGACCGGTCTCAACCCCGACAAAGACGTGATCTTGCAGGCGGCTCTGACCATCACCAGCCCCGCGCTCGACACGCTGGAGGAAGTGGCGTTCGATATTTGGCAGCCGGAAGCGTGCCTTTCGACGATGTCGCCGTTCGTGCGCGAAATGCACGATAAGAACGGCCTTATCAAGCGCTCGCGCGAGTCACGTCTCGAGTGTCGCGACGTGGAACGTAAGTTGCTCGAGCGTGTCAGTGGTTGGTGCGCATTTCCGGCGGTTCTATGCGGCAATAGCATCGGGCAAGATCGGCGGTTCATCGATCGTTACATGCCGGCACTCGCCGGATATTTGCACTATCGAATGGTCGATGTGTCGTCGCTAAAGGTGTTGATGCAGCTTTGGTACGGGACAGAAGGCGAGTTCAAGAAGCCCGAAGTCGGCGCGCACGATGCTTTGTTCGATGTGCGGCAGTCGATTGCGGAGTTGAAGTTCTATCGAAGTCGGTTTTTGGTGGGCAGGGTCGAATAGAAGCTGGCCATCAGCAAGGCAACTAGCAGCTCCCGTGACCGATTCGCGGGAAGATCTTGTTCGGGTTCAGCAGGCCCGATGGATCGAAGACTTGTTTTAGCCGGCGTTGTAAGTCAATCAACTCCGGACTTTGCTCGAGTTCTAGGTACGGAGATTTCGAAACCCCGATGCCGTGCTCGCCGCTCAGCGTGCCGCGTAGCTCGATCGTATCGTGAAATAGCTGGCCGACGGCGACGTCGATTTTCGTCTTGTCGCCGGGGTCGTCCCACAGGTAGTTGACGTGCAAATTGCCGTCGCCGGCGTGTCCGTACACGAGCCAGCGGATCTTCTCGCGTTCGGTGTAGCGCTCGACCCTTGCGAACAATTCGGGGATGCTCTGCGAGCCGACCACGACGTCCTCGCTCATCTTGAACGCGGAAAGTTTGCGAATCGCAGGGCTCATCGTGCGCCGCGCGGCCCACACTCGATCCCGCTGCGAGGCATTCTGCGCCACGACGACATCGATGGCCTTAGCGCGCATACAAGCGTCTGCGATGCGCTCGGCCTGCGTCAGACAGTGGTCCGTCATCCCGTCCACTTCGATCAGAAGCATCGCCTGGGCGCGCTCGCCGATCGAATTGCCGGCTTGTCGCATGGCCGAGAGCGTCGTCTTGTCGAACAACTCGATGCAGCGAGGCAAGATGCCGCTCTGGGTAACGACGCCGACGGCCTTGGCGGCGTCGAAAATCCCTGAAAATAGCGCCAACAGGGCCAATGTCGCCTCGGGCTTTGGCAACAATTTGAGCGTCACCTCGGAAACAACGGCTAGCGTCCCTTCGCTGCCGACAATTAGTGACGTCACATCATAGCCGGTCACGCCCTTACGCGTGCGGTGCCCCAAATTCAATCGTTCGCCACCCATCAGATGCGCGCTCAGACCGACGACGTAATCTCGAGTCGCTCCATACTTGAACGCTCGAGGTCCCGCCGCGTTCGTAGCGACGTTGCCCCCGATTGTGCAATCCTCCAGGCTATTCGGATCGGGCGGGTAGAACCAACCCACCGCTTCGACGGCCGTCTGCAGATCGATGAGCTTTACGCCAGGTTCAACGACGGCGATGCCTTCAACCGGATCGATGTTTTTGATTTTCGTCATCGACGAAACATCGAGCACCAATCCGCGCGCAAAGGGCACGCACCCGCCGACCTTGCCGGTTCCCGCGGCGCGCGGCGTAACTGGCACGCCCGCTTCGCGCGCCACGCGCAAGGTCGCCTCGATATCCGACTCATCATGCGCCAGAACGACTGCATCCGGCAGCGTGCCCTCGAACTCCGATTCGTCGCGGCGATACGCCTCGCAATCGGCGGGCTCGGTGAGCAAGCGCGACAGGCCCAAGCGTTGGGAAAGCAAACCCTTTGCGTGCTCGCGCGCATCCAAAGACGCAATCTCGAAAGAACTCGTCATGCGGCGCAATCGTACCGCGTTCCGCCCGCCGGCACCGCTCGGCGCCCTGGCTTTCCGCGCCAACGCCACACCAATCGCGCGAACTTGGCCTTGACGGCGGCACGGCCCAAGGTAGGGTTTCGCCCTCATCCGGCCTGGAGAGGTGACCGAGAGGCCGAAGGTACCCGCTTGCTAAGCGGGCGTAGTCCAAAAGGCTACCGTGGGTTCGAATCCCACCCTCTCCGCTGAATATGTAGTGACGGCACGGGGACACGAGGCGACCCGGTGCCGGTTACTGATCCGGATTCTGATCCTGAGGAGCCTGAGTCTGAATTCTGATTTCTGATCCGGAATCTGAATCTGATGTCTGATCCTGCGATCAGAATCCGAATTCAGAATCAGGCTTCAGTCATCATGATCAGAAATCAGACCCAGAAATCAGTCATCAGATTCCGAATCAGTATCTGAATCAGAACTTCACACGACGGCAAGCGCCGTGACATCGCTATGGACTCCACAATCGCCGCTTAGTGTCTTGTGCGTGCCCGGCCGCGCACCTTTCCTGCCAATTGAATCGATTCGCGTTGGGATCGCGGCCTGCAATTGGCATGAAAGCCGCGCGAGGGGTGGGCATGCACAAGACACTAAGCTCCTCAATTGTTGAACATGCCATTGGCCTCGCGGCTCTTTCCCGGCCGCTTGTTGATGCCATTCAGCGCAAAGACAGGGATCTTGCCTCGCAGGTTCGTCGCGCTGTCAGTTCAATCGCGCTCAACGCGGCGGAGGCACAAGGCAACGCCGGGGGAAATTCTCGCGTGAGGTTCGAGTCCGCCCTTGGGTCGCTGTATGAAGCGAAGGCTGGCATCCAGCTCGCAATCGCTTGGGGGTATATTTCAGAGGCTGCCTCAGAGCAGGTGCTTGAGTCCATGCATTGCCTTGGTGGGCGGGTGTTTGGGTTGGTGAGGCGGTAGCGTGTTGTTACTCTGCCCCTCCCAAGTCCTCGGCAATCGTCGCGAACTGCTCGAGCGCCGCCTCCAAATCGGCCGCAATATCCGCCGCAATTGTCTCCGGATCGGGCAAGTTCGCCGACTCTTCGAGTGCCTCGTCTTTGAGCCAGAAGATGTCAAGGTTCAGCTTGTCACGCTTGGTGAGCTCGTCATACGTGAAGCACTTGAAGCGTTCACCCTCTTTGCGGCTGTTGCGATTCTTCGGGTTGTAGCATTTCACGAATTCGTCAAGGTCGCTGCGTTTGAGCATGTTTTCCTTGAGGGTGAAGTGCATGTTGGAGCGCAGATCGTAGATCCAGAGTTTCTGGGTCCAGGGTTTCTCTTGCGCCGGTTTTCGGTCGAAGAAGAGGACGTTGGCTTTGACGCCTTGGGCGTAGAAGATGCCGGTGGGGAGGCGCATGAGTGTGTGCACGTCGGCTTGTTTGAGGAGTTCGCGGCGGACTGTTTCGCCGGCTCCGCCTTCGAAGAGGACGTTGTCGGGCAATACGACGGCCGCGCGACCGTGCTGTTTCAAGATCGTGAAGATGTGCTGCAGGAAGTTCAGCTGCTTGTTGCTCGTGCTTGCCCAGAAGTCGTCGCGGTTGATGACGAGGGACTCTTTCGAGGTTTCGCCGGCGTCGTTGACGATGGTAACGCTGCTCTTCTTGCCGAAAGGTGGGTTGGCCAAGACGATCTCGTATTCGCCGTGTTTGCCGGCCAGGGCGTCTTTGGTGACGACGGGCAGCTCTTCGTCGGATTCGCCCCCGATGCCGTGGAGCATGAGGTTCATGGCACAGAGGCGCGTGACGCTGTCTACGAGTTCGATGCCGAAGAAGGTGCCGCTCTTGAGTTTCTTCTTCTGCGCGCGGTCGAGCGCGTTGTTTTTGACCAGGTAGTCGTGAACAGCCAGGAGAAATCCTCCCGTGCCGCAGGCTGGGTCGCAAATGGCCTGCCCCGGCTGCGGCGCAACCACGTCCACCATTGCGGCGATGAGCGGGCGCGGTGTGAAGTACTGCCCCGCCCCACCCTTGACGTCTTCGGCGTTCTTCTGGAGCAGGCCCTCGTAGGCGTCGCCTTTGACATCCGCTGAGAGGCTGGACCATTGCTCCTTGTCGATGAGGTCGACGATCAGTCGGCGCAGTTTGGCAGGGTCCTGGATCTTGTTCTGAGCCTTTCGGAAAATGACACCCAACATCCCGTTGCGCTTGCCGAGTTCGTCCAGCGTATGGCGGTAGTGCGCCTCGAGTTCGTCGCCGTCGCGCTTCAGGAGCGCGGCCCAGCCGTACTTGGCGGGTATTGGCGACACCTTGTTGAAGGGGGCCTTCGATTGCTCGTCGGCCATCTTCAGGAACAGTAGGAACGTCAGCTGCTCGACGTAGTCGCCGTACGAAAGCCCATCGTCCCGCAGGATGTTGCAGTAGTTCCAGAGTTTTTGGACGAGGGCTGTGGGGGTGGTCATTTGCGTGTCAGTTCAAGCGTGGCCTCGAGAACCGGCAACACTGCAAGATCCTTCGGTCGCCCTGCATTGCGCTTTAGTTCAATAAGCTTTGGCAATTCGAGGACTAGTATGGAGAGCCCTTCACCGAGTTCCATTGGGCTCGATTGGCCCACGAGTTCGGCGTACGTTTCATTGTCGAGTGCACCCAATGCGTCGAGAGGCCCGAGCCGAGTGACAAGCAACTGATGCCCAGGACCCATCAAGTGTGACTCCGTAGGTCGCAGACGACGGTCGTCGTGTCGATACACCGCCTGCAGTTCTTCGAGAGCTCGCACCAGGCGTTTCACATTGTCAAGTTCACGGCGATGGACGATGTCCACGTCCGCAGTGACGACTGGCGCGCCGCGCATGACACCCGCCATACCGCCAACGAGAATACATTCCACATTGCCCCTCACGAGGCAGCGCAGCAGTTCAGCCAGGTTCCGCGATGCCATTGAGGCTGCGTAGCTCCTCCAGCGAGTCAGCCGCCTGCTGTATATGTTCGATTCGTTCGACCGGAGTCAGTGTCAGCATCCATCGAATGAGTGTCAGATCGACCCCATTAGAGTCATACGCGTGTTCGGCTGAGTCAAAGGGCTGCGATTGAGCTTCGGTCACGGCAGGGAGTCTACCGTTTAGGGCGGCGATTTGCACGCGTTGTACCGGGCAAGGTGACGATTCGGCAGATTGGTACTAACTAATGCCCAACAGCGAGGACAACGTCGTGGTCGAATTGGATGGCATTTGCAATTACTTACCGATTGGCGATGGAATCGTCACAGCGGGTCAGCCAAGCGAGGAGCACCTGCGTCAGCTTGCTACTGGTGGTTTTGAGGCAGTAGTGAATCTGGGCCTGCTCGACCCGAAATACTGCCTGCCTAATGAGGCGGCATCAGTCGCGGCGCTAGGAATGTCTTACCACCACATTCCGGTAATTTTTCAGAATCCATTGGTTCAGGACTATGAGCAATTCCACCAAACCATGTGCACCTTGCGCGATCGGACAGTCTTTGTCCATTGTGCAATGAACTATCGCGTCTCCTGCTTTTCGGCTCTATATTGCGAAGCCGAACTAGGCTGGTCTCGCGAGCGGACCGATGCTCACATTGCTCGAGTTTGGGAACCTGACGACACGTGGAGTGCTTTCTTGGAGCGCGTTCGGGGCGGTTGGAGAGGTGCCTGATGCCCAGCAAAAGCACACTAGGCGCTAGCCAGTGGAAATTGGCCGCGTCAGAACCGAACCACCAGCGACAGACGACGGTCCCCTTCGAAGTATCGGCGACAATTCTCGTCTACCGGGCGCGGGGTAGGAACAGAGGCGACGCTGCGCTCTGACAAACAAGCCATGCGTGCCGTCTGGAATCAGCTCATTCGGCTGTGAACGCCGGGGGCATCAATCCGTAGCGGACAATCTCTAAACAGCGTATATTGGCCGCCACGACCCCATGACCACCGACCGCATCACCAGCATCAGCATCGCGGGCATGCGCTGCATTGAGCATGTTCAGATACCGCTTAGCGGCCTAACGGTGCTCATTGGGGACAACGGCGCCGGCAAGAGCACGATTCTTGAGGCGTTTGAGTTACTCCGTCAGGCAGCCAAGGCGATTGACTTCGTGCCTGATATCCTCGAACGCGGCCACGGAGGGTTGGCGAATTTGCTACGGCGAGGATCCGAACAATTGACCCTCGGCGTAACCGTTGAAGGCGATGGTCCTGGATTGATGTATTCTTTTTCTGCGGCTCTCGTGGGCACGAGCCCGCATATCGTTGAGGAACATCTCGACGAAGAACAGCCCGAGGACGCTCCTGGAGCATTGTTTTGGAGGCGTGGCAACTCGTGCAAATACATCACTCCCACGGGAGACTTTGCTGAGTACACTTCTCTGCCACATCAAGATCTCGGGATTAGCCAACTAGGCGTAGGCGCGCCTTTTGGATTGAAGCGGCTGCTCTCAGCATTGGATCGCATAGAATGTCACGTACCATTCGAGACTCGACCATTGTGGCAGCAGCGAGAGCTCGAGATCCGAAAAGGGCCCAGATGGCCCGATTACGCCGAGTCGGCATCAAAGCTGAGTCGTTTTGGGGTGAATTTACCGAATTGTTTTCAAGAGATCCGAAATGCAGGCAATGGTGCATGGAATCGCGCAGTTGACATGGCGCGGCTAGGTCTCGGCGAAGACATTCGCGATTTTCGCATTAATGCGCCTCGACGAGGTCAGCTTGAACTGGAACTCGTCCTTGGCTCGTTTCCAGACAAGCCCCTACCGCTCGAAGTATTGTCCGAGGGCCAACTTGCGTTCCTGGCATTCATTGCGCTGACCGAGCTCAATCGCGAGCGCTCCGTACTCGTTTTCGACGAACCCGAACAACACTTGCACCCGGCCCTGTTGGCCCGCGTCGTGGGCATGCTCGAGGAGGCTGCAGCCACGGCACCGGTAATTGTGGCGACCCATTCGGACCGACTTCTTGACGCGCTGACCAACCCAGTCGAAAGTGTTATTCTCTGTGAACTAGACGAACAGCGATCGACGAAGCTGCTTTATCCGAACCCGGGGCAGTTGAATCAATGGCTTGAGCAATATCGTGGGATTGGAAGCGTGCGCGCGGAAGGTTACGAGGCGCATGTATTTGACAGAGCGACCGGGGACCAGGGGCAGTGATCACGGTACTTTGGGAGGACCAGCGGGGCGGTCAGGTAAAGACGTTTGGTCCGCACGAACTGCTTGTAGCTTGCGTGGCAGATGATCTTGGAAAGTCCCGTTTTTTGCTGAGGAGTGAGGTCATTGGTGTTCCGAAAAAGGGGAACGGCAACGTAAGGAAAGCACTCGTGGGCGATTTGGACAGACTAAGGCAGGCAGGTGAAGTGTGCGCCGTGTTTGACCACGATCAGGTACTCAACCTGTGGCCGACGAATCGACGACCGCCCAATTGTCTCACCGGCATTCGCGCGGCGTTGTCGGAGGATGCCCCCGGAGACTATGAAGTCGTCCTCTTGGTCGACAATATTGAGTCGGTCATTAAGGCAAGCTGCGACGCACTTGGAGAACCCATTCCAAACAAGAAGCCTTCACTTAATGAACGGGATCGAATTCTGTTGCGAGTCGCTTCCGGTTCAAGGGAAGTGCGCCAGTCCGTGCGAACCGTGGTGCCGAGCTTTGCCAGGCTGGTTCAATGGGTGGCGCGTCGAGTTCTTCAGATTTAGGCCATTTCGCCCTATTTCCGGTATGACATAGTTCGACAGACACGGCCGCCGAGATGGGGTAACATGACATCCATGCGCCAGGAATTTGCCGTTCGATTTCAGCCCTCATCGGGTAGCCGCTGCGTGCCGGCGCAAATCTACGTGCAGGCGCTAGCGGCAGTTCTCGAGGCGCTAAATTCACTGAGGTTCACATTGGCGGCACGGCTTGCAGCTGAGCACAATTGGCCAGCAGCGCTGGTGCGCGATGCATTGAATTTTTCAATCGGGGCCACAGCCAAGGGCAGTCTGATTGTCCCCTTGATTCCGGGGGCCGTGGAACATGGGGCGCCACTCGATACTGATTCAATTGCTTTGGCGTTTTGGCGCGACTCTGGGGATCAGCTAGCAAAGACTCGCAAGGGCAAGGCATCGTATCTAACAGGTATAGCGGCTGATGCGTTTGCGCGAGCCAGTGCGTCCGCGAAGGAAGGGCATTCTAAGATTGGGCTTGCCTCTCGGACTGCGCGCGGACAATGGCGTACAACGACGGCACTTACTCCGCTTGAACCGTATCTTCGAAAGTATGCGGAGCGTCAACGTTCGGGCCACAAAGCTGCGATTGCACTCACGGGTCAAATTGTGTCGCTCACATATGATCCGCCGTCGTTCGTGCTCCTGACTGCCGCCGGAAAGCAAAACGTGAAGATGCCGGCTGGGCTAAGAGTTCAAGCCAGAGAGTGTTGGGGAGCCGAGGTCGTCGTGAACGTCGACACCACCCTGTCCGCGGACGGCGACGTTGGCGAAGCGCATGCAGTGTCGATACAAAGGTCAGGGTCGGCCGACACCGCGGCCACCGACTTTGAAGAAACGTTTGGGGCACTCCATGAAGTTTGGGGAACAGACCAAGCCAAGGCCTACATCGGGAGTCTGCGGCTTAGATCTTAGAGCAGAGGCAAGGGGGTATGCGAGTTCTCTTTGATACAAACGCCGTCGCGTACTGGCTCGGCGGCGTGGTTCAATTCAAGCCTGCTCTTGCCGGGTTGGTTCGGGATCTCAAGAAGCGGAAGGCCTCGCTCTGCGTCTCATCCGTAACTGTCCAGGAAATGCTCGTATACGCGTTAGTCAATGAAAACGGCGACGCGACCCTAGAATTTCTGCACAAGAAATTTGCGGTTCTACCATTCGACGAACGAGCAGCACTCGCGGCAGCTGGAATCGGCGCCAAGCAGCCATTGACACGTGAGACCAAGTCGCTTGAGCGTAATATTTGGCATCGTGACCTGGCCATACTAGGGACGGCATTTGCGCACGGCATGGACAGAATCGTGACGGCAAACGAGAAAGACTTCGTGCCGTATCGCGAGTTGGTTCCCTGCGAAATCTACATATTGCGACCGATTGAGACACGGCGGTGACAAGAGTCCTCGTGTGAGTCGGGTCAAGTTTGGCAAAATTCAGAACGAACATTCATCATCCGAATTCCCAACTTCTCTCGAGAAATGGCTGCGAAGTCGCAAGCAGCCTGGGTAACCGACAAGACCACATTGCTGATGATTTGGTTTTTAGCGGCACCGAAACGTCGGGGGAATGCCGTGTTCCACTACGGCGCAGGCCGCTTTAGCACCGGAACCCTGTTCTTGGACCCTGTAGGTTTCTTGAGCTCAATTCGCTTAAACAGAAGGGCAGGCGCTACGACTGAGCTCGATGCGCCGGAAGTGACGTTCACGGCAACTGGCTCCCGCCCGGCGGCGAGAATGTCCTCGAAGGCAGCGACGGTTACTGCTCCCAGTTGTGCTCCACGCACGAGTTCTTCGGTGCCATTGGGCAGGAGTTTTACGGCAACCGAAACAGCAGGTCCACCATTTGCTCCCCGCATACTTCTCAACATCGCCGCATAGCCTCCGCTCGGATCATCCTCGAGTTTTCTAACAATGATTCCGTATGGGAGGTGTTCTGCCTTTACTCGGTCGAGCAGGCGTTTGCGGAGGTCTTGCGCCGAGAGACCCTCACGCGACGATACGATGAGATTGCTAATGGCGGCCTTCGGCAGCATAGAGAAGTCTCCGCGACCGTGTCCGTTTGAGTGATTGAACCCTTTTCGCGGCGTGCGTGACATAACAAAACTTTTGAGCATTCCATTTTCGACAAGGACAACGCGCGATGCGGGAATTCCCTCGTCATCCACCGCATACGTCCCGATGAGCGACAGGTCGCCAATTCTATCAATGGTGGGGTCGTCTTCGACACTGAAAGCCGTCGGCAGAACGCGGCGACCAACCTTGCCGGCGAACTCAGTTTCCTTTGCAGTGAGCTCTCTAAGAAAGCTGTTAGCATTCGCTTCTCCCTTGCGAGGCGGAGTACCGAGCAAGTTAGGTGCGAGCGCAGCACTTACAATCTCGGGCGCGGCCATCCCCTCAAATAGAACCGGGCCCGTATAGTCCTCGGCGGGCTTGGCTTTGCGCAGATCCATTAGCTCGGCTGCAAACCGCTTGGCTTCGTCGAGCACGGCCATTTCGGAAAGCGGCTTGGACTGACCGATTCTCACGACTCTGAGTGCATTCTTGACGTCCATGCCATCGTCGGCTTGTGTTGAGAATGGCACCTGCAGGTCGAAGAATGTATGCGCCTGGATAGCGAGCGTCCCTTCGCTAGTAACCACTGTCTGGCGCACGTTGACAATCCGCAAAACGACATCGCTCTCTTGGATTTCGGGGTAGTCCTTCGCGATGGCGGAGAGCTTTCGCACGAGAGGCTCGTAGGATTCTAGCGAACCAATTGCGGACGGGAATTCGGCTAGGATGTTTGCTGGGGTCTCAACGGAAAAATCGCCTGCATCGTCCGTTTCGACGGTTTGACTCTTGAGGGCCGCAGTCTTGGCCGCAAACACTTCAGCCGCGGATTTGTACGCGCTGTCGCTCACATGCCAAAGGGTCCGACGGATTACAGCGTAGTCATCATCGAGCGGCAGTGTCTGCGGGGCCCGCATCCCATCGAACGGGCTTCCAAAGTTCGTGTTGTCGAACGCATGGTTTCCAAGCCGGAAATCCGCACGAATGTACCGAGCCCGTGATTCATGCTTCCCCAGAATCGCACCAAAACTAGCACCCAAGAACCCCTCTTTCTGGTCGAGCGCCGTGTACTCAACAAAGTATGGCTTGGGGGAGTCAGGCAGTTTTAGTTCACTGAACGATCGCTGGAGTTCGTCCTTCAATGCGCGCACGAGAGGAGTTTGCTCGGCCGCGGTGGGCGCCGCCTGGACAGGGGGACAAAGCAGTAAGGCTGTGACGACGACAAAGCCGAGGCGTTTCATGGTGCACCCCTTTCTGCTACCCCGGTTCCCGAGGGGGGAGGCAATATCGGCGGCTTGTCTCTCTCTTTGACCTTGTGCGCAATTTCGACTTGCCCGACAAGCAGGCTCGGACTCGCCGCCGAAACAGGCACGGACCCTGATTCGGCACCGCAGTAACCGTTGAATACAGCGAAGTCATTGCCAGCTGCAAGAATCTTGGAAAGTGAAGCGAGCGGCGTTCCCTCTAGGTTCGCGCCGCGCACGAGCTCCTCGCGACCGTCGGGATAGACTCGGTAGACGACTATTGGCATGACCTTGAATGACTGTGTTCCGGCGCGACCCGTTGTCGTGTAGCCCCCTTCGACATCGCGAAAGCGCAGTCCATAGGGCTTTTCTTGCCGTTTTGCTTCGGAGAGCAGCATCTTCTTGAGCGCGGCGGGAGTCTTCACGCTCAAAGGGTCTACTACGAGATTTCCTTGCCGAGCGACGACTACATTGCCCTCCGCGCGGCGGCCGTGGCCGTTAGAATTATTGAATCCACGCGTTGGCGAACGCGACATGAGAAAGCCCTTGAGCACGCCTTTCTCCACCAGCGACGCCCGGCGAGACGAAACCCCTTCGTCGTCAAATAGGTAATGGCCGTTGAGCTCGATACTGTTCAGCGTCCTGATCGTTGGGTCGTCGTAAACGTCGATAAACGGTGGCATTACTCCTTCGCCGATTTTCTTGGCGAATGTTTGCCCTTCCTCGTCATTCTTTTGCCGCTGTCCTTCGACGCGGTGGCCGAAAGTCTCATGGAAGAAAACAGCGGCGGCACGGCCATCCAATATCGCTGGGCCTGTGAACGGGTCAGCAATAGGGGCGCGCCGGAGCGCCAGTACGTCGTCGATCACGGCTTGCACGCGAGCCCGCAATACCGTCTGTGGGGGCATTTCCTTGAGCGTCGAGACATCGACCGCGTCCTGGCGGTGCAGCGGCATTCCGTCCTCGGTCTTGGTTGCACCCCAGAACGCAATTCGAGCGTACGTTCTCGGCGCTTGCACGACCGTGCCTTCAGAACTCGCGAAGTAACGCGTTTCAGCCTTGATTTGCAGCGAAACTTGAGAGGTATGGATCCCATCGCGGTCGCGAAACATGGCCGAAAGGTCTTTGACTCTCGATTCCCATAAGGCTCGATCAACCTCGAGCTTTGCTGGGACGTCGATGAATTCGACCGCCTTTTCCTTCGAGAAATCGTCGGAAGGGTCGTCATCCTTAACGTTGATTCCTTGTGCCGCCTGGACCTTCGTGAATTGTTCTACTGCACTCTTGTAACGCTGGTCGATTGCAAGCCACAACTTGGTGCGCAGCGCAGCCGGATCATCATCAATGGGAACGATGGTACCACGACCTGCACGTCGTCGAGTTGAAGACTCGCGGCCACCCAGCGGGTGGGTATTGTCGAGCTTTGGGTCCCCCACGCGAAGATCTACATCGAGCTTCCGGGCATGGTTCTCCTCGCTTTTGGTCAGTGCCCCGAACTCTGCACGCACATCGACCTGCTCGAGGTCGATGACCTCGCAACCGATGAAGTATGGGGCGGGGGCGTCGTCGCTCTTGAGTTCCATGACTGATCTCATGATTTCGCTCTTCATAGCGGCGAGCAATGGTGTGGCCGTCCCCTTCGCTGCAGCAGTTTCACGAATGATGTCGAGCTTCTTTGGTGTCGCGCAACTCGATAAGAGCAGAACCAGCAACCATGTCCGGGTAAGTTTCATGTGCTCTCCCCTGGCCTTCGTTCACGGCCATCCGAAATAGACTACGACCAGCAGTGTACAGCCGACCTAGCTCAAATACAACAGCGGAAATCGGATCGCGTGTAGCCACAAGCATGGATCATTCAAGCCATTCTGCGCCACAACGTGTGTAGGTAAGTTCCAAGACATAGTGAGTAATCTCAAAGCGGCGCAGTGGGGCGTTCGCGGGAGACACTCCGCGACGTCGGCCCGTGTCCGTTTCCTCGAGAAACGCGCCGGAAGCTAAACCAGCCCCCCCGTAAACGCCTTCTGCAAAACAGCCTGCCGCAGCCGCGCAGCGCGCTGAAGATTGGCGGTCACCACGGCTTCCAATTCCTCCACCACACTCAACCGCCGCTCGACTTCTGCCACGATTCGCGTTTGCTCGACAACTGGTGGTAGCGGAATGGGCGCAGCCTCGACGGTTTCCTGATCAATCTTGGGCATCGTGCCTGCAATTCCTTGAGCTCTGGAACGGAAGAAGCCGCGACCTCTTTCCGAAAGCAAGCAGGTCTCGATGTAGGTTGCTAGAATGGGAGGCGCTAGACGGACACGAATAAATAAATCGGGGATGAATGCGAAATGACGCGGCCCTTTGTAGTGTCTGCAGATGCCAACCAGCTCGGGCGTGTTCGACCTTTCAACGTAAATGTCGCCGGGCTCAGACCACAGTCCATCGACCTTTTCAGGTGTCGCAACGGATAGTTTGGTATTCCGCTCTGAGAAGTCCCCTTCAGTGATTGCCGAAAGCGTAAAGACTCGCAGTCCAAACTCTGTACCGGTCGCTTTGGCAGAGTGCCCGTTTCGGAGAGGCTCGCGAATTAGCGAATCCAGTGTCGCCCACACCCAACCGTCAGGAATCGTTGGAAGATTCGACGTATCCACTGCCACCGGCTCCCGATACTTCCCCCGCCCCCGCCAATTCTTCCGTCTCTCGTCAAGTATCCGCGCAAGCAACTGTTCCCCACTCTCAAATTTCCCTTTCCGCTCCCCACTCCTAGCAAGCTCAGCCTCAGTCGGGACAAGCCGCCCTTCGCAGGCGGCTTTGAGGACGGCGGCGCGGTAGCGTTTGAGATTGGCCTGCGCACGCTTCAACGCCGCCACGCCAGCATCGAGACGGGTGAATTGCTTTTCGATTTCGGCGACGATGCGCGTCGCCTCATCGGGCGGGGCAACGGGTACCGGAAGGGTTTTCAGCTTCGTCATGCTGATGGAAGCTAAATTCGTTGTGTGTTTGCCTTCGTCAAAGAAGAATTGCTGACCAACGGTATTAGCATACCAGGACACAAGCTTCGGATTGAGTGCTTCCGAGAATCGCCGCGCACGAAATACGTGGTTCTGATGGATGCACTCGGGAAGTTCGGCATTCCAGACCCAGCCGCGTCCAAGCTTGTCCCGGTCGCCACCTTCGTTGAATAGGATGTCGCCTGGCTTTAGCAACAGTTCCTGAATCACATCTTCTGTGGCAACAATTTCTTTTATTTCGGAAAGATCGAGATAACCACGTTGAACATTTGCGACGCGCAAATACGGAACCGATCGGGCGGGTGCACTATGCTTGCGATTCTGATCTTTCGTGATTCCGCCTTTGACATCCGCCAATGTGTCGAGTGTCGCCCAAGTCCACCTTCTCGGAAGCGGTGGCAGATTTGAAGAGTCCGGTGCCACAGGATCTTTGTATTGCCCACGACCCTGCCAATTTCGACGGCGTTCTTCGAGAATGTAAGCAAGTAGCTGTTCGCCTGTTTCGACCGTCCGTCGCTGATTGCCACCATCGGGGACTTCATCGCTGTCTTGTGTCTGGTCGTGGGCTCTTTGCTTCGCTCGAGTCAACGCCGCGGTATTTCTGCTTCCCCTCATGCCGCCAAAACCTCATTCAACTCATCGAGCAGTCGGTTCAACTCGCTCCCAAACACCTGATAAACCTTCCCAAGTCCGCCTTTCTGACTAAACGGCGCATACTCGAAGTCCTCGGGCTCGATGCTGAGGCTGGTCGCGACGTGATTGCGAATGAATCCAAGCCAGGCCAATTGCTCCGGCGGGCTTTCGCGTGCTCCCTGCTCGATCTCCGGCGAGTGACGGTCGCGAAGTTGTTTCGCCGCTGGGAGGATTGGTTCGAAGGTTCGCATATCGACGCGGTCGAGGATGGGTGGTGCCATTGTTTGGCGGCAATGGTTAATTGATTCAGCTTATTCGGGCTGGAGTCCGTTCGGCGAGGGGCCTGTCCGATAACCTGAACGCCCGGCTCCGTAATCGGGATACGGGTTGGTACTGCCCGCGGTGTGCCCGCCCGCCCCGGGACGCGCGCCGGTAATGAATCTGGCGGCCCAAATATGACTCTAGAGGGGGCTGAGAGCTCGTTTTTAGTTCAACGTGCGCAAGCTTCTTGCGTAAATCGCTCTAAAAGAGTACTGAACAGCTAGCCAAAATGCTTATCCAGTTCCGCGTGGAGAATCATCGCTCCCTGCGCGACGAGCAAACCCTGTCGCTGGCGGCCGCTTCCATTGGCGGTCCCGAAGATCCGCGCCTCATCCACTCGAGCGCAGTTTCGGAAGCACTTCTGCCTGCCATCGCCATTTACGGGGCCAACGCGTCCGGTAAGTCCAATGTGCTTCAGGCGTTGGGATTCATGCGGAATGCCGTGGTGGATTCGTATCGAATTTGGGAACCCGATTCGGGTGTGCCGAATGAGCCATTTGCTCTCTCGCAGAAGCGCGCCGACCCATCACTTTACGAAGTCGAAATCGTGGTGGATGATGTCCGCTATCGTTACGGGTTCGTTGTTAGCGCAAGCCGCGTCGAAGAGGAATGGCTTTATGCATGGCCCAGCGGACACAAGCAAACCTGGTTCGAGCGCGAGGGAGATAACTTCGAATTTGGGCGAAACCTGCGTGGCGACAACGAGGCGATACGTGCGCTAACCCGCGGAAATAGTTTGTTCCTGTCAGTGGCAGCACAGAACAATCATGCGGCATTGACGCCCGTATTTAGGTGGTTTCGAATGCTTCAAGTCGAGCCTCGCTATGCAAGTGTCTTTGGCTTGGGACCGTCATCGTCGATGCTCATTGGCGAATTGTTTACCCGCCAGATGTCCCTTTTTGCTGAGGACGAGGACCGCAGCGCTCGCGAACGCGAGGCCATCCTTGAGCTTCTTCAAGCCGCCGATACAGGCATCGTGGACATGAAGGTCGAAGTTGCTGAATCGGGTGGGTCAGCCGTAGCTCGCCACCAACGTCGGCGAACTCGCATTCAGTTCCGTCACAAGAGCGGGGAGCCTGACTATGACGGCGCGTGGCTGCCGCTTGAGGTTGAATCTGCCGGTACCGTTGCACTCATTGAAGTGGCCCCTAAACTAACTCGCGCCCTGCGTGAGGGGGGGCTCGTTTGCATCGACGAGATGGAGTCGAGCCTGCACCCAATGTTGGCGCTGGCACTGCTCCGCCTATTTCAGAACCCACGACACAATGTGAAGGGTGCTCAACTGCTTTTCACGACCCACGACACGAATCTTCTCGGCAATGCTCTTGGTGAAACGCCATTGCGACGCGACCAGATCTGGTTCACTGAAAAAGACGACACCGGTGCAACTCACCTGTACCCGCTGACGGATTTCATCCTCGAAAGCAGGAAAATCTCGAGCGCGGATATCTTCAAGGGCGCTACGGCGCTATCCCACACCTTTACGAACTCTCAGCTCAATCGCGCGAAGTTAGCTAATTCATCCGATACGAGATTTCTCAGTCAATGTCTGCGAAATTCGTCTCGGCTCTGGCTCCCACCACCGGAGCCCATCCCCGCATGCGAAGCCCTTGAGGCATCTATTCACTTCTGGCGCGGAATACGGGCAACTCTTTGGCGGGCTTGACCGATGAACTCGGATGATGGCACAGGAAGAGCGGAAGCTCGGAGGATTTGCAGATGGAACGGACGAGGTTATCGGAGCGCTCATCGAAGTGCATAGGCATCTCGGTCCAGGGTTGATGGAATCAGCCTACGAAGCTTGTGTATGCGCTGAGTTGTGCGAGCGAGGGCTCAAGTTCGAGCGGCAACGACCGCTTGCGATCAATTATAAGGGCGTGCGTCTTGATTGCGCCTATCGGCTCGATCTGGTTGTCGAAGAGAGCATCCTGCTCGAACTCAAAGCGGTCGAACGCTTGCTGCCCATTCACGAGGCGCAGGTCATCACGTATTTGCGGCTTTCGCGGTTGCCCGTCGGATTGCTCGTCAATTTCAATGCGACCGCCTTGCGAAATTCCCTGCGGAGGCTCACGCCCAATCACCCCAAGTCCTTCCGCCCTTCCGTCCTTCCTGTGCAATCCAAATGAGGGAATGGTTCAGAGGAAAAACCTGGGACACCCGCTACCCGCATCATGCCGCCAAAACCTCATTCAACTCATCGAGCAATCGGTTCAAGTCGCTTCCAAACACCTCATAAACCTTCCCAAGCCCGCCTTTCTGACTAAACGGCGCGTACTCGAAGTCCTCGGGCTCGATGCTTAGGCTGGTCGCAATATGATCTCGAATGAGACCGAGCCACGTCAGTTGCTCGGCGGTGAATACGGTGCCGGCGTCAGCTTTGGCCCGGAGCCACTCGTTGTGGCGCTGGGTTACGGAGTCTGCGAAGGGTTGTAGTTCGGGTTGTTGCTGTAGGGCGAATCGGACGAGGGAGACTAGGTCGGCGAATCTGCCTGCTTGGGAGCGGCCTTTTGCTTTTTTTGGCTCGACTACGGCATAGGCATCCCAGAGGCGGTCTTCGGTCCAGGCGGCGTGGTTGGTGCGGAGTTTGGCCTCGAGGTCTTTGAGCATGGGCTCGGTGAGGCGTTGTTTGTAGGGGCGGCTGTAGAGGATTTGTAGGGCGTCGATTTCGGCTTGGTGCTCTGTGAGGTAGTCGCGGAAGGCTTGGACGAGGCTGTTGGCTTTGGTTTTGGCGGCTTCGTCGAAGCCTTGGCTGAGGACTTCGTCGGGGGTGTAGATGTTGACGATTTGTTCGACTTCTTTTTTGAGGGATTCGAGGGTTTCGCGGAGCTTGGGCTTGTCGAAGGGGGCGCAAGCTTCTTTGATGAGGGCTTGGCGCGCGGCTTCGAATTGTTCACGCGGGATTGATTCCGGTTCCGTGCCGTCATGACCAGCGGCGCGTTGTGCGATGGCATCGGGGTCGAAGGCTCGTAGTAGGGCTCCGGCGAGTGTGGCGGGGGTTTGGCCGCCTGCGGCTGCGGCGACTTGCCTGCGTTGTTCGGGCTCGAGTTGGCGATCGAGGCGCGCTAGGCGTGCGGCGAGGGTCGTGAGAGTGTCTTCGTCCCGGCCACCGGGGAACAGGACTTTGCTGAGCAGGGCTTTGAGTGGGACCGATGGCAGGCGATCGAGCGGGCGGGATTCGGTTTTGTCGCTTTCGCAGACGCCGACGGCGTCTACGATGATGAAGCGCGTTTTGGCTCGGGCGTCTTCGCCGGAGACGGATTGCAGTTCGGTCGTGGTGAGTACACGCGTGCCGCGGCCTTTCATTTGCTCGAAGTAGACGCGGCTGCGCACGTCGCGCAGGAAGATGAGCACCTCGATGGGCTTGATGTCGGTGCCGGTCGCGATCATGTCCACGGTGACCGCAACGCGTAGCGCGGGCGCCAGGCGAAACTCGCTGATAAGGTCCTTGGATTTGGCAGGCTTGCCCGTTTCGGGGTGTTTGGCCTGGTACGTGATCTTCTTGCAGAAGTCGTTGCCGCGGCCGAAAACCTCGCGGCAAATGTGTACGATGTCTTCGGCGTGGGAATCGTCCTTGGCGAAGATGAGCGTCTTTGGCAAGAGCGTCCGGCCGGGGAATAGCTCGGTAAACACGGCATCGCGATACGTGGTCAGAATCGTACGGATCTGATTCGGGTTCACAACCGAGCGATCGAGATCCGTGGGCGTGTAGTCCATGTCGTCGGCCAGGGCGGCCTGGCGCGCGGCGCGTGTGGCGCGGCTGCGATGGTCAACCATGAAGCCCTTTTCGACCTTGCCGCCCTGCTCGGTGACGCGCGTTCGAATGCGATACACGTCGTAGCCAACGTTCACACCATCGGCGACGGCGCGCTCGTGGTTGTACTCCGCAACGCGGTTCTGATTGAAATAGGCAATCGTCTGCGGCGCGGGCGTGGCCGTGAGCCCGACCAGAAACCCATCGAAATACTCGAGCACCTGCCGCCATAGGTTGTAAATCGACCGGTGACACTCGTCGGTCACGATGAAGTCGAACTTCTCGATGGGCACGCTCGAGTTGTAGACCACCTCGCGGCTTTGCGTGGTGCCGAGCGCCGCGGCCAACTCCGCGCCGGAAAGCTCGTCGGCCCCCTCCGCGAGTTCCTCACCGCGCAGAATCGAATACAGCCTCTGGATCGTGCATATGGTGATACGGCACACGTCATCGATGTGCGGCGAGGTCACGTGCTGCACATTGTAAAGCTCGGTAAAGAGCCGATTCGTGTCCGGCGTGCGGAACTTGTGAAACTCATCGCGCGCCTGCTCACCGAGATTCGCCCGATCCACGAGAAACAGAATCCGCCGCGCGCCAGCATACTTGATCAGTCGGTACGCAAACGCGCAGGCCGTATAAGTCTTGCCGGCACCCGTAGCCATGTGAATCAACGACCGCGGACGATTCTCGGCAAACGACTTCTCGAGGCCGACAATCGCCTCCACCTGACACGCACGCATGCCGTTCGTCGCAAGCGGATACTCGATCGGCATCACCGCCAGTCGGGCGCGCAGCGTATCCTTCTCCCCTGCCCACTCCGCCAGCGTCTCAGGCCGGTGAAATGTGAATACGGGCCGAGACCGCGCCTCGGGATCGCGCCGGTCGCGAAACAGCGTCTCAACCCCCGTCGATTCGTACAAAAACGGCAGCGGCCCTTCGAGCCCAGCTCGCAGAAACTCGGGCAAACTCCGCGCGTAACGCGTCGTCTGCTCGGCGACCCCCGACAATGTCGTACCGACCTTCTTGGCCTCGATGACGCCCACTGGGATGCGATCGACCAGCAGCAAGTAGTCGCACGGGCCCGTCGTCAACTGCACTTCCCGAAGCGCCACACCGCGCCCCAGCGAGAAGTCCGCCGCGCGATAATCCTGAACCACCCACCCACAAGCAACCAGCTGCTCATCAATCTGCAGCCGGGCACGCTGTTCGGGGGCGAGGGCGGGCATAGGGCGAGTGGCCCATAGTAGTGCGAGCGGCGAAACGGGGGCTCGAATTTCCGGTTCTGGATGATGAGGTGAGTGGTTCCTAGTGCCCGGCCAACCATTTAGCCCCACCCGGATGCCTCATTCGGTGCCCGCGAAGCCGTGCTCAGCCACTCTGGAGCTCGATCAGCGACTCCGAAGCCTGATCAGCGAGTTCGAAGCTTCGACAACGGTGAAATGACTCAAGATTTCTCAGATGCCGCTTCTTACGGCGTCAGTGGAACGCTCAATTGCCCAGAATTTGGCTCGTCTCACCGCTGAGGAAAACTTCAAATCGGGTGATCAAGCTTCAAATCGGTTGTTGAAGCTCCCGAGGTACTGTCGGAGCTACAGATGTTGCAATTTTCGGTTCAAAGTCGAATGCGCTGATGTAGGTGGTGAACCCCCATCGCTTATTGACTATTTATTCATAATCGCAGAGCATCGTTTCAGTCGTGGGGGCCAATTGTGTGTCTCACACGATTAACACAATCTGAACGATGAGGGAAAAGGGCGTTATTGCAAGCTTGCGTTTGAGTGACGCGCCTACAGCATGGAGATAGCAGACAGCGTGACTCCGATGGGGTCACAAACGGAAAGGGAGGCACTGATGGATATCACAGAATCTATGATCGACCGTTGGCTCGAGCGCGGGGGTAAGTTTTTCAAATCGGTGGCGAGAAATCCTGTTGTGCGCGGCACATTGCGCGCGCGCGGCCTGACGGACGAGGAGCTGGGACACGGCTGGCAGTACTATTCGGATCTGAATGGATTCGGAAAGCAAGGGCTGGCGCGCGCCGCGACCAAAGAGACGGCGGCGGCACAGGCGATCAACGAGATTGATGCTTGGGATGCGCCAACATACAGTGCTGCGCACGCGGTGCTGGATACACGCTACCCGGAGGCCTCCCATTTCTTGTTCGAGAATCTCGAAGCGAACGTGGGCGTTGCGGCCGTAGCCGGCGCGCAGCATTTTCTCGATCGCGTCGATCAGTTGCGCGACGGCAAAGCGCCTTCGGTGGATCCCGATCAGGGGCGGGCTGCGGTGGATTTACTGGGAACTCGTAAGATCATCGACGCGACGAAAGAAGCCGAATTGCGCTCGCTTATCGACACCGCACGCGCCGGCGCACAACCCGGCGAGGTCATCGAGGCGCCTGAAATGGACCCACGCCGCCGCGAAGTAGCCGAAACGTACATCGACTGGCTCAACGAATGGCGTGAAGTCGCGCGCGTCGCGATCGCGCGCCGCGATTACCGCATATCCCTCGGTCTCGCGCAACGGCGACAAGCGAGCGACGAGCCCGACGAGCCAGTACAGCCGCCCGCTCCGAACCCGACGTAGAAAGGGGAAGCAGGCCGAAGCGGGCAAAAAAGGGCGCCTCATCGGCGCCCCTCTAACTCACGCTCCGCACCTCCACGAGACTATCCCTCTAGCGACACCGCCTCGACAATGCGCTGCAGTTCGTTGAACACGTCCGAGTGCTTACTCGCGAGGTACCTGACGACCTTGCCGTTGTCGAGCAGCTTCTTCAGGTAGTTCCGCGCCAGCGTGAGTTCGACGACATTCTGGCCGTAGGACTCGTCGAGCGCGGCAAAGCTCCGTTCCAGCCCCTTCATCTCGTTCTCCATCCGCGCGAGCTCGTCGGGTCGTGGAGTACCGTTCTTCTTCCTCTTCTCCGGGGCAATCAGTTGATCCTTGGGGGTCATCAGCACCAGCGCCTCAACGTATGGTTTCTTGTACGACGCCGATGTTGCCATCAACTCGGCCATTTCCATCTGCCTCATCGGCTTGACCTGTTTGAACAGCCGCAGCGCGGCCTCGGTGACCGGCTTGTCCTTCAGGAGATCCTGCGCCTCCTGGCAGATCCCCTTCAGCAGGTTCCGGCTCGCCCGCACTATGTTCACGTTTAGGTTCAGGGCACGGGCAAGGCGCTCCTCGGGCACACCGGCGTTGAGCGCGCGCATGATCATGCGCTTGGCTTGTATCGGAGGTAGCCGGTTGATCCGGTGGTTATAGGTGTACGCCTCGTCCTCAGTGGACACCAGACAGATGGTTTCGGAATGTCCAAGGTCGCACAGGATCTGAAACTTAACGTGACCATCAAGTAGAAGAAACTTACCGCCTTGCAGGCGACACACGACAAGCGGCTCAATGATGCCCACCTCCCGCACGGAGGCGGCGATGGCGCGATAACGACGGGTGCCCTTGACCGATTCGCTCACCGACTTGGACGGCAGAATTCGGTCAAACTGCACCATAACGGGCTGCATTTCGAAGGCAGCACTTAGCGGCTTCTTCATGACCCTCGAGCGCGAACCCGATCTCGGACGTACTTAGGGAGGGTATCGAGTCCTTCTGCCCTCAGTAGATTGACAAAGTTCTCGTCAGCGAAGAGACCACGGAGCGCAGTCTGGATAAATGTGAGACGTGTTTCGCATACCCGTGCCTTCTTTACCATCATTGCCTGCTTCTGCACCTCCTTCTTGTAGGCGCGTACGAGGTTGTCGGTCGTGAGCGACTTGGCCGCTGGCGTGCGCTCGATCTTGTTTGCCCGCAGCGTCTTGCCCCGGAGTTTGCGCTTACTGAGCAACCGCCGCACCGTGGTCAGGGCGTGACCCCGCAGCTTTCCGCTCTCATAGGCTTCGGTCAGGCGTCGCTGGGTTGCCTCGTCGTCCGCACCAGCGATACTGATTGCGACGTTTACAGGGATTAAACCTCGCTCAACCGCAAGAAGAAGGCGCTCCTCTCCCTTGTTCAGGAGCCGCATGAACATAGAGATGTATTCCACGCTGACGTCGAGCTTCCGGGCGACCTCGGTCATGTCGTAGCCGCGACCTTGTAGTGCCCTGACCTCGTGCGCAAGCTCCAGCGCTTTCGGTTGCCGCCGCGCGATGTTCTCGACCAGGCTCATGATGAATCGGTCCTCGCGCGGCACGTCGATCACTACCGCGGGCACCTTCGTCTGCTCAAGAGCTACGTAGGCCTCGAAGCGCCCCTGACCGCATACGAGGTCGTAGCCCGGCTCACCATCGGTGCGGGGACTCACCGTGATCGGCTTTTTGAGCCCTACTCTGGAGATATTGGACACAATCTCGCCAAACTTGACCTTATTGCGATTCCGAGGGTTCAACAGCTTGATCTCGGACACGGGAATCATCTGGATCGCGTTCACGCTGCCACCTCCACTGCCACCCGTTCGCCCATACCGATGAAGTAGTCGAGCGTATCGAAGCGGTAGGCATCTAGGTAGATGCCGTTGTTCTCACGAAAGCGCAGCTTCAGCTCACGCAGATCGATCACAGGAAGCAGGTAGTAGTCGAGAGCGGTCTCGTTGGCCGAGTCCATACGAACGACGACGGTGATGTCGGGGCGCAATGACTCGTCCAGACGTACCAGCCATTGGTGGTCGCCGGACTCAGTGCGCCGACAGCGAGAGAGCACTAGGGATGCGGTGAACTCTCTGTTAACGGTCAATAAATCGGTGTCCTCGTCCCGCTCGACCGTGGCGCCGAGTTTCCGGAGTAGGCCAATCGTCTCCTCGACCACCTTCGGGTGCATAGCGCGCAGGTTCCGGTTCGTCTCGATGAAGCCGTAGTCGCGAGCCGGCGTGTATCCGATGAGCTGGTACGCGCGGACCAGACTGCCAAATCGATGCCGGTATACCGCCGGCGACGGCATGCCCTCCGACTCGTCGATGAGAAACCCGGACAACCACCCCTGGCGTTCGTGCAGCGAACGGAGCTTCTCGAGCAGCTCGTCGTCGCTGAGGCATCGATGCCGGGCAAGCAGGATCCCCTGAACGGTGTAAAAGTCCTTAGGGTCGACGACTGGCTCGTACGCTGCGTCGCATCGGACCCACATATCTGGTGGGTTCCGGACGCGCACTCGCTTCAGCTTGAAGGAGACGCGGTTGTACACGTTGTTGCCAATGTACTTCTCGTTGGTGAGCACCTCGTGGACGAGCCCACGCGTCCAGGATCCGCCGCGCCCATTCGGTACGCCCGCGCTGTTGAGCTCGTTGGCAATCTCTCTCTCGTTCAGCTTCCGGTCTAGAAAGGATCGATAGATCTGCTGAACGATCTCGCGCTCCTCCGGAGGACCCGGTATTAGTACGACTCGGTCGGTCTGGATGCTCTTTTGCTCGCCGAGGGCCAGCACGGCCTTGGTTGTCCTCGACGAATCCACCAGCATCCGGCGCAGCCCGTAGCCAGCCATGCCGCCCTGACGAAAGCCGAGTTCGATCAGCTTACACTGACCCTTGAACACCTTGGCGGAGAGCTCACGACTATACTCGCCAGCCATCGCGCGCTTGACGCCCTTGACGATAGTGGCCACTGGCGTGCCGTCGTTCTCGAACTGCTCCGCGCAGTAGTAGACCTGAATCCCGGCGCGTCGGCAGATGTACTCGTAGTATGCGCTCTCGTCCGCGTCCTGGAAGCGTCCCCAGCGACTCACATCGTAGACGAGGATAGCCTGAAAATCCGCGCTCCCGGCCTGAACGGTCCGAATGAGTTCCTGAAGCGCGTCGCGACCATCGATTCGAAGACCACTCTTACCTGCGTCCGTGAAGGTGCGAACGATTTCCATCTGACGCCGCTGCGCGTATTCGCGAATTACGTCGGATTGGTTCTCGGTCGAGTACTGCTGGTGCTCCGTCAACATCCTCACGTATTCAGCAGCCCGCATCACGATTGCTCCTGTGTTGGAGTGGTGTGCAACCACGCATGGGCATATGTCGCGCAGAACCTGGAACTAGTCAACGTCAGATTGAAGTGGACCCAGAAAACTTGGGCCAGAGCTTAAGGTTGCATATTTGGGTGTTACCATTTGGAAATACACTCGACATAAACTTTTGCCCGGAGTCTTAGCAAGAAGCCTTGGAGCGGTTTATGACGAGGTGGAGCTCGGCGAATCAACGCCCGCCACACTGCCCATCCACTGCCCAAACTCTGCCCGATTCCACTCGACTAGCGTTGACTCACGGGTACCAGCGGAGAGAGCGATTCTAATCATTTCGAGCTAATTTTACCTGCGTTGGTGTGCAAGGCCGCGTCCCCCTTGAAGATTTGTCCAACGCTGCTCGAAGGGTTCGAATCCCACCCTCTCCGCCAACATGAAGTGACGGCACGTGGACATGGGGTGACCCGATGCCGGTTACTGCTACTGCGACGGTGCCGGTGACTGTACCTGCTACTACTGAACTGCAACAGCTACCGTGCCTGCCACTGCACCGTCCCTGTCAACTTAGCGGAGGCTTTTGGCACGGCCGCTGGCAATGGCCGTCTGCGTTTTGAAACTGCACGCAGTTCGCTGTACGAAGCGCAGGCTGGCATCCGCACGCGGTTGCTTGGGGGTACTTCACGCAGCAGCAGGCGGAGGCGGTGCTTGCCGCCATGGATAAGCTTGGCGGGAGGGTTTATGGGTTGGCGCGGAGGTAGATAGTTGTTCTATGCCCATGACCACCGAGGATTGGCAAGTGGCAACTCCGGTGCAGCGCTTACGCGACTGTTCGGAATCCGGGGAAGCTCGCCAGAGTCGCGTCGAACGTCGCGACATCTCCGATAAGGCCCCGTTGCTGGAGCACAACGAGAGCCGCGTCGTTGTAGTTCAGCGAACCACCGGATTGTTCGATGAGGTCGAGCACCTCCGAAAACAGCGGCTCAAGTTTGCTTTGCGTGAAGCCAACAAGTCCCTCCTCGAACCAGCCTCGCACTTTCTGCAAGATTTGCGAAAGGTTGGGTGGACGTTGCCTTCGCTGCGTAGCTCTTCGACAAAGCACGGAAACTGCCTCTTGCAAGGTCAAGTCGATTATTTGCAGTGTATCTCCGGTGGCGCGGATTCGTTCCGCCAGTGCTTCCGCCCGATCATGCAACGAATCGTAATGATCGAGATGTCCAATGATCACGTTCGCGTCAAGGATAACCTTAGCCATCGTACAGGGCCTTACAGTCCTCGTCCGCGTTACCGCCTAACGACACGATACCCTTCACCTCGTCGAACTTTTCCCACGGCAAGGTTGGTAAGTCATTGGGCAATCCTTGAAGCTTTGCAGCCCGAATTACTAGCTCACGATCGCCTTCATCCAACGCTGCAAGTTGATTCACGAGCGGCTGGAGCTGCTCGGGAACAACGGGGGCAGCTGAACTGGACCTTGATGGCGGTGCCATGAGTGGAATCATACACCCTCCGCTTTGGCGTCGCCAGGTGTCAAAAACGTTGCAATCGCAGCCCGGATGTCGCTTGCGGCAACCGTTGCTGTTGCTGCAGCAGCCACAGCACCTGCAGCAGCTACAGCAGCCGCGGGCAACGGCCGTCTGCGTTTTGAAACCGCACGCGGTTCGCTGTACGAAGCGCAGGCGGGCATCCGCATCGCCGTTGCTTGGGGGTACTTCACGCAGCAGCAGGCGGAGGCAGTACTTCCCGCCATGGATGCACTCGCGGGGGGTTTATGGGTTGGCGCGGAGGTAGGCGGGCTCGGCTGGGTGAGTCCACTGTGGCCGCGGCAGCCCCGAACGTGCCTAGTGCCAGCAGCAGCCAGCGGCAAGCAGCAAGCGGCAGGCAACCCGCGCGTGCCCTCGTTACCCGACCGCGCAAATCGTACTAAAATCAAATGGTGCCAGAAGTTAGTCGGTTCTTTGGCGTTGTTGTCGCCATGCACTCGCGAGTGCTAGGGCTCGTGTTGGAGTGGGCCTCGTTGCATCGGGAAGAGCTCTCGCGCAATTGGCAACTCGCGCGTTCCGAACAACCGCTACTACCCATAAGACCGCTTGAATAGGAACGAAATGCTCCGTGACATAGTTTTTGTGAAGCCCATTGATGAGTACCGCTTGATTGTCCGATTCGAGGACGATGTCGAGGGATTGTACGACGTTGGTGCGAACATCAAGTTTCAGGGCATCTTCGCCCCGCTCGGTAATCCTTCCTACTTCGCTCAGGTCGCAGTCAACCCTGATACCGGAACCATCGCTTGGCCAAATGGTGCGGACCTCGACCCTGTCGTGATATACACGGCGGTGACTGGTCAAGCGTTGCCGCACGCCGTCGAAAGCGTTCCCAATACGCGAATAACAACCTGACGGGAGCAGCAGGCCGCCAGCAGCGGCAGCAGCGGCTACAGCACCCGCAGCGGCCACAGCCACCGCAGCGGCGACCGTTGCGGAAGGCTGTACGTCATTTCGCTGCGTGGCGTGTGCATGCACACAGAACGAAGCTACGAAATTCTCGAACAAACACTCTCCGTCATCTCGCTCGCCAATCCGCTGGTTGCGGCCATCCAGCGTAAGGATCGTGACGCTGAGGAATGGTGGTTCTTCAACCACTCCTCGGCGTCGTCAAAGGACCGTGACCTCGCTTCCCAAGACTGCCGCGCTCTGAGCTCGGTGGGGCTCAACGTAGCGGAGGCCTTTGGCACGGCTGCGGGCAACGGCCGTTTGCGTTTTGAAACGGCGCGTGGTTCGCTGTACGAGGCGCAGGCTGGTATCCGCATTGCGGTTGCCTGGGGGTACTTCACACAGCAGCAGGCGGAGGCGGTGCTCGCGGCTATGGATGCACTCGGGGGGAGGGTTTATGGGGGGTTTATGGGTTGGCGCGGAGGTAAATGCTGCGTTCCGATCGTGCCCGGAAACGTCGCAACTCCAGCTCGCCACGGCCGTACCCGACAGGCCGTCGGTGCGGAACCAGCTCAACGGTGCTGGCCGTCGCGGCACCATCGTCCCGTGCACGACGGCTCTCGGCGGGGTACGAATGCCAGAATAACCTGCGGGCCCCCAAAACCTCCCGAGCTACAAGGGCCGAGTTGGACTAGGTCCCAGGGAGATACTCCGAACCTTCGGTTACGGTCCGTCTTGTCGAGAGCCCACCGGTACCGACGCCTCTTCCTTCCATCGGGCTGGCGCGCTATGCTTCGCACATGGGTTCTCCCTCCAACGCCCCGGATCCCCACGATCGACTTGTTCGAGAGCTTGCCGAGCTTCCCGCAACCGAACGCAGGGCTGTCTTCATCGCCGCGGTGGAGGCAGCTTCCCAATCCAGCCATCGCGTAACCGCGTCGTGGCAGTCGATTCGGGCGGCCATAGGGATAGTCAAGGGTGCGCCAGCGGACGCAATCGAAGATACCTCGCACTTGTACGATGGCTGAAGTCGCCCTAGACGCGAATGTAATCGTCGCGATTCTGTACGAGTCAGACTCGCAGCACCGACGTGCACGGGAGCTTGTTGACCGGCTAGAAGGGGCTGGTGACTCGCTCGTCCTATTGGACTTCATCGTGTTCGAGGCTCTGTCAGTGCTGTGCCGTCGCGCATCCGAGCGGAAGACGACTCCGCCCGACTTGGAAAAGGCCGTGGCAGTCATGCGAGGCTGGTTCGACGCCGGAGAAGTCCGGTTTCTTTCACGCGAGAGCGAGAGGCTCGCATCGAACGTGCTTGATGTAGTGACGAAAACCGCTGGCAGACTAAACGCCAACGATGCACTGTTAGTTGCTCTGATGCACGAAGGGGCTGTCGACGGCCTTGTAAGTTTCGACGCAGGATTTGATGCCGTCGAGGGATTCCGCCGGATATCCTGAACGGGCGGCACAAACGCTGCCGGACGTTCCGCAACGGTCGCCGCTGCGGTGGCTGTGGCCGCTGCTGCCGCAGGTGCTGTGGCTGCGGCAGATGCCGTTGCCGCGGCAGGTGCTGATGCTGCTGCAGATGCCGCCGCTGAAGCAGCCACCGCTGCTGCCCCCCACCTCTGCGGCCGCATCAGCGCGGCGTTGAGCCCGTGAGGCGTAGCCACGTGCCGCTGTGCCAGAAAGGTCGCCAACCAAGCCGGCGCCCGGCAGCCTACGCCCTCGCCGTTTCTAGCACGACTGGGACGATTCGATGGGATAGTGGCAGGTACTCGAGCTCGAGCGTGTACGGAAACGGCGTGTCGAAGCCGGTAACGCGAGCCGGCGGCGCTTCCAGATGGAAAAACGCCCGTTCAGTGACCAAAGCCAGCAGTTCACCCCCAAATCCACCGGTTTTGGGGGCCTCGTGCACCACTACGAATCGGCCTGTTTTCTTCACACTCTGCAGAATCATGTCGATATCGACAGGCCAAAGTGTCCTAAGATCGATGACTTCGCAATCGACGCCTTGTTCTTGCGCCCGCTGAGCCGCGTCCAGCGCCTCGTACAGCATCGCCCCATAGGCGACTACCGTGACGTCGCGGCCCTCGCGAGCAATCCGCGCCGACTCGAGTGGAACCGTGTACATCTCATCGGGGACCTCGCCCTTGGCAGCGCGATAGATGCGCTTCGGTTCCATGAAGATGATCGGGTCGGGATCTTCGATCGCCGCGAGCAGCATGCCCTTGGCGTCGTACGGATTCGAAGGGCAAACGACTTTGAGCCCGGGCACTTGCACGAACGCGGCCTCCGGGTGCTGTGAATGGTAATGGCCGCCGCGGATGCCGCCGCCGACTGGCACGCGGATGACCACTTTGGTCGAGTGATCCCCGCCTGAACGGTAACGATACTTGGCAAGCTCGTTGACGATCTGGTCGTAGGCGGGAAAGATGAAATCGGCGAATTGAATCTCGGCAACCGGGATAAGCCCGTTGAGAGCCATGCCGATGGCCGTGCCGATGATGCCGTTTTCGCTGAGCGGCGTATCGATGACGCGATCTTCGCCGAACAGTGTCTGCAGACCCGCCGTCACGCGAAACACTCCACCCACTTTGCCCACGTCCTCGCCAAGCACGATGATTCGCGAATCCTCCTGCATCGACTGGCGAAGCGCGTCGTTGATGGCTTGGACCATATTTAGCTGCGGCATGGCTATCGGTTTCCAGGCGCGCGAGGGCCGGCTAGCAGCTCGGCGCGCTGCTCTGCAAGGTGCCAGGGGAGCTTTTCGTAAACGTCGTCGAACATCGTTTCTAGCGAAGGCGGGGGCGTGGCTTCGGCTTTAGCGACGGCCTGGCGGAACCGCTCGTCGATATCCTCGCGCAATGCAACGTCGCGCTGCGCGTCCCAAACCCCTTTGGTGATGAGCAGCTGTTGAAGGCGCTCGATGGGGTCCACCTGAGCCCAGAGCTCCATCTCCTCCGAACCCCGATAGCGATTGGGATCGTCGGACGTCGAGTGGCCGCCCATGCGATATGTGATGGCTTCAATCAACGTCGGTCCAAGACCGGCGGCAGCGCGCTTGGCCGCTTTTCGTGTCACACTCACGACCGCCAACGCGTCATTGCCGTCAACACGAACCCCGGGGATTCCGTAGGCAGGTCCCTTTTCGGCAAAAGTAGCCGATGCGGTCTGCCGATCGACGGGCACGCTGATCGCCCAGCCGTTGTTACGGCAAAACAGCACCAAGGGCACCTTTAGCACGCCAGCAAAGTTCATGCCGCTGTGAAAATCGACGGAACTCGTGGAGCCGTCGCCGAAGTAGACGATCGCCGACACGTCTTCGTGCTTGATTTTCGAACCCCAGGCAAAACCGACCGCCTGCGTGATTTGAGTTCCAACGGGGGAGCTGATCGAAGCCCAACCGCCGAGGCGATGCGTGTAGTGATGCGGCATCTGGCGACCCTTGACGACGTCACTGGAGTTGCCAAACACATTGTCGACCAAGCGCTGCAGCGGAAAGCCTCGCATCAGCGCCGCTCCGAACTCGCGGTAGCAGGGAAATATCCAATCCGACGGGCGCATGGCGAAGGCCGAGCCGATGATGGCTGCCTCCTCGCCGAGCGAGCCCACGTGAAACGCGATGCGGCCTTGGCGCTGCAGACTTATGAACCGTTCGTCGATGCGGCGCGTCTGCACTATGTGCGTGTACAGAAATGTCAGTTCGTCGTTGGACAGCCCCGGATCATGCCGCTCGTCGATACTGCCGTCGTCGCGAAGCACACGGAACACATCGGAAGTTATCGCGGGCGGAAGCGAAGAACGTGGGCCGAGAGCGGTCATGGCAATCAGGGGTCCGTCGCCGAGGGTTGCGCGTCACTCGGCGATAGTCCAGGGCTTTCGGTGCGATTGCTGAACTTCGACGTGATTCTGACGCACTGCATTCGACGCGCCGGGCCGAGGCGCTATAGCGGGCCAGCAACTTTCGACTGACTTGCCATGACGAAACCTTCGGCCGCGTGATAGCTCGAGCGAACCAGAGGACCGGATGCCACGAAGGCGAACCCTTGTTCGTAACCGATTTTGGCGAACCGTTCGAATTGCTCGGGTTCGACATAACGCACGACGGGATGATGGCGATCGCTCGGGCGTAAATACTGACCGATGGTGATTATGTCCACGGCAACTCGGCGTAAATCCATCAGAGACTCGACCACTTCGTCGTCCGTTTCGCCGACACCTACCATCAACGAGCTCTTGATGTACTTCGCGCCGCCCGCTGCCTTGGCGTGCCGCAAAACGTCGAGCGAACGATCGTATGAGCAGCGCGGGTCGCGGATGCTTGGCGTCACTCGGCGAACGACCTCGAGATTGTGCGCAAACACGTCGGGTCCGCTCTCGAGTACGCGCTCGACGTCGCGTCGGCGGCCGTTGAAATCACCAACGAGCGCCTCGACCATCACCGAAGGGCACGCGTGCTTGATGGCCTCGACGGTCTCTGCCACGTGAGCCGCGCCGCCGTCCAACAAGTCATCGCGATCGACCATCGTCAGAACGACGTAACGTAAATGCATCTCCGCGATTGCCTTTGCCACATGCTCCGGCTCTCGCGGATCGACCATGCCGCGCGGGTTGCCCGTCGTGACGGCGCAGAATCGGCAGCCGCGCGTGCACGTGTCTCCAAGGACCATGACCGTCGCCGTGCCGGCGTTCCAACACTCACCGACGTTCGGGCAGCGCGCTTCTTCGCAAACCGTGTTCAGATCGAGACGTCGAAGCGTGTGCTTGAGAAACGTATAATTCTCGCCGCCCGGAGCGCGGACCTTGAGCCATGCGGGCTTGGGATCGCGCTTGCGGGGCGCAAGGACTGGCAAGGGCTGTCGTTCGTTCACTGAAAGCATGCCTTAGGACAAGGTTCCCAGTCTGGCTAGTCATCGGGCCCAAATGGGAGGGGCCCCGTGCGGGTGGCGTGGTCCCAATGGCGCCCAAAAACCAGGCGAATGGACGCGATTCACCAGCACCTTTTGCCCATTGGGCCTGGGGCCCTTTGGTGATATGGTCCGGCTATCGTCTAGCAATGGGTGCAGACTTTCGGCAAAATGATCCCGCATAACCTAATGGCCGAGTGGGAACGCGAGAGGCAATCCCGAAAACACTGGTGGAAATAATCATGCGTCGAACGCTGATCGATCGAAACACGAGGATGCTCATCTTGGCTGGCTTTTTGGGAATTGCCGGCACGGTTACGTCAGTCGCGGTAGGGCAGGACAAACTCGGCGCTCAAGCGCTGTTCGACGAAGCCAAGCATTTGATGGATACCGGCAAGACGGCGGAGGCTTGCCCCAAGTTCGAAGCCAGCCTGCAACTCGATTCGAACAACACGACGACGCTGATGTCCTTGGCGCAGTGCTACGAAAAGTTAGGGCGTTTGGCCAGCGCCTACCTGACGTACCGATCGGCGGAATCCGAGGCCACGGACGCAGAGCAAACCAAGCGCGCCAAGACCGCCCACGATAAGGCGGAGAAGCTATTTCCAAAGCTATCGCGTCTCACGATTCGCGTAACGCCGGAAGCCAACGTGAAGGGTCTGCAGGTAAGCCGTAACGGAATGAACGTCGCTCCCGCAATCTGGGGCACGCCCATCCCGGTCGATCCGGGTCAACACGAAGTTGTCGCGCAAGTCGGAGGCAAGAAGTGGAAGCAGCGCGTGGACGTCGGAGGCGACGCCGCACAGGTCTTCATCGACATCCCAGCCTTTGCGCCGACACCGGCGCCGGTGGTCGCCCCCGTGCCGAAGGCTGGGGCAACGGGCGCCGCTAGGCCCGCAGCAACCGCTGTTGCGCCCGCGGCAAGGCCAGTGGCTGTGGCGGTTGCGCCTCGTCCCACGGCCACTGCAGTTGCTACGGTTGTGCCCAAGCCCAGCGTAGCCGTCGCGCCGGTTGCGCCGATTGCAACGGTGGCTCCAAAGGCTGTCGCCCCTGTCGCAACGGTCCCGCCAAAGCCGACTGTTGCCGCAGTGACGCCGCCTGCTCCAAAAGCCTTGGCGGCCGCGCCCATCACGAACTCGCCGGTTCAAGCAGCACCGAAGACCAATATTGCGAAAGCTGGCGCTGCCGCAGCGCCAATGCTGCCCGCGGAGCCCAGAGACACGTCCGAGGGAGGCTGGCTAACGCAACAGACCATCGGCATCGGCGTGGCATCGCTTGGTGTGGTTGGATTAGGCGTGGGTACTTACTTCGTGCTGAGGTCCAACTCCAAGGAAAGCACAGCCAGCGCCCATTGCCCTGCGAACGAATGTGATCCCGTAGGCTTTGACGCCAACAATGCCGCCCTGAGCGCGAAGAAAGCGGCAACCTGGAGCTATATCGCCGGTGGTGCGTTAGTCGCTGGCGGTGTCGTGCTGATCTTGACAGAGCCCAAACGAGATCAAGTTGGACAGCTGCAACTGCACCCTTTTGTCGCAAGCAATGCAGGCTCGCTGACACTAACTGGACTGTTCTGACCCGGGCAGTTCCAAGTTGACGCTGCAACGAACCGACTGGGGCTAGAACTGAAAACCAATGCCTACTCCGAGGCGATACACCCAGGTACTTTCGGCGCGGACGCTACGCGTGCCGTCGGCTTGAGTGGGAACTCGATCCGCCCAATCGCTCGGCTGCGACATGTCCTTCGAGGCGCGAAATTCGATTGGGATTTCGATGCCGGTCATCGGTAATTCGACGACGAGTCCGAGGCCACCCGTTAGATAAGTCGGCTTTACGTCGTGGGTGGGGATCGTGGAGGTAGGACCACCAGTTACTTCGAACTTGCCAGACGATGACTGTGAAAGCGTGAACTCAGGACCCAAACCCACCCAGATGCGTCCGAGTGGGAGTGGAATGTTCAGCTTGGCTAGCAACGGCAGGCGCCAGGAATTGATCGTGACGGTCTCGCGAGTGTCCGCTTGATTAATGGTGTTATTTCGGTGAAACGAACCGTGTTCGTAGTCGATGCCGGTTTCAAGACCGACCAACTTGATAATGCGAAGCTCATAGTAGGGGAGCACGCCATAGCTGAAGCCACCGGCACTTCCAGCGAAACCCGGGACTTGACCGCTTGGAACATTCGATGGCGTGGACCAAACGTCAGCGCCCGCCAGCAATTTCAGCCCCGCCGTGTGATCGACGAGCGACAGCGCTGCGGCGTGCTGCGTGGCGAAAAATGTGGTCAGACCGAACCCGACAAGCATCCATCGATTCATGGCTGTTACTCCAGCTCCGAGGATACGACAGGGCATTCGACATTGGCCAATGACTTTTTCGAAATCCGCGAGGTGCGGCAATTCCTGAGGGTAAATGCCGTCGCTCGTCACGCCTGTGAACCCTGCACAAGCCGATGCAGCGTCGTTGCGTCGAGCGGTTGGGCCACACCCCGTTCCGTAATCAAGGCCGTGATGTGAGCAGCCGGCGTCACGTCGAAGGCCGGGTTTCGCGCATGGACGCCCTCGGGCGCGAGTCGCTGACCGCCGAGCGTCACGACTTCGGCCATGTCCCGTTGCTCGATGGTGATCGACGCGCCGTCGCGGGTTTCGAGATCGACGGTACTGAGTGGCGCTGCGACATAAAAGGGACAATGGTGCCACTCTGCTTGAATCGATAGCGCGTACGTTCCAATCTTGTTGGCGACATCTCCATTCCTTGCAACGCGGTCGGCACCGACGATGCATAACGCCACCTCACCGTGCGCGAGAATGCTCGCGGCGCTGTTGTCGGGTATCACTTCGACGGGGATGCCGTCTTGCTGCAACTCCCAAGCGGTCAAGCGGGCGCCTTGTAGCAGCGGGCGCGTCTCGCAGGCGAGAACTTGAATGCGTTTGCCGGCTTGGCAGGCGGCGCGCACGACGCCAAGGGCCGTGCCAAACCCTCCCGTTGCTAGCGCCCCCGCGTTGCACAGTGTCATGATCGTGGCCTGTTCAGGCACGAACTCAGCGCCGTATTGCCCCATGCGGCGGTTCGCCTCGACGTCGGCTGCATGAATCTCGCGCGCCTCGCGGGCAAGGGTTGCTACGCGTTGCGAGGCGGGCACTGACCACGATGTCTCGGCGCGTGACAGCATCCTTTCGACGGCCCAGCGTAAGTTGACGGCCGTCGGGCGTGTCGCGCAAAGTGTTGCGCCGTACGCTCGTAATTGAGGGGGCGAATCGGCTGCACGTGCCGCCAAGACCATCCCATAAGCAGCGGCAATCCCGATGGCGGGCGCGCCGCGCACCCACATGTCCTTGATCGCGAGCGCCATCTCGTCGAGCGTGCGAAGCCGTCGGTAAATGACCTCGTTCGGTAAGAGGCGCTGATCGAGCATCACTACCGAGTCGTTGTCGGGCAACAACTCGACTGCCGAATAGCTCGAGCCACTGATCGGGGCTGGATGCGGTACTGCGATCATGTCGTTACGGCACGCTCAATTCTGGTCGAGTAACCGCACGAGAATCTGATTGACGAGCTTGGGATCCGCGGAACCCCCAGTGGCCTTCATCACTTGCCCGACCAGGTACCCAAGCACTCCCTTCTTGCCCGAGCGGTATTGCTGCGCTTGTGAAGGACTCTTGGCGATGATATCCGCGCATAGCGGCTCGAGGCTGCCGGCGTCACTGACGACCTTCATGGCGCGCTCTTCGACGATCTCCTTTGGCATGCGCTCGGTATTTTCGACGGCGAGGTGCACCTCTTTGGCCTGTTTGCCACTGATGACACCGGCGTCAACAAGCTGCAAGATCTCGGCAACCTGCGCTGGCGTGATGCTGAACGCGGCAGAGAGGCCATGTACCGATGCCCCACGCAGTACCTCGGTGAGCATGTAGTTCGCGACTTTGACGGGCTGATCGAAGCTCGAGCGCACGGCTTCGAAGTAGCTGACGAACTCAGGATGTTGCGTCAACGTCGCGGCAGCCTGAGTCGAACAACCCGTGTCGCTCAACATACGACTCGCGCAAAGTCGACGGCATCTGCCCCAGCTGGCTTCGCTCTTCCTGGACTAGACTCTCCGGGACGATCAGGGGCGGCAGATCGGGCTCGGGGAAGTAGCGGTAATCATGCGCCTCTTCTTTCGAGCGCAGCGCGTGCGTCTTACCCGTGTCCGGATCGAACGAACGTGTCTGCTGGACGACCCGTCCGCCAGAATCCACAATCGCGGTTTGGCGAGCGACCTCCGAGTCGATGGCGCGCTGCACGAATTTGAAGCTGTTGAGGTTCTTCAATTCGCAGCGCGTTCCAAGCTCGGTCTGCTCAAAGGGACGGATTGAGACATTAGCGTCACAGCGTAGACTGCCTTCTTCGAGGTTACCGTCGTTGGCACGCAAGAACAAAAGAATGTCGCGAAGCGCTCGCATGTAAGCGGCCGCTTCAGCGCTCGACCGCAGATCCGGCTCGCTGACGATCTCGACAAGCGGCGTGCCGGCGCGGTTGAGATCAACGAGCGAATCGCCTCCGACCCCATGCACATTTTTCCCAGCGTCCTCTTCCATGTGAATGCGCAAAATGCGAATCCGCCGTGGGCCGCTTTCACCTTCGATGTCAAGGTAGCCATGGGTGGCCAAGGGCTCTTCGTATTGGCTGATTTGATAGCCCTTGGGAAGATCCGGGTAAAAGTAGTTCTTGCGCGCAAAGATGCTCGACTCGTGAACGGTGCAGTCGAGCGCGAGCGCTGCGCGGACCGCCAATCTTACGGCCTGGCCGTTGAGCACGGGTAAGGATCCGGGCAACCCCAAGCACACGGGGCACACGTGACTGTTCGGCGATTGACCAAAGCGAGTCGAGCAGCCACAAAACAATTTGCTTTGCGTCAGAAGCTGCGCGTGGACTTCGAGACCAATGACGACTTCGTATCGAGGCGGCACGGGTTCTAGCGCCTAGTGCTGGTGTTCCCGATCGATGCCGGGGTGCGTGGGATCGCCGGGTTCATGGCGGGGATTAGCGGTCCGGGAACCGCCGTCACGTCCGACGAACGTCAACAACTGCTCGCGATCGAATAGGAATTGATCGCGCGAATCGTAGGGAGCCGCGTGAATGCCAGTGTCCATGCGAATGGCATCGCACGGGCAGGCTTCCACGCAGAACCCGCAGAACACGCAGCGCAATTCGTCGATCACGAAACGGACCGGGTATCGCTCGTAACCGCGGCGCGCGTCGCCCTCGGGGTATTCCCCAGGTTCGATATAAATGCACTGCGCGGGGCATGCTGTCGAACAACACAAGCATGCGACGCACCGCGGCGAGCCATCGTCGCGCTGGGTGAGCCGGTGCAAACCGCGGAAACGCTCAGGGTAGGGCCGCCGTTGCTCTGGATAGCTAACCACGTTGATGCCATCGCTGATCGACTCGAGCACGGGATCCGGCCGTTGGCCGAGAGCCCACTCCTTGGTGTTCTGGAGGAAATGCCGGGCGGTCAAGGCCAGGCCCTTGGCAATCTCGGGCACGTACGCTTGGATTGCGCCTGTACGTTCCGGTCGGGCAACGGCGGTGCCGATGACTTTGCGCGGCCCCAATGGTGCAGGGTTCATCATTACGCTCCCATCCTTCGGCTACGGATCCCGCCCATTTGTTCGGCGAAGCGAGCCGCGCTGGTAAAGAGCAATTTCCTGTGCTTGGCTGGCTTTAGCAATTCGATGAAAAGCGACACGCAGGCCCAGAGCAGAAAGCCTGCAATCAGAAGTTGCGTCAGGTCACCCGCCGTAGAAAGTACGGACGCGGTGCCCTCACCGCCAAGGATAGCGAGTCGCACGATCAACGCGGTAACGACAATATTGCCAATTGAGATTGGCAAGAGAATTCGCCACCCCAATTTCATGAGTTGGTCGTAGCGGAAACGGGGTACGGTCCAGCGAACGAGCAACTGCAGCCAGCAGAGTGCCAGCGTCTTGCCTATAAAGGCCCCGACGCTCAGCAGCACGATCACGATTTGAGGCAATGCCAGCTGCCAGTACACGACGCCGCCGACGGCGATGCGCACGCCTTGGCGGTCGATGAACGGCAGATTCCACCCGCCCAAAAACAGCGCGACCATCAGCGCCGCCGCAGTCACGATCGTTACGTATTCAGCGAAGAAGAACATGGCAAACTTCATGCCCGAGTATTCGGTGAAGTAGCCGGCAACGATTTCGCTCTCGCCCTCGGGCAGATCGAAGGGGACGCGCTTGGACTCGGCTACGGCCGCGGTAAAGAATAAAACGAACGCCAGCGGCTGCACGAAGATCCCCCAGGCATGCGCCCCTTGCCATTGAACCATCTGATCGATGCGCAAGGTGCCGTAGATCATGATGGCGCCGATTAGCGTTAGGCCCATCGTCACCTCGTAGGACACCATTTGACTGGCGGCTCTGAGCCCGCCAAGCAAGCTGTACTTGTTGTTGCTCGCCCAACCCGCTAGAGCTGCCCCAATGACACCCGTGCCGCCAAGAGCAAAATAGAACAGCAACCCGACGTCCACGTCGAGGATTTGCAGCTTTATCAACGTACCCGAGCATTCAGCCGGCGCTTGACGAACTAGATCCGCGAGCACAGAAGATGGGTTGAAGCATAACGCGTCACCGAACGGCACGACGGCAAGCACCACCAACACGGGAAAGAACGCAATTAGGGGAGCCAGCGCGTGTACGAATTGGTCCGCCGATGGCGGAACTAGATCTTCCTTGAAGATCATCTTGAGACCGTCGGCGACTGGATGCAGCATGCCGGCTAGGCGTAACCCGACCCGCGGCAACCTGCCCAAGTTGTAGGCCGCGTAGCTGGCGCCGCCAACGACGGCGGCAGCAAACACCGCGGGGCCCGAACTGACGCTAATATCGTTCAGCGTCGCAACGGCGGGCGTGCCTTGCAGCATGGCAAACACCGCCAACAACACAACGTTGACGAGTATGCCAACACCCAGGATGGCACGCGGATCCCCCAACGCCGAGACGAATACATCGAAGGAATTGCTGAGGCCACGAACACGGATGCGCCCTGCGATGACAAACAGCGTGATCCAGACGGATGCGACAGCAAGTTGGTTGGACACGATTCCGAGCGCGATGGGTGTATCGCCTTCGATCTTGTTGAACCATGCCCAGCCCAAGGCTAGGCTTGCAACGACCAGGGCCGGAACGAAGACCAAGAACGCAGCGAGTTTGCCCGGCATGAAGATCGCCGCCCGGTTGGGCCCTACGCGATCGGCAATCATCGCGCCTTGCCGGCGGTCGGCCCAGGTGAGCAGAACCGCTACCGGCATGCAGAACAGCAAAGCGAGGAATACGACCTTCACGACGACAATGATGAGTTCGGCTAATAAAGTCATGGTTGCGATTCCGTTCGTGCTGGCGCGCCCGGGCGATTGGCGCCAGTTGGAGAATCAATTAGCGAACGAGCGTCGTCGATCGACGCCATTGACAACTCGTGCCCAAGCGAGGCCGCCAAGTGCGACACCCACTTCCATCCCGGCAGCGATAGGCCTTGAGGCATAATCGCTTGATCGGAAACTTGGGCCAAGCCGGCGGCGTTAACGAACGTGCTTTCCGTTTCAGCCCACGAACACACGGGCAGAACCACCTTGGCGCCCGCAACGAGCGGCCCTTCATGCGTGCTGAGCACGACACGAACATGCGACGGCAGCTGTCCGTACTCGGCCGCTAAGCGCGCGTCTTTGAGCGTGGCGCCAAGACTTAGCACGTGCGTCAGCTGCCCCGACTTCAGTCCGGAAATCAGTTGATCGGGGGACTTTAGCTCCGGTCCTAAGAGCTTGCGCACCCCCGCAGAATTGGGGTTTTTGTCTGCATGCATGAGCACCGCGTCCGATGAGCCAGGCGGCAACCCCGATTCGAAGTAGGCGCTGCAATTGAGCTTTTTCCCGAGTGCCAACAGCACAGCGTTGTCTTCCAGCGAAAATTGCGCGCCAAGCACGATCGCAAGCTTGCCTCCACGCACGTCGCGCAAAAGCGCGACGGCTCTGTCCAGCCCCGCCCGACGTGGCACGGGTTCGCCGTCGATCCGAGGCTCGAGCACCCTGCCTTCGTGAATGCGGGCGTAGTCGAGCATGCCGGCGTCGCACATCCAATGCTTGTTGACGTCGGCATTTTCGCGGGGCCGATAGCGATAGACGCGAGATTCACGCGGATCGTAATCGGTAAACGAGTTACAGCCCGTGGCACATCCGACGCAGACACTGCGCGCACTTCGCAGGAACCAGACCCTTGCCTTGAAACGAAACTCATGCGATGTGAGCGCCCCGACCGGGCAAACGAATTCCGTCATCAACGAGTAATTGTGATCGAGTTGGCGACCTGGGGATACCGTGATCTCATTGAGATTGCCGCGTTGGGCCACGGACAGGACGGGATCCTTGGCCAGCTCCTCGCAGACACGCACACAGCGCGTGCACACGATGCAGCGTTCGGCGTCGTAAACGATGTGCGGACCGAACACGACAGCCTTGGGCTTGTGCACGGGTTCGTCCAGCATGCGTTTCTTCGTGCTGCCTTGGCTGAGCCAATAATCCTGAAGGCGACACTCGCCCGCCTGATCGCAGATGGGGCAATCGACGGGATGGTTCAACAGGAGCATTTCCTGCACGGCGGCACGAGCCCGTGTCACATGCTCGCTCGATTGGCTGCGCACCTGCATGCCGGCGCTGACGGTCTGCTGGCAGGCTGGCACCAACTTGGGCTTTTGCTCCTTGACGTATTGTTGGGTCAGCTCATCCCATCGCAAGACGTCCAACATCATGGGCCGCCTGCCGGGCGGAGGCAGCAATTCGACAAGACACATTCGGCAGTTGGCCGCTACGCTGAGCCCAGGATGCCAGCAATAATGCGGGATATCGATGCCTGCACGGTGAGCTGCACGAATGATCGTGTCGCCGGGTTCGAACGGAATATCGCAATCATCCAATTGAAACGTCGCCATCTAAGCACTCCGTCAACGGTCGCATTCGCCGCCAATCATGTTGAGCGAGCCGAAACAAGGCACCACATCCGCAATCATCTGCCCGGTGATGAGTTTTTCTAGTCCACTCGTTACGTAAAAACAGGGGGGACGAATCCGTACCCGGTAGGGGGTGCCGCTACCGTCACTCACCAGGTAGAACCCAAGTTCGCCGTTGCCGCCCTCAGTGTAACCGTAGACTTCGCCGGCCGGGATCTTGAGGCCTTCCATGATAATCTTGAAGTGCTGAATCGTGCCTTCAATCGTCGTATAGACCTTCTCCTTCGCCGGCAGCACGAACCGAGGGTCGTCAACGTCGACGGGCCCGCTCTTGGGCATCTTCGCGCTGCACTGACGAATGATGCGGATGCTCTGTCGCATTTCTTCGAGGCGAACAAGGAACCGGTCGAAGCAGTCACCCTTGGTGCCAACCGGCACATCGAATTCAACGTCGCCGTATTGCATATACGGATTGGATTTTCGCACGTCGTAGGCAATGCCTGACGCTCGCAGCGTGGGGCCGGTCCAGCCGAGGGATATTGCGTCCGCCCCCGAAATGACGCCCACGTCCTCCAAACGATCCAAGAAGATGCGGTTGGTCACCAGCAGCCGCTCGGATTCGTCGATGACCGTAGCAACATGCGCAATAGCTGCCTCGGCGTGTTCTGCGAAGCCATCCGTCGGAGGGTGAGCCATGCCGCCGACGCGACCGAACGAATGCGTCAAGCGCGCGCCCGACTCCTCTTCGAAGATATCCCAGAGCATTTCACGCGCCTTCATCAACCACAGGTACGGGGTGAACGCTCCAAGTTCCATGGCCATGGCGCCGACGCAAGTGACGTGATCGGCGATCCTGGCCAGCTCGCCGAGAATCATTCGATAAAACTGGCAGCGAACTGGGACTTCGATGTCCAGCAGTTTTTCACAGGCGAGCGCGAACCCCACGTTGTTGAGCATCGGCGAAACGTAGTTGCATCGATCGACGTAGGGGAACACCTGAGTCCAAGTGCCTCGCTCGCACATCTTCTCGAATCCACGGTGCAAGTACCCGACCTGCACGTCCGCGCGCAGGATTGTTTCGCCGGTGAGTTCGAGCACGATACGTACGGTCCCATGCATCGCGGGATGCGCGGGACCGACGTTGAGCAACATCGGAGCGGCGTCCAGCTCGACGTCCGATGTATCCAAGTCTTTCTCAAGAGCTTCCATCAGTCATATCCTCGATAGTTGGATCACAAGTCGTCTTTGGTCGCCTTGGTAGAAAGCCATTGGTCGTGAGTCTGCCTTCCAAATGAAAGCCCTTCGGTCGGACCGAACGGTGGGAGTTTTTCGTTGTTGATGCCTTCCCGGAACGGCACCAGCGGCTGAATGCGTTGCGCGGGGTAGTCGCGCCTCAGCGGGTGGCCAACGAATTGCGGATACAAGAGGATTCTGCGCAAGTCAGGGTGCCCGCGGAAATGAATCCCAAACATGTCGAAGCACTCGCGTTCGGCCCAATTAGCCGAACCCCACAGCCCGCTCCAAGAATCGATCTCGGCGCCGGTTGCATCGGGCCGTCCAATCTTCGATTTGGCCCGAAGTCGATGGCCAAGGGTTAGCGATGCCAAGTGGGCCACCACTTCGAAGCGAGGATTCTCATCCGGATAATCAACGGCAGTCAGGTTGACGAGCAGCGCCATGTCGCAGGCGGGGTCATCGCGAAGGAACTGACCCAAAGCCAACCAGTGCGACGCCTTGATGACGACGGTTTCGTCCCCGTGCTGCGAGTAGCTGGCGGTGACGGCATCGGAAAACTTGTTTTTGACAAGTTCAATCAGCGATTGTGACATTGATTTCAGGTTTTCGACTGGGTTCAGGCTTGCGACGGGCGGCGCAGCTGTACGAGGCCAAGGTTCGGATCCACGGCTGGGTCGATGCGAGGCTTGACGACTGCCGGCCTGCGGTCGCCGCTTTGAATCTTGTCTTGTAGCAACATGAGGCCGTCGAGGACGGCTTCCGGCCTCGGCGGGCAACCCGGGATGTAAATGTCGCAGGGGATAATCTTGTCGATCCCCGCGATCGTTGCGTAGTTGTCGTAGAAGCCACCCGACGAAGCACAGGTTCCAAATGCCAGAACCCAGCGGGGTTCGGCCATTTGCTCGAAAATGCGCTTTAGCACCGGCGCTTGGCGCTGCGAGATCGTGCCGACGACCCACAGCAAATCGCTTTGCCTCGGCGAGAAACGCGGGGCCTCGGAGCCAAAGCGCGCGAAATCGTAGCGTGGGCCCGACACGGCCATAAATTCCATGCCGCAACACGCCGTCACGAACGGGTACATGAACAGCGAGTACTTTTGGGCCCAAGCCAGGATCGAATCGAAACGCGTCGTGAAATAGCTATGCTCGCCGGGCTCGACGGTTGTGACCACCGGGTTGTTCAGCTGTCCCATTCGAGGGCTCCTTTTCTCCAACAATAGATGAGGGCGACGAGCAACGCCGCGATGAAGAGTCCCATCGATTCGAAGCCAACCCAGCCAAGGCTCTGAGAAAGCGTCGCCCACGGGTAGATGAACACGACCTCGATATCGAATACGATGAACAAGATCGCCGTCAGGTAGAACTTCACGCTTGGCCTTGAGCCTTGGGCGCCTTTGGTGTCGTTGCCGCACTCGAAAGGCATTTGCTTCTCCGCGCTGGCCTTCCTGCGTCCAACGAAGTGACCCAGCAAAAACATGGCGACGGCCACGACGGCCGCTACCAAAAACGTAACGAGCAGCGGAAGATAGAGCGCGATCATTGTAAATCTCGTTCTGCGGATATTTAATCGCTGCCAAACGGCACTGCCAGTTGGCGGGCGACTGATTCAGGGGATCGATACGCAATTGGCGGAGATTGTGCGCCTGATGCGAGGAGGGTATCTAATTCTCGGACCAAGGACCTGTCAATGATTGAAGGGAACCGGCGGCCGCACACTTGGCCGGTCAAATGCCTGTGAGTTTGCGCCACTCTGCCAGCGGCGCGCCCAATCGCTCTTCGATTCTCCGCATCAGCAGACGGACATCGTCCTCGCCGGCCCCCGCATCACGAGCTTCAAGTGCGGCTCCAAAGGCAGCCAACCAACGCTTGCGCTCGACGAATGCCGAAGCTAGCTCGATCCAAACGTTGCCGCCCGATACTCCCAGGTTCGCGGCTCGTTTCAACGGGCCAATCGCCTCGCCGTATCGGCTGCCACGCATCATGGACTGACCCAGCCGATGGTACACTTCGGGCGCGACTGGCGTATCACCGGCGTATTGGATGCCAAGGCGCAGTATCTCTTCGCCCTTTTCGGTTTCGCCGAGCGAGATACACGCGCTGCCCAGCAACGCGAGCGCCGTCGCTATTCGACCGCGCGCTTCAGTGCTGAGCATTTGACCTTCGGGAGTTCTTAAGAAAATCGCCAATGGTGCGGGCCAAGTGCCAAGCAGTTCGAGCACGCGCACGTCGTCGCCACTTGCGGCTGCCTCTTCCGCCTCTTGCACTCGAGAAAGGTCGATGGCGCCCCGGCCGGTGCCCGGGCGCTCGGCGCGTTGCAGTTCGTCTCGGACGTGCAGACGAATTCTCGCGCGAAATTCCTCGAGCTCATAGAGCTCCTCGATGCCATCGCGCAATGCGCGCAACATCGACCCGAATACGTCATGGCTCAGTGACGAAAGGCTGTAGCCAAAGAGCGGTGCCAACAGCAGATACCGAACACCGATGTGCCTTTGAATCGATTCGACGTCGGTCGGTCGAGTCGGGGCAGGCCCGGGCGGTTCCTCCGTCGCGAGCGCACTGGCGAGCCGACGGCGAAAGTCGCGCAACGATAAGCGCTGGGTGGGCGCGTCGGGCGACGCGACGTCGTCCGTAACGACGACGAAGTCAACTAGAGTCTGTTCTGGATTTCGCCGGTCGATCGTGAGCGCAACGATGCGCGCCCCCGCAATCATGGAGAAGGCAAAGAACCGAGGCCCGATGACCTCACAAAGAGTTTGAAAACTGCCCACCCCTTCGCCGATCCGTTCGAACCAGCCGTCGGTCCGAATCGACTCGAGCGGGAAGACGCGGCTCGCGACCATCGCTTACTAAGTAGCCTTACACGTGCGGCCCTCGGAAACCAAGTGTCGCGTCGTGTCCAAGTGATGAAACGGCCCAAAACCTGTGATTGACTGCCCGCGGTGCGCCTACGGGCTAGCGGGCGGCGGCTTCGGCCAGTGCCATCCGCGCGGTCGAGTCACCTCTCCCGACGAGCGATTGGCTAGCCTTTGGCTTGCCCAGGGGAGGCGCGCTAGAGACCCCGCCAGTGTCTCTGCGAGTTCACTCGTTGAATTGCGGGTTTCTGCAGCCTCGTCTCGAGGCAATTCGGCATCGAATCAGTCCGTGGTGGCCAACGGAGGGAGTGCCGTGCCGATGCTGGCTCGTTGAAACTCAAGCTGGATTGATTTTGGTCGATACCGGAATCGGCCTGATAGATATTGCGGTTCCCTGGCGACGCTTGGGTTTGAAATGGCTGGCCCTGTTCGAGACACCCGACAATCCTGAAGCCACGGCCGCTTACCAAATCCGCAAGCGAGGCTTCACGCCGTCTGACGTGCGCCACATCATCATTACGCATTTGCATTCGGAACACACGGGGGGGCTCTCGGACTTTCCGGAAGCCTCCGTGCACATCCATTCGCAGGCCATCGCAATCGTGCAAGCGAACGTAAAGACTTCGTGGCGCTATCGGCGCCAACATTGGGCTCACAATCCGTGCTGGGAGCCCTGGCGCGACGGCGACGTACCCTGGTTTGGCATGCGCGGCGTTCAACGAATCGTAGGTCAACCGGAGGATATTCTCCTGGTGCCGCTGCCCGGACACGACCTTGGACACGCAGGTGTTGCCGTACGCACGGAACGCGGCTGGTGGTTGCACGCGGGCGACGCACGCAGCCCCGTTCGCCCGAATCGCACGCTGCCTGACCTTTTGGGCTTTGGCGCGGACGCCAGCCTGTTCGGCGCCAGCTTTACGCGCCGTCGATTGATGAGTCTCGCCGAGCACCATGGCGTGCGGATTGTCGGCTCTCACGACATCGCCGACTCAATCGGCGACCCCAATGGCAGCGGGTAAATCCGGTGGAGCCGATCCCTCGCGCGCAAATCCGTAAATTTCAGCAATCGCTGCTCGACTGGTTCGAAGTGGCTAAGCGGGATTTGCCATGGCGCAGGAATCGCAACCCGTACGTGATCTGGGTAAGCGAGATCATGCTCCAACAAACCCAGGTTGCTACCGTCGTTCCCTACTTCGAGCGCTGGCTTCGGAAGTATCCAAGCATTGCCACTTTGGCCAAGGCCCGCGAATCGGACGTCCTGAAAGCTTGGGAGGGGCTTGGATACTATTCGCGCGCTCGCAACTTGATGCGGGGCGCGCAACGGATCATGGCTCGCCATGCCGGCAAACTGCCCTCGACTGTCGAAGAGCTGTTGCAGATTCCGGGGATTGGTCGCTACACGGCAGGCGCGATCGCGAGCCTGGCATTTGACCAAGCCGAACCCGCGCTCGACGGCAATGTAATGCGGGTGCTGTGCCGAGTTTGGGACCTCGCGGGCGATCCTCGAAAACCGCCGCTGCAACCACGGCTCTGGTCGATGGCTCGGCAGCTGGCCACTGACACGGACCCGGCGCGCCTCAACGAAGGGCTGATGGAACTTGGCGCTCTGGTGTGCACTGCGCAAATACCCAAGTGTCCAGCTTGCCCGCTGCAGCGTCAATGTCGGGCTTACGCGCGGTGCCGCGTCGAGCAACGGCCGCAAATCGTCAGGGGTCCGAGCGGCATTCGAAAGCAGGTTCTAATCCTCATCGCACGACACGGCGCTTCTCGAGTGCTCGTCCACAAGCGAGATGAAACAATGACACCCTGGGCCAACCTTTGGACATTTCCGTACTTCGAGGGAACCGCATCGGGCCAGCGCTTCGCAGCAATTCGCAAATGGTTGAGCGAGCACTTGCGCCTCAAATCGATGACATTAGCCGTCGTAGGCGAGGGCAAGTATTCAATCACACGCTTCAGCGTCGCCTACGTGGCGGTCGAAGTAACACTTACGTCTTCTGCGAAATTCCAACTTCCAGACTCGTATTTCTGGGTCGGCCGCAAACGCCTCGATGAACTCGTCATGCCGACGCCGCACCGGCGACTGGCCAAAGCATATGTGATCGCGAAGACTGTCCCATGAATCAACCTATTTTGATTGTTCTAGCGTTGGTATGGAAGCAAGATCGATTGCTGATCGCCCAACGACTCGCAAGCTCCCACCTCGCTGGTTTTTGGGAATTCCCTGGGGGGCGTATCGAGGCGCTGGAAATGGCCGAGGCCGCCGCAGCTCGCGAGGTAGCCGAGGAAACCGGCGTGACCTGCAAACCCATTGGGACGCGCGCTAGTTTCCTTTACGACTATCCCGAGCGCAGTCTCGAATTTTACCCGGTTCAACTGCTTATGGGTCGCCAGCGTACCGCGGCCGCTGCAGACTCTGAATCCGCGCTGGGTCAGTCAGACGGAAATCCTCGAGTGCGAGTTCCCTCCCGCCAATCGCTTGCTGCTGCACGACTTGCAGCTTGACTGGGGGCCAATTGGTGCGCAGTTCTCGAGTCAACGCCTCTAAACATCCATCGGATTCGTCTTGCTCGGAGCCAAGCCGAACCTTTCCATGGCTTTCAGCTGCACGGAAACGTCCAGCGCCCCCTCGCGACGTAGCGCATCGAGCGCCGCATAGGCGACGCATTCGGCGTCGATTTCGGAAATGGCGCCGAAGCGCCCGCCGTGTATCCGACAAGCCGAACCCCTCGGTTCCCATCGGCACTAGGCGACCAGGGATCCAGCGAGCAATGAAGTCCGTAAGTAATTTCATATGATCGCTCACGGTGATGAACGGCCCACTTACGCCCGAAAGCGCCTGGACTAGGTAAGGCACGCGCTCCGGCTTATCCGGGTTTAGGCGATTGTAGTGCTCGCAGCGAAGGGCGTCATTTCGAAGCTGTTGATAGCTTGTCACGCTCCATATGTCGGCCGACACATCGTAGTCGAGTAGCAACTCGCGCGCGCGAATCGCTTCGTTGAGCAAGGGGCCGCTGCCGAACAGTTGCACGTGGTGCTCGAGTCTGCGCTCGGCAGTCGAGAACCGGTAGATGCCCTTCAAAATCCCTTCTCTCGAGCCCTCCGGCATCGCGGGCATCGGATAGTTTTCGTTGTAGAGCGTCAAGTAGTAGATGACGCTTTCCCCCTTCCCGTACATTCGCTCGATGCCGTCTTCGATGATTGTAGCAAGTTCGTAGGCGAATGCCGGATCATAGGCGACGCAGCACGGCAGTGTCGTCGCCAGCACGTGGCTGTGGCCGTCGTCATGCTGCAGCCCCTCGCCCTGCAGCGTGGTTCTGCCCGCCGTTGCGCCAAGCAAAAAGCCGCGCGCCATTGCGTCGCCGGCTGCCCACATGAGATCCCCGGTTCGCTGAAAACCGAACATCGAATAGAAAATGTAAAACGGAATCATCGGTTGAGACTGAATCGAATACGAAGTCCCAGCCGCGATGAATGACGCCATGCTGCCCGACTCATTGATCCCCTCTTCGAGAACCTGGCCGTCCTTGCTCTCGCGGTAATAGAGCACTTTGCCCTTATCGACGGGCTCGTACAGCTGCCCGACGGACGAATAGATGCCGACTTGGCTAAACAGTGCGTCCATGCCAAACGTCCGCGCCTCGTCGGGAATGATTGGTACGACGCGGTTGCCGATGCCGTCGTCGCGGAGCAATTTCGAAAGCAGTCGAGCAAACACCATGGTCGTGGATGCTTCGCCTTTCTTCATGCCCTCGTGAAACTCGGCATAAAGGTTCGGTTTCGGCAACTCGAGTTGCACGTGACTCTTGACGCGCCGCGAGGGCAGACTGCCGCCCAATTCCCTGCGCCGCTCGAGCATGTACGTCACTTCGGGGCTGCTCGGACCGGGATGGTAGAATGGCGCCTCGTCGAGTTCGGCGTCGGAAACGGGCAATTCGAGCAGATCGCGGAATTGGCGCAGCTCCTCCAACCCGAGTTTCTTCTTCTGATGCGTGACGTTCACGCCCTCGAAGCCTTCCCCGAGCGCCCAGCCTTTGACGGTGTGGGCGAGGATGACGGTCGGGCTCCCCGTGTGCCGCGTCGCGCGATCGTAGGCGGCGTAGATCTTGCGGTAGCTGTGGCCGCCGCGACGCAATTTTCGAATTTGCTCATCGCTCAGATGTTTTACACTTTCGAGCAGACGCGGATCGACGCCCCAGACTTGTTGCCGGGTGTACGATCCGGGCATCGTGACGTATTTCTGCCATTGACCGTTGACGAGCTCGTTGAGCCGCCGTCTCAATAGCCCGTCACGGTCCTTAGCTAGGAGCTCGTCCCACTCCGGCCCCCAAACGACCTTGATCACGTTCCAACCCGCGCCCCGGAAAACCGTCTCTAGTTCCTGAATGATCTTTCCGTTGCCGCGCACGGGGCCGTCGAGGCGCTGCAAATTGCAGTTGACGACGAAAATCAAATTGTCGAGGCGCTCACGGCCGGCGATGCTCAGAGCGCCGAGCGATTCGGGCTCATCCGACTCGCCGTCGCCCATGAAACACCATACGCGTTGATTCGAAGTGTCCTTGATCGAGCGATCCTGCAGGTACTTGTCGAAGCGAGCCTGGTAAATGGCCGTTAGCGGACCGATGCCCATCGAAACCGTCGGGTGTTCCCAATAGTCGGGCATCAACCGCGGGTGCGGATAGGACGACAGCCCCTGTCCCTCTTCGGCACCGCGCCGAAACCGTTCCATCATTTCAACCGGGAGGCGACCTTCGAGGAACGACCGGGCGTACATGCCCGGTGCGGCATGGCCTTGAAAGTAAACGTGATCGCCTCCGCCCGGATAGCTGGGCCCGCGAAAGAAGTGGTTGAATCCAACTTCGTACAAGGCGGCGCTCGACGCGTACGTGGAAAGATGGCCGCCGATGCCCGAAAAGCGCGTGTTGGCGCGATGAACCATCGCCACCGCATTCCAACGGATGATGCGGCGAATGCGCTTCTCCATCGCTTCGTCGCCGGGAAAGGGCGGCTCTTCGGAAGCCGGAATCGTATTTACATAGTCGGTGCTCAACGAGGTGAGCGGGGCGACGCTGTATTGGCGCGCAGTCCCCAGCACCTCGTCGAGAAGATACCGCGCTCGCTCGGCGCCCGACCGCTCGATCACGGCTTCCAAGGACTCGAGCCATTCCTGAGTCTCTACTGGATCAGGGTCCTTGGCCTCGCTCATTAACCTGTTCACGCGCATACTCCTTCAGTTTCTCGAAGATTTAGGGCTCGACCCCCCGCGTAGCAAGCGGGTATGCCCGGAATGTTCCAGGAATGCCACCTGTTTCAAATTGAGGTCTGTTCAATCCAGGGAAAATAAGCCAAACCTCACGGCCGCCTCATGCCCAAGTTGCCAAGGCTTGCGCCAATCTTTACGACTCGGATGCCAACATGCAGCGAGCCTTGCCGATACTAGCGTTCCTCCTGGTGGTGCTGGGGATTCTTAGCGCAGCGCATTATTATATTTGGGCTCGCTTGGTGCGCGATGTCGGGTGGTCCGAAAGCACGCGGCGCTGGTTGACCCTCGGCGTCATTGGATTGGGCCTGTCCGTTCCGGCGTCGTTCATATTGTCGCGCCAATTGCCTCCCAAGCACGGCCTTTTTGTTTTGTACGTCACGTACACGTGGATGGGCTCGGTTCTGACGTTGCTGCTTACGTTGGGCATCGGCGATCTGTGCCGCTTCATTATCGTCCACCTGCCAACGGGCGCCATTGCCGACTTTACTCAGCCGCAGCGCCGCCAGTTTCTGCAACGCGCGCTCGCGGCCGCCGCGACACTAGTCACGGGGTCCTCGACGGCGCTGGCCGTCAGAGAGGCGCTCGCCGAGGTCGAGGTCAAGAATGTTCGAGTGCGCCTTGGGCGGCTGCCCGCCTCGATGCACGGCTTTACGATTGCGCAGATATCCGATCTTCACCTGGGCCCGACGCTGCGCGATGACTTCGTTCGACAAATCGTGTCGCGCGTCAACGGCCTGGACGCGGATCTCATCGCAATTACCGGGGACCTCGTAGACGGGACTGTCGAGCATTTGGGGGAGATGGTCGCCCCGCTCGGCCGCTTACGCGCGCGGCACGGGGTGTTTTTCGTAACCGGCAATCACGAATATTACTCGGGCGTTGACGAATGGATTGCGGAAATCAGGCGCCTTGGAATCACCGTGCTGCGCAACGAGCGCGTCAGCATCGGCAATTCGAAGTCGAGCTTCGACCTAGTGGGCGTGGACGACGCGCATGCGCATCAATTCGGCAACGGGCACGGCGCGGACGTGGCTCGAGCCGTGCGCGACCGCGATCCGCATCGCGAGGCCGTGCTGCTAGCCCACCAACCGCGCACCGTGTTCGATGCAGCTCGCCACGGCATTGGGCTGCAGCTCTCGGGACACACGCACGGCGGCCAGCTCTGGCCCTTCGGCTACTTCGTACGCCTGCAGCAACCCGTCGTAAAGGGCCTGGCAAAAATCGAATCCGTCTGGCTCTACGTAAGCTCGGGCACCGGCTACTGGGGCCCGCCCATGCGTCGCGGCGCGCCTTCGGAAATTACGCGCGTGGTGCTATTGTCAGAGCGTGCGCCAAGTGACGATTCCAACATCGCGGTTGCATGAGACGATGCACGGGGCGTCGAGCCCCTATTCATTGCGGGCGCCATGCTTCAGGTGACAGTTCAATCACGCGGTGCAAGCATCCGGATCGGTGCAACCGATCATCGTCATCAAGAATGTCAGCAAGCGCTACGCCTCCGGATTTCAGGCATTGAAGAGCGTCGATCTCGCCATCAACAAGGGTGAGATATTCGCGTTGCTCGGCCCGAATGGCGCCGGCAAGACGACGCTTATCAACATCATCTGCGGCATCGTCAACGCAACCGAAGGCCGGGTGCTGGCCGCGGGTCACGACATAGTGCGCGAATATCGCCAAGCGCGCTCGAAAATCGGTCTTGTGCCACAGGAAATTACGACCGACATGTTCGAGCGCGTCAGCGACACGGTAAAACTCAGCCGAGGACTATTCGGCAAGCCCGCCAATCCCGCAACCATCGACAAGGTGCTGCGCGATCTGTCACTTTACGACAAGAAAGACTCGAAAATCATGACGCTGTCGGGCGGCATGAAGCGACGCGTGATGATAGCCAAGGCTCTCTCGCACGAACCCGAAATACTGTTTCTGGACGAACCAACGGCTGGCGTCAACGTCGAGCTGCGCCGCGGCATGTGGGAAATGGTTCGGGGCATGCGGCAACGCGGCGTCACCATCATCCTTACGACGCACTACATCGACGAGGCGGAAGAGATGGCCGACCGCGTTGGAGTGATCAACAAGGGCGAGCTTATCCTAGTCGAAGACAAGGCTACACTGATGCAAAAGCTCGGCAAGAAGCAGTTGATGCTAGAGCTCAAACGTCCGCTCGGCGGTATTCCCCAAGCGCTCGCCAGCGAACCGCTCGAACTGTCGCCCGACGGCAGCCGGCTGACTTACACATATGACGCGCGCGCCGAGCACACGGGCATCGAGCCCTTGTTGGAGAGCCTGGCCAGGCAGGGCATCGAATACAAGGATCTTCAAACGAGCCAACGATCGCTCGAAGACATTTTCGTGAGCCTCGTGAGCCACGCGTCATGAATATCTACGCCGTCCGCGCGATCTACAAGTTCGAAATGGCCCGCACGTTTCGCACGCTACTGCAGAGCATCGTCGCGCCCGTGCTATCGACATCGCTCTATTTCATCGTTTTCGGCTCGGCCATTGGCTCGCGCATGCGGTCGATCGATGGCGTGTCGTACGGCGCCTTCATCGTGCCAGGATTAATGATGCTGTCGATTCTAACGGAAAGCATTTCAAATGGCTCATTCGGCATCTACATGCCCAAATTCGCCGGCACCATCTATGAAGTCCTCTCGGCTCCAATCTCCGTGCTCGAGATACTGCTCGGCTACGTCGGAGCCGCCGCCTCCAAATCGGTGCTACTCGGGCTGCTAATATTGACTACAGCCAGGTGCTTTGTCACGTTCGGTATCGTGCATCCGCTGTGGATGCTGGGCTTTCTGATCTTGACTTCGGTCACGTTCAGCCTGTTCGGGTTCATCGTCGGCATCTGGGCGGACAGCTTCGAGAAGCTTCAATTCGTCCCGATGATGATCGTTGCGCCCCTTACATTTCTCGGCGGCAGTTTTTACTCGATCACGATGTTGCCGCCATTCTGGCAAAAGCTCACGTTGTTCAACCCGGTCGTTTACCTCGTCAACGGCTTTCGTTGGAGCTTTTACGGCGTATCCGATGTCCGAGTCGGTGTGAGCCTCGCCATGACGGCGCTCTTTCTCACGATTTGCATCGTCATCGCCGTCGTGATTTTTAGAACTGGGTATCGACTGAAGGCCTAAAACCGCGTCCAAGTGCCGTCACGACCCCAATAAAAAATCACCCTGTCGGCGGCTCCAGCTCGAGTGAGTTGGTCTGATCGCAGTGTCAAAGTCGCCCAAAACGCCGCGCAAGGTTCTGCGCCGCCCGTATGCCGTCGAGCGCCGCACTCACGATACCACCCGCATAGCCCGCACCCTCACCGACCGGGTATAGCCTGGAGAGTTGCGGATTTTCCAGCGTTTCAGGATCTCTCGGGATTCGAACCGGGGAGCTCGTGCGGCTTTCGACACAGACCAAGACGGCCTCATTCGTGGCAAAACCTCGGATTTGATGGCTGAACACATTGAGCGCATCGCGAATTCTCCGAGCAATCGGCAACCGCGAGACAGCCAATACTTCGTCCACATTCGTGGCAGTCAGACCCGGTTGGTAACTGCACTTCGGCAAGCTGGTCGAAGCGCGGCCCGCCATGAAATCGCCAATTCTCGCAGCCGGCGCGCGAAAGCCGCCGCCGCCCGCTTGGAACGCGGCTTGCTCGAGAACCCGCTGCAGCTCGAGGCCGCCAACAACCGGGTCGAAACCGGTTGCCTGCCAGTCCTCGGGATTGATTGAAGCTACGATGCCGGCGTTGGCATATGGCGAGTCGCGGCGCGCTAGGCTCATGCCGTTGACGACGACTGCATCGGGCTCGGTCGTCGAAGGCACGATGAACCCTCCGGGACACATGCAAAACGAGAATACTCCCTGACCCTGATCCGAGTGCGCCAGTTGATACGCCGCGCTCGGCAAGCGCGGGTGCCCGGCGAACCGCCCATACTGCGAGCGATTGATCAACGATTGCGGGTGCTCGCACCGGACGCCGACGGCGAACGATTTGGGCTCCAGTCGGCAGCCGGCCGCCGCGAGCCAGTCGTAAACGTCACGCGCCGAATGACCCGTCGCGAGTACGATAGCGTCGGCACCGAGGGTAGTGCCGTCGGCACAATTCACGCCTCGCACCGTCGAGGCACGAGCGCTGGCATCGATGTCGAGCCCGACGATGCGCGACTCGAAACGGAATTCGACACCGACCTGACGCAGGTGTTCGCGCAATGCCACAATCACTTTGGGCAGACGGTTGCTGCCGACGTGCGGACGTGCATCGACGAGGATGTCGCTCGGCGCCCCATGCTCGACGAGCAGTTCGAGAACACGCCGCACATCGCCGCGTTTGGTCGCGCGAGTGTATAACTTGCCGTCGCTGTACGTGCCCGCGCCGCCTTCGCCAAAACAATAATTGCTGTCCGGGTTCACCTCACCCCGTTGCAGCACGTTCTTTAGATCGTGCCGGCGCGGTTGCACGGTCTTGCCACGCTCGACGACAATCGATCGAATCGCGTAGCAAGCCAACTCATACGCGCAGAACAACCCCGCCGGACCGTCGCCGACAATCAGCACTTGCGGCTGACCCATCACCTCGCGCGGACCCAGCGCGCTCTCGGTTACGCTCGCCACAGCACCAAGCGCGACCCGGATCCGAAACTGAACGTTGCCACGCCGAGCGTCGATCGCTCGCCGCACGACGACCGGCATGGGAACAGCGTCGATCGGGCGTCCAAGTTTACGCGCAATCCGCGTTCTCAGCGCGCTCGGCTCTTCGAACTCATCCAAATCCAGCGCGAGATCGAGTTCGGTGGGGAGGCCACGGTCAGCCATTCAGGGCGTGCTAATCCTTGGCGCCCGCAACGCAAGCCGCGCACCCGCGGGCCCTTGCGGCCGAGCCAACGCGCCAAGGTCGCCTGCAGGGGGCACGACGGCGGTTCGCAACCGTGATTTTGCTTATTTCTATGCCGTTACGTCACGGAACCGTCGTATGAAGCGGGGCCCGAGCTCCGGAACGACCCAGTTCTCAAATACGAGCGCCCCGTGACGATTGCGCACAACGACAACCCCCCATACACGCCGACTGCGCTCGAGCAATTTCGCAAAACGAAGTACTTTCCGGCGCTCGACGGCCTGCGTTGTTTCAGCATCGCCGCCGTCATCTGGCACCACTCGACGCCGCGCCAACTCGAGGGGCTGGCCGGGCGTGGGCACTTGGGCGTCCGGCTCTTCTTCTGCATCAGCGGCCTGCTGATAACGACATTGCTCCTGCGCGAACGGCGAGCGTCCGGCTCGATCGATCTGATCCGATTCTGGACGCGCCGCTGCCTGAGGATCTTTCCGCTCTACTACTGTGTGCTCGCCGGTTTCACGGTGTTCGCCTGGTGCCTGCCTTCGTCGTCTCCCGTGCGCTGTCATTTCATCACCAATTTGCCGTTCTTCGTCAGTCACACGTCGAACTGGTTCATCAATTACAATGTCCCGCACCCGGTCCTATTTGCATTCGCCTGGTCGCTTTCGACCGAAGAGCAATTTTACCTATGCCTGCCATTACTCGTGAAGAAACTCACAACTCCGGTGTCCATGGCCCTGCTGCTCGTCGCGCTCATCACGATCGATCAGTTAGCGGAACATCGGCTCTTGGCATTTATCTTGACCCCGCACAGCCGCGCCGAAATCATCGTCACGAGCTTCATGGCCTCGATCGGCTTTGGGGCATTGCTCGCCGTCGCGCTCGACGACCCTCGGGGATTCAAGGCACTCAGACGGTGGTTGGCGCACAGGCTGAGCGCTCCGACGATATTGTGCTTGGTCATCGTTTGGCTGATTTGGCCCCCGCGTGAATTCTTCCTGTTCGAAGCCGCGCTCGCGCTATTCGTCGCCGCCTGTTCACTCGGCGGCGACTATGCTTTCGTGCGCATGTTTGCAAGCAAACCCCTTTGCCACGTGGGCCGGGTGAGTTATGGCATGTACCTGTTTCACGTGCCCGTCATTGGCGCGTTGCGACGGCTAATTCCCTCGATTGCGCAACGCGCCGAGTTGCTGTTTCCGCTGGCTTTCCTCGCAACGACGCTGCTCGCCACGCTCAGCTTTCGCCACTTCGAATCGATATTTCTCGCGATGCGTCCGGGATCGCGAAACAGGTGAGACGGGCCGCCCTCTCGGCGGTATTCCCGCTCTGTCACGCATGGGAAGTACCCAATCGGTTCATCCAGTTGTCCGCAGTGCGTACAATGAGTGTATTGCGGCGCCCGGCAGACTGCGCGAACTGCTTGGCACTGCGCTTGCTCTCGTCGTCGCATGCCAACTGCTAATTGTCGGCTCACTGTGTTCATTTGTTCGGCCACCTTGTTGATCGCAGCTTGCAGTGGCCAGCCACCCGGCACGGACGCAGGCGGCACAACTGGTTCCGGAGGCACGAGCAGTACGCGTGGAGCCGTCAGCAGTGGAGGCGCTGTCACCACGGGTGGCACGCCAGGTTCAGCCGGCGCAACTTACGCACTCGCGGCGGATCGCGCCTGTACGTGGAATCAGGCAGGGCTGCTCTCCAAGGGTGGAATTCCTTCCGCAAGTTGGCCCGTTTGCAACTCCACACCGCTCACTCCGAACGGCGGCGACGACAGCACGCAGATCAATAACGCCCTGGCAAGCTGCGCCGCTGGCGGCGTCGTGAAGCTGGGCGCAGGAACGTTTACGTTGGGGCAAGGCAGGTATATTGCCATCACAAAGGGTGTAGTTCTGCGCGGCTCAGGCGCAGGCACCACCATTGTCAACAATCCGCTCAACTTGGCAGCAACGCAGTCCAACCAATCGGCAGCGGACGCGACGCCCATCGTGATTATCGGCCCTGGGCGCTGGGTGGGCACGGACGGCGACAGTCGAGGCGCGGGGCTCACTGCGTACCAGACGGCTCATATGCAGCTATTGTCAGCCGACGTGAGCAAAGACGCAATGTCCGTCAACGTCGCCAATGCTTCGATCTTTTCCGCGGGGCAATTTGTTTTGCTCGATGAAAACTCGGGCGCCGGCTGGCAGCCGGACGTAGCCCAGATATCGACCTCGATATGGGCTTCACCCGATTACGCGGTACAGTGGCAGCTTCACAATCCGTCGAGCAGCGTTAACGATCCCATCCAAACCGGGGTCACCCCTTCGGCGGCAAATAACTACTCCGGCAGCGGCAATGGCAGCGATGCGGCATCTTGGTTCTCACGTCAGGATCGACCGCAAAACGAAATCAAGGAAATTGCCGGCGTCAGCGGCAACACGGTGACGTTTACTTCGTCCGTGCACAAGAACTACCGAACGAGCCACTATGCCGAGCTAACGACGTACACCGGCGCCAACCTGCATGTAAAGAGCGCCGGCATCGAAAGCCTCTCGATCGTCGGAGGCGGCGATGGCGCATTGCGCTTCGAGAATGCTGCCTACTCCTGGGCGAAGAACGTCGAGGTGACGACCTGGTATGGCGAGGGCATCGCGCTCGACAATTCATTCCGCGTAGAAGTGCGCGACTCGTACGTGCACGACGCGGCCTGGGCAGAGCCCGGAGGGGCGGGCTACGCGATAAGCCTGGCGGGTGCTTCGTCGGAGCTCTTACTCGAGAACAACATCTCGTTCAAAGCCAACAAGGTGATGGTGGCACGTTCGTCGGGCGCGTGTTCGGTCGTGGGCTACAACTACATGGACGCGGGCTACATTGCCACCAGCGAAGGTTGGGTTGAAATCGGCCTTAATGCGTCACACATGGTGGGCTCTCACCATGTTCTGTTCGAAGGCAACCAAAGCTTCAATATGGACAGTGACGACACCCACGGCAATTCCACGTATCATACGTATTTTCGCAATTGGACGACCAGCGTTCGAACCAAATTCCAGAGCGGGTATACCGGCGACAGCATCGACGACGCGAACCGCTCGGGCAATGGTCCCAAACGGGCTGCCGCGGCCATGCGCTACACGTACAACATGAGCTTCATTGGAAACGTGCTCGGTCAGTCAGGGCTGACCAATGTGGCCAATGGCTATGTTGACGACGAAGCGTCCACTAACTGGGACAACACCATCTGGTTGCTTGGGTGGAATGACGTTCCATCCTTATACGGTGGACATCCAGGTCGCGGCCACTGCCCTGCGAGACGGCAATTGGGATTGGTACCTCGGCAAACAGACGTGGCTCAACGGCGCCGCTGCCACCTTGCCTGATTCGCTATACTTAGCGGGCAAACCCGCATTCTTCGGCAACAACACTTGGCCTTGGGTGGATCCAACGACCGGCACCGTCCACACGTTGCCTGCCAAAGCGCGCTTCGATGCCGCAACGCCCAACGTCGTTCCCTAATGCCGGTCGCCTTCGAAGAGCATCCGCGTTGGACAATGCACTTCACCCCAAAACACGCCTCGTGGCCCCCTGCCGAATGGAACTGGCCCCGAGACTGAGTGCCCGACACCCCGAAACACTTGCGGCGAAGTGCCTTCTGCCCGATAACCCTGCGCATGTCAACCGCCATTGCCGACAACCTCAAGTCGCTAATCTACGATTTTCCAGTTACGACCATTGATGGCCGAGCAACCACGCTATCGGAGTATAAGGGTCAAGTGCTTCTGATTGTGAACGTCGCCAGCCAATGCGGTTTTACGCCACAGTACGAGGGTCTTGAGGCGCTGCACCGCAAGTACACGCACAAGCGGGTTGCGGTGCTTGGTTTCCCCTGTAATCAGTTTGGGGGCCAAGAGCCGGGCAGCGCGGAGGAGATCCGCCGATTTTGTTCGACCAAGTACGATGTGACTTTCCCGCTCTTTGCCAAAATTGATGTCAACGGCAAGCACGCGGATCCTCTTTACGTTTGGCTCAAGTCAAAGGCCAGAGGAATCCTTGGTACCGAATCCATCAAATGGAACTTTACGAAGTTCCTCGTGGACAGGGAAGGAACCGTCGTCGATCGATATGGTTCCAACGTGACGCCTGCTGAGTTAGATCCTGTAATTGCAAAGCTCGTCGATTGACGCCCGACGTGTCAACTTGGCGGGGCCAACTTGGGAGGGGAGTGACCTCGGGCACACCTGACGGCATCCGGCTGAAGTAGTGCTGTGCGACGAGGCGTCCGTCGGAATCTTCGGCAATATCAGCTGGCACTGTCCGGAACCTAGGCATATCACTGGACCCGCGTGAAGGCGTCGTCGTTGCGCGGCGGAATGTGCGGGAGATGCATTGATGAAGGCTTCGGTTCTTGGCGGTGCGATAATAGTTCTGTTGGCCCTTGGCCTTTGTGGTTGCAGGTGGGGCAAAAAGGCGCCCGAGTGCAAAGTGTTGGTTGCCTCGATGACTGAATTGGGTGAAAAGCTGGCAGCCGTGCGCACGGTCGTGAGCGCCGGAGAGGTGAAACCCGTCGAGGTTGCTGACGCGCTCAATCCTTTCTCGATGACGGCCAAGAATGTGTCTGACTCACTCAACGCGAACGTGCCGACGGTTTCTTCGCTACGCAAGGTCTCGCACGACGCGGCTTTGGTTGCGTTGACGCTTTCCAAACAATCGGCGCAGATGGCTGAGTTTGCCGAACAGATGAAGGACGTGGATGCCGCTAGCAAGGCCGTTGACGACAACAAACAACGTGTTGACCAATTGGAGCTTCAAATCAAAGCCATTTGTGAGTCCGAATCTGCCAAATGCGCCGAGCTTTCGGGGGTGCTCGCGCGCTTCCCGGCGCCCTCGGATCAATCGGAAGTGTCACAGGACGTTGCCGTCTGGACTCGCCAGTTGAACGCCTGGTCCGCCGAGCTTGCGAAAGTCAACATCCAAGATCAGGCGCTCAAGAGCCGCGTGCAGGCTTTCATGAAGAACTGGCAGGACCTCGGTGTCGCCATGTTGCGGCTCGTGACGATGCTTGAGCTAGGTAAGAAATACGAAGCTCTCACCAAAGACTTCAACGTCCAGATCGAAACCGCCAACAAGGCGATTGCGGAAGCTAACTCGCAGTGCGCCCAGTGATTCACTGCAGGCTGACTGGGGGGCCACCCGTGCTGGCGTCCGTTTCTCGATAGACCCATCCTTGAACCTGACCGCTGTCCGTAACCTCGAAAGCGGAGAGGGAAAGGGTGGGAACGGTAAAGTGAACGTCCGGCACGGCCACTCCCATGTCCTCGAACGTGACCGCAAAATCGTAGTTGGTCACATTCCAATTGACGATGATGGCGTCTGTCCCGTTGTCGCTAGAGTTGCGACTTGCATAGACGGACACGCCGGACGGTGCTCCCGAGGTTGCCAGGATCGTTGGCCCAAAATGATCGGCGTATAGCTTTAGCGCGTAATAGGCGGGCCGAGGCGTCTTGCCGTTCAACATACCCAACGTCCAGCCCTCGCTGATGCTCCAGTATGCAAGACTCCACAATTGTTCCTCGAGCGCCACGCCGTGCACATCAGCGGTCCACAGCCCCGCCAGAAACGTTCCCGGTGACGCGGGCAGCGTGCTCGTTGCGGGATCGCCATCCCAGGTAATGTTGTATTCGGTGATGCCGAGCGGTGTACTGGTCAAGCCTTGCGCGTCCAATGCGCTACGCAGCATCTTGAGCGTAGCTCTGAACGCGGCGGCGTCGGCCTGTGCGCTCGCTTGCGTCGTCGAAGCGGGATCGATCGGGTAACGATGCACCGCGACGATGTCAACCTTAGACTTGCAATTAGTCAGAAACGTGGTCATCCAATCATTGGACGTGCCAATTTGATACTTCCACGAGAAATCGGGGCCAACGATCTTGATTGTTGGATCTACCTGCTTCATCGCCTCGGAAAATGCGGCAAACGTTTGGCAGCTTAGATCGGCCGAGTAACTGGCGAGGTGACCGTTGTCGACATAGATATCGGGTTCATTGCCGATCGAGAAGTACTTGACGCCGAGCGCCTTGGTGACATTCAAATACTGGACGATATCTGCCGCCGTCTGAGCCGTCGGCGTGTTGCCGCTCACATCGGCGAGCACGGGAACTTGAACCAGCGGTTCTGCCCCAATCGCCCGAGCGTATGTGATGGCAGTCTCGATGACCGTGTTCGAAAAAGCCTCGGGTGAGCTGTTGTCGGCGTTGGTGCCTTCCAGCCGCATCAGACCGGGTTTGAGTGCTCCCACGAGTTGCTCGGTCCCGGCAACCTGATCTCCGTAGCTCACAACCCAGGACCAGTAGTTAACGCCCCGCAACAGCGACGATGCGGCATTGGATGCTGCGCCCGAAATCGAAATAGCGCCAGAAACGGGCGGGCCGGCGTCGATTTCAATCCCCGTGTCGCCACCTGTTGCGATTGACGTCCCAGCGGCACTCGAGCCACCTGTCGCAAGGCTGCCGCCGCCGCCGGCTCCGGAAGCCCCGGGGCTACAGGCCTTCTTTGGTTTGTCGCGATGGTCCAAGTGCACCGTGAAATGCCACAGGAATTATAGGGAGCGGTCCGTTGACCGATGCCGGGCAAACCTTCGGTTATCAACGTGAACATTCCCGGCTACGAAGTCTTCGCGGTTTGTGCGTAGCTGCGAGTTCCGAGCTTGCTATTCTTGCGATTAGGTGCCGTCGATATTTCAACCATTTCCGATTCCCGCGGGTCGCCGGGCCCACGCCTGGCGCTATCAACCCGCCTATAGACGCCCGCGGCACTTTCACGAAGACTCAGAGATCAATCTCATCACTCGTGGAACGGGCTTGATACTTCTAGGTGATCGTGAAATCGAGGTCGGCGCTGGTTCACTGGTTTGGTTTCCTCCCGGTTTGGATCACTATCTCGCGGCGGCGAGCGCAGACTTCGAATTGCTGACGGCGGGGTTTCGACCTGGATTGCTCGACGCATTCACCCGGGAACACGCGCTCACCCCGAGTTTTGCGCGACCCTGGCAGCGCCTGCAGGACACCGACTATCGACAGCTGGCGAACATCATGGATCAGGCGAACGCGACTGTCGATAATTGCAATGCCGAACAGCGATTGCTCGATGTCCTTCGCACGCTGGTCCGCCTCAGTTCATCTTCGGTGGATCCCCTGGGTCATCGCGCAGCTTCATTCGTTCTGACTCATCCAACCGCATCGCGCGATCGCCTGGCTCGCGCGATGCGCAGCAACCGCGGCGACGTCAGCCGCCAATTCCATCGAGACCACGGCACTACATTGCGGCATTACCGCAATACGCTTCGTACTCTCGAATTTCTGCGATTGAGCGAGGAGGGCGCCACCAACCTAACGCGTGCGGCGCTCGAGGCCGGTTTCGGCAGCTACTCACAATGCCATCGCGTATTTCGCTCGTTGTTGGGCGTATCGCCGCGAGAGTTCTTGACGACAGGCACCTTGGCATTGATGATCGATCGATTCGAGCCCCTCGACGAATAACCCAGTCGCAGCGGCGACCGAGGCTCCCGGACGTGCGCGTGTCGCAACTGCATAGGGGAAAACGATCCAATCGGAAGGGTTGTAGGTCCCCACGCATTGCGTGAAACGCTCGAAACGCGCCGGCCAAGCACCGCCTTTTAGCCGGCGAATCGCCCGCGGTCGGCCCGTTTGAGCCTCCGGGCTGGTATCATTCGTTGGCTTGTCGAAATCGATCCGGGCGTCCAATGCATTATGCACTGACAACCCCGTAGTTCTCTCTACCGCCCGCACATAAAACTCTAACGCTAACAGAATATCCGAAGGCCAAGGTTGGGCTTGATTCTAAGGAAGCACGTCGCGAGACGCCAAAGTTGCAGTTGGCTTCTCATTTCATCGACCATTGTCTGGGTCGCCTGCAGTGGCTCGAGTTCTGGGGGCGTGGCCGGAACGGGGGGAAAGTCACCAAGCGGTGGTGGCGCTTCTGTCGGTGGGTCCGCCGGTAGCCAATCCGTTGGGGGCTCTGCGTCCAACGGCGGAACGGCTGGGGTGGGCGGCAATGGCACGAGCACTGGAGCTAATACGGCCGGCGGCAGTACATCGACGGGGTCGTGCGCGGAGTCGAGTTGCGGGTCGCACAAGTGGCCGTGTTGGAAGATGCCGAACCCGGCGAGCAGCGGCTTGCCGAATGCTGCAAGTTACACCGATCTGGGCAACGGCGCGGTACGCGACAACATAACGTGCCTGGTCTGGGAGAAGAGCCCGGGGACGAGCCAAGTGGACGGCGCGACGAACCTGGCGCATTGCGCGAGTTTGGCCAGCAGCAGTTATGCGGGGTTCAGTGATTGGCGCATACCGACGCGGGTGGAGATGGCGTCGATCGTCGATTTCACGCGCAACCCTGGTTACCCGACGGCGATGACGAATCCTTCGGCGTACTATCGAACGATTTCGAATTGGTACGAAACGATCACGGGTCAAAATACGTCGGGGTACGCGTGGATTTACGGTTCGAACGGCTTTACGAGCAACGCGTATGCGTGGACGAGCACGGCGACGGTGAGATGCGTTCGAGGCAATGGAACGGGCGAAGGGCAGAACGACTTTGCCGTGGAGCCGCCGAATCACTATACGATCGACACGACCGCCAGCGAGACGACGGACAACTATACCGGTTTGATCTGGCAGCAAGGCTCGTCGGCCTCGACGATGGATTGGTCGGCGGCGGCGAATTACTGCTCGACGTTGGCTCTCAACGGACATACTTGGCGCGTGCCGAGTCTGAATGAACTAGCGTCGATCGTAAACGAAGCGTTAGTGGCGCCAGCGGTCAATAGAACGGCATTTCCCAATACGCACTATGGGTCGAAATCAAACAATTGGTATTGGGCGAACACGGAGTACGTGGGCTCGAGCTACGGTTGGGCGATCAACTATGATGATGGCTTCACGGGCTACAACGCCGGCGCTAGCGGCGCCTGGAACTACTTTACGGCCGCGTACGTCAAGTGCGTCCGGTAACGAGCTCTCATCCACTGAATTGACACTGGTAAGTCACTCGAACAAAAATCCAGGAAAGCAAGGTTTCCAATGCGAATACGCTCACTTCTCCCGCTAGCTTCACTGTTGGTTTACCCTGCCTGCTCAGGTGTTGATTCCGGCAGCACGCCAGGTTCGGGTGGCTCATCTGCAACTGACGGCGGAGCCGCGAGCACGGGGGGAAGTGGCACGACGGCAGTCACCACCGGTGGCGCAGCTGCGGCTGGAGGCAGCTCCACCGTAACGACTGCTGCAGCGACTGGAGGAATTGCCGCAACGGGGGGGTCAGCGTCAGGCATGATCACCGGCGGTTCCAACTCCATGGGCGGCACTGCGGTCTCGTCGACTGGAGGAAGCAAAGCTACTGGAGGAACGTTGAATACGGGTGGAGTGCCGGCTACGGGTGGCACGCTCGCAATTGTTGCTGGAGCGACGGCTACCGGTGGGTCGAAGGCCGCCGGTGGCTCTTCCGCAACTGGGGGCAGTTCATCGGTTGCCACAGGCGGCAAGTCAAACGTAGGCGGCAATCTGCCGACTGGCGGTTCGAAAGCGACTACGGGTGGCGCAACCGCCACGGGCGGCGCTCCGACAGGCGGCAGTACATCGACGGGGTCGTGCGCGGAGTCGAGTTGCGGGTCGCACAAGTGGCCGTGTTGGAAGATGCCGAACCCGGCGAGCAGCGGCTTGCCGAATGCTGCAAGTTACACCGATCTGGGCAACGGCGCGGTACGCGACAACATAACGTGCCTGGTCTGGGAGAAGAGCCCGGGGACGAGCCAAGTGGACGGCGCGACGAACCTGGCGCATTGCGCGAGTTTGGCCAGCAGCAGTTATGCGGGGTTCAGTGATTGGCGCATACCGACGCGGGTGGAGATGGCGTCGATCGTCGATTTCACGCGCAACCCTGGTTACCCGACGGCGATGACGAATCCTTCGGCGTACTATCGAACGATTTCGAATTGGTACGAAACGATCACGGGTCAAAATACGTCGGGGTACGCGTGGATTTACGGTTCGAACGGCTTTACGAGCAACGCGTATGCGTGGACGAGCACGGCGACGGTGAGATGCGTTCGAGGCAATGGAACGGGCGAAGGGCAGAACGACTTTGCCGTGGAGCCGCCGAATCACTATACGATCGACACGACCGCCGGCGAGACGACGGACAACTATACCGGTTTGATCTGGCAGCAAGGCTCGTCGGCCTCGACGATGGATTGGTCGGCGGCGGCGAATTACTGCTCGACGTTGGCTCTCAACGGACATACTTGGCGCGTGCCGAGTCTGAATGAACTAGCGTCGATCGTAAACGAAGCGTTAGTGGCGCCAGCGGTCAATAGAACGGCATTTCCCAATACGCACTATGGGTCGAAATCAAACAATTGGTATTGGGCGAACACGGAGTACGTGGGCTCGAGCTACGGTTGGGCGATCAACTATGATGATGGCTTCACGGGCTACAACGCCGGCGCTAGCGGCGCCTGGAACTACTTTACGGCCGCGTACGTCAAGTGCGTCCGGTAGCAGCCGCGGACACATCGCCGTGTATGTGAACGATCACCTGCCGTTCGTGCGGTGTGCGGCGGTGCTCCCATAGGAACAGGCCTTGCCACGTGCCGAGACCCAATCGACCCTCCATGATGGGAATGGTTTCACTGGTTCGAGTGATAGCTGATTTTGCATGAGCCGGCATATCGTCGCGGCCCTCGTCGTCATGTTCCCAAGCGCGGGATTCTGGAGCCAGCTCCGAGAGCCAGCGTCCGAGGTCCCGCTGAACGCTGGCGTCGGCGTTTTCCTGAATGATGAGGCTGGCCGAGGTATGCCGCACGAACACAGTACACAGCCCCATCTCGACGTTGCACTCTCGCAGCACTCGGTTCACCTCTTGTGTGATATTCGTTGGGCCCTGACCACGGGTCGATATTCGCAGCACGCGTTGATGCATCATGGTGGATGCGATCTTACTGCCAACGTACACACCCATCCGCAAGCGCCCGACTCGCGCTGGCGGGATAAGTGAAACAATCCGCCGTGAGATACGCCTACCGTTGATGAGTGACGGAGCTAGCTGGCGCCTCGCCACAATCGGACCAGCTCAAGGCTATGATTAGGCCCGTTGCAATCGCGATGCCCAGCGCAAGCCAGCCGTAAGGAACCTTCTCCCGAAAATTGGGCGGATTGAGGGAATCGAGCCCAGTGACATTCTTCGTTGGTGGTGCTTGGCCCACGGGTCTGCCCGAAGGTTTCTTGGGAGCCCCCTTTAGGCCACTGGAGGAGCTCCGTGGCGGCTCTTCCCGTCGAGTTGTGCCGTCCGGTCCGCTCTCTGGAGGAACGGTCGGGGCTTCGGCACTACTATTGCCGGCTGCTGCGGTGGCCGTCATTGGGTCCACTTGTTCAACATCCGTGTCTTCCGCGTCTTCCTTCGTTGGCACGCTGGCAAATGGAGAGAAGCGCACCGCGGGTTTCGCCGCGGTCTTTCTGCCCGGCACGGGGAGCGGCGCGCGTGTCTCACTCGCGGCAGGTCCGAACATCACCGAGCTCGTCGCAGTCGGTGTCTGAGTTTCTTCGTTACGCATCAGTTGTACGGCCACCGCATCGGCCAATACTTGATTGCTGCGCAGCAACGCCTCCGTGATCCGCCGCTTTTCCGGATCGATGCGCCCTTGCACCAATTGGGCGATGTCCTTGGCTCCGATCGAATCGCCCGAAGTCAGAAGCCAACGCTCGAGGTCCAGTCGCATATCGTCGGCGTTGGCGTAGCGGTCATTGGGGAACCGCTGAAGGCACTTTTCGATGACCACCTCCAGTTCGCGTGGGTAGTTCTCCACCAATGAATTGGGTCGCTTATAATCGCCCGTGAGAATCTTGCCCATTGCGCGTGGACCACTTCCAAACGGCCGCAATCCAAGTGTCGCAACATAAAGGACACATCCGAGTGCAAATATGTCTGCGCGGCGATCGACGAGCTTCCCACCAATTTGCTCGGGCGCTATGTACGAGAACTTGCCCTTGATTTCCCCGGTTTTCGTCTTCGAATGTAACTGATAGCGAGCCTTGGCAATTCCAAAATCACTGACTTTGACCTGCCCATGTAAACTCAACAATATGTTCGGCGGCGAGACGTCTCGATGCACGACATTGAGTAGGTGTCCGTCCGAATCCGTCGCTTCATGGGCAGCGTGCAAGCCCGCGCACGCGTCCGCAACGATACGGGCCGCCATTCGGTAGGTCAGCGGCTCCATCCCACTGGGGCGGTGAAGGACCCCCGCAAGAGAATCGCCGGCGACCCATTCGAGTGCCATGAAAAGCACCCCACCTTCGCGACCTAGTTCGAAGGTCTCGCAGACATTGGGGTGCTGGATGGCCGCAGCGACGGTCGCCTCGTCGATGAACATGCGGACGTATTCTTCGTCAGCTGCGTATTCGTGGCGTATGAGTTTCAGTGCTATTGTTCGCGCAAATCCGAATCCCTCGGGGCGAGCCGCCCAAACTTGGGCCATGCCGCCGCTGGCGATAGGGGCAAGTAGCCGGTACCGCCCTACCTTGTTGCCAGGTTCGAATGTCAGATTAAGACTGGGCATTTCCTTGCGACCAGTGCGAGAATTACTGCCTGCCTGTGTCGCAGCTTCCTGCCCGAGCGACTTGGATTTGTCCTCAGACGCACCCTCATTCATCAATGGATGCGGTCCGCGATCATTCATGGTACATTCTCATGTTAGCCTGGTAGCCGTGCCTCGACTAGAGAACATCGCCCAACTACGACCTGGAGACATCCTCGGGGGGTACCAACTGCTCATGCCTGTGGGTGCGGGTGGTATGGGTCGAGTTTGGGCGGCGCGCCGAGTAGGTGCACCAAGCCAAAGCCTTGTTGCTTTGAAAACAGCCATCGAGGAAATGGTCGGGGACCGCGAATTTGAGCGCATATTGCTCGATGAGGCAAGAATCGCGTCGAGCATCGTCCATCCAAACGTGTGCGCGATAAGGGAACTTGGGGCCGAACGGGGCATTCCGTACCTGGTCATGGATTGGGTGGACGCCGGCACGTTGCTGGATGTAATCTCCGCTAGCCCCGACCGACGAATCGACTACGCCATCGCTGTTCGGATAGTGTCGGACGTTGCGGCTGGTCTGCACGCTGCGCACGAATTGACCGGTTCCGACGGCAATCTGCTGAACGTAGTGCACCGCGACGTGTCCCCCCAGAACGTGCTACTTTCATCAAAAGGGCACGTAAAAGTCGCGGACTTTGGCGTTGCGCGCGCTCGCGGTCAGCTGCACAAACCAACGGAAACAGGGGAATTGAAGGGCAAATTGTCCTACATGGCCCCTGAACAGCTTACCTCGAAGGTCTTCGACAGACGCGCGGACGTGTTTGCTTTGGGATGCTGCCTATACGAGGCCACGACCGGGCAGCGCCCGTTCCATGGCGTTGATGCACTCGAAACGATGTACAAAATTCTCGAAACGGTGTCCGTCTCGCCGTCGAGTATTGTCGAAGATTACCCGAAAGACTTGGAAGCAATCGTACTCAGGGCCCTCGAAAAGGAGCCTGAGAACCGATTTCAAACAGCAGAAGAGATGCGCAGCGTACTCGAAGGATTTCTTGCGCGCAATGGTCGTCTAGTGACTGATCGCGACGTTTCGCAATTGGTCCGATCGACCCTGCAACCCGTTCTCGATGCTCGCTCGAAGGCGCTGGCAGATGCGAATCGGGCAATCCTCGAAAGGAAGTCGGAATCTGAATCTCCTGCCGTACAGCAGAAAGACGAACCGCCCCATTCAAGTTCAGGCAAGACGCCGCGGGTGTGGAACACTGATCCTCCGATCAGCGAAAGAATTGGGAAGTACAAATTTGCCCTCGCTACTGCCTTCGCGGCCGTGCTCATCGTATTGGCTGTGCTTTGGATCAGGAGGTCGGCTCACGTTGCGACGCAGCAAAATCCGGAGGTGCGGCCGTCCCCGGCGGTCGCGCCCGCAGCGCAACTGGTGACAATTACATTGCGCACGGATCCGCAGGAAGCTGAGCTACGCATCGATCAGGGACCAAAGCTGACCAGCCCACAAGTAATAACAATCGAGCCCAATGAGCAACTTCACGTAATCGTGGCCGGCCTCGAGGGATACGAGTCTCAGAGTGAACAGGTCGTGTTTGATCACAACCAAGAAATCGTCCTGGGTCTCAAGCAGAAGGCGCCGATATCCGCGCCATCTGCGTCCGGTAAACCGTCAATCGCCGTTCAAAGGCCCCCTAGCCAAGACGCAGTCAACATTCACAATATAAAACCCAAGCGGCCCAAGCGGTCTCTCGATCCCTCCAACCCCTTCGCGGATCCATGACCATGCCCATCCATCAATCCGAATACGCTCAACGAGTCAAATCAAATCTAGTGCCTTCAAGCCGACTTGGCGCGAGCGTCCTGCTACTGCTGCCCTTGTCGATTGCTTCGTCGTCGCTTGCGGCGCAGAACGATGCGCCGGTTGCGAATAGCGAATCCGCTGCAACTTCGACGACTGCGCCGGGTGAGACAGCCTCCGAACCGAAGGTCACTGCTGGCGAAGCCAAGAAGAAGGCCAAAGAACACTTTGAAACGGGCCTCAGGCTGTACGAGGACGGCGATTACTCGTTGGCGCTCATCGAGTTCGAACGGGCCTATTCTTTCGTGCCCGACTTTCGAGTTCTTTACAACATTGGGCAAGTCAGCATTCAATTGGGCCGCTATGCGCGGGCTTCCCAGGCCCTCGAGCAATACCTCAAGAGCGGCGGCGCGAAAATCCCGGCCGCGCGAGTCACTTCGGTGCACAACGATCTGAAAATGCTCGAGGGCCGAACGGCTCACTTGATGGTTAATTCGAATGTCGAAGGTGCAGAGATTCTGCTGGACGAAGCGCTATTGGGTAAAACCCCCGTTAGCGAACCGCTGCTCGTCGATGCCGGAGAGCACAGAATTACGTTACAAAAGCCCGGCTACGTAACGCACGCTCAACCATTGGTGCTTGCGGGCCGTGACGAAACAACGCTGCAAGTTGACTTGGTGGAAGAATCCAAAGCGCAACCGCTGCAGGAACATCAGCCGCTGTCGCCTTTGACGGCGCCGCAACAAAACCAGTTGGCTCTCACGCCGCTAGCGCCGCCTCCGAAAAAGAATGAACTTCTTTACGTAGGATGGGGCGCTACCGGATTGCTCGCCGTCGGCTGGGCCGTCACGGGGTTCATTGGAATCAAGGCTGCCAATGACTTGCACAATCAGCTCAATCAACCGTCAACGGATGCGCAATTACAGTCACTCAAGGTGAAGGCGCGCGGTTGGCTGCTTGCGAGTGACATCGTTGGTGCCGCTGCGCTAGTTACCGGCGGCACTACTTTGTATTTTACTCTCAAGCGCCCGAGCCGCGAGCAACCCACGGCACAAGCAACAACGCTGAATCTTGGACTTGGCCTTGGTGCAGTTCAACTCAATGGCTCATTCCAGTGAGCGTGCTTTGAAGCGCGCAACTGCCAGCCATGGCCCGAAAGTTTCGTTGCCGCAACGCAATTTCAGTTCAGCAAGTTTTGCGCAAATGTAACCGGGGGTAAGTATACCTACCGGATTGCCGCGTATAATTTCAGTAATACGGGTTAAATGATCCAGTCTGGCTAACCGGATGCATCCAATCCGCGTCGCCGAGTTTTCCGCGTCTTTACCCAGTCTAGCGGGGAAATTGGCCCCACATTCGCGGTTCGCCGCTTTGATGTGTAAGCGCTCCCACGTTCGGGTATAGTAAGACAACTGTACCCCAGTTGAACGATGTCCCCACAAAGTTCGCCCGTTCCCGGCTTTCAAGCGCTTCTCGAAATCGTAGTGCACTCGGGGGATGCACCACGTACGTATCCGTTGCCGCAACGGGGAACGGTCGTAATCGGACGAGCTACGAATTGCGACGTTCGAATCGACGAATTATCGGTGTCGCGGCAGCATGTGTGCATTCACGTCGATACGACCTTGTCGGTCGAGGATCTGGGAAGTGCAAACGGCACTACTCTGCTCGAGGATCGCAGTCTCGAGCCGAACCGCGACGACGCAACCTATACATCAAAGGGTCGAGCGCTCGAACCTGGCGTGCGCGTGCCGTTTCCCCTAACCGGCGCCCTTCGCATCGGCAATGCACTCGTCACGCTGGAACGCCGTCCCATCGGAGCGACGCACGCAACGCTGCGCCCCGCCGCCATGTCAGCGTCAACTGTACTAGACCAGGGTTGGCGCCCCGCCGTGCTTCAAGCTCCCGCCATGAAGCATTTGTACGAACTGGCGGCGCTGGCTGCCTCGTCCGACATTTGCGCCCTGATTTTGGGCGAGACCGGCGTCGGCAAGGAAGTCCTTGCGGAGTTTTTGCACCGACGTTCCAATCGCGCGCAGCAAACATTATTGCGCCTCAACTGTGCCGCCTTGAGCGAGTCGCTTCTCGAAAGTGAACTATTCGGACACGAAAAAGGTGCCTACACGGGTGCCCACCAGGCGAAGGCGGGCCTGCTGGAGGCAGCCGACGGGGGCACGGTATTTCTCGACGAGATTGGCGAGCTCACCCAGACGCTCCAAGTCAAGCTGCTCCGTGTGCTAGAAGAGCGGGCTGTTTGGCGTGTGGGGTCAACGCGAGCTCGCCCTATCGACGTGCGCTTCGTGACGGCGACGAACCGTGACTTGAGACGCGAAGTAACGCGCGAGCGGTTTCGCAAGGATCTGTACTTTCGCATTAACGGCGTCACGCTGCAGATCCCGCCACTGCGGCAACGCAAAGAAGAAATCGAGCCGTTGGCGCGCTTCTTCCTGCAGCAGGCCTGCGAACGGTTGGGGCGACCCGTGCCACCGTTCACGCAGGAATCGCGCGACCATCTACTGGCTTACAGATGGTGGGGCAACGTCCGCGAGCTGAAAAACGCGATGGAGCGCGCATCGTTTCTTTGCAAAGATGGCCCGATTCTGGTCCTTCACCTGCCGGGCATCGACGAATTGTCGGACGAACCATTCGAGGCCGAACCGACCGGAGTGCACAACGCCATTTTGCCGTCCGATGTGCCGATGCCCGGCATCGCGCAAGCGCGAAGCCCCGGTCGGTTCCCGCCCGAAGGGCGCACGTTGCCGGGCCGAAGTCAGGAGCTCAATTCCCCGCCGGCATTCGAGTCCAGAGAGACAATCTCGGACAATCACCATTTCGTCGACGAGCAGCAGCGAATCGTCGATGCGTTGAACGCCTGCGGCGGCAATCAAACGCGTGCCGCCCAATCACTAGGTATCTCACGCCGAACACTCATCAATCGCCTAGACGAATTCCAGGTACCAAGACCGCGCAAAGGCCGCTAGGCGGCATCAATCGATCAACAACGGCACGTCGCTGCACACACCCCAGTCTGGCGGCACGTCATTACTTGCCTGGCACGACGTACCGGTGACGCACACTGAGCTCGTTGACGCTTGGCCGTTTGACACGTTCGGAGGGGGAGCAAGTGGGCATAACCTGAGGCAAGTGAACGTCGTATTGGAGCAGACGTAGCCCGCGGCACACGGGCAATAGTCGCCCTGTTTACCGTCACCAGGCTCCACGCAAGCCGTCAAGCCTTGCCGCCGGACCACCATGCAAGCCTTGCCCGACGGGCAGATGCAATTTTGACCCTGGGGGCAAGGGTAAGGGTCGGTCAACGGGCAATTCTCGGCCACCCAACACACGGGGACATCCGCTCCGAGCACCCAAGGATCGTGACTGACCAACGTCGAGAGCGTCGTGCAATAGCTGTTGCTCGGACAACTTTCCGGATCTGCACAGCAATAGGGCCGGCATATTCCCGTCGAATCTTGTGCCACGCAGGTCAACCCGCTTCCGCAATCGACGGTGGCGCGGCAAGGATCGCCAGACTTGCCCGTGCCGGCAGGTTCACAAGCGCGCTCGATGCTTTGAGAGTTGGCTATGGGTTGAAGAATGCGACAAGTAAAACTGGCATCAAGCGACTGATTCGTTCCGCCGTCGCCGGTGTTATCAACGCCTCCATCCAATGCTCCTGTCGCGTCGTACATGTCGCTACAGGACCCAGCGTCAGGGTCCGGAAGACAACCCGCATTTTCGGGACCACACAACGGCGACCAACTCGTACCCGCGTCAACATTGGAATTGCCGATGAGCGACGTCGAGGTGGGCGAACCACCGACGCCACTACTCCCTGAATTGGCGCAATCGGCGCCGTAGCAGGAACTGTTGATGTTGCCAGCGGTGTCCACCCCGTTGCTGGAATTGGCGCACCCGAGCCCCCCAAGAGTGACGCTGGTGACAATTGCTGTGAGCCAAGTGTTCATGGGCCGTAGCCAAAGCGGTTAAGACACCTACGCTGATATCCTAGCAGACCACGCCTTTGCTGCACGCGGTTACGTCAAGGCGGGGAATTGGACCCCGCAGTCACGACCGGAAAACCCCGTGTTACTCAGCCGCAACGCTGCGGATCGTGAAGTTGCCTGCCGCGTCGTAGACTCGCACGGCCACCAAGTGCTTTCCAGGTGGGACGACGGCACTGATATCCGCGTCAATCGACTCATTGGGCTCGTCGAAGACCCCATCCATCGAATCGACCGGAAACCACGCCTCGGTGCCGACCAGGGCCACTTCTACCCGCTGAATCGGACCAATCCCATCGACTGCGCGAAGTTTCAGTCTTCGTCCAACGAGGGATAAATCTTGCATCGTGGGAGGAGTCGAATCCACCACGATTACACCGCTTTCCAGGGAATGGTGAGTCGTCCTTGGCGGCGGATTCGACAATTCATCGCTGGCGTCGACCGATACTCGATAGCGACCCTCGGGCAACGTCGAAGTGTCCCACTTATAGCTCGTCTTTGACAGAACCTCGTTCGGTTGCAACAGATTGTACCAAGTGCCTGTACCGAGCAGCTGGTACTTCAACCGATATCTCAGTGAGTCCTTGTCGGGGTTGTCGACTTGCCACTCGAGATTGATTTCACTACTGGCTCGCCCTGAAATGGGCCCACCCGAAGCCACGACGCCGTCACTCGAACCCCGATCGGAAAAACCTGCAGGGGAAGCATCCACCCGCGTGACTACGGCCCGTTGATTGTCCGTTATGAAAAAGCGATTCAACACGCGCACGCGTCCGTGCGTGTGGCTTGTAATCAGCCCCGCGTCCTGCAATGTGCCCGCGACGACGCTGACCGTGGGGCGTTCCACGCCGAGCATCATCGCCAACTCATGACTGAGATTGAAGTCCTGCTCATGCATCCAATCGTGCGCCAGTAGTACAAGCCACGCGCGCAGCGTTCCTGCACCTGGTGAACGGCGTTGCAGGCCGTTGACTGCATGAGCTGCGCAAGCGCCACCTGCATGTAGCGTCCAGACGAGGAATCGGCGAACGCGCCTCCATGCGCCATCTCGCGTCGAAAGTCCGCGACCGCCATCCGTTCGGCGCTGGTGTCGGGCACCTGGATGCGCGCTGGCTGCCGCCATGACGGCGTCACGAAGAAGGCTTCGATGCCGACCATGCCTTCGTCGCCGACGGTCGTCGCTTCAATCATCGCGCCCGTCAGGAGCACTGTTGTAATCGACACGACGCCGCCGTTGGGGAAGTCGACATGCCGAATCTCGGTGCCCTGTTTTTGCAGCACCTGCTTCACGCGAATTGGAATGGTTGTCAGGCAGGGGAGCAGCCGGCGGAAATCGGCGGCAGGAAGCGCCGCGAGAAGACGATTCTTCGGTCGTCCTCCGGCGGGCGGCGGCTTTACAGCCGGCGGCGGACGGACGGTACGGAACGCTTCTTGGCCATTAACGGATATTCCTTATACCGACGGAATGGGCTCGGGAGAGACGGTGGATGGGCAGGTCCGCGAAGCGGGTCTTAGGGCGCAGCTTACATTCCACTGTGTCATCTAACTGACAGTCAGCTCCGCCGGTTTTTCTCACGGTCGTTGCGCCGGCAGGGCGCGTCGCCTAATCTACGCCCATGCGTTCAGCCCGCTCTGACTCTATTCCTCATGCTCGCGGTGTGCGGGCTGTCGCTGACGGCCCAGACATCGTCGACGAGTGCGGCGCAGGACGTGCACGCCAACTTGAATCAACTGATGCGCGGCGTCCTGTATCCCACCACCAACGTCGTGTTCTTCGCGCAAGCCGGATGACCCTGGAGACGTGAAGCCAATTCCCGGTCACGACCCGTCGATGGCGACCGATCCGCTCACGAGCACGTTCGGCGGATGGCAGGCGGTCGAGAACGCGGCGCTGGCGCTCGCGGAGTCTACAACCTGTTGTCGATTCCGGGGAGAGTCTGCTCCAACGGCGAGCCCGTGCCGGTGAAGGATCCAGCGTGGGCGATTTTATTGCAGGTCCGCGACACCGGCGTACCTGCCTGGCTTACAAGGCGGCTCAGGCCAAAGATCAGGACAGATGATCGCCATTTCCGAGCCGCTGAGCGCGGCGTGCGCCGGCTGCCATCGCAAGTGGCGCGACCGCAGGACGCCGCGAACCGCTGTAAATCAAAGGGCCGGATTGCTCCGGCCCTTTTGCTTCTCGTTCGCCTAACGCGAAGCGATCACTTGGGCGTCACATGGATCAGGGCGCCGGGATTGGCGTCTTCCAGCATCCACAGCGAGCCATCGGGGCCTTCTTCCACATCGCGGATGCGGTTGCCCACATCCCAGCGCTCGGCGGTTTTGGCGCCGCCATGGCCGTCAAAGATGATGCGGTTGAGCGACTTGGTCGCCAGGCCGCTGACGAAGCCGTTGCCGTTCCATTGCGGGAAGGTCTGGGTGCCGCGTGTAGAACATCAGATTGCCCGGCGCGATCACCGGCACCCAATAGAGCACCGGCTTCGCCAGGTCGGGCCGCGTGTCGGGCTTGGGAATCGGCACGCCGTTATAGTTCTTGCCATAGGAGACCAGCGGCCAGCCATAATTCTTGCCCTTCTCGATCAGGTTCAGCTCGTCGCCGCCGCGCGGGCCATGCTCCACCTCCCACAATTCGCCGGTGGGCGAAAACGCCATGCCGTAGGGCGTGCGGACGCCGCTGGCCCAGGTTTCAGCCGGCGTCAGGTTCGGGGCCGGGAAAGGTATAGGTGCTCACCACCTTCGCGGTCTTGGCGGCTTCGGTGTCGCTGGGCGGATCGATCAGCGGAATGGTGGCAGCGCCGGTTTTGCCGAAGTTGGGATTGCCGGGCGCGGGTTTGCCGTCCAGCGTCAGGCGCAGGATCTTGCCTTCGGGCTGGTCCGGATCCTGGGCGGGCGTGAAGCGCTGGCGGTCGCCAACCGTGAGGAACAGATACTGGCCGTCGGGCGAGAAGGCGATCTGCGCGCCTTCCTGGCCGCCCTTGCCCTTGGGCATCTGGCGCCACAGCACCTCGAAGTTTTCCAGTCTGCGCCGAGGTGGCGGTGGCGTTCAGCTTGGCGCGGGCCAGCGCCAGGCCGCCGCCATAGTCGCCCGGCTCGGCATAGGTGAGATAGATACTCTGGTCGGTGGCGTAATGCGGCGAGAGGAAGACGCCCAGCATGCCGTTCTGGCCCTGCCAATAGACCGGCGGGCGTATTGCCCACCTGGATCTTCTCTCCCTGCTGGGACACCAGCCAAACGGGCCCGACCTTTTCGGTGATCAGCATGCGGCCATCGGGCAGGAAGGCCAGCCGCCAGGGCAGTTCAAAGGTGGTCACCGTGGTCATGGTGAAGGGCAGGCTGGCTTCGGGCTTCTGTTCGCCCACATTGACCTGGGCCCAGGCCGCCGCCGACGCCAGGGTGAAAAGCAACGCCGCTTTCGCCAATTTCATCGTCATTTCTCCTTGTTCTCGATTAGCTGAGCGACAGTGATTCTGCCCTCGTTGAGATCATAGTCAGTCAAATCGACTGTAAGCGGATTGAATCGACGTCTTCAGGCCGGATCGGCCCCGACCGCGGCGTAAAACGCGGCAATGCGGTCGTGAGCGCCCGCGCGGGTATCAACGTCCGCCGCGCGCGACTGGATCACGTCCGCAATCACGGTCGCGACTTCCGTCGCGCTCTGCCATTCTGGCATCTGCTTCGAATCGGGGCCGCCGTGGACCGCGTTCAGCCCGAACTCCGTGCGCACCACGCCGGGCGAGACGAGCGACACCTGAATCCCGGGATGTGTCTGCTGCCACCTCGTCACGGAATGTCGCGGTGAGCGCATTGAGAAAATGCTTGGCGCCGCAATACGCCGATCGGATCGTCGCAAACGGCACGCGGCCGAGCATCGACGAGACGTTGATGATGTGGCCGCCGTTGCGCAATTTGAAGTGCGGCAGGATTTCCTGCATGCCATACAACGCAGACTTGACGTTCCCGCATCATCTCGTCGATGTCCTCGTCGGTCAGCGCCGACGGCGCGCGCGTGATGCCGCAGCGGCGTTGTTGACCCACACATCGACGTGCCCGACGGGCGATTGCCTGCTCGACCACGCCGCGGACGGCCGCACGGTCCGTGACGTCGGCGACGACCGCGAGCGCGCGTCCGCCGCAGCGGGCGGCGACGGCGTGCGAGTGCGTCTTTGCGCCGCGCGACGAGCACGACTGACATGCCGCGTTGACTCAGCACTTCGGCAAGCGCGGCGCCGATGCCGCTGCTCGCGCCGGTGACGACGACGACCTCGTTCATTGGTCAAGTGTACATGAGTGACCGATTGAAATGCCCACGGCGATCATGGATGATCGCCGGGGGCGGACGCAGGAGTATCGATCATGGAATACGTGAGGCTCGGAACACGGGACTGCAGGTTCGCGCATCTGCCTCGGCTGCATGAGCTACGGCGAGCCCGACCAGCGGCGCACATGCGCATGGACGCTGAGCGAGGAAGACAGCCGGCCCTTCATCAAGCGGGCGCTCGAGCGGGCATCAATTTCTTCGATACCGCCAACGTCTATTCGCGACGGCGACAGCGAACGAAGTCCTCGGCCGCGCGCTCGACGACTTCGCGCACGCGCGACGAAGGTCGTGATCGCCACCAAGGTCTGCACGGCCGATGCGCGACGGACCCGAACGGCCGCGGCCTGTCGCGCAAGGCAATCTTGTCCGAGATCGACGACAGCCTGAAGCGCCTCGGCACCGATTACGTCGATCTCTACCAGATCCATCGCTTGGACTACGACACGCCGATCGAGGAGACGCTGGAAGCGCTGAACGACGTCGTGCGCGCCGGCAAAGCCCGCTATATCGGCGCCTCGTCCATGTAGGCGTGGCAATTCATGAAGGCGCTCTGCATCCAGCGACGCGCATGGCTGGGCCACATTCGTCTCGATGCAGAACCACTACAACCTGATCTACCGCGAAGAGGAGCGCGAGATGCTGCCGCTCTGTGCCGACGGAAGGCATCGGCGTGATCCCGTGGACGCCGCTCGCGCGGGGCCGCCTGGCCGGCGGCCCTGGTCGCCTGAACCGCAGACCGAGCGCGCCAAGACCGATACCTTCGCGAAGGGCCTCTTCGAGAAGACGGAAGCCATCGACAAGCCGGTCATCGATCGCGTTCAGGAAATCGCCAGCGGCTCGCGGTGTGCCCGGCCGCGCACATTGCCATGGCGTGGCTGCTGCACAGAGCCGGTCGTCACGTCGCCGATCGTCGGCGCGACCAAGCCGCATCATCTCGAGGACGCGATCGCGTCGCTTTCCGTGACGCTGTCGAACGACGAGATGACGAGGCTCAAAGAGATCTATCAGCCGCATCCATTGGCCTCGGCGTTTTCATAGAGCAGAAAGGCATCATCATGCGCCACAAGAAATTCGGCGGTACCGGCCTGTTCGTGTCCGAACTCTGCCTGGGCACGATGACCTTCGGCGGCGGCGGGAGGCATCTGGGGCAGATCGGCGACCTGCAGCAGGCCGACGCCGAGCGGCTGGTCGGCCGGCGCTCGACGCCGGCATCAACTTCATCGACACCGCCGACGTCTACTCGGAGGGCCTGTCCGAGCAGATCACCGGCCAGGCGCTGAAAAACCTGCGGGTCCCGCGCGACGAGGTCGTGGTCGCCACCAAGGTGTTCGGCGCGACGGCGAGGGCCCGAACGACGCGCGGCGCGTCGCGCTATCACATCATGGACGCCGTCAAGGCGAGCCTGAGGCGCCTGCAGACTCGATCACATCGACCTCTACCAGATCCACGGCTTCGATCCGGCGACGCCGATCGAGGAGACGCTGCGCGCGCTCGACGACCTGGTGCAGCGCGGCAACGTGCGCTACGTCGGCGTGCTCGAACTGGGCCGCGTGGCAGATCGTGCAAGGCGCTCGGGATCGCCGAGCGCGCTCGGGCTCGCGCGCTTCGAAACGCTGCAGGCGTACTACACGCTCGCGGGGCGCGATCTCGAACGCGAACTCGTGCCGATGCTGCACAGCGAAGGTCGGCCTCATGGTGTGGAGCCCGCTGGCGGGCGGCCTGCTGAGCGGCAAGTACGGGCGCGACAGCAGGGCGAGACGGGCAGCCGGCGCACGACGTTCGATTTTCCGCCGGTGAATCGCGAGCGCGCCTACGACTGCATCGACGCGATGCGCGAATCGCCGAGGCCAAACGGCGTATCGGTGGCGCAGATCGCGCTCGCCTGGCTGCTGCATCAGCGGGCGGTGACGACGGTGATCGTCGGCGCGAAGAAGGTCGAGCAGCTCGACGACAACATCGCCGCGACCGCCGTCGAGCTGAGCGCGGACGAACTGGCGAAGCTCGATCGCGGTCAGCGCGCTGCCGGCCGAGTATCCGGGCTGGATGCTGGAGCGCCAGGGCGAGGCGCGTCGCAAGCAGTTAGCCGCGTCGGAACATCGCACGACGCCGGCGCGCTAGGCGGACGACGATGGAGGAGTCTGTTCTGCGTTCGGCCGTGACCTGGCCTGCAGCCTCGACACACCAGTCGGAGCTTGTCGTCCTTATTCGCCAGCCTGACGGCCGCATCGTCGGCCAAATCGACATCGACAGCCACACGCGCGGCGCATTTGGACCTGACGAAGAAGAGGCCGTCAGGACAATCGCGCAAGAGCTAGGCGAGCACTGGCCCGCCTAGCTCGTCGCGTACCGCACCGCTATCGATTCGGTGTTGCTGTTCGTCGGGACTGTTGACGGCGATACGGGCGTCGGCGCGCCCTTCACGCGACGCCGCAGCACGTGTCGCGTTGGGATTCGAATCCCGGTGCGCACGGCGGCTGAAGCTGCGCAGACGTTCCGGGTGTCGAGCTGGTGCCGGTACCGACCCCGGGTGTCGTCGACGACCCAGGAGTCGCGGTCGGCGTCGAGGCAGTTCGTCCTGGTGTTGTCGTCGATGTCGGCGGGCTCACTGTGCTGCTGGGCGGGTGGACGGCGGGACTCGGCGTGGTGCCAGGTGTCTGCGGCGTTGCCGTGGATGTCGCGGTGCCGGTCCCGACGCCGGCGGGCACACAGGGAACGGTCATCAGGCTGTTCGGTGTTTGCGTGCTCGGCGGCGACCCGTCGTCGGCGGCGTCACCGGTGCCGGAGCTCTGTTCGCCAACTCCAACGATGGACAGTCCGACGGCAGCAGCGAACGCGGTTGAGAGGGGCATGATTTTCTGATTCATGGTCGGCTCCTTAGACGAGATGCGCATTAGAGAATCACGGGTTGAATCGAGATGACAATCGACTTCGACGTGGGCTGATTGCTCTTGTCGGCCACGCTGCGAATCGGCACGAGCACGTTGCTTTCCGGGTAGTACCGCGCCACGCAGCCGGCCGGGATGTCGTAGGGCACCACCTTGAAGCGCTCCGCGCGGCGGGTTTCCGCTTCGAAGTGGCCGATCAGGTCCACCCACTCGTCCCGATGCAGGCCAAGGCGCTCGATGTCCGCGGGATTCAGAAACACGACGCGGCGCCCGTCAGAGATGCCGCGATAGCGATCGTTCTCGCTGTAGATCGTCGTGTTGAACTGATCGTGGCTGCGGACGGTCGTGAGCAGCAGCTGGCCGTCGCCGACCGCGTGCTGCGGCCGGGCGTGCACGGTGAATTTCGCCCGTCGCGACGGCGTCTTGAATTTCCCCTGATACGGATCGTTCGGCAGATAGAACCCGCCAGGCTGGCGGACGCGGACGTTGTATTGCGTGAAGCCGGGGACGACGTGCTCGATGTGCTGGCGGATGCGGTCGTAGTCGGCGGCGAGGCATTCCCAGTCGACGGTCGTCGTGGCGCCGAGCGTGCGCGCGCGCGATGGCGGCGATGATCGCCGGCTCGCTTTTCAGGTGCGGGGACGCCGGCGGGTTAGCACAGCGAGACATGTGGACGACGCCCATCGTGTCTTCAACGCTACGACGAACTGCTCGCCGGATGGCTGCTGATCGTATTCCGTGCGGCCGAGGCAGGGCAGGATCAGGGCCTGCTGGCCGGTGACGAGGTGCGCGCGACTAGCGCCGGCCGCGCTTCGGATAAAAGAGGTCGTGAATTTTCAGCAGAGCCATGATAGTCATCAGAAAGCTGATGATGAGCACGTTCCTGTTGATGACAGGCTCGGTTGCACGGTTTTGATGAAATGCGCGCCAATTGATAGACAGAAAATTACAAACCGTGAAAATGACAATTCCAACCGTTGCGAAGGTGAGTGCTTTTTTCATGCGTAGGTGATCTGGTGCTGGGCTGCACCGACAGTCAACACAGTCGCGCAGCGCTTGGAGATTACGCAAGCCACTACTTGCTGCCGTGCATTGATGCCGCTGTGCTGATGCGGGCAAAGAACGGAAAGCTAACGGAACAAGTCGGTGAACTCGCGCGCTATTCGCCGGATGAGCCATGTCCGTGGTGTTTGGGGCGCATAGATCAGAAAGCCCTCGCATATGAATTAATGACCGATGGAGATCGCGAACAGCGTGCCCGGGCTGCCGCCGAGGCGATTCGACACGGTATTGATGGAGCACAGTATTGGGGTGACAAACCGCCGAGAGAACTGACCGTCGGTTACATGACGACAACCGTGGGCGCGATTCAGGCAGGCTACGCGGAAGGATGGATTGCTGGCGCAACCTCAATGCCGCACCAACGATTTCAGTTTGATTTGGGTATGCCACTGCTTGGTGTCGTGCCTGTCATAAAACAGCGCAGGCCAGAATGTTCCTGTAATTGGACGAAGGGGTGGGGAGACCAAGCACGTGCGGAGCGAAGCTTCACGATGCCCGTGCATTGGCAAAGGGTCGAAATTATTACGTGTCGTCAGAAGCAGCCGATTTG
>CAWAPL010000035.1:0-16742 GCA_963783845.1 uncultured Phycisphaerales bacterium
GAAGGGGAGCGCGGTCTTTTGAACAAACCTCCCTTTCCATGCAAGGACGCAGGAACCAGCGGTGCCCCCGAACGGGGCGCCGCTGCTTTTTACGCATCATTTCCCGCATTTCATGTTTTCCCGCCGTCCAGCTAAAATGCCCGGCATGAACAAGACCGCGATTTCACGCCTGATCGTCGCCTCAATCCTGCCGGTCATTCTCGCCGGATGTTCGGTCGGCTCGCTGCCTCCCGCTCCGCCGGTCACGGCCGCTCAACTGTCCGCCATCCGCGACCAATACCGGCAATCCGATCCCGAAGCCCGCGTCGGCCTCGTCACCGCGGTCCTGCCCAGCGCCAATCTCGCCTTCGTGGGAAGCGTGCCGGGCCAGGATTTCACCGTCGGCGATGTCATCACCTTCATCGATTCCAACCAGGCCACGCTCACGATGGGACACGTGGAAACGATCAACACGCATTCGATCATCGTTCGCTACGATCTGCCGACCCGCCAAGGTCGCGAACCGCTCGTGGGCGACATGGCCGTCCGGGCCATCCACTAATACGCTATCGCAAGACGTAATGACCCGGCGACTTCGCCTGATCCTCGCCAGTGCCTCGCCGCAGCGCCAGCGGCTCTGCGCCAGGCCGGTTATGATTTTCTCACCCAAGTTGCCGACGTGGATGAATCCTCCCTGATCCGGAATCTGTCGCCCGCGGATGCCGCATCGCGCATCGCCGCCGCCAAGGCCCAGGCCGTCGCCGGCCGATTTCCCGATGATGTCGTTCTGGCCGCCGACACGATCGTCGCGCTGGGCGGCACAATCCTCGGCAAGCCCGCCGACGCCGCCGACGCTCGCCGGATTCTGTCCCAATTATCCGGCACGACGCATCAGGTCATCACCGGCGTCGCCGTCGTCCACATCCGCTCCGCCCTGTCGCTTCTGGAGCACGTGATCTCGACCGTCGAGATGAAACCGCTCAGCCCCGACGAGATTGATGCCTACATCGCCTCGAATCAGTGGCAAGGCAAAGCCGGCGCCTACGGCATCCAGGATCCCGATCCCTTCGTCCGCCGCACAGCCGGCTGCATGACGAACATCGTGGGACTTCCCATGACAACGACGAGGAAACTGCTTGGACAAGCCGGCATTTCGCCGCGGGAATAGGGGAGCATGCAGGCACGGAGGGACGCTGGGGGTCTTCGAACCCTACAGTCCATGTGAATCGGCTCCACCCGGCAAACCGTAAGGTTCTCCAATGGGAACGACCGCCCTCCAGGGGCTTGAGTGGTCGAATTCCACGGTTATGATCCTTGGCGTATGAACAATCCCCCGGATGGGTTTGACGTGCGATGTGGTGATTGCGCCAGCTTGCTGCCCACTTTGAAAGCCAACTCCGTCGATCTTACATTGACGGACATTCCCTATGGCATTTCGTTGGACGAGTGGGACGTGCTGCACAACAACACCAACTCCGCTCTAGGTGGAAAGTCGCCCGCACAGATGAAGCTCGGATCGGGTTTCAAGCGACGTGGCAAACCGATTAATGGATGGTCGAAAGCCGACCTAAATCGACCGCAGGAATATCAGGACTGGTGTACGTCCTGGGCGGGCGAAGTGCTACGAGCAATGAAGCCCGGCGGTTCGTTCATTGTGTTCGCCGGTCGACGCAACATGCACCGTGCGATGGTCGCCTTTGAAGATGCCGGATTTCTTGTCCGTGATTTGCTTGCATGGGAAAAGGGAAGCGCTCACTATCGCGCACAGAGCTTGGCGAAGCTCTACGCTCGGCGCGGGATGGTTGCGGAAGCGCGCAAATGGGCGGGCTGGCGGCTCGGAAACCTAGCACCAATCTTTGAACCGATCATTTGGTTGTTCAAGCCTTATGCCATTGGCGGAACTATCGCGGACAACGTGCTTGAACACGGCGTTGGCGCGATGAACACAGACGCGTGTTCTCTCGAAGGGCGCAACCCCTCGAACGTGCTGCGATTCGACTTCGCGCCGGATGAACAGCGCTTCCATGAGGCGCAGAAGCCTGTATCAATTCTTGAGTTTTTGATCCGTCTGACTACGCCGGAGGGTGCTCTAGTTCTCGATCCGTTCGCTGGTTCCGGTTCGACAGGGGTTGCTTGCGCTAGGACCGCAAGGCGATTCATCGGAATTGAACAGGATCAAGCTCATGCAGACATAGCATGCAGACGTATTCTCGACGAATCGAATGTTCTGATCACGCTTCAAAAAATCACCGGGCATCCGCCGACACCAGAGCCGGCACTGTTTCAATAGGTCACGCCCTTGATTTTCTCGATTCGCGAAGGGGTATTCAATTTAAATATGAGCTGTTGGATTGCTTCTTCTTTCGAGAGCTTCATCACCTTTTCGATTTCGCCCTGCAGATGAGCAATTTCCACATTCTTGATCGCCTCTAGCGTGTCCTGCTCGCGTCGTTTGAATGCCGCAAGATCATCGCCCGTCCTGTTAACGGCCTGGCACACCGCTTCGTCAACTGTGCGCCAATAGGCACTGGCTTGGTTCGTTTGCCCGATGCTCGCCGCGACATTCCAAATGGCCGGGAGATTCGCGTTGCAATTCGGCGAATGCTCCACCAGGAAGGAGAGGTGAACATAGCCGATTAAACTGACGCCATGCTCGGTCGCTTGCTCGTAGATTTGGCTTCTCTTTCTCGGATATTGATAGATCGGACAGACCAGCAGAGCGTAAGTGTGGTCGCCGCGCCAGCCTGAAAGTGCCGTGACCTTGAAGTCCTTTTGATTTTTCGCGGTTCTGCTCAATCGGAACGCTTTGGCATCCCCGACAATAGAGTATTCGGCGGATTCGCCTAGAACGTCTGCGGAGTCGGCTCTTTCCTCAATCACAGCGGATTTCAAGCCCATCGCCGCAAACGCTTTTTCAAGAAGCACATCGCAGTACTTTGCATATAGCTTTTCCTCGGTGGAATCGTGTCCGAACGATTCCGGTATGACGCCACACTCCAATAGCGATTCCACGAGTGCCGGGCGGTCCGGCGCCGCAATCTTAGCCACAAGGGCGGCGGCGTCGAGATGGAAGCCTGCGCCCTTCCTGCACAGATCGACAATCGTGGCGATAGCTGCGTCGCGCCTCATCCTCACTTAACCCCGCGCTTCTCTAATGCGTCAATGACGAGAGAGAGCTTTATGCCCAGCGCGGCGGCCAGCTTTGTCGCCGTGCGGATCGAAATGTCTTTTTCGCCGCGCTCGACCTTCCCGATGTAAGTTCGGTGAACCCCGGCGGCTTCACCAAGCTGTTCCTGCGACAGGGAGCGAGCTTCACGCAACTCGCGCAGGACACGGCCAAACTTCTTCGCGTGAAGACTCACAGGATGATGAGACTAAAGGGGGCGGTATCCTTCAACACCCCATAGGGGGCAATGAAAATCTGCCCTCCCGCCCCCAGCGATGTCAAACCGCCCAAATCGCAGCATCTCTGAATTCCCATGTCTCGTGCAACCGGCGGCGCGCGGAGAAGATGCACGAATACAGGGATCGGCGGTGTTTCAACCAGCAACCACTAGCCACGAACCCCCATTTCTGTATAGAACTTCTTTGAATGAACTCCGCGCTCGTGGGAATTTTCTCGCTTCTTTGCGGAATCGTCGGGTGGTTCTATCTCTTCTATTCCAAAGCCGCGGCTCGGCTGGCTGCTGTTGAACCTTCGCATCGCAATTCGTTGCGCATCGCGTGCGGCGCGTCTGCGGAGCCGCGATGTTCCTGCTCGGCATCGCTTGCTTTGCCGGCTTCCATGTTGTTGACGATCAGCGAACGCCTGGGGCTTACCTGGCTGTCTGGCTGGGCGTGATGTTTCTGCTGCTGGTCATCATTGTTTTGGTTGCGGCCGATATTCTGCTCACGTGTAAGATTGGTCACAAAGCCGGAAAGGGCCAGCCGTGAAACGTCATGCTTGGCGAATTTTCATCAGCCTGTTATTCGCCGTCGCGCTGATTGGGTGCGATCGGACGCCGGTGAGTTCCCTGCCGGTCACGCGGATGCGGATTGGGGCGGAAAGCTTTAATTTGGAGATTGCCACGAGTTTTCACGACCAGACGGTTGGCCTGATGCACCGGGATCACCTCGATCCCGACCATGGCATGATCTTTCCGCTTCCAGAGGAAAAGGAGCAGATTTTCTGGAATCACGACGTTCATTTCCCGCTGGACGTTGTGTTTCTGAGCGGCAAGGGGGACATCGTCAGCATCGTTCGTCTGGAAGCGTTCAACGACCGCGGCGTCAGCAGCCAGGTCCCGGCCAAATATGCGATCGAACTCAACGCCGGGACGGCGGCACGGTTGAAGCTGAAACCGGGGGACCACCTGGACGTGCCGAAAGACGCTCTCGCTCCGCCGGCCAAGTGATCGCCCCCCGAAATTGTCCGCGCATTTTCAAGTTGCCGTCGCCGCTTGCCGACATCGAATGAGAGGAACCCGTGCGCGCCCAGCCAGAAGAACGATTCCTAGACGAGGCCATCCATCCGGCAACGGACGCGGTGGCGCAGCTCCAGAGCGAACTGGCCACGCTGCGCCAGCAAATCAATTTCCTGAATCGCCGGGATGAGACGGTGAATTTTTACATGCACCGGTTGGACGAGGAAATGCGTCTGGCGGCCCGGCTGCAACAGGATTTTCTGCCCAAAACGCTGCCGCAGATTGGCCCGGTTCATTTTCACACGCTCTACCGGCCGGCGGGGTACGTCAGCGGCGACATCTATGACGTGGCCCGTCTTGACGAAACGCACGTGGGTTTTTACATGGCCGACGCGGTCGGCCACGGCATGCCCGCGGCGCTGGTGACGATGTTCATCAAAAACGCGTTGGTGACCAAGGAAATCACGGGGCAGGGATATCGGCTGCTGAATCCCAGCGAAGCGCTCGGTCGACGTGAACGCCGCGCTGGTCGAGCAGAAGCTCACGCACGCCACGTTCGCGACGGCGGTTTACGGCATGGTCAATGCCTCGACTCTGGAATGCCGGTTCGCCGGGGCGGGCCATCCCCATCCCCTTCTGATGCGAGCCGATGGAACGGTGATGAACGTGGAGTGCGTGGGCGGGCTGCTGGGGATTTTCCCCGAAGAACGATATGTCGACAGCCAAATCCAGCTTCGCGTGGGCGACCGCTTGTTCGTGTACACCGACGGCATCGAAGTCGCCTTTGGAGATGACCAGTGCAACAACACCGAGCAATGGCGCACGGAACTGGAACGCCGCCGCGACATGCCCATCGAGCAACTCCTCTGCGAGCTATCGGATAGTCTGGATAAAGAGACCGGCAGCCTTCAGCCGAAGGACGACGTGTCGATCGTGGTGATGGAAGTGAAATAAGGAAATTGTCGATTGATGATTGACAGTTGACAATTGACGGATTTTCTCATTCACCTATGTTGGTGATTGCCAATATGATTGATGCAATAGGCCGGTGTTCCCGTGCATAGCGGGCAATAGCGAAATTCCATTTTGCGATCGGATTGGTCGGTGACGCCGCAAGCGGCGCAGACGTGCATCGGCGGCTTGGCCTCCTGAGCGCGGGCCTGCGCCATGCCGGATTTGAATTTCCGGTTGGACGTGCGAATCCAACCGGCCAGATCGGAATGGAAAAACAGCAGGAAATTGATCGACCCCGCGGCAACCTCGGCCTTGGTCGCCCAGTCTCCGCCGAGAAACGCCACGACGTAAAAAATCCAGCCGATCAGCCCCAGCCATTTCACCTTGACCGGCAAAATGAGAAACAGAAGGAACTCGAAATCGGGATACAGCCAGGCGAAGGCGAGGAAGATGGATTCCATCAGATAGAAGTTGGAAACGATCGCCCCGGGAATCAGCACGACCAGCACCGTGGCCAGGTATCCGACCAGGATATAAAGATTGTATCGGAACGTTCCCCACTGCGCTTCCAGCGTCGTGCCGACGAGGTAATAGACGAAGAGATAAAAAATGAGGAACACGGGATACATGGCCGGCGGCATGATTAGAAGCGTCAGCAGCCGCCACCATTCCCCGGCGAAAAGCCCTTGGTGAGTGAGCACCAGTTTGGACAGGTAATCCGGCCGGACGTAGGAAATCAGGAACGTGAAGCCCTGGAATGCGATGAGATAAAGCGTGACGTTGGGTATCGCATAGGGGCTGAGTTTGCGCTGGAGTTGGGCGAAGAATCTCATGCGGGTTTCATCGTCAAGACGGTTTTGAGAGTGTCAAGGATGATCCTCGCGTGGCGCCGGGTGGCGCCTTGCTGGCTTTTTACGACGTCTCGGGCGCACATCCCCAGGCGGCTCGCCGCGGCGGAATCGGACAGCAGCGTCGCAATCGCCGATTCCAGCTCCCGCGCGTTTTGCACGACGATCATCGCCTCGGCGCGGCGGAAGCAATTCATGGCCTCGGCGAAATTGGCGGTGAACGGGCCCACGACCACGGCCTTGGCCAGGGCCGCCGGTTCGATCATGTCGCTGCCGTGCTGGCGATGGCCCAGGTCAACCAGTGTCCGGCCGACAAAGACGGCATCGGCCAGGGAATAAAACTTGCGCAGCTCGCCGATGGTGTCGCCAAGAATGATCGGGAGGGGGGAACTCGGCGGCGGTGGGGCGGCGGGTTGCGAGCGCCGGATTACGCCGAATCCATCAGCCGCGATCAGCTCCGCCACTTCGTCGAATCGCTCCGGCTTTCGCGGGACGATCACCAGGCGCAGATCGGCGAAGCGCTGCAGCAGCCGGCGATACACGGCGAGCAAAATCGCCTCCTCCCCCGGCCCGGTCGATCCGCAAACCCAGACCGGCTGCTTGCCGGGCGACAATCCAACCGCGGCGGCCAACTCGCCTGTCCCGGAAATCTCGCCCGTGATTTCGGCGGTGTCGAATTTCATCGTGCCGGTTACGCTCACGCGATCGGCGGGCACGCCGAGATCCACAAATCGGCGGGCATATTCCTCGTCCTGGGCGGCGACGTGATGCAGGCGGGCGAACATCGATCCAACCAAGGGCCGGGCCAGGCGATATTTGCGGAAACTCCCCGGCGTGATCCGCCCATTCACCAGGACCACCGGCGTCTTGCGCTGTGCGCAGCGGCGGATGAAGTTCGGCCAGACCTCGAGTTCCAGCAGCACGACAACCGCCGGCCGGAGCGTGTCGAGCAGCCGCTGGACCGCGGACGTGAAATCCAGCGGATATCGGATAAGCGTCACGTCGGCCGACGATCCGTACAACTCCCGCCCGCGGGCAAAGCCGGTTTCCGTCGTGACCGAAACGATGAACTCGATTCCCGGCCGATCGGCGCGAAGCACGTTGATCAGCGAGCGCGTGGCGTTGATTTCGCCGAGGCTCACCGCATGGATCATGATGCCGGGCTTGGAAAGATCGCGCCCGGAACATATCCCATGCGCTGCGAAAACGCGGTCAGCACCTTGCGCCGCGAAGACGGCCGTGCCAGCCAGAACGGCGAGGACAGGCCAATCCCCAAACCATAGGCGATGTCGAAATGATTGATCATGCGGAACCGGGACCGCTCGCGGCGGAATCCACCCGGTATAGCCGATGCGCGGCGATATATCGACAGACCTCCGCCGGCGCGAGGAAATCGATTGCCAGCCCCGCCCTCACTCTTTTGCGGATGTCGGTTGCGCTGATGTCGATCTGCGGAACCTGAACCACGTTGTCGCGTAACTTCTGGAACTCGGGCGGAAGCGTTGACCAGGACAGATTGGCGCCGGGCCTGACCATGATGAGAAGCCGGACCTCCGCGAGCAGGGCCTGAGGCTCATGCCAAGTTGGCAGAAGGCCCAGCAGATCGGAACCGATGAGCCAGGTGACCTCATCCCAGCCATCTCGCCGAAGCTGCCGAACCGTATCGATGGTAAAGCTGGGTCCGGGCCTGCGCAACTCGCGATCGTCGATTTCAAAGCTATCGGAGCCGGCAATGGCCAGCCTGCACATCTCCAGCCGATGCTCGGCCCCAGCCAGATCGTTCTCGCCGGGCTTATGAGGCGGCGAGCCGGCCGGGATTAGGACAACGCTCTGGGCCCCGTCGGCCTCGGCGGCGGCCCTGGCGCACAGCAGATGGCCGTGGTGGATCGGATTGAATGTTCCGCCAAAACAGATTTTTTTCCGCATCGAATGCCGCGTTCCTGGATGAATTGACAGGTGAAGATAACGATTCTGCCAAAAACTGACCACTGCCGGCAGGACGCCGGCGCGGGTCAGTATAGGTGTCCAGCGCCCGCGGGGCCGGCTCTGGCCACGGAAGGCATTGTCTTAGCCTAGCTGGCATAATCACTTAGGCGCCGAACGGAACTTGGGTAAGCCTCGTAAGAATTTTTCGGAAGGAATTGAGATAATAATTTTTGAGGTTGTGAACGCCGTTTGCTTATGTGTATAACGGAGACTGCGACTCAACCGCCTGGAAAGGGAGGCCACAGATGGCCGTGATGACAAAGACAATTAATACGCGGCGGCGCCAGGCGCCGGTGCTGCGGAGCATCCGGGAGCGCGTGACCCGGCTGCTCGAGGAAAACTACGCTTACATGGACAGTTCCGCGTTCCGCCGCAAGCACGTGGAAGAGGAGTTGTTCACCGAGGATGCCCAGCGGGAGCTGCCGCTGACGAGTTGGTATCAGCCGACGCGCGTGGACCTGGCCGATCTCGGCTACGGCTCTCCGCCGCAGTTGATGAAGGCGCCTGAAGAGCGCTTGATGTTCCTCCGCTACAACTATTGCAAGAAGTGCCTGCTGGCTCTGCAAAAAGAAATCCGCGCCCAGGGCCTGACCCTCGGCCGCGCCAATGCGTTTCTGGATTGGCATCGGAAATTCGAGCACTTCCGCGAGTACCTGGTTCGGACGAACCTGGCCCTGGTTTTGGCCATGGCCAAGCGCACGCGCCTGGGCGAGGTCGATTTCGCGGAGGTGGTCAGCGAAGGGAACATGGCCCTGCTTCGAGCGGTGGACAAGTTCTCCATCGACCGCGGATTCAAGTTCAGCACCTACGCCTGCCGGGCGATTTTGAAAGGCTTCAGCCGAACGGCCATGAAGGCCTCCAAGCATCGCACGCGGTTTCCCGTGGAATTTGAGCCGACCATGGAGCAGAGCGACTGGGCCGACCGCCGCCGCGATCAGATCGAGGACGACTGCATCGACGAATTGAAGGCGATCGTGGACCGGAACCTGGCGGATTTGTCCAGCGTCGAGCAGACGGTCATTCGCCGCCGGTTCAATTGGCAGCAGGTCGAGGAATCCCCGATGACGCTGGAAGAGGTCGGCAAGATCATCGGCGTGACCAAGGAGCGCGTGCGGCAGATTCAGAACAAGGCGCTGGCGAAGATTCGGTTGGTGATGGAAGACGGGGTCTTGCGATCCCACCCGCGCACCGAGCCGGAATCCAAGGCCATCGCCGAAACGCGGGCGAGCACAACCCCGCCTGCGGAAACGATCGCGGCGGCTTGAAGAAGACGCGTCGAGGCCGACGCGGCTAAACTTTTCTACACCGCGCGTGTGCACGTCAGCGCATCAGCGTTTCGGGGATCTCCTTGATCCCGCGGCGCATCGCCTTGCTCACCGCGTATCGCATCGAAAGCTCCACCCGCCGATTCACCTTTTCGTTCGGCTCAATCCCGCGCCGGCGCATTTCGTTGACCGCCCACATCCAGACGTGGAACTCCTCCTCGCAGCGGCGGCGGTATTTCTCGAACCCGATGACGTGATGCCCCACCTCGTGCAGGAAGATGGCGAGGCTCAGCGGCGTCTTGGGCTGCGGAGCTTCGATCCAGTTGACAACCCGCCCGTCGTGGTAATACACGCGCCAGGCTTTGCCGCTCATGCTGGAGTGCCACCGCCTGATCCGCACGTCGTAATGACGCTTGGTGTCCTTAACTATGCTGGTGAAGTCAGCCATGCTCCTCCGGTCTATGGGCGACGCTGCCAACTATCGACACAACCCCTTGCCGGAATTGACGCGCTCTGGCGAGCAACCGGCGCTGCCCAATTTGCATAAGTAATGCTGCGGAAATTATCGGCGGCACCTACAATGGCATTCCATGCCGGCCGCCTACGTTTCCGCGACTCACCCTTCCCCAGCAGTGCTTTTGACCCTGGCGCTGATACTCGGAGCCAGCCTCTGGGTCTTCGCGACGCTCGTCCGCCGCGAGACCCGCCATCGCCGGCTCGTGGCCATGGCGCATTGGGCTCGATGCCACGGCATGCGCCTGCGGCGGGCCGGCGGCGAGGCGCCCGCCGTCCTCAAGCCATTCAACCCCAAAATCCGCAAGACGCTCAGCGGGCGCGGCATCACGCTGGCACAAATCGAAACCGCCGACACCGCCGCGACAGTCCCCACGTCCAAACGCCGCTGGAACCTAATCCTGCGCGACCTGAGCGGCGCCTGGCCCGCCACCGCGCTGCGACCGACCGCTCGCGATCTCAGCCTCGTCGATCTGTTCTCCCTTTCGAGCTATCCCTCGCTGATGCCGAGCGCGCGATTCGTGGTCTTCGGCGCCGAAGCCCGCGCCGCCAAGGCTCTGGCCGAATCCACCGCGCCGGCCCTGTTGCCGCCCGACCTTGCCCTGATCGTCAGCGGCCATTGCCTCATCCTCGATTTCTCCAGCCGCCATTTCGACGAAATCGAGTTCGATCGGCTGATCGATCTCGCCGAGCAACTCGCGCCCCGCCTGGCAGTCGGCCAATGAAACAATACCCCAGGAATCACGCCCGGAGCGCGGAGTCCAAACAGGCCGCCGCCCCGCATCGTGTTTTTTTCGTCCTTCTCTGTCGTCTTTGTGGCCTGTGTGGGCGGATGTCTTTCGCTTGGCCCCGGGATCCGTATGCGCTCAGTCTGTTATACGACCGCTGCGGCGGTTTGGTTTTCGCGATCGGCCATCGCATGCTCGGCGATAACGGCGAACCCGAGGAACTTGTTATCGACGTGCTTTGGAAGTCCGGCGACGACGTGGGCGAAACGATGCGTCGAGAACTTGCCGACTGAAGTCGGCAAGCCGCTGAGGCTGGCCTGCACTGAGCGCTGTCGAAGTGCCGGTTCTCAGCCCTTGGAATCCGCCGAAACCTGCGTGAACCCCACCGCCCGATATCCCACCTCATCCACCACGGCCATGAGTTCACTGACCTTCACATTCGCCGGATCGAACAGCACCGAAGCCTGCCGGCTGTTGAAATCGACTTCCACCTCGTGCACGCCCGGCTTGGCGGAAATCGCCGTGCGGATGGTCTGCTCGCAGCGGTGACAGTGCATGCCGTCGATTCGAATCACCGCGAGTTGATCTTTGGCGACCCTGTGGGGCATAACGCACCGGAATACGCTTGACCGTAATACGATAGGCTCGCACTATTCGTTTCACAAGAACGGAACCAGAAAAGCCACGCGGGCACGAAGGCGTCCCTACCTGTCGGGATGCCTTCGTGCCTGCTTTGGTGCTCTTTTTACTTTTCCCCCCCAGTCTCCTACGCTATTGTCCCATGATCGTGTTGATCGACAACTACGATTCCTTCACCTACAACCTGGTGCAAAAACTGGGCGAGGTTGATCCAACCCAGGAAATGCGCGTTTTCCGCAACGACAAGGTGACGCTGGACCAGGTGGAAGCCCTCCGCCCCACGCACATCGTCATTTCCCCCGGCCCCTGCACCCCGAAAGAAGGCGGGATCAGCAACGACATCATCCGCCATTTCGGTCCCAGGCTCCCGGTGCTCGGCGTGTGCCTGGGCCACCAATGCATCGGCTTCGTCAGCGGGGCGATCGTCGAGCGGGCCGAGCGTCTCATGCACGGCAAGACCGATCAGATCCACCACGACGGCAAGAGCATTTACGTGGGTATGCCCAATCCTTTCACCGCCACGCGTTACCACAGCCTCATCATCCGCCGCGGCACGCTCCCGCCGGAATACGAAATCAGCAGTTGGACGGACCACGACGAGATCATGGGCGTTCGCCACAAAGAATGGCCGCTGGAAGGCGTCCAATTCCATCCGGAAAGTTTCCTGACGGAACAGGGCGAGCGGCTGCTGGCGAATTTCCTGAAAAAGTGACGCGGTCAACGATCGCCCCGCGCCAAATGATCCGCCAGCCGAAGTGCCAGCGCGACAATCGTCAGCATCGGATTGGCAAACCCGGCGGTTGGAAAAACGCTGGCCCCGGCGACAAACAAATTAGCCGTCCCGTGAACCTTTCCCGTGGCGTCCACCACGCCCAATCGCGGATCGTCCGACATCCGCGTCGTGCTCGCCGGATGATGCGTGCCGGGAGTGAAACTCTCGCCGGGCGAGATCCGCAACCGGCCAATCCCCGCTTTGTCAAACGCGGCCGCAAGCAGCTCCACGGCACGCGACGCCGATCGACGGTCCGCGTCGCGCCACCGCCAATGAATGACCGCCCGCGGAATCCCCAGCGCATCCCGATTCGTCCCCAGCGTGATGCGATTCTCCGGATCGGGCGCTTGCTCCGGATAAAATACCGGCTCGAACGTGCGATATTCCCGTGAATTGTCCGGCCAGCGCGACCACCCCGATGCCATGAAATTCTGCCCCCGCGCCCGCTTCCGCGCATAGGCGGCGATCCAGGGAATCCCAACGGCCGCGTGCAACAAATCGCGATAAAACCCCGGCTGGATCGAGCGACTTTGCCGGGCGGCGTTCAATCGGCGAACCGCTTCGATCGGCCGCGATCGGTAACGCGCCGGCCGCGGATGCAGCAGCACCGCCACGTTGAGCAGCTTCTCGCGTTCCATGGCGGCGCGCCGTAGCACCAATCTTCCCAGCACGTCAACGCCGCGAAACGGCCGTCGATCATAAAAAGCCGACCGATTGAACAGCGACCGATCCGCCGGAATCAACTCCCCGAATGTCACCACGGGATGATCGTTATAATATCGCCCGACCTGATCGTGCTGATTGCCGATCCCAAACGCCAGCAGCAGCCTCGCGTTTTCGATTGCCCCCGTGGCCAGCACGTAATTCGACGCCGTTGCGCCGAGGGAAATCCCCGAAAGCGTCCGAACCTTGAGCCCCGTGACCTTCAGCCCGCCCGGCCCCGGCGAAGCCGCCCCGGCATCAATTCCCACGACCGTGGCGTTCAAAATGCAACGGACATTCTCCAGCCGTTCCACGGCCGAGCGCGCATCCCGGGTGAAAACAACGTCCGGCCCAAGTTGATACACCGCGCTGTCGGCGTCCGTTTGCTCCAGCGCCCAGGGCGGGTTGCCGCCATCGCTCCAATATTCAGTGGAATAATCAAACGGCCCGACGCCGCAAACCTTCACCGCCTTTTCATACCACGGCGCCAGGCGGGAGTAATCGAACGGCCACCCGCTGTACGGAACCCAATCCCGTCTTTCAAAGTCGATTGGGTCGAGGGGCAGATATTTCGTGCCCAGCGATCCCCGGTCCGAGGTGTGCCACATCGTGGCCGTCCCGGCGAATCGCCGGGCCCGAATCGCCGCGGGATCGTGGTACGCATCGCCGACGCTGCTTCCCTGATTCAGCGCCAGGGCATCGCGATCCACTTCAAATCCCCCGCTCTCAATCACCAGCACGTTCAGCCCCGATCGTTCGCCCAGATCGAGCGCCATCGCCAGCCCAGCCGGTCCCGCGCCGAAAGTAACATCTTTTCAGCAAAGATGTTTCTGGTATTTTGTTCATCATACTGTATTAATACCGTACGACAAGTTTCGTGAGAACCTGTATCCATGCCCTCACGCAAAGCTGCCCCCCGACCGGTCCTCCCCGACGACCCCGACCCACGCTTCCGCCACGCTCGCCAGGAACTCCACCAACTGGGGTATTTCTTGAAGGGAGCATCTGAAGCGCGTGATGAAGTGCGGCCATCCCAACTGCGCTTGCCAGCGATGCTCCCGTCGTCATGGACCTTATTTCGAATGGACCTACAAGGTCAAGGGAAAAACCGTCAACGTCAAGCTCAGCCCCCAAGCCGCGCCGCTCTATCAGGCCGCTACCAAACAGCACCGCAAACTCAAGGCCGCTCTGGCCAGGATGGAGCGTCTGTCACGAACCGCGTTAGCTCAACTGGCCAAGCAAGCTGCCCATAGCGATTGAATCGGCAACCACAATCGCTACTACATCCTGTTGATCGGCCTCCCGAACCGTCCAGTGGCCTATCCCACATCTTTTCTGTCACTTGTCCTCAATGCGCTGGCCGCCGCGTGGTTTTCGATGAGAAATCCGGGTTAGCGCCAGCGCGCAGCGGCCCGGAAACGAGAACCTCATCTACGTGCGTTGTCGGACAGGAGTGAGGAAGATTCGATGAGTATTCGGCAAGGATCCGGAACGTAGCGGAGTTGTGACGAAGTTGAAGGGGATTCGTCGCAAATGGAGCGCGGCACAATGCCGAAAAGGGGGGCCGATTGACAATCGGCCGCAGGTTGGACAACCTGCCTCACAGGGGCTATCCGACCAGCTCGGGTTCTTTCGTGCAGGGGCCGCAGTTATTCTTGGCCTTTACCGTAGCTTGCGCGCTTCTTCCGGTTGTTCGAGCGGCACGGAAATTCCCTTTCGATGCGCTCGCGGTAGACGGGCCCGAATTGTAGGCGCAGAACGGGTAAATCCGGCCGTTGGGCGCGGCGTAGTGGATGACACAGCGCTTCACGCGCTCCACGTCGTAGTTGTACGAATCCATGAAGTGCATGCCGGCCAGCATCAGCGTGCGATAGGTGAAGCCCCGCTTCTCCTTTCGCCGCGGCCGTACCGCTTGTCGGTCATGCCTTGCAGGGTTTGCAGGAACTTGTTGAAGGTCAGTCCTTCGGGCGCCTGCTCCTCGTGGAAGAACTTGCGCAGGCTGTTCCAGGCGTCGAGCTTGGTGAAGAACTGAACGCGCCGCTTGTCGGCCTTGCGGGCCAGCAGGTCCATCTCCTGCAGCATGGGGCCGACGTCGACGAACCGCGTCACCGGCATCGCCTTGCGGTTCTGGTCCACGAACAGGTAGGTGCCCAGCGAACAGTGCGGATGGCAGCTCAGGGTGGTGGTCTCCTCGCCGCGCAGGGCGCTGAGCAGCTTCGAGAACGGCGTCACGCAGGAGAGCGGGAACCAGTCCTCGTAGGGATCGGCAATGCCGGTCTGCTGTTGCACGGCGTGGGCGAAATCGGAAAGCGTGAAGCGCTTGGCTTCCAGCTCGTGGCGCGCGATGCGGCCGGTGAAGGCCACCGGCTGGAAGCTGATGCCGCTGGTGCACTCGATGTACTCGAGCGCCAGGCGGAGGATGTCGCCGATCTGGTGATCGTTCAGGCCCTTGACGATGGTGGGGACGTAGACGATCTTCAGGCCCGGCCTTCTTCACGTTCTCGATGCACTTCAGCTTCTTTTCCCAGAGCGCATTCGCCGCGCGTGCGGCGGTAGACATCGTCGCAGACGCCGTCGAACTGCAGGTAGAGCGTGTGCAGGCCGGCTTCCTTGCACTGCTGGGCGAATTCCAGGTCGGTGAACTTGATGCCGTTGGTGGCCACCTGGGTGTGGGAGAAGCCCATCTCCCTGGCCATCCGCAGCACGTCCAGGAAGCGCGGATAGATGGTGGGCTCGCCGCCCGAAAACTGCACGATGCGGCCCGGCCACGGCTTTTCGTCGCGCAGCGCCTGGAGCATCTTGCGCACGGTTTCGAAATCCGGCTCGTAGAGATAGCCGGCGGCGTTGGCGTTGGCGAAGCAGACCGGGCAGGTCAGGTTGCAGCGGTTGGTGAGGTCGACGTTGGCCAGGCCGGTGTGGCTGGTGTGGAGGTTGCAGAGGCCGCAATCGTCCGGGCAGCGGGTGGCGTTGGTGACCACCGGGTTTTCCAGGCCCCGGTTGTCGCCGAAGGTCCACTCCTCCATCTTCAGGTACAGCTTGGCGTCGGAATAGACGATGTCGCGAAAGTCGCCATGCTCGGCGCAGTGCTTCTCCATCACCACCTTGCCGCCGTCCTCAAAGATCCGTCGCATCGATGAGTTGCGTGCATTCGGGGCACAGCGACTGGGTGGTCTTGGGCAGCCCCTTCTGGCAGCGGCTGGATGGGCGAGCCCGTATAGGTAGTTTCCGGTTGCAATACCTGAAATTGCGCCATGACTATTAATTATTTTATTGGAACCGCTTTGGCTATAACACCTCATCAACAAGCCGACGTTTTGAGGGAAGAGGGCAAAACGCTAGAAGCGCTTAATCTTTACAACTAGGCGCTTGTCGATTTACCAGCAAAAGCGCGATTACCGCGGAGTTTTCGGCATATGCGGCCGCTGATCTCTTGGCAGCACCTGTTTAATCACGGGGAAGATAAGGTGTACGCCATTCTCGCGATGCAGGAAGCCGAATCGATGCTCGCCATAGCAGAAGGCTACGATATCCATGACCGCGATCATTTGATCCATTTTCTCTTTGGAAAATCGTGCATATTCCTAAAGGACTTCCGGGCAGAGATCGAAAGCGATCGAACTCTTCCCTCACGACAATGCGGAAAAAGGGGATTGGATGGCCCATTTGGGAGAGGCGATCTACCGGAATGGGCGAAAAGAGGAGGGGAGCGGGTGATACTGGAGGGGGTGCAGCAAATAGAGGCCCACAACGATATCGATTCTTTTAGAATCAATGTATGGGTATCCGGCGCCTATCTCAGATTGGCAAAACTCCTCATTAATGATAATATCGATCAGGCAAAAATTTACTTGAATTCAAAAGGGAAGAGATAGTCTTGAGCGACCCCAGGCTGGTCGATTGCGCAAACAGCAACTAGAAATATTAAAGAACAAATTATGACCATTGGAATTAAA
>CAWAPL010000036.1:0-6146 GCA_963783845.1 uncultured Phycisphaerales bacterium
TGGAAGCGGCGGCGGCGAAGCAGCCGACGCCCGGCGGGGGAAGCGCCGCGGCGCTGGCCGGGGCGCTGGCGGCGGCGATGGGGGAAATGGTCGTGAATTACAGCGTCGGGAAAAAGGGTTTGGAATCGCACCTGCCGAAGCTGCGGCACGCGCTGGCGGTTTTCCATCGCGGACGGGAAATGATGCTGGGGTTTTTGTCGGAAGATCAATCGGCATATCAGGCGCTCGCGGCGGCGAGGAAATTGGCGGCGGATTCGCCGGATCGCGAATCGAGCATCGCCGCGGCTTCGCTGCTGTGCATTCAGGTGCCGCAATCGATGGCGATAACGGCTGTGGAAATCATGGGCCTGGCGGAGGCGATCGTGGAAGAGGTCAACCCGCGTTTGCTGTCGGACCTTGCGGTTTGCGCCGAGCTGGCGATGGCGACGACGCGGGTGGCGCTTTATAACGTTCGCGTGAACCTGTCGGACATGGCCGATGCCCAGAAGCGGCAAAAGATCGAGGAGACCTGCGAGCGGATTCGGTCGCGGGCCACGGCGCTGATCGGGCGAGTGATTCCGAGAATCTGGGAGCGGGTTTTGCGAAGCTGAGAAGTTAAAATGCAACCGCAGAGACGCAGAGACGCAGAGGCGGACACAGAGAAATTCAATCGGGGCTTCTCTGCGTCTTCCTCAGCGTCTCTGTGTCTCTGCGGTTGCATTTTTGCATTAGGATAGCGCCATGAGCGATTCGGAGAAGGAAAACTCTTCGTCGCAAGCCCGGCCGTTTTTGAGCGTGCTGTTTGCCTGCTGCTCGGTCTATCAGAGGATCTATCGCAACGCCGAGGGCACGGCTTACTGCGGGCGCTGTCCGCGATGCGGCAAGCCGGTGAAATTTGAAGTTGGGCCGGGCGGAACGGATGTCCGGCAGTTCGTCGTACATTGATGCAGGGAGGTTTTGCATGAACGCGAGCCCGTCAGGAAAGCCCCTGGCTACAAGCGGATACGCCATCGCCAAGGCGGAAGGCAAATGCCACGTGTGCGGCCGGGCCGTCCAGCCGGGCGAAAAGCTGATGGCGGCGCTGCGCGAGACGCCTGCGGCCCTGGAGCGGCTGGATGTCTGCATGGGCTGCTGGGAGAGCTTCGATAAAAACGGTCTGCTGGGATTCTGGCAAAACACGCTGCTTCCGCCGACGGCCCGGAGGAACGTGTTTGTGGATGATGACGTGCTGTGCGAGCTGTTCGAGCGGCTCGCCGGTGCGGCGGAGGCGGGAAAGATGGATTTCCGGTTTGTGCTGGGCCTGATTCTGATGCGCAAGCGGAGAATTGTTTACGAATCGACGCGGCATGAAGGGGAGAGGGAGATCTGGTCCGTTCGATTCAAGGGCCGCGAGGAACTGATGGATTTGGTGAATCCCAGGCTCGACGAGCAGAAGGTGGGCGAGGTGAGCCAGCAGCTCGGCGAGATTCTAAACGGGGATTTATGAGGCTGGTGGCGACGGCGGCATTTGCGGCGGCGGGGCTGGGATTGTGCGCCTGCAACTCTTCGCCGCCCCCGGCGGCGGGGTATTTCGGCGAGACGTTGACGCTCGGCCAGCTCGTCGAGCGCGTGAATGAGAACAACCAGAAGCTGCCGACGCTTTGGGCGCGCGAGCGGTTCGAGGCGACGATCGTCGATCGCGAGAAGAACAAGACATCGCACATCGACGGGTACGGCAACTTGCTGTTCACGGGTCCCAATGAGATGAAGCTGACGGCCAAGAACGAGGTGGCGGACCTATTCGAGATGGGCTCCGACGGAGCGCGGTTCTGGCTGTACGAGAAGCACGACCAGATTTTCTGGTGGGGGAAATACTCCGATCTCGACAAGGTGAATGAGGCCGAGATTCCGGTCCGGCCGGACATGGTGATGGAAGTGCTGGGCATCCGGCCCGTGGATACGGACCTTCTTCGCCAGCCGGCGCCGGTGATGCGATTCAACAGCGCCTCCGACGCGTACATGATCGACTGGCAGATTGAGACGGTGGATCACTGGGCGGTGCTGAAGGAGATCTGGTACGACCGGCAGACTTTCCTGCCGAATCGGGTGGTGCTGTTCGATGCCAGGGGCCGGGTGGTGCTGTGGGCGCGGCTGTCGAAGTTCGACCGGGTCCAGACGGCAAATGCCGACCCGACCCAATGGCCGTTGATGGCGACGCATTACGAATTGTTTTTTCCGATGTCGGGCACGACAATGTCGTTCGACCTGAGCGACATGAGCTTGTCTCATAACGGATTCCCCAATGCGGCGACATACCGGATGCCGGACCCGATTAGGCTTGGCAACTCGGGCGTGAGGGTAAACAGGATCGATGACCAAGGCATCCTCCGTTAGCTTGCTGACCTGGCTGATGGTGTTGCTGTCGTCGCCGGCGTTGGAGGCGGCGCCTCCGGCAGCGAACGCGGCAACGCTGTCGATTGCGCCTGCGCCAAAGCAGCGGGACCTGATGGCCGAGGGGAGCGATAACCATTTCTGGATTGCTCATGTTGGAAAAATTCCGGATGGGAATTACCCGCAGACGACGATCGTGTGGCGGCCCAGATGGTCCGGCAACGACGATTGGTCGCCGATGCCGCCGATCGCCCAGCGCGTCGTCAGCATCGCCACGAGCAACGATGAGTTGCTGGTCGTGCTGCAAAACGGGCAGTGGGAAATCGCGGACGGGGCGGACGTCCGGACCGGCCCGACGCCGCCGCAAGGCGACGTGATGCTGGCGATCGCCGGCGATCCGGACGCGGTGTGGGCGGTGGTGCTGGGTTGGATGACTCCGCCGGCGAGCCGGGAGGCGAGTTTGGCGGCGACGGTTCCGGCGACCGAGCCCAGCACGCAGCCGTCCGAGCCGCGGCTGCTGGTCTGCCATTTCGTCGATGGGAAATGGATCGATGCCCACCCGTTGCCCGACGACGTGATGGACGATCCGGCGCAGATGTCGCTGGCGGTGGTGAAGCAACTGCCGATGCTGGCGTGGCGGAGCGGCGACGGGCGGCTCAGCGTCAGCGCGCTGACGAGCCAAGGCGAATGGACCCGACCGATCGTGGTGAACGGTCCGCCGGAAACGGTCGATTTCAAGTTGCTGACGATCAACGACCGGGCGGTGCTATGGCTGGCCGCGGAGCCGCCCACCAGCCGGCCAACGACGCGCTCCGGCGCGGGTGGGGCGGGCGAGGTTCTAATTGGCGACGATTTTGTTCGGCGGCTTTCGCTGCAGATGCCCACGACGCTTCCCTCCGACATTGGCTCGCAAACGTTGGTCGAGGCGTTCGGAAACCTGCGCTGGATCGCCTACGCCGCGGATCAGCAGATCGAGCAGGATTTCAGCTTGGACTCGTTCCCGGAATCCTTTCCGCCGGCGCCGAAATTGAGCCTGGTCGCCAACCCCAAGCCGCCGGCGATTCCGCTGATGCCGTGGATCGGCGGCGACGCGGTGCTGGTTCTGGCGGCGGCGATGGCGGCGGTGCGGCAACGGCAACTGTCCGCGCTGGTTGTTTCGCCGTCGGGTGAAGCGCGGGAGCCCAAGCCGCGCCTCGCCCCGCTGGGCGTGCGATTCGTCGCGGGATTGGTCGATCTCGCCCCGATCCTGGCGGTCGTGGCCATCATCCATCCGGCCAATCCGGCCAATCCCCTGGCCAGCGTCGATGCCAAATCTTTGCAGGACCTGACCGAGCTGGCGACGCTGGCGTATTTGCTGCACACGACGGCGGCGGAGCTGATCTGCGGGCAAAGCCTGGGGAAGATGGCATTCGGGCTTCGCGTGGTCGGCCCCGATGGCGGGCCGCCGAGTCCGATGGCGATTGTGCTGCGGAACCTGCTGCGGATCATCGATGTGGCGCTGGCGTTGCCGCTGGTGACGGTGCTGATTTCACCGCTTCGGCAGCGCATTGGGGACATGGTCGCCGGGACGGTGGTGGTTGGGCCGGGGGGCCAAGGCGATGAGCAGAATTGAAGTCGAGCGGCGTTTGAGACCTCACGAGTCTCGTGAGCCGCGGGCGAACAACACGCCGATTGCCATTGGTTGCGAATAGTTGATCGCTGCGTAACCAACAACTTTTCTATTGCGCGATGGCAGTCGCTCCGGCAGGTTGAGGAAATACCCCACTGTCCCAACCGGCGTCGAAAGCTCGAACAGCGGTCGCGGTCAAGATAACCATCTTGCCGAGCACGGCCCAGATTGATTCCCGGTCATTTGCTCCCGATTCACCGGGTGATTTCCCTTTTTGCAAGTGTCGCGGCGAGGCGGTGATCGGTCGCATTTTGTCCGACAAAAATTCTCGAAAATGCCGAAAAGCCATGGCAATTTTTGTTGTGATTTCGCGGGGGGGCGATCTATATATCAACATGGCGAACTGTGTGGGATGCGCAGTGTGGAGGAACTCAGATGTTGCGAAAGCCTGGCATCCTAGCGCTTTCCATTTCAACTCTGCTCGTGAGCCGCGCGGTGGCGACGGACTGGTCGTACACCTCGCAGGGCGCTTTGGCCACGGAACTCACCGGGGGATACGGCGCCGTGGCAAACCCGTCCAACGGAAGCGTGTATAACGACGGCATTGGCGACTATAGCTACGCCGTCATCCTCGACTCCGGCTCCAGCGGATTCCTGATGAGTAAAACGGTCACCGACACGTTCGGCGTGCCCCTGCAACCCGGGCAAACCTATACCGAGACCGGCATCGGCGGCTCCGAAGACGAAAATGTCACGGAGCCTCTGCAGTCCTATTACGCCCCGGCCAGCGACACGAATCCCGACGATACCTCCACCATGACGGCCTACGGCACGTACACTTTCGAGTTGCGCCAGAGTGATCCGCTTGAGGGATTCGTCTACTACGACATCATCGGCACGCCGATCATTCAAAACCAAGTCATGGTGGTCAATCCCAACCAATCCTACAACGTCGTTCAGGATACGCTCGGCTTTCTGACCGCCGAGACGACGCTGCAACCGACCGTGCCGGTTTTGCCGAGCAAGGGCCTCTATCACGTGCCGGTCACCTGGACCAACTTCGTGACTGGAACCCCCGTTCCCAGCGAAGGCTTGAACCCCGTCGTCAATGGCGTCACGGTGCGCGGCCCCAACGATACCGACGTGGCCAACAACTGGCTCTTCGACTCCGGCGCGCAATTCTCGATCATCAGCCCCACCTACGCAACACAGTTGGGGATTAACCTCAGCGACTGGTTCACACAGATTCAGGGCCAGGGCGTCGGCGGATCGACGGTGACCTTTGACGGGTTCCATCTCACCGACATCGCCCTTCCCCTCAGCAACGGCGATCGACTGGTGATTGACGATCCGGTCGTCTTTGTTCCCGAGGGCACGAGCCTTCCGGCCGGACTCACCGGCATTCTCGGGGAAAACCTCTGGATGCAGGCCACCGACGGGTTGGACGAATTCACGGGGCTGCCGACCGACACCTACGCGCCGCTCTTCTCCGAGTGGTATCTCGACGGCCCCGGAAGCCAACTGGTCCTGTACGATCCCAACAGCAGCTACGAGGTCCCCGAACCGGCCGCCTTCGCCATGCTCGGACTTGGCCTGCCCGTGCTGGCCGCCCGCCGCCCCAGGAGAAAGAACATCCGATAGCGGATCTCAAAACGCCGCGGATCTCGTAACGCGATGAGGACTTGCCGACTGAAGTCGGCAAGCCGATACGTGGTAATTGAAAAACTTCACAGCGAACAGGCGACGATCGGCTCCTCATCGGCGCTGGAATGGAGCCAGCGACGGCCGTCCAATTCGATCAAATCCATCGCGGCCTTGGGGCCCCAGGTGTTTGGGGCGTATTGCTGCGGGGCGGTGTTGCTGCGCGCCAGGCTTCCTCGATGGGGTCGATGACCCGCCACGCGGCCTCGGCTTCGTCGCCGCGAATGAACAGCGTCTGATCCCCCATCAGCGAATCGTACAGGAGCCGTTCATAAGCCTCGGGCGGCTCGGCTTTGAAAGTCGTTTCGTACAGGAAATCCAGGGCAACCGATTTGATGTTCATCGATCCGCCGGGGACTTTTCCATTGAGCCGCCAACTGACTCCCTCTTCCGGCTGAACGCGGATGATCAGATCGTTGGGAAAAACGGTGTCGCATTGCTAGCAATACTGTCGCTGAACTGAACCAAGTAGAGGACATAACAACAT